>CAVZNJ010000016.1:0-371260 GCA_963776615.1 uncultured Verrucomicrobiae bacterium
GGGCCGGGACGTTCGACCCGAAGCTGATCGCGAAGTATCAACGGCGTCTCCCCGACTTCGACGACAAGATTATCTCGATGTATGCGCGCGGCATGAGCGTGCGCGAGATCCGCGGCCATCTCGAGGAGCTCTACGGCATCGACGTGTCAGCAGACCTGATCTCGGCGGTCACCGATGCGGTCCTGGAGGAGGTCGAGGAATGGCAGAACCGACCGCTGGATGTCTGGTATCCGCTGGTCTTCTTCGACGCGATACGGGTCAAAATCCGCGACGAAGGCTTTGTCCGTAACAAGGCCGTCTGTATTGCGCTCGGCATTCGCCCGGATGGTACGAAGGAGATACTCGGCGCGCACGGGCGGCAGGAAATCGACATGCTGACTTAGGCGGCCTTCCGGCGGCCTGTGGCTCGCTTGGAGGTTTTGCGCGGTGTTTTGCGGGCAGGGCTTCGCTTCCGAGGACTTGAATTGTTCGCGGGCGAGACAACCTCCGGACCCTTTGCAATTTGAGGCGGATCGCTTATCGCAGCACCGCTGGTGGGAATTATTCTCGCGGCAGCAGCCATAGTGCTAAAGGCGATCGTGGCACCCAATTTCGGATAGAACTCCACGAAACTCTTGAACACCCCAAACGGGGTTACGTAGTTCACAGTCATCAACAGATACCTTGGTTTTGAAACCCCAAGTTCAACGCTCGAAAGCGGCTCAAGTTCCCTACTATCGCGCGCCTTGCCTTTAGCATCAAACTGAAATCATCGCGTCGTTTCGCAGCAGCACAGCAATTCAGCGCCGCTCGAGCCGCTCATCCCCTGGATGATGTAGCGAGGAGCTTGTCGAGCAAAAATCGATATGGGCTAGCCCGATCGGGCTGCTTTTTGGCCGACTGGCGGCGCGGTCTGGACCCGCGACGAGACGCGCAAACCGGGCAAGCCGCCGCTGCTGGCAGCGACTGTGCAGCAATTCGTCGATCAATCCGGGCGCCCCGAACTCCACAGGCCGAAGCGCGTTGGGAAAGGCAGCGTCGGAGAATCAAGATGAACAAAGATCCTCATGCCAGCACGTCGCAGGAAACCAAAGTGGGCCGTCAATCAAGCGAACCAGACCCAGATTTCAGTAAAGCCCAAGGCTCGTCGCGCCACGATGAAGCAGACATGCGAGACGTAGCGCGGAAGGCGGCAAAGAAGTCACAGCGCCGGAACGAGCCTATCAACGATTAGCTCTGCCGTAGCCGGCTTCAAGGCAAAGTGCAGATGGCGCCGCCTTTTACGCGACAGCATTGTATTAGGACTAGCTTTAATGACGCGGGAGCTGGGGCGCTGTAGCGATTTTGATCTCGTGTTTGACGCTCGTTGGCCTCGTGGTGCCCAATGACACCAACAGCCGCACCCGCAGCTCCATGTCCGACCATGTGACCGGCTACTCCCCCGACTACGGCACCTTCGATGCAGCCTTTGGCATGTGCCGGGGCAGCTCTGCCCCGATCACTGCTCCCAATGCCAGTAAAACGGCGAAGATTTCCAACCGGTTCATCAAGGTCATCTGCATTGTTTTGTTCCAATAGCCGCCGCGGAACTTCGTTGCGTCGACCAGATCAAGGAACACCTGAACTCCTTAGGCGTTTCGCGCAGATCACAAGCGTGAACCCGCGAGGAAGATTAGTGCGTGAGCAGCTTGGCCATCCAGAATGGGGCGTCTTGGCGCTGCCAAAAAGTTCCGTTCGTCGGTATCGCCTCTTAGCGGTGGGCTTGATCACCGGAGGAGTTTAGGCAGCGGGCTTGTCTCCTCGATGATCAATCGCCAGCGAGAAGAGCTCCACATTGTGGCTTCGACACCAATCGCGCAGCCTGCTGGAATTATACAGCCTGTACCCGGGCCGTCGGGTCAGCCTCTGGTCCTTCCTCCAACGACACACGAACGACAATCACCACAGATCAGCGGTCCTAACCCTGGAGGGGCTTTGCATTCGGAGCCTGCCGCACTTCCCACCTCACAGGACACGGGAAATCACGCGGGCAAAACACAAAACGTTGACGCCGAGGTCTCCGGATCTGAACACAGCCGACCTCCGAATCCTGTTCGGCCAGCCTACTGCCTGACCATCAGCAAACAGAGCGCCCCGCTAACCAGAACACGCCAAAAAAGCGAGAATTGACCGCGCGCTTAAACGAATCCTAATTCGGAGGACACGGCAAATGGCACGGGCAAGGCACAGGGGCGCCCCAAGATCGGCAAATCTGAACAATCATCCTCCTATTCTGACTTGGCGCCTGACCATGAGCAAACACCAGAACGCTCCACCATTCAGAACACCCCAAAAAAATCGAGCAAGTCAGCGGGGCAAAGCCACGCCGACTATCCAGCGCCACTTTTCCAGCCGTGGTGGGACGGCCGAAAGGTCGCGGATCAGCAACTTCGCAATTCAGTGGCGCCCAAGCACGCCGGAGCTTACGCCGTTTTTCGACCGTGGTGGTACGCCCGGCCTAGCGCAGATCGGCGCCCCCGCGATCCCGGATGAACCTTTCCGGTACTGAGCTCTGGTTCAATTGCGACACTCTTTGACTTTGGTTGCCCAAAATGATGGCTCGCGTTAAATCACTCGCTTGTACCAGAAGATGCATCGTTCCGGCTTTCCTGTTTGCCATCGCGCTTTTAAGCGCCACGTCTTCTGTCGGCGCTAAGCAGCCAGTCGGCGGCCCAGACTATCTCGCGATAGTTCCACCAGATTGGAGGCTACTCTCGGAAGACACGATAAATCATGAGCGTCGTTTTGTTTCACCTTCTGGTGACGCTTGGCTCTCGCTTTACGCACGTCCTCCTGACGAAAGCATCGAAGCTCATCTACAAAGCGTCAGGCATCAAGAAAACAATGAGCGAATTACGTACGAACGCAGGGGTGGGACCTGGATCTCTGAGTTTCTGGTTATAACGGTGATCGGATTTTTTACCGCAAAGCTATGCTCGCGTGCGGCGGCCAGTCTTGGCATCATTTGGCGTTTGAATATCCTGCCTTTCGGCCAGTGAAACGCAACCAACGGTTGTCGGCCCGGGCGGCCCCGCGGTACTTTTTTGCGTGGACTCCGAACCACGCGGAAAATTATGAAAGCCACCGTTTTTCACTCAACCAATCAGATTAGCGTCGACGAAGTTCCGCGCCCGACCGCCGGGTTTGGGGAGGCGGTGATCCGGATCACTCTCACGACGATCTGCGGAACTGATCTCCATATCCTGCGCGGGGAATATGCGGTGAAACCCGGGCTGGTGATCGGGCACGAGCCGGTCGGAGTGATTGCAGAACTCGGTCAAGGCGTGACGGGTTACAAGATTGGCGACCGGGTCCTAGTCGGCGCGATCACGCCGTGCGGTCAGTGCCGCGCCTGCCTGTCGGCGCAATGGTCGCAATGCGGACACGGCGAAGGCGTCGAAGCGATCGGCGGTTGGCGTTTCGGCAATACGATCAACGGCGCGCAGGCGGAATATCTGCTGGTGCCAAACGCGCAGGCCAATCTCGCGAAAATTCCGGATGACCTGAGCGACGAACAGGTCGTGCTCCTGGCCGATATTGCTTCGACCGGGTTCAGCGGCGCGGAATCGGGCAACATTCATCTCGGCGACACCGTTGTCGTGTTTGCGCAAGGACCGATCGGGCTGTGCGCGACGGCCGGGGCCAAACTGATGGGCGCGTCCTTCATCATCGGCGTCGACGGCGACCCGGTGCGGATGGAAATGTCGCAGCGGATGGGTGCCGACGTGGTCCTCGACCCGGAGCGCGGCGACCTGGTCGCAGAGATCAACAAACTGACCGGCGGCGGCGCGGACGTCGCGATCGAGGCGCTCGGCCTGCAGGTGACGTTTGAGAACGCGCTGCGTTGCCTGCGCCCCGGCGGCACGCTGAGCAGCCTTGGGGTTTACTCGGGAAAACTTCAGGTCCCCTACGATGCTTTCGCCGCCGGCCTGGGCGATTACAAGATCGTGACGACGCTTTGTCCCGGCGGCAAAGAGCGGATGCGCCGCCTGATGTCGATGGTGCAAAGCAAGCGTTTCGATCCCACACCGCTGATCACGCACCGCTACAAGCTCGATCAAATCGTCGAAGCCTACGAGCTCTTCGGTTCGCGGCGCGATGGCGTCCTGAAAGTGGCAATTCAACCATGAAAACAGATATACCAGAGAGAGAGACGAAAGCCGCAGCCCCAACATCGCGCGACGCGCGAAGCCGGGTGGATCAAAACATTCAACGAAATGCAAGACCGCGTCGTTAGGCGAGATGTTCCGGGAACTTTCGCCGCAGGCGTGAAAGTGCCGGATGGCTTCGCGATCACGGCCAAGGCGTATCGCAATTTTCTCAGCACCGGAGGGCTCGACCGCAAGATCGATGATCTCCTGCGCGGGGTCGATACCCGAAACCTCGAGGCGTTACGTGACTGCGCCGCAAAGGTTCGCGAGGCAATTCTGGCCACGCCCTTTCCCGACGCCCTCCGGGATGAAATCCTAGCCGCCTACGATCGGCTGCGCGCGAGCGGCAATGCGGACGCGGGCGTAGCCGTCCGAAGCAGCGCGACGGCGGACGATTTGCCGGACGCCAGTTTTGCCGGGCAACAGTGGCGCAAGCCCACATGGCCGATCTGCTGAGTGCGACGGATTTTGGCGAGGTCAAACACGAAACGATCTCGTCGTGACCGCGACGCATGGCCGAACCGGACTCCGGCACATAGTGATGGGGAGCACGGCCGAACAGATTGTTCGTCATGCCAGGTCTCCCGTGCTCGTCGTGCCCAGCCGGGAAAGGGCGGAAGGATGAAGAGGGCGCCGGCGGTCGTCAGGCGTACAAGCGCGCCGAGATTCGCAAGTCGTTAGGCCAAGGCGAACGAATCAGTTGCGGTCCAGTGTTGCACTGCATGGCCCGAATCAGGCTACAGTTGCCGCCACAAGGTCAACCGCAGATGGGGCACTCCTTTTTTACCGAATCGATTTCCACCGTGGCGGAGAATCTGGCGACGGATCCGAAAAGAGGACTCACGACCTCGGAGGCTCAAACGCGGCTCGCCCGCGTTGGGCCAAACAGACTCGCCGAAACGGTACCGCCGCCCCTGTGGCGGAACCTGCTCGAGCAGTTCAATCAGCTCGTTATCTGGATCCTGATTGCAGCCACGATTCTCTCCGGCGCGCTCGGCGATTGGCTGGAGGCGGGCGCGATTTTTGCCATCGTGCTGCTCAACGCGCTCCTCGGATTTTTGCAGGAGCGGAAGGCGGAGGAAGCGCTCTCTTCCCTGCGGAAACTCTCCTCGCCGAGCGCAAGAGTCTTGCGCGACGGAGTTCTGCACAACATCGCCGCGCAGGAACTCGTGCCCGGCGATGTCGTTGAGTTGGAAGCTGGCGATCGCGTGCCGGCCGATGTGCGTTTGATCAGCAACTTCGGGCTGAAAGCGCAGGAAGCCGCGCTGACCGGCGAATCGACGCCGGTGGAAAAGGATGCCGGCGCGGTTTTGCCTAACGAGTCAACAATCGCCGAGCGGATCAACATGGTCTTCATGGGGACGAGCGCGGTCGCAGGGAAGGGGCGCGGCGTGGTGGCCGCGACCGGGATGGAGAGCGAGCTCGGGCGCATCGCCGGATTCCTGCAAAGCGAAGAGCGCGAGCCAACGCCGCTCCAGAAGCGTCTTGAGGAATTAGGGCGCGTCCTGATCTTTGCCTGCCTCGCGCTCGTCGCGCTCATTTTCATCCTGCAACTTTGGCGGGGCGAGAGTCTGGCGAATACCTTTCTCCTCGCGGTGAGCCTGGCGGTTGCGGCGGTGCCGGAGGGTTTGCCCGCGGTCGTGACCATCGCGCTCGCGCTCGGCTTGCAGCGGATGGTGAAACGGAACGCGCTTATCCGCCATCTAGCCAGCGTCGAGACCCTCGGTTCGGTCACGGTCATTTGCTCCGACAAAACGGGAACCCTGACGCGCAACGAAATGACGGTGACGGAAATCGTCACTGCCACGCAGGCATATCGAGTCACCGGCAGCGGTTACGCACCTAAAGGCGAATTCATGGCGGATTCAAGGCGCGCCGAGCTGGCGAAGGAACCGGAGCTCGCGCTGGCCCTGAAGATCGGACTTTTGTGCAACAACTCACACCTCGCATCGCCTGACGAGACGGACGAGCGCTGGCGCATCGTCGGCGATCCGACGGAGGGGGCGCTCGTTGTCGCGGCGCGCAAGGCTGGTCTCGGCCGCGATCCCGAGGATGTAATCGCGAACGAAATTCCCTTCGACTCGGAACGCAAGTTGATGTCGGTGGTGGTGCGGCACACGAATGAGCAAACCGCCATCTATACGAAGGGGGCGCCCGAGATTCTCCTCGAGCGTTGCGCCTTCGAGCAGCGGCCTAACGAAGTCGTGCCGCTCTCTCCATCGCGGCGGGAGGAGCTACGGGGAAAAAGTCGCGAGATGGCGGACCGCGCGCTGCGCGTGCTCGGGCTGGCCTGGCGGGAGGCCGATGAAAATTTCAAGACCCACGCCGAGCACGATCTGATTTTCGTGGCGCTGACGGGCATGATCGATCCGCCGCGCGAAGAAGCGCGCAGTGCGGTGGCGAAATGCAAATCGGCCGGTATCCGGCCTGTCATGATTACCGGTGATCATCCAGCCACGGCGCTTGCGGTGGCGCGACAGTCAGGCGTTGCGGGCGAGCAGGATCGCGTCGTCACCGGCGCGCAGCTCGATGGTTTTTCGGATGAGGAATTGTCAGCCCAGGTCGAAAAGCTTCCCGTTTACGCGCGCGTCTCGCCGGAACACAAATTGCGCGTCGTCAAAGCGCTCAAAGCACGGGGCGAAGTGGTGGCCATGACCGGCGACGGCGTCAACGACGCGCCCGCCGTGATGATGGCAGACATCGGCATCGCGATGGGAATCACCGGCACCGACGTGACCAAGGAAGCGTCCGACATGGTGCTGACCGACGACAATTTCGCTTCCATTGTGAACGCGGTCGAGGAAGGCCGCGGCATCTACGACAACATTCAGGAGTTTGTTCATTACCTCCTCTCTTGTAACGCGAGCGAAATCGCACTCGTGCTTTTTGCGGCCGTCGTCGGATGGCCGGTGCCGCTCATTCCGCTCCAGTTGCTCTGGATCAATCTCATTACCGACGGCATCCCAGCCCTCGCCCTGGCGATGGAGAAACCGGCAACCGATGTGATGCGCCGCCGGCCGCGCCCGCCCCGGGAACCGTTCTTCACCTATGAACGCGGACGGCGGATCCTGCTGCACGGTCTTACTATGGCGGTGGTAACGATCGCCGGCTTCTCCTATGCCTATCTCAAGGAAGGTATCGCGCATGCGCAGGCTACGGCCTTTTATATCACGACCTTCGCCCAACTCTTCTTCTCCTTCGCCTGCCGGAGTCACTGGCGCACGCTTCCGCAGCTGGGTCTCTTTTCGAATCCCTATCTTCTGGGCGCGATTGTCTTGTCGAGCGTCATGCAACTTTCGCTCCTTTGGTTTCCTCTCACGAGGAAAGTCTTCTTCGTCTCGGCGCCGACTTTCGGCTCTGATTGGTGGCTCATTTTCATTCTCGCGCTCGTTCCCGTTACCCTGGTGGAGATCAGGAAGGTCGTGCGCAGCCGGTTTCAGAAGCGAGCAGGCAAAGTGACCGAGACGAAAGCCGCAAATAGGAGCGCTGGGGTCCCGTCTGTTTTCGCCTGGCAATTGGCGCCATGAAAACGATGGCCCGGTTGCTCTGTCGCGTGCTGAAGGCGGCTGCCTCCGGGTTGATAGCGGTTTGCCTTGTGCTGCTGGTTTTGGGGATTTATCTCTTGAACCAGAAGCCGGACTTGAAGGTCTGGCACACAGCCCGACTCGACGCGGAATTCACCGCCGCGAGTCCAGTGCACAGCTTCGCGGAGTACCTCGCGCTGGAGAAGCGGCTCTTCGCCCAGCTCGACAACGAAGTCTATGATCGCATCGAGCCGGCAGACAGGGATCTGATCAACCGCTACAACCGCGGCAGCCTGTCGGACCCGGGCCGCCGGTCTCCGAACTGGAACCGGAGTTTTGAACTAACGAGTGATCTTTCCGCCGGGAAGCCAAAGGCAGGCGTCCTGCTGATCCACGGCTTGTCGGACGTTCGCGCTCGTACCGATCGCTGATGCGTCGCCGCGCTCGCGCTCGCCGAAGAAATCGAGATTGCTTTCGTAGCCGAGAAAATCCGGCGCGTGCAGCAGATAGATGTGGAGGGCGTGACTCTCCATCCATTCGCCGCAGTAAATGTGCCGGCGCAATCCTCGCAATTGCCCCTCCGCCTTTCCAGGCAACGAACTCAACCGGCCATCGGCCCCGATGAAGAACGCAACCAAAGCTTGCGTAGAGGGTCGTGGATGACGATACTCTCCACCGTTCCGCGAGCCGGGTGGTCCGGGGTCGCCGAGGTTCAACCGATTTCCTGCCTCTCATCAAGAGCCTTCCTCGCTTATGTATGTTGATCTAGGTTTGTTCGCGAAAGCGGAATACCTGGCCCTCTTCAAATCAAGATTTAGCATCCGACGCTGGGGTTATATTCTCTTTTTCACCGCTCTCTACTGGGTGATGTGGAGCATCGTGGCCTTCGGACGGGCACTTGATCATCTCTTCTTCCCCGGCTTCAAACGCCAGCCGGTCCGCGAGCCGGTCTTCATCGTGGCACCACCGCGAACTGGATCCACTCTTACCCAGCAGCTGATGAGCTTGGATGACGAGCGGTTCGTCTACAACGCGCTCTACCAAACCATTTTTCCAGCTGTTACCTTCCAGCGTTGTTTCGACGCATTCGTCTGGCTTGATCAAAGATTGGGCAGGCCCTTTGGGCGGATCGTGTCCTGGGCAGAGAAGAAATGGTTTGGCGGCTGGGATGACCTGCACAAGATGCGGTTCAATCAGCCGGAGGAGGATGATGGCTTTTTTGTTTATACGTTTCTGACCGAGGCAATTTTCCTGCTCTTCCTGCACGTCGACGAATTGTGGCAGGCGGGATTCCAGGACGATTTGCCGCCGGCGAAACGGCGCAAGGTGATGACCTTTTACCGGAGCTGTCTGCAACGCCGCCTCTTCGCCAGCGGGCCCCAGAAGACCATGCTGACCAAAGCCACGCAATCATCCGGTGCGGTGGAGTCACTGCTGGAGGCATTTCCAGACGCGAAGTTCATCACCATCATCCGGCATCCCTATGAATCGGTCGCTTCGCATGTGAGTGTGTTCTGGCCCGTCTGGCAGGCGCACTCGCCGGACCTGACAAAAGACGGACCGGTCTCAAAAGCCTACGCCCGTCTCGCCGCGCGATGGTTTCGACATCTCTTTGAGTTCCGAAACAAGGTGGACCCGCGGCAATATTACTGCATCGATTACCGCGATCTGACCCGCGATCCGAAGGCAACTTTGGAGCAGCTTTATGCTCACTTTGGATGGACGATGAGCGAGGCCTACCGGGAGAAACTCACGCGCGCGAATGCACGACAACTCCACTTTAGCAGCAAGCACAAGTATTCACTCGAGGAGTTTGGCCTGACGAAGGAATGGTTGCACGAGGAACTGGGAGACCTGCTTGAATACTACGCCCTTGATGATGAGGCCGAAAACCTCGCCTCGGAGGAAAAGCCGCCAGCCCATGCTCAACACAGCGAGCGCGACAAGAAGGAGGCCATTGCCTATCACCGCGGAAGTCACCTGCGTTCCGTCGAAATCCTTAATGGCCACGAGCAAGGCGAGAGCGAGGTTGCGCGTCGCGCGGCTGAGCGCCACGAGCAGACCGCTATCTCAGCCAGGGCCACCACGCCGCCGGTCGAGAACCAATAAAATCTCGCTGACACGCGTCAGCGCAAGCCGCCGCGGCGATCCCAATCCTGGAACGCCTGGCATATTCGTTGAAAAGAGCAGCGGATAAGATCATTTCGAACTGAAGTGAACGCTGCCCGCGCAACAAAGGAAGGAAGAGACCACGAGCGGCGGTGGCCGCTGTTCCAGGGAATCCTTCCTTTCGACAAGGCGCGGTTCATGCCGGACATCATGGCTGGCATCACGTTAGCGGCGCTCGGCATTCCCGAGGTCATGGGCTACACCAAGATCATCGGCACGCCGGTGATCACCGGGCTCTACACCATGCTGTTGCCAATGTTGGCCTTCGCGATTTTCGGTTCTTCTCGTCACCTGGTGGTAAGTGCCGACTCCGCGACGGCAGCGATCGTGGCCGGCGCTTTGACCTCCATGGCGTTCGCTGCCAACAGCCCGAAATACGTCGCCTTGACCAGCCTGGTCGGCCTTGCGGCGGCGGGGATGCTCCTGCTGGCGCGAGTATTCCGCCTTGGCTTTTTGGCCGATTTCCTTTCACGCACCGTCCTGGTGGGCTTCCTCTCCGGCGTCGGGATACAGATTGCCCTCGGTGAATTGCACGGCATGCTGGGGCTCGAAAAGGGCGGTCATGGATTTCTCGGGTAATTTGCTCTTTACCTTCGCAGCATCTTCCGGAAACAAAGCTGTCGAGTCTGTTGATTTCGCTTGTGGTCCTGGCTGTGATTGCTGGATCCCAGAGTCTCGCTCCGCGTTTTCCAGGGGCGTTGCTGGCGCTGGCAGGGACGATTGCAGCGAGCGCATATTTTCGATGGAGCGATCACGGTGTGCAGGTAATTGCGCCTGTGCCCGGCGGCCTTCCTCACCTTGGCCTGCCGGATGTTTCATGGAGCGATATCGGATTGGTGCTGCCTGTCGCCGGATATTGCTTCATTGTTATTCTCGCTCAGAGCGCGGCCACCTCGCAGGTCTATGCGGTGCGCTACCGCGATCGGTTCGATCTGAATGTGGACCTCGTCGGTCTCGCTCTCGCCAATGCCGCCGCCGGTTGCAGCGGCACCTTCGTTGTCAATGGCAGCCCGACCAAGTCGGCCATGGTGGACGCTGCGGGTGGCCGTAGCCAGATTTCGCATCTCACCGCCGCCACGATGGTGCTGCTGGTGCTCTTGTTTCTCACCCGTCCGCTCAGTTACCTGCCGAGTGCAGTCCTGGCCACCATCGTTTTTCTGATCGGCCTGGAACTGATCGATCGTCGCGGCCTGATGGAAATCTATCGCAAAACGCCACGGGAATTCGGGGTAGCGATTGCCACCACGGCGACGGTCGTGTTCGTCGGAGTCGGTCCGGGAATCCTGTTGGCGATGGTGCTGTCATTGCTCCAACATGTGCGCCACAGCTATCATCCCAACACCGGTGTGGTTCTCCACGACGTCAACGATCGCTGGCGACTGGAAGAAGCCACACCGGGCAAAATGATCGAACCGGGTCTGGTGATCTTCTGGTTCGGCTCGGATCTTTTCTACGCCAACGCTTCATGCTTCACCGAAAAGGCGCGCCAACTGGTGGATGAGTCACCAACTCCGGTGCGCTGGCTGGTCGTAGATGCCAGCGCCATTACCGACATTGATTTCTCTGCGGGGAAGGCCTTCCTGGAATTACAGCAGGATCTCGCAGAAAAAGGGCGTTGTCCTTGGAATTACCCGGATCAACCGGCGCGACTATCCAAATTTTGATCGTCTGGGCCTGGCCGCGGCGATCGGAGAGGATCACATCTTTGCCTCACGCCATGAATGTATCGCGGCCTACCAATCAGCGGTCCGCTCATGATTACCGACAGCGGCGACACGCTCTGGCTCGACATGTTTCGGAAGACCCTGACGCAGATACCTCTTTCCGCGGCGACAAAGGAGAGCATCGAAAAGGTGCTCGTCTTCCGGCATCGGAAAGAGATCGGGCGGGTCATTTTCATCTCTACCCCGCACCGCGGCGCCAACCTGGCGCAGAATTGCCTCGGGCGCATCGCCTCGAGCGTCAGCCGCTCGATATTCGGCGGCATATAAGACCTAAGGCTTACCTGCCGATACAGGCGGCTCCACTTTTGGTGTCCGCAATCTCTAAGGTTCCGCCGCGAGAGGAAAATGTGAATCGCGAGCGGATCCTTCTCGGTGGGCATTGCTTCCACCACGATTTTCACCCTTGAATTGCCGTTTTAAGCTTTTGCAGAGCGTAATTATTCCAGTATTGAATAACCGGTTATGCCTGACAATTCGGAACCTTCGCCGGCCTCCAGAATTTTACCTGGACCGGCTCACCTGCGGACATATCCCGCTCATGATCTGGTGGCCTGGCAACCACAAGGTGTCCTGGATGATCGTCTGCTGGACGAGATTGGTGAATGGATTTGTGATGTCGAAAAAGTGTGGCCGCCGTTGAGGAGATTCGTTGATTTCGGTCGATTAACGGAGGTGGCAGTTCGCACCAGCCATGTTTTTTATTTTGCACGGAAGCGGGCAGAACAATTCCCCGGGGTGATGCCGGTGAAGTCGGCCTTGTTTAGCGAAAATTGGATCGGTTTTGGCATTGCCTGCATGTACGAAGGTCTGATGAAGGGAACGCTGATCCATGCGCGGGCATTTCGCGACCGCGCGAAGGCCGCCGTCTGGCTCGGTGTGCCGGCGGAGGTTCTGAAACTCGAAGATACACCCGCGCCCCCGCATTAGGCGCCGTTTCGTGTACCAATTTCCCCCTGAACCCGATTCAAATCCCGAGCGAGGGAGGCAAGCAGATCAACGTCCTTGGAATTTCGATGGTCATTCGCACCAGAGCCGCGATTCTGCCGACGCGGTTGCGGTGGCCCAATCGCACCACGGGCCGGGCGGTCGCTCACCCGATCCTAGTTCTTTGTGATTCCTCAAGGCCATCATTGGGAGTTCGCAATCCTCATCACGGTCCCAGTCAATCATGGCTCCTACAACTTGAGCCACTTTTTCGACGAGCAGCCTCGCAGATAATGCGGATTGATTTCATGGCATGGTTTCGGTGATCGAGAGACAGTAATTCAGAGCGAGCTTGACCAGATAAAAAAATCGGCCCCTCAACGAAGAGGGGCCGATGCAAAAGCCGGCAGGAAACGATGCGCTAGAAGTGGAATCGGATGCCACCGCCTATCAACTGCTGGTTGAATTCAGGTACCGTTGTCGACGTGGTCGTTGTAGTGGACATATTCCAGGAATTTGTATTCGATGAAGATGCTGGTCTTGGGGTTAAAATAGTAATCGGCTCCCGCGAAGGCCTGCCAGGCGAAGCCGCCAGCATTGCCGTTTCCGCTGGTCTGGAAGCCATTGACATTAAGACCAGGGGTTTCGGCAAAGTAACCACCGGCGCCAGCGCCAATGTAGGGTTGGAATCTTTGATTGCCGAACTTGATGATGCCGTTGGTGAGGAAAGCGCCGGAGTTGATGTTGATACTCGAGCTGCTGGTCTGGGTGACCACGCCATTAACATCCACGACCTTGGAATCGGCCCCCCTTTTCCATCCATTGTAAAACATGTCTTCTTCGAGTGCGAAGCGGATCGTGCCGGTTCCGAAAACGTAACCGAGTTTGAGACCGCCAAAGAAACCGGCCTCAGACTTCGGATTGATGGTCAGAACGTCCCCCTCGGCGTTGGTGAAGCTTCTGCTCCCGCGGGTTTCCTGAAAGACGTTGGCTCCGAGCAGGATCGCCGCATAAAAGCCCGTCCCATAAACCTCCGGGGCCGGAGGTGGTGGCGGCGCCGGTGCCACGGTTTCGCCGGCTTGCACTGGCCGAACGAGAAATACCATCATTGCCAATAGTGGAAGAATTAATAGTTTTTTCATTTTGAAGGTTTTTGGTTTGCTCCTGTGCGTGATAGTGCGGCAAAGATTGCGTTGCCTGCTATAGGACCTTAGTCGTACCAAGCTGTCAACGACTTTTTGAGCGTGAATTGCCACTCGTCCCCCCACTCCAAATCGCTCAGCGCGGTGGGCCTTCGTTTCACGCGAGTCAGGTAGCCGTCGTGATTCGCATCACCTCATGTTCTCTCGAGGCGAGCGTGGTGAGGCGCCCGGTATCGGCGGTCTGGCGTAATCCAGGCCTCCGTCGTTTCAACGCGGCGCGCACGACCCAGGTAGCCGTCTCGTAGCGCCTGATCGCATTCTAGCCTCAAGATGTGATCGGGGAAAAGCTCGGGGTGAGCGAACCCACGGCGCCCTGTCACCGAAAAGAAGCGCGCCGACGCCGATAATAATGCCGCCCCAAGTCGATGTGAGCGCTTGCGGGAGATGAAACGGGTGACGTCTATTCCTTCCTTTTCCTCGTCGCGCTGGTCCGCGCCGTTTATCTCATGACGGTGTTGGTTTTCCGGCGCCTTCCCAAGGGCGGAGAAACGCCCAGTGGTGCCGGATCACGATGACCTGCGTGTAGACGACCCAGGCCAGCATCAGCGTCGATAGCAGCGCCAGCAGATTGAAGACGAAGAGCAGCCGCGACTTTCGTTTCTCGAGGCGGACCTGCAATGCGTCCACGTCCGCGCGCACCGCTCTGCACGTTCGTGTGCACCTCGCCCAGTCTGGTGTCGATGCGTTGAGCCAGCGCTTTGAGCGCGGCAATGGTCTCAGGGTTCGCGTCGCTATTCTGCTCCACCACCAGGGCTCGCAGCGTGCTGCGCAGTTGCGTCGCGTCCGCGGACAGCCCTTCGAGCCGATTCAAGGTTTCATCCAGCGCCGCCAGCCGCGGCGCGCGCTCGGCCATCATCGGCAACGAGCTTACCAGGCTCACCGCGTTGCTCATGGCCGCCACCGCATCCCGCACTGGAGCGAGCGCCTGCTGCATCTGCGCGATACGCGGCGCCAGACTTGTTTCCAGGCGCTCGTTCAACGCGTTGAGTACGGGACTGTTCGCCGGCCTCTGTCCACCGACGGTGGTGATGGTTTCGGCGGCCTGGCGCACTTCCGCCCGGCTCGTCGCGACGAGGTCGTCCACTCGCCCCACTCCCGTATCGACCACACCTACGCCGATCTGGATAACGCCAAATCCCTTTAGCGCGACGTCGCTCGCCGCGCGACTCACAAACCACGCGCCGACGATGCCGAAGAGGCTCAGGCCAACGAACAGCACCGCAAGGGCAATCGCGGCAAAGCGAGCTGCCTTTTCAAGAATTGACATATTTGGAATCCCGATTCGACCAACCAGACTCTATCGCAATTGGACGAAGCGCCACTCAAAACGGCGGCCCTTCCTCCGCGCCTGATGTTCTCGCTTGTGAGTCGCGCCCAAGAGGGCTCCCGATGGCGGCGTGAAGCGAGCTGAGCTGGGCGGCGCCTCGAACGATCCACGTTGTGCCAGTTCCTTTAATGGCTGTCTCTTGCTGCGAGCCGGTGTCGCCAACCCGCCGAAAGGCGGACCAAACCACGCCCGTGATACCTGAGAGATCCTAGAGCTGGAGCTCAGCACGGACATTCATGCAAACAGAGAAGTCCAGCACCGGAAGAGCAGCCAGTCCACCTCATTGCGATTGAATTTGTTTTCGGCAAATGATTATGTTCCCGCCGGTGCGAAGATGAACGGCAGCGAATATCGAGTTATCCGCGACAGCAGGATTGGTGCGTTGTGGCAGGCGGGTCGCGGACTCTCCGTCGCACTTGGGTCGCGAACCGCCGAGGATCGTTCTGCTCGCATGGTACCGATCGGTATGTCCGCGTTTCTGGTGTTCGTTGCTTATTATTTCGGCGCAAAAGTTGGCTTCGCCCTGACGTTTCAACCCCATCCGGTGTCGGTTCTCTGGCCGCCTAACGCGATCCTGTTGGCGGCGTTTTTACTGAGTCCGTTCCGCACGTGGTGGATTTTGCTCCTGGCGACATTCGGAGCCCACTGGTTGGTTCAACTGGAAAGTGACGTGCCGCCACGGATGATCTTGTGCTGGTTCATTAGCAACTCGTGCGAAGCCCTTATCGGCGCAACGACAATTCGATATTTCGTCGGTCAGCAGGTCCGGCTGGATCGTCTGCCCAGTGTCGCAATTTTTTGTCTGGGCGGCGTGTTTTTAGGACCGTTTCTCTCTTCTTTTCTGGATTCGGCGTTCGTCGTCCTGAACCACTGGGGTCAGGGCAGCTACTGGGAAATCTGGCGCATTCGTTTCACATCCAACGTGCTGGCTGCTCTGACGGTTGCCGCACCGATCGTGACTTGGATTAAAAGAGAATCTCCTTTCTGGCGCCAACTTTCGCGCCGGCGCATTCTGGAAGGCAGTTGTTTGCTGCTTGGGTTGATTGCGATCAGTTTCGGCTTGTTCAACGGTATGGCCAGCGACGCAGATTCGGCGCTGCTCTATCTGCCGCTGCCGTTCCTCCTCTGGGGAGCCGTCCGGTTTGGCTCGCGTGGCGCGACCGTAACGATTTCGACGGTGGCTTTTGTCGCCATCATCGGTGTAGCGCACGGGCAAGGTCCTTTCGCCGGAAAATCGGCTGAAGAAAACGCCCTTTCCGTCCAACTGTTTCTGATCTTCATGTCCGTTCCGTTGTTGTTCCTCGCTGCCATCATGGAAGAACGGGCCGAGGCGGAGGAAACGCTCCGCGAACGGGAGGAACGGATCGAGTTGGCGGCGGAATCAGCCCACCTCGCTCTCTGGACGATTGACTTCCGGCGTCACAAATCGTGGATGAACGAGAAGGGACGGGAGTTATTTGGATTTGAGCCTGACGAACGACTTTCCCGCGAGGTTTTTCTCTCCCGCGTTCATCCAGAGGATCGCCGAGCCGTGGACGCGGCGATCGAGCGCGCCCGGATCGATTCAGAAAGGTTTGAAGTCGAGTATCGATTGCTGCGGTCCGACGGCGAGACGCGCTGGATCATCTCGCGTGGTCGTTACCTGCGCAACGATGTCGGTCAGCTCAGCGAACTGATGGGCGTGGCCATTGACGTGACGGCGCAGGTGAAAGCGACGCTCGAACTTCGTTTGCAACGCGAAGAAATGGCGCGTCTCGGCCGCGTCGGATTAATGGGCGAATTGACCGCGTCTGTCGCCCATGAGTTGAATCAACCGTTGACCGCGATCGCCAGTAACGCCGCAGCTGGCAGACGATTTCTCGCCAACGGCGGGGCTGATCTGGAGATGCTTGGAGAACTGTTGGGCGATGTTTATGCCGATGCGCAGCGCGCCGGGAATATTATTCACGGAATCCGCCATCTCGTCCGGAAAGGCGAAGGAAATCGAAAAAGCGTGGAATTGAACCAAACGATTCTGGAGGTTCTGCGCCTGTTGCATTCCGACTTACTCGGGCGTTCCGCCACCGTCGAGACGGAACTTGCCCCAGGGGTTGGTGCGATTGAAGCCGATCCGGTTCATCTGCAACAACTGTTGCTGAATTTGATCATGAACTCCCTCGAGGCGATGCAGCACACGCCTGTGGCTAATCGCCGCATTCTGATTTCCACTTCTGCTGCGAAGGGCTCGGTGGAAGTGAGTGTGCGCGATCATGGTGTCGGTCTGCCGCAGGAGGATCCGGACAAGATTTTCGCTCGCTTCTTTTCCACCAAACCGGAGGGAATGGGAATGGGCCTGACGATTGTCCGCTCGATCGTGGAGGCGCACGGCGGCGAACTTGGCGCAGAAAACCTGGAAGATGGAGCGCGTTTTTTCGTCCGCTTGCCGATCTCCTGAGGCCTGAGGCAAGCGTGCTCGGGCAATGAGCGCAGCGGACGACCTCCTCCGTGGTGATTGACGAAAATCCGGCGTCGAGGGTTCAATACTGCCCAAGCCACGTCGCCCGGTTGGACGGACGGAAATACCTGCTTCCGGCGAAGATCACCTCGCGCGCGCGAGTTTTTGACGGCGAGCCGGATTCGACATCGGACTAAAGTCCACTATCGCTCATCAAGACAGGACTTAGTGTGCATTGGTTCGTTCGCTCGCTGGAGACGCAGGCAACGCACTGTAACGCATGACGTCCAACGAATCGGCAACGACGGAAATTGTTTGTTTGGTCGATGACGACCAGGCGGTGCTCAAGTCCGTTGCCCGCCTCTTGGCATCCGATGGATTTCAGGTCCGCGGCTTCAATGAGCCGGAGAAGTTCCTCGACTACATCCAGACGCGCCCTGTTCCAATTGCCGTGCTCGACATTTGGATGGGACAGATCTCTGGCTTGGAGGTGCAGGCGAAACTCGCAAAGCTTTCGCCGCAGACTCGCGTGATAATAATGACAGGCCGGAAAGATCCTGGCGTGGAGCAGACTGCTCGGGAATTCGGCGCGGTTGCATTTTTCATTAAGCCTTTCGACGATCAGATGTTTCTGGACGCGGTCAGGAGCGCCTTGTCGGTGAAATTCCGACCGTGAAATCGAAAAGCGAGATACTCCAAGTCAAAAGTCAGGCCACATATCAGCTTGTGCCGCTCGGAATAGCCGCTCGGCTGCTAGATTTTCGCGCCGCCCAAACACGTCGAAACGATGGAGGCATTCGGTGTTATGAAAAGCAATATTATCATTCTACGCCCTACTTTTCCGTCTGCGCCAGCGTCGGATTAGCGGCACTTTTTCTATGCTTTGCTAACGGGTGCGCGCCAAACCATGGTAATCACCAGTCGGCCTCGGCTGCGAGCGGCGGGCAAGATAGTTTCACTCTCGCCGACGCCAATCATGATGGGAAGCTCTCCCGCGAAGAAGCGGGCGACTATCTTGTCTACGTAGTTTTTGCGGTTTGTGACAAAGACAGAGACGGTCGGTTGACGCAGGAGGAGTGGACGCGCGGCGACCCGAAGCAGATCTCGGCGTTCAAGCTACGGGATGCCAATGAGGATGGCGTGGTGACCATTGAAGAAGCGATTCTGTATGGCCGTCGAGGCGGCGCCGGGCTCGCCCTCATGCGACGCGCTGATAAGAATCGAGACGGCAAGCTCGATCGCGCCGAGATTGAAGCTTATTCCGCCAGTCTTGAAGGTTCTCCGCGGTAGTTCTTTTTTCGGCCTACTCTCAGTCAGGGCGACGCATGCCGGCGTCACTCCCTTTTTCACTTCCGGGGGCCCACCCTGCCTGGTCCAAACCCCATCAGGCCTGCGCGCAAACGGCGGAAAAAGACCGCGTTTTATCCGCCCACGCGTTGCAAGTGACGGGCCGGTTAGGACCGGGACGGGAAGAGCTCGATTGCGCTAGACTGAGGGCTTAGTCCGCCAATCTTTAAGGTCCCTCGCCGTGGCGCTCCGATCAGGCAGCGTCTCCTCGAGGAATGATAATTGTAGGACCATCGTCCTATACCGGCTTTTCCCGCTCCGAGGCAAAATTCTCCAATCGGCCCTGTATGAAGACGTCGCGAACTACCACATCGCATTCCCTTCGTGGGAGCGTGCCAGGTCCGCCGCAGCTCCGTTACCATGCAGAGCATCGACTAATGACGTGGCAACCACATGGGGTGCTCGATGATCGCCTGCTGGATGACATCCTCGCCTGGGTTTTTGGAGTTGAAAAGGTTTCCCGTCCGTTCGATCGCTTCATTGATTTTAGCCATCTGGCCCGGGTCTCGATTCGAATTGGTCATGTCTTTACGATCGCGCGGGAACGTGCCGAGGGATTTGGTGGAGTAAGTCCGATTAAATCTGCCTTCTTTTCCGACGAGGTGGTCGGGTTTGGAATTGCCCGCCTGTATGAAGCTCTGATGGAAAATGCTTTAATTCAGGCGCGCGCGTTTCGCGACCTGTCAGCCGTTGCCAAATGGCTGGCGGTTCCCGTCGAAATTCTGAAGCTGGAAGAAGTTCCGGCGCCGCCTACAAAAGAAAGACCCCCAAACTCTACCTGATTTCATCATACCCGATACCCGGCGGGCATCTCCCGGTTATCCTGCTTCGCACGGCTGCGTCCGCCTGCCGGAGGAATTCGCCGGGAACCTTTGACACCGTCACAGGTACGGGCACGACAGTTATTATTGAAGACAATAGCTCCGGTCCCGGGACGACCGATAGCCCGGGTCTGGTTTTTGCCGGGCACAAAGGCGAGAAAAGGGGCCCCGCGGCCAGCCTGTGGGGCGTGATGCTCGGCCAGTCTGAGCGCCGGAACATCAAAAGCTTTCTGCGGCTGCAGGAATTTGGGTTTGCAAAGCCGCCCAAGATTTGTGAATAAAAGGGCAGGAACCGACGCCGAGCGTCGGCCGTCCCGAATTAGGCGTTCCAACAATGAGCCGCACGACGTTGAGCTGGTCGATGCCGACCCGGTCGTGCCGCGAGTCGGGTTGCCGCTGCCTGTGTTTTTTTTGTGCGTGTTTCGCGATGCTCGCGCCGCTTTGCGCGGGCGCGGCCCAGGCTAAGCGAGTTCTGGTAGTTCACTCCTTTGGGACCGTCGCACCGCCGTTTACGATTCACTCGACCGCATTTGAAACCGAACTGGTTGAGAAAATGGGCCAAGGTGTTGATCTCGACGAAGTCTCACTGGACATGGGGCGCTATGATGATCCTCACCTGCAAGACGCTCTGTTTGAGTATCTGCAAAAACGCCAGGCCGAATGGCAGCCGGATCTGGTGGTGCCGATCGGCTCGCCCGCCGGTGTATTTGTTGCGAAATACCGGCAGCGTCTTTTTCCGGACGTTCCGATCCTGTATTGCGGAATGGACCGTCGACGTCTCCCGCCCGATGCGGATGCAAACGCCGCCTTTGTCGGTGAAAATTTCGACCTTCCCGGGTTCGTCAAAGACATTCTCCAGATTGCGCCCTCGACGAAAAACATCGCGGTCGTTATCGGGGCCTCGCCGGTAGAGAAATACTGGGCGAATTCTTTTCGCCAGGCCTTCCAACCTTTCGCTGAACGGGTCAACTTCATCTGGCTGAATGATCTGCCATTCGATCAGATGCTCGACCGGGTCAGCAAGCTACCGCCGGATTCGTTCATTTTTTTCATTCTGCTGATGCGGGACGCAGCGGGGGTGAGTCACGACGCGGACGAGGCGTTGCGACGCATGCACGCCGTCGCGAACGCGCCGATCAACAGCATCTTCCAACACCAGCTCGGACTCGGGATTGTCGGTGGCCGGCTCTACCAGGCCGAAAAGGAGGGAATCGAATCAGCGCTCATCGCGGTGCGCATCTTGCACGGCGAATCGGCCTCGAGTTTCCCGCCGAAAATCGTGGGACCACTCCCACCCCGTTATGATGGCCGGGAACTGCGGCGGTGGAACATCAATGAGAAGCTCCTGCCGCCCGGCAGCACGATTTTGTTCCGCCCGCCGACCGCATGGCAGCGATACAAAGGATGGATCATCGCCGGGACATCGGTGTTCCTTCTACAAGCGCTGCTTATCTTCGGGTTGCTGGCAAATCTGATGAAACGTCGGCGCGCAGAAGGCTCGTTAGCGGAGAGCGAGAAGCGTTTTAAACCATGGCAGAGGCGGCGCCCTGTATGGTCTGGGTGACAGCCGAGGATAAGCTTTGCACTTTCGTCAACAACGCGTGGCTGGAGTTCACTGGTCGAAGCTTGGAGCAGGACCTTGATGACGGCTGGAGTCGAAAGGCATTCATCCCGATGATCGAGAAAACGCCCTGCAGACTTACGCGAGCGCCTTCGATGCGCGGAAGCCATTCGTCATGCAATATCGCCTGAAGAGGTCACGACGGAGAATATCGCTGGATTACCGACCAGGGCGCGCCCCGTTATGGGCCGAGGAGGAACTTTCGCGGCTACGTCGGCGCCTGCGTGGACATCACCGACCTGCTGGAAAAGGACCGGGCGTTGCGCGAAATCGAAGATCGAGTCGCACTCGCAGCCGAGGTCGCCCATTTGGGGGTGTGGGAGTTGGACACCACGACCTACGATCTCTGGATTTCTGACAAGGGCCGACAGCTATTTGGCTTCGAACCTGATGGCCTGATCAGTTACGTAGCATTTCAAAATCGAGTGCATCCAGAAGATCGGACGCAGCGTGCGTCCGCAATCAAGCGAGCCATTGAAACGCAAGGCGGCTACGAATTGGAGTATCGCTTCCTGCTCCCAGACGGCAGTGTCCGCTGGATCGGCGGGCGCGGACACTGCGTCAGTGACAAAGATGGCAGGCTCACGCGCCTTGTGGGGGTTTCGATGGACACGACCGACCTGAAACAAGCGCAGCAACTTTTCCAGCTCGCGACCGAAGCATCGCCCAGCGGCGTGGTGCTCGCAGATGCTGAAGGACGAATTGTTCTCGTCAACGCGCACGTTGAAGAACTCTTCGGCTACGGCCGCGACGAACTCGTCGGTAAATCAGTCGAGATTCTCGTGCGGGAGCGTTTTGCTTTGTTCGCCCCCGCGAATCGTGACGAATTTTTCGCCGAGGCGCAGGGACGCGCGGCGGGAGCAGGTCGCGAATTACTTGCCCTCCGCAAGGATGGAAGCGAGTTCCCGGTGGAGATCGATTTGAACCCGATTCAAACGCCTCAGGGTTCCCTCGTGCTTGCGTCGATCGTCGATATCTCGACACGGAAGCTGGCCGAAGAAGAGGCGCAACGCCGGCGGGATGAGATCGATCTGCTCACCCGGGTCAGTCTCCTCGGTGAAATGACCGCCTCCATCGCCCACGAGGTGAATCAGCCGCTCTCAGGCATCATCAGTAACGCCGGCGCCGGTGAACGCTTCATCGATCGGGGCAACGTGAATCTCGAGCAGCTGCGTGAGATTTTGGTAGATATTGGGGCGGACGGGCGGCGCGCGCATAATGTGATGCAAAACATCCGCAACACGGTCAAGAGAGGCGGGGCCATCCGGGAACGACTATCCGTAAACGACGTGGTCATGCATGTGGCGCACCTGATCCAGCCCGACGCGGCGGCGCATTCGTGCCACCTGCAAATTTCCCTGGCCGACGAGTTGCCGGCAGTCAACGGTGATCCGATCCAGATCCAGCAGGTATTGGTCAACCTGATTGGCAACGCCTTCGATGCCATGCAGGAGACAGCGTTGGAGAATCGCAAAGTCGAGGTGAGCACCGCGAGAAATGGCGATCAGACGATTGTTCTGAGTGTTCGCGATCACGGCACCGGCATCGACGAAAAAGCGCGGAGCCGCCTCTTCGAGCGGTTCTACACGACGAAGCCGGACGGGTTGGGAATGGGGCTCGCCATTGTGCGTTCGATCATCGAAGCGCACGACGGAACCATCGTGGCGGAAAACGCCCGCAGCGGCGGTGCTTGCTTCTCCGTCACATTGCCGATAAGCAAGTGACTGTCAAAATGACCGTCGCACCTTCCCTCGTTTTCGTGATCGATGATGATCCGTCCGCGCGAAAAGGTCTGAGCCGCTTGCTGAACTCGGCGGATTACGAGAGTGAGGTTTTTGAATCCGCTGAGGACTTCCTGGATCATCCTCCTCACCCCGGACCGGCCTGCATTATCGTTGACGTGCAGATGCCGGGATTGAATGGGCTGGAATTCCAGGAAACTCTGATCCGGCGCCGCCGGGAGGAGCAGTTGATCTTCATTACCGGGCACGGCGATATTCCCATGTGTGCCAGGGTAATGAAGGCGGGCGCGGCTGATTTTCTACCGAAGCCGTTTCGGCCGGGCGAGCTCCTCAAGTGTGTGGAGCGGGCGCTCGCGCGATCCGCGGAGCAACGGCGGGTTGCGGCGGAAAAGAACGAAGCCCGAGAGTTGCTTGATTTGCTCACTCCGCGCGAGTTTGAGGTCATGCAACTGGTCGCCACCGGCCTGCTCAACAAGCAGGTTGGCGGCGAGCTCGGGATGGCCGAGAAGACCGTGAAACTCCACCGCGGCCGCGCGATGCACAAGCTGTGCATCACTTCCGTGGCCCAGTTGGTTCGATTGATAGAAAGGGCAGGCGCTGCCCCCTTTACGCCACATCAGACCAAGGTCTGATGCCGACTCGCCGACGAATCGGTTAATTCTAGAGACGTCAGAGACGTCTTTATCGGTTGCAGCGTAAACGGCTGTTGCCATTCGCCGTCTCTTACAAGCGGGCCGAAACCATGATCCTAAAGGGTGAAAATCCTAAGACTGTCGGATTGCCGATTCACAATCCTTCTCAAGACCTCGTCTGTCTCGTCGATGATGATCCATCCATCCGACGATCTGCCGGCCGTCTTCTCGAGTCCGACGGCTTTATGGTGCGTGCGTTCAGCGAACCGAAGGATTTTTTGGCCTACATCGCGAATAATGCTGTTGAAGTTGTCGTCCTGGATATCTGGATGGATCGAGTAACGGGAATGGAGGTCTTCGCGCACCTCTGTGCCCGCTCGCCGCAAGCGAGAACGATCTTCATTACTGGCCGTGAGGACAGGGCGGCTCGCGCCACCGTGATGCAGGCTGGAGCGTTCGCGTTTTTCATCAAACCCTTTGACGACGCGCAGTTTCTACAGGCGGTGCGGCGTGCGTTTTCGCATCGCGTCGCCGGAGGAGGATCGTGAAGTCGACTTACGTCTCAACCTTCAGTGTGGACAACGCAGTGACGCCTTTGTCCGTGGGTAAAGACAGTCGCTTTCTGATTGACCGGCGTTCCAACTGCATGCGCTCAAAGGTCACGATTCTTGCTCATACCGGATTACCGATGAAAGCTTTTGACCGCCGGACGCCCGCAGAAAGCTTCGCTCCTGACGGGGGCCGTTCGGTCTTGCCAGATGCTGGCATCGCAGGTCCGCACGCTCTCCGCGGGACGCGAGGGGAGAACGCAATTGAACACGACGGGATTATTTCGAACAAATGGATCGAAAGGTAGCAATCGAATTGTCTGACGGATCTCACATAAACGGCGGCGCCATTTGCCTGCTCGACGATGATCCGTCCGCCCTGAAAGGAACCAATCGGTTGCTTTGCTCCGCAGGCTGGATAGCAAAGTCGTTCAACGACCCGCACTCTTTTTTGGACTACGCGGAGACTCATCGCCCCAAGGTCCTCGTGCTAGATATTCTGATGCCAGTCATGAACGGCCTGGAAGTGCAAAGAAGGCTGCACAACATCTCGCCCTCAACAAGGGTGATTGTCCTCACGAGCAACGACGACCCGGCGGTCCGCAGCAAAGCGATGGAAGGAGGAGCAGTCGCTTTTTTCCTCAAACCGGTCGACAACGGCGCGCTTCTGGAAGCGATTGAAGTTCACGCCGACGGTGACTAAGTCGTAAGCGCTAAAAGGACTTTGCCCCGTTCCTCTTCTTCCCGACCAGCGAAATCCACTTGGGCTGGTCACGAAGGGAATCCCGATTACCGGGATGGCGACATGGAAGCCTACGAGGATACGATCCGAAATACCGCCGCGAGCTATGCTCCCTGGTGTGTCATCCCCGCCGAAAGTGGTTCACTCGCGTGGCGGTCGCACCCGCGGTGATCGACACGCTCGCTGATCTGAAACTGGAATATCTGAAGGTCGGCAAAGAAAAGCTGAGTGAGCTGGCGACAGCGAAAAAGAAGCTAGTCAGGACGTAGCACCGGCCCGGGCGGCGCGGTGATCGAATTGCTGCGAGAAGCGCCCCAGCGACGAGAAGGCATTCGCATCGCGCGTTCGGTTGTCAAAAGACAGCAAGAATAGGCAAGAAAGGACGCTGCTTACCTCCGCCTACTCTGACGGATCCTTGGCTTTGAGAGCGCGGTTCAGGAGCCTGCTGACAACGGCGAAGAAAAATCCGGTGGAGAGGCCACACATCAGAATACCGGTCAGGCCCTCAATCGCACCGACGAGTTGCCATCGCTCTGGCAGCACAACATCGCCGTAGCCGACGGTGGTGTAGGTGATCCCGGAAAAGTAAAACGATGTTTGCGCATCAGGGATGCTTCCTACGCAGAAGTAAAACAGTCCCCACAGGCAAATCTCGATCACATGAAGCAAGATGAGACACCAGGTGGCGCGGATCAGCATCCAGGTCATTGGCCAAAACCCGTTGGGCGGCGGGCCGTGCCAGCCCAGGCGGGCTCTTAGCAGTCCAGCCAGACCGACTGCATGCACGCAGACCGTTGCAGCTACCAGAAGACCCGCAGCGAGAAGTTTTAAGAGCACTGGTTACAGAGGAGTTGGGAAAGCAAAAAATGGTATGGTAGCGCCCCGGACCGGAGATCCATTCGCTGTCGGCCAGTTACCGGTTGTCATCTCCCGCGCAGAACTCGTGGTGAACAGGAGCAGCGATGCGCGGAAGGCAGAAAGCTTCATATTTTGGTTGCCGCCTTGGTGCAGTGAGCCCATTCAAGGATGAGCCTCGGCCAATTTCTTCATCACCGCTCGCCCTCTCGACTGCAATGGCCCCAGTCCACTGCCGGGTAGAAACCATATGCCCTTATCCTTGGAACGGCAGTAGAGAAGGTTGACGCCGTCGTGGGTGACCGCGTGGTGATAGGTCGCGCTTTTATTTTCGGCGAGGAAATTAAAAAATGCGTCCCGCCATACGTCGCCAGTATAGGGAAAGAGGCCCTCCCCCAGCTTCTTTAATTCTTCGATACTGATGGTGCGAATCGATTTCGCCATCGCATCAATGCGCTCCTTCGTGAGCGTTTCGTAGTCAACGAATTTATCGAATGGCATGATCTCTTTTCCTTTCCCTGCGGGACTTCATTAGCGATAGCCAGCCGCGATCGCCTATCGGACCTTGGTCCTATTCCCGCCCTCGGCGCCTCGTGGAACCTAGGGGAACCGTTATGCGCCTACTCCTTCAGGAAATCCGTCACAATCCGCTGCTCTGGCTGCTGGTCTTCGTGCCGGTCGTGCTCATGGTGGAGAAGCTCCAGCCGCATGCTTACACGCTGCACTTCGTTCTCTCGATCCTGGCCATCGTCCCGCTCGCCGCCCTGCTCAGTCACGCCACGGAGTCCGTTGCCGCCAAGACCGGAGATTCAATCGGCGGTCTGCTGAACTCCACGCTTGGCAACCTGACGGAGCTGGTGATTGCGATCACCGCCCTGCAGGCCGGGCAATACACGCTCGTGAAAGCGTCGATCGCGGGCGCGATTACGACCAACTCCCTGTTCATGCTTGGCGCTTGCTTTCTCCTCGGTGGCCTGCGCTACCATGTGCAGGAATTCAACCGCGTGGCGGCTCGACTTCAGGCTGGCCTGCTCTTCCTGGCCACGGTCGCGCTGCTCATTCCCTCCACGATTGGCGCGCGCCTGCCCGCGGAGAACGAGAAGTTCAATCGCGAGTTGAGTCTGGCGCTGGCCGTCTTGCTTCTGCTCGCCTACGCGCTGGGCCTGTTGTTTTCGCTCAAGACTCACGTCGAGCTGTTCGCCGGAGCGGCCGAAGAAGGAGAAGCGGCCTGGCCGATCGGCCTCGCCCTTGGAACGCTCGCCGGCGTCACGGTTTTTGTCGCCCTCGTGAGCGAAGTCTTCGTCGGATCTGTTCAGGAAGCGGCCAAATCCTTTGGAATGACCCCCGCCTTCGTCGGCTTCATCGTCGTCGCGCTGGTCGGCGCAGCCGCCGAAATGGCCGCGGCATTTTCCGCCGCGCGCAAGAACCGGCTCGATCTGAGCGTCAGCATAGCGTTAGGCAGTGCCGCCCAGATCGCGCTCTTTGTCGCGCCGGTTCTCGTCCTGCTTAGCAGGTTTATTGGGCCGGCGCCGATGGACCTGAATTTCTGGCCCGGCGCGGTCGCGATGGTCTTCTTTGCCACCCTGACCGCGGCGCTGGTGACGAATTCCGGCCGATCCGCCTGGTTCATCGGCGCGCTTGTGCTGACGGTTTACCTGATGTTTGCCGCGGCTCTTTATCTCCTGCCACCGCCGGCTGCGAGCTGAGTCGTCAAAGGCGATTCCGAAGCAGGCCGTGGCTAACGACTGTGGCTGTGATTGGGAACAGGTTGACCGAGAACGGATGCAAAGCCGCGCCGCATCCAAGCCGCAGCGAGAAAGGAGACGACGGCTTCGTTAGGCACTACACGCCCCATTTCGGGGCCGTGGCATCGGTCGATCCGCCGAGGCCCTGCGTGTCCGGGATGCGCGCGAGGGCGAGGTCTTCGGGGAGGACGTAAAGTTTGTCCAGCGTGCGGTCGAGGAGATCGAGCTCCTGGCGCAATGCGGCGTGACGAACGGCGGGCAGCGTATTCGCGAGATTGACGATCATCGCGCGGAGTCGCCGCGCGATCTGGATATTCGATGCGCCGTAAAATCGAATCTCGACGAAGGCGAGGTGCACGAAATCAGCCCAATCAGGTGTACGAAAAATGACGCGCAGCGTGGCCAATTGATCGAGGATGTAATCGGTGCGGAGATTGCGACGGCCGGCGCTGCGCAGCAGTCGATGAAGCTGATCGATCGCGAGCACGGCGGTGGTCGGATCATTGATCGCCGCGGAGAGCGCCTTGATCGCGATATCGACCAGAATGCGAATGGCAAAGAGCGGGTCCTGCTCCATCGTGCGCTCGGAGCCGAAGATCACGCACCCGCGCAACAACTCGTCATCGATCGCCGCGGCGCCGCCGTGCAGCAGGAAGAGTGGTTCGCCGGCGCCGACGAAATCGCCCACCTGCGGCGCGAACTCGATCACTCCGTTCGCTTTCTTCGCCTCCTCGATCAAACGTGGCAGGTTCACCGCGAGGACGACGGCGGATCTACCGCGGTGCAGGATCGTCTGCTCCACGGGGCCGACGCCCTCCGGCGTCGTGGTGGTGACTGGCTCGCTCGCGGCCTTTTCGGGATAGACACTTTCGATCACGCGAAGCCCTTCGTCGCCGACGCGCTTTACGAGGCTCACCGGGCGTAGGAGGCGTGCGGCGTAGTCGATGAGGAACAGGAAAGCCGCAAGGCAGATGAGCCCGAGCGAGGCGACCATGCAGAGGAAGAGCTGCGGAACGTTGCCCTCGAGGCGATTGATTGCTCTGACGGCGAAAAGGAGCGTGAAAACAAACAAGGCGACCGTGTAACGAATCACGTTGTCCCGGAGCAGTGTCGTCGCGATGACGCGCGGCGTGTATTGGCCGCTCGCGACCTGGATCGCCACGAGAAGCGAGCCAAACGTAAAGACGACGAAGGAAAGGCTGAGTGTAATGACGGTGCTGCAGAGGGCCTTGGCTCCGTCGATTCCGAGATCGAACCACGCCCAGCCTGTGTGCGCCTCGATCACCTGGACAATGGCGCGGAAAATTCGCTCCGCCATCCCGGCAAAGACCGGAATGATCCAGAGCGATGAGCGCAGATAACTCCGGATTCTGTTACGCAGTTTCCAGCTCATGCCTGATTTTTGTACTCGTTAGGCCGGTGCGAACTCATTCGGATGATGCATAAAGTGCTCAGAGCGGAAGGATCGCGATCCGGACGACCGCGAAGGTAAAAACCGCCGCGGCAAAAAGGAAGGCGACTACGCGGACGCGGCGCTGTTCGAATTTGCTCGAGGCATTGGCAAAAAAGAGGACCGTGGCGAAGAGCACGGTGTTGGCGAGGTATTCGCCGGAGGTGTTGCCGGCAGCGCGCGAGGTTTTCAGCTTTTCCGCGGCGCTGGCCGTGGCGGCAGCGGCCTCGCGGGTTCCCCGGACTTCGTAGAGTCTCGGGACAAAGGGATGGGGATCGGCCTTGGGATTTTCGAACGGCTTCTGTGCGATCCAGGCCTCGTAGGCTTTCCGCGCGTCGGGCGGGAAACGCTGCGCGTAAAACTGGGCCAGTTTTTCATTCCCGGCCTGCTGGGCGGCGAGCAATTCCATAAACATTGCCGTGTGAATTGTCGCCGCCTGCATCCCCTGTATGCTTAACAGACTGGCCCGGCGCTCGAGCGCGCTGAATTCATTCAAGAGTCGATTCGCCCGTCGTGTCCATGCGGCCGATTCATAGGAACACCAGGCAGTGCCCAATGTCGCCAGAGCCATGAGCAGCGCGGTCACTGGTTCGACCCAACGCTTCTTCTCCGGTTCCTTGTAAGAATCGGCCGGCGCCGGGAGTGGGCTCTCCATCGGCGCAACGCCGGAGCCGCTCTCATCGCCGCCACGCGAATGCAGGACGCGATCAACCCAAGAGAGCCGTGTGGTTGCCATACGAGATATTCAGGTGCTCTTTGGGAAGCCGTGCATCATTTTCGAAACAGGCTCGAGGATTTTAGCCACGTCGGCCTCGGATCCGCCGGCGACCGCCTGACGGATCCCGCGGAAGACTGATTTCTTGGTGACGATGGTTTTCATGAGATTTCCTTCGTCATGCCAGGTAATTGGAATAGAGCATGACAGCCGGGCTGCCAAAGTTTCTATCGGACCTTGGTCCAATGCACGAGATTGCGTGAGCGCGTTGATGTTAACGGCAGTCCGTGGGCAGCACCGGCGTTTATGAATAGGGCAAAATCATCGAGCGCTTCCCTCCAGCTTTCCGATGTGCTCCGGTACGCGCGGAGTCCTGTCAACTCTGCGGGAGAACTGCCCGGGGAACCAACTCAATCCGTCGAAGTGACGAAGAGCGAAACGTCTGTTCCCGTAGAACGTCCAGGGGCTGAATCGATCGTCTCTCCAGAAGTGACGTCCCAATCGACGAGTCCGGAAGCATCACGAGAATTGCAATTCACAAACGAGCAATCGGCCTCGCCGCCGGCACCGAATTGCGCCGAGCAATAGCGATCTCCGTATGTCGCGACGAGCCGTGCGACCAATCAGCCTGGTTGCAACTTTTCTGATCATCGCGGTAGGCTGCGCTAAGCATTCGCGCCCAGGATCTTGAACCTCGCGCCTACAGCAACTCGCCGACCGGACTCAATTTCGTTCTCCTGGGCTATGGTTACACTACCGGCAGCGTCCTCACCGATCCGTCTCTGCCGATCGAGAATGTGACCAACCAAGCCCACATCGGCGTCTTCGGTTTCGCTCGCGTCCTCAATGTGTTTGGCAAGTCCGCGAAGTTCGAGCTGCTCGTGCCGTTCGCGGGGATCACCGCCAAGGGCCTTGTCTTCGGTCAACCACACACGCGCCAGATTTCCGGCTTCGCCGATCCATACTTTCGATTCTCGATCAATTTTGTCGGCGCACCCGCGTTGACCGCGGCCCAGTTTAAGAATTACAAGCAGAACCTTATTCTTGGCGCGAGCCTCCGAATCGGCGTGCCGCTCGGTCAGTATGATGACACAAGGTTGGTCAACGTGGGGAGTAATCGATGGTCGATCAAACCGGAGATCGGCGCTTCGAAAGCCTTTGGGCGATGGACGCTCGAGCTGGCACCGGCAGTCACGATTTACACGGAGAACGAAGACTTCTTCGGTGGCCAAAAGCGAGAGCAAGCGCCGCTCTATTCGGTGCAGGCGCACCTCACCTACACTTTTCGAACTGGTTGCTGGGTCGGCCTCGATGCGGGCTACTTTAACGGCAGCCGCAGCACCCTGAATGGGGTTGAGATCGACGACCGGCACGAAGGGACTCGCTTCGGCGCGACCCTGGCGCTACCTCTGAGCCGTAATTATTCTATCAAGCTCTACGCCATCACCGGCTACAACGCTGCTCGCCATCACGACTTCGATGCCGTGGGGATCGCCTGGCAATACCGTTGGGGCGGGGGATTCTGAGGGAGCCTGGCGAGGTCAATTGTTCGCGCCATCGCCTCCTGGGCTCCGCCAAATTCTGAACGCTGCAATTTTCCGCTGATCCGCAGCACACAGACATCGTCCGCGTCCGGCTTCCTCGGCTGGCAGCGGATATACCTTAATCAGCTCTCGAGGATGGGAACATCGCGGCGGGTGCGCACCACAGGCTGGTCGGTGATGATGACCGTCGTGCCCGGTGTGAGCGTGTCGTAAACCTTCGCTGCAAAGTCCGGGTTAATCCGCAGACGCGACGCTAGTTGATCGGCATTGGCGCGGCGGCCACTGCTCGTTACGGTCATCCATTTGCGCGCCGCGCGACCGGGAGCCAGCTTGCTTTCCCGGTCGGTCGTGCCTTCGAGCAGCGAGAAGACATGATTCCCGAGCGAACCGCGGCCACTTACCTCCACCGGCGCGCGCCCGATGACATTGCCGTTGCGATAAACGTAGATCGCTTTATCGGCCGAACTGACTACCATCGTGATCGGGCCGCTCGCGCTCCGTTCCGGCTTCCAGTCGTACTCATTGCTCGCGAGCGGCCGTACCATTGCAGCTGAGATATCCTTCGGCGCGAGCAGGAGGCCGGGATTGGACGCGAGGTGCGGCACTGGAACCTTGCCATCGCCCACGACGACTGTGCCGCCCTTGGAAGTTTCCCTGAAAAGCAACTGCGAGAAATCGAATGGCATGCGGATGCAGCCGTGGCTCGCAGGGTAGCCGGGGAGATTGCCCGAGTGCATGGCAATGCCGGTCCAGGTTAGTCGCTGCATGTTGGGCATCGGCGCGTTGTTGTATTTCTTCGAGTAATGCTCCTGCTTCTTTTCAAGAATGGAGAAAACGCCTCCGGGGGTAGCGTTTCCTTTCGAGCCAGTGCTTATGCTTGAGCGGCCAATGAGGATGCCGTTCCGATAGACGTGCATGGTCTGCTCGGGCACGCTCACGAGGATCATGAGCGGACCACTCGGCGAAAGCTCGGGATGCCACCAATATTCGCCAGGCTTGAGCGGCCCGGTTGCTTTGCCGGTTGGCGTGCCTTGGGTGTGGGCGGAGGGCCTTTGCACGGCTTGCGCAGAGACGAGAAGGGCGATGGAAACGGCGAGGATCGGGATGAGTTTCATAGGTTGCATTCGAAGATTAGCCCAAGGAAAGCACAGGCCGCGGTGCCGCGAAGTTGGACTTTGGTCCTATGCGGGCCGGAAAGTGAGTCCGTGGTCGTTTTCGGGTCCGTGGCGATGCAATCATGCGATTCGAAATCCCGCTTACGCAAGAAATCGCACCTGGCCGGTTTTGATTTCGTAGATCGCGCCGACCAGCTTTAGCTGGCCTGCGGCCTGACGCTCGCGACCTTCTGGCGTTTCGAGGATCTGGCGCATGCTCCAGCGAACATTGGCTTCAACAGCCTCGTCGTGCATCACCTCCGGACTGACCTGCAAGTCGAGACCAGCGAGGCCGGGCAGGATGGAATCAACCAGCAGCTGAATCCGCGAATCTTGGCGTGTGCCGTGGACCCGCGCATCGATCGCTGCGGCCACCGCACCGCAATGGGTATGACCGAGCACGACGAAGAGCGGCGTGTGCAAATGCCGTCCTGCATATTGCAGGCTTCCCGCAATTTCCGGTGACATCACATTTCCTGCGACGCGAATGATGAACAACTCGCCGAAGCCGGCATCGAAAATCAATTCCGGCGGCACCCGCGAATCGCTACAGCTCAGAATGGTGGCGTAGGGATGTTGGCCCTTCGTGAGATCGGCGAGGATTTCCTTTTGCATCGTTGGGAATTGTGCCGTCCCGGCGACAAATCGTTCGTTCCCAGCCTTCAATCGCTGTAACGCTTCATCGGCTGACACCTTTGATTCCGCGCCTGAGCTCATGCCCCAAATGTATCAGAAAATTCTGAACCTGTTAGCAAAGTTCTTCGCCGTCGAACCTAATCTTCCCTTAGCGCCAGTTTGAGAATGCGGCGCACTTCCGCGATCGCTTCCGGATTGGCCGGCGAACTATGATTTGATGGCACGATGAGTTCTGACTGAGCGCCGTCGAGGTGAGAACTCCAGTATGCAACTACGCCGTCACTGCTCTTTGGCGTATCGCCGCGTCCGCGATCGCCGATAATTGAATGGTAGGGAATTCCAGGGGTGATCGGGATCTTATTTACCTCAAGCAGGAACCGATTATGGGGAGAAAGCGTGTCGATGCTGTTCGGCAGGCGTTTGGCTTGGAACGCTCCCGGGTCTTCAGCCGCGGCAGAGATCACCGCGACAGGCACGGTCGCTACCAGGAATGGAATCTTCACGAAGCTGGCAGCGAGCCGGCCAATCCAATTGCTGGCCAGGTCGCTTCCGCGATGCGGAGTGGACATGAAGATCACCCGCTTCACTTCCGGTCGATGGTTGAAAATCAGTGACTTTACGAGCAATTCGCGGGTGTGATCGGGTAAAACGGTTTCCGCTGGCGGCTTGCCAAAGAAGTAGCGCCAGATCTTCTGGTCGGCATCGGTGATCATGAGCCGGCAAACCATCCCCCCCATACTGTGGCCGATGAGAACGATGCCTTTATGATCTGGAAACGCCCGATCTACTCCGTCGAGCTCGTCCCGGAAGAGTGCCGCGGAATACGGATAGGGATAACCGCTCGGGTAACTGTAAACCCAGAACTGATAACGGCGCCGGATTTCGCGGTCCTCGTAGAGAGCGTTAATCAACGGAGTCCAGCTCGCCGGCGTATCCTGCAAACCGTGAACAAAAATAACCGGGACCCGCTTTGGATCGTAAACCTGCAGCCGAATCAACCGCGCTGTGTCGGCATATTTCTCCGGACGCAGGAGACGGGCGATCCCGAGTTTCTCCGGACGTTCCCGGGTCAATCCAACCGCAAGAGGAGCGGTCAGATCCGCCGCCAACGGATAACTATGTCCATCCAGAGAAACCCGATCGGTCATCAAGGGTTGGAAAAACTCGAGTTCGGCGCGATGACCGCGAAAGCGAATGATTCCGGTCGCGCCCCCATAAAGCCGGCGCGAAGTGAATGTCTGTCGAAAGTCTTTCTTCTCCTCCCGGCCGACCGCGACCACCGGGGCGCCAATCCCGCTAATTGTGACCCGGTCCCGGAGGTATTCTCCGCCAATCGTGAGGGTGTCGGTCGGAATGATTTCGTAGACAGCCGGATCACGATCTGTTCCGACCTGGCGCTTGGTCGTTAGGCTATAATCACTGGCCGGGGCAGGCACCATGAGCGCGTGATCCCATGGGTTGAGGTGTGCATCCTCGATGACTCCAATCGCACGGGCGACGGAAAAATCATAAAGCTCAAGGGCCGGCCGATCGCCCGGATGGCGAGCCAACTGATTGGAGGCCGTTTGCGCGGCGGCGAGATATTCGCCCAGTGCGTGCAATGGATCACGGGGCGCCTTTTCTTGCGCTTGGCGCACCTGTTGCTCGGCTGAGACAAGCATTGGCTTCCGTGTGCCGCTGGCCGCCAAACGCGGAGTCGTGGATTTGACGGTTGCGATATGTGCGCATCCGTTGAGACTCAGAACGAGAGTAACAGAGCAGAAGACGTTTCATGAGTGGCTCTGATCGAAAGCAGCTCTGCCGAAAACCGGAATGTTGAGATCTTGTTGCATGTAAACTCAGCGGCGGCGAAAAAGGATTTTCAAGATGCTCGACCTGCTCCCGGGCGCAAAACAAATCGCACTCGGCCCGGACAGCGCGGTGGCCGGTGCCAATTGAGAAATTGGACGGCTTTTTAATCGCCGCGCTGAATGATCTGCAAGGCCAGACCATACGGAGCGTGCAAATCGGAATGATGGACCCTGGTCCAATGGACGCTACTGGCGACAGGACTAGCAAAGTTGACCGTTTCACCCTAACGAATCAAAAACTGTTGCGCTGCCTGGCGGCGCCGCAAACTCAGGTCGCCGGCGTTTCCCTCACATCCGGCGCGAGCTTCGCGTAAACGCCCATCACGAGCAGGGCTGCGATCGCATAGGCCACGATTGCTGGCACCGGCCGGTTATCCTGCATTTGCTGCCCGGAAAGCAAAAGCGCGAGACCAATGTGGCGGTTCGCGTTGCAGATGGATAACGTTTGAATGATTCGGGAGCGTCCGCCGAGCAGCAAACGCGCTCCGAAGAGGCATCCGATCGCGAGAAGCAGCGCCGCCGCCGCCAGCCACGGGCTCACCTGTTTCAAGGCAGGCCCCATTTTGTAGAGCACGGCCACCAGCACGACCAGGATGAGAACGTTACCGATTGGCACGAGTGCGCGCTGCATGCGGCTGGAGATTGCGGGCGCCAGCCATGTCAGCGCCATCCCAACGAGCAACGGCAGAAACTGCTGTTGCGCGATGACCGAGAGCAACTTCATCGGCGGCACCCAGATGGCTCGTCCGTAAAGCCAGCCGCCCGTCGCGACCAGCAATGGGACGATGACCGGCGTAAGCAATCCACTCCACACCTGGTAGCTCGCCGCCATGTGCACATCGAACCCCCGTTGCGCCGCGCCGCGCGTCATGAGCGGCGCCCCCGGCACCGCGCCAATCAGGAACAATCCCGCCGTGGCCGGCCCGCCCAGCGCGAACAGATTTCCGAGCGCCAGTGCGAGTGTCGGAGGGAGCAGGAACGTCGCCGCGACCAGTCGCGCCCATTTCGAAGGGGTGAGACGGCGCCAGTTATTCCACACCTGCCCCGGACGCAGACTGATGCCGACCGCCAGCATCAACAGAAGCACCGCAGCCTGCAGCAAATACTTCACCGTAAACTTCCGCCAGGGCGTATTTACTTCTGACTTACATCGCCTCGCTAATCGTAATTGTGCTACTCATGTTATTGACGGTACGGGAACCGATGGGGGAGACTTGTTCTCCTTTGTTTGAGCGAAGAAAAGCTTCTTCACTTTCGGCAGCTCGTTAGGCCTTTGGCGCCGCGGCTTTTACTTCCGTGCTCGAACTCACTTCAGCAGGCCATTCCCCTGCCGACAGTGCGGCACTCCCAAGTACGATTATCGTCATCGGAGCTAACCGCTCTACGGGCTTTCGCCTTCGACTGCGTCCCCCCAGTCATCATCCGTCTCTTCCCAACTCTTGTCCGGGTCATACCGATCCATGGCTTGGAATTGCTTCAGCGTATCGGGGCCGAGATCCTTCTCGTAAATCACCCCATCCGGACCGACGATGAAGCTCTTCACTCCAGTCACGCGATACTGCGCGGGTGCAGCCGCGAGGGCGAAGCCGGCGATCATCGCGCCTTCGACGACAAAATCCATCTGCCCCATCCGGGCTGACGGCCCTTGCCCTTTTAGCACTTTGAAATAGTAGCCGCGAAACGGTTCGCCCTTTTCGGTGTAACCTCGTGCGATCGCGCGGGCGACACCCTCGCCGACTGGACCGCCCCAGGTCCCGTCAGGGTTTTGCCAGGCGAGCCCGTCGTGTTTTCCGGGCGTGCTGATGATGCGTTGCGCGTATTCGTTAACCTTCGCATCATCGTGCTTTTCGTCCGCGTATTCATGCTGCGCTTCCACGTATCCCCGGCAAACGGCAATCGCATCCAGTTCGTTCGCGCCGATGCGGCGGTTGAGGATTTCTTCGCGACCTACCTTGGTATCGAATGACCACATACCTTTGCTCTTAACGATTGGAATCGGCAGTGTGAGACCATCATTCCCAACTGTTACGATGGCGCGATTCTTATTCTTGGGGTCGGTTCCCACCTCCGTCTTTTCCTTCGCTTTGGCGGCGAAGGCCATGGCCCGGTTCTTGTCTGCAACGGCATCTTCTGAGCTGATGATGTCGTCGCTGCCGGGACCCAGGATTTCCTTTAGCGCTGCGACGTCGTACGATTCCGCGGCCTGAATCAGAGCATCCGCCGCCGCCTTTGGCGTGTTGAATTCCTTCCCTTTCGGCTGTGATGCAGCCGCGTCCTGCTTGACTTCGGGCGCCGCTTGCAAAATGCCGCCGATCGTCATCGCGACTACGGCCAGCGAGATCTTTGCCAGGATTGAGAGATTAGATTTTGATTTCATTGGGCTTCTCCTCACTTTGTTGTTAGCGCCCGCCGCCGCCTTTCTTGCGCCCGCCGCCACCGCCTCCTTTTTTGCCCCCGCCGCCACTCATTCCGCCGCCACCCATGCTCTTGCCTCCTCGGCTGCTGCTTGCTTTCGCTTGTTTTCCGCTGCCGCCGCTGATCGCACCGCCGCTGCTGCGCGATGCAGAGCTACCCTTGTTTCCCATGTTCTTGTTCCCAATCTGATTCGCGCCTCCACTGCCCGATTTCTTTGTGGCGGCCGCCCCGCCCGCCTTGCTGGCGCCACCCGCGCCACCGGGTTTTCCCACTCCGCCTGCGCCACCGGGTTTCCCAACTCCGCCGGGGCCACCGGGTTTTCCCACTCCGCCTGCGCCACCGGGTTTCCCCACTCCGCCTGCGCCACCGGGTTTCCCAACTCCGCCGGGGCCACCGGGCTTCCCAACTCCACCTGCTCCACCGGGCTTACCAACTCCTCCCGCGCCGCCAGCCGCGCGTCCACCATACTTATTCGCTGTTCCTCGATCGCCATAGGGAGCGTTGCCGCGATGTTCCGGGCTATGTTGCCACTTACCCGCCTCACCTGCTTTGATGTTATTCTTCTTATTGTAGTTGTTGACGTAGTTGTTGTTGACGTTGACGTTGACGTTGCCCTGATCCCAGCCACAACCCCAACCCCAGTTATTGCCCCACGCCGCACCTAGCGCCATCGCCCCGCCGAAGGCGAGCGCCCCACCGGCTATATAGCCCGGATAACTATAACTCGGATACGGATACGCGGGTTCGCCATAAACAACTGTGGGGTCATAGGAAGGGACATAAACCGTCTTCGGATCGGCTTGCTCGACTACGATCACTTGCTCGCTGCCAACCGTTTTCGTTTCTACCTTCTGTTGCTCGCCCGTCTTCAACGCTCCTGTGCTCTCGGCCTTCGCCCGCATGCGCTGGACGGCGGACATCACGTCCTCTTGCTGAGCCAGGAACGCGTTCCCCATGTCCGATGTCCATTGGATGTTCTCGGTCATGCGTTGGGCCACCTCGGGGAAGGCCGCCATCGCCTGCACGCTTGGGTCCCAGGGCTGCTTTGCCACCGCGTCGGCCAACGCCTGGTCTTTCAGATCCTTGTTTTTGTCCAGCCACTGCTGCAGTTGCATGACCTCGATCGGATAGGTGGAAGCCGCCAGCGTTTGCGCCAAAAGCGGATCGGGATAAAGCGCTATCGGCGCGACTAACGAATCCAATTGGTCGGCTGGAATCTTAGGCGCCTCCGCCGTTTCCGAAGCGGCCGCCGTTTCGTCCGTTTCGTTACCAAACGCCGCAGGCTGACCGATCAGCAGCAGCAGCAGCACGGCGGGAAAAAGAGCGACAGCGCGACAGAACAGACTTGTTCTCATTCTGCCAGTTTGCTAGCGCCGGACGGACGCCGCCCATAGGACCTTGGTCGTACGCCTAAAGAGCGTGCCTCAATTGGACCAGTGGAGATAGATCCCGATCCGATTCTACTTCACGTTTTCGGCGCGGCGGCTTTCATCTCTTTGGTCGCACCTTTCGTGTAGGTCTCGAAGTTCACGTTGAAACGATGAACCCATGACCGTCAAGAATGAATGCATTTTTCTTTTTCGTGGCGGGGTATCTTTCCAGCGAGACGATGCGAATCATTCACCCGTCTGCCAATCGACTAAAGGCCACTGTGTCAGCTGCGACACGTCCGGCGCGGCTGAAACTCACACCGACACCACCAATCGTTATCGGCAGGGCGCCGAGGAAACGCACGCCGGACGATTTTCCCTACTTTCTCGCGCGCCGCACGGGCAACAGTCAGTCGCTGCCGGCGAGCCTCGACCAATTGCCGCATCAGAGGTGGCATCTGCACACGGAGCGAGCGAACGGTCGCTAAACCTTGTGCCTCCCATAGCTCCATTCCGCCTTCCACGATTATGGGGCGGAGCCGTCCGGTCGATCGCAACATTCCGGCCGCCAGGCTGGCTCTGATGTGCCTGCGACAAATGAGAAACACGGCAGGAAGATCATCGCCGTGTTCGCGCACGATTTCTGCCGGATAAAGCCGGTTCAGCGGAATCGAGCGGGCGCCGCAGATATGCGAGCATTCAAACTGATCCCGGGGCCGAACGTCGATTAATGCGAAGGGTTGGCGCGTCGCCATCATCGTGGCGAGGCCAAGTGGGTGGATTGTATCCATAGTTTTCTCCTTGTTTACCAAGCCAGCGCTTTGGCGTAGGCGGCCCCATAGGCGCGATCATTGGCCGCTATCGCGGTTTTCTCGGGGGAGTTGTCGGTCGATTCCTGTCCGAAAGAGGTCGCGAGCAATGCAGCCAAGACCGAGAGAAAAAAGGCGATTCTTTTCATGGGCTGAAGTAGATTTGGAAAAGCAATTTGCGTCTCTCACGAACGAAGTGTCCATCGGACCAAGGTCCAATACCGGGCTGCATGGCGGATCAGCGGAAAAGTGTGAGCCCCACCTGAACACGCCGCGGGCGTCCAACCTGAAAGTAACCTTCGAGGAAAGCGCGAACACGAACCATTTTATCACGCGGGTGATTCCCGTTTGCCCGATCTATTTCGGCAAACAGCAGGTCTATGCGCGCTACCATTAACCTCGGTCACCAATGAACATAGCAATTGTCTGGAGCGGCTTATGGGCCAAAGGTCCGATACCGCTCGACGCAAAATAGCCCGAATTATCTTAATATGTGCAGATGGGTAGCATACACAGGGGCTCCGATTCCTACTGGAAGATCTGATCATCAAGCCGAAGGACAAATCTGATCCAATAGAGTCTGCGTGCCAAAGCCCCAAGGACGCCGACCAATGGTGACGGATTTGGGATTGGATGGTACGACAAGCAACCCATTCCCGGCTTGTTCCGCAGCATCCGGCCTGCCTGAAATGATCTGAACCTGCTCGACCTCGCGGCCCATATTGAATCGCCATTGTTCATGGCGCATGTGCGCGCCACGTCACTGGCGACCATTCAGGAAACCAATTGCCATCCCTTCCGCTACAAGCAATGGCTCTTCGTGCACAACAGTCAGATTGCCAGTTTTGAGCTGCGGCAGTCGCTCATGGCGAAAATTGCGCCGGGATATTTCACTAACATCCTTGGCTCAACCGATTCAGAAGTGATGTTTCATTTGGCACTTACTTTCGGATTGGAGAAGGATGTTCCTGCAGCCATCGCAAAGATGGTCCGGGTGGTAGAGGCAACGGCAAAAGAAAAGGGCGTCGATCCAGCGCTGTGGATGACGCTGGCCATTTCCGATGGACAAAGTCTCTGGGGTTTTCGCTACGGCAGCGACGGCAAAGGGCCAACGCTCTACATCAGTCCCGGGATGGAAGAGTTCAATCGACTGAATCCTGAAATAGCAAAGAAGTTAGGACGCTTTGCCTCCTGCCTTGTTTCCGAGCCCATCGGCAATTATCAGGATATTTGGAAACCGATCCCCGAAAGCTCGCAGATTTTCATCGGCGAGACACGCGTCGAAATAAGCGCATTCGATCCAAAGAGTGCTGCTCCAGAACCGGCTTCGAGCCCGGCGGTTTTAGTAACAACCTGATCTTCGTCAGAGAGCTAGAGCTTTGGTAGCGACGGCACCGAACGTGCGTCGGTCACGGGGCCTTCGGGATTAACGAAACTGTTTTCCAATTGAAGGCGATTGCAAGCATGCGAAAAACAAAGCAGCAGCCGATCGCCAGTAACGCTGCCATCGCCGCCGACATCCGGGAATAAGAAAGGAGTAAAATAAACAGGCTCGCCCCGATCAAAGCGGCGAGCACGTAGAGCTGTCCGGGTTTGAAGAGGAGCGGTTCGTCGCGCACGAGGACGTCGCGGAGCAGGCCGCCGCCGCACGCCGTTACCACCCCGATCATGATTGCGGTAATTACTGGAAGTTGGGCGTTGAGCGCGTGCTCGACACCAACGACGGCGTAGCAACCCAAGCCAAGCGCGTCGGCAAACAAAAAGGCAGTCTGCAAACGAGCGACATGATGGCGAAATAAAGCCGCGGCGATACAGCCAATTATGACAGCAAGAAGATAACGCCCATCGCTCATCGCGATGGGCGGCCCGTGTTGAATGAAAACGCCGTCACGGATCAGTCCGCCGCCCACTCCGCTTACCAGCGCCAGCACGAACAGGCCGACAACGTCATAATGCCGGCGAATTGCAAGCAATGCGCCAGTCATGGCGTAAAGGCATGTTGCGCTTAGATCGATATAAATCGGAAGTGTAAACTCGACGCTCATGAGCAGGCATTCTTTGAGTCCACAGGCTTATTGCTTCCGACCCGGATTAGGTCGGGAGAAATGAGCGCATAAATGAGATATCGCAGTTGCAGGAACTGCGCCTCACCAACACCGAGGCCGGCGGCAGCTGCTGCCCGAACAGATAATTGCGGTGAAGGTATATGCTTCACAGGAATACCGCTACCGCGCGACCGACGATGGCCAAAGATGGAGTTAATGAAGGCTCTCAAGGTCTGGAGAATCGAAGAACGGCCGGTCAGAGGGCTGTCGCTTTGCCGAACGATCGGATGCGCAGCCAGGGAGAAAGAGTGCTGATAACACAAGGAATAAAGTCGTCGTTCTTACCCGATACGAAGACGTGCCTAACAAGGAAAGGGCGAAATCATTCGATCCGATCCGCTCGCGGTGATCGTGATGAACCAACGAGCACGAAGTCATGCGCAACTCTACCTCAAGCGCGCCATTAGTAAACGACACGGGACGGCTACGACATCATCGCCACCAGGATAGGACCCCAGGCGGTAAGCACGATGTTGCCGATTGCATACGGCACCGTGTAGCCGAGGGCCGGCAGACTCGCTCTCGGCCTGTTCCTGAATGGCGCGCAATGCGGCCGTCACGGTGCCGGCTCCGGAACAAGCGCCCAGGAGGATCACGGGGTTCATTTTTAACACATAACGGCCGAACAGGATGCCGATGGTGTGAGGCAGAACGGCGACGACCAAACCTACGAAGACCAGGCTGAGTCCCGACTTTTGCAACCCAGAAAAGAAACTGGGCCCCGCGGCGAGTCCCACGCATGCCATGAAGACCGAGAGACCGACCGTATCGAAGATCCACATGGCGGACTCTGGGATGCGACCGAATGTTGGGCGAATCGCGCGCAGCCAGCCGAATACCAGGCCCATGATAAGCGCGCCCCCGCTGGCCGTGAGGGTAAGCGGAAGACCGCCGACCACTATGGTAAGCAATCCAACCAGCCCGCCGAGGAAAATGCCGAGCCCAACGAAGATCATATCTGTCATGACGGTCTGCCGGTCGGCATAACCGAGGTTTTTGGCGGCCCGGCAGACGTCTTTCTCGGAACCAATCAGCGTCATCAGGTCCCCGCGCTCGACCCGCGTTTCAGGGGCGAATGGCATTGGTTGCCCGGTCCTAATCAGCTTTTTCAGGAATATTCCCCGGGCGAAATCCATGGACGCCAACTCCGCAATGGTTTTGCCAACGAACGACTTGTTAGTGATCACCACGTCGAGAAATTCAATCGGAAAATCCAGTAGCTCCTTGTCGCTTACTTCGATCCCAATCTCGACTCCGCGGGACATTAGCAGCTCCGAGCGTGCCAGAACGGCGATTGTGTCACTCTCAAGAATCGCCGTAGTAAGCTCGGGCTCGATGATCTTGCCATTTCGTCGGATGCGGGAGACGAAGACGCGATCTGCTCTGGGACGCGTTTCCAGTTCGCCCACGGTTTGATTCAGCAGATCCGGACGAGTGATTCGGTAGGCACGAACCGCCAGGTTCTGAAAGGCGGATAGCTTCCCCGCTCCACTTTTCGCTGAGCCTGAGAGCTGGGTCTGGAGTTTCCGCGCCTCGTCCTTGAGATCCACTCCCAGCAGCTTCGGACCAATGTTGGGGAGATACCAGACGACGAACCCCGTGCCGATAAGATAAGTCACCGCGTACGCCACCGGGATATTATTAATCAAGCTGGTTTTGTCCGCGGCCGATATACCCAGCCGTCCGATGGCGTCGCTGGCCGTCCCGATGACGGTCGATTCGGTGAATGCGCCGGCGAGAAGACCGGCCGCCGTCCCCATGTCGTAACCGAGCATTTTCGCCGCCGTAAATGCGGCGAGCAGACAGGTGACGCAGAGCACGAGCGTAACGGCCACTTGCGGAAACGCATCCTTCTTCAGGCCACGAAAGAACTGAGGTCCCACCTTGTAGCCGGTCGTAAAGAGGAATAGATCGAAGAAGACATACTTGACCACGGCCGGCACCTGGATGGCCAATTGTCCGATTGCGACTCCGGCGAGCAGCGTGCCCACGATCGTCCCGAGGCTGAACGATCCGAGCTTAAGACGACCAATGAAGAACCCGATTGCCAGGGTTAGGAAGACCGCGAGTTCCGCGTGTTCCCTGAGCGCATGGACAAAAAAAGTCATGGTAAGCCCGCCTTTCCAGGTATCAGTCAGTAATACTCATCGAGTCCGCCGGGCCCGAGCGTTCTGGTTAGAACTTGATCACGTAGTTACAGATCACGCGGAAGTCGGTCAGGTTGTCGACATTCCCCCCATACTGGTGGACGAGACCGTAGCGGAGACGCAGCGACAAATCCTTGAGAAGGCCTTTTTTTGGCCCGAACTGCAGATTGAAATCGTACTCGTTTTGCCGATACTGCCCCGCTTGATCCGGGGTCGTGCCAAACACGCCAAGCGCATAGGCGCTCAGCCCTTCGACCCAGGGAAAGTCATAACCAGCTCGGAGAAGGAGCGCACCTTCACCGGCCCGGTTGAAGTCCTGCACCTGGACACTTGTATAGCCGGGATAACTGCTCCACGGATTCCGCAGGTTGGCATCCCCCCAGGCGTAGGTGACAGCCGCGGTAAGCAATAGCGGCTTCGTCACAGGCAGATCCAATTTGAGGCCAAACTGCTGACTTGAAAAATTGTCTCCCTGAAGGAGGTCAGCCCCGACACTGTTCTGTTGCACGAACTGGGCATTGAGCTTTGGCTGCCAGTCCGCACCAATCGGGAATTTCAGCTTGCTCTCGGCATATGCGATATTGATGATGTCGGGGCACAAATAGTCGATCCCACCAAGGGAGAACCCCCCTTTTTCGTAAAGAAGTCCGGCACTGTAAACGCCTCGATCAACATTCGCACCCGCATCAACCGCCATCGACACAAACTCACTGTCATTTCGTTCCTTGATTTGGTAGAAATAGCCGGCTCCGTATTTTAGTACCCCATTTTCTTTCTCCGGCTCCACTTTTGCCTGGCCCGTGTCAACGACCTCTTTGCCCACACCGGCGACATTGCTCTTCGGGCTTGCGTCGGTCTCGGCCGCGTTTGTGCTGCTGTCACCAAGTTCCGTACGGCCCTGCAAAACGATCGCCTCAAAAGTATTGGGCGTCATGCGCGTGTCGTTGCGGTTGATAAAGGGCGTATCGTAGCCCTTTGCTCCGACATTAATATTCAAGCCGTCGATAATCCGGATATCCGCGTAGAATTCGCCAAGAACGGTATAGCCGTCCTGGTTAGGCAGGAGGAGGAGGCTTCCACTCCTGTCCGCAGGGGCATACAGAGGCTGTGAAGTGTAAAGGGTCGATCCGAACGCGACATGATCGAGAAAGTAACCGGTTTTCAACCCTAGCCATCCGCCGATGGCCCATGCCTCGCTCTCAGAACCGTTGAACTGGTGGCGATCGAAGAAGTAGGTGCGCAGGTTGATTTCGAACGTCGTATCTTTGAAGGCCTCACGGCGCTCTTTCAGTTGCCATTCGCGCCAGGCAAACCAATCATCGAGGGACGTACGGCCTTGCTCGACAGACGATAGCGCGCTGTCCGCGGGAGCGACCTGCGTCACGGCCAGGTTGAGATCAGACGGAGCGGACATCCAGACGTCCATCTCGCTCTCCTGCTGGCCGCGAACGATCTCCGCGCCGCTCAAGAGGGTGAACAATGCCGCCAGGGCAAATGCGTAGTCACGAACAGAACTTCGTATACTCATGATGGTTTGCTGCGATTGACCTTCACCGGAGTCTCCTGGCGTTGGCTTTCTCCCCGACAGGTGTCGTATTTTTTTCACGCTTCTCTCCTTTCTATTTGCGACAGCAGCATCGCGAAGTAGCCGAACTAGCGTTTCGCAGTCGGCGCTGGCGGGGCACTCTTGCCTGTAGCTGCCTCATATGCCTGCCGGTATCCGCGCGCGATGGCGCGCAACGCCCGGCCGATGTCGTCGTAGACGTGATTATCGAGGTTTGCGAAGGATATGCGGACCGACCAATCGGGAGCGGCAAAGCCGCCGCCGTTGAGCAGGACGATGCCGTGGTCCTCGGCCAGCCGGAACACGATGTCGAGCGGGTGCACGTTCGCCTTCATCCATTTGACGATGTCCTCGCCAAGGTATTTGCGGGCGAAAAACTCGAAATCGATCAGGCCGTAGTAGTAGTCGAAGTACTGATTCGGACCGACTTCGATATCGAGTCCTTCGATCGTTGCCCGGACCCGCTGCTTGCAGATGCCGATGCAGGCTTTCTGATAGGCCTTCTTCTCGTCCATCAGCTCGCTGAGCGAGAACAGCGTCATCATGACCTGCTGCGGAAGCGACAGCCCGGCCGTGTGATTGAGCGCGACATCGCGGCTGTCGGCAACGATGCGGTCGATGAAAGCGAATTTGCGCGGCTCGAGGGTGAGCCCGCCGTAGCGCTTGTCCAGCTGTTTCTTCGTAGGCTCGGGATGCGCCGCGATCATCTCGTCGAAGATGTTGTCCTCGTGGACCGCGATGGTTCCGAGCCGCCACCCGGTGCAGCCGAAGTATTTGCTGTAGGAGTAGACGCCGATTGTGTTCTTCGGGAACGCTCCCATCAGCGAACGGAAGCCCGGAACGAACGTGCCATAGACGTCGTCCGTGAGCAGGATGAGATCGGGCCGCTTCTTGAGCACGTCGCCGATTTTTTTAATCGTGTCTGGAGACAGCGCGACCGCGAACGGGTTGCCAGGATTGACGATGAAGAACGCTTTGATCTTCGGGTCGAGGAGCTTTTTGATCTCTTCATCCGGATACTGAAACTTATCCTCCTGTTTCGCATGCACCTCGACGTAGTGGAGGTCGTAGTCCTCGAGGTGCGCCATCTCGAGGTAGGGTGTGAAGATCGGCACACCGAGCGCGATCGTGTCGCCGGGGTTGAGAATCCGGTTGCTTTTTAGCGACTTGAAAATGTAGCACATGGCGGCGGTGCCCCCTTCGACCGCATAGATCTTGAACTTGCCTTTCGGCCGCGGGTTTCCGCACATCGCCCACTCCAGGTACTCGTGCACGATCTGCTCGTTATGCACCAGCATGCGATCTGGCACCGGGTAGTGATCGCCGATGATGGAATCCACCAACTCGTGCACGAACTTGTCGGGATCGAAGCTGAATTTCTTCACGGCCCATGGCACCATCGCCTGCAGGACAGACGCGCCCGGCATGTCGTTGTGTTTCGCGAGCCAGGCTTCAAGTCGGCCGGCAATTCCCGCTGCGCCAGGCATCCCGCCGACACCGGGTGGCAGGTCGAGCACCCGCTTGCTCTCAGTAACTGCGAACTGCCCAAGAAGGAAGAACGCTTCGCGCGGCTCAGTGGCGACCCAGTTTGGGTTGCCGCGACCGGCGTTCAGGTACGACATGGAAGATTCCAGCGCTGATGTCGATGCCACTTTTTGAACGAAATCCTTGATCTCGAACGGACCGAGTTTCTCGAACTCTTTCAGTCTCGAATTATCTGACAATGGGCGACTGCCACGATGAGCTTGTCCGTTAGCTTTCGCAGCCCGCGAGGATTTGCTTTTTGTTGTCATAGTTTTCTTTGCTGTTGAATGATGTTCGGAAAATGTGTCCTCACGACAGCAACATGATGATGACCATGCCCCAGATCGTGAGCAGGGTGTTACCCACGGCGTAGGTGACGGTGTAGCCGAGCGCCGGGATCTGGCTCTTGGCCTGGTCGCAGACCAGACCAAGCGATGCCGTCGTCGTGCGCGCCCCGGAAATGATTCCGAGGTTGAGCGCGTCGTGGAAGCGGAACACGTACTTGGCGATGAACATGCCGAGAATCAGCGGGACCGTGGTCGCGACCGCGCCCCAGAGGAAGAGACCGACGCCCTGCGTTTTCAGACCGTTGACGAAGCCCGGACCGGCGGAGATGCCGACGATGGCGATGAAGATGTTGAGGCCGACCGAGTTCATGAACCAGACGGTGGGCGTCGGAATGCGTCCGAACTTCGGGCGCACCGAGCGCAGCCATCCGCCGATGATGCCCGCGACGAGCGCTCCGCCGGCGGTCGACAGGGTGAGCGGCGCGCCAGCCACCTTGAAGACCAGCGAGCCGATCAGCGCGCCAATCACGATAAACAGGCCGACGAACGCCATGTCGGTGACATCGGTCGGACGGTCGGCGACACCCAGCATCTTGGTGGCGGCGGTTGTGTCCTGACGTGCGGCCGACGAGGGTGAGCAAGTCGCCGCGATTGATCTCGGTGCTCGGCAGAATGGGGATATCGGTGGCGGTAGCGCCGCGCGTGATCTTGCGCAGGAACACGCCGCGCGCCGCCGGGCGCGTCGCCAGCTCGGCGAGCGTCTTGCCGTCGACCTCCTTGTTCGTTACCAGGACGTCGACGCCCTCCACCGGCACGGCGAGCAGTTCGCGGTCCTCGACTTCGACCGCCGCCGCCCCGAGGATGTTCACCAGCACTTCGCGCTCGCCCGCGACCGCCACCACGTCGCCTTCCTTCAGGACGATGTCCGCGGTCGCATCCATGATCTCGCCCCCGCGCCGAATGCGCAGGATGAAGAGGCGCGCATCGGGCACCAGCGACTCAGCCTCGGCGACGCGCAGACCGACGGCCTTGCCACCCGGCTGCACCTTGTAGGCGCGCAAGCGCCCAGCGTGTCCAGGCCGTGCCCGGACCGCCCAGCTGCTTCTTGCCGCCTCCATGCTTCTCCTCGTAGTCCTTGCAGGCGGCAACGAGATCGATGCCCAGCAGCTTCGGGCCGATGATGGCGATCACGATCGCCGAGCCCATGGTGCCGAACATGTAGGTCACGGCGTAAGCGATCGGCATCGAGTCGAGCAGGGCCTTGGCTTTATCCGGGGCTAGGCCCAGCCGGTTGATGGCGTCGGTCGAGAGCCCCATCGCGGCAGAGATCGTCTGCGAGCCCGAGTAGAGTCCGGCCCCGTAGCCGAGGTCGTAGCCGGCGAACTTTGCGACCAGCACGCAGGCGGCCAGGCTCAATACGCACTGCACCACCGAGAAAATCGCCTGCGGCAGGCCGCTGCTGGCAATCCCTCGCACGAACTGCGGCCCGACCGCGTAGCCGACGGCGAACAGGAACATGAGAAACGCAAACGCCTTGAGCGGCTGGTTGACCGTGATCCCGATCTGCCCGATCACGACGGCGGCGATCAGGGTGGCGGTCACCGACCCGAGGCCGATCCCCTTATAGGTGAACTTGCCGAAGTAGTAACCGAGGGCGAGCGCGAGAAAAATCGCGATTTCCGGGTAAGTCTTAAGCGTGGTGAAGAACCAGTTAATCATGTTGTGCTCCGTTTTTTGTCGTTAGGCAGGGTATTCGGAATTTTGGGTCGTCAGCATTATGAAAAAATGTCAGGCGAGAACCAGCCTACTTTCTTGCTTTCTTTTTGGCTCCGCCAAGCTTCTCCGGCCTGATCAGTTCCAGGCCCGAGGCGGCGTGATAGCCGTGGATTTCCTTTACGTCGAGCTTCCGCATGAAGTCGATCGTCTCCTTGGTGATGACCTGGCCGGGCACCATGATCGGGAAGCCCGGGGGATAGGGAATAACGAACTTCGCGGAGACGGCCTGGCCGCGTTTCACGAGGTCGTCGATCTCCTTCGAGTTTAGCTTCACGTGCGTGCAGTTTTCCGCGTCATAGGCAAGGAAGAATGGCGTCCGCATGTCGCCTTCGTTGGTTTTGCTCTTCGGATTCTCGCGGAAGGCGTCGTGGAAGCGGCTGAAGTTCGGCAGATCCGGCACGTCGGTGATGAGGCTCTTAACCCGGGCATCGAAGCCAGCCTTCTCGTCGTAGTCCCTCGCCAGCTTGCGGTCGAGATCGCGGGAGATATCGGCGAGCACCTTGATGAGGTAGGCGATGTCACTGCGGGTGTTGTTGATGTTGGTCTGGAGCAGGACGCTGTTGCGCGAGGTCTTGTTGAGCTGGATGTCGAACTTGCTCGCGAGCATCCCCTTGAAGGAGGTGCCGTCGAAGCCGGCGGAACCGCAGAGGAGAGTGATACGGGTGGGATCGAGCGTGAACTCGTCGTTTGCCCACGCGTCGTAGATGGTCTTCCAAGTCGCGTTCTGCGAATGGAAGTCGTCGAATCCGCTGGCGCGATACTGGGCCGGCACCATCTGGGCGTTGGTGGCAATGCTGAAGTATTTCGAGATGAGCGGATCGTGGTTCACCTCACGGCGCAGGATCAGGGACAACTCGATGGAGCGGCCGACCAGCTCGTAGCCCTCAAGCTCCGCCTGGCGGCGGGCCACGTCGAGCGAAGCGATGAGCTGCAGGTTCGGCGACGTGCTGGTGTGGGCGAAGAAGGCCTCCTTGAAGGTGGGCTCGGTACTTTCCCAGCAATCGTCGTTCACCATGATGTAGGAACCCTGGCGGAAGCAGGAGAGCGACTTGTGCGTCGAAGTTGTCGCATAGACCCGCATCTTGACCGCATCCGGGTCGGGCAGCAGATGGGTGTCGAGCAGTCTGGGATTTTTCGGATCGATCTTGCCGTGTTTCTTTTTGAACTCGGCGTATTCGGCGCGGTAGGCTTCAGAGGCATACTTCTCGCGCAGGGCCTCACACGCGCCCATGGCGGAGCGCATCCGGTGGAAAGGTGTGAAACGGCTGTAGGCATACCAGGCCTCGTCCCAGAGGAAAACGATGTCCGGCTTGATCGCCAGCACCTCCTCCATGAAACGCTGCACGTTGTAGACGTGGCCGTCGAAGGTGCAGTTGGTGAGCAGCAGCATCCGCACCCGGTCGAGCTTGCCTTCGGCCTTCAGGTCGAGCAGCGTTTTCTTGATCGTTCTGAGCGGCACCGCGCCGTACATGGAATATTCGGTCAGCGGGTAGGCTTCGACGTAGAGCGGCTGCCCGCCGCAAAGGACGAGCCCGTAGTGGTGGGACTTGTGACAGTTGCGGTCCACAAGCACGATGTCGCCCGGGCGCACGATGGTCTGGACGGCGATCTTGTTGGAAGTGGAGGTGCCGTTCGTGCCGAAGAAGAGCTGCCGGCAACCGAAGGCGCGGGCTGCTTTCTCCTGCGCCACCTTGATGTTGCCAGTCGGCTCGAGCAGCGAATCGAGACCGCCGGTCGTCGCGGAGGATTCAGCCAGGAAAATGTTGGCGCCGTAGAAGTGACCGAAATCGCGAATCCAGTGCGAGTTGAAAACCGACTTGCCCCGGGCGATCGGCAGCGCGTGGAAAGTGCCGATCGGGCGGCGCGCATAGTTTTTCAGGTTGTTGAAATATGGCGTGTCGTAGCGCTGGTTGACGCCCTCCATCATCCCGAGGTGGATCTCCATGAGATCTTCGATCCCGTAGAAAATGCGCCGGATGTTTTTCGAGTCGAGATGGCTTGCCATCTTTTCCACCGCCCGATCCAGGACCAGATAAACGTCCAGCTCGGGGCGGGTCTTTCCGATAGCCTGCGCGAGAGCCACGCCGTAGTCTTTTGGCTCCAAAGAACCAAGCTCCACCGACAGATGCTGCTCCAGGTAGGTCCGCAGATTGGGCGCCTCAAACTGGGTGCGGAAACGGAAATTGTCCTTGATGACCACCGCCTGCACATCGGCGTTCAGCACCACCCCGAGAATGGCATCTTCAAAGCTGGGCACCGTGACCGCCTCGTAGACGAAGGGATCTTCCGGGCGGCGCAGCTGCCGCAGTTCGTTGCGCGCCTGGCGCACCTGTTCCGGGCTCGGGTCGTCGCTAACGATCAGGACTTCGAAGTAGGGCTTGGTCAGATCGCCCGTGTCGAAGTAGTCCTTCATCAGGCGCTCGTTGCCTTCCTGCTCTCCTTCCTCCCCAAGCTTCCAGGCATTTGCGGAGCGACGGTAGGAGCCGGTGATGATCGCTCTGGCGATGCGAGTGCTGAGCTTGGAAAAGCCGGAGTAATCGTCCCGGCCCAGCGCGTCCTTTAATGCGGCCATCAAAGATTCCCCAGGATAGGCGTGGAACGCCTCGAGAATACTGAGATGCCGGAACAAGTCCTCCACTTGCGCGACTGCTTCCTTGGTGGATGAACCGGCCGCGGACCGGGCCACGAGAGACTGGGCGGCATGCGCCATTTCCTGCCAGCGATCACAACGGGCTTCGCCCGCGCTGAACATTCCGACGCGATATTTGGACGGGGTCTTGGTCGCTTTTGATGATGAGGTAGCCATGATTTTGTCGAGTAAACTAAGAGTTAAGTCTTGCGACGGTCCGTTTCCTGTGGCGCAAAGGTGTTGCTTCGAGGTCTGCTGCGAACAAATAAAGATACCGTTCGGTCCGGGACGCCATAGGACCTTGGTCGGATGTGGATACGGCCTCTGGCAGGCGACGCTGTCACCTGATAGTTTCGGTTATCCGAATGTGTCCAGCTGGCTCGCGGCTTGATGCTGGCGAGCCGGGACTCACGTTCAGAAAAAGATGTTATGAAACTGAAGTTTTATGGCACGCGGGGGTCCATCCCGGTCTGCGATGCCGGGTTTCCAGCAGTTCGGTGGCAACACGACCTGCCTGCAAATGACGTTCACCGATACGAACCGAATCGCCATCATTGACGCTGGCACGGGACTGCGAAATCTGGGGCGCGACCTCCGCGCCATCGGCCATAAGCAGGAACAAATCTGTCATCGCGTTAACGCACTTTCACTGGGACCACATCCAGGGCTTTCCGTTCTTTGCCCCGGCCTATGATCCCGGACAGAAGATTACACTCCTGACGCTTGGCCGCGACCAGACAATCACCCATTTGCGGGAGATCTTCGAAGTCCAGATGCAGGAGGAATACTTCCCGGTGCAATTGGAACGCATGGGAGCCAATTTCGAGTTCCTGCAAATCGCTGAGGCCAGCAAACACTTCACGCGGCATCGACAATGTGGAAACGGTGGTCACCGCTCAACGGCACAACCATCCCGGCGGAGCGTATAGTTTCCGGATTGAGCGAAATGGAAAGGTCCTGGTCGTTTGCACGGATGTGGAGCACGGCGAGCAGATCGATCCGCGCCTGGTGAGAGTTGGCGCACGGCGCGGACTTGTTGGTCCATGACGCGCAATACACGGCAGAGGAACTGCAAAAACGGCGCGGCTGGGGACACAGCAGCTTCGATCAAGCCATGCAGGTTGCGGAAATGGCCGGCGTAAAAAGCCTGGCCCTCACACATCACGACCCCGACCACGACGACGAGTTTCTGCTGCGCATCGAAAAGTTGTGTCAGGAACGGTTCCCCAACTCGGTGCTGGCCCGCGAAGGAATGGAAATCGCGATTGGTTAGGCAGGCGCGGCTGCATAACGATGACGAACTTCAACGACAACCCGAATCGGTTACAGCGCACTTGCCCGCGGCGATCGTGAAACCGCGTGGCAACGGATAGGACCAAGGTCCAATACGCTCTTGCTTCCGACACAGTACGATCCTTAACTGCACAACTGATGATTGCCCGGATGAACTTGAAACCTGCAACTGCTCAAACGGCATCCGCCGTTGCAATGAAAACCCAAAAATCAGCTCTGGAATCCGCCGTTAGCCGCCGGCGTTGCTACGGACGTTTCGTTCCGTTTACCGCGTTCGCGTTGCTGACATCAGCATCGAGCGCTCACGCCTCGATGTTTCACGGCGAGACGCTCGATTCGATTGCCAATGGCATCTCGTGGGTCGTACTCGTGATCGCGCCGATTATCGGCATCACCGTTTTCTGGCTGGTCCACGTCATGCCGGAAAAAATCGCTCATAAGAAAAAGCATCCACAGACCCACGCGATTCATTGCCTCTGTCTGCTCTCGCTTTGCTTTGGCGGATTGCTCTGGCCAATTGCATGGCTCTGGGCATACACCAAGCCGGTAATGCACAAGCTCGCCTACGGCACCGACGTGGATGAATCGCTCGGCCACCTCGCGAAGAGGAAAAGCGAGGAAGAGGGCGAAATCGAAAAACTTCGCGCCCGCATCGCGGAACTCGAAGAGCAGGCTCACAGGAAGGGTAAAGCGTAATGGAAATCATCCTCCTCATCATCTACTCGGTCATCGTCTGGCTGATTTTTTTCAAGTTCAAGTGGCTGCCTTGGAACATCACCAGCCAGGTCATCGTCGTCACCATCCCGATCGTCGCGCTGACGATCCTAATCCTGTTCATGAACATCGTCGCGCCGTCAGCGAGCGAAGTGCGGGCGCAGAATTACGTCATCCCGATTGTGCCGCGCGTGACTGGGCAGGTGACCGAGGTGCCGATCGAGCCGAACCGGCCGATCAAGAAAGGCGACGTGCTCTTCAAGATCGACCCGGTGCCCTTCGAGGCGGCAGAGAAAGCCGCCGAGGCCACGTCTGCAAGGAGTGGAGGATCAACTCAATAACGCCACGGCCAAAAAAGCCGCGCTGACCCCGCGGATCGACCTGGCGAAAAAGCGCGTCGAGCAATTCACGGCACTCGCCGCGACCGGGGCCGGGAAGCGGGCCGACCTCGAGCAGGCGCAAAGCGATCTCGGCAATCTCGAAAGCGAATTCCTCGCCGCCGATGCCACGGAATCGCAGGCCAAAGCGCAGATCGCCAAGTCCGAAGCCGACCTCATCAGTGCGAAATTCGACCTCGACGGCACGACGCATCTCGCGCCGGCCAATGGCCGGGTGGCGAATCTCGCGCTGCGTCCCGGCGTGCGCGCCACGCAGTTTGCCACCATGCCGGTGATGAGCTTCATCGAGGAGGATGATCCCTGGGTGCTGGCCTTTTTCCACCAGAACGAACTGCGCTATGTGGAGCCCGGCAATGAGGCGGAAATATTTATGGAGATGTATCCGGGTCGCATCATCAAATGCAAGGTGGACTCCATCCTTTGGGCGACGGCGCAAGGCCAGATGCCGATCAGCGGCAACCTGGCAATCACCCTTCCGATCGCCGCACCGGAAGCGCGCATCGCGGTTCGCCTGCTCCTGGACGGCAAAGACAAGGACCTTTTCCTGGCCGCCGGTGCACGCGGCCATGGCGCGATCTTCACCGAGCACGGAAAGATCATTCACATCATTCGCAAGGTTTTCGTTCGCGTCTCGGCCAAGATGGATTGGTTCGTCTTCGAAGCTTCACTAAGCGCCGCCACATGAACATCCGACGTTCTTCTCGGCACCGCTGCATGCCTCACACTTGCCGGTTGCGCGCTCAAGAATCCGCCCGCCGGCGCCGACATCATGCCCGAATCGGCTCGGAGCAAGATCCCCGGCAAGCTGGGCCGGTCGCATCGCAGCGGGGCGGTGCGTGCCGGACTGGATTCGCACTTTCAGCGACCCGGAACTGACCGCGCTGGTCGAGGACGCCGTCGAGCGCAATCCCGACCTCAAAGCCGCCGCCGCCCGTGTGGAAGCATCGCGCGCGCGGTGCGCAGTCGCCGCCTCGTCGCTTTATCCGCGCATCGCGATGAAAGGATCTGGGCGAGCGTCAGGGACAGGAACTGGGTGGCGACCTCGATCGCGGCATCAATCCGCCGGGCTTCGGCGGCTCCGGGAATCGAGAACGGCGGCGGCAGCTCCGAGGACACCAGCATGGACTCATCATCGCAGCGCTGGGTCTATGGCCTCGGCATCGGCGCGGCGTGGGAAGCCGATGTGTGGGGCCGCGTTCGTTCGAAAAAAGCGGCGGCCCAGGCCGAGAGCGATGCGCTCGAAGCTCGACTACGAATTTGCCCGGCAGTCGCTCGCCGCCGCCGTGGCGCGCGCGTACTTCACGACCATCGAGGCCGCGCAGCAGGAAGCGAACGCACAGGAGACACTCGAGCTCTACGAGGAGTATTCGAAGCTCACCGACGAGAAAAAAGAGCAGGGACACGCGAGCGATTTCGACGTGGCGCAGATCAGAGTCGCGCACCGCCGCCGCGAAGGACGCGCTCTACGCCGCGCAGGCCGCGCGGGCCCAGGCCATTCGCGCGATCGAGGTCGTCACCAGCCACTATCCCGCCGGCCGACTCGACGTGCGCACGCTCCTTCCCCGCTCAACCGAAAGCTGTGCCCGCCGGTCTGCCCGCGCAACTGCTCGAACGCCGGCCCGATGTCGTCGCGGCCGAACGCCGTTTCGCCGCCGCTTTTCATCGCGTGAACGAAGCGCGCACCGCACGCCTGCCGCGTTTTGCGATCAGCGCCACCGGCGGACTGGGAACTGCGCAACTCGATGGCGTCGGCACGCTCGATGCCGTCATCTGGAGCCTCGCCGCGGGAATCACGCAGCCGATCTTTCTTCGGCGGCGAACTCAAGGCCGCGCAGGACATCCGCACCGCCGAGCAAAAAGCCGCGGCCGCCAGCTACGTCGGCGTCGCGCTGCGCGCCTTCGAGGACGTCGAAGACGCGCTGGCCGGCGATTACTACCTGCGCAAACGCGAAGGCGCGCTGACCGAGGTCGTTTCGAGCAGCGCCGATCCGTCAAGCTCGGCGGTCGCAACTCGAACAGGGCCAGATCGACATGTTCACCGTCCTGCGTCTGGCCGGCGAAAACCTCGCCGCCAAGGTCCAACTCACCAGTGTCCGCGCCTCCCGCCTCCGCGAACGGGTCAATCTCTACCTGGCTCTCGGCGGTGACTTTCAGGGAACGGGCGCACCAGGAAAATGAGGGCTACCGACACGGATGCGCGCAATTACAAACGATTATCGCGACGCGAAGATTCTTGATCTTGGCTCTGGTTACGAAAAAGGGCCCTTTTTGGTTACGCAAACCGGGGTCGCGCCTAACGACCCGGTGCCACGAAGCCATATGTTCGTGCTTCGCCCGGATGGACAGTGGGCGGATTTCAACGCCTATGCCTGCCAGGGCAAACCGGAAGCCATGGATGAGCTTGTCTTCCGCACGATGGGCGAAGTGATGGAGGCTTTCGGGAAACTGATCGGCCGACCCCGTGTCCTGGAGCTGCCGGTCGACAAGGATGGCCTTAAAAAGTGGCTCGACCGTCACGAGGGCGGCAATCCTTTCCACGCTGCTCAACTTTGGGCGGTCGAATACAGAAAACGTCAGCGTGCCAGGCGTCGGTAATCCTTTGCCTTCGGTGGTAGCGGTTAGCGCTCTCGACGTGGCGTCGTGGAAGAAAATGTTTCCATCCCTTACCCGGCTGTGCAACGACCACCGGGCCTGGTAACGTCCTGACCTTGTCGCTGGCATCACACTCGCTGCCTATCTGCTGCCCGCGGCCCTGGCCGATGCTTCAATTGCTGGATTGCCGGTCCAATCCGGCCTTTATGCGTGGTTATTTTCGGCTCTGGTCTTCTCGCTCTTGCACTTCGAGGCAAACCGTTATCACCATAACTCGGCGATTTTTCTCCTTGTCGACTCCGGCCTGGGAGGAATTGCCGCCGGTGACACCACACGCTTCGTCGCCCTCGCCTTGTGCACTGCCTTGCTCACGGCAGCGATCGCTTTCACAGCCTGGCTGGTTCGCGCCGGAGCGAGTAAGTCTTGGTCCGATCGCGCGTAGTTAGGTAGTATTGGATAATGTGAGCAATCTCCTGTCTCATTCGCGGCCCCCGGCGCGCCGCCGTCGTGGTTTGTGGATTTTGCTCGGCTTGGTTGTGATCGCCCTGGTCGTCGTGGTTGCCGGGTTTTTCTTCGCCCGGCGGCAGATCGGAGAGTTTTTTGCGGGCAAGCTCGGTGAGCGACTGGCAGAGGACGGCGTTTTCATCGGCTGGAAATCCGCCGACTGGGTGCCGGGAGCGGGGGTCCGGCTGCATGGGCTGGCTCTGTATCGTGATGCCGGCGAGGCACGACCGACTCGCACTGCTTGGCCTCGTGACGGCGAGAAGAGCCGACCCGTCATGGTCTTCGCTGGGACAAGATGAACTTCAAGGCGGCGGATACGCAGCTCCTGCTCGGCAGCGGAGCGACGTGAGACGAGACTCGATCACATGGAGGTGCTCTTGCTCATCCAGCCGGGGAAGACGGACCTGCAAGAGTTTCATGCGAGCCTGCAGGGATTTCGCATCGAAGTGAAATGCGCGCTTGTGGACGCGGCTCGGCCGGAAATGCCGAGGCGGTCGCCGCCGCAAGACAAGTGGCGCAGCGCGAGGGCTTGTTCCGCGATGTGAATCTCGACTGGCTGAAGTCGGTGAAGGAGTGGCTGATGTTTCAGCCGGAGAAGGATGAACCGGTGCTGAAGATGGAACTGCATTCGCTTCCGGACGGCAGCGGCCTGAGTCTCACGATGACGTTTGATGGCTCGATGTTTCAATGGCGGGGGCAGAAATGGGATTTCGTGCAGGCGGCGGTGAAGATCCCCGTCGGCGGGGAGAATCCACCGATCGAGATCGATCATGTCCGCATCGGCCATGGGGGCCGGAAAGCAGAGATCGCCGGGGCATTCGATCCCGCCAGTCGTCTCCTCCGCATCAGCAAGTTTGATTCAGGGATCGACGCGCTGGCCCTCGCCCGCGCCATGGTGCCGGAAGCCGTCGGGGGTTTGTCCGCGGCCAGCACCAGCGGCGCGTGGCAGATCAGCGGGGCGGGAGAGATCCCGATGGATCACCCGGAGAACTTCCGCTGGAATGGCGACCGCGGCGCTCGATGGCGACTTCGTCTATGCGAACGGCGAAACAAACATCGCCCTGCAGAAACCGACTTTTTCAGTGCGCGTGGACGGAGCAGGTGGTGACCATCTCCGATTTCAAGGCGGGCCTCTGGGAGGGAAGTCTCGATGTGCGCGAGGTTGCAGGTCCATTTGCCCTCGCAGGAGAAGAAACTGCGATTCGAAACGCAGCTCACACTCGACGGCGCGCGGTCGCAATCGATCATCAACAGTTTTAGCGAGGCCCGGAAGCAGCCTGGTGTCGTTCCGTTGAACTGGAAGGGCGCCTGGCAAATCAGCGGGACGGGAGAGATCCCGGTGGATCACCCGGAGAACTTCCGCTGCCATGGCGACATGGCGCTCGATGGCGACCTCGTCTATGCGAGCGGGCAAGACAAACATCGCCCTGCAGAAGCCAGCTTTTTCCGTGCGCGCGGAGGAGCAGGCGGTGTCGATCTCGGACCTCAAGGCGGGCCTCTGGGAGGGGAAGTCTCGATGTTCCGAGGTTGCAGATCCCTCTGGCCTCGAAGGAGAAGAAACTGCGAATCGAAACGCAGCTCACACTCAACGGCTCCCGGCTGCAATCGATCATCAACAGTTTTAGCGAGGACTCGGAAGCAGCCTGCTGCCATGCCGGTGGACTGGAAGGGCGCCTGGCGAATCAGCGGGACGGCCGAGATCCCCATGGATCACCCTGAGCACTTCCGCTGGAATGGTGATGCGCGCGCTCGATGGCGACTTCGTCTATGCAAGCGGCCAGACAAACATCGCCCTGCAGAAACCGACTTTTTCCGTCCGCGCGGAGGAGCAGGTGGTGACCATTTCCGATTTCAAGGCGGGCCTCTGGGAGGGAAGCCTCAGATGCGCCGAAGATGAAGGTCCTTCTGCCTTCGAAGGAGAAGAAGGTGCGATTCGAAACGCAGCTCACCCTCAACGGTGCGCAGCCGCGATCAGTCAGGAAGAGCTTTAGCGCGGGTCAGAAGCAGCCTCGTGTCGTTCGATTGAACTGGAAGGGCGCCTGGCGAATCAGCGCCGGGGGAGAGATCCCGGTGGATCACCCTGAGAAATTCCGCTGGAACGGCGATGTGGCACTCGGTGGTGACCTCGGCTATGCGAGCGGTGAAACAAACGTCGCATTGCAGAAGCCGACTTTTTCAGTGCGCGTCGAGAAGCAGGTGGTGTCGATCTCGAACTTCAAGGCGGGCCTTTGGGAAGGGAGTCTGATCGCGCCGAGGACGCTGGTCTATCTGCCTTCGGCGAAGAAGAAACCGCGATTCGAAACGCAGGTCACCATCAAGGACGCCCGACTGCAATCGATCATCAACAGTTTTGGCGGCACTCAGACGGAGCCTGGCGTCGTGCAATGGGACTTGGAAGGGCGGCGGTGCAATTTGATCTGGCGTCGCTCGCCGGTTCGGGTGCGCTGAGCATCGGCAGGCGGGAGTTCGGTCGCATGCCGATTGTCGGTCCGCTGCATCTCATGTTCAGGATACTGGTCGCCGCGATTTCGCAAGGATGACGCCATCCACGATGACCGTGAATCATCGGATCGCGGGCAGCACCTTGTATCTCGAGGACCTGAAACTCGTCAGCGACGCAGGCCCACATCGACGCGAGTGGCGCCATCGATCTCGCACGCGAATACGCTCAGCTCCCGCGAGAGGGCGAGACTGCGGAGACTCCCGGGAATCGTCACGGTCTTGCTCACCTGGCTTTTGGAATTCAAAGGCGAAGGCCCGGTGGATGACGTGCGCTGGAGCCTCAAGACTCTCCCCGGCTTTCATCCGATCAGCAACGCCCCGAAGAAAACCACCAGGACGGAGAGGGAGGCGGAGAACGAAGACGACAGGGCGGTGAAGGGTTTGATCGAACTCCCCGGCAAAGTGCTTCGGGACGAGTAACCGATCACGCCGGTTCGGCCGGCTCCGCCGGTGGCTCGGCGAGCCAGACGTTCGACATCAGCCAGCTCACCGACATGGGACTCACCGGCGGCGCCGCCCCACTTCTGGTCTACGGTCTCACCCCGGCCGCTATTCCGCAAAGTGGTAGGAGGTTTTGAAGGTCATTCGACCATTGTCCGTTTCAAGAGAAAAGATCAGGCTCCCTTTGTCTTTGTCGAATGGCGTTGCTTTTCCGGTGATGACCTTGTCTTTTCCGCCTTTGTTATTCGTTGCCTTGCCTGTGAATTTCACTTCGGTTCCTTCCCCGAACTTTCGGACCGCTTCATCTGGAGCCTCCAGTTTCAATGTGCCCGCTTCGCTCTTGAAGAAATACGGAAATACTTTGAGCTGGTAAGAACCAACATAGAACTTCCCCTGGTGAGTCAGCGGCCCCACGATCAGTCTGACTTTGTTATGGGAAACCGTGGTTGAGCTTGGATCGATAAACATCCTGCGTTTAGCTATCGCACCCATTTTTGGAACGGACGCCATATTCTGTGCCTCCAGTCCACTGGGAAAAAGAATCAGGAAAAGACCGAGCGTCATGCTTAATGAAAGAAGGGCCCGCCCTCTTCTTCTAATGCCGTCTAGGGCTTTGTCGTAGGCTATATAGTCTTCCTTGTAGTGCTCCATTGTTGAGGACGTGTAGGGATCGACCTTCACCGTTTTTTCTTCCGTGTTCCGGCCAAGTGCGCCCTCAACCAATCGGCAGTGAGCTGGGTGTGGCCATCCGCGAATTTTACCAGGTAGGGTTTTCCGGAAATGTAACTCTTGCTGGCAATTCCGGCGATGAAGTCATCGGTCGTCTTCACGCGGTTACCAGCTTTTGCGAGTTTGTCGCGTAGATGCTGCGCACCCTCGGCCGCGGAATACTCGGTGCCGTTGCGAATGAAGCGAACACCCGACGTCTGGACGAAAGAAATCAACTCATCGATTTCCGCCTTCGTCTGCGGATCAAGCGCCAACGCGATCGCGGCAGTGAGCAGCAGCGTGAAAATGGAAGCGAAAAGCTGACGCACGAAGTCGGTTTTGGCGGAATGCCTAGAGCAGCCATTCGATAGGCAGCCAGCTTATCACCTGTACCTTGATGCGCTTCCAGAGACCGGTTTCGGGCTCGGAGTTGTAGCACACCTGCTTATCACCCTCGCGCGTCACCCACACGAGACGGTTCCCTGCGAGTTCGACGCGATACGCGTTGCGGCTGAGACCGCGCTCGGTCGTTTCTGGCAGACGCCTCGCCAGCGCCGGACAGTTGAAGAGCACACCCATTTCTGTGTTCAGCTTGCTCGAGCGCGGATCGAGATTGTAGGAGCCGATGAAACCAATCCGGCGGTCGAAGGTAAACGTCTTCGCATGCAAGCCGCCAATGCTCGATCCGGCCGGCTCGCGAAAGCGCCGCGTGAGCTGGGCGCCGGCGGTCGGCTTGATCTCGTAGAGTTCGACGCCGGCCTCGATCAGCGCCTTGCGATAGAGTTGGTATTTGGAGTGGACCGGCACCCCGTCGGTGGAAGCCAGCGAATTGGTGATCACGACCACCCGGGCGCCGCGCTGGCGCACGCCGGCCAGGAGCGCGACGCCCTGCTTTCCAGGTACGAAGTAAGGCGAGACAAGAAATAGTTCGCGCTTCGTTTGATCGACGACCTTGCGCAACTGCGGGGCGAGATGCGTCTCCGTTTTGTCGGCGGAAGTGGCCACCTTGTCTGGATGGTCTTCCACGATCGTGGCCTTTCCCCAGTAGTAGGGAACGTTTCGGTTCCTGAGTTGCCGGGCAAATTCACTGTCGCGCAGGCTCTGCGCATAGACAGAATCAGCCGCGGTCTCGTGGTATGCGATGAGCGCTGCCCGCTTCGCGGCGAACTGCTCAGGCGTCGTGTTTTGTCGCGCCAGCGCGGCGATCGGAATCGCCGACTGGTTATTCCAATAAAGATCGAATTCGTCGGACACCTCCTTCACCACCGGCCCGATGACGACCACGTCGAAATCGGCAAAATTCATCTCCGCACGCGCCTCGAAATATTCGTCGCCGATATTGCGGCCGCCGACGATGGAGACCTGCCCGTCGGCCGTGAACGACTTGTTGTGCATCCGTTTATTGATGCGGCCGAAGTCGGCGACCATGCCGAGCAAGCGGGGCGAACGCAGGGCCACGGGGTTGAACATGCGCACTTCGATGTTCGGATGACTGTCGATGGCGAGCAGGGTGGCGTCGGAGGGCATCGTGCCGAGATCGTCGAGCAGCAGGCGCACGCGCACGCCGCGGTCGGCTGCGCGGAACAGATGCTCAAGAAGCACCTTGCCCGACATGTCCTTGTTCCAGATGAAATACTGCACGTCGAGACTGCGTTGCGCCGCATCCGCCAGGGCCAGCCGCGCGGCCAGGGCTTCGCGCCCGTCCAGAAGTGTATGGAGGCCGGACTGCCCCGGATGCGCCGAAATACGCGGACGCACCGCCGCCGCCAGCGCCGTGCCCCCGTTGTTTTTCATGGCCGTGGACGCCGGCGCGCTCGGCGCTCTTGGGAAGGCCGCCGCACGCACCGAGTGAAAGCATCACCAGCAATATGCCGACGCGTTGAATCGAGCGTTGGTAACTAGAAAGCATACATGGTTGGTGGGTTGAGTATTGAGAGGACGGTTAGGGACTGCTTGCCGCTTTGTCCGGCGCCGCCTCGCAGCTGAACTGCGGGTTGAGGCAGCCGAGGCAGAGGATCATCCACCCGGCTACGACGAACCCAGAAAAAAGAGGGGGCCGTAGGCACGTAAACAGCCAATCTATTTGTAAAGCCACGTCGCGAACAGCCAATTCTTGCATGCAATCATTCACTTGGGGGCGCTATGCATGAAGCGCAAATTCGAGGAGAACATGCTGGGGTTGCACCATGCTTTCCGGAGTTCAAAAATTTCGGGGGTTTGCGACGCGATCCTCGGCGGATCCATCCGGGCGTAGCCGCACGGACTGAGCGCTCTGCCCGGAATGGAATTCTGCAGGCCTGTTTATCGGTTTTGGTTCCGTAATACCGACGTGCCCGTCGGCACACTGGATGGTTCCGAAAACGATCTCCAACCCTAAGCGCAAGTTTGTCTCGCAATTTACTTATTGTCTGGAAAGTTCGCGCGCCATGAAATCAATCGCGCTCCTTCTTTCCGTCTCGATCGCATTCGCGGGCAGGTCTCCCGCCCAGAATTCCGTCAGCAATTCTTCTGAAAGAACCGCCGTGATGGCCAAAGACCGCGCGTATGAAGCCGCCTACGCCAAGGCGGACGTCAAGGCTCTGGCTGACTTTTTCACCGCCGACGCCCAGTACACTTCGGAAGATGGCCAGACCTTTAATGGACGCGCAGCGATCGAAGGCAGCATCCGGGCGGCATTCCAAGCCAGGAAGGACGCGAAGCTCGCGATCAATCTCGATTCGGTTCGTGCGCTCGCGCCTGAAGTCGTGATCGAAAAAGGCTCCACTACGGTGACGGCGAAGAGTGGCGAAACGAGCGGCGCGCAGTACGCCGCAATCTACGTCAAGAAGGATGGTGAGTGGAAGATTAGCCAGCTAATTGAAACTGCACTTGCCGACATCTCCCCGCACGATCAGCTCTCGCAGCTTGCGTGGCTGGTGGGCGAGTGGGAGGAGGCGGACAAGAGCGACGATCTTGCCGTGCATAGTCAGTATGTCTGGGCGCGCGGCGGCAATTTCATCACCCGAAACGTGACGGTGAAACGCGGCGACGAAACGACGCTGGAAGGCTGGCAAATCATTGGCTGGGATCCTATCGACAACTGTATTCGGTCATGGACCTTCGACGACGAAGGCGGTTTCGCGGAAGGACGCTGGACGCGGGAAGGACAGCGCTGGCTGTTACGTGAAAAAGGCATAGCACCAGATGGAAGTCGGACCGCGGCGGATAACACCTTTGTCAAGATCTCGGACGATCGATTCACTTGGGAATCGGACAACCGCACTCTCGATGGAAATCCACAACCGGGCATCCCGCGCATCGAGATCAACCGTGTGAAGGGAAATTAGCGTGACGCGCCTGCGACTTGGCTTGTTTTTGGCGGTGTTCGGGGCAGCTATCGTTCTTGCTGACACGACCGCGCTGGCCCGCGGCGGCGGCGGGGGACGCGGCGGCGGGCGTGGTGGTGGTGGTAGCCGTGGCGGCGGAAGCTTTTCCCGCGGCGGCGGCGGGAACTATTCCCGGGGCAGCCATGGCGGCGGTGAAAGCTTTACCCGCGGAAGCGGCGGGAGTAGTTATGCACGCCCTGGGGGCGCTGGTGGGAGTTCGGCAAACCGATTCGGGAGCAATCTTGGCGAGGGCGGGAGTGACTTTTCCAGATCCTCCGGCGGGGGCAGTTTTTCCTCTTCCTACTTTTCAGGAGGCGACCTCGCAAGCTCCGCGGGCGCATCGCGACCCAGCGGCGGGCGTGTCCCGTCGAGCGGCTCTCTGTCTCCTTCGGCCGGCACTCGTCTGTCCACTGGCAGTGGAGCCACACAGTTGCCCTCTGGAGATCCACCAAGTCGTGGCACGGGAACGCGCACCTTGCAAAAACCTTCCGCTGGCACCAAACCGTCAGACGGAAGTAAGGGTACCCGACCAACCGGCAAGCCGTCACAACTTCCTTCGAGAGGCTCGGGCAATTTTCTCGGTGCGGCGGCTGGAGCCGGTGGTGGGGCCGCTCTTGGCGCCGTTGCTGCGGGGAACCGTCCGAGTCAGCTCCCGGCAGATCGGCAAGGCTCTGGTCAAAGGCGCGCTCGCCCCGAAGAGCGGCCGAATTGGGACGATCGGTCGCAAAATCGCGATGACCAATGGCACCAACGGGTGGATAACCGCAGCGAAGCCTGGACCAAACGGGGCGAGCAACGCCAGGAGTGGCGCGACCAATTCCAGAACAATCGCGACCAGCGTTGGGATAATCTGCAAAGTCGACGCGAAGATCGACAAGATTGGCGCGACCAGCGACGCGAGGATTGGCAGCAACATCGGGAAGATCTCTGGAATTACCGCGCCGATCGCGCGGAAGAGATCTGGGACAACGCGCAGGATTTTTACGATGATGTTTTCGACGATGCCTGGTGGGGGCGTTGGGGTTGGGCCGGATACTGGCCCGGCTACTATCCGCTCGACCCGTGGTGGTGGTGGGGAACGCCCACCTGGAGTTCGGTCGCGACTTATTCCTCCTTGCCTCCGGAACCTGATTACATCGACTACGGGATGAATGTCGTCTACGAAGGGGACACTGTGTACGTCGACAATCAGCCGATCCCGGCCAAGCAGTACGACGGTCAGCTCTTGGAAGCTGCCGCAAGCGTCGAACAACCGCCGCCGCCGCTGCCGTCATCCGATCCCAAGCAGTCCGGCGAATGGATGCCGCTCGGTGTTTTCGCTCTCGCGCAGGAGGAACGCGGCGATCCGGTCATGTTCTTCCAGCTCTCGATCAACCGTGACGGCGTCATCAGCGGCGCTTTCCAGAGCACGCTCACCGGCGATAGTCGCCCGGTCGCCGGCAAGGTGGACAAGGCGAGCCAGCGCGCGGCCTGGCGCATCGGCGACAATGGCAAAACGATCTATGAGACCAGCCTCGCGAACCTGACCCAGGATGTGTCACCGCTCGCGATTCATTTCGGCGCTGCCCGCACCCAGACCTGGCTGCTCGTGCGCATGCCCCAGCCAGCACCAGCTGGCCAGCCGCAAAAGCTTCCCGAAGCCCCAAAAGCTCCGCCACCGCTCAAGACCGCGAAAGCAAAATAACGAGCGTGCCGACGCGCGCGAGGACAAGAAACGACGCGAAATAAGCAACATCCGGCCAGACATGGATGCAAAGTCGGGTTCAAATCGAGTTCACCAAAATCGGCCAAGTCCAACAACTAATCAGATGCGAAATATCACCAACGACTACCGGGATGCGAAGATTCGATGTGGGTTCCGGAGCCGAGCGCGGACCTTACCTGGTCACTCAGACCAGGGTCGCGCCGCGCGCGGAGCGCCCCAAGACCATATGTTTGTGCTTCGTCCGAATGGACACTGGGTCGATTTCAACACCTACGCCTGCCAGGGAAAGCCGGAAGCAATGGATGATGCGATTTTTTCCAACCATGACCGATGTCATGACCACGTTCTCAAGGCTGACCGGACCGCCCCCAGGTTCTGGACTTGCCGATCGATGAGGAGGGGCTTAAGGCATGGATCGCACGACAGGCAAACAGCGATCCGCTGCAAGCTGCGCGCGCGGGGGCGCAGCAATATCAGGAAAGGCGTCGCAAGCAGAAAAAGAAATGACTTCGGTGAACCAGGCAACGCCACAGAGCCAATCCATCGAGCATTGTGATCAACCCAAAACCTATGAGCAAGAAATCAAAACCAAACGGTCCTGAAAAAATGAAAGCGAAGACCTACGACAAGGAACTGCGCAAGCTCCAGGCCCGCTTATGTCAGCTCCAGGAATGGGTCAAGGCGAAGGGGCTGCGCGTCATCATCGTCTTCGAAGGCCGCGACGCCGCGGGCAAGGGCGGCACCATCCGGGCGCTCACTGAGAGAGTCAGCCCACGCGTCTTTCGGGTCGTGGCGCTGCCTGCGCCTTCCGATCGCGAGAAGTCACAGATGTACATCCAGCGTTACATGGCACATTTTCCGGCCGCAGGTGAGATCGTGATCTTCGACCGCAGTTGGTATAACCGCGCGGGCGTGGAGTATGTGATGGGGTTTTGCACGAAGGAACAGCATGCGCGCTTTCTCGACCGGTGCCCCAAGATCGAGGGATACATCGTGGACGGCGGCATCCAGCTTATCAAGATCTGGCTGGAGGTAAGCGACAAGGAACAGAAGAGCCGGTTTGAAGCGCGGATCGACGATCCGATTCGGCAGTGGAAACTCAGCCCGATGGACCTGCCCTCGCGCAGCAAGTGGTACGAGTATTCCCGGGCCCGGGACCTGATGCTGAAGGCGACGGACAGCAAACACGCACCGTGGTATATCCTGCGTTCGGACGACAAGAAGCGCGCCCGTCTCAACTGCCTCACCCACATTCTAAGTCTCATCCCCCACAAGAAACTCCCACGCGAGGAGGTCAAATTGCCGAAGCGCTCGATGAAGGGTGCCTACGACGACGAAGCCCCGTTGAAGGGACGGAAATTGGTGCCGGAGAAATACTGAAGTGAGCAACGCCGCGACCGGGTCGCCGAACCTTTTCCGATGGCTGCCTGCTCTCGGCTGGTTGCGCATCTACAACAAGGCATGGTTGCGGGGTGACGTCGTCGCCGGCATCACGCTGGCGGCCTATCTCCTGCCGGCGGGTTTGGGCGACGCCTCGCTGGCCAATCTGCCTCCCGAAGCGGGGCTCTATGCCTGTTTGTTTGGCGGACTGGTCTTCTGGCTCTTCTGCAGCTCGCGGCACACAGTGGTCACAGTTACCTCCGCCATTTCCCTGCTCGTTGGCGCGTCGTTAGGCGAGATTGCCGGCGGCGACACGAGCCGATTCAGTGCCCTGGCGGCGGGCACGGCCTTGCTCGTCGCGCTCATAGCGTTCCTCGCCTGGCTGGCCAAGGCGGGCTCGATCGTCAATTTCATCTCTGAGAGCGTGATGGTCGGTTTTAAATGCGGTGTCGCCCTTTTTCTCGCCAGCACACAATTGCCGAAGTTATTCGGCATCCATGGCGCCCACGGCAATTTTTGGGAGAACGGCGGAAATTTCCTCAAGCATCTGCACGAAACCAATCCCGCATCGCTCACGATTGGAGGCGCCGCCCTGGCGGTGCTCATTCTTGGGAAGATTTTTCTCAAGAACAAACCGGTGGCGTTGTTCGTGGTCGTGGGTGGCATTCTGATCTCGGGCTGGCTTGGCTTGGAAGCGCGCGGGGTTAAGCTCCTGGGCACAGTTCCGCAAGGACTGCCGGCCCTTGGGCTCCCCGCGATTCACTGGGCGGATTGGGATCAGCTGCTGCCGCTGGCCTTCGCCTGTTTTCTGCTCGGCGCGGTCGAGACGGCCGCGATCGGTCGCACGTTCACGGCTAAACATGGTGGCCGGCTCGATGCGAATCAGGAATTCCTCGCACTCGCCGCCTCCAATCTGGCTGCCGGACTAGGTCGCGCTTTTCCGGTCAGCGGCGGGATGTCGCAATCGCTCGTCAATGAAGGCGGAGGGGCGCGCACGCCGCTCTCGGGCGCTTTCGCGGCGGGGATTATTTTAGTCGTGGTCCTTTACTTCTCCCACTTGCTCGCCGGGCTGCCCCAGCCGGTCCTGGCGGCGGTCGTGTTGGTCGCGGTGGCCGGACTTTTCAAGGTCTCGACGCTCAAGCGAACTGTGGCGCGGCGACCGCCCGGAATTCGTCGTCGCGATGGCGGCCATCGTTGGCGTGCTCGGGGAGGGCCTGCTGCGCGGCGTGATGATCGGCGCGATCATCTCACTGGTGCTCTTGATCCGGCGGGCGTCGCGACCGCACGTCGCTTTTCTCGGCCGCATCGGCGGCACGCGGCGATTCTCCGATCGCGAGCGGCATCCGGACAATGAGCTGATTCCCGGCGTGCTGATTTTCCGGCCCGAGTCGGGTCTCATCTATTTCAACATGGACCACGTGCGCGACACGATTTTTGAGCGTGTGCGCGCCGAGGCCACGCCTCCGAGGCTGGTTGTGCTGGATCTTTCCGCCACGCCCTATGTGGACATGCATAGCGCGCGCATGCTTGGAGAACTCACCGGCGAACTCACCAAGGCCGGCGTCCGGTTTCAGGCGGTCGAAGCCCGGTCATCGGTGCGAGATCGCCTGCGCAATGAGGGGGTGGACGAGAAACTCGGAGGGATCAACCGATTCACCAGCGTGGCCGACGCTGTGGACAGCTTTCTGGAAACGGGAGCCGGGCCTGCGCCCTGAATCTGAGTGAAAAACGCCAAGGATTTTTCTTCCCGGTTGTAACGGCGCTCTATGAGCGCCGATTCCCTGCGATTGGTGCGCCGCTTCGGCGGTCATAGACCGCCGCTATAACCGGTGCCCGCGCCGATGTCGACCACGGTCTTGCCCTCGAGCGGTCCGAGGCTGGCGATGACCTTCTCCGGTTTCTGCCATTCGGCGCGCGCGGGATCCTCGAAGCGAGCCGCCAATTGATCGAAGTCTGCCTGGTGCATGAATTGGTTCGCCGCACTTTCCTCCGCAGCTGCCGCATTGCCCGGCTGCAAAGCGGCGCACGCGATCAAGGTCGTGGTAGCGGCTGAGATCAGGTCTTTGATCATAGGTTTCCTCCTGTTCGCGCTCCTTTTTCATGCCGATAAAAGAGCGACTTGGCGAGTTCTGCGGTCACAACGTAACCCATCACGACAAGACCGAGAATGAGATAGAAATACATCGGCAAAGGCTGAAACCCGAGCACGCCGGCCAACGGCAGATATGGCGTTACCGCCGTTACGCCCACGATCGCAACCGTGGCCAGCGCGAGAAGTTTACTCGGTCGGCTTTTGAAAAACGGGCGGCGACTGCGCACGACGAGCACGATGAGCGCGGCCGAGACGATCGACTCGATGAACCAGCCGGTGCGAAATTGCGCGACGTTCGCGTGCAACCAGAAAAGGACGCCAAAGGTGAGGTAGTCAAAGGCCGAGCTGATGAGGCCGAAGACGAGCATGAACCGACGGATGAAGTGAATGTCCCAGCGCCGCGGCGCCTGCACCATTTCAGGATCGACGTTGTCGCCGGCGATCGTCATCTCCGGGAAATCGGTTAGCAGATTGATGAGCAGAATCTGTTTTGGCAGCAGCGGCAGGAACGGGAGGAAAAGTGACGCGCCCGCCATGCTGAACATGTTGCCGAAGTTCGCGCTCGTCGCGATGAAGACATATTTCAGGGTGTTGGCAAAAGTCCGCCGTCCTTCGCGCACCCCGTCGACCAGCACGTCGAGATCGTGCTCGAGCAAAACGAAATCCGCCGCCTCGCGCGCGACATCGACCGCGCTGTCGACCGATATCCCGACGTCGGCCGCGTGCAGGGCGGGCGCGTCGTTGATCCCATCGCCCAGATAACCGACCACGTGGCCCGCTTTCTTGAGCGCGAGAATGATGCGCTCTTTTTGCATCGGCTCGATCTCGGCAAAGACATCGGTTTCGCTCACGCGGCGGGTGAGCGCCTGCGAGCTCATCTCGCGCATCTCGGGTCCGCTGAGAATTCGCGCTTCCCCCAGGCCCACCTCGTGCGCGATGTGTTCTGCGATGAGCGCATTGTCCCCGGTGATGACCTTGAGCGTGATGCCGAGCTGCCTTAGTTCGTCGATTGTGGCGCGAATGCCGGGTTTCGGCGGATCGGACAGGACGACGAAACCGGCAAAAATCATTTCGCTCTCGTCGGCGCGCGAGATCGTTGTCCGGCCCGGCATTTCACGATAAGCCACCCCGAGAACGCGATGACCTTCGTGACAGAATTCCTCCCAGTGCCGCTCGACTTCCGTCCGGACGGTGTCGAGCGCGACGAGCGTGCCGTCGCCGAGCTGCGCCCGTGCGCAAACTTCCAGCGTCTCACGCAACGCGCCCTTGGTGACGAGGAGCGGCCGCGAATCTTTTTGCACGAGCACGCTCAGGCGCTTGCGCAAGAAATCATAGGGAATCTCGTCGAGCTTCTCCCAGCCATCGCCTCCCGCGACCGGCGCCTCCCGAATCGCGCGATCGATCGGATTGATGAATCCGGTTTCGTGCGTGGCATTAAGCCAGGCATAGAACAAAACCTGCGGACTGGTTTTACCGGACGGATCGAGCGCGGCCTGCACCCGCACCTCGCCTTCCGTCAGCGTGCCGGTTTTATCCGAGCAAAGCACATTCATGCTCCCGAAATTCTCGATCGCGGCGAGCCGCTTCACGATCACCTTCCGGGCGGCCATGCGGCGCGCGCCGTGGGAAAGATTGATGCTGATGATGGCCGGCAGCAGTTGCGGAGTGAGGCCGACGGCGAGCGCGAGCGCGAAGAGGAGCGAATCAAGGACCGGCTTGTGGAAGTAAACGTTGAAAGCGAAGATCGCGAGGACGAGCAGAAAAGTGACTTCGGCGAGCAGATATCCGAAGCGGCGAATGCCGTGCTCGAATTCCGTCTCCGGCGGGCGCAGCCGAAGCGTCTCGTAAACCTTGCCGAACTCCGCCGACCGCCCGGTATGGATGACACAGGCTTTTCCGGTGCCGCTGACGACGTGCGTCCCCATAAAAACGGCGTTGCTGCGCCGCGCCAGCGGCGTCGCAGAAGAGAGCGCTGAGGGAGATTTTTCGGCCGGAAACGTTTCGCCGGTCAGCGTCGCTTCATTCACGAAAAGGTCGCGCGCTTCGAGCAGCCGGGAGTCAGCCGGGATGATCGCGCCGGCCGAAAGCAAGACAATGTCGCCGGGAACAATTTCTTCGAGCGGCATGAGCGTCTCTGCGCCGTTCCGCACGACGCGCACTTTGGTCGCGACGATCGCGGATAATTTTGCCACCGCCATGGCCGCGCCATGCTCCTGCCAAAAACCAAGGAGCCCGCTGACGAGGACGATCGTGAGAATGATGACCGCATCAGTTACGTCCCGGAGGAAAATCGAGAGCACGGCGGCGCCGATGAGGATGAGAATGATTGGGCTGGTGAATTGCCGCAGGAGCAGAGCGAACGCGGTTGCGCGTTTTTTCGGGCGAAGCCGGTTGGCCCCGAATTGCGCGAGGCGCTCGCTGGCCTGCTCATTCGTCAGGCCAGCGGCCGAGGTATTCAGCAGCTGAAAGACGGAATCCGGCGCGGCGGCAAAAAGATCGTCCGCGCCGGTTGATCGGTCGTTCAAAGGCCGCTCGGGAACGTTTCTTCCACTTCGCCCAGTTCCCATTCGGTGCTGCGCTCCAGCGGTTCAACCGCGCGGGTGTGATCGAAGTGAATGATGCCGTCGAACTGGTCCGGCAGCCGGGCGTGAAAGTAATGGCTCTGCATTTCTGTCTCCGGTCGGTAGATCACGCCGATGGCGCGCTCGAGCCGCTCTGCGCGCAGTTGCGCGGCCAGGCGTTCGTTATCGCGCAGGTTGAGAAAGAAGCGCGGCGTGTCGACGTCGTGAAAGAGCCCTTCGTAACTTTCGCGATAAGCCGGGCGGACAATCTTGCGTTCGGCGGGCGCATCCCAGTCCGACGCCGCGGTGACTGAGCCGGTGTAAGTGGTGAAGCCGATCGAGACGGCTTCGATCGCAAAACGCTCGCGCACGAGCTGCCCGAGATTCAATTCCCCGCGGTCACCCATCTGCGTGGCGCGCGCATCGCCGAGATGTGAGTTGTGCGCCCAGACGACGATCTTGGCCGGCACGTCCCGCTGCTTGCTGAGATGCTCGCCTAACGACACGAGCGTTTCCATCATGTGGGTATCGCGCAGGTTCCAGGAAGACACTTCTCGCCGAAACATGTTGCGGTAATATTCCTCCGCGTTGCGGACGACGACGGCGTTTTGTTGCGCGCAAAAGTAGTCGTCGGCCGCCACCTGGCCGTCGCGCTGCAGATATTCCATTTCCCTGCGCCGGAGCGCGACCAGCTCCTTGACGACCGCGTCTTCGCAGGTTGGCGCGAGGCCGAGGCCGGCGGCGTAACCATAGGTTTGGATCTCCTTGCCGAAATGCTCAAAGCAACCGTAATGCTGCCGCGCGCGCCTGGCCGCTTCCGGGTCGACCTTGTCGAGATAATCGAGCACGGCTTCGATCGAAGCATGCAGGCTGTAGAGGTCGAGTCCGTAGAACCCAGCTTTCCGATTTGGAAAAGCCTGGTTGTCATTGTGCTCGCGCAGCCAGCCGACGAAATCGAGCACATCGGCGTTGCGCCACATCCATTGCGGAAAGCGCCGGAAACCGCCCAGCGCTTCCACGCTGTCGACATCGTCGCCTTCGCCGCGCACGTAACGATTGATCCGGTAGGCGTCGGGCCAGTCCGCCTCCACCGCGACGGCGTTGAAGCCGCGCTGGTAGATGAGCCTCTTGGTAATAAGAGCGCGTTCCCGGTAAAATTCATGCGTGCCATGACTCGCTTCGCCGAGCAGGACAAAGCGCGCCTCGCCCACCATCTCGAGGAGCGCGTCATAGTCGTTAGGCGAACCGGCCAGCGGTTTCGCCGCCACGCTGATGCGATCGGATAACGCGCTCATGCCGCAGCCGGAGTATCCCGGTGGTTTAGTTCGGCGAGAAGCCGGTGCACTTCCTCGTCGCTGGTTTGCGAGAAATCTTCGTACCATTGACCGACGCCGTAAAACTCTTCCGGCACGATCACGGCCACGACCTCATCGGAGTTCTCACGCAGATAATCGTAGGTTGTCCGCGCCATGGTGGGCGCCGCGACCACGATGCGGGTGGCGTTTAACTGTCGCAGCGCCGAAATCGCGGCCACCATGGTCGAGCCGGTCGCAATTCCATCGTCAACGATGATCACCGTTTTGCCCTCGACCTCCGGCGGCGGGAGATCGTCGCGATACGATTGCTCGCGCCGCTTCAGTTCCTGGAACTCCTCCGCCGTAACGGCATTGATGACTTCGTCCGGAATGCGAAAGGCGTTCACCACATCGCCGTTGAAAACCCGCATGCCGCCGCTCGCGATCGCGCCCATCGCCAGTTCCGGATGCCCGGGCAACCCGAGTTTGCGCACGACAAAAACATCCAGCGGCACTCCTAACTTCTTCGCCACCTGCGCGCCAACCGGCACACCGCCGCGCGGCAGCGCCAGCACGATGGCGTCCGGTTTGTTGGCGTAATGGGTCAACTTCCCGGCGAGCAATTCGCCGGCCTCCGTGCGATCGCGGAAATGTGTTCTCATATGCGCGCCCTCAGATGTTTGCGAAACCAGTCCGCAGCCAGGCGAGCCACCTCTTCGAGAGCGCCAGGTTCCTGAAAGAGATGCGTGGCGTGCGGCACGACCGCGAGCGACTTCTCGCACCGCAGCTGCGCATAGGCATGCTTGGTTCAACCGCAGGACTTCTTCATCGCGCTCGCCCACGATGAGTAGGGTGGGCGCTTTGACATGGGCCAAAGCCTCGCCGGCCAGGTCCGGTCTGCCGCCACGCGAGACGACCGCGCCGATCGTTGAGCCGAGCGCCGCCGCCGCGCGCAGGGCGGCCGCGCCGCCAGTGCTCGCACCGAAATAGCCGAAGCCGAAATTTCGCGAAACGGGATCGTCCGCGATTTCCTCAGTCACGAGCACGAGCCGGCGGCTCAGCATTCCAATGTCGAAACGGAGATGCCCAGTGTACGCCTCCTGAACTTCTTCTTCCTGCGTCAGCAGATCGAAGAGCAAAGTGGCGAGGCCAGCGTCGCGCAGGACTTCAGCCACGGCCTGATTGCGCGGGCTCCGCCGGCTGCTTCCGCTGCCGTGCGCAAAGAGAACGAGACCGCTTGCTTTCTCCCGAATCTCCAAATCGCCGGTCAGCTCCACTTCGCCAACCGGGATCTGCAGCATCCTGCTTTCTTCCGGCAGCGCCATCTCCTCTTCCAGAGGCGGCGGAGCAACATTCGAATGGCTGTATTCTTTCATCTCAGTGGCGATGCTGCTGCCTAAGCGGGACGCTCTCCGTATGATCGTGAATAACGTTCGAAATCGCCGCGGAAAGTGCGCCAACCGCAATTGCCCCGGCGACGAGGAAGAAACCCTCGTGCACCACGATTCCCAACCCGACGGTTACTCCGAGTAATAAGGCCACGCGCGCGGGATCGATGCCCCCGGTAATCTTCTCCTTTGTCTTCATGATGCCTCCTTTTGGAATATATATCTCCCAGAGAAGAGATCATGCGCTCTCCGTGAATTGCGTTTCGCTATCCAATTCTTGCCCGGCGATTTCAGCGCTGCTTCGGCCAGATGCAAAAGGCAGGCCGACCTGTTTTGGGCGGGGCAAGTAACGCGCGTCGCTTCTCTCCCAATGACAAAGGAAATTTTTCGAGTTTCGCCGACGGCCCAGATAACATAAAAGATTGCGGATGAATCGTCGCACGCTCAGTGCCTGCGAGTTTTTGCTCGGAGCGGGCATCGTCATTGGTCACAATGTCTATCATCTTCTGCCTAACGAAGTGCCGATCCTGTTCTTGCTTGGTTTGCTCTCGGTTCGGGTGCGCAACGGCGGGTGGTCGGCCATCGGCTTGAAGCGGCCGCCTTCGTGGTCGCGGATTTTCCTGATCGCGCTCGCGGCGGCGGTTCTCCGGATCCTGCTCGGGGATTTTGTGATTGAACCGTTAGGCGCGCATTTCTGGCCGCCCATCCATGCGCCGGCGGATGCCGGGCACATTACGGGGAACGTTAAAATAGCGTTCCTCGCGCTCCTGATTGTTTGGACATTCGCCGCCTTCGGCGAAGAGATCGTGTATCGTGGCTATCTGACCCTTCGGGCGGGAGAGGCCGGCGGCGGATCAACCGCCGCCTTCTGGGTGGCGACCGTGTTGGTATCGGTCTTGTTCGGCTACGGACATTACTACAAAGGGCCGACTGGAATCATCGACTCAGGGATGGCCGGCCTGATCCTGGGAGCGACTTACATGGTCTCGGGGCGGAATCTCTGGGCCTGCATTCTGGCCCACGGATTTATCGATACGGTCGGCGTGACGTTCACGTTTTTCGGCTGGGGGGACTAGGCGGCGCCGCGCATATCGGACCTTGCAGTCTGCGAATAATATTTCGCGCATTCCGCTTCGCGGCCGGCGCCGCGAATATTTTCCCGATGCCCGGAACCGAGGCGAGGATGGCAACTGGATCGCTCTCGCCGCGAAGCCGATCGAGCATGGCGAGCCGGCCGTGCAGAAGAATGTCGCGGATCGAGCGCGCTATGCTCGGCCCGATGCCCGGAATCTCCCCGAGGCCTTCGATTCCTTCCTCGGCGAAAATATCCGCAACGGATCGGGGCCAGCCACGCAGGACGCCAGCGGCATGACGATAAGCCCGGACGCGAAACCGGTTCGCGCCCTGCTGGGCAAAAATACGCGCGACCTCATCCAGCCGATCTGCGACGTCGAGATTGGGGCTGGCTGAGATCTCGCGCGAGTGTTGCATGATCTGCCGACGCCAGACTTGAACTGCCGTCGTTAGGCCAAGTCAGGCAACGGCGGTCTCCACTTTGCGCGCGAACTCATTGAAGGGCCGTCCCAGCGCATAAGTGCGATAAGAGCAGATCGCTTTGAGCGTCTCCTCCACATCCTGCGGGGTCAGGTCCGTCAGCCGCGAAACACTGATCGCCGGCGTTGCAGCCTTCATCATCTTCAACTCATCGAGATTGCGGCCGGATTCGCTCCGCGAATCATGTGAAGGGCTGCGCAGTTATTGTTTTTGCCCGTGCCTGAGGCGCAAGATCTGAACACCATCAAACAAGCCGCGGTGAGTGAAGCGCGAGTCGCGCACCATGCTTCGTCGGAATTCCATGCTTAAATGCTAATCATGCCGACAAGAGCACTCTTGCTGTTCTCGATTGCGTTGCTTTCCCTCGGTTGCGCTGCGACGGGACTCACGCCGGCGGAAAAGATGATGTGGTCCACTTACCTGGTCGCCAGTCCCAAAGGGATCGCGACCTGTGTGATCGTGAATCGAAGAGACCGATCCGCACCCAACGGGATTGTTCCCGTCCTTGTCACTTCCGCGCACGTCCTGACGGTCGCTCCCCATGGCCCGTTCTATCTCGCCTACCGTAGTTCCTCGCCGCCCGGACAAAGTCCGCAGGTGGATGTTCTGGAGATTGATCCGCCAGAAGAAACGGGCCCTGCTTTTATCAAGCATCCGCGGCACGATGTCGCCACACTCGAGATCCGGCTTCCGGCCGACCTGGCGAACGAGGTCACCCTGCCGTCATTTCTGGAGGAAAGCGCGATTGCTCCAGGGGAGAATGAGCCGCATCCGGGCGACGATGTCTCTGTCCTCGGGTTTCCAAGTGTTCTTCCTGGAACAGAAGGAGCTTTCCCGGTTTTGCGCAGCGGCAGGATCGCCTCGTACTCCGCCGGCCCGCCGGCGGATCGAGAAACCTTCCTGGTTAACACTAATATTTTCAGTGGCGACAGCGGCGGCCCGGTCTTCACTTCGCGGCATGGAAAGCCAAGACTGGTTGGCATCATGACGGAACGGATCGGAAAAAAGGAAGGCAGCGTCCCTCTCGGCGTCGCGATCAATGCGTCAGTCATAGCCGAGACCTTGAGACTGGAGGCCGCGGGTCCGCGCGCTCGTCTCGATGGAGATATGGAAAATCCAGCGGTTGCCCGCAATGAATCCCGAGCCGGCAGTGTAAAGCTGCTTGGCCCGGCGAAGTCATTGCGTGAGGTTCTGCGGTCGAAGCGCCAACCCAGTTTTCCGATCCCTCCTTCCGCAGCGCCGAGATGAACCTCCTTCGCGAGCCGGGCGCAGACAGCCGAAGCCTTAGTCCGCAGGCGAGAGCATGTGATACCGGCTCCGCTCCAGCATTGGGCCTTCCGTGCTGCCGCTGAGAAATTGCACGACGTAGGGATTGCGCGACTGGCGCATTTCCGTGGGAGTTCCCTCAGCCACGATTCTCCCGCGATGAAGCATCGCCATGCGTGTGGCGACGCGAAAGGCGCTGTCCATCAAATGAGTCACAATGATGGAAGTGACTTTCGAGCGTTCGGTCAGATCGATGATCAACTTGTCAATCACCGCGCTCACGACCGGGTCGAGTCCCTGGGTAGGTTCGTCGAAGAGGATCAAGTCCGGTTCCATGACCAAAGCGCGGGCCAGGCCGACGCGCTTCCGCATTCCACCACTCAGCTCGAAGGGCATGAGTTTTCCTTCGCCACCCATTTCCACGAGCTCGAGCTTCTCCGCGACGATGCGATCGATTTCGCGACGGCTCCTCAGCGTCAGCTCCTGCAAAGGCAGGGCGAGATTTTCAGACACGGTGACTGAACTGAGAAGCGCCGCGTCCTGATAGACCATTCCAATTCGGGTTCGGATCTGTTGCAGATCGGTCCGCGTGAGAGACGAGAGATCCTGTCCTTTGAATAAAACCGAGCCACTGGTGGGCTGAATGACTCCGAGGACCAGGCGCAGGATCGTCGTCTTGCCCATGCCGCTCTGGCCGATGATGACCAGCCTTTCCTGGGGATCGACCGTGAGTGAGATCGCATCCAGCACTCGCTTCTCGGCAAAGCTCAGGCTGACCTCGCGAAGCTCGACAACGTGCGAGGTTTCCACGCTTCCGCCTTTTTCCCCAACGCTCAAAAGCGGCTGCGACTCGGGACTGTGATAACCGGACATTCGGCGTAGCGAACCACTTGTTCGGCTATACTTCCAAGCAAAGCGTGCTTGAACCCTGTGCGGCCATGCGTGGAAGTAACAAGCAGGTCAATCCCGGGTTGCCGGCTCGATCTCGAAATGACGTCGGCGGCGGGACCGACTCGCACGTCTGTTTCGCAGGCGATGTCGCGAAGGAACTTCCTGGCCTTAAGCGTGGTCATTTCCTCCTCGGCGGTTTCGGTGGCGATCTGGATCACCGACTCGGAGCTGGAACCCATCCGGTCGAACGCGATGACCTGAGCATAAGGATAGACGGCATGAAGAAGGCGGAGGCTCGCCCCAGTGCTCCGCGCCAGGCGGACGGCATAGCGGACTCCGGCGAGTGAACACCTGGAAAAGTCAACCGGGGCGAGGATCTGACCAACCTTGAATTCAGTCATTCCAGCGAGGTCATCCAGGATCGTCTTCTGGTATTTCGTACCTCGCAGGACAAGCACTGGACAAGGCGCAAACCGAACGACTCGCTCTGCGGTGCTGCCAAGGACGACGTGCTTCAAGCCCGTATAGCCGTGCGTCGGCAGGACGACGAGGTCCGCGTCGATTTCGGCCGCCAGCTTGCAGATTTCCTGAAAGGGCCGGCCGGAGAGGACATGACAGTTATCGGGCCAGAACTGAACTTCGTGCGCGCGCTGGATCTCGGCCAGGCGATCCTGCATGAGCGCGATCGCATCGACGCAGTCAAGCATCAGGTGCCCGGCGCGCGAGATAGCCGTGAGTTCGTCAGCCGGCTGCACATGAACGAGATGAATGGCCGCCTTGAATTTTTCGGCAAGGGGAACCGTGTACTTCAGCGCATGCATCGAAGCGGTGGAGAAATCGAGCGGGACAAGAATCGTCTTGAGCCGCAAAGAAGCGCCGGCGGCCGATGTCCGTCCCCGGGTCACGGGTCCACGACTGGCCCGGGAGAGATCCGGCGTAATCGGCGGTTCACCGCCGGCAGTCTTTGTTTTCATTTGCCAGGGCCGGCTCAAACCGAATGGGACTCTCGATAGCGGTTGGTCTTGCGTCTTTCCGGCGCCGGATGAGCAAGAAGTTTACGGCCGCGTTTGGTCGGGGTTTCGTTCGTGGCCGGCAACTGTTTCCCGTCTATTCGCGCGACCTTTGGCCGCGCTTTGCCCGAAGCTGATTTCGTTAGGCTGGCAATTCGAATCTCCGGATGCGTCGGTACCACGAGCACAGGCCGGCTGGCATAACGCACCACCTGTTCGGCGATGCTACCTATGAGCAGATGCCTGAAGCCAGTGCGACCGTGGGTCGCAGTGACGATCAAGTCGACGTCTCTTTCCTCGGCGAAGGTGCATATCTCCGAAACCGCGGACGCCACCGCGACCACGGTCTCATATGGAACACGGCGGAACTTGGCGAGGCCGACAAATTTTTGCATCTGTTCCTCGGCATCCCGGCGCGCCGCTTCCTCCAGAGCGGAGAGATCGTACATGGCAAAACCATCGGCGGTGAAGGCATCGCCGAGGGGAACCGCGTGAAAGATCATCAGCCGGGAAGCCATTCGTTCGGCAAACTCGATCGCATATTCGAGCGCCTGGAACGAAGGCTGCGAAAAATCGACCGGGACAAGAATGTGATCAATACTCGTCTTTCCAGACCCGGAAGTGCGGCGCGATTTTTTGCCGCCATCCCGTGTGACCAGGACGGAGCAGGGCGAGTGTTGGACGATGCGTTCCGCGGTGCTCCCGCCAAAGAAGCGCGTGATCCCGGTATAACCGTGCGTCGGCATCACGATCAAATCAGCGCCGATCTGCCGGGCAAGTTTGCAAATCTCGTGAAAGGTCGGCGAGCCATCCATGAAGTGGCAGTTTTCCGCCGCCAGGCCATTCTTCCTCGCCAGCATCCGGAGACGGCGCGCTCGCCGGGTGGCGGCATCGTCGCGATATGTGACAACCGACATCGGCACCGGCGCAAGCAATCCAGGTGGATAATAGAATTCGTGGACGTGGACGAGATGAATGGAGGCCTCGAACCGCCGCGCGAGATCCTTCGCCGTCTCGATCGCCGGTCCCGATAACTTGGAGAAATCGCTTGGGACGAGAATGGTCTTGATATCGGGTTTTTTCATCTTCCTCTCTTCTCTCTGCAGTTTCAGACCATCAGCGTGCGCGCGCTCCTTGTTAGTTGCGGAGCAGAGATCAACTGTTGGATGGAACGACTCCTTGTCTGATCTTCGCCCCTAACGAACTTTTTCAGGCCCTGCGCTCTCGCTTCCGGATGAGACGGAACGACGAGCACAGATTGATTCGCGCGCCGCACTACTTGTTCCGCCACGCTGCCGATCAAGAGGTGGGCCAGACCGGTATGGCCATGAGTGGCGGTAATGATCAGGTCAACGCTGCGGCGCTCCGCCGCGGCGCAAATTTCCGCGACGGGATGACCGGTCTTGAGCAGGCGCTCGTGCTGAACGTTTCCGAATTTGGCCGGGCGCAGAAATGCTCCCAAGTGGCGCTCCGCTTCTTCGCGGGCTCTCTCCCTGACGTCGGAAAGCCGATAGACACCGAGGCCGTCCGTACTGAGAGCGTCCCCGACATAGACGGCGTGCAAAATGATCAGTTTAGCGGCGGCGCGGTCGGCGAATTGGATTGCATAATTGAGCGCCGCTGAGGAAGCCTCGGAAAAATCGACCGGCACCAAAATGGTTTTGGCGCGACCAGGCCCGGTCATCTCCGCCGCGGCTTTGGCCGCTCTTCCTTTCCGTGCGCGGGTGACCAGAACCGGACAAGGCGAGTGCTGGATGACGCGCTCGGCGGTGCTGCCGAGAAAGGTGTGCTTGAGACCGGTGCGACCGTGGGTTGGCATCACAATCAGATCCGCCGGGATCTTTTGCGCGAGCCGGCAGATTTCGTGGTAGACGGACGCGCCTTCGCAGAGGTGAATGGAACCGTCGGGCGAGAGGTTGTTTTGCCGCGCCACCTCTTTCAATTCTTCGCGCAAGGCCCTTTCGCGGTGCTCTTCGAAAGAGGTGACCGGTTCGCCAGACGACAAGACCGGGCCCATGAACGTGGCCGGGTATTGCTGGTGATGGACATGAGCGAGATGAATGGCCGCACCAAACTCCTGCGCCATGCTTTTTGCTTTCGCGACCGATTCGATCGACATCCGCGAAAAATCAATCGGGACCAGAATGTTGCGGATCCAGGGTTTCTTCATGACTTGAGGGTTTGGGGCAAACCCGGCAACTCGCTCCGCATGGTTTGCCGAAGTTGCACCATTTCTTGCTCCGGCCTGGAAGTCCTGCCTTCGTTAGGCGGGCAATGCGCCGCGATGGAAAATCTTCTCCCGATACTCACTCGGTGATTGCCCGAAGATGCGCTTAAAGGTGCGGTTGAATTGGGTGAGCGATTGGAAGCCGACGTCGTATGCGATCTCGCTGATCCGCCGGTTGGGGTTGCGCAAACCCCCGCGCGCGTCTTCCACTCGCACTCGTGCGACATAGTCGGTGAAGTTCAGGCCGGTCGACTTGTGAAACGTCTTGCAGAAGTGAAAAACGCTCGCTCCGGCTGCCTTCGCGACCGTGGAGAGTGAGAGCGGTGCCGTTTTGTTCGCGGCGATATATTCGCGCGCGCGTGTGATGACGGCCGGCTCGGCGTTTTCCTCTTCGATCAGGATCTGGTTGCTCAGGGCCGAGAGTTGTTTGGCGAAAAAGGTCAGCAGGCGCGCTGTCGCCTCGTATTTCTCAGCCGGAATGATTGGTGTCCGTTCCCACAACTTGATCGCCTTTTTCTCCTCGGCCGAACCAGCGGGAAAGAGAGGACGCATCGCCGTTTTGAAAGCGGATAGCTTCGGAGTCTGGGTGAAGACCTGGCCGATACGAAGATAGCCGATCACTCGGTCTCCCATCTGCACCGGCACACGCGTTTCCGTGAGGCCAAAGGGGCACGCGACGCTGCGCGGCTGCGCGCCCTGCTGCTTCACGAGCCGCTCCTGAGTCTTGAGACAAAAGGTGCAGGCACCTTTGCGATCGGCGAGAAAAGCGCAAAACGGGTTCTCGTTTTTCTTACCGTGGAACGGCAGATCGAACGATTCCACCGGCCGTAGCGCGAGCGGTAGCCCGGTCGATTCGCTGAAGACTTTTTCGTATTGTCGGTAGATCGGTGAGCGACGCAGCGCGTCGATCAGTTTGCGGTCGTTATGGTCGACGGATTGCGGTTGAAGAGCGGCGTTGGTTTGCATGCAGTATCAATCCGGCTTCGCCGAACGCCGGACAATCAGAGCGATCCATAAATCGCCCTAGTGGGGGACGCTTACCGCAAATAAGAGAAATCCCTTATCCCGTAGTCGATCGACTCCTTTTCGCGTTTCGATCCCGGGCCAGGTCGTCGCCTTCTTCGCGCACCAGCAGCACCGGGCAGCGACGCATAACGGACGACCCGCTCCAACGTGTGGCCGTCGGACATCGATTCGATCGAGGCGCGGTTGCGCTGGCCAAGAATAATCAAATCGGTGCCGGTCCCCCTCGCCGTCTGCGTGATCTCGAAAAAGGGGACACCGGCGCGCACCAGCAGCCGGCGGCGATCGGCAGAAATCCCCTCTTCTTCGCAAAGGCGGGCCAGATCCTTCTTCGCTCGCTTGATTGCGTCGTTAGGCCGGGAGGCGGTCGCGACGTGCAGAAGCACGATATTGGATCGATGCCGCGCGGCTAGTGCTGCGGCATAACGAACGGCCGCCAAGGCCGCGGGAGAAAAATCGACCGGCACCAATAGCTTTTGCAGCCGCGCTCTTTTGGCCGTTTGTTTCTTTTCCTTCACCATTAGCAACACGATCATTTTGAACACGTCGAAATGGGTTTGTCCGTGCATCGATTGCGACTTTTTCGCCTTTTCTTGCGCCGCCAGAAATCGCTTCTCCCGTCAGATCGAGATCGTTAGCCGATGAAAGATTTGTCTTCAGGCGCCGGTAAAACCAGGCGCAGCCATCCGGTCAAGCTGGCGAAGCCGCCGGCCAAATCGGGTCTGAAAGCTGAACGATTGGGCCGGCGGGCGCGCGAGCTGGCAATCTCGGCGCGCTTCAGCATCGATGCGCTCGAGGCCCGCAACGTCCAGACGGTTTTCGAGGACGCCGTTCACATCCTGCGCGAAAATATGCGGGTCGATTTCAGTGCCGTTTTCGAACGTTCACCCGACGGCAAGTCACTCGCGCTCCGCGCCGGCGCCGGCTGGCGGCCAGGCGATGTCGGCACGCTCAAAATCAAGGTCGACGAGAAAACGTCAATCGGGCGGGCTCTACGAGTGAATCAACCGATCATCATCCGCGGTGTCGCAGGTGAGAAGGGTTTGAGCCTGCCCAAGTTCCTGCGCGACCGCGGCGTCGCGAGCAGCATGGCGGTCGTCATCCCCGGCCGGACAGGAGCCTTTGGCGTGCTAACCGTCGATACCAGATCGGTGCGCGTCTTCAGCGCCGACGACATCCATTTTCTCGAATCGATCGACAACATTCTCGCCACCGCCATCTCCCGCCTGCAGTTTGAAAGCGAGCTGCACGATGCCGCCGCCCGACTGCGCGGCATTGTCGAGACCGCGGTGGACGGGATCATCACGATCGATCACCGCGGCATTGTCGAAACCATCAATCCCGCAGCGGAGCGCATCTTTCGTTACAGCGCGAGCGAAGTCATCGGGCGCAACGTTTCGATGCTCATGCCCGAGCCGTATCGCTCGGAGCACGACGGCTACATCGAGCACTATCACAAAACCGGAGAGCGCCGCATTATCGGGATCGGGCGCGAAGTGCGCGGCCGGCGCAAGGATGGGACAGAGTTCCCGATGGATCTGGCGGTGAGCGCAACCGACTTGGGACACCGCGGGATTTTTACCGGGTTGGTACGCGACATCAGCGAACGCAAGCGACTGGAGCAGGAAATTCTCGAGATCAGCGACCACGAGCAACGCCGGATCGGGAACGATCTGCACGACGACCTCTGCCAGCGCCTCGCGGGAGTGCGATTTTCCTGCGACGCGCTCCGCAACTCGTTAGGCAAAATCCCTTCCGCGGTTTTGGCAGAGCGGATCGAGAAGATTGGCGCCAGCGTGAGTGAGGCTATCGATCGCACCCGGATGCTGGCCCGCGGACTTTCGCCAGTCGCACTGGAAGCTAACGGTCTCGCCTCCGCCTTGCATGAGCTGACCGACGGAATCCGGCAACTTTTCACGATCGACTGCCGGTTTGAGAGTAAGGGCAACGTCGCGGTCCACAACACGATGCTGGCGACGCATCTCTACCGCATTGGACAGGAGGCGATCAACAACGCACTCAAACACGGACGCCCCACCCAACTGCTGGTCGCGCTCGAAAGGCGCGGCGACAAGGCCACCCTCACTATCCATGACAACGGCGTCGGTTTTTCAATCGACAAGGAACGTTCCCACGGAATGGGCTTGCGCACGATTGCCTACCGCGCCGGCATGATCGGCGCCGATGTCACAGTGCAATCGGAACCGGGTCAGGGAACGACTCTCGCCTGTACCTTCTCGCTTAGCTGATGAAAAAGAAACCGTCCAAAGCGGCGACGCCGCGCAAGAATCGCGTCCTGATCATCGACGATCACGTGATGGTGCGCGAAGGCGTCGCCCAAATCATCGAGCAGGCCGAAGACCTTTCGGTCTGTTGCACCGCCTCCACGGCTAATGAGGGACTGGAAAAAATGCAGAAACTCAAGCCGGACCTCGTCCTGGTCGACATCACGCTGCCGGGGAAAAATGGCATCGAGTTCATTAAAGAGGCGCGCGCCATCCAGCCTAACCTCCGGATTCTCGTCATGTCGATGCACGATGAATCGCTTTACGCCGATCGCGTCCTGCGTGCCGGCGGGCGCGGTTACATTCGGAAACAGGAAGGCGGCGACAAATTGATCGAAGCGATGCGCCAGGTCCTGCGCGGTGAGATCGCGGTCAGCGAAAAAATTACCCGGCACTTGCTGGAGAAATTCTCCGGGCGGATCACGATGGATTCGCCCTTGGAAGGATTGAGCGATCGGGAGCTGGAAGTTTTCCAACTGATCGGCGCGGGGAAGACGATGAAGGAGATTGGCCACGTCCTGCACCTCAGTCCGAAGACGATCGAAGTGCATCGCTCGCACATTCGCGCAAAGCTCGGGGTGGCGAGCGCCGCCGAACTCGTCGCCTACGCCGCGCGCTGGAATGAAACCCAGGGCGTAACCTGAATCGCTGTGTTGATTGATTGATTGCACCGCGGCGCGCGATAAACTGCGCCGGTGATCGAAGTTCGCCGCCACACTCCCGGAATGATCCCACCGCCAGGGTGGCGAAATTGGCAGACGCGCCAGACTTAGGATCTGGTGGAGCAATCCTTAGGGGTTCGAGTCCCCTCCCTGGCACTATCGACCGATGAAAAATCCGCATCTTGAAATTGAGCGAAAATTTCTGATCGAGCAGCTCCCCCGCTCGCTCGAACGCTTTCCGCACAAGGAGATCGCGCAGGGTTATCTCGCCATCGCGCGCAACAAGGCCCACGTCCGCCTGCGCCGCGCCGGCCGCGTCTGCACGCTCACCTTCAAGCGCGGTCCGGCCCGGGCACGCGAGGAACGCGAGATTCATCTCACGCCCGCGCAATTCGCCATCCTCTGGCCTGCGACTGTGGGCGCGCGCCTGACGAAAACGCGCTACTACGTTCCCTGGAAAAAACTGACGATTGAGATCGACATTTATCACGGCTCCAACGAAGGCTTGATGGTCGCGGAGGTGGAATTTCCGAATGTCGAAACCTACCATTCGTTTTCTCCACCGGCCTGGCTGGGCGATGAAGTCACAGGCGCGAGTCGTTACAGCAATGTGAAGCTGGCACGCGACTGATTCGACGGAAAAATCGCTTCGGGAACGATTCGGAAATTGTCAGTCGCAACCCAAACTTCTATTCTTTTTTTTGAAAAAATGACCGGCCCGCCTAACAAAAAGATCCTGATCGTCGAGGACGAGCCGGACGTCGTCGACATGCTCACGCTCCAGTTGCGCAAGACCGGTGGTTTTTCTGCGACGGCCGCGCAGGATGGAGCGGAAGGCTTGAAAAAAGCGCGGGCCGAGCTTCCGGCGCTGATCGTGCTCGACCTGATGTTGCCCCGGATGTCGGGCCTGGAGCTGTGCAAACTTCTCAAAACCGATGCGGCCACGTGCCACATCCCGATCATCATGCTGACGGCAAAGGCGGAGGAGGTGGATCGCATCGTCGGGCTCGAGTTCGGCGCGGATGATTACGTGACCAAGCCGTTTAGTCCGCGCGAGATGATCCTGCGCATCAAAGCCATCCTGCGCCGCGGCCAGAATAACGATGGCGCGGCAGAAGCGAGCATGACGCGCGGTTCGATCACGATCGATCCCGCACGGCACCGCGTTCTTGTTTCGGGCAGGCCGGTTGTCCTGACGGCGGTCGAATTCAAATTGCTCAGCATGCTGATGAAACGACCGGGCCGGGTGCAGTCGCGCGATCGTCTCCTCAACGAGGTGTGGGGCTACGAAAGCGCGATCGACACGCGCACGGTCGATACCCACGTGCGTCGATTGCGGGAGAAACTGGGCAAAGCGGCCAACGCGATCGAGACGGTGCGCGGCTTCGGCTATCGCCTGCGCGAATAAGCGCGAGAAACCAATGGGCTGGTTCGCTTTTGCCCTCGCGCTCGCCGTCCTGCTCTACACGTGGTGGTGGGTCTGGCGCGGCTGGATTCAACCGGGTCGTGAACTGGAACAGGTGGTCAACGAGGTGGCGGCGGAGCGCGTCCCGCGCACTTTCATCATTGGCGGCAGCGAGCGGATGCGCGGAATCGCGCTTGCGCTCGAGCAACTGGCCCTGCGTGAAAGCCTGCTCCGCGCACGCGTGCAGGAAAGTGAGTTTGGCGTGCAGGCGATCGTCAGCGCGATGGCCGATGGTCTGGTCGTGGCCGACCGGGAAAGGCGCATCCGGCTGATGAATCGCGCCTTTCGCGAGGCATTCCAGATCACTCCGGAGACGAGTGGCGTCACCCTGCTGGAGTCGGCGCGCGAGGCGACGGTCGAGCGATTGCTAGGGGAAGCCCTCCGTAGCGGCGAGACGCAATGCGAGACGATCCTCTTGCAACGTCCTCCGGGAGCCGAGCGTCACCTCGAAGTCGTAGCCGAGCCGATCAAAGATGAGCCGGGCGATGTGAGCGGCGCGGTGATTCTGTTTCGAGATATCACCAATCTGCGCCAGACGGAAGCGATGCGCCGCGATTTCATCGCGAACGTTTCGCACGAGCTCCGGACGCCGCTCTCCATTCTGCGCGGTTACCTTGAGACATTGCTCGAAAATCCGAAGCAACCGCCCGAGGAATTGCTCCGCATCTTCGAGGTGATGGAGCGGCATTCCAACCGCCTCAATCTTTTGGTGGACGACGTGCTGAGCCTCGCCCGGCTCGAGGGCCCGGGCATGGCACTCGACCTGACGACAATTCAGCCCGCGAAGTTCCTGAGCGGCATTATGCGCGATTGGGAAAGGAAATTTGCCTCCAAGAAACTGCGCCCCAAACTCGACCTGGCGGACGACCTTCCGCCGTTCCGAGGCGATGAAGCGCGACTCCAGGAGGTCGTCTACAACCTGCTCGATAACGCGGTGAAATATTCGCCGCGCGGTGGGCGGATCAGCCTTTCTGCCGTGGGCAACGACGGCTATATCACTCTCGGCGTGCAGGACAACGGCGCGGGAATTCCCGCGCGCGATCTGCCGCGAATCTTTGAGCGGTTCTATCGCGCCGATAAAGCGCGCAATCGTGAATTGGGCGGGACCGGACTCGGTCTTTCAATTGTGAAGCACATCGCGCAATTGCACGGCGGCACGGTCGAAGCGGAGAGCGAACTCGGAGGCGGCACGACCGTGCGGGTGCATCTGCCGGTCGGTGTCATTCAATCGTAACATGAAAGATTTTGCGGCTGAGCAGCAGTCTCAGCATCCTCCTGAGGGAAAGGCGCGCGCTGCCGTCGGTTTGGACGCGAGGAAGCAAACATCTCCAATTTCACAGCGATCAAATGAAGGGTTACATTGCAAGGCGAGCTGGTTGAGAAAGGTAAAGGGCGATGATTTCGAAACACACTTTGGGGACTTTTGATGAAGCGCTCGCCTCACTGCGCAATAACGTAATAATGATGGCGAGCCTGGCGACGCGCAGCCTTGATAACGCGCTCAACGGGTTATTGCAGCGCGATGACGATCTTTGCGCCACCGCGATCGCGGACGATGAAGAGATCGATCAACTTGAGAAGCAGGTCGACAAGGACGGGATCGAATTGCTCCTGCGCTTTCAGCCGGTCGCGTCTGATCTGCGCCGGGTTGTGTCGGCGATGAAACTCTCCTCGAATCTCGAGCGGATGGGCGACCAGGCGGTGAGCATTGCGCGCAAGGCGCGGAAATTGAACCGACATCCAGCACTGCAGGAGGTCGCGCTGATCGAGCCGGTGCGGGAACTGGCCATGAAGATGTTCCGGGACAGCGTCGATGCTTTCGTGCGGGAGGATGTTGATTTGGGCCGCGGTCTGAAGGCGCGCGACAAGGCGCTCGACGAAATGAATACGTTAACCGGCCGGCGCCTGGTCGAACGTATGGCGCAGGAGCCGGATAATCTGCGCGGTTATCTCAACCTGATGTTCATATCACGCCATCTTGAGCGGGTCGGCGATCACGCGACCAACATCGCCGAGGATGCGGTCTTCGCCGCGGCGGCCGAGGACATTCGCCATCAAGCGGCGGCAACCGCCGGGGCGGCGCAGGCTTAGCTTTATGCGCCTCTATTTCCTGAGACACGGCAAAGCGGACTGGCCGGATTGGAAGAAGCCGGACGATGAGCGCCCGCTAACGAAAGCCGGGCGCAAGGAAATGCACGAAGTGGGCGAGTTTATCGCCGGCTGCAAAGTGCAGGTGGATTTTGTCCTCACGAGTCCGCTTCCCCGTGCCGAACAAACGGCGGATATCGCGGCCGAGCATCTCAAGGTAGTTTGCCGCGAGGAAAAAATGCTCGCGCCCGGATTTTCCGCTCAGGATGTGCCGCGTCTGCTGCGCAAGTATCCCCAGGATTCCCTGATGCTGGTGGGTCACGAGCCGGATTTCTCCAGCGTCATCGAGGCGTTGACAGGCGGAAACGTGAAGATGGCGAAGGCCGGCCTCGCGCTGGTCGACTATGGGGGGAAAGAGAGCAGGTTGCTCTGGCTCGTCCCGCCCAAGATCTCGCGGAAGTAATTGGCAGAACGGCTCGCCACTTTGGTCTTCCCTTCAGAACTCGTTAGGCGTTAGGCCGGAACCCGTCTCAGCCGTAGGCGAACGCGTTATCGGGATGTCGGATGTCCTCGGCCTCGGCAGTATAGACTGCATCTTCGCCGATGTTTTTGGCATGATCGCCGACCCGCTCGAGGTGACGGGCGATGAAAAGCAATTGCAGGTAATCTGGAATGCGATCCGGCCGTTCGGCCATTTTCACCGTGAGATCGTTGGCGATGTCGTGATTCATCTGGTCGATCTCGCGATCGCGCTCGCGCAACGAGCGGGCGAGGGCGACATCACCGTCGGCATAAGCACGAATGCTATCGCGAAAGATTGCGATCGCGTCGATGAAGAGCGGACCGAGCGCGATCGCTTCATCGAGTTCCGGCTCCATCGAAAGTTTGCGGGAACGCTTCGCGATATTGACCGCCTGATCGGCAACCCGCTCGAGATTGCTCCCGAGTTTCATGGTCGAAATGACCTGCCGCAGATCCGAGGCGACCGGCTGAAACCGGAGCAAAATTTCGACTCCGTCATTGTCGACTTTTTTCTCGAGGGCGTCGACCTCCTTCTCGTCCATGACCGTCACGGCACAGAGGTCGACGTTGCGATCGAGCAGGCAACTCATCGCGTTTTGCAGATTTCGATCGGTCAGGCTGGCCATCATCAGGGCATCGGAGCGCAGAGCGTCCAGAGCGCGGTCGAACTCGCGCAGAATATGTCGAGGAGACTGCATAAGAATCAACCGAAGCGACCGGTGATGTAATCCTCAGTCTGCCGTTCGCGTGGGCGGTTGAAGAGTTGGGCGGTGTCCCCGAACTCGATTAATTCGCCGACATAAAAGAAGGCGGTCTTGTCCGAAACGCGGCTCGCCTGTTGCATGTTGTGCGTCACAATCACGATCGTGTATTTGTTGCGCAGCTCGCGAATCAGTTCCTCGATCTTGGCCGTGGCGATGGGATCGAGCGCGGAACACGGTTCGTCCATTAGGAGCACTTCCGGGTCGACCGCGATAGCGCGTGCGATACAGAGCCGCTGTTGCTGGCCGCCGGAGATGCCCATCCCGGGCTTCTTCAGATCATTCTTCACCTCGTCCCAGAGTGCTGCCATGCGCAACGATTGCTCGAGGCGCTGGTTAAGAATGCGCCGATCGCGCACCCCGTTCAGGCGCAACCCGACGAGGACATTTTCTTCTATCGACATGGTCGGAAACGGATTCGATTTCTGAAAGACCATCCCGACCCGGCGGCGGATCATGGCCGGGTCGACGCCGGCGGCATAGAGGTTTTCGCCGTAGAAATGAATCTGACCTTCCAGACGAGTGCGCGGGACCAGCTCGTGCATGCGGTTGAGGCAGCGGAGAAAAGTCGATTTCCCGCAACCGCTTGGGCCAATGATGGCCGTGATCGACTTGGCCGGGATGTCGATCGTGACATCCTTGATCGCCTGTTTGTCGCCATACCAGATCGAGAGATTTTTCACCGCAAACGCGGTCGCTTCGGCGGCAGAGTTCGGAGGCGCGGTCGGCACGGGGTTCGGTACCTCGCCTTGCGACGTGCTTATTGGAGATGACATTTTGACGGTGGCCATTCGTTTATACAATCCGCGTGCCCCGTTCGCGAGTAAGGAATCGCACGAGGATGTTGATGACAAAAATTCCAACGACCAGAACCAGCGCGCCAGCCCAGGCCTGGCGATGCCAATCGTCGTAGGGCGAAATGGCATAAGAGAAAATCTGCAAGGGAAGCGCGGCGATCGGCTCCCCCAGATCGCGATTCCAGAAACGGTTGCCGAAGGCGGTGAAAAGGAGCGGCGCGGTCTCGCCGGCAATGCGGGCAAGGGCAAGGAGAATGCCGGTGATGATTCCCTTCGAAGCAGTCTTCATTACAATGTGCAAGATCGTTTTCCAGCGACTGATCCCAAGCGCGAGAGACGCTTCGCGATATCCGTTAGGCACGAGCAGAAGCACTTCCTCGGTCGTGCGCATGATGAGGGGGATCATCATGAAGCCGAGTGCGAGACCGCCGGCGTAAGCGGAGAATGTTTTGGAACTCAGAACGACCAGACCGTAAACGACCACGCCCCAGGTGATGGAGGGAACGCCATTCAGGACGTCGGCCACGAAACGCAGCCACCAGTTGCCCGATGCGCTCCCGTATTCCGCCAGGTAAACGCCGCCGAGCACCCCGACCGGGATTCCGATGAGCGAAGCGAGACCGAGTAACTCCAACGTCCCGACGATGGCGTTCGCCATGCCGCCGCCGACTTCGCCGACCGGCTTGGGCAGATGGGTGAAAAAAGCCCAGTTGACCGAGCCGGCGCCTTTTTGCAGGAGATAGAAAAAAACGAAACCGAGCGGGGCGATGACGAGGATAGCGGCGATGATCGAGAGCGTGGAAGCGAGCGCGCTCTTGAATTTGCGCCAGCCATGGTAATCGTGTCGTGTCGCTTCCATTCGTCAGGCAGCGCGGGTCGCGGTGGAGGTCTGCAGGGTGCGAAGCAGGAGTTGGCCGATCAGGTTGGCGATAATGGTGATGCCGAAAAGGACGAGCCCAATCTCAAAAAGCGCGGAGAGATAGATGTCGGTCGTCGCCTCGGTGAACTCGTTCGCGATCACGCTCGCCAAGGTGTAGCCCGGCTGGAGGAGAGAAGCGACAATCTGTGGCGTGTTCCCGATCACCATCGTGACCGCCATCGTCTCGCCGAGCGCACGGCCGAGCCCGAGGATGACCGCGCCGAAAAGCCCGCGCCGCGCATAACTAAGAACGGCAATCCTTGTCACCTCCCAACGTGTCGCGCCGAGCGCGTAGGCCGCCTCGCGCTGCAAGTCCGGCACGCTGCGCAGGATTTCACGCGAGACAGAGGTGATGATCGGCAGAATCATGACCGCGATAATGATGCCGCCCGCCAGCATGCTGACCCCGTAAATCGGGCCCGTGAAAAGCCCGGTCCAACCGAAATACTCTTTCAGGAACGGAAACGGGTAGTCGCGCAAGAAAGGGATCAAGACGAAGATGCCCCACAACCCGAGGATGACGCTCGGAATGGCGGCGAGCATTTCGATGAGGGACGTAACCGGCTGCCGCAGCCATAGCGGCGCGAGCTCGGTGAGATAGACCGCCGTCGCGACGCTGAGGGGCACGGCGATAATGAGCGCGATGAGCGAGGAAACGATCGTGCCGTAAATGAACGGCAACGCGCCGAACTGTTCGGCCACCGGATCCCACGTCGAGGTGGCGAGAAAATGAAATCCGAAATCCTTGATCGACGCCAGCGCGCCCCGCGAAAGCTGCCAGCCGACCAGAAAAACGAGCGCGACGACAGCGAGGGCCATCCCCAGCGTAAGCCATTCGAAGGCTCGGTCGCCGAGCCGCGACGGCGGCGCCATGAATTCGGCGACCGCTTCTTCCGCCTCGCCAGGCAACGGTGCGACTAGTGGCATAAAATCAGTTTGCCGGAACGTGGTTTGCCCGTCGAGCAGACTCGCTCTGCCCGAGGGGTATACACCAACGATTTGCTTTTCTTAATATTTGATCTCGTCGATTCGCTTCAGCACTCGTTGTTGCAGGTTCTCCGGCAACGGCGCGTATTCCAGGTCCTTTGCCATCTGTTCGCCGTCCTTCTCTGCCCATTTTAGAAATTCGACCAGTCTTCTTGCCCTTAGCCGGATCCTTTTGTTCTTGATAAACGAGTAGCCAGGTTGCACCGCAAATCGGATACGCGTCCTCGCCCGGAGCATTCGTGATCGAGAACCGGAAGTCATCTGGAATCTCCGCCGTGGCCAGCGCTGCGGTGATCGATTCGAGCGTCGCCTTCACAAATCTACCAGCCGCGTTCTTAACCTCTGCATACGGCATTTTGTTTTGGACGGCATAAATTAACTCGACGTAGCCGAGCGCACCGGGAGTCTGCTTGATTTGGCCGGCCACTCCTTCATTGCCTTTGCCACCGATGCCAGTCGGCCAATTCACTGACGTGTTGGTGCCGACTTTCGTTTCCACTCCGGGCTGATCTTGCTCAGGTAATCGGTCCAAATATAGGTCGTGCCACTGCCATCGGAACGATGCACGACCACGATGTCGCGATCCGGGAAATGAGACGCCAGGATTGGTCGCGGCGATCTTCGGGTCGTTCCATTTCGTGATCTTGCCCAGGAAAATTCCCTGCGATCGTATCGGCGTCGAATTTCAAAGCGGGATTTCCCGGCAGGTTGTAGGCCACAACATCCGCACCGGCCACGGTCGGGATATGGAGCAATTTGCCGGGGGCCTTGGCCAGATTCTCGTCGCTCATGGGGCCATCCGAGGCGCCGAAATCCACCGTTTGCGCGAGAATTTGCTTCTGACCACCGCCCGATCCGATCGATTGGTAATTAAACCGGACCGACGGATCGACCTTGGCGTAGGCATCGAACCATTTCGAGTAGATCGGATACGGAAAAGTCGCACCCGCGCCATTAATCGTCATCTGCCCGGACGCAGTCCCTGCGATGCCCGTCAGGAGCAGACAGGCGAGGAGTTTGTGAATTTTCATAGTGGGCCCACCCTGCCGTAAGGCGCGCCGCAGGGTCAAAATCTTTAATGTAACAATTGGATGGCAGATCGTTGGGGTCGGCCATAAAGCAAATCCGGGAAGTGCGACGCCGGAAATGTTACGATGAGGTAGCGCCTGGGTTTTCTCCGTGCGCTTTGGGAGCCAGCTTGTTACAGACCGCCAAGTGCCTGCGCAACAATGTTTCTCCGAGGAAAAAGAAAGCCCGCCGACATCTTCGCCGGCGGGCTATCCCAAACCTAACTGCCTCTTACAGGAGCAAAATCATGTGTGCCAGGCTAATCAAAACTTAAAGCTTAGATCGGCCTGAAACAGGTTGTAGTTGTTGACCGGATTGATTCCTAGATCGCCCACGCCGCCGGTGCCGAGATTGGTGTCGATTTGCCAGCCATGCGCATAGGTCAAATTCGTCCAAACTGCATCCGAAATCGCGTAGCCAAGCTGGACATAGACGCCTTCAATATTAACGCGGCTGTCGAAAACGTCGGAATCGACCAGGTTGGGATCAAGCGCAAACTGATCCACATGCTGCCAGTAGGCGTTGAGCGAAAAATCGCCCTTATGTTTGAGGACTCCGATCTCCGGCGCCAATCTGGTAGGCGAGGTTTTGGTCGGTCTGGTCAGGATGGCCGGCGGCGCGCGCACGAGCCCCACCATTGAAGTTGACCCCGAAGTCACCGAAGATGTGAGCGGGCAGCCTGCCGAGCTTGAAGGCAAACTCGACCGGCATGTCGAAGACGAGCAGGCTGTTTATGCCGGTTTGGTTCGGTGTGACCGTATTCCCCGCTGAATCGACAAAAGTCGGGTCGCCAACGAAGTGGATATTAAAGGTATCGCCAGTGCCGGTGTAGTTATAGATCGTCGGCGCCAGCTGAAAATACATGTTCTTGTTCCAGTTGTAACGCGCGCCGATCTGCCAGCCCAGCAGAAACGCGTCTACATTCGGCACTCCGATTGGAGAAGGGCCGATCGGGTTTTCGGGGTTAGTGTCGTCGTAGACAAACTGCCCGAGGTTGGCGAAGAGATCGAGCGTTGGGCCGGGAGCAGCCTCTGTTGTTTGGGTAACGATCGTCTTACCATCCTTGTCCGTCGTTGTCTTTGAAATGGCTGCGGTGCCTCCTCCAAATTTGATCGTATACTTATATTGTTCGGCCAGACCTTCGGGGTTGATATCCGGGTCCCAAACCATCGGCGTCGTGACGAACGGATTCGCCATCTTTCCGGCGATCAACGTCAATCCCTTGAACCCCTTGTATCCGAAGTAGGCCTGCCCTACGTTGATGCCATCGGCGGTCTTAGCAAACGGTCCGGGTCCAGTGACCGTGTCATCGCCGAACGTGACATTAGTTGACCGAGGGTTCTGGCTGGTTTCCAAGCGGATGTTGAAGAACCAGTCATCGACCAGTGTACCTCGCAGGCCGATCCGCAAACGATACCGTTCCCGATTGCGTTGGTAGGTATCGCCGGGCGGGGCGAGCGTATACGGAACGTTGGTTTCGCCGCTTCGGACCTCGTAGCGAACCCGCGAATCGCCATAGAGTTCCAGTTCGGTCACCGACTTGGAAAGCTTTATCTTGCTGGCCAAATTCTCCGGCGCTTCCTTCTCCGCGTTCTTCGCGAGCTCGGAGCGGACTTCGGTGGCTTCTTTCTCCGTGATGATGCGTTTCTTAACGAGCAGATTTAAGAGCGCGTCGTCGTCCTCCGCGTGAACAGTAACGGTACCGAGCGCCAGACTGGCGAGGGCCGCGACCAATGTGATTTTCTTGGCAAACATGGATTCTCCTTTTCTGCGGCCGGGCCGCGATGTGGTTCGGCGCAGCCAAATCTCCCGACCGGCTGCCGTCCGGATTTCGTCCGAACGCTGGAGAGGCTAAAAAGCGATTGTTACAATCTCGTGGCGACGACGAAACAACTGCGTAAATTTTGGAGGACTCGAAAACCTCCTAGACGACACTCGATCGAGAGCACCTGGATCGCTCGTCACCTTGTTGTAACCAACGCTGCGCGCCGCCTCAGACAGAATCGGCTCGACCAGTTCGCGTTTCAACATTTCCTCCGGCGCAATCTCGATTCGCGCCCGTGCTCTCAGCGATTAGGCGGAGGCAGCTTCCCTTCAGGGCTTGCCCAGCAATCGCGAGGAGGAAAGTGCTATCCACCCCGCCGGAATAAGCGATCAGCAACAGCGAATTCGCTCGCAACAAATCTCGCAGCGACTCCGCTTGACCAACTCGCTGTCCGCCGCGCCCATTGGCGACCGTAGCTCTCCACTGATTGCAGACAAGAATCAGCCTAGCGTCGTTCGTTCTCGACTGAGCGACAGTCTGCAATCTCGCCCGTGAGTTCCTTGTTTCGCTCGTCCAGGGTCTGGAGGCGCAACTGCCAGCGATGGAGCTGGATGCCCAGTTGGTTGATATAACCTTTTATCTCGGTCCGCTGCGATTCGTTTTCCTTAAGATGGCGTTTCAGCTCCGCCAATCGCTCGGACGTAGAGGTGGATCCGTCGCAAAAGGAGGGCGGAACCGTCGTCGGCTCGCCGCAGCGCCGACACTTTAAAGTCATGCCCGCGGCCGCAGTGTCGACTACGAGCGAGGTCCCGCAATGCTCGCACTGAAAAAAGACGTCGCCCTTTCCATTCTCGGAGGGGGTGGATCCGTCCTCGCCTTGCATTCGGGCTTTTCAAGCAATCCGCATACCAGTTCGCACGGTGCCATGATGTCGCCAAGATGGCTCGGCAACGGTCGAGGATCGCGACAGGGTGGCGCACAAATGGAAAGAGCGGAAGCATGGTCGAATCCTATTATATATTCATTATCAATAGCTTATAATTCGACAATCCAAGCTGGAACGATCGTTGCTATAGAGGGCGCGAAAGGATTTCGTACACAACAATGGCTAAAGTTTTAGGTATCGACTTGGGTACGACCAATTCTTGCATGTCCGTCATGGAGGGCGGTGACCCGGTGGTTTTGGAAAACAGCGAGGGCGCCCGCACGACGCCTTCCATCGTTGCATTCGCCAGAAATGGCGAACGCCTCGTCGGTCAGGCGGCGAAACGCCAGGCCGTGACCAACCCCGCAAACACGATCTTTTCGATCAAACGCTTCATGGGTCGGAAGTTTGACGAGGTGCGCGAGGAGGAACATCGCGTCCCCTACAAGGTCGTGAAGGCGGCGAACGGCGACGCGCACGTGCAAGTAGAAGTAAACGGCGAGAAGAAGACATTCAGCCCGCCGGAAATCTCCGCGATGATTCTCTCCAAGCTGAAGTCGGACGCGGAGGCCAAGCTGGGCGAAAAGATCACCCAGGCTGTCATCACCGTACCGGCTTATTTCAACGACTCGCAACGCAACGCGACCAAGGACGCAGGCAAGATCGCCGGCCTCGAAGTGCTCCGCATCATCAATGAGCCGACGGCGGCTTCGCTCGCCTACGGTCTCGATAAGAAGAAGGACGAAAAGATCGCTGTCTACGACCTGGGCGGCGGCACCTTCGATATCTCAGTTCTCGAGATCGGCGACGGCGTCTTCGAAGTAAAGGCGACCAACGGTGATACTCACCTCGGCGGCGACGACTGGGATAACGTTCTGGTCGATTGGATCGTCGGTGAGTTCAAGAAAGACAGCGGCATAGATCTTTCAAAACAACCGGACGCCATTCAGCGGATCAAGGAGGAAGCCGAGAAGGCCAAGATCGCTCTTTCATCTTCGCAGGAATACGAGATTAACCTGCCCTTCATCACCGCCGACGCGAGCGGCCCGAAGCATATCCAAAAGAAGCTCACTCGCTCCAAGCTCGAGCAACTGACCGACGCACTCTTCCAGCGCACGGTCAAGCCGGTCAAGGACTGTCTGGCGGATGCCAAGCTCTCCGAGAAGGATATCAACGAGCTCGTCCTCGTCGGCGGCATGACTCGTATGCCCAAGGTGATCGAGACGGCGCGCGAACTTATCGGCAAGGAACCGCACAAGGGTGTGAACCCGGATGAAGTCGTCGCCGTCGGCGCGGCCATCCAGGGCGGCGTGCTCAAGGGCGACGTGAAGGACGTGCTCCTGCTCGACGTCACTCCGCTCACTCTCGCGATTGAGACTGCGGGCGGTGTGGCCACTCCTATGATCCCGCGCAACACCACGATTCCGACTCGTAAGTCGCAGATTTTCTCGACTTACAGCGACAATCAGCCGGGCGTGGAAATCAAAGTGTTTACAAGGCGAGCGCCCGCTCTCCCGCGACAACAAGAATCTCGGCACTTTCCACCTCGACGGCATCCCGCCGGCCCCGCGCGGCGTGCCGCAGATCGAAGTGACCTTCGACATCGACGCCAATGGCATCCTCCATGTCTCGGCGAAGGACCTCGGTTCCGGCAAGGAACAAAAGATCTCCATCACCGGCAGCTCCGGCTTGAGCAAGGAAGAAGTCGAACGCATGCAGCGCGACGCCGAAGCTCACGCTGAGGAAGACAAGAAGGCGAAGGAAGCGATCGAGATCAAGAACAACGCGGACACTCTCGCCTACCAGTGCGAGAAGCAGCTGAAGGATCTCGGCGACAAAGTTCCGGCCGACAAGAAGAAGGTCGGTCGAAGACGCGATCGCCAAGGTGCGCGAAGCAATCAACGCCAACGACACCGACGCGATGAAGCGGACTTACGAGGATTTGCAGAACAAGTTCCAGGAGATCAGCGCCGACCTTTACAAACAGGCCGCCGCCAGTGCCGGGCCAGCGCCCGGTGCCGAAGCCGGTGCGGACGTCCCGGTCCCCAGGCCAGAACCTCAGACGGAAGGCCCGCGCAAGGATCAAGGCGATGTCGTCGACGCGGAATTCGAGGTCGTCGACGAAGACAAGAAGTAACTCTTTCAAACCACAATTTGCCTGAGGACCGCTCGTCCATCGTGAGACGAGCGGTCGGCGGCAACAACCAACCAGCAAAAGGAGTAAGTACAACCATATGGCAATTAATGTGAAACCGCTCGGAGACCGGGTGCTCGTGCAGCCGATCGAAGAGCAGGAAACCAAAAAAGGCGGCATCATCATCCCCGATACCGCCAAGGAAAAGCCGCAGGAAGGCAAAGTCGTCGCGCTCGGCACCGGCAAAGTGGACGACAACGGCAAGAAAGTGGAGTTCACCGTCAAGAAGGGCGACAAAGTGCTCATCTCGAAATACGGCGGCACCGAAATCAAAGTGGACGGTGAGTCCTACCTGATCATGCGCGAGGACGATATCCTCGGCATCATCGGCTAATCTCATCTCTCAACTCTCAACCAAAGACTCAAGAAACTAACTAATATGGCAGCTAAACAACTACAATTTGATGAGAACGCGCGCCATGCGCTTCTCCGCGGCGTCGAGAAACTCTCGAACGCCGTCAAGGCGACCCTCGGACCGAGCGGTCGCAACGTCATCCTCGACAAGAAATTCGGCAGCCCGACGATCACCAAGGACGGTGTGACTGTGGCCAAGGAAATCGAGCTCGAGGATCCTTATGAAAACATGGGCGCCCAGCTCGTGCGCGAAGTCGCTTCCAAGACTTCCGACATCGCGGGCGACGGCACCACCACCGCGACCGTGCTCGCTGAGTCCATCTACAAGGAAGGTCTCCGCAACGTCACCGCCGGCGCCAACCCGACCTCGCTCCAGCGCGGCATCAACAAGGCCGTCGAAGCCATCGTCGCCGAGCTCGGCGAAGATCTCGAAGAAGGTCAGTGACCGCACGAAATCGCGCAGGTCGCGACCGTCTCGGCCAACTGGGACACGCACGATCGGCGAGATCATCGCCGACGCGATGGACAAAGTGGGCAAGGACGGCACGATCACGGTCGAAGAAGCCAAGTCGATCGAAACCAGCCTCGACGTCGTCGAAGGCATGCAGTTCGACAAGGGCTATCTCTCTCCTTACTTCGTGACCAACGCCGAAGCGATGGAAGCCGTCCTCGAGAATCCTTACATCCTCATTCACGAGAAGAAGATCTCGAGCCTTGAAGGACATGCTCCCGCTGCTCGAGAAAGTCGCCAAGGCCGGCCGTCCGCTCCTCATCATCGCGGAAGACGTGGAAGGCGAAGCCCTCGCGACCCTCGTCGTGAACAAGCTCCGCGGCACCTTGCAGGTCGCGGCCGTCAAGGCCCCGGGCTTCGGCGATCGCCGCAAGGCCATGCTGGAAGACATCGCCGTCCTCACCGGCGGCCGTTGCATCACCGAAGACCTCGGCATCAAGCTCGAGAACGTGAAGCTCGAGGACCTCGGCCGCACCAAGCGCGTCACGATCGACAAGGAGAACACCACGATCGTCGAAGGCGACGGCAAGCAGGCCGACATCCAGGGCCGCGTGTCGCAGATCCGTCGTCAGATCGAAGAGACCACTCGCGATTACGATCGCGAGAAGCTCCAGGAGCGCCTCGCCAAGCTCGCCGGTGGTGTCGCCGTCATCAATGTCGGCGCCGCGACCGAAACCGAGATGAAGGAAAAGAAGGCGCGCGTCGAAGACGCTCTGCACGCGACCCGCGCGGCCGTCGAAGAAGGCATCGTCCCCGGCGGCGGCGTCGCTCTCATCCGCGCGCAGAAAGTCGCTCGATAGCCTCAAGCTCGAAGGCGACGAAGCGATCGGCGTGGCGATCGTTCGCCGCGCGATCGAAGCGCCGCTCCGCACGCTCGCCGATAACGCGGGCCAGGAAGGCGCGCTCATCGTGCAGGAAGTGAAGAAGCGCAAAGGCAACGAAGGCTACAACGTCGCCACGGCGAATACGCGGACCTCGTGAAGGCCGGCGTCGTCGATCCGACCAAGGTGACCCGCAGCGCGCTGCAGAACGCGGCGTCCATCTCCGGCCTGCTCCTCACCACCGAAGCAATCATCACCGAAGCTCCTGAGAAGGAGAAGGCAGGTGGTGGCATGCCGGCGGGCGGCATGGGTGGAATGGGCGGCATGGGCGGCATGGACTACTAAGCCGACCGGCTATTCGCTAACCAAAGCAATCAAGCACAGCCGGGTCTCGTAAGAGGCCCGGCTGTTTTGTTTGGCGGGTATCTTTGTGCTCGCGCTCAGATCGATTTGGGAAGTATGAATCTCCGCATGCAGTCGGACACATCATGAGCATCTCCGAATACATCCTCGCGCTCATGTCCATCGTCGTCGGCCTTGCCATGACCCAGCTCTTAAGCGGCGCGGCCGAGATTGCCCAACACGCAAGGCCTGTCCGAACCTACTGGATCCACACCGCATGGATGGTGAATCTCTTCGTCACCCTCATCCATTTCTGGTGGTGGGAGTTTGGCCTCATACGCATCCAGACCTGGACCTTTTTGCCCTATGCCTTCGTGATCTGTTTTGCGGTTCTACTTTACTTTCTCGTCGCCTTGCTTGTTCCGCAGCATCTGAGCGAGCAGGCTGACCTGAAGGAATACTTTTACGCGCATCGCGGCTGGTTTTTCGGCACGATGGCACTGATCCAGTTCGTCGACTTCGGCGACACTCTGGTGAAAGGTTGGACCTACTTTGTCGGTCTCGGTTTGGAATACCCGATCAGGAACCTGGGCATCATCGCGCTGTCTGCAATCGCGATTCGGACCCGAAACGAGCGCTTTCACGGCTTCATGGTCATCCTTCTTACCGGCTATCAACTGGTTTGGATCATGCGGCATTTCAACCGCCTCGGCTAGGGCGCAAGCAACCCGGCATACCATGCAACTAAGCGCCCGCCAAAGAACATCCAGACCAGGGCGCCAAGGGCGAGGTAGGGTCCAAACGGGATTTTCGCCGACCAGGCGCGCCGACCAAGCAACACGCTCGTGAGGCCGACCACCGAGCCCAGGACCGATCCCGCGAAGATGCTGCAAAGCACAGCGCGCCAGCCGAGGAAAGCGCCGATCGCAGCGAGGAACTTGAGGTCGCCGCGGCCCATCGCCTCGCGCGGGATTTGTAACTCGCGCACCACTCCAGTAATACGATCGACTTCGTCGAGTGGAAAGGATTCCTGCTCGATCGTGAGCTGATTGTAACGCAGTTGCAGCGTTGTGTTTTGGAAAGAGCGGCCGTCGACCTGCGCTTCCGCGCAGTGCATTAACATCAGATCGCTCTCACGCGCGAAATGTTCACTCCAGAACCCGCGCTCATCTCCGATGACAAATTCCGCGTCGTCGCCCTCGCGCACCCAGCTAAAGGAGGCCGGCTCCTCGAGCCGGACTCGCTTCTTGCCGAAAGCCTTCTTTCCCCCTTCGAGCACCAGCCAGAGCAAAGCATAGCCGAGACCAGCCGAACCTAACGACTATAAACCCGCCAGTAGCCGAGAATCTTGCGCCATGAGAGCCGGCACGGCGACGCTGGCGACCACGCCCGCCACCGTCCCGCCGATGGTGATTTCATCCGGAATGATAAAATGTTCGAAGTCGATGAACGTCGCGGTGACGAGGAGCGAAACGAAGACCCAGTAGACCAGCGCAACCGGCCACGGGAACACGATCCAGACGGCGAGAAAGAGGAAGCGCGGTCAGCAGTTCGACCACGAAATAGCGAAAGGCGATCCTGCTCCCGCAATTGGCGCACTTCCCGCGCAGCAGCAGCCAGCTGAGCAACGGCAGGTTTTGATGCCACGGGATCGGCTTCTTACAGGCCGGGCAAAAAGAGCGTCGCGGCTCATTGACCGAAAGGTCGCGCGGCAGCCGATAGATGCAGACGTTGAGAAAGGAGCCGATCGCCGCGCCCATGACGAAGGCGAAGACGCGGAAAAACAATTCGTAGATCGCCGGCGTTTCCACTCGTTAGGCCGACTCCTTCCGGGCCGCTCGACGCTGCATGAACCAGGCGATCCAGATGCAACTTTCGTAAAGCAGACACATCGGCAGGCTGAGCGCGATCAGTGTCAAAACGTCGGGCGTGGGCGTGATGATGGTGGCGAGAATGAAGATGAGGACGATGGCGTAGGGCCGGGTGCGGGCCATGAACTCGTAAGTGACAAGGCCAAACTTGACCAGGGCGAGAACCACCACCGGCAACTCGAAGGCCAGCCCAAAGCCAAGCACGAAGCGGGTCACAAACGAATAGTATTCCTGCACCGTCCACATCGGCGACCAGCCTAACGATTGGGTGTCGCGGAAGAAAAAGAGAATCGTTTTTGGGAGCAGCCAGTAATAGCAGCAGGCCACACCGATCAGGAAGAGTCCGAAGCTGACAACGATCGCGGGAAAAAGAAACCGCTTCTCGACCGCAGTCAGCGCCGGCAGGACAAATTGCGCGAGGAAATAGAGGAGGAACGGAAACGAGATCACGATCCCGGCATAAAAGGCGAGGTGGAACGAAATGGTGATCGAGTCGGTGACACCGAGCGCGCGCAAGGTGCCCACCTGGCCGCCAACTTCGCTCAGCGGCCGTTGCAGGATCCCGCACCAGCCGTTGCCGAAAGGCGAAGCAGAGAAACATCGCCACGATCAGCACGATCGCCATTTTCACGATCGTCCAGCGCAGATCCTCCAGATGCTCGAGGAACGGCTTCGAGGTCTCGCTCTCGGGTGGATCGCGAAAGGCAAAGATATCGCGCAGCTTCATCGTCAGGGAAAAATCTCGCCGCACGCCACCAGCCGGGCCCAGATGCTGAGGGTGTTGGCATCGCGGATTTGGCCCTCGGCGATCATCTGGCGCACGACGTCGGCGCTAAACTCGCGGCAATCGACGATCGCTTCCGTGGCATCATGCTGTGCGCCGCCCACGCTCTTCTGCACCGGTCGCGCGAGGAAAAAGTAGCAATGTTCGTCGGTAAATCCCGGCGATGTAAAGTAATGGCCTAACGAAATTAATTCGGCCCCCGGGGTCAGCTCGTAGCCGGTCTCTTCGCGCATCTCCCGTCGCGCGACCGCGCGCACCGCTTCTTCGTCCGGTTCCAACGTTTCGTCGATCTGCCCTGCGGGCATCGACCAAATCGCCGCGCGAATCGGAATTCGCTCTTCGCGGATCAGGACGAATTTTCCCTCGCGCGTGAGCGGCGCGATCACAACTGCCGGCTTGCGATGAACGACCGACCATTTCCGCGTCGCCTGGGTCGGGGTGCGCACTTCATCCGTCGCGACGGTGAGATGCGGAGTCTGGAAATGGATTTCGCTCGCCAGCGTTTCCCAGCCATCGCTGTCGCGCACAAGCTTGGTCTTTTGCACGCGAAGAAGTTATGGACGGCGTCGCGAAAAGCGAATCGCGAGCACGCTCTGGACGTTTCGCTGTGCGCCGTAACGGATGCGGAGCAACGGCCGGGCTTTCAAACTCGAGACTGATCGCCCGACCCCAGCCAATCCTGCGAACGACACGCCTTCCCTCGGGCTTCGCAGAGCGAAGCGTCTACAGCGCGCGCACCACTCGCACCGCAACGCAGCGGGTCTCGGGCAAAATGAACTTTCGCAGTTCCAGCTCGATCCGCAGGAGGTCGAACCCGCGCAGCAAATGTTCGGCCGTCTCGTGCGCCAGCGTTTCGATCAGCTTGTCTTCCCGGTTAGAAACGAACCGGCGCACTTCCTCGCAGACGGCCGCATAATCGACCGCCCGCGCCAGCTCGTTGCCCAGCTCGCCGAAAGGTCTGCGCGGTTGCAGGACGAGCGAAACCGAGAGCCGCTGCGGCCGCGCGCGCTCCTCGTCGGGAACGCCGACCCGCGCCATGAGTTCCAGCTCTTCAATCCGGATTTCGTCGTTAGGAAGATCCTGGTTCACGGGCGCCGGCTACTTTCCGGTCGATTCCGAAAGGAGACCAGCCGAAAAAGATTGCGCGCGCCAGGAAAATCCCGACGCGCGTCGTTCGGGGAGGCGTTCTCGCAACAACCTCAGCGCCGCTCTTTCTCGTCTTCCTCGCGCACGAGATCGGAGAGCGGCGCGGCGGCGTCTCGCGCTTCTTCCGCGGTAGCGATTCTCCCCATGATCCGGCGCAGTCCGCGCACTTTGCGCGCGAGCGAACTGGAGGAGGCGTGCAGGCCGGCAGCATCGGCGACGTAGGTGGCGGCATTGGCCGCTGCGATATTGATCTGGGCGGCGGTCGCGATTGCATCCTGGTTCGCGCCGAGGAACAGAAATGTCCACCGATATTGCTCGGTCTGCTGCTTGATGACACGGGCGATTTGTTTCCACGTGTAGGTTTGGGAGGAATTCTCCAGGCCATCGGTCAGGATGGTGACGGTCACCTGCCCCGGGCGATCCTTCTCCGGCATCGCCGCGAGCCGCGCCCCGAGGTCATCGACCGTGCGACCAATCGCATCGAGGAGAGCGGTCGAACCACGCGGTAGGTATGCGTCGTGGTTGAGCGCGATGATTTCCGCCACCGGCAGCGCATTGATCGGCACCAGATATTCGTCATCAAAAAGCACGAGGGTTAGTTTGGCGAGACCCTCGGTCTGCTGCTGCTCGTGGAGGAAAACGTTGAAACCTTCGATCGCCGCCTCGCGGCAGACGTCCATCGAGCCAGAACGATCGAGAACGAAGGCAATTTCGGTGTAGTTCTTGTTCATGCCCCCATCATATCGAGGTGGGTCAGACATCCGCCGTCCGAGGGGCGAAGATTTTTCTATTTATTTTGCCGAATACTCGGCGATGAACTTGCGCCCGACCTCCGCGAGGCGCTGCCGCAGCTTGGCCGGCTCAAGCACTTCGGCCTGGTCGCCCCAGCTCAGGATCCAGCGTTCGATCTCTTCCAGGCTGCCGAGCTGCAACTTCAGCTCCAGACCGCCATCGCGCAGCTCCCTGATCTTTTGCGAGTGGTGCCAGATCCGTTCGCGCACGAGCTGCGCCGCGAACGGTTGAAAGCGGATTCGCACCGTCGTGCGACCGTCGCTCTGGAAAACACCAAAGCTCGAATCGAGAAATTTGCCGATCGAAAAATTCGCCGGCCGCCGAAAGCGCGCGCCCGTGCGCCGCGGCGCGCTGATGCGCGGGAGGGCGAAATGTACGGACCTGCTGGCGCGAGAGATCGAAGCCAAAGAGATACCACTGCTGATCGACGCAACCGAGATGATAGGGCCGCACTCGGCGTGTCTCGGCCGCATTGCTGCGCAATTTGCGATAGCGAAACTCGACTTCGGCCGAGTCGAGCACGGCGCGGCTGAGCAGCTCGAAGACCTCGAGGTCAGCGACACTTTGCCCGACCGATCGGAAGGAGATCGCGGCCTCGAGATCGCTCCAACTGAAAGTGATCCGGTCCTTCAGTCCGTGACCGATCTTCTTGAAAGCGGCGCGCAAGGGCCCTTCAAAGGGCGTGCCGCGATATTGTTGCAGCGCCTTCTGCGCAACGAAAAGCGCCACGATCTCCCCCTCGCTCACCTGGATGTTGGGAAAACTGGTGACCGGTTCCGTGTAGACGAAACCGAAGTGCAGTTGATCATACTCGATCGGCAACCCGAGCTGATAGCGCATGAACTCGATGTCGCGCTGGATCGTCTTCTCCGAGACCTCCAGCTCGCCGGCGAGCTTGCGACAGTTGGGAAATTTCCGCGCCTGCAGCTGTGCGTGCAGTTGCATCATGCGCGCGAGCGGCGGACGGGAAAACTGTTCGACCGCGGCGCGCGGCAGGCGGGCCGTGCGGTTAAGGCTTGGTTTTACTGCTATCGGACGTTGCATGTCCGACAGATAGCGATCCCTGCCTCCATCGCGCAAGCACTTTCTCAAGGGGCGGCGTTCGGAAGACCCGGCCGTTGTTTGGCATCCGTGAGCCCGCCGCGCAGCAGACGTCGATGATTTCGCCATCAGAGATGGTCGCTCTCGCGATAATCTCTAAATTTGGAATATCAAATCGGCAAACTCCTTGGGTGTAAGGATAAAGGAGAAGTCGCCAGGGAACCGGCTCGCATTTCGCGAGATGGCCTTGTTGAAGTTCCCCGTGCTGACTCCGTAAAGCAACGCTAAATCGCTATCGAGCCCGACCGGCTCGTTGCGAATGGAATAAATTTTTGGGGCAACAGCTTCAAAATTCATTTCTCGAGAGGGAGAGTTCATCGCGTCATGAAGTGGACGTACTCCTCGATCTCGCCGGTGAGGTAGCGGGCGAGGACGCAGAACTGGAGCGCGATGGTGCAGCAGCGATCGGAGAAGAGCATGGGTGCGGTCGTTTGTAGGGAGTCTTTCGATTTTCGGCAAAGGCTTTTTAACGCCTCTTCGCCGGAATGATTTTGCGCGCTTTGCAAGATTCGTGCGCCCTCGCAGAGCGGCTTTCCCTTTGAAACAAATTTCCGTTTCTCGGACAACCTTTGTCCGAGACGCTGTGTTAGTATGCGCGGTGTGAGTGAAAAGAACCCGCGGCGTGTCTCTCTTCACACAGGTATTTCCTTCGCGGACGCGTGGGAGAACCTGTTCCTGCCATGGTTTAAGTCTGTCGCGCGCCAACCGTTCACGGCGTTGCCGAGCGCGGTCGTCACACCCTGCCGCAGCCTCGCTTACTTGATGCGGAGCAGGCTTCTCGCGCACGACATTTCCATCGTCGGACTCAAATTCCTTTCCCCGGCGCAACTGCGCGAAATGCTGCTGCCGGGCAGTCGCAACATTCCTCTGCGCGAGCATCTCCGGCTCATCCTGGCGACCGCGGCCGAGCGAGTCGCGGCGCAATCGGACGGGAACCGGTCCGCGCGGCCGGCGGAGGAATTTCTCATCGCCAAATCGATCGCGCGCGATCCCGATCACTTTCTGCGCGCGATCGATCAACTCGGCGCCGCCGGCTGGACCGCGGAGGAGCTGAATGAACCGGGGCTGCGACAGATCGCGGCAGGCTTCGAAGAAATCACGCACGACTGCCGCTTTGAATTTGTCCATGAAGCGGACCGGAATGCAGTCGCTGCGGTCGCAAATGAACCGCCAATCTTCCAGCAACTATTGATTGCGGGGTTCAACGGTGCGCACTGGCCGCTTTGGCCCTTGCTGCACGCCGCCGCGACCGCTTCGGCGCAGGCAACCGTGGTGTTGAATGATCCGCGCGACGAGGCGCGCGACCTCGATGAGACATGGATCGGCACGTGGGAAGAAACGTTCGGCGCGGCTCAACCGATCGCGGCGGCGGGAAGCACTTCAGTTTCACTTTTGCAAGGTCTCGCCGAACTGCCCGAAACGGCCTCGGACCAAGCCGCCCGTCGGCAGCATCCGCTGGAGCGAATTCATTTCCTGGTCGGGCGCGACACCTCGGAGCAGGCGAAGGCGATTGTCGCCCTGACGGCAAGATTTCTGCATGAACCGGAGGGCGAGCGGATCGGCATCCTGTTTCCACGCGCCGGTGCGCTGTCTCGGATAGCGGCGCGGTTTCTCGAGTCGGCCCGAATCGCGCATAACGATGGCCTCGCGCATCTTGGCCCGAGCGCGTTTGACGATGACGCTTGGCGAGCCTGGCTCGACTTACAGCAAAGTCCGCGGCTCAAGATCCTCCTCGGATTTCTGCGCGTGAGCAAGGCCGAGATGCTTGAGGGAGCCTCCACCGCCGAAGTGGAAGAGCTGTTGCGCCGCGCTTATGGCGATGTGCTGATCGATCACATCGAGATCCTGCGTGAATATTGCGCGCGGCAGGAAGGCTCGGAGCGGCATGGGGCGCTCGTTAGGGGATTGGAGAAGATTCAGTTTCTTCCCGCGGACGCGACCCTTTCCGAGTTCCTTGCCCAGACGCATAGGATCTTTCTCCAGCTCGGTTGGAAAGAGCGTTGGAACGAGATTGATCGCCTCACCCGAACCTGGGCCGAAAGACTGCGCGGGCCGTTTTCGAAAAATCTCTACCTGCGATGGTTAAACGAGGTCCTTGGCGCCCCCGCGCTCAACCGCGACGACCACGGATCGCATCCCTACAGTCGGGTGCAGCTGCTGTCCTACGCGGAAGCCGAAGGGCAGGCCTGGTCGCACCTCATTTTCGCCGGCCTCAACGAGGAAGAATGGCCGGCCCTCGACGAAGAGCTGGCGTTCGTCAGAGACCAGGAGATCGACGAATTCAATCGACAAAACAAGATTCTCAATCGACGCGCCGTGAAGCGCGGCCGCCACGGCGAAGGCCAACGGAGTGTGCGCGACGGGAAGACGCTCCTGCTCGGGCCCGGCGAACAACGACAAATCCGCCTCCGGCAATTACGCAACCTCATCGACACGGCCGTGCACGGAATCGGCGCAACCGCCAACCTTTACTCCGACGCTTCCCCCAGCCGGATCGCCAATCCGAGTGAGCTTTTCACGCGCCTTTATTTCTCCGCGCGCGGCGAAGGGCTCTCGCAGCAAACCCTGCATGCGCTGGAAAAACGGGCCCGCGACTGGCTGGGCGATTGGTCGCCGGTCGATCCGCAGAAAATCAATTCGATCAACCTCGGGCGCACCCGCTACGCCTACGACGCGCGACGACAATTGCGACCCGCGAGCGAATACGACTTCGCGCTCCGGACCCCGCCTAACGAACCAATCTCCATCTCCGTTACCGAATGGGGACGCGCCCTCGGCTCCCCCGCGCTTACCTGGATGAAGCTCTTTCTCGGAGTAGAAGCCGACGCGGACGATCGCGGTGCCTGGTCTCTGTCCACTGGCAACTGGGTGCACGACTGGCTCACCCATGGGGTCAGCGACACCGCGCCTAACGAGTTCGTTTCCATTCGCCCGGTGGAGGAAATTCGGGCGCGCGTTGCTGAGCGAGCGAAAGCATTCCGCACCATGGTGGAAACGCTTGCCACCGCCTGTGCGCAGCCCGTGCCCGATTGGTGGACCTCCGGCTGGAGCAACGCGCTCTACCTCGCCGACACCCTCGCGTCCAAGCTCACCGATCTGACGGACTGGTTAGAACTGGCTTCGGAATGGAAACTTGAATCGCCCACCAGCATTCCGCTCGGCGAGCATAAAATCCTGCGCATCCGCGGCCGCCTCGACCTCATCCTCGGTCGCGGCAAAAAATCCGAAGCCGGATTCCGTTTTCCCGAGCTCTGGATTGTCGACTATAAGACCGGCCATCAATTCCTCCCGGACCTGCGCACGGGCGAGAGACTCCGCAAACAACTCCTCAACGGCAAGGCGGTCCAGCTCGCTCTTTACGCGCTCGCGGCAAAGGTGCTCGGCGCCGACAAAGTGCGACTCACTTTGCTCGGAACAACCGCCGAACTGGAACCAAACTTCCGTCTGAGCGAGGTCGTCGCGCAGGCGGATTTCTGGAACGCCCTCTACCGCATGCAGGAAAGCGGAGTCTTCGGCATGACCGGGCTGGTGCATAACAAGTTTGGTTTTTCCGCACCCTACCCGCTGGCCACCCTGCCGATCGATCAACATCTCCTCCAGGCAAAGTGGGCGGCGACTCATCCGGAACTGGCGCTCGATCGGGAGGAACCGGATTATGAATAGACCAGCCGACGCTCCGGCGCGGCAACGCTTCGCGCACGAGCTCAAGCGGAATTTCTCCGTCGTCGCCTCGGCCGGTTCGGGCAAAACCCGGGCGATCACCGATCGCATTGTCGCGCTCGCCCAAAGCCCGGAGGCGCTGGAACGGCTGCCGCAACTTGTGGTCGTCACGTATACCAATCGCGCCGCCGACGAGATGCAGCAGCGCACCCGCCAGCGCATTCTCGAGGTCGGCCTCTCCCAGGAAGTGCTCGAGGCCTTCGGCCGCGCTTTTTTCGGCACCATCCATAGCTTTTGCGTCAAGCTGCTCTCGGCCTACGGACATCATCTCGGCCTTCCCGCGGAACTGGAGCTGATCACCGACGACCAGGAATTGTGGGACCAATTCGTTCAGCAACACACCAGCATCGGGAGTTCGTTAGGCAAAGAGAATCGCCGCGTTCTTTTGCGCCATGTGCAGGCGCGGCAGCTGATGGAGTTGGCTCGCCAGTGCGAGGTCGATCTCGACGCTCTTAAGCCGGACGGGCCATGCCCGAAAGCGGACTTTTCCCAAGTGCTCGGCTTTGTCGCCAGAGGAAACGCAACCCGGGTTCCAAAGGATCAGGCCGCCTTACGACAATGGATCGAACGCTGGCAAAAAGGAGACGGGTTTGCTCCTTGGCCACGTCTCAACGCCAGTGCCGGTGATTTCCCGGAAAGATGGCGCAGCGCCTTTCGGCCTTTGCGCGATTGGGTCAACGCCTGCGCGCTCTGTGTCGCTGCCGAAGTACAGCAGGCCTATCGCGATTTTCGTTTCCAGCGCGGCGTTGTCACCTATGCCGACCAGGTGGCTCTCGCTGCAGAACTAATTCGCCTACCGAATGTCGTTAGGCGGATTCGCGAGAAAAATTATCGCGTTATCCTCGACGAGGCGCAGGACACCGATCCGCAACAGTTTCTCGTTCTCCTCGAAATCACTCGTCCGATTGAAGCGACCGGTATCTGGCGAGCGACACGACAAGCGCCGCCGCGTCCAGGGCATTTCTGCATGGTCGGCGACTTCCAGCAGTCCATCTATCGCGAGCCGTCTGACCTTGAACGCTATCGCCAATTGCACGAAGGGCTGATCGCCGATGGCGCCGCCGAGGAACTCAAGTTCACCGTCACTTTCCGACTCGACCGTGCGCAACTGGATTTCGTCAACGCAATCTTCCCGTCGATTCTCGATAACCGCGAAGGACAGGTCGCCTTCGTCGAGCTGAACGAGCGGCCCGAGACTTCGCCCGGGCAAGTGATCCGGTTGCCGCTCGCGAGCGAAGTCGATCTCGCTCTGCCGGAGTCGCACCGGGCCGCGATCGAGGCGCGCGAGATCGCGGAGTGGTTGCAGGCCGCGGGCTTGGAAAAATTGCGTGCCGAGTCCTGGCGCCAGGTGGCGATTCTCTCACCGCGCAAAGCATGGTTGCGGCCACTGCGCGACGCCCTGCTCAAAATCGGGCTCCCCGCCGAGGTGCAGTCGGAGTCCGATCTCAACGCGGAGAACCCGGCCTATGCCTGGTTGACCGCGCTGCTCGCGATCATGGTTGAACCCAACGCGCACTATGAGATCGTCGGGGTTTTGCGCGAAGTCTTCGGGCTTTCCGACGACGAGCTGGCGCGATTCTCCGACGGAGACGGCGCCAGGTTTCAGATCGCTCAGCGAAGCAGCGGGCGCGGAGTCGTGCCGGAAGCGCTCAACCTCCTGATGCGACTTCGCCTAAAGATTCAACAACAGCCGCTCTTCAGCGCCGTCCGGGAAATCGTGCGCCTGACCCAATTGCGCGAACGCCTGCATTCCCTTCCGCCGGACGATTTTGCTGATCTTTCTTCCGATCTCGACAAGTTGCTCAGCGAGGCTGCCACTGCCGAGGCGCGCGGCCAGTCGCTGGCGGATTTTGCCCGCAGCCTGTGCGAGCGTTTTCACTCCATTCGGGAGACGAATCCGCCTTCGACTAATGCCATTCAGCTCATCACCGCGCACAAGGCGAAAGGCTCGGAATGGCAGACGGTGATCGTTCCTTTTCTCACTCGCAAAGTTCACGGGGCCAACCCGCGCTATCCTACGCTGCTTCAGGTCGGTGCGGCGGAGCAGCCGCAAATTGCCTTCGACAAGACCGATGCGGACGAGTTCAAAGAGTCGCTCGAAATGGCGGAGCGCGAGGAGATGGAGCGATTGCTCTACGTCGCGCTCACCCGGGCCAAACACACTCTCGTTCTCGTAGACGACACACCGTTTTTCCCAAAGGCGAACGGTTCCTTTCATTCGCATTCCGAGTGGAGATGGCTCAAAGCCGACGCCAATCAGCCTAACGAATCTTCTTTCACAAAACTTTCCCCCGCCGCTGCCGCTTGTCCCGAGACCGCTCTCCACGAGACCGCCGCGCCCAAAGTCCGGATAAGCGAGAATCTCGGTCCGCGCGACGTGGGCTGGCTCGATCGCGCACGCCAGAACGCAGCCGGCTTTGTGCAGACCGTCTTGCCGAGTAAACTGGCGACTGAAGAAGCGAAACCGGAGACGGCAGAGGATGAATGGCTCGAAGTCGAACCCGAATTGCGGCCGCCACGGATCGATAATCCGGCGACGCGCTACGGAGTCTGGTGGCACCGATTCATGCAGCAAATTCCGTGGCTGCGCGACGCGGCGGCGTGGGACGAAATTTTCACCGCGCAGCACGTGAGCTCGCCCGATGTGGCGCGCGCGGCGCGCGAATGGCGGCTCTTGCGCGAACAGGTGCGAACGTATTCAGATTTCGCACCCGACTGGGAGAAGCAAGCCCCGGTGATTCGCGCGGAGATGCCGTTCTTCTGGAAAATGCGCGCGGCGCGCAGCCTGGAGGGCATTATCGATCTCGCGTTTTTCGATCCACGTAGAAAGGAATGGTTAATTGTTGATTGGAAAACAAACCGCGTCGGGCGGGATAAGGTCGATACCTTGCGGGCCAAATATCGTCCGCAACTCGCGGCCTACTGTCAGGTGATTAAAGAAACGACGGGGCACACGGTCCGCGCGGCAATCTATTCGACCGCCACGGGCGAGTTTGTCCGCTACCAACCGGCGGAATTGGCCGCCGAATGGGAACGACTCAAACAAGTGTCAGCCGAAACCCTCTTCGCCGAACTCGGCGACGTCACCTGAAGCGGGCGACTGGAGCCGGCAATCGGAGCTCGAACCGATGACCTGCTGATTACGGATTTTTATCTTGCGATGAGCGAATGTGTTTCGCTCAGGCCACGTTCCAATCCCCGGCAGCTGCTAAAGGATCACGCCATGGCGATAGTTTGTCGCCATGGCGCGGTGATTCATTGGCAGAATCTATATCCCTCGTTAGGGATTCCTGGCTTGGATCTTGGCGAGCAAGCCATGCGATTCACCCCCGAAGCCGGCGGTAACATACAAGTCAGTATCGACAAATAAGAGTGACCACAAGCCATCTATGACGATTGGTGCTCCGTTCCCCCTTTTCAGGCTACCGAGACCGGCGCCGGAGTTAATATCGACCGCGTTGATCTTACCGTCGCCAAAATTGCCCACGAGGAGTGAACCACTGGCGATTCCAAAACCTTGCGGTGCCAAGGCCAGACCCCATGGCGAATTCAAGCGACCGCGGGAAATCAAACGCATGATGAAGCTGCCGTCGGTATTAAAAACACTTACGAAGCCATGGCCCGGGCCAGGAACGTCGTCGTGTCTGTCAGCGTCTTGCTTCGCATAGGTGACGTAAATGAGACCGTTGATGTTCTGAATTCCGAACGGGGCGTAGCCTTGTGGGATCGTCGGATCGACAAATGTCTGTCCGTTATCAATTTCCGTGAAATTCTGATCGTAAATCTCGACCTTCCCATTGTGGAAGTCGGTCGCATAAAGACGCTGCCCGCCAGTGACACTGGCGAGCGCCGCTCCTTTATAGACGGTTCCCTGGCTTCCGTGATCAATAGCGAGAACCGCCTGAGTCGCGGCGACCGACGGGTTCCACCCCGAAATACTCCCATCTTCCGCGACAAATATGAATAATGCGGCGCCGGAGTGCCCATTTTGCGTGACCACAAAGCCGGGTCCGGTATTGATGACTTGGCCGGTTGGGTTAGCCCCGTCGTTGTTGCTCGCTGAGGGTGGAATCGTGACTACAAGTGACTGCGGCACGCCGTTTAGATCATAAAGCGTTGATAGACCTGTGCCGTTATCGGACACCCAAAACGTATTGCTGGATGAGATCGTGATACCCCAGGGGTTTACCAAGTTAGGATCGGTGTTTTCCGCGATTCCCGGGATGTCGGAGACAAGATTAGTTGGAATATAGGCGTTCCCGTTGGCGGCCCACGATGACGCTGCTCCGAGCAGGAGGGTCGCGACGAGCCCGATAAAGGCGAAACGTTGCACGACCATGACACGCACTGATGTTGTCGATGTGGTTCTGCTGTTTTGTTGAATTTGATTTTTCATGATTTTCCTCCGTTTGGATTTTGTGATGGTTCTATGTGCAACGCTGTCCCCCCAACGGCTTCCGTCTAGTAAATTTTGGTAACAATGTTGTTACGTTGCCGGCGGGCCGGATCGCGGGGGCACCGAGCGCGGAAAAGAGGTCGTCTGGGCCGGAATTGCGCCGACTATGAGAGCGCGGGCGAGTCCATAAAGAAGCCACGCGCAGAGAGCCTTTCCGCTCCCCGCCGCTCGCTTAGTGACTGGCTTCCTGTTCCGCCGTTCGACTATTCGTTCGGAACCGAGAAATCTTTGGTTCCACTGTCAATCATCAAATTTGCCAAACCACCCCGTCTCGCATCGCAAGCGCGATGACATTAATCACCGCCAACCTGCGGATATTGGCCCCGACCGTCGATGACGATGCTTCGCTCGATGGTGGCAGCGTCGTCGCCGTATACGTGCACTTCGCCTGAGCCGCCTCCGAAGCGTTGGCACGCAGAGCCGGTGGCTTTGCGCTTTCCATCGCAAACGCTGGCTCGACGCCTGGAGCCTCAAACGCGACCCATGCACCTTTGAATTTCTTGCATGGTCCAACCGCAATGATTTTCATTTGGGAACATGCTCAACTGCCTTCACAGGTGATCCAACTCCAAAAACGCCGTCAGCTTCTCGTCAACGTGCACGATGAACTGTCTGCCATCGCCACGGAGGGCTCCGGCAACGTGGATCCGGCGGCCCTCAGCGTTGATGGATGCCGCGCAGCGCCAAAAAAGACGCGCCGCGAGTTGAATCGCGGCGCGTCCTGTTAAGAAGATGGAACTACTTCAGCGTGATTTCGCGCATGAGCTTGGCGCCCATGATTTCGCGAATATTCAGACGTTTGGTCGCGTTAGTGACCTGCGTGGCGGGATCCCCGGAAACCTTTCTGTCGATCGGGTCGAATTTTTCCCGTGCATTATCCAACGAAGCCATGTTTGGTGATTCTACCATCAACAGGATGTTGAAATCCTGCGGTGTGGCGGCGTCGCCGATCAGGATTTTGTAATCGAGGATGAGGTTCTGCTTCTTGGCCTCATCTAGTGAGCCTTTGAAGGTCTTGGCGATACCTTTGAGGTATTCATCGTCCATTCCGGGCTTGGTTTTGACCATGGTTATTTGCCAGACTGGCCCTTCGGTATAAGGCGCGTCGCTTTGCGCCGAGCAGAGTCCGGACCAGGCTGTCATGAGGGCTGCGCTAACAGCCATGATAAGGTATTTTTTCATTCCTAATTTGCTTTCTATTTGTTCGACCGGCTCTGAGTTATGCCGATTGGTCGGAGAATGCAGCTGTGCAGACCGAAGTCGAGACAATTCGCCGGGCGGATCTGCCTAATCTGGATGCGCGGGAAGAGATGCAGGATCGAGATGCGCAGCGGTCGCGCCCACCCGAATCAGTCTCTTCAGGCGGACAAAAGTTCAATCGTTTGCCACCATACGAGGAGCAGCAGCCTGTGCCCTAAGCTGGTCGCCCGCGTTCTCAATTTGGGCGGCCAACTGCCTTGAGCGCCCGCGCCGTTTCGGGTTCGCTCGTTTCCCCAGCCGGTGAATTCCTTTAGATCCAGATCTTATTCGATGTGGAGATTGCACCCCTCCACGGCCATTCGTGTCAAGAATATTACGAGAAGAGGGGGGAGCGACCTTTCCGAGCGCAACGGACGTCCAATTGGCGGCCCGAACACGAAGTTTTTGGTATGAAAACGTGCATTGTTATCATGGCGGCGTGCCTCGCGGCTGGCGGTGCCACCGCGGCGGCGCAAACATCTTCTCCAGGCCAGGATCGTGTGCTGACGAGGATTTCGAATCAGACTGGAGTTCCCGTCCATACACTTAGGAAGCAAGAGGCGGAGACGGGGCTCGGTTACGGCAACTTGGAAAAGGCAAACTTACTGGCCAAAGCCTCTGGCCACAGCTTCCGACAAGTGGTCTCGAGATTCAAAGCTGGTGAAGGTTGGGGAGAAATTGCGCACGACGCCGGTCTTAACCTCGGGAAGATCGTAAGCGAAGCCCACCGATCGGACAACGCTGCGCAACATGGCCGTGACGAGCAGGCCAGCGACGAGCATGGTCGTGATGAGCAGGCCAGCGATGAGCATGGTCGTGATGAGCAGGCCAGCGATGACCGGGGCCATAGTGAGAAGGGTCACGCTCAGAACGTCGCAGCGGCGCAGGGCCACCATCGTGTGCTAACGAGGATTTCGAATCAGACTGGAGTTCCCGTCCATACACTTAGGAAGCAAGAGGCGAAGACGGGGCTCGGTTTCGGCGCCTTGGAAAAAGCCAACTTGCTGGCCAAGGCCACGGGTCGAAGCTTTCGGCGAGTCGTGTCAAGATTCAAATCGGGTGAGGGTTGGGGAAGGACTGCCCACGATGCTGGCCTCAATCAGGGCAAGCTCGTGAGCCGCGCCCATCGATCGGACTACACTGTGCAGAATGCGCACAAAACCCATCCTCAGAACGCTCACGGCAAGAGCGCGGTTGCTCACGGCACGAGCGCAGTTGCTCACGGCAAGAGCGCAGTTGCGCATGGCAACAACAGCCTCCAGCGCGCTAGCGCTGTATCTCATGGCAGAGGGAACATGGGCACGATGAACGGGAACATGGCCACGATACATGGGAACATGGGCATGATGAATGCATTCGGCCACAGCGGAGGGTTTGCCCCGAGACGCGGCGGAGCGGTGCAAGGCAGGGGTCATGGCCGTGGCGGCGGACGCTAGGCGGCTGGTTCCGTTTCGTGTAAGCAGAGCTAAGCGCGGCTGCGAGAAGACAACGGCCCTGAATAATTCAATTTAAATATCGAAACGCCTGCATAAATCGCGTCCCGTAAATTCGCCCCAATCCCTTTCGCTTGCTGTTTCCGGCATTTCCGCTGCGGTCCACGCGAGGCCCAGGCCAGAGCCCCTCGCCGCCGATGAATGGAACAGACGGCGACTCGTTCCGCGGTCGACTGTCGGATGGTCGGCTTGAAATGTTACGGCTCTACTTCGTGGACACAACCGAATCGCGATTACGCGGCAAAGAGGCCCGGGTGAGCAGGCACCGTATTTCGTCGCACGATCTTACCGCCGCCGATTCTCTCGATGATGCCTCGGACAATGTCGGCGTCCGCTTCAAACGGCGGAAGCGTGGCGGCGAGCATGTCGAGCAGCGCGGTCATTGTCGGCGAAGGGGCTTCAACGAAGCCGTCTCTGATCGTGACGGTAATTCCGCTGTCGAATCGAATTTCGGTCATGGGGTCGGGAGTTGGGAGCGATCATTTCAATTCGTGACGGCATTGGCAAGCCTCTTCTCGATGCTCGATCGCGTTAAAAACTTCACCAACGCGCCGGAGGCGACCGCTCCGCTGGGCACGACCAAAAGGCGACTGATTAAGATTCGCCCAACCAGAAATTCGGCGGCTTGTCGCTTGCTTTTAAAGCACTGGCCAGGCGAGGACGCACCTGAAGTGAACGGGTGTCAGCCTGGAGGTTCGCGCACACACCACTCTTCGTGGTATAAACGACGTCATGGATCAAGGAGGGCATCGGGTGGACAAGCCGGAGCCGCGCTGGCAGGCGTTGCTCGCCTTTGTCGCCGTGGCCACGATTTATCTCGCGCTGCCTTCGTCGCTCATTGTGGGTCCGACCTGGCTGCTGCCCACTCTGATCGGCGGGTTGCTCGTCCCGACGGTGCTCAGCCATCGCCTAGGAAAACTTTCCCTTAATCGCATTCTTGGCTTCGCCATCAGTTCCATCATCACCCTTGCTCTGATCGGCTCGGTCGTGTTGTTGGTGCACGCTCTGCCCTCACACAAGGAACCGCCGCTCCAGCTCCTGCTTTCCGCTGCCTTGTTGTGGTTGACCAATGTCCTTGTCTTCGCACTTTGGTATTGGCGCATTGACGGCGGCGGACCAACCAAACGTCAGGAGCGCAAAGAGTTTGGCAGTCTCAGTTTTCTTTTCCCCCAAATGCAGGTTCCGAGAGATGAGCGCGGGCAATTCGCCTGCACGGGTTGGCGCCCGCACTTCGTTGACTACCTTTTCGTCGCGTTCACACAAAGCTCGACCTTCGGACCGACGGACGCGCCGCTCCTGGCGCGGTGGGCCAAGGTGCTCGCGATGATCCAGGTTTTCATTTCGCTCTCGATCGTCGTGCTCCTGATTTCACGCGCGGTGGGTGCGTTATGAGCGCACGCGAGGGGACGCAGGACCTTGGAGCGGCCGGCGCACAACGCAAATGCTCAGCGGCCGGCGACTGCACCCATCAGCCGCTCCCACTCACCGACACTTCCGCGGAAGCCGGGCGCGCAGGCTTCGTTGTAGCTGAGCCGCGCCGCGACCTCCCGGTGTTTGCCGCCCTTCGTGTCGTGCGCACTTCGAAAACATCCAGATTCTGTCGGCGTGCTAACCTCTGTGTCGAAAGCACGGAAGTCCGACGGCGTCTTTCGACACGAATTTAAAGAGACCGCCTTGTTCGGGCGCAAAGAGACAGCCGTTCACAAAAACCGCCGGCCAAATCGAACGAACGTTCGGCTTTGATCGGCACAACATCATTATTAAGGGAGGAAACATGATCAAAGAAACCACGCCACAAATCCCCCTCACCATCAAGCGCACTTGCATCTTCTCCGGCCTCGCCGCCGCTCTATTGACAGTCGGCCTCGGCCTTGCCCCGGGGGCTTCAGCACAGCTCCAGGGGCAAGCGCCCTCCCACACGTTTACAGAGCAAAAAGTCACCGCGAGCGACGGCATGGCCAACACCTTCTTCGGCTCCGCCGCCGCGATCAAACGCAACACCGCCGTCATCGGCGCGGATGGCGACGCCAGTTTTCGTGGTTCCGCCTACGTCTTTAGCAAGACCGGCGACCTCTGGACCCAAGGCCAAAAGCTCGTCCCGAGCGACGGCCTCGCGGGCGACGAGTTCGGTTATCGCGTGGCGCTCGACCACGGCAACCTGTTGGTGACCGCCTTTAGCGCAACCGTCAATGGCGTTGTCGCGCAGGGTGCGGCCTACGCTTTCACCAATGTCGCCGGCACTTTCTCCGAGACGCAAAAGCTTACCGCGAGCGATGGCGGCCTCTTCGATAACTTCGGCGCCTCCGTCTCCGTTGATGGCGACACCCTCGTGATCGGGGCCAACGGCGCGACCGTCGGCAACAATCCGGCCCAGGGCGCCGCCTACGTCTTCACCCTCGTCAACGGCACCTGGACGCAAACCCAGAAGCTCACCGCCGATGACGGCGCTGCCTTCGATAACTTTGGCCTCTCCGTCGCGCTGCAGGGCTCGACCATCCTCGTCGGCTCGCCGCAGGCGATCATCGGTGGCGCCTTTGCCCAGGGGGCGGTTTATGTCTTCACCAACTTCGGAGGCACTTGGAGCCAGACCCAGAAGCTGACCGCGAGCGATGGCGCCGCCAGCGACAGCTTTGGGGAATCCGTCTCGATCAGCGGCGATAACGCACTCATCGGCGCCTTCGGGGCGACCGTCGACGGCCACACCGGCGCCGGCGCGGCCTACCTCTTCACCAATCTCAGCGGCAGCTGGAGCCAGATGCAGAAACTGACCGCAAGCGATCCCGGCACGTTCTTCAACTTCGGCAACGCCCTCACGCTGCACAACGGCAAAGCGATCATCGCGGCCGATGTCGCAACCGTCGATGACCACACCTCGCAGGGTAAAGTGTACATCTTCCTCAACCAGGGCGGAACTTGGAGCCAGTTCGACACCCTCACGGCAAGCGACGGCACGACCGACGACTTCTTCGGCGCCGCCCTCGCGCTCGGCCCGGGCACCGTGCTTGTGAGCACGCCGCATCCGGTCATCAACGGCAATTCCTTTCAAGGCGCCGCCTACTTCTTCGAGCATGTCCCCGACGTCCAGTAACGGCGGAACACTTTGGCGGATTGAATGCGGACTCTTGCGGGGCGGCCTTGATTTGGCCGCCTGCGCAAGACGAGCAATCCTCCAGCAGCGCCTCGCGGGTCTGAAATGTGCCGGCGATCTTCAGTGGACATTACCACGGGTTTACCGGACGCCGACTTGGCCAGGCCGTTCTGACCACGGATCGTTGCTGCTCACGGATTCGGAACAATCACGATGGGACCAACGAAAAGGGCTGGTTCCTCTGCCAGGCGACGCGAGGCGAGGTCAGCCGGCGCTTTGTCGAGTTCCGGGCTTAGGGCGACCGAGTCGGCGCAGAGAACGCCCTCTCGATGTCTTCGTCTTTCGGCAAGAGCTTCGCGTAGTGTCTCTGCACCACGCGCACATCGTCTCCGAGCCAGAGTGCGATCTTGTAGATGCTCACGGCCTCAATGGAGCCGGCAATCGGGCTCGAACCGATGACCTGCTGATTACGGAAATGGAAGTGCTTTTCCGCTTGTGGTGCTGAAGGCGACGAAATCGACTTCCTCAGCAAGTGGCGAGGCATCCCGCGACGGGAAGCAATGACTCAATATCTGGAAATGGCAGGCTTTCCACGTTCCCGTCCGCCTGTGTCTCCTGAATATCCTAAGTTTCCTGAGGCTCCTGCATGTCTTATGTCTCCTACGTTTCCTGTGTCTCCTGTGTCCGAAGGACAAGGTGCTGAAGAGAGCATAGCGGGCGAGCTGAAGAGTTTGGCGGCGCGTAACGCCTGCACAGCCGGCAACACTGCTTGGAAACTGAACTTCCGACTGGCGCGTGATCTAAGTGCCGTCGAGGGCGCGGATGGCACTAACCTGTCGATGGCGGAGTTGCACTTGGCCGCAGACGAGTGGTTCCGGCGCTCCAAGGCTTTTCTTCCTGAGACGGACACGCAAGAGCAATGGCGGATGCAGTTGGTGGCCAACATGGAAAAGGTCCGGTTTCCGACCGGTGAGAACCCGCTCACGAACGCAATCAAAAAGGCTTCACAACTCACGGTGTCCGAGTTGCCAGTCATACCTGGCAACCCAGATGCGCCCGAGGACTCGCGCAGGCTGGCAGCGCTTCACCGCGAGTTGTCGATCTATCACAAGGGCGGCGAATACTTCCTATCCTACCGTGACGCTGCGAAAGTCCTCGCGGACCCGAGCCACCAGCGCGCTCACAGCATGACGTTGGTACTGAAGCGGTGCTGCGTAGTTGACATCGCCCACCTGGGCCGACCCGGGAACAGCGGGCGGGCAGCGGAATTCCGTTACCTACTGCCGAACGGAGCCGAGCCGGGCTTAATCCTATAACGAGCAAACGAATAATTATGCAAATTGAGGAGAAACGAAATGAACAAAGAAACAGAAATGAAAACCGTCGGTGATCGTTGCCGGAAAGGAAGCGCTGGACATCTCCAACACGGCGCAGTTGCGCGACATTTGCTTGGCCGCCGCCCGGATATTCGGATGGGATGGTAAGCCTTACACGGAAGTCAACGTCACAACCCTGGTAGGGATTGTTTGCACCGAGGAACAACGCCAGAGGCTACTCGCGTTGCGCGAGCGGATGCTCCGCAAGGGCCAAAAGGCTGTTCAGCCGTTGAAGTTGCTTCGTCCGGTTTGGAAACGAAAAAGTTTAGCGCTAAACTTTGTCTGCGGGACCACTGATTTCCTAAACCTTAAATGTGGGTTCGATTCCCGCCGGGGACAAACAACTGTGGCAGAGATTATTACGAGTGTCGGAGGTTCTAAATCTTCGGGTGGCCGGTAGCGCATCGGCGCTCAACGCTGCGCAGAGGAACGCGTGGTTTTGTTCGCGGGTTGTCCAGAGCAAAACTCAGTAGATCGTTTTCGGCTCCGGGCCGGCGAGGAGCTTCTGGAAGCGCGGATTGCTGCGGAGCGAGTCCCACTCCCAGCGCAGACGCAAGTCGGCCAGCGTGATGTTATTCGGATTGTCCGGCCACTGAACCGGGCCGGGAGCGGAGAGGAGACGCTCGATCAGCGTGATGGCTTGGTCCGGCTCGCCAACAAGTACATAAACCAGCGCCAGATTGGCCTCCGCAGTAGCGGCATGAAATGCGTCCAGGCTTCCTGGCTCCGCCTCGACCGCTCGACGCCCTTCCCGGAGGGCGTCCTCTTTCCTTTGCATGTAGGCATAGAGTAATCCGAGTTGGGCATGACGCTCTGCGACGTCGGGAGCGTCGTGCACTCGCTTTTCGGCATGCACTCTGGCCGCAGCAAAGTAGCGTTGAGCCGATTCGATGTCGCCGCGAGCGAGGGCGATACGGCCAAGGTAAAATGTCTTCGGGGTGTCTCCGGACGCAGGAAAATCTTCAAACGAAGAGTCAGTCACAATCTTTTCCGCGGTGGCATAATCCCGCTCCAGCATGGCCAAATCCCAGCGCTCCAAAGTCACCATTCCATAGGGATCAACGCCGGCCGGAATGTTTTGCAAAATTTTGCGCGCGGCAGCGGGATTGCCGTTACGAAACACTTCGAGGTAAGCAAGGCCGATCTTGGGAGCCACAAAATCCGGCGCGATCTCCAGCGCGCGATCGTAACAGGCCATAGCGGCAGGCCAGTCACGCATAAAAAGGTGATTGTTGCCGGCGAGAAAAGCGACTTCACGGTTGCGAGGATCGAGGGACATGGCGCGTTCGAAGCTTGCAACCGATTCGCGCCAGCGCCCCTGCCGGCGATAGATACCAGCAACGTAACTGTAGATATCGGCGTTATTGGGGGAAGTCGCCGCGGCGACCTCGAACTCCTTAAGAGCTGCGTCGTATTTTTTCTCGCCCCAATAGAGGCACAGGCCTAAAGCCAAATGCGCTTCGCCCAAGGTTGGCGATAAGCGCAGAGCTTCCTCCGCCTGCGCGCGCGCTTTTGCTTTTCGCGCCAGGTCATCGCCGTTACTTGAGATCCTGGTATTGAAAAGCGAAGCTCGCGCGTAAGCCAGGGCGAACCCTGGATCAAGCACGGTGGCTTGCACGTAGAGCTGCTCCGCCTCGATCTCATCCGATCTATTGACTGCCCCTTCCACTCCACGCCCCGTCAGGTAAAGCACGTAGGCCTCCGAGTTAGTAGTGGGCCTGGCATCGAGACGCGCCTTTTCTTCCGGCGCGAGTTTCGCTTCCAGAGCGGTCGCGATCTGTTGGGCGATATCACTCTGGATCGCGAAGACGTCCGCCAGGTCGCGGTCGTAAGTTTCGGCCCACAGATGCGTGTTCGTGCGCATTTCTATCAGCTGGGCCGTGACGCGCACCTTGCCGCCAGCGCGCCGCACGCTTCCTTCAAGAACATTAGCAACCCCCAGTTCCTGGCCGATCTCGCGAAGATTCCGATGCGGACCAGCAACGTAACTCGCGACGCTCATGCGCGAGATAACTTTAAGATCGGCGAATTTGGCGAGCGCGGTCAGAATGTCGTCCTGCACTCCCTCGGTGAAAAATGCGTTCTCCTTGTCGGCGCTGAGATTCGTGAACGGCAGCACGGCAATGCTTTTTTCGGGAATGACAATCCCGGCAGAAGGAATTGCGGCCGGCGATTCAAGCGGATTTTGCGTTCGGCCGCGCCAGAAAAAGATCGCGGCAACGCTCAGCGCGAGCACGGCTGCGGTCGCCAGCAAGATTGGCCTGAAACTGCGGCTGGCGGCTGGACGATTCGGTTGAGAAACCGAAGCAACCCGTTCTGTCTCCGTCTCTGCGGGTTCGATTGCGGTCTCCGGTATTCTCTGCGGCTCCGGGCCTGCATCCGCCTCCCGTAATCTGACCTCGGCGACGAAACGGTAGCCGCGACCCGGGACGGTCACGATAAAGCGATGCGAACCGGGCGTTTCCCCGAAGACGCGGCGCAGCGTCGAGATATTCTGGGTGAGATTATTTTCTTCGACGATGGAATCGGGCCAGACCGCCTCCATCAAACGCTCCTTGTCGAGCACCGTGTCGTGGTGCTCGACCATGTAGAGGAGCGTCTCAAAAACCCGCGACGTCAGCGGAACCGGCTCATCTTCCCGCCACAAGAGCCGTTTCTCTGCGTCCAGGCGGAAGTCGCCGAACTCGTAAATATGCGCAGGCGGAGAATTCATTGCGGGTTTCACAAAGTTTCAGAAAAATTCACCGGTCTATTAAGGACTTTCAGAACCGTTTGGAGGAAAGCTCGTGACACGAAACAGGATAATTCCCGCTAGCAACAGAAATAACAATAACAAAACGGGAAAAAAAACACCAGAAAGAACCAAAACAATCATGAAAACAAAATTAGTTAAGAGGATAGTGAGCTCCTTGGCCTTCGCCTGCGCCTTGGTGTGCTTGGCTGCTGCAATGGCGCTGGGCACGTGCACTACCACTACAATTTCGGTTCCGGATTCTTCGCGATGATTGCTTGCACCACGGCGCGAAACTCATCGGTCAGCCAGTGTTTGCGTGTAGCCCACCATTCTTTTACTCCGGGGTAGGCGAAATAGTCGCTTATGGTTCGCTCGACTCCGTCCCACAGCGCTTTCCTAGCGCACCGTCACGATAATAAAAGAACATGCCCTCACAGTTTCTTGTAAATCGGGTGAAGAATGCGCTGAACCTGAGCTTGTCTGGCTCGTCAAGATCGTTAAAGGAGTGCATACCCTTCAGCCAAAGCTCGGCAAACTCGCGGCTTTCCTGCGCGGATTTGACCAACTCGCTCCACTGCGCGGTCATAATATTGACTCCGGCGCGCCGGCGCTCCTTGTTCTGCTCTCGAATCTGGATGGCGAGGTAAATCAATGAAGGAATGACAGCGACGGCAGCGACCACTTGCCCAATTGCGGAAAGGCATCTATCGGGTTGCTTCTGAAAAACCGGCTGCGCAAGATCACGAAAAGCTGCGCAAATAGTCGTTAGGCAATTACAAATCAGCTGCTCTACCAACTGAGCTATGCCGGCGAAACTGACGCCGCTACGGTAACGCGCTGCTCCGTGGCGACAAGTTCGTCACTCCGATTGGATTCGCGTAGGCCGATAACGGATCGGCGGTCTCAAGATTTTTGATCACGGTGCTGAGATAAACCGACTCGGGATAATAGGCGCGATACTTTGTGATTTCCGCCCGGTTCATGACCCGGAAGCCATAACGCTCGAACATCTTCTCCCCGCGGCGGCTCTCAAAGGTGACGATTTGCCCGTAGACCTGCTTTTCACCGCACCGGTAGAGGTAACTCAAATAAGCACTCATGAGCGAGCGCGTCGTAGACATTTGGCGCGCGTCGGGGAGCAGATTAATGTGGAAATGCGGCGTGCGAGCGGGCGCAGCGGGCACTTCCCGCCAGCCATTCACGATCATCCAGCGGATGAAGCGCCGCGAACGCGCGTTGTAGCGCGGGTAACGCAAAAGCGAGCGCACGAAAAGCACGATATTCTGTTGAAAGGAATAGAGCTGGTTGAGGAGCGGCTTGCGCGATCCGAGGAGGTAGCCTTTCAATTCTCCGTCCACTTCGAGCACGAATGAAGATTCCGGCTCGTGATCGGTGTAATAGGTCGTGAGGAAATCCGCGAAAAGCTCGTGATCTTCGTAGACCGGATCGATCGGCGACCCGAGAAAGCCGGTTTGACAACAGAGGCGCCGAACCGCGGCACGATCCGAGGCGCGAAAGCTGCGAATCGTATAACCCGGGTCAGTCTTCATGTTGACGCCTAATGTGCCGATCACTTCTCACAAGGCAAATGCCTCTGCAACCTGCGTGCCACAGCCCTCAACCTGAGTGATAACCGGTGCACACGGTGCGATAGAGCCGAAACAATCGCGCGAACACCACCGGCCAGGCGTAGTGCTCGCGCACATTCTCTGCTGCCGCCAGCCCGGTCTCGCGCAACTCGCCTTCAGCGGCCGCCGCGACCGCATCCGCCAGGGCCGGGGCGGAATTTTCCCGTGCCCAATGTTCCTGGCTACCAAAAATGATCCGGTCCATATAGCTGCCGCGAATGCCGACCACCGGCGTGCCGCAAGCCTGACTCTCCAACGCCGTGAGCCCAAAAGTTTCCTGCACCCCCGGATGCACGAGCAACTCCGCCGCCCGGTAATAGCGCGCCAACTCCATCGGGTCAGAGCAATACTGAAACCAGGTCACCTTCCCTGTTCGCTCCTGCAACTTGCGCAGCTCCGCGCGTTGCAGTCCATCTCCTATAATCAGGAGGTGATACCGCCGGGGTTCGTGCCTAACGAGCGCGACAAAAGCGGCAAAGAGCGTCTGGGTGTTCTTTTCATGAGCGAGTCGCCCGACGTAGAGCAACAGGCATTGTTCCGGCGGAATGCCTAACGACTTGCGAGTGGCCGCCCTGTCGTCCGGGGCCGGTCGGAAAATCTCGATGTTCACGCCAAGGTCGACCGCATGTACATTCTGGACGCCCCAGGTCGCCAAGAGGTTCCCCAGGCGTATGGACGGAACCAGGGTGGCCTCAAATTGATTGTAAATCTGACGCACATAACGCCGCGCGAGGTCCATCATGAATTCGGTCGCCGTTCGGCCGAGAAAGCGCGCGGTTGTCCGCAGGTAGGCTTCCGGAAAATGCGAATGATAAAAGCCAACCACCGGAATGCGCAAAGCGGACCCCGAGGCAATCGCTTTCCACGCGACCTGATAGGGATCGCCCGACTCAATCAGGTCCGGCCGCTCGCGCTCCAGAATCTCCTCGATCGCCCGCAGGTTGAGCAAAGCGCGATAACGCGAGGTGCGGGCGAGAAGCGGTGAGCGAATGGAGTAGATGCGCGAGCGTTCGGCTTCAACGCGCTCCGTCCGCGCGCCCGGGATGACAAGCACGTGCTCGTCGTTAGGGGTGGACCGGATGAAGCGGATCTTCTCGTGCACATAGCGCTTCACTCCGCCGCTGAGCGGCGAATAAAACTGCGTCAGATCACAAACCTTCAAAAGAATGCGGCGGGCCGCCGAAGCGCGTTCTGCGGTTTTAGATCAACCCCTGTGCTCGCTTAAATATCTTTCCGCCTCGATCGCGGCCGCGCAGCCTGACCCGGCAGCGGTAACCGCCTGCCGATAGACGCGGTCGGCCACGTCGCCGGCGATGAAAATTCCCGGATGCTTGCTCTCGGCCAAATGCCTAACGAGGAGGTAGCCATCGGGATCGGTTTCCAACTTCCCGGCAAACGCTTTCGTGTTCGGATCGTGTCCGATCGCAACGAAAACGCAGGCGACCGGCAGGATCTTTTCTTCCTTGGTCACAACATTGCGCAGCTCGACTGCGCCCATCTCGCCCGTGTCGTCAGGGATGTACTTCACGACCACGTTGTTCCAGATCGGCTCGATCTTTTCGCAGGCCAGGACGCGGTCAGCCATGATTTTTGAGGCCCGCAATTGATTGCGCCGATGAATCAAATAAACCTTCGAGGCAAAGCGAGTGAGAAAGAGCGCTTCCTCGGCCGCGGAGTCGCCACCGCCGATAACGCAGACCGGCACATTGCGGTAGAACGCTCCATCGCACGTCGCACAACTCGTTAGGCCGTGGCCGATCAGCTTCTCCTCATTTTCCAACCCGAGGTAGCGGGCCGAGGCGCCGCTCGCGATGATGAGCGCCTGGGTTTCCATCCATTCGTCATCCGCTTGCAGGCGCAGATGATCGCCGGCCATTTCCAAATCCGTGGCTTCCGCATAGGAAAAGCGGGCCCCAAATTTTTCCGCCTGCTTGTGCATGTTAAGGATCAATTGCGGTCCATCAATCCCTTCGGGGAAACCGGGAAAGTTTTCGACCAGCGTAGTAGTGGAAAGCTGACCACCGGGTTGACCGCCCTCCAACACGAGCGGGCTCAAGTTCGCGCGGGCGGCGTAAATTGCCGCCGTCAGGCCAGCGCAGCCGCTTCCGACGATGATGACTTTTTCCATGCGCGCCAAGAGTAGCATGGAGGCCATGGGCGATCTAATCTCCGCCCATGCCGGAGCTGGCCGAGGTCGAATATTTTCGGAAGAGATGGGACGTTGGGATCGAAAAGAAGGTCCTCGCGGTTCGATTGCACGGCGAAAACCGGATCTTTCGCGGTAGCGACGGCCGCCAATTGGAGCGCCAGCTTGTTAGGCAACGGCTTCTCCGTTCTGTCGCACGCGGCAAGCAAATGCTGTTCGTCTTCTCCGGCGACAACTGGCTCGGCATTCATCTCGGTATGAGCGGCAACCTGCGCGTCGAGCCGACTGGGTTCGAACCCGGAAAGCACGATCACCTCGCGCTCGAGCAAAAATCGCAGGCGCTGGTCTTTCGCGACACTCGGCAGTTTGGCCGGGTTCGCTTCTATCACGGGAAAAGGGCGCCAGAGTGGTGGGAGGAAAGCGCGCCGGAAATTCATTCGCCGGAATTCAGCAAGCGCGTAATGGGCGCGTTCGTTAGGCAACACTCCCGGGCTCCGATTAAAGCGGTGCTTCTTTTGCAAAGCGGCTTTCCCGGGATTGGAAATTGGATGGCGGATGAGATTCTCTGGCGGGCACGGATCGCGCCGTGGCGAAAAGCGGGCGCGTTGAACACGCAGAAACTAGCCGTGCTTTGGAGGAAGGTCCGCTTTGTCTCCCGTGCTTCTTTGCGCACGATCGGGCACGACAACTCCGATCCGCCAAGAGATTGGCTGCTGCATGAGCGCTGGAGGGACAGCGGAAAATGTCCGCGCCATGGAACGAAGTTACGGCGCGCAACGATCGGTGGCCGCACCACGGCCTGGTGTCCGCGCTGCCAGCGCTAGCTATTCCCTAGAGCGTCGGGTGCCTGCCGGGCAGAAGGCACTATTCAACCGACAAATTGAAGCGCCGCTCTGGCCAAATCCGTTCGCGCCCTTCATGCGCGATCAGATCGCGGAGAAATCTTCGGGTCGCAGGGGCGATGTTTTGTGCCGTCAGTTCGTCAGGTCCGAGGAGTTCATCGCAAAGGCGCTGCAAGCTGGCACGATCATCAACATCGAAACTGGCTGTCAGCAAGTGAACGGGAAGTTTCAATTCGACAGAACGGTTCATGGTTTGTTTGAGCACACGGTCGGTGCTCCAATCAATTTCTGCGAACATCCTGTGGTCGGCTTTTTTCAAGCCAATCAAGTAATAGCCACCGTCGCCGGAGGGCCCAAGGACCACGCCGGCGTTAGGCCCGGACAAGATTTTCGCCGCCTCGGCGAAAACAGAGGCCGGCACGGTCGGGCTGTCGGAAGCAATCAGACAAACAGACCCAAAACCAACCGAGAACAAATCATTCGTAGCTTGGACCAGTCGGTCTTCAAGTGAGCCGGTGCGCTGCGCAAGAAGCTGGAAGCTATCAGGAAGAATGTCGCGATACGATTCCTCCGCACCTGCCGGAGTGTAGCAGGCAATTCCCTGCGCAGCGTGGCCAGCCAGGGTGATGGCTGTCGCTATGTCCCGCAGGAAACAGATGTTCAGCGCAGCCGCTTCCTCAGGCGTGAGCGGTGGAGTCAGCCGAGTTTTGACCCTCCCGGCACGCGGCACTTTTGTCATGATGGCGAGCGCGCACTTGCCATGCGCGGCGAGATTTTCCTCGTTAGGATTGAGAGTGCGCCAAACCGGCCGAGCACGCGGAGACGACTTTTTCACAAATTGAAATAGAGTTTATTCCAGCTGCAAAAGATCTCTTCATCTTCTCCTTCTGAATAACTGCCGCGATTCGGCATTTTGTCCGGAAGGAAAAGCGAGATTTTCCGCTGTGAATAAGCATGGCGTGCCGCCACTGAGTTGTCCGGATGAGCAGCGTTTATCACAAACCGTTGGCGCTTGTTCGAAGTTATCGACTTCTTTTTGCGCAAGGATTTCAACAAGAAGCAAGGATGATATCACCGGACGTGCTTATAGGTTGGGCATTGACCCAGCGGCTGACCGGCGGTAAGCGCACAAACGATGGACCTCGTCGATGAGCTAGAAAGCCATTTGGTCTGCGGTGACGGTGCGATGGGCACCATGCTGCTCGAAGAGGGCGTCCCGTTTGAACGCTGCCTGGAGGAGCTTTGCTTGAGTGAGCCGGAGCGGGTGCGCAAGATTCATGACGCCTACGTTGCAGCGGGCGCGCGGGTGATTGAAACGAATACGTTTGGCGCCAACGCGGTGCGGTTGGAACGCTTTGGTTTTGGTGAACGGACACATGAAATCAATGCTGCTGCCGCCGGTCTCGCGAAAGAGGCTGGGCGTGGAAAAGATGTTTGCGTGGCGGGCAGCATCGGCCCACTCGGAGTCACCTCAGATGAAGCGAAGACACGAGGGATAGATCGTGCCGCGATTTTTGCCGAACAGGTCTCCGGTCTTCTCGATGGCGGTGCAGATGCCATTTTTTTTGAGACGTTTCTCGACTACGAAGAGCTGGAGCTTGCTCTGAAAGCAAAGCTTAAGGTGTCCAAGGGACCAACGATTTGTTCGCTGGCCTGTGAGCAGGAGGGGCGTCTCCCGTCGGGGTTGACGCTGGTTGAAGCGTTTCGAGAGCTGACCGCGCTGGGCGCGGATGTCGTGGGGGTCAATTGCCTGAATGGCCCACAGGCAACCGTGCACCTTCTGGAACGCGTTCCACTAGAGTTCCTGCTCTCGGCGTACCCGAATGCAGGTTACCCGAAGTACCACGAGGGACGATTCATCTATTATTCGTCGCCCGATTATTTCTCCAAGCTTGCTCGGGAAATGGTGGCTCAGGGAGCACGGTTAATCGGGGGCTGCTGTGGAACCACACCACGCACGATCGCGGCGATCGCAGCAACTCTTTCCCAACTCCAACCGGCACGGAGCAAGGCAGTCGGGGTGATAATTGAGCCAGCACCGCCGGTTCCGGCGAAGCGCATCGTCCCGGGCGAAGAAAGCTTGCTCGATAAGATCGTCGCGGGGCAGCGGGTGATTATTTGTGAACTCGATCCGCCGAAGACGCTAGCTTTGGAGAAGTATTTCGACGGCGCGCAGGCTTTGGTGAAGGCCGGGTGCGACGCAATTACGTTAGCCGATAATTCCCTGGCCATTCTGCGGGTCAGCAATCTGGCGATCGGCGCGATGTTGAAGGAGCGGTTCGGAATCACTCCACTTCTCCACATGAGCTGCCGCGATCGCAATGTGCTCGGATTGCAGAGTGCACTGCTTGGTATGGCGGCACTCGGCATGCGACATGTGCTGCCGCTGACCGGCGATCCGGCGCGCGTGGGCGACCACCCGGGGGCAGCATCGGTCTTCGACGTGAATTCGGTTCAGCTGATCGGGATCGTGAAGCGGATGAACGAGGGCTTCAATCACGCCGGTAAATCACTCAGTGCCGCGACGCAGTTCGTGATCGGCTGCACTTTTAACCCGAACTCGAAGAATCTCGACGCACAGCTCTCGCGCCTGGAGAGGAAGATCGTCGCCGGTGCGCAGTATGTGATGACTCAACCGGTGTTTGACATGCGCGTGCTCGATGAGATGACGAATCGGACGAGTGGCTTGGGCGTGCCGATTTTCACTGGTATCTGGCCACTGCTTAGCGGACGTCAGGCTGAATTCCTGCACAACGAAGTGCCGGGTGTCTTGGTGCCGGATGAGGTCCGTAAAAAAATGGCCGGAACTGAAGGTGACGAAGGCGCAGCGCAGGGATTGGAAATCGCGCGCAAAATTTCTCAGGCAGCGCTGGAGCGTTTTCCTGGGATTTATCTTATCACGCCATTTCTGAAATACTCCGTCACGGTTGAACTGGCGACGTTTGCGCGCGGGCTCTGAACCAGTCAAGTTGCGTTAATGTCGAAGGTCCGGCGCGTGGTCTATCTTCAAGTCGGTGGGCTCATTCTTATCGGGACGGCGTTTTTCATCGCCAGCCGCTTTTTCCCAGTCGCGGATTGGGTCGCCCAGGTACAGCAAAAGGTGATGCATCTCGGCGCCTGGAGCGCAGTTTGGTATCCACTTCTCTACGCTTGCTGTAATGTGCTGTTGCTTCCCGGAGGCGTCCTCAGTGTTGGCGGCGGATTCTTCTTCGGCCTCTGGTGGGGATTTTTGATCGTATTAATCGGCAACGTGACGGGCGCTGGGATTTCGTTCCTCATCAGTCGTTGGATAGGACGGCGCTGGCTCCTGCGGAAACTCTCCCGTAATCCGACTTTGGACGCGCTGGAGCCTGCGGTTGAGCGCGAGGGGTGGAAGATTATTCTCCTCAGCCAGTTACATCCGCTGTTTCCCACCAGCCTTTTGAATTATCTCTACGGCCTGACGACGATTCGCTTTCGAACCTGCATTCTGTGGGTTGCGATCGGGCAGGCACCAGGTCTCTTTTTATATGCATATATCGGCACCCTGGGCCAGCTTGGATTAAACTTAATAAGAGGAAAAAGTCACCCACGGATGGTGGAATATTGGATTTGGGGCGGCGGGTTGATCCTTTCCCTGGCTGTCCTGATGCTACTCGGCCGCATTTCGCTGCGACTCTTGCAGCAAGTGGAACCGCGAACGCCCTGGGTTAAAGGTCATTTGCTGCAAGTTCGTGATAAAGAGGTTGTTGACTCGGAAGAATGCACGCTAAAATAGGTTTGCCCGAGCCTTTGGATAGCATTTCGAGACTCTAGGAGCGCTTTCCATATGGAACATTTTTTTCTAGCGAAAAGTTATGACGTAGTTGTTGTAGGAGCCGGTCATGCCGGAATCGAAGCGGCTCTGGCTGCCTCGCGCGTTGGTGCCGAAACACTTCTCTTGACCCAGAATCTAGACACCGTCGGGCAGATGTCTTGCAACCCTGCCGTTGGAGGATTGGCCAAGGGACACATGGTTCGGGAAGTCGACGCGTTGGGAGGTGCCATGGGGATCAACGCCGACGCAACCGGGATTCAGTTTCGCATGCTCAATAGCTCGAAGGGGCGGAGTGTTCGTGCGCTCCGGGTCCAGTGCGATAAGAAGGCCTACCAATTCCGGATTAAGGCGATTCTAGAACGGCAACCGGGGCTCGACCTGAAACAGGGCGGAGTCGTGAGAATCTTGACAGAGCACGGTCGAGTAGTGGGAGTCCAGTCTGATTTCGGCCTGTCCGTCCGAGCAGCGAGTGTCATTATCACGGCCGGAACCTTTTTGCGAGGCTTACTGCACGTGGGGGATCGGAGCCATCCTGGAGGACGCATGGCTGATAGTCCGTCACCGCTGAGTGATAATCTGAGAGAATTGGGGTTCAAAACCGGACGGTTTAAGACGGGAACGCCCTGCCGCATTAATGCTCAATCCATCGATTTTTCGCTCTGTCGTGAACAGTCGGGGGATGACCCGCCAAGTCGATTTAGCTATCTGCCAGCGGAAGAGGAATTCGACGATGAAGAATTCTTAACTCTAAATCGGATCAAGAACGGCAGATTCCACGTGGAACAATTGCCGTGTTGGATCACGACAACCACCGCCGAGACCCACGAGATTATCCGCCGCAACCTTCATAGGTCGCCTCTTTTCAGTGGCAGGATTGAAGGCACTGGACCCCGGTACTGCCCTTCCATTGAAGACAAAGTAGTCAAATTTGCCGAGAAGTCACAGCACCAGCTCTTTCTTGAACCGGAGGGAAGGCAGACAGAAGAATTCTACATTAACGGGATCTCCACCAGCCTGCCCTACGAAGTACAAATTGAATTCGTTCAATCGATTCCGGGCTTGCGCAGTGCCCAAATCATGCGACCAGGCTATGCCGTTGAGTATGACTATTTCCCCCCAACACAGCTTCACGCGACTCTGGAAACCAAGCTGCTTCATGGACTGTATTTTGCCGGGCAAATTAACGGCACGTCAGGATATGAAGAAGCTGCGGCCCAGGGACTCATCGCAGGCGCAAACGCCGCATTGAAGCTTACCGGCAGACCGCCGCTTATCCTTGGCAGAAGCGAAGCCTACATAGGGGTGCTGATCGACGATCTTGTCACACAAGGGACGCAGGAGCCCTATCGGATGTTTACGAGCCGTGCCGAGCACCGCCTTCTTCTGCGTCAGGATAATGCTGATCAAAGATTGACGTTAAAGGCTGCATCACTGGGACTCGTTGGCGAAATGAGGGTGCGGCTGCTCGAAGAAAAATTACGCCAACTGCAGAAGGCGAGGCAGATCTCCCGCTCAACCCGTTTCGAAGGGGAGCTGCTCGCGCATACCATGAAGAAATCGGAGTTTCACGGTAGCATGGTGCCGGCAGATCTACGACGGGAAATCGAGCCTGAAATTTGGGAGCTTCTTGAGACCGAGCTCAAATACGAGGGCTACATCCGCCGCCACAACGAGCAGTTCCAGTCGATTCGCTCCGCTGAATCGTTTGCAATCCCGCCGGAAGTCGATTACACGCTGATACCAGGACTTCGCTACGAAGCCCGTCAGAAGTTATCTATTCTCCGTCCGGACAGCATCGGCCAAGCCGGCCGCATCAGCGGCGTGACCCCCAGCGATCTTGGCATCCTCACCATTTGGCTCCGAAGAGGGCGCTCGCATCAGATATCCTAAGTGTCTATTCAATTGATAGTTAATTATGTCACTGTGGTGGCCATTGGCTATCTTCTGGGTTCATGCCCGAACGGACTTCTCGTCTCGCGCGCTCAAGGCATTGATATAAGAAAACATGGCAGTGGTAATATCGGTGCCACGAATGTGTTTCGGGTACTCGGCAAAAAGTGGGGTTATATCGTTTTCGCATTGGACGCGCTCAAAGGCCTTTTGGCTGTGAGACTTGCGTTCTGGATAACAAACATTCTCCAAGGGATGCCTCGACACGAACTCGTTGGCATCGCCGCTGGCGTCGCTTGCATCCTCGGCCATACCTTTCCGGTCTGGCTCCAATTCCGAGGCGGAAAAGGCGTTGCGACCTCAGCCGGCGTTCTGCTTGGACTGATGCCAATTGCAGTTGTCTCAGTGTTCTTGGTTTGGCTTCTTCTTTTCAAAACGACGCGTTATGTGTCCGTTGCTTCAATCGGCGGGGCAGTTTCACTCCCGCTGCTTGTGATGTTATATCTGCGTTTCAACATGCTAACGGGCGCAAGTCTTGCTTCCATTTTCAGTCCTCATCGCTGGCGTCGTCGTCTGGCGGCACCGCTCCAACATCCAACGCCTCTTGCACGGGCAGGAAGAACGCTTCAGTGGAAGATGATCGTTAGGCAAATCGCCATCCTGGGTACCGGCGGCTGGGGCACCGCCCTCGCGGCCCTCTGGGCCTCAACCGGTGACGAAATAACCTTGTGGGGCCACACGCCGGAACGGGTCGAGCAGATTGCGCGCAGTCGCCAAAATCCCGATTATCTGCCAGGGGCAGAGTTGCCGCCTAACGTTTGCCTAACGAGTCGACTGGTCGATTGTGCAGGAGCAGACTTGATCGTCTTCGTCACCCCGTCCGTGGCGTTGCGGGAAGTAGCATCGCGCCTTCGCGAAGAGATGGATAACCCATCCGCGATCCTGATGAGCTGCACCAAAGGGATTGAGCACGGCACAGGAATGCGCATGAGTGAAATCCTCGCCGAAAAATTCCCTGGTAATCCCATTTCTGTTCTCTCTGGTCCCAACCTTGCGATAGAGATCGCCCGCGGCCTGCCGAGCGCGACGGTTCTTGGTTGCCGCGACCGCGCGGTTGCGGAGCAACTTCAGGCCATGCTCGGAAGCGCCCGTTTTCGGGTTTACACCAGCGACGAAATTGTTGGAATCGAACTTGGCGGAGCTTTGAAGAACATCTTCGCTATCCCCGCCGGCGTCAGCGACGGCTTCGGTTTTGGAGACAATTCGAAGGCCGGGCTCGTCACACGTTCCCTGGCGGAGCTGCTTCGTTTGGGCGTGGCCATGGGAGGGGACATGCGAACCTTTCAGGGGTTGAGCGGCGTCGGGGATTTGATCGCAACCTGCTTCAGTCGCCATAGCCGGAACAGACAACTTGGCGAGCAGCTGGGGCGGGGAAAGAGCCTCGACGAAATCACGCGTGGGATGAAAACCGTCGCCGAAGGAATTCCCACCGCGCGAAGCGCCTTCGAATGCGCGCGCAAACTCGGCGTTGACACGCCGATCATCGACCAAGTCTATGCTGTTCTGCACGAGGGCAAATCCCCGGCGCAGGCGATGCAGGAATTGTTAGGCCGCGATCAAAAATCCGAGTGAGGTTAATTTCCTGGGGCCGGCATCCTTGCCGCCAGTTCTGCGATCACGCTGGGAAAGAGCTTTCGTTCCGCTTGCTGGATTCGTTCGTGCAGGATCGCCGGCGTGTCGTTAGGCAAGATCGCCACCTCTTGTTGCGCGATGATTTCACCGCTGTCGACGCCTGCATCGACATAGTGAACGGTGCAGCCCGTCACTCTTTCGCCCGCAGTCAGCGCTTGGGTCCAGGCCTCGCGCCCGGGGAATTTCGGCAGAAGGGAAGGATGCAAATTGATGATGCGACGTGGAAACGCCTCCAGCATCGGCGCCTTGAGGACGCGCATGAATCCCGCCAGGACCACCAATTCCACTCTCGCCTCGCGCAAAAGCGCAACGAGTTGCTCTTCTGCCTCGGGTTCGAGCCTGGTCCGAAATTTTCCCGGCGGAAGAACGACTGCCGGCACCCCAAACTCATGCGCAATCGAGAGAATACCCGCGTCCGACACATCGGAGACTACGATCCGGCACTCCGCCGGCAATTTGCCGGCGCGGATTTGCTGAAGGATGGCACGGCAGTTCGAGCCCTTGCCTGATCCGACTATCCCGAGAGCCAGCTGGTGCATGCGCGTCAATGCCGCATCCGCTCGATCAGGCGCGACGTCGATTTTTCGGGAACCAGCGGTAGCGTCTTGATTTCGGCGCCTGCCTTTTTGAGGGCAGCCACTTCTTCCGAATCGAGACTTTCCAGGGTGTAATCGCCGCCTTTCACGTAGATCGCGGGCCGCAATGCCTCGATTACCCGCGTTACCCGTTCCTCCGGAAAAATCACGACGAAGTCGACACACTCCAGCGCGGCCAGGACTTCGGCCCGATCTTCCTCGGAATTTAGCGGCCGGCCGGGCCCTTTCAGGGACCGTACCGACTCATCGCCGTTCACGGCCACAGCGAGGACATCGCCGAGTTCCGCCGCCTGCTGCAAATAACGAACGTGTCCGACATGCAGCAAATCGAAGCAGCCATTGGTCAGAACCAGGCGCCGGCGATTGGAGCGGATCTCCTCCGCACGCGTCGCCAGCTCCGCCAAAGTCAGAATCTTCAAATTTGTTTTCGGCATCGGAATGGGTTCATTCTCGCCGACTGAAACAGGCGGTCAATCCAGGGTTGTCGTTAGGCAAGAAGGGCCGCACGCCTAACGAAGCGCTGCGCCGCTTCGCAGGACCCGCACCTCCGGTTGCGCGAAGGCAGGTCCGTCTTCGCCGCCGAAACGCGCTTCATTACTGCAGAGAACACGTTGCCAGGTCCGTTTACCATCGAGCGGGGGCATGTCATGGCCGCCCGCCAAATCAGCCAGGACCAGCCATTGTTCCCCTCCCGGTTTTCCGAAAACCAAGCGCACAATCCCATCGAGCGGCGGCAGGATCTGAAAATTGTCGCGCGATCGATTGCGCAAGACAGCAGAATCATGCCGAAGGTGAAGGAGCTCGCGATAGAGCCGCAGCATACCTGCGTGCCGCTCCTCGCGCACTTCGTTCCAGTCGAGCTTTGACCGCGAGAAAGTTTCTTTCGCCTGTGGGTCCGGAATTCTTTCCCGTGCTGTCGGATCACGAAAGGCGGAGAACGCCCGGAATTCTTCGCGTCGTCCCGCGGTCACCTTGCGGCCCAGTTCGGGTTCGTGATCGGTGAAAAAGAGAAACGGCGTGGAAGCGGCCCATTCCTGACCCATGAAAACCAACGGCGTGTATGGAACGAGGCAAAGTAACGCCGAGGCCGCACGAAAGGCGGGCGCTGAGATTAGTTGATTCAACCGGGCGCCGAATGCGTGATTCCCAGTCTGGTCATGATTGCTGATGCAGAGGACGAACTTCTCTGGCGACAAACCGTCCGCTTTTCCCGGCTGTCCCAACTCCTGGGGCTTGCGCTCTTCACCTTCCAGAAGCCAGCCATGATCGAGTGTCACGGCCAGTTCATCGGCCGTTCCTCGATACGATTTGAAATAGCCCTCGCCCATCCCGGTCAGCATCACGCGCACGACGTGATGAAAATCGTCCGCCCAGATAGCGTCCAATCCCATCCCGCCTCTCTCCCGCGCTTGAAGTAGTTGCACTTCGTTCCGCTCGTCTTCCACCATGACAAAAGCGCCCAACGACTGAGCATGTTCTGCAATCTCGGCCAGGAGATGTTTCTCCGAGGCGTCGGTGATCGCGTGGGTCGCATCGAGTCGAAAGCCGTCGATATGGAATTCCCGCCGCCAGTAGCCGGTATTCTCGACAAAGAAATCGCGCACGGGCTGGAGTTCAAAATTGAAGCCATCGCCCCAGGGAGTCTTGTGATTGGGATTGAAGTAATCGCGGCTATAACCGCCGAGATAATTGCCGTCGGGCCCGAGATGGTTGTAGACCACGTCGAGGATCACAGCGAGGCCGCGCGCATGGGCAGCGTCGACCAGCGCCCTCAAGTCGTCAGGCGCTCCGTAGGCGCGGGCCGGCGCGTAGAGCGAGACCCCGTCGTAACCCCAATTCCGAGTACCTGGAAAATCCGCCACCGGCATGATCTCGAGCGCCGTCACTCCGAGATCGACAAGGTGATCCAGGTTCTCCATCGCAGCGCGAAAGCTTCCCTCCGGCGTAAAGGTGCCGATGTGCAGCTCATAAATGATCAACTCGGGAAGCTTTGGGGCGATCCAGCCTTCATCTCCCCAGGTGTAGGCACGCGGATCGATCACCTGCGCCGGGCCATGCACGCCTTCCGGGTTGAAGCGCGAAGCAGGATCGGGCCACTCAGTTCCATCGAAGCGATATTTGTAACGATCACCCGCCTGGCCCGCTGGATCTATCCCGCTCCAGTAACCACCCGGTTCCATTCCTAACAAGACCTTGCGTACCGCGCCGTCCGTCGCGTTCGAGATGACGACCGCGACCTTCTTCCCCGGCGCCCAGGTCCGGTAGCGCACTCCGCCCTCAGCCAAAACATCAGCGCCTTGGGATCGATGGGTTAGTCTTATTTGCATCCGTCACACACTGCCAGCCACCGGAACCGGGAGCACACCGGTTCGTTAGTCGTTAGGCTGAGAGAAAAACGCCGTGAGCGGGCTGGTCGCCGACGCGGTCGAGCGCGCTTCGGCCAGGCCAATCTCCCATGCTTCGCGGCCGGCCTCGACCGCTTTGCGGAAGGCGTGCGCCATTCGCACCGGGTCGGAGGCGATCGCGATGGCGGTGTTGACCAGAACCGCGTCCGCGCCCATCTCGAGAGCTTCCGCCGCCTGGCTCGGCGCGCCAAGGCCCGCGTCCACCACTACCGGAACGGTCGCTTGTTCGATGATGATTTCGATCTGGGCCCGGGTTTCGATTCCGCGATTGCTCCCGATAGGCGAGCCGAGCGGCATCACGGTCGCCGTGCCCACGTCCTGCAGTCGTTTGGCCAACACGGGATCGGCGTTGATGTAGGGCAGAACGGTGAAACCTTCCCTGACGAGTAGCTCCGCCGCGGCCAGCGTCTCAACCGGATCGGGCAGGAGGTAACGCGGATCGGGGTGTATCTCCAGTTTCACCCACGAAGGCAGCCCGGCGTTGACCGCAAGACGCGCCAGGCGAATGGCTTCCTCGGCGTTCCGTGCTCCGCTCGTATTCGGCAGGAGAAGGAAGCGCTTCGGGTCGATGAAATCGAGGATGTTGGCAAAGGGATCGCCGCGGCCGGAAAGATCGGCGCGTCGCAGCGCAACTGTGACCAACTCCGTGCCGCTGGCTTCCAGCGCGTCGCGCATCAACTCATTGGAGGCGAACTTCCCGGTACCAACGAGCAGTCGCGAAGTGAATTCGCGATCGGCAATCTTGAGCTTGGAAGGTTTGTCCGACATCACATGCAACCTACAACGTGCCATGCCGCTGTCATGCGCGGGCGACTTGTACTTTTGCGACTGCACTCGTACTCTGTAGCGTGACTCGTTTCAATTTGCAGCTCGCGGATTGCGTCCAAGGGATGGCCAGCCTCGAAGCGAGGTCGATCGATCTCGTCGTCACTTCGCCGCCCTATAACCTCGGGATTCGCTACGGGAAATTCGCCGATACGGCGGACCGCACGTCTTATCTCGATTGGTGCGAAGACTGGGCCGCACAAATCCGCCGGCTGCTTCGACCTGACGGATCGCTTTTCCTCAACGTTGGCGCGGCCCCGTCCAATCCCATGCTGCCGCACGAGCTGATCTTGCGATTGCGCAAGTTCTTCGTCCTTCAAAACACGATTCACTGGATCAAGGCGATCACGATTCCGGACGATTCCGGCGAAGAGATCTCGCGCGGTCATTTCAAACCGATCAGTTCGCCGCGCTTCTTGAACGATTGCCACGAATATGTTTTCCATCTCACACCGACTGGCCGCACCCCGCTCGACCGCCTCGCGCTCGGCGTGCCTTACGCCGACAAATCGAACATCGCGCGCTGGAGCCACACCCGCGGGCGCGACCGGCGCTGTCGCGGCAACACCTGGTTCGTTCCCTACGAGACGATCCAGCAGCGCGCGAAAGAGCGGCCGCACCCCGCGACCTTCCCCGTGCAGCTGGCGGTGAATTGCATTCTGCTTCACGGCCTAACGAGAGCCCGGCGAATGCTCGATCCGTTCCTCGGCATCGGCAATTCCGCCGTCGCCGCCAAACGCTGCGGCCTGACGAGTTTCGCCGGCTTCGAGATTGATGAGCAATATCTTGCTGAGGCGAAGCGAAGGATCGCTGTCCTGTGACCGTAGCATCCCTTATTCGCCAGAGGGCGACGGCCGCGGGCCGCCGCTACGGCTGGGAATCGAACTTTTCCAACGGCTGCACCAGGTTTCCCGGCAACGGGCGCACTCGCTCGAAAATCCGCGGCGCGAGCGGCTTCGCGATCGGATAGCCGGCGAAGATCATTTCGAGACGCGCATCGAGATTGTCGATGTAATGAAGGGCGATCGCTTCGGGCGTCTTCGGGTAAACTGGCGAACCGAGCTGCATCTCGCCGTGATGGGCCGCGATGAGATGGAGGAGATGCATTCGCACATCGTCGTTCGCCGGGCGCAACCGCGACCACTCACGCGCGCGGTCTTCGCCTTGAATTTTTCGCCAGACTGAATTGACCAGTTCGAGCCCGATCGAGATGTGGCCGACCAGCTCGCCTAATTCATCATACGGCATGCTGAAGCCAGTCTCAGGCAGATGGTTTTCCCAGAGCTTGCCGGAGTCATGAAAAAGAACCCCGGCAATGAGCAGATCCCGGTTCAATCCGGGATAAAGCTGCGCCACCTCTTGCGCGACGCGCATCATCTGGGCGGTATGCTCGACCAGGCCGCCGCGCCGGGCGTGATGATAGTTGCGGGCCGCGGCGGTGCGGCGGAAGCGCTCGCCATATTCGGCGATGAATTCGGCGCACAGGGCGCTCAGCCGGGGATCGTGAATCGCCGAGGTTGCGGCGACAATAAAATCCCAATCGGATTTCTGTTTCTCCCGCAGCTCCGGAGGGCCCTGCAAAAGTTGCGCCTTTTCCTCGTTCGTCAGGGCACGAACCTGCCAGCGGCGGACATCGAGGCCGAACTGCTGATGCTGATAGAATTCGCCCCCAAGCTCGATGAAGTCGCCCGCACCTAACGAGTCACAAGTTTTGAATTGCGGGTTGTCGCTCCACACGCGCAGCATCATGCGATCGGCTGCGTCCGCCAGGGCCAGCTCGCGATACGGTTTCTGGTCGCGGGTTGTTTTCGCCGCGGCCGCTTCCAGTTGCACATGGACGCGCGTTTCCACGGGACCGGTCTGAACCGCCTGGCGAATTTTCTGCAAGGTTAACAATTCAGTCACAGGGGGAAATTCGCACAGTTCACCTTTGCTTGGATAGACGAAACCATCGCCACGGTTTTCACATTCGACTCGTCAGGGTTTGGAACGTCTCCACCTCATCGAAGCCAATCTCTTCGAAAAGCTCTTTCAGTCGGCTCATCGGCGGACGCCGTTTGCCCAGATTGATTCCGCGAAGAAAAGCAACGTTGCGCTCCATTTCGACTCCATCCTGCGCTGGTCTTGCTCTTCTCGCGAAGCAAAAACCGAGATCGACAGCAACGATCCCGCGGACCTACGCTCCGGCCATGGACACTTACACGCTCGTGCACGTCATCCTGAGTCTCATCGGGATCGTCTCCGGCCTCATCGTCCTCTTCGGGCTTCTCCGCTCCGACCCGATGAATAGCTGGACGCTCTTGTTTCTCGTTACCACCGTGGCGACCTCTGTCACCGGCTTCGGTTTCCCGTTTCACGGGGTCACGCCGGCCATCATAGTCGGCATCCTTTCTCTCATCATCCTCGCCCTGGCGATCGCCGCCCGTTACACCTTTCGTCTCGCCGGCGCCTGGCGTTGGATCTTTGTCGTCGGCGCTGTTGTCGCCCTCTACTTCAACTGCTTTGTCCTGGTCGTGCAATCCTTCCTCCACATCCCGACCTTGCACGTCCTCGCGCCGAATGGATCGGAGCCGCCCTTCGCCATCGCGCAGGGAATCGTTCTGGTTCTTTTCCTCTGGGGCGGAATCCTGGCCGTGAAACGCTTTCATCCCGGTGTTGCCTTAAAATGACATGACACCTTTCGCCGAGATGTTCCGCCGCCTTTGGACGGTCCCAGAACAAAGCCGGGCGGCCAAAACCGTCGAGCTTTACGGCTGGCTTCTCCTCCTTGAAGGCAGCGTAATTCTGATCTTTCCGCACTTCGTCGCTTCGCTTCTCCGCTTTGGGCCTCTACAGCCACAGGCCTCCAATTTTTTGCGCCTGGCCGGGGTCCTTGTCGCCGGAATCGGAATGCTCTACACGATCAGCGGCCGCCTCAATGCGGAAGGTTTCGTCTTCGCCAGTTTGCTCGATCGACCGGTCGTCCCGCCAGTCGCCGGCCTGCTTTGGTATCTCGGTTTCCTGCCCGGGCCGCTCGCGCTCCTTTTTGCACTGGAAGATTTCAGCACCTGGCTCTGGACCCTCCTGACCTGGCGCGCCGACATGCGCCGCGATCGGTAGGGCGAACCTGCGGCGCCTTCGTTAGGCCAGCGTTCCCAACTGTGCCCGAGCCCGGCCGAGGCTGTCCGCATGCCGTCGGGGTCAATTCTGAGTAAGAAGACAAAATCTGAAACTCGCAGAGATTCGTTGAGTCCGTTTGCCGTTCTGTCCAAATGAGCAGTTACTCAGGACTGATCCTGTGAACCTTGCTCTAACCATCACACTACCGCTCTCGCATTCACGCTTGACAACCTACATAGGGGTTAGGTTTTTGGTGGCCACGGAGCTTTGTCGGCTTTCTCGTCGATCAGAAACAGGTTGCCATTGGCGACCCTAAAAGTTTGTAAGAGAATCGCGATCTGATTCTCCGGGAGATTGCGAAAAGCGAAGTTCGTCTTTACGAGGAGATCGCCCGACTCTGTCCATCCTTTTGCGAAGGTGAATAGCTTCCTAAACTCGCCGTAGGTGAGTTCAGGGAACTTATGAGTGACCCGCTGAACAAGATCTTCAGCGTACTTCTCATAAGCGTGATCTGGATGGCCGAGGACAGCGTCCGCCGGCATCCTAATGGCGCGACCGTCGCTCAGGCGGAAAACCCAGAGGTAATCACCACTGTTTCCGCGGCGATTGTCGACAGCCACGTATTTAACATCAGGCCTCCAGAAAGCGTCGATCAAATATCCCTCCGTTGGAGATTTAGACAGGTCTCGCTCACCATGACGCACGGCGATAGTAAAGAAGCCCTCATATGGATCAGAGCCAGGCAGTGCGCTGTGGAGAATGCTCACGGAATATTGGTGATTCGGTGAATACAGCACCGTCGGCGGTGCGTCCTGCGGTCGGCTGGATTCGGCCAACGCGAAAATCGACGCGGCGGCCACAAGAGAAGCGCGGAGAAAATACATAGACCTATCAAGATACAGACGAACGTTCGCCTCTAAAGGCGAACAATTTTTTTGCCTATTTCGGCGGCGTCGTTGGTAGGGACGGAAGGGAGGACGTGAGGCCGAGTGTGACATGATTTATCTTCGGGACAAGGCCGAAAGTGCCAAAATCGCAGCCGACGAAAGGAGCCGATTCTCGGTCTTTTCTGTCGTCGGGTTGGATCGAGGCCGGGCCGAATCCCGGCATCATATTGCCTGCACCTCTGCGGCCCAGGCATGCACTTGGGAATGGTGTTGCGACCATGCTTGCCAGACAGACTGCGCCCAACTCTGAACGGCGCGGACGTGTTCAGTCCGGCGAGCGCGCTGCGAGAACAGTTGTGACGTTGCACTCGCCACGGTCGAGCGGCGGCTCGAGCCATGCGAAATGCATCCGGTCCGCGCTACGCTGCATCAGTTGCGTCGCCGCGCAGTGGGAAAGCTGTTCCTCAAGCACGACGTAGAGTGAGATGAGGTGAACCCCCACTGACTGAATTGACTGCGGCGACGGACGTCCCGGATGCTGAACAGCGTATGCATCCACCGTCAGCCGATGAGCGGCCATGAACGCGGGATCATCGTCCTCGCGGGCCAGGACCTCGCCATAAGCCGCCCAGCAACTGGGCGAAGATTCCATGTAGCGGTGCACTGGACCGGCGAAAGGTGGCAACTCCACGCCGCAGCCAGGACATCGCTCAAGATCTATCGTCCGGGCCACCGACGATCTCTCAGACCGGTTTGATGTTCTGATTCATTCGAAAGAAATTCGTCGGGTCGTAATTCTTCTTGAGCTCCACCAGCCGTTTGTACATCGGGCCGTAGGCGAAGGCGATGCGGTCGGTCTCTTCCTCGGTCATGAAGTTAATGTAGGCGCCCGCGCTCGCGAACGGCTTCGACTTGGCGAAGAATTCGCGGGCCCAGGTGATAACTGCCTGGTCTTCCGCACGCCGACTCCCAGCGGCCATGCACATTCATGACGTAGTTAGCGTCCCGGCTCGAGTAGGCCATCGCATCGGGCGCAACCCGAGCCGTCTGGCCGCCGATCGTGCCGACAAAGATCTCGCAATGGGGCGACGGCAGCCTGCCGGCATATTCGATGATGGCGTCGATCGCGCCGTCGCTCAGCCGGGTGAAATTGTGCGATTTCCAGTAATTGCGCGCACCTTTTACGAGAAGTGGATCGAAGGCCTGCTGCCAGGCGACATACGGCTGCACGCCGATGTGCTCGCCGTAGGCCGTGCCGAACCCTCGCAGCGGCTCGATCAGTTTCTCGCCCTCACTGGGATCACCCGCATAGCACACGGCGAGCGCGACCATCTCTTTCCCGTGGACGGCCTCCGGCAGGAAGGGCAGAGGAGGCGCTTTGCGAGTGACCATCCAGATGTTGAGTTCGTCCGGCATCGTCTCGGTGAAACGGGCAAATTGCGTGAGCACGGATTTCGCCTGGTCGAACGGAAAGACGATGAGCCCGCTCAGCACGTTCGGCCCAACAGGATGGAGCTGGAACTCGAAGCTGGTGACGATACCAAAGTTTCCACCACCGCCGCGCAGCCCCCAGAAGAGGTCGGCATTTTCCGTTTCGCTGGCGCGCAACTGTTTGCCGTCAGCGGTAACGACATCCGCGGACAGCAGGTTGTCGATAGTCATGCCGTACTTCCGGCTCAACCAGCCAAAACCGCCACCGAGCGTCAGGCCGGCCACGCCCGTGGTCGAGTTGATGCCCAAAGGCGTCGCGAGGCCGTGTGCCTGAGCGACTGCGTCGAAATCGGCGAGGGTACATCCAGGCTCCACGTTTGCCCGGCGAGCCTTCGTGTCTACCTCGACGCCCTTCATTGGCGAGAGGTCGATCATGAGACCGTCGTCGCAAACAGCGTTGCCCGCGATGTTGTGTCCGCCGCCCCGGATCGAAACGAGCAGATCGTTCTGATGCGCGAACTTGACGGCCTGCACGACATCATCCGCCGACGTGCAGCGGGCGATCATCGCGGGCTTGCGGTCGATCATGGCGTTCCAGATCGCGCGCACCTCGTCGTAGCTCGCGTCCCAAGGAAGAAGCACTTCCCCGCGGAACTGTGCTTTGAACTCTTCGATTTTGGCTCCTTCTAATTGCTTCATGCTTTGCTCCTTTGCCGTTGAGGGTTGTGAATTTTTGATACGTCTTTCATCCGAATTGGAATTGAAAAGGTGGCACTGTCAAACGAGCAACCACCGGAACCCAGCGAATGAATATTCGTATAATTGCCCGCTTTGTGCCGCAGCGTCGAGCGGTCATTCGCTTCGGCAATGGACGATCGACCGCACCGCGCAGCGCAAGTTCCGCTACCTCGGGCTGCCGACGCCGCTCAGCACGACGGACCTATTCCAGCGATATGACTACTTTGCCGCGAGCGTGGCCTAATTCCAAATACCGAATCGCCTCAGGCGTCTCGCTCAATTTGTAATGTCTGTCGATGACCGGTGTCACCTTTCCGGCTCGCATGAGATCGCCCAGGGCATTCAGGTCCTTCTGGTTCAGGTCCGCCACGAACATGCCGAACTTCTGGCTCATGAACGGCGACAACAGAAGTGCTTTGACCGGACGCGCCAGCGGCCCGATCCATCGCCCGTCATTTGGTCCGCCGCCGCCGATCAGGACGCAGATGCCCTTGGGCTCCAGGACGCGCCTGAATCCCAACAACGGCTGGGTTCCGACATTATCGAGGATCAGGTCGTAGCGTTGCCCACTCTTGGTGAAATCCTGCTTCGTGTAATCGATCACGTGGTCTGCTCCGAGGGACCGGACCATGTCCAAATTTTTCGTGCTGCAAACGCCGGTCACATCTGCGCCGAACGACTTGGCGATCTGGACGGCGAACGTGCCCACGCCTCCCGACGCGCCGTTGATCAGGACCTTCTGCCCCGGCTTGATTTGGCCCTTGTCGCGCAAACCCTGCAAGGCGGTGACCGCCGCGATGGGAACGCCGGCCGCCTGTTCAAAGGTGATGTTGGCCGGTTTGAGCGCGATGGCGCGATCCGCACGAACACACACATACTCGGCGAAGGCGCCGTTCCTCCCGCCGAATACGTCATCGCCCGGCTTGAACTGCGTCACGTTCCTGCCGACTGCTTCCACCGTGCCCGCATAATCAACGCCTAACCGCATGTCCTTTGGTTTGCGCAGCCCGACCTCCAAACGCATGACGTAGGGCGTGCCTTGCATGAAATGCCAGTCGAGCGGATTGACGGAAGTAGCGCGAACCTTGACCAGGACCTGGTCGTCATTCGGAACCGGCTTCGCGATCTCCTCGAGCTTGAGAACATCGGGCGAACCGTAGTCGCAATAGACGAAGGCTTTCATCGTGTTGCTTCCCGCGATGGTGTTCCGACCACAGTCGTTGTCTGACCTCCAGTAGGCGATAAAGAGCGCCAGGATCGCCAGTGCGACCACGCTCGAAATCGCGACTGCGATCCATTTTAGAATACGTTTGAGTTTCATAAGCCTAACGAGCTACCGGATCGAGAACCGAGTTTGCACGCCTTTGATGAGGAGCCAAAGACTAAGCGTCATTTCGAAAATCGTCATCGGCGAATCGAACCAATACGCATTAACCGGTCGGGCGAGGGCCGTCACCTGTTCCTGTTGAACTGTGCGCACTGCCACGGCGACGACGCCCGCGGCGAGGAAGGCCCCGATCTCCACAATCTCCACAAGAGCGACGCCCGCATTCATCAGGACTTGATTTTCATTTGGAACAGGCTTGGGGATCTCTTCCAGCCGCAGCACATCGGGCGAACCAAAGTGGTGATAGACGATAGCCTTCATCGTCGCTGCGGCCGGTGCGCCCGGACTCGCCTCTTGGCCGAGTGCTGTGCCCGTGAACAAGACCCCACTCGTGCAGATTATTGTGATGAGGGATAGTAGCTGTGTTTTCATAAACGTTCCTTGGGTCTTGTTATCGAAAAATTGGTCTCCGGAGTTATTGCATAACCGCACACGATCAGGGCGCTTGCCGCAAGGGCAGAAGAATGAGCCTAACGAACTGGAGGATGCCGGCTACGAGCTGCATGACGATCGTCGCGAAGAACGCCCAAAACTCATTTAGGACCATCAGGTTGTAAACTTGGAGCAGCGCTGCGGCCAGCCCAATAATCCCCAGCCCGTAGAATAGGAGCCGGGATGTGCCGGCGATCTCCAATCCGCCAGATCCGATCGCACGCATCCCCTTGATCGTAGATATTCCGAACGGCACCGCAAGAACAAGCGAGAGACCGCTGCACGCACGCCAGATCCAGGGGAGAGGAGGCTTCACGCTCAACAGTAGCATCGCTACGAGGCAAGCCAGCAGCGGCACCACCGAATTGCCCAGCAAAAGCCGGAGCCGCAACCTGTCGATCGGCGCCCACTCGTGCAGAGCGCCGCTGCGGAAGGCGACGACCACGCTGGCAAATCCCGCGAGGGCCAGTGCCAGTTGCGACGCGGCGCTCAGAGCTTCACCTGGTTCCATAAGAGGTCTGACCAAACATTCCTTCGATTGCGGATAGCCGCTTCACCTTTTTTGTTGTTATTCCACAGTAATGACGATTTTCCCGCGCGCGTGTCCCTCTGCCAGATACCGCATCGCCTCGGCGCTCTCGCTTAACTTATAAGTCCGGTCGATGACCGGCCTGAGCTTTCCTTCCTCGCAAAGGTCGCCCAGCATGGTCAGGTCCTGTTTGCTCATCCTGGTTATGTACTGGGCGAACTTTTGATCGGCGAATATTGACAATCCACGTGCTATGAAAAGATTACCAGCGATGCGTCCCATGGCCTGACCTTGTTTTACTCCGGCTCCGCCCATGCCGGCTAAAACGCAAATGCCTTTGGCCGTCAAGACGCGACGGCGCTCGAAGAAGGAATGGTTGCAAACGTTATCGAAGATCACATCGTAACGCTGGTCGCTCTTGGTGAAATCTTCTTTGGTGTAATCGACGACGTGATCGGCGCCAATTGATCGGACAAGATCGCCATTCCGTGTGCTGCAAACCGCCGTGACCTCCGCGCCAAAAGATTTGGCGATTTGCACGGCGAATGTCCCAACACCTCCGGTCGCGCCGTTGATCAACACCTTCTGCCCGGGCTGAATCTTTCCCTCGCGCAGGCCCTGCAGTGCGGTAAGTCCGGCAAGCGGGATCGAAGCCGCTTGCGCAAAGGTGACGTTTGCTGGCTTGATGGCCAGCGCTCGCTCTAAAGTAACTAAATACTCGGCCAGCGCGCCGCGACAGATGCCGAAGACTTCGTCGCCGGGTTTAAACTGCGTCACGTTCTTGCCAACCGCTTCAACCTGGCCGGCGACATCGCGGCCCAGCCGCGTGTCTCTTGGCTTGCGCAGTCCGAAAATCAAGCGATTAAGCCATGCGTCGCGGATCATGTAGGCATCAAGCGCATTGAGTGACGCCGCGCGAACTTTGATCAGGATTTGATTGTCGTTCGGAACAGGCTTTTCAACGTCTTCCAACGTAAGAACGTCAGCGTGAACCATACTCGCAGTATACAATGGCTTTCATAGGGTTGCCCGGAGTGCCGGTTTTGCGATCGCAGTCGTTCGTCGACTTCCAGTAGGCGATAAACCCCGCGAAGATTGACAAGATCAACGCGAGTAAAATCGTGGCTCCAGTCCACTTTAGAATCCGTTTCATGCGCCTAGTCGACCGCGGCCGGTCGAACCACACCTGGAACAACGGTCGGCACCTTTGCGCCCATGATTAAAAGCCAAAGCATGATGGCCAACTCTCCAAAGAGGACTGGCTGTGCCCAGCGGAATGCGGCCCCGTAGTAATCTGGGAAGAATAATGCTGTCACGCTGAGAGCTACATAGGCGAAACAGTTGATCATTAGCCAGACACCGATGAATCGTGGCAGAAAACCGGAGCGAAAGACGAGGAGGCCAAAGGGAAAGAGCCATAGCCCCCAAAACATTTCATCGATCGAGATCCCCTGGCTGTGCAACCGGAGAAAAAGATAACCCAGTGCATCCCGTTGCGACTTGTCGAAGACAGCGAGAAAATCCGCGCCCCGGAAGACAGTCAGCGCGGCGATATTGTTGAGCGTGTTGAGAAATCCTACCGCGGCTGAAACCAGAACGAACGCGACCATCAGGCCGGCCCAGGTTTTATTTACTCCGCTAAGCAAGCGATAGAGAGCGACCGCGAGACAGATGAAAATGACCGACCCGATGAGATCGGCGAGAATCGCAAGACGAAACATGGTCTCGTGAGCAAGGATATTATTGGCCGTCGCGGCCAGATTACCGTGTACGATCAGTTTGCTCGGAACATATATTAGGCTGAATGGCCCGGTAACTACCATCGAGAGATAAATGGCGCCGGCGATGCGTGCGGCTTTCTTGAGTAGGTGCATGGATTTCTCTCCTTGTCAGTTTGTTAGATGTGCAGGTTGATCACAGTGGTCCGCGATAACGGCGGAGACGGACTGCGGCTGCGAGGCAGGCCACGGCGAAGACGAACCCGACCCAAAGACCGGGCGTGCTGATAAATTTCAACGGAGCGAGCTGGCCGAGCCGATCGACCACGGGAATGACCGCATGATGCGGCAGCGACATGACGACGAACGCGTTCTGGTAGCTGCCAAAGACGCGGTGCCCGAGCAAGTGGAGGAAGTAGGCCGAGTCGAACGCGATCTTTTCCACGATGCAGATCGCCAGCCACGGGAGCACCGCCCATAGAAAGGTCGCGCGCCGCGCCCAGGCGGAAACGAGCAGCAGCCAGCCGTAGACCGGCGCCGCCCAAAGGCCGCCGTGACAATGCCGTAAAGAAGAATGACCGAGAGCTGGAAAAACGGCAGCCGTTCCCATGTCGTCGCGCCGAGGCCGAAGGGCAAAAGGGTGACGGTGCTAAGCAAGAGGATGATCAGCTGCGTCACTTCGATCAGGACGAAGGTGACCAGGGGCAGAATCACCATCGGAACGAATAGCTTCGCGAGGACGGTCGTGAGGTCAGAGATCGGAAGCGATTTCCAAAAGAGGATGCTGCGATCGCGACGCTCGCTGTGGAGCGCGTCGAGACAATAGAAGATGCCGACGAGAAACGCCGTCAGCATGATCATCAGGGCCGCGGCGTCGTAGGGCTGTTCGATGATCGCCCGCTGCCGAAGCGGATCGAGCAGAAGAAGGCGCGCCGGCGGTGCGGCAAACCGATTGCGCTGATCGCGTAGCCGAACAACACCAAGCCCGCCAACGATCAGCGGCGCGAGATAGATCGAACGGTTCTCCCACAACTCGCGCCGGATCGACCAAGAAAACGGTCGAGTCGCCGAAGTGACTGTGACAGGCACGGTCGACTGCGATGCGCTTGTTCGTTAGTCACTTTGCTCCTTTCTGGCAGGCGGCCACCTTGTTACCCATCAACGGCGACGAACAGATCGGCGATGCTCGGTGTGCGCACTTCGCCGAGCGCGGCGAGTTGGTCGCGATCGACATTATCGAAAAGCATGACGCTGCGACCGAACACCTGACGCGTATTCATCGGATGGAGCGCCTGCGCGGCAGCGAGATGTTCCGGATGCACCATCAGCTTCGACATAGCGCGCTTCGAATTCCTCCATGCTGCACTCGAGGACAATCCGGCCACCGTTAATGAACATGAGATCGGTTAGGACGTGCTGGATTTCTTCCACCTGATGGGTCGTGACGACGATGGTGCGGCGGCCGTCGAAGTAATCGTTCAGGAGCGAATCGTAGAATTGTTTGCGATACAGCATGTCGAGACCCAGCGTCGGTTCGTCGAGGACGAGCAGCTTTGCGTCGATCGCCATGACCAGCGCGAGGTGCAATTGCGCGACCATGCCTTTCGAGAGTTGCCGGACTTTGCGCGAGCGCTTGATCTTCGTCCGCGCCAGAAACGCTTCCGCCTTCGCGCGATCGAAGCGCGGATGTACCCCCGCGACGTAGTCGAGCATCTGCGAAACCCGCATCCAACGCGGCAAGACGGCGACGTCGGCGACGAAGCAGACATCGCGCATGAGTTGATCGCGTTCGCTCCAGGGATCGCGACCGAGGACGGTCAACTTTCCTTCATAAGGAGTCAGCCCGAGAATCGCGTTCAGCGCCGTGCTTTTGCCGGCGCCGTTAGGGCCGATGAGCCCGAGGATATGGCCCGTTTCAACGCGCAGGCTAACGCCGTCGAGCGCGATCGATTCGCCAAAGGTTTTGCGGAGACCGCGCGCTTCGATGCAGGCCATGGGTTAGCGTTTCTCCTTCCCGCTCTTGCGCGACGGTGCGGGACTGGCCGCCGCCGCCAGTTCTTTTGTCGTTAGGCCGAGACGCTCGATCGTAGCGGCGATTCGGGGCCAATCCTCGGTCAGAAATTTCTCGCGCTCACCCTGGAGGAGGAGACGACGCGCACCTGGCCTAACGAACAGGCCAAGTCCGCGTTTTTTCTCCACCAACGGCTCATCGACCAGCCCCTGGTAGGCCTTGAGCACGGTCAGCGGATTGACCAGAAACTCCGCCGCGACGGTGCGGACCGAAGGGAGCGGATCGCTTTCGTTCAGAACGCCGTCGAGGATCATATGCACGACCCGGTCGCGAAGCTGGCGGTAGATCGGCTGACTGTCATTCCATTCACGGCTCATTCGGTGTCGCAGATCGCGCGATTGGCGGGCGCCGAGTCCTGCTCCAATCGATCGTTGTTCCTCATGTAGTGTTATAGTGGACTATAACACCATTGCACTGCAACTCTTTTTTCGGAATTTTTTGCGCGACGAGAACCGGCTTCTAAAATCCCGTGCCCGATTACTCCGCGCGCAGCGCGTCGATCGGGTTGATGCGCGCGGCGCGGCGCGCCGGCAGCCAGCACGCGACCAACGCGACCGCAATGAGCAGAAGAGTAGTGCCGACCAGGGCCGGAAAGCTATTGAGTCGCATACCCGGGTTCGTGGCGGCCAGGAGATGGGAAACCCCGAGAGCGCCGAGCAAACCGAGCGCGGAGCCGATCAGCGCCAGCTTCGCCCCGGACGCGAGAACGAGTCGCGTGATGTCCCGCACACAGGCCCCGAGGGCAAACCGAATCGCGAATTCATTTGCGCGCTGCGCCATCGTGCGGGCGATGACGCCGTAAATGCCTAACGACGCCAGACCGAGTCCGAGAATGGCGAACGCGCTCAGCATGTCGCGCAGGACGGCGACCTGATAATTGGCGCGCTCGATTCTCGCATCGGCCGTCTGGAGATCGCGCACCGGCAGGTCGGGGTCGAGAGCCGTCATGGTGTCGCGAATGCTGGCAATGATCGCGGATGACGCGACGCCTGTCGTCCGGACCGCGATCTCGTTATAGGGATCCGGTTCCTGCGCCATCGGCTGGTAAAGTTGAAAGGTCACCGGGTCCGGGTCAGGCATGACCGATTTCACGTCGGCGACCACGCCGACGACTTCGCCCCATTGCGTCGTGGCAGGGCCGACTTGGGCGAGACGCCGGCCGATCGGGTTGTCGTTTCCAAACAGCCCTCGCGCCATTGCCTGGCTGATCACGAACACCTTCTTCGAGCTCGACGTATCGCGGCTGTTGAAGACGCGACCGGCGAGGAGCGGTGTCTCGACCGTCTCAAAATAACCGGGCGTGACGTGATTCACGACCGCGGCGGGCTCATGGCCGCGCTCGGGCAGGGCGCGGCCTTCGATCAGATATTTGCGGGTGTCGGGCCAGCTAAAGAAAGGCGTGACAGAAGAGATGCTGGCGGCAGCGACGCCGGGCAGCGAGTCGAGCCGTTCGAGGGTAACGCGATGGAAGGCAGTTATTTTATCGCCGTCCGAATAGCTGCCGGCCGGAAGCGCGACCGTACCGGTTATCAGGTGATTCGAGGTCCAGCCCGCACGCCGATGGTTCAACTCATCGAGGCCGCGAACAAAAAGCGCGGCACCCGCCAGCAGGACCATCGCGAGGGCAAACTGGCCCACGATCAAAACGTGGCGAAAACGCTGATGACCGCGGCCGCCGGTCGTGCCGCGCCCACCGCTTTTCAGGGTCTCGTTCACGCTCAGTCGCATCGCGAAAAGCGCGGGTGCCAGACCGAAGGCGAGGGCCGTGATGAGCGACGCCGCCAGCGCCCAACCGAGAACATGCCAGTCGATGATGAAAAGAACCTGTTCGCCATTGTCGCCGGTGGAACGCACGGCGAGCCAATCGCCGATCCAGCTCGCGACCAGAATCGCGCAGGCGCCGCCCGCGAGCGCGAGCAGCAGCGACTCCACCATCAACGGCCGGAGCAATTGCGCGCGCGAGGCGCCGAGAGCAGACCTGATCGCGAACTCGCGGGCGCGCGCCATTGTCCGGGCGAGAAGAAGATTGGCGAGATTCGAGCAGGCGATCAGGAGCACGAATGCCGAGAGACCGATGAGCATCGAGAGCGTGACGGGAGCGGTCCGGCCGATCACGGTATCGCTCAGCGGAACAGCGCGCCAGGCGCTTCCGGCGTTCACCTGCGGGAAATCGCTCGCGATTCGTGCGCCGAAGTTTGCGATCATGCGGTTGCCTTCAGCGAAAGAGACCTTCCCCGCGCGGCGCCCGATCACGCGCAGGATCGTGCTGCTACGGTCGGCGGATTTCGCTCGGTCGAAGCCAAGCGGCCGAAAAAGATCGACCCAGCCGAGGTGGCGCCAATCGTTAAAAGAGGCCGGCATCACACCGATGATTTCGTGCGGTTGGCCGTCGACCCGGATGACGCGACCAACGATGTCGGCCCGCCCGCCGAAGTGTTTCTGCCAAAAGCGCTGGCTGATAATGACGACGCGATCGTTGCCCGGGAGATCCTCGGTCTCGCGAAAATCGCGGCCGAGTTCAGGTTGGACGCCGAGTGTGGAAAGGACGTTTGCGCTCGCGCGGATTCCGGATGCCATCTCGGCTGGCTGGCCGGGCTCCGACAGGCTCGTGTCTGAGGGCGTATAGGCGGCGACCTCGCCATAGCTGGCCAGCTCGCGTCGGAGATCGAGATAATCTGCCGGGGAAAAACCCCCGAGGGGATTCTGCGAGGTGGCGCGATAGAACCGATCGAGCTCTGCACGATTGGGGTAGGGGAGCGGTTTCAATATGATCGAGTTGAGCACGCTGAACATGGCGGTGTTGGCCCCGATCCCGAGAGCGAGCGTGATAATGGCCAGGACCGAGAACCCGGGACTGTGCGCAAGCGATCGCACCGCGAAACGAAGACTTCGCCAGAGGTCCGCCAATTCCGGGGGCCGCCAGGCGTCGCGAATCTCTTCCCGGTAAACGTTCGTCGCGCCAAACTCGCGTTGGGCCGCGAGCCGGGCGTCGTGTTCGGACATTCCTTCGCCGCGATACTGCGCGATGAGTTGATCGAGATGAAATTGCAGCTCGGTGTCGAGCGCGGCCTCCTCTTTGCGCCGGCGGAAAAGGCGACGGCATTTCGTCCGCAACCAGCGAATACGTTCCGGCATCATTCGATTTCCTCCATGTTAAGGACGCTCGAAACGGCAGAAGCGAACGAAAGCCAGTGTGCTTTTTCAGCCTCGAGCTCGCGGCGACCGGCGCGAGTGAGCTTGTAAAACTTGGCGCTGCGTCCGGCATCGGAGACGCCCCATTCCGCTTCGATCCAGCCGCGGCCTTCGAGACGGTGGAGTGCCGGGTAAAGCGAACCCTGCTTTAGCGAGAGCCGGTCATTGGAGACGACCGCAATGCGCTTGGCGATATCCCAGCCGTGGAGCGAGCCGGCAGAGAGGGTTCTCAGGATCAGGAGATCGAGTGTCCCCTGCAGCAAATCGTTACGCACTTTATCCATCGCGATCGATCTTAGTGTCACGCTTCGACAAGAGCAAGCGTTTTCTTGTCGAAGCACGACAACAAGCAAATCGGGCGTGGACCGCGTCCGCGCGGTTGCGGCCCTCAAAAGCAATGGAACTGCAGGGTTTCGCGTTTCCTGCCTGTAGGAGGGTGGTCTTGGTCAAAGCGTGGCGATTTTGAAAATGGTGCCGGCGGTTGCGGCCGCCACGACCGCCTCTACAGGTTCACTATTCATTTGCCTTGCTCTGCCCGGCACCGGCATATTGTCCGACTCGCGGGATCGCGTTCTTATGGCCCTTGATTTACCCGAAACGACTTCCAAGATCGGTGGACCGCTGGTGAAACAGTTCTCCGTTTTCCTGCCGAACAAGGTGGGCGCAATGCTCGACATCGTGAAGTTGCTCAGCACCCGCAACACCCATGTGGTCGCGCTCAGCATCGCGGAACAAACCGATTCGGCGATCGCCCGCATCGTAGTGAGTGATCCCGAGACGGTGGAAAATATTTTTCACGAGCACGATGTCGCCTTCGGGGTTTGCGAGATGGTGGTGGTGGAGTTGCGGGAGGTGGCAACGGAGCTTTCGAAGCTGCTCGCCGCCCTCCTCATGGCGGAAGTGAACATGCACTTCAGCTATCCGCTGCTCACCCGGCCCCACGGGGTCGCGGCCCTCGCATTGCACGTGGACGACGCGGAATGCGCCTGCTCGGTGCTCCAGGGTGAGGGATTCAAGATCCTGAGCCAGGCCGATATCTCGCGCTGATTTGCCAGCGCCCGGCGATTCCCGGATCGAGCGAACAAGCGGCGCAAGGGTTCAAATTATCCGCTCCCGCTTCCTCGCCTGTTTTTTCTCGTAATCTCTCTGCCATCAGCCCGAAACTCCTGCGGCATGAGACTCGCTTTTCTGCGAGGGACGAGGCCCGGCCGGTCACGGCATAATTGACACTTTCCGGCGGGTTCGTTTAGAGAACGATCTCCGAATGCACGCGCTCTCTCTTCCTCATGGCAGCCGGGCGCAAAGAACGTTCGCGATCGCGATGGCTCTGCTCGGCGCGATCGCGGCGGCGCAGATTCTCGCTGCACTTTTTCTCTCCACTCGCCGCTCGCCCGAGTCACAAACGTCCTTCCGATTCAAAGCTGTGGACGCGCGCCTTTCCCGGCACACGAAAGTTACGGGCACTCTCGCCGCCGTGACGCGTGTTCCCGCGGCGACCGTTCAGCGGGAGGAAGCTCCGCCCAAGTCGGTCACCGAAGCGCTCCTCCGGGCCGCGAAAGGTTTTCGCGGACGCGGCGATACGACGAATGCGATTGCGAAACTCCAGCAGGCGACGGCACTCGACCCGGGCAACTCCGAGGTTCTGGCGGAGCTGGCCCTGACTTATGAATCGATGCAACTCTTCGATCGTTCGAATGAAGTCTGGCGCCGCCTGCAATCGTTAGGCCCGGGGGCCGGTCCGCTTTATGAGCTGGCGGAATTGAAGCTGAGTGTCGGCGTTCCAGCTCGAGGCAACCTGAACGCAGCCGGCAGGCCCGTCCCGGACAACGGCGCCCCGGCGAGTGACGCCGCGGGAATTCCGGATGGCTCGACCTTTGGCATCTCGGAGTTGAACCTGCGGCAGGAAAATGACCCCGATGCGGAGACCAAACTACTCCTGCGCGTGGGAGTGAAGGTGCGGCCGGACACGCCAATCGATCATACCAAGGTCAAGCTCCAGGTCTTCTTTTACGACATGGTGAACAACGACCAGGTCGTGCTGACCAATGCAGACGTAAGTTACGAATGGGTCACTCCGGGACACGACTGGCGCGATACCGGCACCGAGGTGCTGGAAGTGACTTATCTCCGCCCCAAGCGCAATGACCCAGCGCCCGGCTCCTCGCTGGCCAGCCAGCCGATGGAGGTGCCGGATTCCGTCGAGAAAGCGAAACTCGCCGCGCGCAAACCGGCCACGGCCGCCGACCTTCCACCGACGAGCGAACGGGGCCCGCACCAGTATCTGGGCTACATCGTGCGGGTTTATTACCAGGATCAACTCCAGGCGGTGCGAGCCGATCCGACTCGATTGCTCAACCTCTTCCCGCCGCCTGTGACCGTTCCGCCGCAGTGATAAACCTTGTTGAGTCGGGGCCGCTGCCGCTCGTTGCGCTCGGAAAGCCGCCGTGCTCGACAAGGTGAAACTCTCGGGAAAACCCGGCTGATTCCGCGGCGCACCTTTCAACTCCCGCGAGTTGCGTTATTTTACGCGCCAATGATCCGCTCCCTCGTTTGCGCCGTGCTCTCTCTGGTCGCCGTCTCGGCGAGCGGGCAGATCCAGGTCGATTTGAAATTCAAGCGTTTGCAATACATTGCCTACGAGCCGGTCATCGCCACGGTCACGATTACCAATCTCGCCGGTCGCGCCATCGAACTGCGCAACCACAACGATCAAGTGTGGTATGGTTTTGAAGTGACCGCCAATGAAGGCCGCACGCTCGCCCCGCTCCCGCACGCGCTGGAGTCGCCGCTCAAGATCGCCGCTGGCTCTTCGGTCGTCCGTAAGGTGAATCTCACCTCTCGTTTCCCGATCGGCGACCGGGGCGTTTACCACGTCCGGGCGAATGTGTTTTTCGCGGACCTGAACAAATTCTTCTACGCGCCCGCCAAGGTCTTCGAGGTCACCAACGCGCGTCCGATCTGGCAGCAGACGGTGGGCGACCCCGGCGGCGCCGGAGTGCGCAGCTTCTCGCTCATGACGAATCGCTTTCCCGATCACACCTCGCTCTATGTGCGGGTAGAGGACAAGGAGAAGAATCTCGTTTATGCCACCTATTCGTTAGGCCGAGTCATTTCCTCTGATGAGCCACACGCCGAGGTCGATCGCAAGAATCAGCTCCACGTTTTGCAATGCTCGGCGCCCCGTGTCTGGTCGTACTCGGTCGTCAGTCCCGATGGACATCTGTTGCAACACGCCACCTATTCGCAGACCCGAAGCATGCCGCGCCTCCGTCGTGCCAACGACGGAAATGTCACCGTCAGCGGAGGGATGCTCGACGCGTCGGCCGTGCCTGGCGCGTCCGGGCCGGCGGCGGCGAGACTATCTGATCGGCCCGTCAACCTGCCATCCGAAGATTGACCAATCCATGGCGGCAATCTCCCACCGCGCCGGGCGGCGCGCTTCACTTCTGAATTTTTTCGGGGTCATCCTTGCGCTCGTCGCTTTTCTACCTCCGCCGGCCTGGTCGGCGAGCCGGAGGCCTTCCACGGTCGTGATCGACGCCGGTCATGGCGGATTTGATCGCGGCGGGATTCCCGGCCAGACAGTCGCGGAGAAAACCATGGCGCTCGACGTCGCGCAACGGCTCGCGGCAAGACTGCGCAAGGCCGGCTACCGCGTGATCATGACGCGCGACAACGATGTCTTCGTCACCCTGGGCGATCGAGTGCGGATTGCGAACTCTTATCCCGACGCGATTTTCGTCTGCATCCATTTCAACTCCGCCACCCGGGCGGGCGCGAACGGGATCGAGACGTATTACTACAGCAATAACAGCGCGGCGCTGGCGGCGAATATTCATCGTCAGGTCGTTTCGGACACCACTACCGACAATCGTGGCATCCGCCAGCGCGGTTACTACGTGCTGCGGAACACGAGGATTCCCGCCGTCCTCGTGGAATGTGGATTTCTTACCAACCCGATGGAAGCGCGGCTCGCACTGCAAAGCAGTTACCGGCAGGAACTGGCCGACCGGATCGCCGACGGCGTGATGGGAAAACCGCCGTCGCGCTATCGCCCGGTCGTAGCCGGTCTGACGCACGTCAGCCCTCCCATCCGGCAGTCGATTGATTATCATGATTTTGTCCGCGCCGACGTGGAGCGTCAGCCAACGCATCGCACCGGTCGCTCGAGCCGGAAGAGCCGCGAAAAAACGTCCTCCAGCTCAAATGAGAAAAGCTCGAGCAGTAGCAGCAAAAAGAAAAAGAGTTCGACCGGCGCGTCGAAGAAGAAGAAAAAAACGACGGACTCCGACGAATAACTTGCACTCACCCATCATCACTCCGGGGCAAATGCGCGCGACCGAGGAAGCGGCCTTTGCCCGCGGCATCTCGGCGGACGCGCTGATGGAGAAGGCGGGCGAAGGCATCGCGCGCGGCGTCACGAAATTCTTTCCGACCGCCGGGAGGTGCATCGTCTTTGCCGGGAAAGGGCACAACGCGGGCGACGCGTTTGTCGCGGCACGCTGGCTGGCGCAGGCGGGTTGGGAAATCGAGACGCGGCTGGTCTTTCCCGAGAAAGAGCTCAGCGCCCTGACGAGTGAGAAATTACGCGGGCTGCGCGAGCAACAGGCTGCTGCCCAAGGTGGAAGGGGCCTTGGCGCCCCGATCCCCGGGGTGGCAGCAATCGGGGCGCCAAGGCCCCTCCCGCATTTCCAGACGATCATCCTCGACGGGCTGCTCGGGCTTGGATCGCATCCGCCGTTGCGCGAGCCGATCCGCAGCGCCTGCCGCGAAATAAATTCGCCAGGCAAAAGAGACGCTTATGTGGTCGCGGTCGATCTGCCTTCTGGCCTCGACGGTGAATCGGGTGCGGCGGACGACGATTGCGTGGTAGCCGACTTCACGATCACAGTCGGCTGCGCGAAAAGCGGGTTGGTCGCGGATGGCGCGCTCGATTTTGTTGGTCGGCTCGAACTGATCCCGCTTGCCGAGTTGCAGCCGAAGGAAGCGGGCGGTGCGGAGCTGGCGATCCCTGAATCCTTGTGTCATCTGCTTCCACGGCGGAAATTCTCCGCCTACAAAAACCAGTTTGGCCGCATCGGGATCGTGGCTGGCTCGCGCGGGTTTACGGGAGCGTCGATTATGTCTTCGTTAGGCGCGCTCCGCGCCGGCGCGGGCCTGGTTGAGCTTTTTGTGCCGGAAGAGATTTACGAGATCGTCGCCTCGGCCGCCGCGCCCGAGGTGATGGTGAAGCCGGTCAAATCTTACACCGGTCTGCTCGCGCAGCCGGTCGATGTCTGGGCGATTGGGCCCGGGCTGGGCCAGAAGCGCGCGGCCGAAATTCTGCCACTGATTCGGGAAGCCAAAGTCCCAATGGTGGTGGACGCCGATGGCCTCAACATCTTGTCATCGAACATCGAGACGCTGAAAACGGTGAAGGGTCTGCGCCTGCTCACCCCGCATCCGGGCGAAATGAAGCGGCTATTCCCTAACGAGAAGGGTTCGCGGGCCGAGATCGCGACCCGGTTTTGCGATGACTACAGAGTGACTCTGCTCCTGAAAGGCAGTCGCACGATGGTGGCGGAAGCCGGCCGGCCGCTCAGCTACAACACGACGGGCAATCCCGGCATGGCGACGGGCGGGATGGGCGATGTTCTCACCGGTGTGTGCGCGGCCCTCCTCGGGGCGAAGCTCTTGCCTAACGACGCCGCCCGGCTCGGAGCCTGGCTCTGCGGACGCGCTGCGGAGCTGGCAATTTTCAGCGGCACGTCGAGCGAAGAATCGCTCTTGCCCGGCGACGTGCTGGATCACCTCGGCGCGGCTTTTCGCGACCTTCGGGTTCGGTTGGCAGGTTGTCGTTTAGGCCGGTGAAAAATATTATTGTCGTCGGGTATCCGAAAAGCGGCTGTACCTGGGCGACGCGGCTGGTGGCGGAACTGGTTGGTTGTCCGGTCGCCGGATTTTGGCAACGGGACAAGGACGAGATCGCGATCGAAGGCGAGGAGCGCGTCTCGGATTATCGCTGCTACAAATCGCACCATCAACTCGCCGAGCTGGGCATTCAGCCTGACGATTCGACAAACTGGATCATCTACATCCTGCGCGATCCGCGCGATATCGCGATCTCGGCTGCGAGTCATTTTCAGTTCGATCGTTTTCCGAGGCTGGCCGCGCTCTTCCGACGCGTGCGCCGCGGCGAGAAGCTATATCGCCACACGCTTTATCCGCTTCTCGTTAGGCAAGACTACCGACTTGAGCGTATGACCAAAGCGCTGCTGCGCGGCTCGGCGGAGGTAAATAACTGGGTGCGCGTTTCCTGGGAGGAACATTGGCGGCCCTATTACGAGGCAGGCGTGCCGATCATTCGCTACGAGGATTTACTCGTTAGGCCGGAGGTGGAGGCGGAGCGCATTCTGCGTCATCTCGGAGTCCAGCGAACGCCGGGTGAGATCGCGCGCGCGGTGCAAAACCAATCGTTTGAGCGCAAGAAGGAAACGCTTCTGCGCCGCGGCGAAACCGGACGGGCAAAATTCCTGCGCGTCGGGAAAAGCGGCCAATGGCGCAAGAAACTCCCGGTGACTTTGCAGGCGCGCTTCAGCAACGAACTGGGCGCCGAACTCGACCAGTGGGGTTATTCCGCCTAACGATCATACGCTCGAAGAAAAACGTATCTGGCGCGCTTTGGCGTTTGCAGGTCCTTCAAGCCGACGCGATTCCCGAGGCCGGTTCGCTCGAATAAAGCGCCGGATCCTGCCGAAAAAAGCGCTGCAATTCACCATACAAGCGCGGATGCCGCTGGCGCAAGGCGAGCGGTCGCTCGAAAAACGCTTCCGTTGCCACGGCGAAAAACTCCGCAGGATTGGTGGCGCCGTAGCCGTCGAGCAAAGTCGGGATACCGGTTTCATCGGCCGCCCGGAGCGCCGCGAATTCAATCTTCATCACTTCGGACCAGGAACGCTTATCTTCTCGCGAACCCAGCGCCGGCACGCCGTCAGCCGCGAAATCCTCGAAGTCGAGCTGATGCGCAAACTCATGCAGCACGAGATTTTTTCCATCCGACGGATCGAGCGCGCCACGTTTCGCGGCGTCCCACGCGAGGACCATCGATCCCATTTGCCTTCCGGTCTCGCCGAGGCGTCCCTCTTTTCCCTCCTGCCAGATCTGGCCTTCGAGCGGCCGGGGTTGGTTAACGATGAAACCCGACGGATAAACGAGGATTGTAAGTAGTCGCGGATAGTAATCGGTCTTGCGATGCAAGAGGAGCAAACCCGCCTGAGTCGCGATTGTGACCCGCATTTCGTCCGTCAATTCCAATCCAGCGCAGCCTTCAAAGCGCTTCTCAGCCAGCAACACCTGGGTATGGCCGAGCAACTCTTTCTGGTCGGCCTCGGAGAGCCGGGCAAAGAACGGGAGGTTGCGCCCGATGATAGCACGCCATTCCTGTGGGACCGGCTGCGCGCGCAACTGGCGTCGGCGTCGCTCTTTCAAAACTCGAAACATCAGGTTCGAGCTTAAGCGCGGCCCGACGCCTGCCCAAAACAGAATTTTTGGCGGAGGTGGCTCCAGCCTAACGAATCGGGAAACCGATGATCGGATCCTGTCGATCAAATCCTTGCTGACGCGAAGTCGTGTTGCGACTAGGAGGATTCGATGCGGGCGTCAGTCGGAATCATTGGAGCCGGTGTTTCGGGCCTGACCTGCGGCGTGCTCTTCGCCGAAGAGGGCTATCGCACCCGCATCTTTGCCGAGGAAACCGGACCGCGCATCACCTCCGGCGCCGCGGGTGCGATCTGGTTTCCCTACGACGCAGAACCGGCCGACTCGGTCGTTGCCTGGTCGCTCGAGACCTTCGAGGTCCTGCGGGAATTGAGTCGCGTGCCGCAGACCGGAGTGTCGATGATCGAACTGCGCTCTTTTTCCCGGACCAGCGAAATTGAAATCCCGCCGTGGTCCATCTCGTTAGGCGCGCGACAGCTTCCCGCTTCCGCCGTCCCGCAATGCTTCAGAAGCGGATTCGCGCTCGAGGTTCCGCTCACTGACACGACACGCTATCTCGATTATCTCGTTGCGCGCTTCCAGCGCGCGGGCGGTGAGATTCACACCGGGGTTCAGTTCGAAAAGATTGAAGACGTGGAGCGCGATTGCACGCTGCTGATCAATTGCACCGGCGTCGGCGCGAAGACACTCGTGCCAGATCCCGAAGTCGAGCCCCATCGCGGCCAGGTCGTGATTGTTCCAAAGATGCCGCACGACTACGCAGTGGTTTGCGACGATCCGCCCCTCATGTACGCAATCCCGAGGGCGAACGATTGCGTTTTTGGCGGAACCAATGCGCTGAGCGCGGATCGCAACCCCGATCCGGCGCAAACCACTGAGATTCTCGCCGAGTGCAGTCGCGTGCTGGAGATCGAGCCGCCAAAAATCCTGGCCGAGCGCGTTGGACTGCGACCGTTCCGACGCGCGGGAGTCTGCCTGCGCACGGAGCAATTGCTCGATGGCCGCCGCGTCATTCACAACTACGGCCACGGGGGCTCGGGCTTTACTCTTTCATGGGGTTGCGCCCGCGCCGTTCTCGCCCTCGCCCGCGTTCGTTAGGGCGGATGGACATGCTTCCGCACGTCCATGGACGAGCAGAAGCTCGTCCCTCCGAACCGCTCGTCAGGCAAGATGTTTCGCGATCAGTTTTCGGATGCTCGTCATGTTTCGCATCGACGAGCTGGGCAACCGAAGCGCTTTGACCTCCGGCAGAGTCCACACCTTGGAATCGGGAGTGCGCACCCGGCACAACCAATAGTATTCCCGGCCGCCGGCTCGAAACTCGTCCTCGGCCGTCCGCACCGCGGTCAGCTTGCACGCCACCGCCGGCGCCAGCTCGTCGCGCAGGAAGCCAACGTGAATCGTCACACCCGGCTCGCCATCTTCGGGAAACATCTTCGCTTTCCCGATCGCGACCACTTCCTCCGCCGTGCGAACAAAGGTATCGACGGCGTAGCCTAACGACTCTTCGAGCTGCTGCGCGATCCGCGCTTCCAGCTCACTTCTCCTTCTTTGCTTGCTTGAGAAAAGGACATTCCCGCTTGCGATGAACGTCTCCACCTCATCAAAGCCCATCTCTTCGAAAAGCTCCTTCAGTTGGCTCATGGGCGGGCGCCGTTTGCCCAGATTGATCCCGCGAAGAAAAGCAACGAAACGCTCCATCTCGCCCCCACTCTGCGCTGGTTGTGGCTTTTGTCGCGAAGCAAAAACCGAGATCGACAGCAATTCTCCCTGCGGACCTACGCTGCGGCCATGGACACTTACACGCTCGTGCACGTCATCCTGAGTCTCATCGGGATCGTCTGGCGAAAGCCCTGGTCCGACGGACAGACAGTCATGATTCTTAGCCTGACCCCAATTCCCCGCAGGAGTGGACTCGCATGTCTATTCCCGATCAAACACAAGAATGCTCTTGGGCCTGCTTTGACCCACCAGGCGCTCGGTCATCGTCAAGGTCTTGAGATCTGTAGAAAGCTCGATCTGCCAGGTGCCCGTAATTTTGCCTTTGGATTTGTATGTGATTTCCAGACTGCGCTCGTTCACGCGGCGGCCCGAATATGCAGTGCCTTTATCCCCCCCATTCGGATCGAGGTCCGGATAATCGTTCCCATCTAACTTGATCCTCTTAACCATTTCTTCATCGGAACGTTTAAATGACAGGCCGTCACCCTCGTAGGGCTGGACCTGGAGCCCGATTCCCGCCTTCACTTTCGCACTCTCGCTGTCCCACGTGCCTGGAAAACCTGAATCGCCCGCCGTCCGCTCGTACACGTAGGGCAAGAACAATGTCGAACCGTCGGGCAAAGGTTGGGAGAACAATGTCGTACCGCTGGGCAAATATTGCGTAAAGGCGTCGTTCAGCGTTTTGCCGTCTTCGGAAAGCGTCCAATGCGCCGTGAGGAGCGTGCGGCCCTTCATCTTGCGGACGACCTCCCAGGTGTTGGGTCCTTTCACCGTGACGGACAGGGTGGATCCGCTCAGAGCTGGCTGGTCACTCCCATCGGTCACGACTGTGTCCACTTGGCCGGGGCCAAAGGTGAAGGTGTATCTGTTTGCTCCTGAGACCTCAACCTTCACTTCGTCGTAGAGTTTGCTCTTGGACGGGTTCACCTTCCATTTGCCCACGAAGGGATCGTCCGCCGCCCATAACGTGCCGATAGCCAAACAAACAACCGGTAGCGACAGAAGACTACGCAGTAGTATTCGCATTCCCAAATCCTATCCGAAGGCGCCGCCTCTGTCGTTCGAAATGTTGTGGAATGGATTAGCGTGTTGCGAGGCTTCTTGCCCATCGATCATCTCGCCGCAAAATAGACAAGGACCCTTGAATGTCACTTGTCTTGGCGGGGGCTCACTCACCTAACGAGACCAACATGAGCCACGCCGCTCTGTATCACGAGCTTCTAGAAGCGATGACGGTAGCATTGGAGCATCCGCCTTCACCCATGGTGATGCTGAATGAAGCGGGTTTTGAACGTGCGGCGCGACAGGCGTACGAGGAGTTCGGCCCGGCCTCGCCGGAAAACCTCGACCGTATGTTGCAATCGTTTGGCTTCGGTCAAGAATGGTGCATGGCTGACGCGCAACAAGTGTAGATCGAACTAGTCAAGCTCGCCGACGGGGCACGGATGCTCCGCTTCACCGACGCGAAGTCGGGTGTTTCGGTTGAGCGCAAGCTGGATGGCAATCGGCCTGGTGATCAGCAAAAAAGACAGCTCGCTGAGGTTTTTGAGGCAGCATTGCTCGCGCGGAGTTGGCTTTCACTTGAATCTGCCGGCCTCTGGTCCAATCGCCATGGGGAGATGGCCGCTGGCGGGGCAAGTACGCCAGGCATGAGGAAGAATATCCCTCCGGAGGAACGCGCTTCCGCGCGTCCTTTGGCCCCTTCGGTTAGTCGAGGAGACGTTGCTCGAGGCCGGCGTAGGCGTCGATGCGGCGGTCGCGCAGGAAGGGCCAGTGGGTGCGGTGCTCGTTGACGCGTTTCCATTCCACATCGGCGAAGATGATTTCTTCGCGGTCGACGCTGGCCTTGGCGAGGATCTCGCCGCTGGGCGCGACGATGAAGCTTTGGCCCCAGAACTCGATCCCGTCGCCCCCGGCGGGCGCTTCGTGGCCGACACGGTTGACGGCGGCAACGAAGCAGCCGTTGGCGATGGCGTGACTGCGCTGCATGGTTTCCCAGGCGGAATGCTGGGCGTAACCGTATTTCGCTTTCTCGGACGGATGCCAGCCGATCGCGGTGGGATAAAAGAGAATCTCGGCGCCTCTTAGAGTCGTTAGGCGGGCGGCTTCGGGATACCATTGGTCCCAGCAAACGCAGACGCCGATCCTGCCTTGCGGAGTCGTTCCAGGCCTTGAAGCCAAGATCGCCCGGCGTGAAGTAAAACTTCTCGTAGTAAGACGGATCATCCGGGATATGCATCTTGCGATATGTCCCGAGCAGCTCGCCGTCGGCGCCGATGAGCGCAGCCGTGTTGTGATAGAGACCAGGCGCGCGTTTCTCGAAGAGCGAGGCGATGATGACCGCGCCAGTCTCGCGCGCGACTTTGCCTAGCGCCTCGGTCGAGGGACCGGGGATGGGTTCGGCGAGGTCGAAGTTGGCGTGGTCCTCCGACTGGCAAAAGTATTGCGAACGGAAAAGCTCGGGCAGGCAAATGATCTGCCCGCCTTGCCCGGCCGCTTCGCGGACGCGCGCGATGGCTCTTTCGAAATTGGCCGGCGGCTCGGGGCCGCACTGCATCTGGATAAGTGCGACTCGTGTCGCCGCGCTCTGCGACTGGCGAATTTCTTCCTTCGGCTCGGCCACGGTTTTGAGGCGAAAAGGCGACCGTCGTCGACCTCTTCTACAGATGGGCAGCTATTTCACCGAGTCGGCCGGAACGATCTTGACGCTCTCGAGGGTGACGCGTGTCAGCGGTTTGCTCAGCTCGCCGCCCGGGGCGCGGCCGACAGGGGTGGCGCCGATCTTGTCGAGGACATCAAGACCTTTGATCACTTTGCCGAAGGCGGTGTATTGGTGGTCGAGCTGAGCTGACGGTGCCGAGGCAAATGAAGAACTGGCTGCCGGCTGAGTTGGGATCGGCCGAGCGCGCCATCGAGAGCACTCCGCGGAGATGCGGGCGATCATTGAATTCGGCCGGGATGCTGTAACCGGGACCGCCGGTGCCGTAGCTGGCTTCTTTGGAAGGGTCCTTCGTGTTGGGGTCGCCGCCCTGGATCATGAAGCCACGCATGATGCGATGGAACGCGGTGCCATCGTAGAAGCCTTGCGCGCGCCAGTTTCTCAAAATTGGCGACCGTCTTCGGGCGCGACTTCCGGCCAAAATTCCACTACCATTTCGCCGTCGCTGGTCTTGAGCACGGCCACTTGTTTTTGATTTGTCTCCATCGGTTTCTTTTCTTGCGGTTTGTTGGCGTCCTGGCCGCGAACATTCGCCAGGCCAAGGGAGCAGACGAGCAGGCAGCAGAACAAGAGTTAGTTTCATTTCAGACCAGTGACATGAATGGCGTCGCGATGCATTCGATTTTTCGCGATTGGCGACGCTCAGGTTTGCAGCCTGGATCTCGTCTCGACCGGCGGATTGAACGCGCGCATTGAAGTCCCCGAGGATTCCGGCGATGCGATTCGCTACAGTTTCAAATAGAGCGTGCGCGTGCCAAAATCGATGATGGCGTGATTGCGGCGGAGGAATTCCGAGCCTAACAATCCCGCGACCGGCGGCTCGACCTTCCAGCAGGTCGCCGTGGATCAATCCACGCAGGTCCATCACTCCGACCTCTTTCCCTTTGACGAGGAATTTCCGACCGCGAAACGGCGGATGGTCGCCAGCTGCAAACCGCGCTGCTTGAGATTGACCGCACCGGAAGCGTAGGGCGTATCGCGCAGCGGGAGCCGCATTTGCCTGCACGAACGGCCGATGGATCAAGGTGGTGAACGCGCCGGTATCGATCATGAGCTGTGCGGCTTTTCCGTTCAGCTTGCTGTCGACGTAGAGATTCCAGCCTTTGCTCACGCGGATGGGAACGTCTTTCCAACCACGGTGATTGACTCCCGGCATGGATCCGGGCATATCGGGATCGATTTTCATGAACAAAGTCTGGGCATCGCAATCGAGCACTGCCTGGGTTGGGAAAAGAATGTCGGCCCCCAGGATTCCGTCGAGTTCCTGCTCGTGAAATGCGCGCGCAGCCCGGGCCGGCGCGCTGAGATCAATCGTGACCATCGGTTCGTCGAGCAGAGTGAGCGCGCCAAGCCGGAGTCGATGCGCGATCCTGACGCGGTCAAAACCACCATTGATGCGGAGCGGGATGGAAGTTTGGAATCGCTCGGCAACGGCGGACATCCCGAAGTAGGCGCGACGTGAGGCGGAGATCGCGCTCACCGGCGCGCCGGAGTCGACTCCGAGCAAAGCCGGCTTGCCGTTAATCTCGGCCCGGACCAGTAGATGGTTTTGCTTGGAACGTTCGAGCGGCAAAGCTTGGAAGACGGGATTCTCCAAGGCGGGCTGCGGTTGCGAGTTCGCAGTGGCAAAGGCCGGCGTCACGCAGCACGAAGCGAGCAGGAGCGCGGAGTGAAACCGCCGCCCCAGTCGAGGAGTCGACCTTGTTGGGAGGAGGACGCGCTCGAGAATCTTCACGAGGCCGAGCGTAGCACGTCCACTCGGGAAAAGCAGCAGATTAACCTAGTGCGAGGAAGCGGCTTCAACGCGCGGCTTTCTGTGCAGCGCGTCGGGATGCCAGGGCCAGACCGACAACATAAAGAAAAAGCCGACGATATAGGCGACGATGACAAACCATCCGTGCCGGACCCATTGGCCGACTGAGCGCGTCTCCGGGTACAGATTGGTGAGAGCCACTCCGGCGGACGAGCCGAACCAGATCATCGAACCACCAAAACCGACCGTGAAAGCGAGAAAGCCCCAGTCGTAGCCGCCCTGCTTCAAGGCCAGGGCGGTCAGGGGGATGTTGTCGAAAACGGAAGAGAGGAAACCCAGGCCGAAAGCGCTATGCCACGAGGCGGCGGGCAGTTTCTCGATCGGCATCATCGACGCGCAGAGCACGAGCGAGAGAAGAAAAATCGAACCCTTGACGGCTTCGGGCAGACACTTCCCAATCCGGCCGGCGCGCCGCGACCGAGATCAGGATTGCCACCCACACCGCGACGCCGATGAAAGGAAAGCGAGCGGCGAAAAGGGGGAACTTCGTGTTCACCGTCACGTTGGTGCCGATCGCCAACAGGAGAATCAGCAAGACGATGGCGACCCGCGCCCAATCGATGCGGGTGTGTTCGTGAGAGTGTTGCAGGATCGGAGAATATTTTTGCTGCAGGATCGCGGCTGGAATTCCAAAAATCAGGAGCGCAACGGAAGCCGCGATGATCGCCTCGAAAACGGCGAGCGGCGAAACGCCATCGATCCACATCATGGTGGTGGTGGTATCGCCAACGACGCTCCAGGCCCCTCCGGCATTCGAGGCCGCAACGATCGCTGCCAGATAGCCGATGTGCACCTTGGCGCGGAAAATCTGATGCGCCATCGCGCCGCCGATCAGGGCCGCAGCGATATTGTCGAGGAACGAGGAGATGACAAAGACCATCACCAACGTGAGGAAGGCGCCTTTCCAGTCGCTCGGCATGAACTTCGGCAGCACGACCGGGACGTGACTTTTCTCAAAGTGCCGCGACAACAGGGCGAATCCGGTCAGCAGGCAAAGCAGGTTGATGAGAATGACCCACTCATGGCGCCAGGTGAAAAAGGAAGCCGATCACGCCCGGGCCGGTCTTGAAGCCGGTGAAGAAAATTTTGTAAAGCGTGATCGTGGCCAGGCCGATGAGCGCGACCCGCAGGGTGTGATGATGAAAAAGCGCGACGCCGAGCAAGGTCAGCGCAAAGAGGATGAAATCGATCGGGATCCCGAAAAGCATCGGGACATCAGGCATGGCGGCCATGGCGGTTGCGATCATCGCGAGAAGCGAGCTTCAGTTCCGGAATGACGGGGCGTCGCACGCGCCTTTGTTCCGCCGTGCCGGGCCATCGCCCATTCCGCCCAGCCGATCGGCAGGGCAAGAAAGAGCAGCGCACAAATGTAGGGGATCATGAACGCGCCTCCGCCGTGAGCGGCGGCCTGCCCGGGGAAACGCAGAAAATTTCCCAAGCCGACGGCTGATCCCGAAACGGCGAGGATCACTCCCACGCGCGTGCCCCACTCCACCTGTTTCCTTTCGTTGTTCATATTCCGGATTTCCGCCAGCCGTCCGTTCGATTGTAAAATTTTCAAGTTCCAAGACGAGTTTTCTCGGCGGGGCGCCGCCCGCATTCGAGGTTGTTTTCGGCCAGACGAGAGTCGGTAAGGAAGAGCGAATAACAAGTCCCAACAAACTGCGTTTGCGCATTCGCCGGCCAAAGCGTCGTTGTTTTCGCCGAAAGCGCTTGCTTCGTCGCTCGTCAACTCGTATGCCGAGTTTGAATAACGTATGTGCAATCACCCGCCGGCTGTTTCGGGAAGATTCGTTAGGCAATATGCCCTCTCGTATCAGGGCGACGTGCCAGGTATGCCCGGAACTCATTCAACCGGGTCAAAGTCGCGGGATTGAGTAAACCCAAAGACGCCATGTCAGAGCCATCGACAGCCAACAACGGCAAATTTGTGCAGGGACTTGGCTTGATCGATTCGACGATGCTCGTCGCGGGCTCGATGATTGGCTCAGGCATTTTCATCGTGTCGGCCGACATCACGCGATTGGTCGGCTCAGCGGGCTGGCTGCTGGTGGTGTGGGCGGTGACCGGAGCGCTCACGATCACCGCGGCACTCAGCTACGGCGAGCTGGCCGCGATGATGCCCCGCGCCGGCGGGCAATACGTATATCTGCGCGAAGCCTACGGTCCGCTCTGGGGATTTCTTTACGGCTGGACGCTGTTTCTCGTGATCCAGACCGGCACGATCGCCGCGGTGGCAGTGGCGTTCGCACGATTCCTCGGGGTTTTCACGTCGATTGTGTCGCCGACGCACTGGGTCGTCCCGCCGATAATTCTCTCGCGGAACTATGCCGTGAGTCTTTCGACCCAGCAGTTGGTGGCGATCATCCTGATCGCCTTTCTGACGTTGGTGAATACACGCGGTCTCCGTCTCGGCAAGCTCATCCAAAACGTCTTCACATCCGCCAAGACGTTGTCCCTTCTGGCACTGATCGTCCTCGGTCTCTTCATTGGACGAAATGGCGCCGCGCTCACCGCCAACTTCACCAACATGTGGACACCGGTCGCGGTTTCGCCAATCAAATCCGACCTTTCGTTCGTGGCCTCGGCCTCGGCCGCAGGGGGTGCGCTCGGGTTGTTAATTGCCGTGTGCGTCGCGCAGGTCGGGTCGCTTTTTTCGGCGGACGCCTGGAACAACGTCACCTTTACGGCCGGTGAAGTGAGAAACCCGCGCCGCAACCTGCCGTTGTCGCTCGCGATGGGCACAGGGCTGGTCATCGCGCTCTACCTGCTGGCAAACATGGCCTACCTCTGCGTGTTGCCGCTGGAAAAAATCCAGCACGCACCCGACGACCGCGTGGCCACCGCGGCGATGTCGGTGATGTTCGGCGGGGCGGGCTCGGCAATCATGGCGGTGGCCATCATGGTCTCGACGTTTGGCTGCAACAATGGACTGATCCTGGCCGGCGCGCGGGTCTATTACGCGATGGCTCACGACGGGTTGTTCTTCAAATCCACCGGCCGGCTCAACGCCCGGCACGTTCCCGCGGTGGCGCTGATCCTGCAGGGCTTTTGGACAGCATTGCTCGTCCTGCCACGCACGCGGTTGCGCAACCCGGTGACCGGCACGCCGCTGCTGGATGCCTCCGGCGCCGAGCAATACGGCAACCTTTACGGCGCGTTGCTCGACTACGTGGTGTTCGCGGTGCTCATCTTTTATGTGCTGACGATAGCCGCCTTATTCGTCTTGCGGCGCACGCGCCCGGACGCCGAGCGGCCATATCGCGCCTTTGGTTATCCGCTGCTGCCGGCATTCTATATCGTTGCGGCGACGATTATTCTGCTGGTCCTGGCGGTTTACCGGACTCAAACCTCATGGCCCGGTTTGCTCATCGTCCTTGCAGGGGTGCCGGTTTATTTCCTCTGGAGAAAATCAAGGCCGACAGCGACCTGATATGCCTGACCTGATGCGGAGAAACCCAAACCAAGGAACCAACCAATGAATTTTTTGTTTCGACGAAAGAGCGTGACGGATCTGCAGGCCGAGGCGCTGAGCGACCACAGTCTTAAGCGCGCCCTCGGCGCGATGAACCTTACCGCGCTCGGCGTTGGCGCGATTATCGGCACGGGCATCTTCGTTCTCACTGGCACGGTTGCGGCGCAAAATGCCGGACCGGCGGTGGTGCTCTCATTCGTGCTGGCCGGAGTGGCATCAGTCTTCGCGGCGTTGTGCTACAGCGAATTCGCGTCGCTCGTGCCGATGGCCGGTAGCGCCTACACCTACGGCTACGCCACGCTCGGCGAACTCGTCGCGTGGATCATCGGCTGGGACTTGATCCTCGAATATGCCGTCGGCGCGACCACTGTGGCCATCGGTTGGTCCGGCTATGTGGTCTCGTTCCTGCGCGATTTTGGCATCAACGTCCCGCCCGCGTTGTCGGCCGCGCGCGGCACGGAGTTGATTGAACTTCCCGCTGCTCTCGCTGCGCTCCTGAAGGCGAAGGCCGGCTGGGTGGCGAGCAGCGCAGCTCTGCTGGATCAAATCAAGATCGCGGGAACCGATCCGGCGACGCTCGCCCACGTCACTTCGATCTTTAATCTGCCAGCGGTGCTCATCATCTTTGTGGTCACGACGCTGCTGGTGGTTGGAATCAAGGAATCGGCGAACTTCAACAATTTGATCGTGCTGGTGAAGGTGGCGGTGGTGCTGCTCTTCATCGTCGGCGCGTTTCAAGCTATCAACCCGGCGAACTGGCATCCGTTCATCCCGCCGAACACCGGTGCGTCTGGTCACTTCGGATGGAGCGGACTAATGACTGGCGCCGGCATTGTCTTCTTCGCCTATATTGGCTTCGATGCCGTGAGCACCGCTGCGCAAGAGGCGAAAAATCCGCAACGCGACATGCCGATCGGCATCATCGGCTCGCTCCTGCTCTGCACGGTGCTCTACATTCTCGTGTCGGGAATCGCGACGGGTGTTGTGCCCTACGGCCAGCTTGACGTGCCGGACCCGATCGCGGTGGTGGCGGACCACGCGGGCCTGGGCTGGATGGGGCGGTTGATCAAACTCGGCGCCATCGCCGGTTTGTCGTCGGTCATCCTTGTGATGCTTCTGGGCCAGTCGCGCGTGTTTTACAGCATGTCGCGCGATGGTTTGCTCCCGCCGTTCGTGAGCCGGGTGCATCCGCGCTTCCGCACCCCATGGCTGACGTCCATCGTGACGGGCGTAGGTGTGGCGATTTTTTCGGCCCTGTTCACAGTCCGCGAGGCCGGTAGCCTGTGCTCGATCGGCACGTTGCTGGCGTTTGTTATCGTCTCCGTTGGCATTCTCGTCCTGCGTGTGCGCGAGCCGGACCTGCCGCGCAGATTTACCACGCCGTGGGTCTGGTTTGTGGCGCCGGCAGGTGCTCTCTCCGCTCTCATTCTTATGGCGGCTCTGCCTTGGCCGACCTGGCGGCGCTTGCTCGTCTGGTTCGCCATTGGGATGGTGGTTTACTTTTCCTACGGGGTGCGTCGGAGCAGGCTGGCGCAGCCACCCGCTGCGGGAATCAAACCGGCCACGGGTGGTTAACCCAGGCTGGGGCGAGTTCGTTAGGCTGGGCGACTCCCGCCAATACCACTTTCGCTCGCGCCGCCAAACTGTTTGCTCAGCGCTTCCCACTTTGCGCGCTGCTCCTCCGTCGGCGCTTGCGCCGGGCCCGGTCGGGCTAATTGCAGGAGCGCGGCGAGTTCCGAACTCTGCGCATCATTTCCGTGGCACTTCGTCCCGTCGAGGGATGCGGCTGTTGCGGCCACAAGTCGCGACCATGCCTCTGGCGTCAGCGTTTCCTTGAGCATCCGGGCATTTTCCTGCAGTTCGGCCACGGAACTGGCGAGAGTTCGATTATCAGACCGACTCGTCCTGAAGATATCCAGCAACCGCTGGAAACTGAGGTGAATTGGCAACGTCGCGAAAGTCGCGGAGAGATCGTCGGAAACGGCCGATTCCGGTGTCGAGGTCGACCCGGACCGCGCGAGGCTTTTCCAAACGTTGCCATCGAAGCAGCCCAGTTCGCAGAAATAAGTCGTTCCCGCGGCGGCGACATCGACATAGCAATAACCGCGGAATGGATTGATCTCGCGGGTCGATTCCACCGAGTCTTCCCCGCGATAAATTCGCAGGTGAATTTGTCGCGGTGAAAGGTTGGCTCTGGCGAAGAGCCGGGTCCAATTCAGGTCCCAGTAAAGGAAAAGTGAATTGGGATCCCGGGCAACGACATAAAGCAAGTCAGTCCCGTAGGAAGCCGGCAGTTCGTCAGGCTCGCCCGCGGTCTGGGCGATTCCCACCACAGGCTCCTTCGAGATTCGGAAGCCTTCCGTCCGCGGCGCAGTGTCATCGGTCGTCAGATTTTCAGCTTCTTCCATCTCGTTGGGGTTGATGCGGCTGCATTAATAGCTGAGGGAATCCCCGGAACAAGCTGAAATCGATCGGGTGAAGAGATTCGCGGCCGTGAGAGCAGTGGCGCGGTCGCGTTCCGTGGCTAAGTTCGGCCGATGCCTACCGAGACGATCGAGCTACGCGGCCACATCATCGATTCGCTGATCTTGCCAAAGGTGCTTGACGAAATCATCGCCTGGGACGCGACCTTCAAGATCGGCGAAATCCGGATTGGCGAGCAGCGCGCGGATCAAAGTTTTGCACGGATCGAGGTTACGATGTCCTCTGCCGAGGACCTCGATGAGCTGATCCTGTGTCTGCGCCAGCACGGCGCGGAAGTGACGCGAAAAGCAGAGTGTACAACTGGCTCCGGCGCCGGCCGACGGTGTTTTCCCGCATGGCTTTTACGTCACGACCAACCAGCAGACTTTTGTGCGGGTGGACGCTGCCGAGATCGAGGTCAAACCGGCCTTGATGGACAGCGCTGTCGTTGTCGATCGCAAGGCGAAAACGGCCACCGCAACGAAATTCTACGAGATGAGGAAAGGGATGGAAGTGGTCGTCGGGCATCATGGTATCCGCATCGTCCCGCTACAGCGCTCGACCGCGCGCACGGATGTTTTTGAGTTCATGTCGAGCAACGTCTCGATCGAAAAACCGAAGAGCGCGGTTATTCGCGAGATGGCGCAGGAATTGAAGCGTTCGCGGGAGGAGAACGGCAGAATTCTCGTGGTCGGCGGCCCGGCGATTGTGCACACGGGAGCGGCCGAACATTTCGAGAAATTGATCCAGTGGGGATTTGTCCAGGTGCTTTTCGCCGGCAACGCCCTCGCCGCCCACGACATCGAGAATGCGCTTTTTGGAACTTCGTTAGGTGTGAATCTCGAGCATGGGGGTCTGACCGATCGGGGAACGCCAAATCACATGCGTGCGATCAACGCCGTGCGCGGGGCCGGAGGAATCAAACAGGCGGTGGCAAGCGGCCTTTTAAAGAGCGGCATCATGTCCACCTGTGTGAAGCATGGCGTCGATTTTGTCCTCGCCGGTTCCATCCGCGATGACGGCCCGCTGCCCGACGTCATCACCGACGCGATCGAAGCGCAAAAGGCGATGCGGGCCAAGATCGAAGGCATCACAATCGCGGTCATGATGGGCACAATGTTGCACTCCATCGCGGTGGAGAACCTTCTCCCGGCCGCCGTCAAGACGCTCTGCATCGACATCAATCCCGGGGTCGTCGCGAAACTGACTGACCGCGGCACTTTCCAGGCGATTGGTTTGGTGACTGACATCGAGCCATTTTTACGCGAGCTGACCGATTGCATCGCCGCGAATCGTTAGGCGAAGATGCCTATGCGAAAACTGCTCCTCTGCCCGCCCGATTATTACGATATCGAATACGAGATCAATCCGTGGATGAGTCGGGCTCGCGGCGCGGACACCGCGCTCGTCCGGAAGCAATGGCGCGGGCTCTACGAGAAACTGCTCAGCCTTGGCAGTGACGTCCATCTCGTCCCGCCCAGGCCGAAACTTCCTGACATGGTCTTCACCGCCAATGCCGGGCTCACGGTGGGCAAAAAATTTATCCCGAGTAATTTTCGGCATAAGGAACGAGCTGCAGAAGCGCCCTATTTCGCGCAATGGATGGAGGAGCAGGGCTACGAGGTCATCTGGCTGCCGGCCGACCAGTTCTTCGAGGGCGAAGGCGATGCGCTCTTTGCCGGCGACACGCTGTTTTGCGGGTACAAGTTTCGCACCGACGTGAGCGCGCATCGCGGCGTGGCGGATATTCTGAAGTGCCTCGTCGTCTCGGTCGAGCTGGTCGATCCGCGCTTCTACCATATCGACACGTGTTTTTGCCCGCTGAGTGATGGCGGCGCGGTCTGGTTCCCGCCCGCTTTCGATGAATATGGCCAGCGCGCGATTCGCAGTCACGTGCCAAACCTGATCGACGTGGCGGAGGAGGAAGCGGCCCACTTTTCCTGCAATGCCGTCGTTCTCGACCAGGAAATCGTGCTCCCGGAAGGCGCGCCCAAGCTGATGCACTCCTTGGGCGAACGCGGTTTTCATTGTCACCCGCTGCCGATGAGCGAATTCCTCAAAGCCGGCGGGGCCTGCAAATGCCTGACGATGTTCATGCCGCAAAGGGAGAGCTCTTGAGGCTAAGTTCTGAGTCGTGGCTCGCGCGGCACAAATTTCTTTAAGCTTAAGCCTTAGGACTTGAAGGTGTCCCGCCTCGCTTCCTGGCAAGTTCGCGCTCGATTTCCCCCAGCGGCAGGCAATTTACGACATCGCTTTTCGTTAGCCAGCCTTTCCGCGCGACGCCGACGCCAAACCAGAGGTCCTGCAACTTCTCGGCCCCGTGCGCATCGGGATTGATGACGCATTTCACCCCCTTTTCTTTCGCCAGCGGCCACCAGCGCCAATCGAGGTCGAGGCGCTTGGGCGCGGCGTTGATTTCAATCCAAGTCCCGGTTTCAGCCGCTGCCTCGAGGATGGCGGGGATGTTCACCGCGTAGCCCTCCCGTTGCAAGAGCAGGCGGCCAGTGGGATGTGCGAGAAAGGTCACATGGGGATTGCTGAGCGCGCGAATGATCCGCTTCGTCATCTCCGCTTCCGGTAGCTGAAACGCGGAATGCACCGAAGCGACGACGTAGTCGAGTTCGCCTAACGTTTCGTCGTCAAAATCGAGCGAGCCGTCGCGCAGGATGTCGCACTCGATTCCGGCGAAAAGCCGGAACGCGTCGAAAGTCTTGTTGAGCTTGCGAATGGCCGCGACCTGGACGCGGAGCCGCGCCCGATCGAGCCCGCCGGCCTGGATCGAACTGCGGCTGTGATCGGCGATGCCGAGATATTGCAAACCCAGCTCCTGCGCTGCGGCTGCCATCTCTTCGAGCGAATTGCGGCCGTCGCTCGCGCTCGTGTGGCAGTGAAAGGTGCCGCGCAAGTTTTCCGGTTCGAGCAGGCGTGGCAGGCGTCCTTCCGCCGCCGCCTCGATTTCGCCGCAATTCTCGCGCAACTCCGGCGGCATGAAATTAAGATCGAGCGCACGATAGAGCTCCGCTTCATCACGGATCGGCGGAATTCTCTTCGCCGGCTTTTTCTTCTGCGTCGTCGTTTCGGCGGTTGCGAGACGATATTCGTTCAGGGTCCAGCCTTGCTGAAGTGCGCGGTTTCGCAGCACGATGTTGTGCTCTTTGCTGCCTGTGAAATAGCCGAGTGCGAACGGATATTCCGTGCTGCTCACGACGCGCAGATCGGCTTGGATGCCGGAGCGCAAACGCACACTTGTCTTGGTCGCGCCGCGGGCGGTGACACTTTCCACGAGCGGATGGCCGGCGAAGAATTCCGTGATCGCTTCCGGATTCTTTGTCGCGACGATGAAATCGAGGTCGCGCACGATTTCTTTCCGGCGGCGGTAACTTCCGGCAATGCTGACTGCCGATGCATTCGGGTGCGCGCGCAGATCGTCCTGTAACTGTTCTGCTTCGGCGGCGACCGCGCCCAACTGAAAGCTGCCGGCGTGCTGGGCACGATTCGCAATCGTCAGGGCGATTTTTTCCTGGGTCGTTTTGCCAAAGCCGGGCAACTCCGCAACCCGCCCAGCCTGACATGCCTGCTCTAGGTCCGCAATCGAGCCGACCTGCAATTTTTCGTGAAGTACCTTGATTTTCTTGGCGCCCAGCCCGGGCAAAGAAAAGAGTTCGACAATCCCGGGCGGAAATTTCGCGCGCAGGTCGTCGTAAAACTTCGAAGAACCGGTCAGGGCCAGCTCGGTAATTTTGCCTGCGATCGCCTTGCCGACGCCTGGGATTTCCTCGAGCCGATTTTCCTCCGCCAGCTCGCGCAGGTTGCCGCCCCAGGTTTCGATCGAGCGCGCGGCGTTGCTGTAGGCGCGGACCTTGAACGGGTTCTCGTCCTGCAACTCGAGCAGGGTCGCGATCTTTTCGAGGACCTCGACGATCTGCTCCTTCTTCATCGGCTCCACAGGAGAGTCTTGCGCGGAAAAATCGACTCGTCGATAACGATGCCGCGTCGCGCACAGCACCGGCGCGTCTGGCATGCCAACGCGCCACGTCGGCTACGATTTTTCCAGCGACCGCGCGAACTTGAGCATGGCGCTGGCCGAGCTGCAGGTTCTGGAAACAAAACACCCGGCCCAGATGGGCCGGATGTATTCAAATCTGACGATAAGTAAGTCCGCCGGGCGGGATTGGACCGGAAGGCGGCTTATGTGTCTGGAGCAGTCTTAGTGCGTGCCCGGACCATGCGGGGTCGGACCATGCTGGGTCGGACCATGCTGGGTCGGACCATGCTGGGTCGGACCATGCAGGGTGTGTCCGGTACCGCCCTTGGCGTCCTTCGACGGTTTCAGGTCGCGCACTTTCACTTCTTTTTTCTTCTTATCAGTAGCCATGTTCTCTATCTCTTTCTTTGGTTTGTTGTTTGGTTGATGTCAGTCGCGCCGAAGAGCAATTGACGGCCGCCCGAGACGTTCCCTTTCGGGATGAGGTCATCGAGCCGGATCAATTTTTCCTGCTTGCGGGACCGCTTGTGAACGGGGGATTCACCAGCAGGCGCATGCTTTTTGTCTCTCGGCGTGCTCACGTGCAGATCCTGTTAACACCATTCATGCCAGAGTCAGTTTGCGGCGAAAAATCGCGTCTGCCCAGAACGAAATTTTGCCTTCGCTTCCCTCTGAAAAGAATCATTTGTGATTCCTCAAAAAATTAGCCTAACAACCGTGATTTCCGGGATAGATCGACTCGAACCCCGGCCCCGATGCGAGGCTTTCTGGACCAATCCTACCCCAGTCCGGCTCATTTTTGAGTCTTGGCCCGAAGATGCCTGGCGAGAGTGGCGCGCGAGATGCCGAGAAGGCGGGCGGTGCGACGCTGGTTCCCCCCGGCTTGCGCATAAACAAACTGCACGTGGCGGGCAACGGCGCTGGCGAGCGAAAGATCGCTCGATTCCGTAGCGCCGTTAGGCAAGGGATTGGCTTCGGCCTCGACCGCCGGCTCCGCAGGTGGGTTGGTTTTCAGATCCGGCGGGAATACGACATGCTCGGGCAGAATGACGCGGCCCTCGCAGAAGAGCGTCATGGTCCGCACCGTATGGCTGAGTTCGCGCAAATTTCCGGGCCATGGATAAGCGATCAGCTTGTCCATCGCTTCCTTGTGAATAGCGGTGATGCTTTTCCCTTCACTCGCTGCTGACGCTCTCAGCTCCGCGGCGATCAAGGCCGACAGTTCTTCCATCCGCTCGCGCAGGGGCGGGATGAGGAGGGTGAGGCCATTCAGCCGATGGTAAAGATCTTCCCGAAATTTTCCCTGGCGTACGCGCTCGAGGAGCGAGCAGTTGGTTGCGCAAATGATCCGCGCATCGCTGTGCAACATCTGTTCCGAGCCGAGGCGCTCGAATTCTCCATACTCGAGCACGCGCAGGATTTTTACCTGGGCAAGCGGACTCATGTCGGCGATTTCATCGAGAAAGAGTGTGCCTTGGTTGGCGAGCTCGAATTTGCCTTTGACCGTTTGTTGCGCGCCGGTGAAGGCGCCGCGCTCGTGACCGAAGAGCTGGCTCTCGATCAGGGTATCGCTCATGGCCGAAGCGTTGAAGGCCACGAATGATCGCTCTGCCCGGGCCGAGGAATTGTGAATGGCGTGGGCGAGCAAAGTTTTGCCTGTTCCCGTTTCTCCGAGCAGGACGACGGGCACATCCGACTTCGCGGCCAGGCCGGCGAGCCGCAGGCAACGCTTCATGGCGTCGTTCGACGTTGTCAGGTCTTCGACTTTGAGGCGGGACAGGGCGCGCTCCATGATGGACTAGTTGCGCATATTTTCGCGCAGCTGACGGATGGGTTCGAAAGCATATTCGATCATCGAGCGCTGCCCGACGACGATGCGTGCCTCGCCGCCCATCCCGACGCGTAGCGCAAGGTGGTGGCGCTTTGTCAGCTCTGATTGGTCGATGGAAGCGAGCGCGACGAAATGCTGACCCTGCGTCGTAGTGACGGCGGACGGGCTGACCCAGTCGAGCTTTGCATTGACCACGCCATAGCGTTGATAAGGAAAGGCGTCGAAAAAGAGGCGCACCGGCTGCCCTTTCGTTAGCTTCGGCACGCTGGTCTCACCCGGCGTCAGCCGAACGCGCGCTTTGGCGTCGTTAGGCGCAAGCTGGCAAAGCTCCTCGCCGTTTTGGACCACGCTGCCGGCGTTCTGCTGCGTCTGCGAAATGACCACGCCTGCGTAGGGCGCTCGCACTGTAAGCAGATTTTGCTGTGAGTTTTGCAGGTCATCCCGGCGCGCCGATAATCGCATCTTAAGCTTCTCGATCTCGGCTACGTTCTCCGCGCGCTGGCGCGAATGCTCCGCCTCCATCTGCTGCCGTTCTAGCTTCACCTGCTGCAACGTGCGCTGCGCCACACTCAAATCTTTCTCCGATCCCGCGGCCTCGAGTCGGTATTGAATCACTTCGACGAGCGAGATGCCGCCGGTCTTGGTCAGTTTCTCCATCCGCTCCAGCAAATCGCGACTGCTCTTGGCGTGTTGCTCCCGAAACTTCACTTCGCTTTCCGCCTGCGAAATTTCCGCAGTCTTGATTTCGCGTTGCGAATCGAACACCGCGTCGTCCTTCGTCAGGCCCTGCTCTCGGGTGCGCAGGTCTTGCCCCAGCGTGCGCAGCTCCGTGCCCCAGTCGCGGACCTCGTCAGAGCGCAAAACGTAGAGCGGATCGTGTACCTTGACCGTGTCCCCGACCCGCACGCAAACGCGATAAACAATCGCGAGCCGGGGCGATTGAATCGGGTCCGCGCCGCCCACGGGCACGAGGAGAAAAGGACAGGTGATCGTATCCGGCAGCTTCACGAAGATCGCGGCGAGAAGCGCGACACCAAACATCGCGATCAGCAGCCACGCCATCGAACGGGCGAACCACGGTGGCGGATCCTGCGGCAACATCTCGGACTCGGCATCGAGCGAGCCGCGCTGCATCAGTTCGGTTGGCATTGTAACGTGAAAATCAGATCCCGAGTTGCTGGCTCGAGAGGTAAAAATACAAACCGCGTTGCGCCATCAACTGGTCGTGGTTCCCGACTTCGGCGACCATCCCTTTCTCGAGGACGACGATGGAATCGGCCTCGCGAATCGTGCTCAGGCGATGCGCGATCACGATCGTCGTACGACCGGCCGTGAGACGTCCGAGGTTGTCCTGGATGGCGCGTTCCGACTCGGTGTCGAGGGCGCTGGTGGCTTCGTCAAAAATCAAGATCGGCGGGTTGTTGTAAAGAGCGCGCGCGATCGCGATGCGCTGCTTCTGTCCGCCGGAAAGCGAAAGGCCGGATTCGCCGATCTTGGTCTCGTAGCCTAACGGAAGCCGCATAATGAAGTCGTGCGAGGCGGCCGTTTGCGCGGCGGCGAGGACGCGGTCGAGATCGGGCTCGGCGTCGCCGAAGGCGATGTTGCGGGCGATCGATTCGTTAAAAATGTGGTTCTCCTGCAGGACCATCCCGATGTGTCGTCTGACGTCGCGATAGTTGAGTGTTTTCAGATCGGTGTTGTCGAAAAGTATCGTTCCTTCGGTCGGCTCAAGCAGTCCGGCGATGAGCTTGATCAGGGTCGTTTTGCCGCAACCGCTCCGACCGACGAACGCGATCATGCGGCCGGGTGCGATGTCGAGGGTGATGTTCGTCAGGATGTTCGGCGCTTCCGGTCCGCCATACCTGAAGCTCACCCCGCGCAGCTCGATCCGTCCCTCCAGGCTGTGCACCGGCACGAGACGCGAACGATCGCGGCCCTGCTCCGGTTCCTGTTCGAAGATGTCGTTCAGCCGATTGAGCAGCACGTTGGCGAACTGCAGGTTGTCCCACACGCCCAACGTTCGCAGGATGCCGCCGTAGGCCATCGCGGTGAGGGAGCTGAAGGCGACGAAGCCGCCGATGCTCAGCGTTGCCGGCCATGACCTGGTTCGCGCCGACCCAGAGAAAGATCGCGGTCGAAACCATGCCGATGCTTTGCAGCACGCTGTCGTAGGTCATGACGATGAAGCTGCTTCGGAAAATCTTGCGCGAGACGGCGAGGAATTCGTTCAGCATCATGTCGCGGAAAACGCTTTCCGCCGAGGCGGCCTTGACCGCTTCGATGCCCTTGATCGCGTCGATCTGGTGCGAGCTGTATTTGCCCTGACTTTCTTCTACCTCGGCGAAGAGCGGGCGCAGAACTTTTTGCGAGAAATACATCAGGCCGCCGTAGAGCGGCGTTGTGGCGAGAAAGGCCAACATCAGCGACGGGCTGTAAACCGCCATGAGCGAAAGCGCGCCGACCAACTGGACGAGCGCGAGGAGCGCGCCGATGCCGTGTTGTACGACGAATTGCCGGACCTGCCGCGCGCCATCGAGCCGGCGCTGAATATCGCCCGTGCGCCGGCTGGTGAAATAGCTCATCGGCAGGGACAGCATTTGCCGGCTCAGATAATCGAGAATGGCGGTGTCCAGCCGGACGGCGACGAAGGAGAGCAAATATTCCTGCGCCAGCGACGAGACCTGGACGAAGAAAAGCACCACGCCCATCCCGAGCAGGATGGTTTCGAGCAAGGTTGACGTTTTTCTCGACGATCACCTTGTCGACGACCATCTCGGTGAAGATCGGGGAAGAGCAGTTCAAGGAAAGTGATCGCGACCGCGAGTAGCATCACCTGGATAAAAAGCGTCTTGAACTTGACGAGGAACGGCAGAAGCCAGGCCATCCCCGGCTTGCTCTCCGGCGCGTTCTCGAACGCGATCGTGTAATCGAAGAGCGCGGCGTAGCCGGACCATTTTGCTCGAATTCCTTACGCGGAAGCTTGCGCAGTCCCTGCGCGGGATCGGCCACCTTCACATAGGTGTCGGTCGACGTCGTAGAGCACCATCCAGTGGTTGCCTTCCCAGTGGACGATGGCCGGGAGCGGCATCATCGGCAGATTGCGCAGCGAGACCTTGAGGGCGCGCGCCGCCAGCCCGAGCTCGGTGGCCGCGCGGCAGATCGCCTTCAGGCTCGTGCCGTCCGTCGAGGTGTGACAGAGCTGCCGAATCCGCGACAGACTCACCTTGCGGCCGAAGTGGCGGCAGATCATGCCAAGGCTGGCCGCGCCGCAATCCATCTCGTCGATCTGCTCGATGTGCTCGATCTTGCTTGATGCGCTTTTTTCTCTTCCGGAAAAACCCCTGTTCGTCCGCGAATGGATCCTCGCCCTCGGCGGCTTCAGGTGCGGGCGCGGCCTTGTCCATCAGCCGATCTTGTCGTGCGCTGCGACTTCGGCCGGCAGCATCTCGGTTGTGAAATCGAGCGGCACGCGCGCTTCGGTTTTGGCCTGATATTGCGCGAGCCGTTCCTCCATCAGCCGGCCGAATTCCGGGTAACGGCGTTTCAGGTCGCGCACCGCGCCCGGTTCGAGTGCTAGGAGGCGGCAATCGCTGAAGGCTTCGACGGAGGCGGCGCGCGGCGAGCCGTTCAGGATCGAGAGCTCGCCGAAGAAATCGCCGTCGCGATAAAAGGCGAGATTTTGTTGTGCGCCGTTGTCGGAATGGAAAGCGCGCGCCCGTCCTTTCTCGAGAATGAACATCGCGCCGGGTGGATCGCCCTCGCGGATAATGGCGTCGCCTTTTGACACTTCGATCGGCGTCAGTTTTTCCACCAGGCTGCGCAAAGCGGGCACGGGCAGGCGGCCGAAATTACTGAACTCATACAGGAAACCGTGCAGCGACCGGTGCCGCGCGGTTATCTCAATGTAATGTTTCAGCTCCGGTACTTCTTCGGCCAGTTCGAGGAAGTCGGAGCGATCGAGACGGAGCGCTTCGACCGCCGTGCTGCAACGAACCGTCGCGGTTGCGCGTTCCGCCTTCGGTCAGCGCGGATTCGCCGAAACTGTCGCCCGGCTTGAGGGTGGCGAGGACGATTTCATTTCCGGCTTGATCCGCCTTGACGACGCGCGCGCGTCCCGAGACGAGGACATAGAACGAGTCCGCCGGTTCGCCTTGCCTAACGAGAAGGTCACCGAACTCGTAACTTTCCTCCTGGAGGAGTTGGCGCAGTTTATCGAAGGGCTCGTCCGGCAGGAATTGAAAGAGCGACGAACGGCGCAGGAGGCTCTCGTCGGTTGCTTTCATTTCGTTAGGCCAATCAGGCGAGGTAGAGGCGCCATTGAATGTGGCGGGTGGCGAGGTCCGCGAAATGCCGCTCGAGGATGCGCTCCTCGGCGCGCTCTTTTACCACTGGGTCTTCGAGGTCCGGTTCCGTCTTGCCGATCACCCGGCAAATGTGAAAACCGTCTCCCCGCGCGATCGGCTCCAGGATTTCGCCCGGATGCACGCTCAGAAATTTCTGCTGCAAATCCTCAGGAATTTCCTCCAGCAATACCTCCGGATGACGGTACGGGTAACGTCCTTCTGCGGCAACTTCCTCCATCGACATGCCATCGTCGCGTGCGCAGAGGAGCGCTTCGCGGGCGGCATCGAGCGAATCCAGCTCGATCATCTCGACCTCGAAGCGCGTCAACGGAAGACGCAAGGCGGAGATTTCCCGTTTGCAGGCCTCGCGGGAAAGGAGCGCCACACAGTCGCGGCGCTGGATCGCTTCCATCGTCAGGCTCTCGCGCCACCACGCCTGATCGCGCCCGACTTTTTCCAGCCAACCAGCCAGTTGGTCCTCGCTCGATCCGCTTCTTTCAAGAAATTGCGATTCCTCCGCGGCGATCAGTTCGGGATCGAGAGGCACGCCCTCGGTCGCGTAAAGCGCCGCAACCCGCCAGCTCAGGCGTCCGGCCATCCGGTCCAGCTCGCCAGAAAGAATCAACTCCGCGGTCAGCAGTTCGCGCATTTCGTTAGGCGCGGAGAGGTAATCCAGCGGCGCCGGTTCCACGTCGTCAAATTGCTCGACCCAATAATGCCGGACGAAATAGGCACCAAAATCGGCAAGGTTCAGTCCGCGTTGCTCGAGCCATTGTTCGGTTTCTTCTGCTGTGATGAGGTCATGTTCATAGCGAAAGCGTTCCGCGGCGGCATCGATTGCGTCATCGCTGAACTCGAGATCTTGTTCGTCAGCCTTGTGCTCCGCCGCCTCGAGGCGAAGGAGTCCGCTCCAGGCCGGCTCGATTTCACCACGAAAGAGCGCGGCATCGATAATGTCGCGCACGGTGAACGATCGGTCCCCGCAAAGGAAGATGACCTTGCGATCGATCGGTAGTGCTTCGGTATCGGGCATTGGGGCTGTGGCAATCGATTACCTGACATTTTTTCGCCGATGTCGAGAGAATCCGCCGCATCGTCAGACCACGAAGGGGCTGTTTTTTTGCGTCTCGCCGCGGTCTCCAAGTTACGATATCCATCGGACGCTATGGAAATCCCGCTGAGCCCACTCGAATTCGCGCGGCGCACGCGCCGGCTCCATCCCGCGCGCGAGGCCGTGGTGGAAGGCGTTCTGCGGCTGACCTACGAGGAATTCTTTGCCCGCTGCGATCGTTGGTCGGCGGCGTTGCAGGGGCTCGGCGTAAAAGAAGGCGACCGGGTCGCTTACATCGCGCCCAATACGCACGCCCAGCTCGAATCCTTCTATGCCGTGCCGCAGATCGGCGCCGTCCTCGTTCCGCTGAATTACCGACTGATCGCGGATGATTTTGTGTATCTGATCAACCATAGTGGCGCCCGGATTGTCTGCGTGCATTCCGATTATCTCGACACGGTCGGGAGTATCCGCGCGCAGTTACCTGGCGTGTCCGCCTTCGTCGCGCTCGATGGCGCCAAGCCCGGTTGGCTGGATTACGAGACTCTCGTGGCTGAAGCGCATTCCCACTTTCATCGGCCCAGCATTCTCGAAAACGACCTGCTCACAATCAATTACACCAGCGGCACAACTTCCCGGCCGAAGGGCGTGATGATCACGCATCGCAACGCTTACCTCAACGCGGTCGGCACACTCCTACACCATCCAATGACCGCGGCGGACCGTTATCTCTGGACGCTGCCTATGTTCCACGCCAACGGCTGGACTTTTGTCTGGATTGTCACCGCCATTGGCGCGGCGCACATTTGCCTGCGCAAGCTCGAGCCGAGAGCGGTTTTCGAAAAGATCGAAACGGAATCGGTGACCATGCTTTGCGCCGCGCCAACGGTCTTGATCAGCATCGCCCACGCGCCCGAAGAACTGCGCCGCGCCGCACGCCCTGGTGTCCGGGTTCTGACCGCCGGTGCGCCTCCCGCCGCGGCCACGATCGAGCGAGTAGAGGGCGAACTCGGGTGGGTGATCACCCAGGCCTACGGGCTAACCGAGACTTCGCCGCTGATCACGTTCTGCGAGCCGCGGCCCGAGCACGAAGGGCTTTCGCGCGCGGAGCGCTCGGTGATCAAGGCCCGCCAAGGGGTGGAATTACTTACGTCCGGGGAATTGCGAGTCGTCGATGAAGAAGGCCGCGACGTGCCGCATGATGGTGCGACGATCGGTGAAATCATTGTGCGCGGGAACGTGGTCATGAAAGGCTATTACGCCGATCCCGAGGCAACCGCTGAGGCGATGCGTGGTGGCTGGTTTCATAGCGGCGATGCGGCCGTCGTCCACCCGGATGGCTACGCGGAAATCCGTGATCGCATTAAGGACGTCATCATCAGCGGCGGCGAGAACATTTCTTCCGTCGAAGTGGAAGGCGTGTTGCTGCGACATCCCGCTGTGCAGGAGGTCGCAATCGTCGGGCTGCCTGACGAACGCTGGGGCGAAGCGCCCCACGCCTTTGTTGTCCTGAAAGCGGGCGCCGCCACCACCGCCGTCGAGCTGCGCGACTTCGCGCGGGAGCATCTCGCCCACTTCAAAGCGCCCCAGGGAATCACCTTTCTGTCCGAGCTCCCGAAAACCGCCACCGGCAAAGTCCAGAAATATCTCCTTCGTGGGCGACCGGCGATCTCGAAGCAGTAATGGACAGAACGCGGTCGGTTGGGGCGTGCGTTGCCCCACGCTTTATCATCCTGAGCCGGCGTAGCGCGGCGAAGGACCTCGCAATTGCAATCGGTGTTTCCACGTGACGAGAACGCGTCGACACACGTATGGGAGCTCCTTCGCCGTCTACCGCTACTCAGGATGACAATCCGCTCCAATCGAGCACGATTTTGCCCGAGTTGCCGGACTTCATCAGCTCGATCGCTTCCTTGAATTGGGTGTAGGGGAATCGGTGGGTGATGACGGGCGAAATATCGAGTCCGCTCTGGATCATGGCCGTCATCTTGTACCACGTTTCGTACATCTCACGGCCGTAGATTCCCTTGAGGGTGAGCGCGCTGAAGACGACGATGTTCCAGTCGATCGCGGCGTTGCCCGGCATGATGCCTAACAATGCGATTTTCCCGCCGTGAAACATATTCGGCAGCATGTCGCTGAACGCCTTCGGGCTGCCCGACATCTCGAGCGCAACGTCGAAACCTTCCTTCATTCCGAGTTCTCGCATCGCATCGCGCAGGGTCGCGTTGCGCACGTCGACCGCGAACACATTCGGGGCCATCTTCTTCGCCAGGTCGAGGCGGTAGGGATTGATGTCGGTGATGACCACATTGCGCGCGCCGGCATGGCGGCAGATCGCGACCGCCATGCAACCGATCGGACCGGCCCCGGTGATGAGCACATCTTCGCCGATCAAATCGAAGGAAAGCGCAGTGTGGACCGCGTTGCCTAACGGATCGAAACAGGAAAGGACATCGAGTGGAATGTTCGGGTCCGCGTGCCAGACGTTCGACATCGGGATCGACAAAAACTCCGCGAACGCCCCCTGCCGATTGACCCCCACGCCTTCCGTATTCGGGCAAAGATGCCGCCGGCCGGCCAGACAGTTGCGGCAATGACCGCAGACGATGTGACCTTCGCCCGTCACGAGATCGCCCGCGGCAAAGCCTTTTACGCGTCCACCGACGCGCTCGACCACGCCGACAAACTCGTGCCCGATAACCATCGGTACCGGGATCGTTTTCTGCGACCACTCATCCCAGTTGTAGATGTGGACGTCGGTGCCGCAGATCGACGTCTTCTTGATGTGGATGAGCACGTCGTCGTCGCCCACTTCCGGGACGGGAACTTCCTCCAGCCAAAGACCGGGCTCCGCCTTGCGTTTGACCAGCGCCTGCATCGTCTTCTGCACGCCGAGGAGAATATGCGAATCAGAAACTCAGGAAAGCAGGAAAGTGTTCCCGAGGCGCCGCCGCTCGGTTCGTGTCTTTCCGGGTAGCGCACGCGATCCGCGCGCTGGTCACTTCGGCTTCCTTGGCTCTGGGGGCGAAACCTGCTCCCGCCTACGCTTGATCGTCCAATAGCCATTCGACCGCGGCTCCGACGTGGATCTGCGTTGTGTCCAGCACAGGCAGCCCCGCGGCCTGCGGTTCGCGCAGGATCAGCGACAACTCTGTCCCGCCGAGAATCAATCCATCCACCTGCTCGCGCTCCTTCATACCCTGCGCGATCTCGAGTAATCCTTCCCGGGTCTCCGGCAGGATGATGTTGGCAAACAGTTCGCTCATGTACTTATCGTGGATGTAGTCCTGTTCCGCCTCGTTAGGCGCGACGATCGCGATCTGTCGCTCCTTGAAGATCTCTGGAAAAAACGTCGCCTGCATGGTGAAGCGCGTTCCGAAGAGCGCGAGCCGGTGTAAGCCCGCAGCGGCGGCCGCGTCGCCAGTCGCGGTGACAATGCTCAGCATTGGAATACCCGACCGGCTCTGCACCTCACCGAAGACCAGATGCGGAGTGTTGGCGGCGATTAACGCCAGCCCGGCGCCCGCGCCCACGAGGCGTTCCACTTCGCGCACCAGATAATCGGCCAGCTGTGTTAGTTTATTGGCGGTGACCAGATCGACCAGCTTCTTGCTGTCGACGCTGTTGATCACGAGCGATGGTGCGCGGCCTTCGGGATGTCGCGCGCGGTAGGCCGCGATCAATCTCCGGTAATACTCGATCGTCGTCTCCGGACCCGTCCCGCCGATGATTCCAAGTGTCCTCATGTGGAATTCGCTCGCCTAACCCAGCGCCCGAGACTAGCGCAGAGCGTCGCGAACAGCCAGAGAACCGCATGAGTGCCAAATTCCATTTCGTCCTGTGCTAGCTTATCGCGCTCGCAGATAAGGAGGCTCGCATGCGTAATGTTGCTGCTCGGTTTACGGTTCTAACCTCTGGCCTAACGATATTGTTTTTCGCCTTTTATGCTCGCGGCGCCGGGATTTCCATTCCGATCCAGCTGACCCATGCCGAGAACTACGACCCATCACCCTCCCCGGACGGTAAAAGGCTCGTCTTCATCACCGTCATTTCTGGCCGGGAACAATTGTGCACCATGAATGCCGACGGCTCTCATGTTTCCCAACTGACAAAGGATGATGCCGATCATGAAGATCCCGCATGGTCGCCGGATGGAACAAAGATCGCGTGCGTCCTCATCACGAAAGAGCGTCAGAGCATTGCGGTCATGGCGGCTGAGGGCGGCAGCGTGGAGGTGCTGACGCCGAAGGAACAGAACACGATTCATCCCAACTGGGCGTCGGACAGCAAGCGAGTGATCTACTGCACGAATGATGATCTGAAGCCGCCGCAGAAGAATGCCGCGCAGATCAAAGCCGTCGACCTGGCGACGAAGAAGATCACGTCCCTCATCACAGACGGGATTAATACCTACGGTTCGTGGTCGCCCGACATGAAACAGATCGTCTTCCGTAAAATCATCGGGGACGAGAATTCTGAAATTTTTCTGGCCAATGGCGACGGCTCGAACCAGCGGAACCTCACGAAGAACCCCTTCTTCGATGGCTGGCCGGCGTGGTCGCCAGACGGGAAAAAGATTGCCTTCGCCTCGAATCGCCGGGGCCACGGCTACCAGATTTTCGTCATGAATGCAGATGGCGCCAATCCCCGGCTGGTTGCGAACACCGAAGGCCGCGGCACAGCGCCCCGATGGTCGCCGGACGGAAAGCTGATCTACTTCACGAATTGTGTGGCGAAGGACTATGGGGCCGACTGCGAAATCCTGATGGTGCGCTCGGAGCCGCAATCCATCGATGTCCGTTGATATGAAGCGGGAGATCCACCCTCAGGCGGGTTTTTCCGCGACGAATCAGTTGCTGCTCTTGCTCGCGCTTTGAAGTTGGAGCATCCGCTCTCTCGCCAACCCGACCCGCTGGCTTTGAGGGAAGCGTGTGATGAAGTCGCGCGCGACGGCCTGCGCCCGCTCGTTGTCGTGCAGCAGATCGGCAAAAAGGCTGATCTGATTGAAAAGACTGTTCTCGTGCAGCGGGTTTTCCTTTTGCGCGATCTCGTACTGTTCGAGCGCTTTCTCTGGTTGCGCGAGAAAGCGGAAACAATTGCCGAGATCGGTTCGGACATCGGGATTATCGGCGCCGCGTGCGATCGCGTCCTGGTAATGCTCGATAGCATGCGTCCAATCTTGGCGATCATAGTGCCAGTTCGCCAGTGTCCGAGCAGCCTCGGCCGGTGCAAGCTGCGAAACGTCCGGCGGTCCCGTGGCTTCCGCAGCGGGTGCCGGCTGAAAAACGTTAGGCGACGGTCTGAGCGGCGCTCCAGTGAAGTCCTCGATCTTCGGCTTGAGCGGCTCATTTGTAGCTCCGCGCATCGCCAGCCAGGTCGCACCGGCGCCAAGACCGAAGGCGGCGAGAATCAGGAGAGGGACCGACGGTGGTAACCGCTTTGTCACCAGCCTCGGTTTTCTGCTCTGGCTTCCCATCAGGATAATCTCTTCAACAGTTTGGCCGGACATGCATCACCAACGCTCTCCGAACTGCCTTGAAGCTAAGGGGCGTTGAATCCGATTGCCAATCCGCCAGAAAGCTGACGAAGCTGATCGAATCTCGGATCATTGAACCTGGGAAGAAATCGTTTTCAAATCGCGGCCCATCGCCGGCGCCATCACGGTTTCGTATCTTCCAAATTCATTCTGCCGAATCCTGCGCTTTTATGTTTTTCTGCCGCCGCAGAACGCGCGAACATATGACCCATGAACGTCGCGGGCCGACCTTATCGCACCATCTGGCTCAAACCGGACGACGGGCGGGTTGTGCAGTTGATTGATCAGCGAGCATTGCCGCATCGGTTTGTCGTGGAGGAAGTGAAGACGGTTGAGCAGATGGCTGTTGCCATTCGCGAGATGCATGTGCGCGGCGCACCACTCATTGGGGCTGCGGCCGGCTACGGAATGTATCTCGCGATGCTGGCAGAGATGGAGCCTGGCGAAGCGGGAAAGATTTTGCGCGCGACCCGGCCGACCGCAGTGAATCTGGCCTGGGCGATCGAACGTCAACTGGCGCAGATCGCGACCGGTGCGACGTCGGCGGAAAAGATCGCGCTGGCGCGTGAGACGGCGGAAGCGCTCGCGAACAACGATGCCGAACGTTGCCGTCAGATCGGTTTGCGCGGCTTGGAATTGGTTTGCGAAATTGCCGCCCGGAAAAACGGCCAGCCAGTGAACATTCTCACTCATTGCAATGCCGGTTGGCTGGCCTGCGTCGATTACGGCACGGCGACTGCGCCGATTTACGCGGCCCACGATTGCGGGATTCCGGTGCACGTGTGGGTGGATGAAACGCGCCCGCGCAACCAGGGAGCCAAGCTGACTGCCTGGGAGTTGGGCGAACACGGCGTGCCGCACACCGTCATCGCCGATAATGCCGGCGGGCACCTGATGCAGCACGGCGACGTGGACCTCGTGCTCGTGGGGACGGATCGGACCACGTATACCGGCGATGTCGCGAACAAAATTGGCACCTATTTGAAGGCGCTCGCGGCGAAGGATAATGGCGTGCCGTTCTATGTCGCGCTCCCTTCGTCGTCGTTCGATTGGACGATGCGCGATGGCCTGGCCGAGATCCCGATCGAGGAGCGCGGAGCCGAGGAGGTAAAACACGCCGATGGCTGGGCCGATGGCCGGGCAATCGAAGTACGCCTTACACCGGAAGCTAGCCCTGCGGCGAACTACGCCTTCGATGTCACCCCGCGGCGGCTGATCACCGGACTCATCACCGAGCGCGGAATCTGCCAACCTAACGAACAAAGCATTCTCGCGATGTTTCCCGAGCACGCGCGATGAACGAAACGGGCGCGGTCAAGTTTCACTACGAATTTACCGGGAAGGAGCTGGCGTCATTTCCCGGTTTTGAGGAACTGAACGCCGCCCGCCAGGAATTGCGGCGGCTGGGTCTGCTCGGCGTGGATGAGAGCGGGATCGGTTTTGGCAACCTCAGTATGCGGGACGGCGCGACCGATTCGTTTTACATCACCGGCTCGGGCACGGGCGGTCTCCCGTCGTTACGCTTAGTCGATTACGCGAAGGTGATCGCATGGGATTTCGAGCGCAACTGGTTGTGCTGCGAGGGCCGGGAGATCGCTTCCGCGGAATCGCTCACCCATGCGGCGGTGTATGCGATGGCGGCGGAAGTGCGGGCGGTCTGTGCACGGGCATGACGAGGATCTGTGGCGAAGCGTGCGAGAGCGAGGCGTTGCCACTGGCGCGGACGTCGTCTACGGCACGCCGGAGATGGCGCGGGAGGTCCAGCGGCTCTTTCGCGAAACCGACGTGCGCGAAAGGAAGATTTTCGCAATGGCCGGACACCGGGACGGGATTGTCGCCTTCGGCGAGGATTTCCAGGAGGCACTGGCTGCCTTGGGCTGAAGGAGACATGATTTACTGGATGGCCCGGACGAGAGGTCAGGGCGGTGAGAAACGGAGCTTGTGCTTTCTCAATCGGAAAAACTGACAAGCGAAGCGGCACTGCTATGATTGGCCCCGAGAAGCCAGGGAATTTTTGAAGGAGTCACAATGCGCTGCCTGAATTGTAACGCTGAGATGCAGCACTGAACTCTCTTCGCGCCAAACTTGGCGATGATCCGCAAGGCTAGAAACGTCTTCGCGCAACCGGCGCGCGCGAACAGGTCGGGATGAAACCGGCTTGTCAGGCCGGGCGGTCGGGTGCTCCTGATCCAAAAGGCTGACCTCGCTCCAGATTGTCGCGATTTTTCTTCGGGTCGCGAACCCTCGTGCTTGCTTTGGTTCGCATCTTTCCGCAGTGTGCGAACCCATGCCGGAAACGATTACCCGCCCTGAAGCGAAACCGTCGACGCCCCGGTCCGTCTTCATCTTCCGTTTCGCCAGCACGATCGTGCTCTGGACGGTCGCGTTGCTGATTGTTTTCTCAGGATACGAACTGGCGTTCTACGGCTTGATCAGCGTGGTCGGTCTCATCGCCCTTTGGGAATTCTACGGCATGCTCGATCACAAGGGACTGCCGAACTTCAAAGTCACGGGGATGATCTGCGGCGCCGCGATGCTCATCGGCAGCTTCTATTATTTCTCTCACTACGGACCGGAGCGTTCCTACGATTTCGAGCTGGCGGTCCTGCTCTTTTTTCTGCTCACCGTTTTCACCCGGCAAATGTTTGCCAGTCTGCGGGAAGACGAGCCGCTTCAGACGATGGCCTACACGCTCTTTGGACTGCTCTACGTGCTCTGGCTTTACAACTTCATCACCAAGATCGTCTACGTGACACCCCGCACGCCGGACGGGGCGGTGACGGGACAATTCTACGTTTTCTACTGCATCGCGATTACGAAGTTCAGCGACATGGGCGCATATTTGACCGGCAGTCTGATCGGCCGGCACCAGTTGGTTCCGCACATTAGCCCGAAGAAAACCTGGGAAGGATTCTTCGGCGCGCTCGCCTTTTCGATGCTCGCCAGCGTCGGCCTTTTTAAGCTCATGCCGGGTCACCTATCGGTGCTGACTTTGACGCACTCGATTGTGCTCGGGCTGCTCCTCGGCTTCGCCGCGGTCATCGGCGATCTCGCGGAGTCGATGGTGAAGCGCAGCACCGGGGTGAAAGATTCCGGCAACCTGTTGCCCGGGATCGGAGGCGCGCTCGATCTGATCGACAGCCTGTTGTTCACCGCGCCGCTTTTATTTTTCTATCTGCGACTGGTGATTCGCGTGCCGTAGTATTCAGACACGATTAGCGGATTTTCTGGATAGGAATTTCTGCAATCCCGTCTCATCCTGTTATTCCTGTCTGATGATGAAACGCAAACGCGTAGTGGTGCTGGGCGCGACCGGGTCGATCGGGGAAAGCGCATTGAAGGTGGCGCGCGATATCCCGGAACGGATGGAAATCGTCGGCCTGGCCGCGAAGACGAACGCGCGCAAGCTTGCTGCGCAGGCAAATCTCGTCAGGCCCGAGGCGGTTTGCCTGGTCGATGAATCGCGGATCGATGAACTGCGCTGCACGCTCGAATATGAGCCGCGTTGTTTTCGCCGGCGAAGCGGGGCTCGAGCGAGATCGCGTGCCTAACGAATGCCGACATGGTGCTGGTGGCGGTCGTCGGCACGGGCGGTCTGCGGCCGGCCCTGGCGGCGATTGCGGCGGGGAAGGATCTGGCCGTGGCGAGCAAGGAGATCCTGGTGATGGCGGGCGAAGCGGTGATGCAGGGAGCGGCAGCGAAGGGGCTGCAGGTCTTGCCGGTCGATTCGGAACACAACGCGATCTTTCAGTGCCTTGAGAGTGGGAGGGGCCTTGGTGCTTGGATGAGCGGCGGGGCCGCCACGGATCGGGACACAAAGGTCCCTTCCACATTGGTCCGCCGCATCATTCTCACCGCCTCCGGCGGACCTTTCCGGGAGACACCGCGTGATCAGTTCGCCGGCATTACGCCGGAGCAGGCGCTCAAGCATCCGACCTGGAACATGGGGCCAAAAATCACGATTGATTCGGCCACACTCTTCAACAAGGGACTCGAGATGATCGAGGCGCACTGGCTTTTCGGGGTCGAGATGGCGCGGTTGGAAGTGATCATTCATCCGCAGAGCATTGTGCATTCGATGGTTGAGTTCGCTGATGGCTCGGTCCTCGCCCAGCTCTCGCATTCCGACATGTGTTTCCCGATTCAATACGCCGTCACCTGGCCCGACCGGGTGGCGAATACTTTACCGCCGCTCGATTTCGGGAAACTGCAGAAGCTCGAGTTTGCAGCGCCGCGTCTCGATGATTTCCCGGCGCTCAATCTTGCCCGCCAGGCCGGCGAAACCGGCGGCACCCTGCCTGCTGTAATGAACGCCGCCAATGAAGTCGCTGTCTCAGCTTTCCTCGATCGCCGGATTCCGTTCCCGCGCATCTGGCAACTGGTCGAGGAAGTCATGAATCGCCACAGCTCTGTTGCCAATCCCACCCTCGATGCGATATTGGACGCCGATCGCTGGGCGCGCGCGGCGGCCGTTGAAACGTTGAATCGATAAAGCGCTAAATCGGTCCGCGGTTGGCCGATCACGAGTCACTCTTCACCAATCACGTTTACTCAAGTGTTGCTTCACGCCCTTCGCATCATTTTCATCCTTCTCGAGGTCGTCATCCTCTTTAATCTCCTCATCGTCGTCCACGAGCTGGGCCATTTCCTTGCCGCTCGCTGGCGCGGATTGGTGATCGAAAAGTTCGGCGTCTGGTTCGGGAAACCGCTCTGGAAGAAGACGATCAACGGCGTCCAGTATTCGTTAGGCTCGATCCCGCTCGGCGGGTTTGTTGCCTTGCCGCAGCTCGCACCAATGGACATCATCGAAGGCGAAACCGACGATCGATCGCGCCCAACTCCCGCCTGTTTCCGCACTCGATAAAATCATCGTCGCGATCGCCGGGCCGCTTTTCAGCCTTCTCCTCGCGATCGTCTTTGCGGTCATCGTCTGGGCTGTCGGTCATCCAGTGAGCGAGGCGGACACGACTACCGTGATCGGCTACGTGGAGCACAATTCGCCGGCGGAAAAAGCCGGTCTGCAGGCCGGTGACGAGATTCTGCGAAGTGGATGGAAAACCGTGACACGCTTCTCCGGAATGAACGATAGCGTGACTTGGAATGTGATTCGAAGCGAAGGCGCCACGATCCCGTTTGTGGTCGAGCGTGACGGCCGACGGATCTCGACCTCCGTCACACCTTATATCGCGCCGAGAAGCGGATGGCGGCGCAAGAGCGTCCGGCAGGTTTTGATCTATCCGGCGACGACTCCGGTGATCGATCAGGTCCAGCCGAAGACGCCGGCGGCAGCCGCCGGGCTTGCGGCACGGTGATATCATCTCGGTGTTCGATGGCACCCGCATTTACAGCCCGAGTCGCGCTCGCGACGTATGTGGAAAAGCATGCCGGAAAACCGATCATGCTGGCCGTTGATCGCCACGGCGAGCGCCTCAACCTGACTGTCACGCCGGAGATTTTGCCTAACGAAAAGACACCGCGGATTGGGATCGCCTGGGACACTTCCGGGCGGATGAGCGTCACCCATCCGAACCCGATCGAGCAGGTTTACAACAGCGTCACCAGCACGCTCGACACGATCGGCGCCGTTGCCTCGCCGAAGTCCGACGTGAAATTGCAGCATCTGAGCGGGCCGCTCGGTATCTTTCGGATTTATTATCTGCTTTTTGAAAACGAGCGCGGCTGGCAGCTGGCCCTCTGGTTCAGTGTCATTCTGAACGTCAATCTCGCGATTCTGAACATGCTCCCGATTCCCGGTGCTCGATGGCGGACACATCGTGCTCGCGCTGGTCGAGGCGGTGCGGCGCAAGCCGGTCAACATCCGGGTTCTGGAAGTGGTCCAGACCGGCTGCGCGGTTCTCATCATCGGCTACATCGCCTACATCAGTTTCTTCGATGTTGGCGATTTGATCGGCGACAAACGCAGCCCGGAGGAAACCTCGGCTCCGGCGGCGCAGACCAGTCCGACACCGTAGCGGCGATCGATCGCACCGGCGTTTCCAAAGCGAGGCGTTCGTGCTTTGCTATCTCCCGCCATGAGCCGCCTTTCCTATTGCGACGATTTGCTGCATTACCAGCGCCGCCCTTCGCGCGAAGTAATGGTCGGCCACGTCGGCGTCGGCGGGGCAAATCCGATCCGCGTGCAGTCGATGATCACCTGCGACACGATGGATACGGAGGCGTCGATCGCGCAGACGATCGAGCTCGCGCGAGGTCGGTTGCGAGATCGTCCGGATTACCGCACCGACGGTGAAAGACGCCGCCAACCTGCAGCATATCCTCAGGGGACTGCGCGATCGTGGCTGCGATGTCGCCGATCGTCGCGGACATCCATTTCAAACCCGAGGCCGCGATGGAAGCGGCCAAGTGGGTCGATAAGGTGCGGATCAATCCCGGCAATTACGCCGACTCGAAGAAGTTCAAGATTATCGAGTACACGGACGAGCAATACGCGGCCGAGTTGCAGCGCATCCGCGATCGATTTACGCCGCTCGTCAGGCTATGCCAGGAGCGCGGGATCGCGATGCGCATCGGGACGAACCACGGCTCGCTCAGCGACCGGATCATGAATCGCTACGGCGACACGCCGCTCGGGATGGTGGAAAGCGCGCTCGAGTTCGCTCGCATTGCGCGCGACCTCAATTACCACGCGCTCATCTTTTCCATGAAATCGAGCAATCCCAAGGTGATGATCGCAGCCTATCGCCTGCTCGTCGCTCGACTGCGCGAGGAGGGCGCGGATTGGAACTATCCAATCCATCTCGGCGTGACCGAAGCTGGCGAAGGCGAAGACGCGCGGATCAAGAGTGCGATCGGCATCGGCTCGCTCCTGCTCGACGGGATTGGCGACACGATTCGCGTTTCGCTGACCGAAGACAGCATCCACGAGATCCCGGTTGCGCGCTCGTTGATCGATACCGTACGCGAGTCGGGAGCGTCAGCCATTCGACCTCGGGTCGAAACTCGTCAATCGGCTTTCCTTCGATCCCTTCTCCTATCGACGACGCGCGAGCGAGACAATTGTGGTCGGCGAAGTGCGAATTCGGCGGCGAGGAAACCGTGCGCGTCGCGATCCGGCAGGCCAACTTCGAAAAGCTCGCGCACAAAATCGATCGCATGGGCGACTACAAACCGGAGTTCGTTTACGAAAGCTCCGATGTGGTTGAGGTCGATCCGCGCGATGATGACAGCGTTACAGCCGATTAATCAAAGCGCGCGACCAAGGTTGGTCGCGCGTGGCCGATGACCTCGACCTTCCGGTGATCTCCGCCTATCGGCTGCTTGCGGCGAAGTTGGATGCGCGACATCCGATTCTCCTGAAGGACAGCCTGACGCCTCAACCGATCCGGAGGTGGAATTTCTGCCTACACTTCTGCGGACCGCGACCAACATCGGCTCGCTCCTCTGCGACGGCATCGGCGACGCGATCCTGGTGCAGGGCGAACACGGGCCGGGGCAGGCGCTGCGTTTGTCCTACAACATCCTGCAGGCCGCCGGGACACGAATTTTCAAAACCGATTACGTGGCCTGCCCATCCTGCGGGCGCACGCTTTTCAACCTCCAGGCCACCACCGCGCGGATCAAAGCCGCCACCCTGCATCTCAAGGGCGTGAAGATCGCAATCATGGGCTGCATCGTGAACGGCCCCGGCGAAATGGCGGACGCGGATTTCGGTTACGTCGGCGGCGCGCCCGGCAAGGTGAATCTCTACGTCGGCAAGACCGCCGTGAAATTCAACATTCCTGAAGCTGAAGCGGTCGATCGGCTCCAGGATTTGATCCGCGAGCACGGCAAATGGGTTGAGCCGGTGCCGGATCGAGAGAGCGCCGTGGCCGGTTGACGCTGGAGGCCTTCGCATCCATATTCCGCGCTCCTCGGTTGGCCGAAAGTCCGCCTCAGGCGGATTGCCACCACTCCGGGAATGATCCCCGCCGGTTCTCCATCCAACGAGGCCATCAACGCCATGGACAAGATCCGCAACATCGCCATCATCGCCCACGTCGACCACGGCAAGACCACGCTCGTCGATCAATTGCTCCGTCAATCCGGCACCTTCCGCTCCAACCAGAAGGTCGAGGAGCGCGTCATGGACTCGATGGATCTCGAGCGCGAAAAAGGGATCACGATTCGGGCCAAGAACGCCGCCTTCAACTGGAACGGCTACCGCATCAACATCGTCGACACGCCCGGCCACGCCGATTTCGGCGGCGAAGTCGAGCGCATCATGAAGATGGTCGACGGCGTCCTGCTCGTGGTCGACGCGCACGACGGCCCGCAGGCGCAAACGCGCTTCGTGCTCAGGAAGGCGCTCGAAAACAAGGTCAAGCCGATCGTCGTCATCAACAAGATCGACCGCGAAAACGCGCGTCCGCACAAGGTGCTCGACATGGTCTTCGATCTTTTCGTCGAGCTGAAGGCGAACGACGAGCAGCTCGATTTCCCGATCATCTACGCCAGCGCCAAGAACGGCTTCGCGATGCGCGAGCTGCACGAGAACAGCGAAGACATGACGCCGCTCTTCGAGGCGATCGTGAAGCACATTCCGCCGCCGACGATCGCGATCCGAGCCGTATCTTTCAAATGCTCGTCTCCAACCTGCACTACAGCGATTACCTCGGCCGCATCGCTCTTGGGCGCATCGTGAGCGGCCGCGTCGCGGTCGGCGATTCGATCGTTTGCATTCATCGCGACGGCCGCCGCGAGCGCGCCAATGTCACCGCGCTCTTCACCTACGCCGGACTGCAACAGGTCGAGACCCAACACGCCAGCGCCGGCGACATCGTCGGCCTCACCGGCTTCGAAGATGTTTTCATCGGCGAAACACTGACCGACCGCGAGGAGCGCACGCCGCTGCAGTTTGTCGACATCGATCCGCCGACCATCCGGATGCGGATTCTGGTTAACGACTCACCTTTCGCCGGCCGCGAAGGAAAGTTCGTCACCGCGCGCCACGTTCGGGAGCGACTCGTTCGGGAAACGCGCGGCAATGTCTCTCTTGCAGGTCAACGACACCGAGTCGGCCGGCGCTTTCGAAATCAATGCCCGCGGCGAAATGCAGATCGCCATTCTCGTCGAACAAATGCGCCGCGAAGGCTACGAAGTGATGGTCTCCCGCCCGGAAGTCATTTTCCAGCGCGACGAGACCGGCAACCTGCTCGAGCCGATCGAGAATCTTTACGTCGAGGTGCCTGCCGAAAACCTGGGCGACGTCCTGCAATCGATCGCCGGCCGCAAAGGCGAAGTCGTCGGAATGGATCACCACGCCAACCGCGTTTCTGTCGAAGCCACTATCCCGACTCGCGGCCTGATCGGCTTCGAGACGGATCTCGTTAACCTGACCCGTGGCGAAGGCATCATGAGCCATCTCTTCCGCGAGTACGCGCCCTTCAAGGGCGAAATCGAAGGCCGCAATCGCGGCGTTCTCGTCTCGATGGAACCGGGCATCAGCACCGCCTACGCGCTCAACAATATCCAGGCGCGCGGCAAATTGTTCATCGGCCCGCAGGAGGAGATTTACTCCGGCATGATCGTCGGCGAAAACGCGCGCCCCGACGATCTCCCGGTCAATCCGTGCAAGGCGAAGCATCTCACCAACATGCGGAGCCAGGGCGATGGCAAAGGCATTCAGCTCGAGGCGCCGCTCAGGATGAGCCTCGAGCGCGCCATCGAATACATCAGCGCCGACGAATATGTCGAAGTCACTCCGAAATCGCTTCGCCTGCGCAAGCGCCTCCTCGACGCCACCGCCCGCAAACGTGCCGCCAACGCGGTCGCTGCCTAGCGCTCAGTCTGCAACTCCGCCCGGTGCGGCGAGATTCCGTCGAGCCGAAGTGGCGCGACCTTGACCCTTCATCGCTTCCCGCTAATCTCGCTGGAGGAAAGGAGCGTGCGATGAAAACCGAAGTCCGGATCGAGTATTGCAGCGTCTGAAACTACGCCCCGAAGGCTGTCAGTTTGGCGGCCAAGATTCTCGAACTCGGCGATCGCATCGCGTCGCTCACCCTGGTGCCATCCAGCGGCGGCGCCTTCGAAGTCAGCGCCAATGGCAAAACGCTCCATTCCAAACTCGACTCCGGCGAATGGCCGGACTTCGACGCCGTCGTTAGGCAGATCAAGAAAGCAAAAGCCTGATTTCTCCACTTCCCGGAGAGTGAAGGGTGCCTGGTGGCCCTCGCGGTCTTCAAAATCGCTGTCGATCCCGCACCCGTGGGACCGAGGTAGGTTCGATTCCTATCCTCTCCGCCTTTTCTCCGCAGAGGATCAATCAGGAAAGCAGGAAAGCAGGAAGATAAACCCTTCTGCATCTTCTCTCTTTTTCTTCCTGTTTTCCTGCTCTCCTGATTCAATCTCCTTCCCGTCTGAAAGGAGGTGATCCGGAATGTCGCGTGAGCAGATCCGCAAGCTGACCTCGCTCTCTTCCTGTGCCGGCTGAGCTTCCAAGCTGAGCCAACAGGCCCTGGCGCAAGTTTTGCGTCAGCTTCCCATGCGGCGAAATCGCAATGTCCTCGTCGGTTCCGCGACCGCGGACGACGCCGGGGTTTTCCGGCTCGACCGCGACCGCGCCCTCGTGCAGACGACCGACTTCTTTACGCCGATCGTCGACGACGCGTTCGCCTACGGGCAGATCGCTGCGGCTAACGCGCTCTCCGACATCTTTGCCATGGGCGGCCGTCCGCTCACTGCGCTCAACATCATGGGTGTGCCTGACGATCTCGTTTCGCCGAAAACGATCGCCGCCATTCTGCGCGGCGGTCTGGAAAAGGCGAATGAAGTCGGCTGCGCCATCATCGGTGGACATACCATCCGCAACCCGGAACCGATTTACGGGCTGGCGGTGACTGGAATCGTTTCGCCGAAAAGAATGATGACGAACGCCAGCGCGAAGGCCGGCGATCTTCTCGTTCTGACGAAGCCACTAGGCACCGGCATCGCCACAACCGGCATCAAGCGTGGCCTAACGAGTCGGAAGCTTTCCGCCGCCGCCATCAAACTCATGTCGCGCATCAACACGGTGGGCGCCAAGCTGGCCGAGCGCGGTCTGGTTCGCGCCGCTACCGACGTGACCGGGTTCGGCTTGCTCGGTCATCTCGCTTCGCTCTGCCGGGCCAGCGGAGTCAGTGCGGAATTGAACGCCGCCGCTGTGCCCGCAATCAGCGAGGAAATCTTCGACCTGATCGCGCAGGATTGTATTCCGGGCGGCACGCAGCAAAACTTGAAGACCGCCCGCGCTGTGACCGACTGGAACAAGGCGACACGGCAACAAAAGTTGCTCCTGACCGACGCGCAGACCAGCGGTGGTCTGTTGCTCGCCGTTCCGCCACGGCGATTGGACGAAGTCCTTCGCCTGCTCACCCGGCGGCAGACGCCCTGTCGTGCGGTCATCGGCAAAATCCTTCCTGCGCGTGAACCGTTGATTCGCATTATGCCATCATGACGATGCCGCTGGAGTTCCGGGGAGCGCACGCGACTCGCGTGCCGGCGACGGCGACCTCGCCGTCGCGAACTTTCCATGGCGCGACGCCGATCCCACCAGACGGTTTCTGCGGGTCGCAGAAACCAGCACGCAAGTCGCGTGCGCTCCCCGAATGACGCCGCGCCGCGCCATCCCCGCGGTTGGGAAAGTGCTCGAGGCGCTAGGCAGTCTCGACCTGCCGCGTCCTGTCGTTACCCAACTCGTTAGGCAACATCTCGCCTCGCTCCGCCGCGTCGGCCGGGCGCCCTCCTTCGAAGAGATCGTGCAGGATCTCCAGGATGCGATCATTCGTCTCGGCCAGGCTCGGCTGCAGCCGGTCATCAACGGCAGCGGTATCGTTCTGCATACAAATTTCGGGCGCGCCCCTCTCAGCGCCAACGCGGTGTCGGCGCGTCGCGGAGATTGCCGGCAGCTACAGCAACCTCGAATACGACATCGCGAACGGCGGTCGCGGTCCACGCGCCGCTTATCTCGAGCATTGTCTCGCCCTCGCCTGTGCCGGCGAGGCAGCCACCGTTGTGAACAACGGCGCGGCTGCGCTCGTCCTGGTCGTGCGCCATTTCACAAAGAAGAAACGCGAGGTCATCATCTCGCGAGGCGAGTTGGTGCAGATCGGCGACGGATTTCGCGTTGGCGAAATCCTGGAAGCGAGCGGGGCGCGGCTGTGCGAGGTCGGCGCCACCAACAAAACGACGCTCGACGATTACGCCGCAGCGATCTGCCCGGAAACCGCGCTCATCCTGCGGGTGCACCAAAGCAACTTCTATCTCGGCGGCTTCGCCGAACTTCCGCCTAACAATGCAATTGCCCAGATCGCCCGCCGCCGGCGCGTGCCATTCGTCGTCGATCTCGGGAGTGGCGCGCTTTCCGCCACCGAAACGCTTGGTCTGAGCGAGCACGAGCCCACCCCGGCGGAAACGCTCAAGCAAGGCGCGGAGCTGGTCTGCTTTAGTGGTGACAAATTGTTAGGCGGACCGCAGGCCGGGATCATCGCCGGCAAAAAGCGTCTCGTCGCGGCCTTGAAACGCGAGCCGATTTTTCGTGCCCTGCGCTGCGACAAGATGGTTTTTGCTGCGCTCGAAGCGACGATCGATCTCCATCTCGCCAAAGCGACCCTGGAAGTGCCGACGCTCCACCTGTTCAGTTTGCCTAACGAGAAGCTGCGCGCCCGGGGCGAGGCACTCCTTGATCGCCTACGCCCCCTGCCACTCTCGGCGCGTCTGGTGGAAAGCAAGACCGAGATTGGCGGCGGCGCGCTGCCGCGGTCCATGCTTCACTCGGTTGCGCTCGAAATTTCCGCATCCGGGTTTTCTCCGGACGAACTGGCGACGCGGCTTCGTCGAGGCGTTCCCGCGATCATCGGCTACGTCGCGAAGAAACGCTTCAAACTCGATCTTCGCACCATTTTTCCGGAGCAGGACCAACTGGTCGTCGCCGCCTTGACTGCATGCCTAACGAAAAAGCAGGCGTGAAGCATTTCATCCTGACGACGGCTGGCCACGTCGACCACGGCAAGACTGCCCTTATCAAGGCCCTCACTGGGATCGATACCGATCGCCTGCCGGAGGAAAAAGCGCGCGGTATCACGATCGATCTTGGCTTCGCCCATCTCGCCTTGCCCGGTTTCTCCGTCGGCGTGATCGACGTTCCCGGACACGAAGATTTTGTTCGCAACATGATTGCCGGTGTCGGCTCGGTCGATCTCGCCCTCTTTGTCGTCGCGGCGGATGACGGCTGGATGCCGCAAACGGAAGAGCATCTTCAGATCCTGCTCTATCTTGGTGTGACCCGGGCGGTCGTCGCGCTGACGAAGCGTGATCTGGGCAATGTGGAAACGCGCCGCGAAGAAATTCGTGCGCGGTTGCGCGAAACGGCTTTCGCCAGCGCGCCGATCGCGCCGACTTCCGTGCGTAGTGAAACGGGAATCGCTGAGCTCAAAGAAGTCCTCGCCCACGAATTTGAAGCGCTGCCTGCGCCGCGTGATTTCGGCAACCCGCGCCTCTTTGTTGATCGCGTCTTCACGGTCCGCGGCAGTGGCACGATCGTGACTGGCACGCTCAGTGGCGGCCGCTTTTCACGTGGCGAGAACGTTTTGGTTCAACCGCAAAAAATCAGTGCGCGCATCCGCGGTCTGCAAAGTCATAACCAACCACTGGAAGTCGCTGGACCCGGAACGCGGGTCGCGCTTAATCTGGTCGATCTCGATCCAGAGCAAATCTCGCGCGGATCGACGATCAGTGCGGCGCAAAGTGCGGGCGAGCCCTCGCGCGTGCTCGACGTCGTGCTCGAGCGCACGCCCCGGTTACCGCCGACCACGCGACCGATCAAGAGCGGAGCGACGCTCAACCTCCATTTTGGTGGCAACCGTCTCGCGGTTCGCGTGCAACTACGCGATCGCGGACAGCTTTTGCCTAGCGAATCAACAATCGCACGGCTGCGCCTGGCGGCCCCGGTTTTTGCCTTCGTTGGCGACCGCTTCATCCTGCGTGATTCTTCCGAACAAGCGACCGTTGCTGGCGGCACGGTCCTCGATGCGGTGCCGGGCGAGACCAGGTTCCGCTCGCCGCGGCAGCGCGCTCTGCTCGACGCGCGCGCCCGTTCGCCTGACGATTGCCGGGTCCTGCTGCAAACGCAGTTGCAGCGCGATCAGTTTGACCCGCGCGTTCAGCTCCTCACGGGCGTTCCCTTCAGTGAGGAGGAGGCGAACGCCGCGCTGGATGATTTGCGCGCCGCGGGTCTGATCTTCCTCGATGAAAAATTCGCAGCCGACGCGGTTTGGTGGAAAACACTCCGGCAAACAGCCGCAAGAGTGGTCGAAGCCGAACACGTCGCGCACCCCGAGCAGCCGGGCTTGGAAATCGTGCGATTGCGCGATGGGCTGCGTCTCGGCAACGCGGACGTTCTCGACGCGCTGCTTCGTGAACTGGCAAAGGATGGCTACATCCAGAACCGTAACCTGCTCCAGCGCGCAACTCATCGCCCCGCGCTGCCGCCTGCGCTCCAGCCCGCGGGCGATCGCATTCGCGCGACGCTTCGCCCCCGGCCGCTCGACCCGCCCTCGCGCAAGGAAATCGCCCCCGACCCGGCCGCGCGTCAGGCGCTGCGCTTTCTCTGCGAGACCGGTGAGCTGGTGGCGCTGAACGATGACCTCTTCATGACTGCCGAAGGCTTCGCGCAAATGAGGACCATGATCGAACGCCATCTGCGCGGTGGAAAAAGCGCTACCGTGAGCGAGCTGCGTCAGGCCACCGGCAGCACGCGCCGTATCCTCGTTCCGCTGCTCGAACGGCTCGATCGTCTTGGCCTGACGATACGGCAGGGAGACCGTCGCGCTCTTCGTTAGGCGTCTTCGGTGAAACGCCTAACTTCTGCCGCGCGGCGGATGGTATTCCTGCAGGCTCTTGCACCGTCATCGGTCCCTTTTGCAGGGAGCGGATGCCCTCGGCGCTCGCCCTGGCCGCGCGCAGGGTGGTCATGATCGGGATGCGTTGCGCCGAGCGCGGCGCTGCGGATTTTGACTTCGTCCTTACGCGGGATCTTGCCGCTCGGCGTGTTGATGATGAACTGGATCTCGCCGTTCTTGACCAGGTCGAGCACGTTCGGGCGACCTTCGCCGATCTTGAACAGCGTCGTGACCGCGACGCCCGCCGGCGGCGAGCGCGGCGGCGGTGCCGTCGGTCGCGAAGATCCCGAAGCCGAGCTCGGCGAACTCGCGCGCGACCGCGATGACGTTCTGCTTGTCGCTGTCTTTCACGCTGATGAAGACGTTGCCGGCGTGCGGCAGCGGCCACGAGCGGCGATCTGCGATTTCGCGTAGGCGAGGCCGAGATCGGCGTCGATCCCCATCACTTCGCCGGTCGATTTCATTTCCGGGCCGAGCGAGATGTCGATGCCGGGGAAACGCAGAAAGGGAAAGACCGCTTCCTTCACCGAGTAATGCGTCGGCACGATTTCCTCGGTGAAGCCGAGCTCGCCTAACGTCATTCCGGCCATGACCTTGGCCGCGAGCTTGGCCAGCGGAACGCCGATCGCCTTGCTGACAAACGGCACGGTGCGCGAGGCGCGCGGATTGACCTCGAGGACGTAAACCTTTTCGTCCTTGACCGCGAACTGCACGTTCATCAGGCCGCGCACGTTCAGTTCGCGCGCCATCGCCTTGGTCGCCCTCGCGATCTCCGCGAGCATTTCGTGCGAAAGCGAAAAGGTCGGGATGACACAGGCGCTGTCGCCGCTGTGAATGCCCGCTTCCTCGATGTGCTCCATGATCGCGCCGATGACGGCACGCTCGCCGTCGGCGATGCAATCGACATCCACTTCGATCGCGTCCTCGAGAAAGCGATCGACCAGCACCGGCCGCTCCGGGCTGACCTCGATCGCGCTCTGCATGTAGCGGCGCAGATCTTCCGGGTGATAGACCAGCTCCATGGCGCGGCCGCCGAGGACGAACGATGGCCTAACGAGCACCGGATAGCCGATCCGTTCCGCGATCGCGACCGCTTCGTCTTCGCTCGTGGCGGAGCCGCTCGGCGTCTGGCGCAGGCCGAGCTGGTCGAGCATCTCGGCGAAGAGTTTGCGGTCTTCGGCGAGCTCGATGCTCTCCGGCTGCGTGCCGATGATCGGGACGCCGGCGGCCTTTCAATCCGGCGGCGAGATTGAGCGGCGTCTGTCCGCCGAACTGCACGATCACGCCCTCCGGCTTTTCCTGTTCGTAGATGTTGAGCACGTCTTCGAGCGTCAGCGGCTCGAAGTAGAGTTTGTCGCTCGTGTCGTAGTCGGTCGAGACCGTCTCCGGGTTCGAGTTGACCATGATGGTTTCGATCCCGAGTTCGCGCAGGGCGAAGGCGGCGTGGACGCAGCAGTAGTCGAACTCGATGCCCTGGCCGATGCGGTTCGGCCCGCCGCCGAGGATCATGATCTTGCGTTTCGCGTCGGTGCGACTCTCGTTCTCGTCGCCGTAGGTGGAGTAGTAGTACGGCGTGTAGGCTTCGAATTCCGCCGCGCAGGTGTCGACGAGGCGATAGGTGGGGATGACGCCGGCGGCGATGCGTCGCGCGCGAATTTCTTGCTTCCGCTTACGCCTAACGAGTGCGCAAGCTGGCGATCGGAAAAGCCGAGTTTCTTCGCGCGGCGCGAGCCGTTTCGTACATGCGTACCACGGAAGTCAGCCACCTTGGCTGCCTCGGCTGGCAGGCTCCCAGCCTGCAGGTGAGAGGTTCGACCAGCTTGAAGCGCGTCGGCCGAGCCAGGCTCGGAGCCTGACTTCCGTTCTCGGTGGCTTGCGCTGCCATTGCTGCAAAGGCCCAGTCAGGCTGGGAGCCTGACTTCCCGTTCTCGGTGGCTTGCGCTGGCATCGTTGCAAAGGCTCTCCGTCTCCTTCACCACCTGGGCGATGTTGCTCCAGAAACCAGGGATCGATCTTCGTCAGGCCGAAGACTTCCTCGATCGACATGCCGGCGCTGAAACGCCTGGGCAAGGTAAGAAAATGCGCTCGGCATTCGGCACACTCAGCTTTGCGACGCAACGTTTCGTCATCGACCCGCACTTCGCGCCGTCGCCGCACAAACCGAAGCGCTTGATCTCCAGACTGCGCAACGCCTTTTGCAGCGCTTCCTTGAAGGTGCGCCCGATCGCCATCGCTTCGCCGACGCTTTTCATCTGCGTCGTCAGGGTGGGATCGGCTTCGGGAAATTTCTCGAAGGTGAAGCGCGGCACCTTGACCACGCAGTAATCGATCGTCGGCTCGAAGCAGGCCGGCGTTTCGCGGGTGATGTCGTTGCGGATTTCGTCGAGCGTGTAACCGACCGCGAGCTTGGCCGCGATCTTCGCGATCGGAAAGCCAGTCGCCTTCGAGGCCAGCGCGCTCGAGCGCGAGACGCGCGGGTTCATCTCGATCACGACCATCCGGCCCGTTCTCCGGGTTGAACTGCGAACTGGATGTTCGAGCCGCCGGTCTCGACGCCGATCTCGCGAATGACCGCGAACGAGGCGTCGCGCATCACCTGGTATTCGCGATCGGTCAGGGTCTGCGTCGGCGCGACGGTGATCGAATCGCCGGTGTGCACGCCCATCGGATCGAGGTTCTCGATCGAGCAAATGATGACGCAGTTGTCCGCCCGGTCGCGCATCACCTCCATCTCGAATTCCTTCCAGCCGAGCAGCGATTCCTCGATCAGGACTTCGCTGACCGGCGAGAGGTCGAGCCCGCGTCGACGATGATCTCCAGTTCCTCGCGGTTGTAGGCGATGCCGCCGCCCGATCCCGCCGAGCGTGAAGGCCGGCCGAATGATGAGCGGGAAACTGCCGATCTGGTTCGGCGACCCGCGCGGCATCTTCGATGGAGCGGGCAATGCCGGAGCGCGGCACATCGAGGCCGATCCGGAGCATCGCTTCCTTGAAAAGCTGGCGATCTTCGCCTTTCGCGATCGCCTGGGCGTTGGCGCCGATCAGGCGCACGTTGTGCCTCACGAGCGCGCCGTTGCGATTCAGTTCCATCGCGGCGTTCAGCGCGGTCTGGCCGCCCATCGTCGGCAGGATGGCGTCCGGCTTTTCGCGTTCGATGATCGCTTCGATCACCTCGGGCGTGATCGGCTCGATGTAGGTGCGATCGGCGAACTCCGGATCGGTCATGATCGTGGCCGGATTCGAGTTCACGAGCACGACCTGGTAGCCCTCTTCCCGCAGCGCCTTGCACGCCTGCACGCCGGAATAATCGAACTCGCATCCCTGGCCGATGACGATCGGTCCCGAGCCGATAAGCAGGATTTTGTGGAGTTGATCGTTCCGCGGCATTCGCAGCGGGAGACTATGCAAAAACGGGCCGAGGTCGAGACAATCAGCCTCCCCAGAGATCCGAAGGACTGGAAGGCCACCGGCCAAGTCAGGCGTCGGACGCCGGACTTCCTAGGCCACTTGCTTGGCGCGTTCCCGGTCGAGGTAAACCTTGCAGATGCCTTTTATTCGACGTCAGCACGTAATAGGTCGTCTGGCTCCGGACCCGCACCAGCTCGGCGCCGACGATCCGGGTTACGAAGTCGCTCGGCAGATCGAGAATTTCCTGCGGAGTCGCGCCGTCGAGGCCTTTGCAGAGAATTGAAGTCATGGCGCGGGTCAGCGTTTGCACTTCTGGACCGAGCGTCATGCGGAGGTGTGCTTTGCCTTCGTCGTCGACCTGAAGGTAAACACCGACCGTGTCCGCGCATTCCTCGTCTTTGCGAACATCCTCGAGATCGAACTTTTCGTTGGGCCGCGGCTCCTGTTTCGGCGCGCTGTCGGAGTAGGAGACGAGCGTTTCTCGTCGCTCGACTTCCGGCAAATGCTCGAAGAGGTCGATGATGTTTTGCAGCTTCTCGGGATACATTCGGCGGTTACATCGAGAATCGTGACATCGTTGAGCCATCGCACTCGAATCTCGATTGACCTAGCTACGCGCTCTTTTCGATTGGGGCGCCGACCTTGTTGCCCCACTCCGTCCACGAACCATCGTAGTTGCGCACTTTATCGAGCCCGAGCAGATAGGTCAGGACAAACCAGGTGTGGCTGGAGCGCTCGCCGATTCGGCAATAAACGACCGTTTCCATCCCGGGTTTGATCCCGCACTGGTCGAGGTAGATTTTCGCCAGTTCCTCCGCGGACTTGAAGGTGTTGTCGTCGTTCGTCGCCATTTTCCACGGAACGCTCATCGCACCTGGGATGTGACCGCCGCGTAGCACGCCCTCCTGCGGATATTCCGCCATGTGGGTGATCTCGCCTTTATATTCACCGGGCGACCGCACATCGATGAGCGGCTTTTTCGCCTGGCTTTGGGCGAGCGCTTCATCCGCAAAGGCGCGAATCTCCTTGTCCAAGCGGCTCGCCGGGACGGGATAATTTGTGCGCGGATAATTCGACACTTCGCGCGTCATCGTGCGGCCTTCGGCTTTCCATTTGTCGCGGCCACCATTCAGGATCTTGACCTTCTCGTGCCCGAAGAGCCGGAAGGCCCAGAGCGCGTAGCACGCCCACCAGTTCGCTTTGTCGCCGTAGAAAATACAGGTGGTTTCTGGAGTAATGCCATTGCGACCGCAGAGTTCGGCGAACTTATCCGGCGCGATATAATCCCGGATGACCGGGTCCTGAAGATCGGCCCGCCAATCGATGTGGACCGCGCCGGGAATGTGACCGGTGTCGTAGAGGAGGATGTCTTCGTTCGACTCGATGATGCGAATGTCTTTGTCGTTCAGATGTTGCTCGAGCCAATCGGCGTCGACCAACGCTTCGGGGTGCGCGTATTCAGTCGGGTTCGTGCTCATGAGCAAGAGTATCGGCGGCTCATGAGCCCCGCAAGGTGACTTGAATTGAAACAGGGCCCGGAACCTTTCTGTCCATCGGGCTTGTAAGATGCCGCGCCGATCTGCTATGACGGCCCCCACATGAAATCTGCGACCAAACCAAAGTCAGCAGCCCGGCGGAAAAGCGTCGCTGCTCCCCGGCCGGTTGCCGCAAAAAAATCGAAACCGGCAGCAAAGAAATCGGCACCGAAAAAACGAGAGAGAGTCGCGCTAACCGGGCTCGCCTTCGGAGAATTCGAAGCGCTACGCAAGCAGCTCGACCTTTCTCTGGACGAATTGTCGGCGCGGCTTGGTCTTTCCCGGAGCGCAATCGAGCAACGCAAGGCGACCGGTCGCCTGACCTTCGATGAGTCCGGCCGGGTGGTTTGCTTCGCGCGCCTCCTCGGTCACGCGCTCTATCTCTTCGGCAGCCTGAACGAGGCGCGCCAGTGGCTCAAGACGCCGCAGCGCGGTTTGCATGGCGCCGTGCCCCTCGATTATGCGCGGACCGATATTGGAGCGCGCGAAGTCGAGAATCTCCTCAGCCAGCTCGATCACGGCCAGCTCTGAAACGAGGGCTTCGTCGACCTTCCCGGCGGCAGGCCAACGGATTACGCCTAACGAATACGCGGCCGGCGCCAGTGGCGCAGGACGCGATGCTGCGGCCGGGCCGTTGCGTGTGCGCTTGTGGAATCGACCAGCTGGCGCCGGCGCAGTGTTGCCAACGCGATCTGGATCGCGCTCTTGGAAAGCCCGGTGCCCTCTGCAATCTGGCGCAGGCTGCTACTAACCGGCCGCCACCTCAGCTGCTCCGCGGCGCGGTAGAGATGGAGGTAGACCAGAAAAGCGGCCGGCTGATGATCGTGACCGACCAGGTCGGGCATCAGGACATCGAGCACGTAGTCATCGATCGGGATCGTCTTACGGAAGCGGGGCATGAAAGTAGTTTAGCCGCTATGCCGGTTAATGGACAGCGATTTTCGCACAGCGGACGCGTCCCGCGCTGGACGTTCGCAACTGCTCGATTCTAACGTGCCCCTGCCATGATCAAACAAATCAAGTTCGTTAGCATTCCGGTGGCGGATCAGAATCGAGCGCTGGATTTTTACACCGACAAGCTCGGGTTTACCATCATTACGGACCAGCCGTTCGACGAGAAACAGCGCTGGATCGAATTGCGGGTGCCGAAGGCGGAAACCCGGGTCGTTCTTTTCACCGCCCCGGGGGATGAGAAACGCATCGGCACGATGATGAACCTGTCCTACCTCTGCGATGACATCGCGAAAACCTACGCGGAATTGAAGGTGCGGGGCGTCGAATTCGAGGGGCCGCCGCAAAAGCAACCGTGGGGCACCTACGCCATGTTCAAGGACAGCGAAGGGAATCGGTTCGTGGCTTCTGCCTGAGGATCGTCGCCAGCAGATCCGGCTAGAGGAAAGCGCGGCCGTACTGCGCCGGCGCATCCGGTTTCTGGTGGAGCAACCGCGCCGCGTTCAGTGGCCAGTAGGGATGCCGAAGAAATTCGCGGGCCACCAGGACGAGATCGGCTTCGCCCGTCCGCACGATTTGATCGGCCTGTTCCGGGGCAGTGATCATCCCGACCGCACCGGTCGCGATTTGCGCTTCGTCGCGAAGGCGGGCGGCGAAGGGTGTTTGGTAACCGGCGCCGACTGGAATGGCGGCGCTCGGCACGTTGCCGCCACTCGAGCAATCGATCAGGTCCACGCCTAACGACTTCAATTTTCTCGCAAGCGCGACGGAATCGTCGCTGGTCCAGCCGCCCTCCGTCCAATCGGTCGCAGAGATCCGGACGAAAAGCGGATAGCGTTCCGGCCACGCGGCGCGCACGGCGGTGACCGTTTCGCAGAGAAACCGGCTCCGGTTTTCCAACGAGCCGCCGTAGTTATCCGTGCGCTGGTTGCTCAGCGGCGAGAGAAAACTGTGCTGCAAATAACCGTGCGCGGCGTGGATCTCCACGACCTTCGCACCCGCCTCGAGCGCGCGGATCGCAGCCTCCGCGAAAGCATCGCGCACGCGCGCAAGACCGGCGCGGTCGAGTTCCTGCGGCGTCTGGTATCCGTCAGCGAATGGTCGCGCACTCGGCCCGAAGATCGGACTCCAGCCGCCCTCTCTCACGCCTAACGGTTTCCCGCCCTTCCAGGGCGCGCTCGTGCTCGCCTTGCGCCCGGCGTGGGCGAGCTGCATCCCCGGGACCGCGCCCTGCGTTTCGATGAACCGAAAAATGCGCGCCAGCATTTCGATCTGCGCATCTTTCCAGATCCCGAGATCGTCCGGGCTGATGCGTCCTTCTGCGAGCACCGCGGCTGCCTCGGTGAAAACCAGTGCCGCGCCGCCGACCGCGCGACTTCCGAGGTGCACGAGATGCCAGTCGTTGGCGAAGCCATCGACGCTGGAATACTGGCACATCGGTGAAACAACGATGCGGTTGCGGAAATGGACGTCACGCATTTGCAGCGGCGAAAAGAGCTGAGCGTTTTGAGTTGCAGGCACGCTAAAGAATCGCATGAAATGCTCGTCTCGCTCCCCGAGTACCAGGACCGGGAATCAAATGCGCCCGTTCTCGCGCCGAGACGCGAATTGATTACATGGACCCAGCTGATCCGCACAACCTGCACGACACTGCCGACCAACCCGTCCTGGAGACGATCGACATCGCAACCGAAGGCAACGACTGCGACGAATGTGTGCGCCGTTTGCGTGAACCGCTCATGCGCATCGACGGCGTGAAAGAAGTGAAGGCCGATCCGAAATCGGAACGAGTGTGGGTGACGTTCGACGCGCGCAGGACGCACGCTCCGGCGCTGCATGATGCGATTCTTCGCAGTGGCTACAAGCCCGCGCCTTTCGCCGACTAACGAACGATCGCTACAAGGCCGGCTGCTGCTGCGTCAGGCAATGGAATGCGCCGAGGCCCCAAATCAGTTCGCGACAATCGATCGGGACGATCCGCCGCGTCGGGAAAGCGCGCTGCAACACCTCGACCGCTTTCGCATCGTTGGAATCCGCAAAGGTCGGCAGGAGCACACAGCGGTTTGCGATGTAGAAATTTGCGTAGCTCGCCGGAAGACGCAGATCCTCCCGGTCGATCCTGGCCGGCATTGGCAGCGTCATGATTTCGAGCGGTTGTTCGCTAATCGTTAGGCCGCGCAAGCGTTCGAGGTTGGCCTGCAACGGTGCGTGGTTCGGATCGGCATCGTCCCCTTCCACCACCGTCACGACCGTCCGTTCACCGACGAAACGCGTCAGGTCATCGATGTGCCCGTCGGTGTCGTCGCCCTCGATGCCATCGCCGAGCCAGAGAATCTCGCGTACGCCGAGATAATCTCGCAGCCGTTGCTCGATCTGCGCCCGGCTCAGCTGCGGGTTGCGGTTTGAATTGAGCAGACAGCCTTCGGTCGTGAGCAACGCGCCTGCGCCGTTCACATCGATTGAGCCGCCTTCCAAGATCATGCGCGGATAGTAAACGGGCAGGTCCAGTTTCTCGGCCACGCGGGTCGGCACGACTTCGTCGAGATCGCAGGGCGGATACTTGCCGCCCCATGCGTTGTAATCCCAATCGACCACCGCCAGGCGAGGCTCCTCGTCCCGGGTTAGGAAAATTGGGCCATGATCGCGGCACCATGGCTCGTTCGTCGGGATCATGTGAAATGTCAGGCGGTCGTCAGGCAATCCTCTCAACGCGGCGCGCGCTTCCGCTTCGTGGGCGCCGTTGCAGACGTTGATGTTGACCGGCTCCGACTCAAGCAGCGCCTCGACCATCGCGCGCAGAGTCGGCACGACGCGATCGTAAGAATCGGGAAAGCTGATCCCTTCGCGGCGCGGCCAGGAAAGCCAGGTCGCGGCGTGCGGTTCCCATTCGGCCGGCATCCGGTAACCGAGCGTGGCGGGTATGGATGTTTCGATCTCGTTAGGCATGACGGCCAGCAACGTAGCATAAGGCTTTTATTGTGGGAGCCGGCTGTGTGCGGCGATCGGCCGCGCGAAGATCGGGGGACACAGCCCCCTCCCACATTCAGATGCGCCGCTGTTGCGCGGCGAGGAGCGGTGGAAATTCCAGCAGGGTCGGCGAGGACGACCGCCCAAGGAGTTCCTTCGCTCTCACCTTCAACTCACGCCAGCGACCCCACTCCAGGTCGGGCGCCGCGACGATGTGCCGCAGGAGACTGCGCCATTCCATGAGGGCGCGCTCGACATCGCCATGACGCAGCAAATCCGACGTGATTCGATAACGTCCGCCCGGATTCTCGACCAGTTCGCGAATCACTTCCGCCGCGCCTGCACCGTAATGCACCGGCACGCCCATCTCCAGATAACCCGGATGATCCGCGCGTTCGTAGATCGTCTGGCAACGGGCGCCGAGTCGTCCCGCCCGGCGAGAATCCTCGCCCGCGAAACGCGGACCGGCACGGATGTTGGCCAGATCAAAAACCAAATCGTCGATCGGATACGTTTCGTCCTCGAGAGCCGCAGCGATGGCAAGCCCTTCGCCGGCCTGGAAAAAGCCGAAGACAATTCCGCGCCGAGTGGGTCTGCCATCCGGCTCGACCAACGCCGAGTCGCCGCCAGGCGAAAGCCGGCGAGGCGACAATCTCGACGGTTTGATCATGCTCCAGCTCCGAACAACCACGGCAAACGAGCGGCAGCGCCTCGCGCTCTGGCGGATCAAAGAGAGCCCGGCCTAACGAATCGCGCCGGGCTTGAATTTTCACTGCGGAGAAATCGATCCGGGCCGAAACGAGATTGCCGCGCCGGACGATTTCGTCGATCACACCGCCGCCGCTCCATCGCGGCATCAACTCCTTTGCGTTGCAGAGCAGCTCCGTTTCGGAGATAAATTTTGCACCGAGCATTTTCCGTAGCGGTTTGACCAGCTGCATCTCGGCTTTTCCCGCCGCGACGGTCGCGAGCGGCATTTCGCGGCCGTAAATCTTCTTCTCGCGCAGTCGACACAGGTTACCGATCGGGAAACGCTCGAGCGTCTTCGGCCGGCGGAGGGCCGGCAGCCAACGCTCGCCTTCGCGGAGAAACACTTCGCCTAACGACGCTTCCACCATCTCACCGCGCGGCTCCCAGTCCTGGCGGCTGTTGAGGATTTCGACGATCGGTCGTCTGACGAACCGGGCGCGTTCCGCGTCGACCCAGAGACCGCACGGCTTCGGCCCGGTGGCGAGCGAGCGCTCAACTCCGAGCGGCACCTGTTGTACGCTAAAAAGCGAACGGCTCAACGCGACCGCGGCGGCGAACGGTTGTTCGCCGCGCTCCGTTGCGCTCCGCATCACGCTGATCAGGCTTGGCCAATCCACCTGCGTGGCACGCTTCAATTGCCGCGGCCGCGCATAGCTGAGGCGCGGCTGATCAGGCGTGAAAAGGATGAATCCGGTATCGTCGAGCCCACGCCGCCCGGCGCGCCCGAACATCTGGAGCAATTCATCCGGTTGCACCTGGTGTTCGAAATTTCCCGCCAGATAACGCGTGTCGGTGACGAGGACCGAGCGCATGGAAAAATTGATCCCGGCTGCGAGCCCCATCGTCGCAACCACGACGTTGAGTTGACCGGCTTTGGCGAGCGGCTCAATCAAACCGGCGCGGACCGCGTAGCTGAGGCCGCTGTGATGATAAGCGACGCGGTTGCGCAGCAATTTTGTCAGGCGTTTGCCCGCCAGCGCTTCCTGTTGTGGCGAGAGCTGGAGTGGATCGCGCACTGGCACTGCGCTCGCGATCGCAAGCGCCATTTCTTCGGTCGCGTTGCGCCGCGGAGCGAAAACCAGAATCGGCGCCAGCCCGCCATGGAGCGCGCGCGCGATCATGCGCGGCCAAAATTCCCGCGTCCGCGCAAAGCCGATGTCCGGCAAATTGCGCAGATCAACTTCATGCTGCGGCACTGGCCGCTGATCGTGTCTGACGAGCACCGGCGTTGCGTCCGTTCCGGCGCAGCCATTCGACCACGTCCTGCGGATTGTTCACGCTCCCGCTGAGCAAGAGGAGCTGGGTTTCCGGCGGTGCGAGCGCGAGCGCCAGCTCGTAATGCACACCGCGCAGCGGATCGGCGATGAGCTGATACTCGTCGACCACCAGCAGCCGCGGACCTTCGCCCCGGAGAAAACGCGACCGCTGCGTCTCGAGCGTCGCGACGATGACTTTCGCGTCGAGGTTCAGTGCGAGGTCGCCGGTCGCGATGCCGACGTCCCAGCCGCGGGTGCGCCATTCCGCGAGCTTGTCGTTCGCCAGGGCGCGCGTCGGGACGGTGAAAACGGCCTGGCCCTTCAACGACTGATAAAGCAGCTCAAAGATGTAGGTCTTCCCCGCGCCGGTCGGCGCATGCACAACGACATCCTTGCCGGACTGGAGGGCGCGCACCGCCTCCTGCTGCCAGAGATCCGGTACCACCAAGTTGATCTCCAGCCCACCCATCCTGCGTGAAAGATGAAGGGTTCGCACGCGGGACGCAATGTGGGAGAGGCTGTGCGCCCCGATCGTTAGGCCCAGATCGGGGCGCACAGGCCCCTCCCACATTAGTTCAGCTTGGCCGCGGCGCGCTGCTTGCCTTCCAGCTCGAGCACCATGCGCTTAATGTGGCGGTACTTCGTGTGCGGCGCGAGCCGGCGCAGACTTTCTTGCGGGTCGCCCCATTGCACGATCTCGATCAATTCGCGGCGCAGGCCCCAACTGTTCATGTCGTGCGGCGTCGCCATGTAAAGATCGATCGTGTTGCGACCGGCCAGCGCCCAGCCGTAATCCTCCACCCGGTAAAGTTGTCCGGTCGAGACCACGCGAAAAACTGTTCCGGCCGGCCAGCGCGACCAGTCGGCAGCTGCGCTGCCGTAGATCTGATTGGAAAAGTTGTCCTGCAAGAACGGTTGGGACCGTGAGACATAAGCAATATTTCGGTAGCCGGCGTCCGGACCACGGAAAACCCGGTCCTGCGCGACCGGAATCGCGCGCGACACGGTTGGCGGCGGCGCAGCGTGCAGAACTCCGCCGAGCGCGGTGCGATTTCCATATTCCCTGTGGTCCGACTCGGTGTCGGTGTAGGCAGTTGTGCGCACCTGCTGGAAACCGGTTCGGGCCAGGGGCGCCTCGTAGGCGGGAAGATGTCGCCCGGTGCCGCAAGCGCCTAACGACAATCCGGCCGCAACCACCAGCAGAGCAGATCGGATTCTCATTCTCCAGTGAGTCCGGAAGTTATTAACAGTTATTCACAACCCCGACAAGTGGAGTTTTTAGGGTTGAACCCGTCCGGGATGACAAGCGAATCCGTTTGCGGAAGATTGCGCGATGCTCGCGAAATTTGCCGACCACGTCTCAAAAACCCTCGAGGAAATCAAAGCGCAGGGACTCTACAAGACCGAGCGCATCATCACCGGTCCGCAAAATGCCGAGATCCCGATCGCAGATGGCCGACGCGTCATTAACCTCTGCGCGAATAACTATCTTGGCCTGGCCGATCATCCCGCGCTCATCGCGGCGGCGAAGGAAGCGCTCGACAGCCACGGCTTTGGCATGGCAAGTGTGCGCTTCATTTGCGGCACGCAGGATATTCACAAGGAACTGGAGGCCGCTCTCACCAAATTCCTCGGGACCGAGGACACGATTCTTTATCCCTCCTGCTTCGACGCCAACGGCGGCCTCTTCGAGACCTTGCTGGGCGCGGAGGATGCGGTGATCTCCGACGAGCTGAATCACGCCAGCATTATCGACGGTGTCCGGCTCTGCAAGGCGCAGCGCTACCGTTACAAGAACTGCGACATGATCGATCTCGAAGCGCAGTTGCAGGCGGCGAAAGGTGCGCGCTTCCGCCTCATCGCGACCGACGGCGTTTTCTCGATGGACGGCACGATCGCGAATCTCAAAGGCATCTGCGATCTCGCGGAACAATACGATGCGCTGGTGATGGTGGACGATGCTCACGCCGCCGGCTTTATCGGTAAAAGCGGCCGCGGGACGCCGGAACATTGTGGTGTGCAAGGGCGAGTGGACGTGATCACTGGGACGTTAGGCAAAGCTCTCGGCGGGGCGAGCGGCGGCTACACCAGCGGACGCAAGGAGATCGTCGCGCTCCTCCGGCAACGTTCGCGACCCTATCTTTTCTCCAACACGGTCGCGCCGCCCATCGTCGCCGCGTCGCTCAAGGCGCTCGAGCTGCTGACTGCTTCGACCGAACTGCGTGACAAGTTGGAGGAGAACACGAAATACTTCCGCGCCGCCCTGACAGAAAAGGGGCTGACGATCAAGCCGGGGACGCATCCGATCGTCCCGATCATGCTGGGCGACGCCGCGCTTTCGCAGAAGTTCGCCGCGCGCATGCTGGAGAAAGGCGTTTACGTGATCGGCTTCTTCTATCCGGTCGTGCCGCATGGGACCGCGCGGGTGCGGACGCAAGTGAGCGCAGCGCATTCACGTGCGGAATTGGAGCATGCGATTAAAGCCTTTTCGGAGACGAACGAAGAACTCGCGTCGTCCCAGGGAGCCTAACATTGGAGGGACGATCGCCGTGTCCTTGCAGCGTGAAACAGGGACGGGACAGCGCCCGTCCATCCGGTGCGGCTGATTCTAGCCGCGCGGATGGAGCGCGATGCTGGCACCAACCCAGGTCTTGTCCTTGTTGAAGTCGACCCCCATCATCTTGCCCTGGCTCATCCGGACGAGGTTGTTCGCGAGGATCGGTTCGCCCCCGTTGGGCCAGAGAAACATCATCCTTATCTCCACTTTCGAGCGCCGGCCATCGATAGTTTGAAGGAATTCCGCGTAACGCACCTTCTTTTGCAGGATCCAACTGCGCGGAGCTTCGAGCGCGGCCAGTTTTTCGCGTGTCGGTTCCATGTCGACTCCAAGCCCGGCGAAGGAATAAAGCGGCTTGAGCACGTAATCTTCGAGGGATTCGTCAGGAGGAAATTCGTCGACAAAATGCGCCGGTGAGGTGTGCGCGGTCTTGAGGAAGGGGAGCGAATGCTTGCTCACCCGGAAATACCAGTTGGGGTGCCCCGCCCAGACAACGTCGAGTTCGTCCTGAAAGTGGAACCCCGGCGTCACATCGGGCCGGCGCAGCAGCTCGTCGAAGATGACGCGGTTGTAAATGCGCTCGATCGACACTTCGCGTCCGTCATGCTCGTAAAACAACTGGCGACCGCGCTTCTTGATCTTCGTCAGGCAAACCGATCGGACCCCGAGCAGGGTTTCGGTGCAGGCGAAGTCGATCCGCGTTTTTTGCTTCTCCGGCTCGATCTCGAGCAAGATCACGTTCTCCGGATTGGCGGGACCGATGATGACCTCGCGGAGGAGCGAGAGATAGGTTTCATCCTTCAATCCGCTGAAGGCCGAAGTCCAGTTCCGCGGGATAACGGGAAACGTCTGGCGGATGCAACCGAGCAGGAGCAATTGAAAACCGTAGAGACTCGGAAACGCCTGCAGCTCGATCAGGCGCGGCGTAAGCCGCCCGCCTTCCTCGCAAATCCCAAAGTCCACCACGAGAAAGTTGGGGTGCGCGGGTTCGTCGGGCACTTCCAGTCCCGGCGGGATGGCATTGGCGGCATGGCGCCCGAATTCCGGAGTTCGGGTCAGCGCCACGATTTCATTGGCCGCACCGACCACTTCGTCGGTGAACTCGCGCGTCAAAAAAACCGGCGTCTCGGAAATCCGAAAATCAGCGGGCCAGCGCTCAGTGTGCTGGACACAATTCAAAAATGCCTCGTACTTGGCTGGTGAAAAATCGGCGTTGAAACGGGCGCGCAAGGTCGAATCCACAGCGTCTAGAATTGCACAATAGCGAAAGAAGGCATCGCCTTTTCCCCGCAACAGCAGGAACGCGGCGCGAGGAGTAACAAATCGATTAACCGGGCGTGCCGTGCTCCAGGAGGCGTCGCCTCGCGCGCGCCCTTCGCCGAGGCCCAGAGAGCGCACTGATCGTGACGTAGTATCCATCCGGATCTCGGAGTGAGAACTCCCTTGTTCGGGTATTCGGGTTCACGTGGGGCCCCTCTTCGAACGGGGTGACAAGAGCGCGGGCCCTCTTGAGTGTCATATCGAAATCGTCGCCGCGGAAGAACAAGAGGAGTCCGTTGCCAGGTGGCGCCTCCTGCGGGCTCATCAAGGGAGGATGCTCGTGCGCGCCCCATTGGTGCAGGCAGAGCAACACGGTTCCATCCGTATCGAGAATCTGACCAAAGTAGTCATGACCGGGAGGCGTTTCAGGTTGGCCGAAGAGCGACTGATACCATTTGAAGCTGCGCGGAACGTTGCGCACGCCGATGATCGTCCAGATGCGTTTTATCGACCTAACGGCAACAACATGAGCCGCCGCGAGCGGGTTCGCGCGTGGCTGCGGACTTACGCGCTCTAATCATGTGAAGGCTGGATATTACGACGGCTCGCGGTCAACTCCATCTCATCGATTTCGTTAGGCACTGTGACGCAATTACTACCAATTAAATATATACTGCGTTCCATTCGACCAGACGCCATTTGCTTATGAGACCGTTTGTTACGAACGGGTCACCCTGGATAAATTCTTCCGCTGCCTCGCGTGTCGTGAACACTGCCATGGCGCCTTCTGGCGGGTTGCCAAGCGGACCAGCCGCAAGGAGTATCCACGAGCGTGGAACTCATCGAGTCTCGCACGATGCGCCGGAAAGTGGGTCATTACTTTTGACAAAGCACCAGGGGCCATTTCGTAAAAGGAAACAATCTTCATAAGATTAGATAGATAATTGAGTGCCTAACTAGAACAGTTTCAATCATCCTGCGGACGACTTCCGGGCAGGGTAGTACTCCCGGAAAGAGTGGCCCGGGCAGCTTCAGTAACAATTTCGGTGTTCATATACGCCTTGCTTCGCGGTTTGCGAGTAACGTCTAACAAAAAAACTCAGCCGCGGCAAGCGGAAGCACAAGGCCAGGCGCATCACGACACAATCATCCGCGGAACATAAAATAGGCTGCTCCCACCAGACACAACGTGGCCCACAGATAGTCCCACTTGAGTGGTTGCTGCATGTAAAGCAAAGCAAAAGGAACAAAGACCGAAAGCGTAATGACCTCCTGCAAAACCTTTAACTGTGCGAGCGTCAATACCGTGTAACCGATCCGATTTGCCGGAACTTGAAACAAGTACTCGAAGAACGCAATTCCCCAACTCAGGATGGCGGCGACGAACCACTTCTTGCTTCCCCAGTTTCGGAGATGTGCATACCATGCAAACGTCATAAACGTATTCGAGCAGGCCAGCAACAATACAGCTCTGGAAACGATAGCCGCTTTCATGGGCCATGGTAACACCGGGAGCAGCAGGATTGCAATGAGTGCCGATGGTTGGGCGCTCCGTTCGCCTCGAAGTAAACGCTTGTGAGTGACTTAGTTAACAAACGTATCCTTGGCAGCCATTGGCTAAACGACAAACTCATATTCTCTAAATCGCCGCTTTGGGAGCGCTGAGGCTTTTACTATAGAACCCAGATCGATCGAAGCAGCAAACGCGTCCCTTCCCGCCAGCGAGCATCGCGAAAGCATTGTTGACTCGACGCGCGCGAGTCTCTGGCCGCTTGGCGGAGGCGATCCAATGAATCCAATCTCGACGCGCGATCGGCGTGATGTCCGACCACAGCGCGCGCGCCTTCGGGGCGGCCGCGAGCGCCTTCCGTAGATCTACCACAGGGTGCCGTGTAGCTTTTTACGGTGGCGTTCTTTGGTGAAGAAACGCGGATGCCGTCTAACTGACGCCAATGGTTTCCCAGATCATGAAATCGTCCAACGTTTGCCGGGTCTTATCCACGACAAATTCGACCACAATCGCGTCATCGACGAAACCGAGAAACGGAATGCTGTCCGGAATCAAATCGAACGGATCGACCAAGTAGTTGAGAGCCGCTACGATCCAGAGCAGAGCATCGTTCGAAGCCTGTTTGTATTCACCGTGCTCGTAGGCGCGGACCAAGCGCAGCATCGTCTGAAGATACGGCCAATTCCCCCTGAATCTCTCCCGCGGGAGCGAGGCAGCCTCTTTCGCGGCCTTTTCGAAGAGCGAGCGCAAACCCCCGGAACCGGCGAGGCGCAATTTTGCGTCGCTCAGCGCCCGGGCAAACGCTTCGCTGCGCAGGGCTGGTTTCTGATAGGAACTGTGCCTTTCGGCGCTCGATTTCTTTTTCGCCTTTTTCATCTAAACCTATGAAAGCACGCCGATGCGGCAACGAGAAGGCAATTCACACCATCTAACGCGATGAAGAGGAGCCGACCCACACGGTATGATTTCCCGTTCGCGTCGAATCCCGTCCACCGTCACCTTGATTTTGCCGTTGGGCTCCGCCGTGTAGACGACCGTCGTATTCTTACCCATCCCCGGCTCGGTGAAGTCTTCGGCTGGCACTCCGGCTTCGCCGCGACCGGAGTCGGCATGCCCCTTGCCATCGGCACTTACCTCTCCGGCCAGAAATAACTGTGCACTGGGGAAACCAAGCCCGCGCCGTCGCGGCCGTGCCGCGTGCGAAACTCACCGGGCACGACTGGCGCGCTGTGATCGCGCTCCTTCTCCTTATCCCGGTGCTCGCCGTCGCGATCGTGCCGAACAATCAGATCTTCAACGCCTACCTCGTTTAGGGCGACCAGCAGTTCGACCTCGTCTTCTTCGGCAAGAAACTGCCCACTACCTGGCTCGTTACCCTCGACGCCATGGTCAGCGTCAGCTTCCTCGGGCTCGTCGCTCTCTTCTATCCTTGGTATGGGAAGCATCGGCGCGAAACCGACGAAACAACCAAGCTCATCATCGGCTCCGGCTTCTCCATCGCTGGCATGATGTGCCTCGTCATCGCCGTCGCGACTCAGGCCCCGGGCCATAGGATGGGGCTCTTCCGGCCGGTTTCCTTCCACGTCGTCAACAGCATCGCATTCGCCGGCCTTCTGCCGATCAGTCTCGCGTTGTTCGCCAAGTACGCGCCCAAGGCGATAAACGCCACCATCATCGGCCCTACTTACCTGGCCTTCTTCTGCGGCAACACCCTCGTCGGCTGAATCAGCGGTTTCTAGCAGACCATGCTCCCGAACACCTTCTGGCTCATGCACGCCGGCTTCGCCGCCGGCTCGGGTCTTTGCTTCGTGATTTTCAAGTTCGTCGCCGGCCATTACCTCGAAGTGGAGGCGGGCTGAATTCGGGCTCCTTTATACGATCGCTGAAGCGAACAGGCTGATCGCATGATCAGCGTTTATCTCAACGCCCATCTTGGGCGGCTTCATCGCCGACCGCTGCACTGGAAAAAAGTGTGTTTGTCACTTGACACCTGCGAGTCCGATGTTCAAAACCAGCGATTATGAATACCCCTGACACAAATATAGGTTCTGCGAAAGCTGGCTTTCGCGTTGGCGCGAAAGCGCTTGCCGTCGTCGCCATTGCAGTCATTGTCGCCTTTGCAGTCGGCGGCGTAGTCATCCCGTGGGTTCGGGACTTGCTGGTTGCAAAAAGTGAACTAAGAGCGAAATACATTCTGGTCTTCGGCGATGGCGGCAGCCAACGAGTTAAGATAAAATCCATATCCGATTTCGAAACGGCTATTGACCCCTCGAATATTCAATGGCGGCAAAATGTTTCGATAAGCGATCCGCAGGGCGGGCCTGCAAAACATTATCCAGATGTCGGCGGTGCTGATCCAAACGTAGTAACCGTATCGCGCGCTGCAATCACGCAACTGATCGGCATACCCCCCTGCAGCATGCACGTCACGCAGAAAGTGGCACTCAAAAACGAACAACAGGTGGAGACGATTCTGTCCCTGTTGGACACTAATTAGTGGGCGTTGGCATATCCAAACTTGCCAAAGAAAGTATTTTAATTCGAAGCAAGAGCTGCAGCGACTTCGCCGAATTCGCGGCTGTCACGCAACGGCTCCCAATACGGATGCAATTTTAGTTGTCCGTAGCTAAGATAGCTCGGCATGGCAACCAGTCGTTTCAATACGTCGAAAGCGGCTTCTTTCTCGCTGGTCCACGCATAGATAGTAGCAAGGTTCCGAAGAAGCAGCGGACCCGTGATCGCGTCTTTGCTTGTGGGGAGCAGCTCCACTGCTTTGCGGCCCTCCGCGATAGCATTTTCCTTATTCCCGAGAGCGGCGTCGATCATCCCCAGGACGGAAACGCCGGCCGCGAAGTCGGGCTGCGCCTGGACGAGGCGGTCCACGCGTAGCCGGGCTTCGCTGAAGGCCAATTGCGCGGCACTCGTGTCTTGCCTTTCGCGAGCGACCAAACCTTCACACCAGGAGCGGGGGTAAGGCAAACCCTCCTCCTGACAGCCGTTTTCGGTCATGACACCGAGCGCTTTGCCCGCCGCATTCATATCCTTCTCGCACAGGGCGAGATCAATCCACTGATCGGCGATCACGGAAGCTTTGCCCGGGTCCTGCGCCAGGATCTGGTCGATCGCGGCATGGAGGGGTTTGGTGTCGGCATGCCAATCCAACTCCACGGCTGCTCGCTCGACGCGGAAGTTTGGGTCATTGGGCGCAAGGGCAATCGCCCGATCGAGTATTGTTTCGACATCGGCGTAGCGGCGCAGATTTGTGTAACTAAGCGCGAGCTGCTTGAGAAACAGGAGATTGCCCGGGTCAAGATCCAGCGCGTGCTCGAGCTTGCGAGTTGACTCGTCCCAGCGTCCCTGCCGGCGATCTATGTAGCCAAGAAGCAGAATCGGGTAGGGGTCGTTAGGCAACTTTTTTCTGGCTGCAACCAGTTCCTGGCGGGCATGGTCGTAATCGAGATAGCCAAAGTAATAGTGAGCCGCCGCCGCCAGGTGAACTTCTCCGGCATCGGGCTGCAAGTGTCTCGCCGTCTCAAAGGCCGCCTTTGCCAGCGCGAGCCGGGAAGGAGTGTGATCGAGGCTGTTGAAGTAGAGTTGGTCGTGGACGTAGGCGAGCCGGCAAAAGGCGAGAAAGAATTTGGGATCCCGCGTGGTCGCCTGCTCGAGGAGTTGCTCAGCCTCCCAGAGGTCCTCGATTCGGTTGGAATCGTAGATTACTCGATCGATGATCGCATTGGCCTTAACGTATGACTCATAGGCCGGAATGTCTTGCGTGGGCCGGATCTCGATCGCGGCTTTCTCCTCAGGAGTGATCTGTGCCTGCAGTTGGGAGACGATCTTTTCGGCGATTTCACTCTGGATGGCAAAGACATCAGCCAGCTGCCGGTCGTAGTGTTCCGCCCAGACGTGTGCGTCAGTCGCCGCATCGATCAACTGTGCCTGGACTCTGATTCGATCATTGGCCCGTTGCACGCTACCTTCGAGAACATACCGAACATGAAGATCACTCGCGATCTGCTTCAGGTTGAAGCTCCCGATGCTGCGATATTTCGCGACCGAGGTGCGGCTAATGACTTTGAGATCCGCGATTTTGACCAGGTCCCGGAGGATCTCGTCCTGCATGCCGTCGGCAAAGTAGGCGTCACGGTGTTCGTCGCTCAGGCTTTCGAATGGGAGGACGGCCACGCTCTTTGCGATCAGCTCCGGTGAATTGCGTGATCTAACCCAAAGGGCGACAGAAAGGCCCAGGAAGAGGGCGACGAGAGTTAGTCCTGAGATTAACACCCGGCGCTGACGCGATTTCCGCACCTGATCTTCCGATGCGACCGGTGAACCGGCGCCGCTCCTGAGTTTCTCAGGGCACGCACTATTCCCGACCGACCCGTCGACAAAGTTAACCAGTCGAAGTCTGACTCCGTGCTTGACGGTGCATTCGCCCATGTCCCTCAGATGAGGTCGCCAGTGACCATATTCGGCGAGATCGTCAGCCAATCTTTTCGAGAGAAGAATGTGCCCGGCATCTCCGCAGTCGAGGACCCGTTGCGCGGTGTTGATCCCGGCACCGGCAACATTGTGCCGTCCGTTCACGTCCTCCACTTTGTTAACCGGCCCGCTGTGCGCGCCCATCCGCACGCGGATCTCTGGATGGTTGCGGAGCGCTTTGCTGATTTCGACTGCGCAACGGAGCGGTTCCTCCGGGCTTTCGAAGAAAAGCAGAACCATTCCGTCGCCCGTCGGCAGCCGAATGAGCTTGCCGCTCGCCTCCGCAGCGCGGGCGCAGGCGGTCTCGCGCACCACCTGATTGAGCTGCTTCAGAAGGTCGACCTGTTCGTTAATGAGCAGTTTCGAATAGCCCACGACATCGATCGAAAGGATGTGGGCAATTTCAGGCTTAAGATTCGCTTCTGCATCCGCAGGCATCTTGACAGCGCGCCTCCTTTCCAATAGTGCTCCAGATTCTTCTGGCAGCAATCTTTTCCATGATTTGGATCAGGTCGAACTCCGGAGCGTTCCCAGGCTTAGAACTGCCGGTTCAAATTCGAGCGCGTGTTCGCGCGGCCAGAATGCGGCGAGGTTCAAGACAAGCATGATACCTGCGAAAAGGTACATGCCCATAAAGAGACCTACGCCGAGATGCAGCGCGCAAATGGCATAGAGGACCGGCTTTCGCGTGCGTCCCCACCAAATGAGAAACGGATAGGTCGTCTCCAGCAGGCAAACAGCAATCCCTATGGCAGGCAGCAGAAATCCCAAGGACGCGACCCGGTGGAGCGGAAGGACATTGAAAGGGGGAATCGTCAACGAGCGCCACAAATTGGAGCCATTCCACCAACCGGCGCCCAGACATTTGGTCAGGCCGCCAAAAAAGTAGATCAGGCAAAGATGCACCTGCAATACGCGACGATAAAAGCCGAGCAACTGCGGATTCCTCCTCGCTTGATAACGGAGCAAGCTATCGAGCGACCAGGGATCAGGAAGCGGCGCAATCATGAGATAAAAAAGCCCGATTGTGATCAGGTTATCCGCGCCGTAGGAAAGCAAGCCGCCGCTTTTGGCGCACGCCAACTGTAAAAACCAGGTCAAAATGGCTGCAGGCCGCGAAAACAGCCCAAGGACGAGAAGACATCCGAGAGTCAGCAAACACCACCAGATGGCTGACAAGGCCAGGCTTTCATCCAGGCCAATTTGCTGGAATAGGAAGATGAACCAGCCGAGTCGCGGGATGAGCGGACTCTGGACAATTGCCATTGCATCGGCCACATCCCGACCAAGCAGTCCCTCACCTGAGCCGCCGAAGATGAGATTCCAATCGCTCCGGAGCGATAATGTGTAGAATAAGATTTCCAGTCCAAGCCCCATCCTTAGGATGAAGAGCCATCGCCCGGTATCAGCCGGGAAGAGAAACCCGAATCTTCGGTCTGCCGGATTCACGGCGCTTCTTCCTTCTGTTTTCGAAGTGTTTGGTGGAAGTCATATACATACTGGCAGGTAAACGTGCGCTCATTCTTTCCAGACCGATAGGCGGCGAGCGTGGGGGGCGTAACGGAACCGAAGAAGCACCGGATGGAAACGACCGCAGGATGTCGCTGCCAAATCGAACGAGCCAATCTTCTCATCAGCTCGTTCCGCCATCTTTCATAGTCGGTTCGCCCAATTTGCTCGATCAAGCTCGTCAGGCGCAGTTCACCTTCCTGGCTGCTAAGAATCGGTGCATCATAATCAACGCGCCCGTCCGGATAATGGAGTTCAAAGACGACCGCGTGCGTTTCCGGCACATTAGGTGCGAAATAGCCATAACCCACCTCGATCCCGGCAGCGTTCGTGTAGGTAGCGATTGCCCGGCGGAAGAAACTATTAGAGCCAAGGTTGTCTCCTAGAAGTGTCGCCGGAACGCTGTCGATCCGTCGCCAAACGCGGTTTGAGGAGCGTGGCGCGACTGTCAATTGCTGGTCGAGGAGCCAAAGGCTTTCATGAGCGCAAATCAGTCCGATGAGTAGAAAATGCAGAAAGAACCAGCCAAGACAGAGCGAACGGGGAACTGAGCGCATGAGTCAGTCCCCTTTACAAGGTTCCCAGGGCAAGCGGATCCCCGCGAGATAGCAGACGAAAAAGTTGCAGACCCAATATCGCAACGGTGTCGCTTTCGCGGGGGCGAACGCGGCTTTCATCGGGAACCAGAAAACCAGAAGTCCTTCAACAGGAAAAGCTCTTTCTGCGAGACGAATGATAATGGAGGCCGGGTTTCAGATGGAGCGCAGCGAAAGCGTAGGAACCACCGCTGGCCGGCAGGTAGAAGCCCTTGGAATCAACAGGTGAGGTGCCTGTCGGCCGAGTCACGCTGGAAGCCTGATTTCCAACTCGTCAGACCAGGAATCTGCCACCCGCCATGATCTGCTCGCCGTCGAACCAGATGTCGAAGTCGCGCCCGACGCAGTCGATGTGGGTTTTGGAAAACCAGGTTTGGCCGGTGTGCTCGCAGTAGGGATGACCAAAGGCGATGTGGATACCGGGAATTTTTTCGTCCTGCAGGATGTTGCCGATGACATGGGTGCAGGCCGTGTTGGTGCCGATCGCGAATTCGCCGACCCGATTGCTGTTTTCGTCGGTGCTAGTGTAGGCGCGAAATTCCTCGAGTAATTCTTTGTTCTTGCAGGCCAGGGAATGGATGCGGTTATCCTTTACCTTGATCGTCAGGGGGGTGGTCTCGATATCGCCGTATTTCTGGCAGAGGTAATCGCCGACCACGCCATCGACGACAAAAATGCCGTTGGTGTTTCCGGGTGAAGTGAAAATCTCGCCACCGGGAAGATTGCCCCATTTATCGGGCGTGATAATCCCGCTCGTCTTGACCCATTTAAGGGCCGGGGAAAGATCGGCGACGAAATCGGTTCCCGCAGGGGTGCGGCAGCTGACGCGCCTGGCGCGACGGACCCGTTCGATGAGCCGCTGGCTGAGGGCGTCGATCGCCATGAAATCGGCCCGCATACCTTCGCACATGATCTGGCGACTGATGTTGACCATGTGGCCATGGCGGATGCGATGCTTGTTCACGACAGCGCTCATCTGCATGCGCGAGCCAAGCTCACCGCGTTGCGACTGGGCGCAGAAGATTGAAACCTGCGAGTTGGCAAGGTCGTCGAGGATCGGGCGCGGCATATCGGTGAGCGGCCGTTCGGCGTACTCCTCGAGCACAAAAACGGCGAATTCGGAACCCACTTCCTCGACCTCCTGCTGGAGCGCGGTGGCGATGTCGCGGGTTGCTTCATCGGTGATGATGGTGATGCGTTCGTTAGGCTGAAGACGCAGACAATCGCGGATCGCGTTGCGCGCGCCGGGGGCCAGTTCCGGATCAACGGCGAGAGCGGCGGTGAAAAGACGGTGAGGCATTTGCGAAGCGCTCATCATGGCGCGAAAAAGCGCCCCGGGCAATCCCGCTTCAGCTTCCCGCGGCGGTGGCCGCGTCCTCCTTGCTCCCGAAGGGCAAATGTGTAATTCACGTCCACAAATTAGTGGGCGACGAGGGGCCAGGCTGGTCGCTCCTTGGCCTTTGCTAAGCGAATATTGCTAAGCCGGGACGCCATCCGTCGAAGCCACAGTCAGGCGCTCGTAGGTTTCGTCCACGATCAGGTCGACCACGTCATGCATGTTGTGCTGACGCTCCCAGGCCGCGATCTGCCGGTCAGCGCCGGTGCCTTCGCGCAGGATCCTTTCGACGTGTTCGATCTCCTGGCTGCTCCCGAGCTCGTCAACTTCCGGTGAGATGAAATCGAGCAGCTCACTGAGCAATTCACGCGTGTCGACTTCGGCTTCCCGCCCGAAATCGATCATCCGTCCGTCGATCCCATAGCGCGAAGCGCGCCAGCGATTCTCATCGATCAGACGGCGCCGATATATCCGGAAAGTGAGATTGTTGTGCTGGAGTTTGTGCAGCTTTGCTACGATCGCCTGGATGACCGCGGCCAGCGCCAGCGTGTCGTCGACGCGCGATTGCGCGTCGCAAACGCGGACTTCGAGGGTATCGAAAAACGGGTGGAGCCGAATGTCCCACCAGATCTTTTTCGCGTTATCGACGCAGCCGGTCTTGATCAGCAATTTCAGGTAATCTTCGTACTCCGATAAACTCTCGAAGGCGTCCGGCATGCCGGTGCGCGGGAAACGCTCGAAGACCTTAAGGCGATAGCCTTTCAAGCCAGTGTTGCGCCCGACCCAGAAGGGCGAGTTGGTCGAGAGGGCGTAGAGATGTGGGAGGAAATAGCGCGCCTGATTCATGACATGGATCGCCGTGTTGCGATCGGGAATGCCGACGTGGACGTGCAGGCCGAAGATCAGATTGGCCCGCGCGATCTGCTGCATGTCTTTTACGATCGTGGCGTAGCGTTCGCCCTCGGTGATTGCCTGGTCGAACCAGTGCGAAAATGGATGCGTCCCGGCGGAAGCAATCCTTAATCCGCCGCGCCCGGCCATCGTCGCCAGCTCACTGCGCAAGCGGATGACCTGCTCGCGCGCGTCGGCGATGCTGCCGCAGACGTCGGTCCCGAGCTCGACGACGGATTGATGCATCTCGGGCTTGATCTGCTCATTTAGCGTCACTGTTGCCATCGCCGAGGATTTGCTGGATGTGGGAGCGCAGTTCGCGCGTTTTCGGATCGATGATCTGGAACTCTTCCTCGACGCCCAGAGTGAAGACGTGTTTTGCCGCGCTCATTCCCGAAGAACAACCGCCAACTCTACACCGCACGCAAGCTGGAGGAGGCCGTCTATGGCTTCATCCACTAGAGGGCGAACGCCTCCGCAATCAATGCCGCTTGCTCGCGCTTGTGAAGTGCGAGCGCGCCGACCGCCGGGCTCGCGCTGGCGTTGCGCCCGGCGTAGAGAATCTCCCGCCCTGCCGATGCTCGCAGCCGCGGTTCGATGTAGGTCCAGGCGCCCATGTTTTGCGATTCCTCCTGGCACCAGATGATCTTTTGCACCTTGCCGAACGGTTCGAGGGTCGCGCGCAACTTTTCCTCCGCGAGCGGATAGAGCTGTTCCAGCCTAACGATCGCGGCGTCGGTGATTTTCTCCTCCGTCCCGATGGTTGAGGAGATCGTAGTAAACCTTGCCGGAGCAAAGGATGACGCGCTCGATCTTCTCTGGCGGCGACGACTTGCGGCGCGGGCAGAATTTCCGAGAAACTCCCGCTCGTGAAATCCTCCGTGCGCGCCGCGGCCTGCTCGGAGCGAAGCAGGCTTTTCGGCGTCATGATGATGAGCGGCTTGATGAAGTCGCGCTTCATCTGGCGGCGCAGAACGTGAAAGTATTGCGCGGCGGTCGTGAGGTTGCAGACCTGGATGTTGTCCTCGGCGCAGGCTTGCAGAAAACGTTCGAGCCGCGCGCTGGAATGTTCCGGCCCCTGGCCTTCGTAGCCATGCGGGAGAAGGAGGACGATGCCGCTTGGCCGTTGCCATTTCGATTCCGCTGAGACGATGAACTGGTCGATGATCGTCTGCGCGCCATTCGCGAAATCGCCAAACTGCGCCTCCCAAAGGCAGAGCATGTTCGGATAATCGAGCGAGTAACCGTAGTCGAAGCCGAGCACGGCCGCCTCGGAGAGCAGGCTGTTGTAAATGCAAATTCGCGCCTGGTTCGGTCCGAGATGGAGGAGCGGGAGATACGGCTTGCCCGTCTTCGCATCGTAGAGAAATGAATGCCGATGACTGAAAGTGCCGCGCCGGCTGTCCTGGCCGGACAGGCGCACCGGAATGCCTTCGAGCAGGAGCGAACCGAAGGCAAGCGCCTCGGCAAATCCCCAATCGTAAGGGCCGCCAGCTTCGTATACCTGGCGCTGCCGATCAATCGTGATCCGCTTCACTTTCGGCAGGACGTTGAAATCGTCCGGCACTCTCGTTAGGCCGTCGACGATCTGCTTGCAGCATCTCGGGGCTGATCGCGGTCGGCGTCGTGGTCGCCGAATATTTGGGTTGAAAAACCGCGGTCGATTCCTGGAAGCGCCCTGTCTGGTCGGCCGCTTTCTTCTCGATGGATTTCACTTCCTCGAGCGCCATTTCGAGGCGCAGTTCGAACTCGGTTTCGAGCGACGCCGCCTCGTCATCGCTTAACACGCCGGTCTGCGAAAGCTGGCTCTTGTAGAGCTTGGTGACCGACGGACGCTGCGCGATTCTGGCGTAAAGATCGGGCTGGGTGAAGAACGGTTCGTCGCCTTCGTTATGTCCGTAGCGCCGATAGCAATACATGTCGATGACGACGTCGCGTCCAAATTCCTGGCGGAAATCGAGCGCTGTTTCCGTCACGAATCGCACCGCCAGCGGGTCGTCGCCGTTGACGTGAAAAATTGGCACTTCAATCATCTTCGCGATGTCGGTGGCGTACATCGAGGAGCGCGCGTCTTCCGGCAGAGTGGTGAAGCCGATCTGGTTGTTGACCACGACGTGCACCGTGCCGCCGGTGCTGTAGCCGGGCAGTTGCGACATGTTGAGCGTTTCCGCCACGATGCCCTGACCAGCGAAGGCCGCGTCCCCGTGAATGAGAAACGGCAGAACTTTCCGGCGGTGCTCGGTGTCGCCCCGAATGCGCTGTCGCGCCCGCGCCTTTCCCTCGACCACCGGATCGACGGCTTCGAGATGGCTCGGATTGGCGGAGAGCCGAATCTCTATCTCGCGCTCCGGAATCGAGTTTCCGCACGGTCGCGATAGCCGAGGTGATATTTCACGTCGCCATCGCCCTCTACGAGGTCGGGAATGTAGTTGGTGCTAAACTCGGTGAAGATCACCTTGAGCGATTTGCGGAGAAAATTCGCCAGCACATTGAGCCGTCCGCGGTGCGCCATCCCCATGCAGATCTCCTCGATTCCCGAATCCGGGCAGCGTTGCAGGATGGTCTCGAGGATCACCATCAGCGACTCCGCGCCCTGCAGAGAAAAGCGCTTTTGTCCGACGTAACGAGTGTGCAGGAAAACCTCGAACGACTCCGCCTCCAGTAGCGCTCGCAAGAGATCGACCTGGATCGCGGCAGACGCACGGTCTTGCAACTGCGGTCGTGCTTCGATCCGGTCGCGCACCCAGTTCCGGACGCGTGGATTTTGGATGTGTTGAAACTCGGTGCCAATCGTGTCGGCGTAAATCCTTTCCAGCGTCGCGATCATCTCGCGCAGTGTCATCTTCTTGTTGTCCAGAAAGAACGGGGAGGAAACCTGCCGCTCGAGGTCCTTCTCGCTGAACCCGAGCTCGCGCAGACTGAGGAGCGGATTTTCCGGGCGTTTTTCGGCCAGCGGATTCACCCGCGCAATGGTGTGTCCGAGAGTGCGATAGGCGTAAATCAAGCCGTCGACACGCGTCTGGAGCGAGTCCTCCTGTGCGGCAGCGGGCCCAGGTGCGGCGACCATGGCAGCGCCATTTCGTTGCGGAGTGTTGCCGAGCTCAAAGCCCTCAAAGAAAGCGCGCCAACTGCCGTCGACGGCCTCCGGGTTCTTCTCCCAAAGGCGGTAGTTTTCCTCGATCAGATCGAGGTTACCGCGAGTCGCGAATGATGGACGCATGGTCCCGGTACTCTGGAGGCGTTTGCCCGGTGGGCAAGTTGACACTGCCGGAGGCGCTTCGATGTTCGCCTGCAAGTGAACGGGCAATTAGAGCGCATTCTCGGTTCGGCTGGCGAGAAGGGAGCAACCGATTCCCGCAGGCGCTTCGCCGTGCGAAGGGCACGGGCAGTTGTTGTCTCCTTCCTACGTACGGCGTGTCCGGTGTTTTTACCCACAGGGAGACGTCTGCAGGTCGCGATGTTGATGGCGGCGGTTTCAACCGCCTTGGGCCAGGCGACTCCGTCGGTCGTCGATCCTGCCACCGAGCCGGCGGTGCTGGCGGTGGCAAAGGTCCTGCCCGCGGTGGTCAACATCAATACCGAGCGCGTCGTTCGGCGGCAGGTGCGCGATCCGTTCGATGATTTTGCCGCGCAGTTCTTCGGCGTCTATCGCAACCGGCCGCGCGAGATCCGTCAGACGCTGCAGAGTCTCGGTTCGGGATTCATCATCGATCCCGCGGGCTATATCGTGACGAACGAGCATGTGGTCGAGCGGGCAGCTGATTTCAAGATCGAGGTCATCACGAATGACAACAAGAGCTACAAGGCGCGTTACATCACGGGTGATCCGAAGAAAGATCTCGCTCTGATCAAGATCGACAGCGACAAGCCGCTTCCTTTTGTTAACCTGCAGGACATTTCGCCGAATTTGTTAGGCCAAACGGTCATCGTCGTCGGCAATGCGCTTGGCTACGGCAGCTCGATCAGCCGCGGCGTCCTTAGCGCGGTGAAGCGCGATATCACGATCGACAACGTCGATTACCACGACCTGCTTCAGACCGATGCGGCGATTAATCCGGGCAACAGCGGCGGGCCGTTGATCGATCTCTCCGGCCGCCTCGTCGGGATCAGCTCCGCGAAGCTGGCCTTCACCCCGCAGGGCATTCCGACCCAGGGCCTCGGCTTTGCCATTCCGGCCGATGCTGTCCGGCAAAGCATTGAGCAATTCAAGAAGATCGCCGCAAAACAACCGGCGCCGCAACCGGGCCCCGGCGGGGAGGGAACTGGCTCGTCGCGCGCGGATCGTTTGTTCGGTTTACAGTTGCAGGATTTGACCGACGACCTCGCCGCCGCGCTCGGCTACGCAAGCCGGCAGAGGCGTCCTGATCAGCGCGGTCGAGCCGGATAGTCCGGCCGACCAGTCCGGCTTCGAGCGCGGTCTGGTGATTTACCGGATCGGAAAGTATGACGTCAATTCGGTCAGGGACGTGGAACGTTTGCTGTCGCAGGCGGATAGTGGATCGAGCGTGGACTTCGCGGTCGGCGTCATCGGCCGCGCGGGTCGCGGGCGTCGTGTCGAGACGGTAACTCTCGAGGCGCGTTGAAAAATTTTGGCAAAAAATTTGCCAACACTTTCAAGTTGGCGTTGTCAGTAGAACTCACGCCTGCATGATCAAAGTCGAAAATCTCACCAAGCGTTATGCCGGCCAAACGGCGATCGACAACCTGAACTTCGAAGTCGGAAAAGGTGAGATCATGGGCTTCCTCGGGCCCAACGGGGCCGGCAAAAGCACGACGATGCGCATCCTGTCGAGCTTCATGCCGCCGACCTCAGGGCGCGCCTCGGTCGCAGGGTTCGACATTTTCGAAAAGTCGCTCAAGGCCCGCGCGCACCTCGGTTACATGCCGGAAAACGTGCCGCTCTACAACGACATGCGGGTCACCGAATACCTCGATTATCGCGCCGCGCTCAAGGGCGTCCCTCATCGCCGGATCAACGAACGAGTCGGCGACGTCAAGGAATTGTGCGGGTTGAAAGACGTGGAGAAGAAACTGATCGGCGCGCTTTCCAAAGGCTATCGGCAACGCGTTGGGCTGGCGGACGCACTCGTGCACGAACCCGATCTCCTGATTCTCGACGAGCCGACGAGCGGGCTCGATCCCAACCAGATCCGACAGGTGCGCGAACTGATCAAGAACCTCGGTCGCCAGCACACGATCCTGCTTTCGACGCACATTCTGCCCGAGGTGGAGATGACCTGCAGTCGCATCATCATCATCAACAAGGGCCGGATCGAAGCCTGCGATACACCGGAAAACCTGGTCAATCAGATTCGGACTGCGACCGGTGTTCGGCTGGAAGCCAAAACCGGCAATGACAACGGAATTGAGGAGCTGAAGAAGATCAGCGGCGTGAAGGACGTTGGCCTAACGACTGATGGCGACTGGCAGGTATTCTCGCTCCGCGGAGAAGCGGGCGCGGATGTGCGACCGGAGGTGTTCCGGCTGGCGAGCGAACGGCGCTGGGCGGTGCGGGAGTTGTCGCAACGCAAAGCCACCCTGGAAGATGTTTTTGTCGAGATTACGCATGCGGATGAAGTATGAAATTGATCTACGGAGGATGCCCTAACGAATAGCTAATGAGAAAATTTTTGACTCTCCTCTCTCGCGAAATCCGCAGCTACTTCTACTCGCCGATCGCCTACATCGTTCTCGTCTTCTTCCTCCTCGTCAGCGGGTTCGATTTTTACTTCCAGGTTTCCTTCATGAACCAGCGGGCGGTGGCCTATTCGGTTCAGGAAGCGTTCTTTAACTCCGTCTTTTTCTGGTTCGCGTTCGTGCTCATTTTCCCGCTCATCACGATGCGGCTTTTCGCGGAGGAATTTAAGCTCGGCACGATCGAGCCGCTCATGACCGCGCCAGTGCGCGACTGGCAGGTCGTGCTCGCGAAATATTTCGGCGCCCTGATTTTCTACATCATTCTCTGGATGCCGACCGTTCTCTACTTCGTCATCTTTCAGACGCTCACGCACCAGCCGGCGGCGAGCTCGAACGGCGCTTATTTGGGCGGCTATCTGATGCTCCTGCTTCTCGGGATGTTCTATCTTTCGATCGGCTGTTTCGCTTCCGTCCTGACGAAAAACCAGATTGTCGCGGCCGTGATTTCGTTCGCCATCATTACCGTGCTTTTCTTTCTCGGGCTGGTCCAGTTCATCCTTCTCGATGTCAGCTCCGAGACGCGGCAATTGCTCGGCTATTTCTCGGCGATCGAACAAATGGGCACTCTCTCCCGGGGCGAGATCGATACCCGGCCGATGGTCCTCTATCTCAGTATGACGATCGTGATACTGACCTTCACCTATCAGGCGTTTCAATCGCGGAAATGGAGACTGTGATCGATGGCTGACGAGACCGCGCCAACCAAACCAAAGAGCATCCATCGTCTCCAGATCGGGCTGAACCTGATCGTACAGGTCGCGATCATCATCGTCCTCGCCGCCATGGTGAACTACCTCGGCTTCGAGCATTACAAACGCTGGGACCTTTCGCGGGACAAGAAATACGCGCTTTCCGACAAGACAAAGCACTTCCTCGACAGCATCAAGGGGAAGGTGCGGATCACCGTTTTCTTTGCTTCGCAGAATCCGATTACCGGCGATGTGCAGAGTTTGCTGACCGAATATCAATACGCTTCGCGCGGCAAGATCGACGTCGAGTATGTCGACCCGGACCGCAACCTGACGAGGGCGAAGGAACTCTTCGACAAATACAAGGTGGTGACGGACGAGAGCGTGCTGATCGTCGATTTCCAAGGTCGAACCAAGACCGTGAAGTCTTCGGAAATGGCCGACATGGATCAGGGAAATCCGATGACGGGCGAACCGGCGCAAGTGACTGCCTTTAAGGGAGAACAGGCAATCACCAGCGCGCTGATCGACATCGTGGAGGGCAAGAAGAACACCATCGGCTACATCGTCGGACACAAGGAACCGCCGCTCGCCGGTGAGAGTCCCATTTCGGTCTTGAAGACGTTTATCGAGAACGAAAACATCAAATTCCAGGAGCTAAACCTCTTCGAGCTGCCGACCATTCCGGAGGACGTGAAAGTGGTCATGATCGACGGCCCGCAATACGATTTCTCGGATCGTGAGATGAAGATGCTGCGCGATTTCTGGAACGAGGACGGCCGCATTTTGCTCCTCGCCGACCCGGCCGCGAAGACGCCGAAGTTACTCGCCTTTCTCAACGAGCTGGGGGTGAAAGTGGATGACGATCGTCTCATGGCGATGGTCAAGACCGGCATCGAGGAAGTGGCGCGAGTGCGCGATGTCATGGCGCATTTTATGCCCGATAACCCGGTCACGAAACGACTCGCCGATGTGCACGCGCTGTTCTTCGGCCCGACCAGTTCGTTAACGCTCGACTCGCAACGCGTCGCGCCCGCCAATATTCATCTCGCGCCGCTCGTTCAGGCGGAGAAGGGCTACTGGGGCGAGACTGATTATTATTCGGATGACGAGGCCCTACTGCAATACGATCCGGCGAAAGACAAGGGTGAACCCCTCACGATCGCGGCCTCGGTCGAGAAAGGCGGGAGCGCCGATGCGCGTGTCCAGATCAACTCTGCGCGTCTCGTCGTGGTCGCCAATTCCACTTTCATCCAGAACAACGCGCTCACTCAGGACCAGCAGGGGCTCGACTTCGTTTCTGCCAGCCTTAACTGGCTCCTCAGCCGCGAACAGATGATCGGCATCGCGCCGAAAATTCCGCAGACACTCACCTTCACGCTCGATGAACAGGCCTCGCGTAGCTTGCGCTGGATCGTCCTCGTTCTGATGCCGCTGGTCCCGGCAATCCTCGGGTGGTTCGTCTGGTGGCGCCGCCGCGCCTGACGACTCCGTATGAAGACCAGGACGACGCTCATCCTTCTCATCCTCGTCATCGCGCTCGGGGTCTGGATCAAGTTTTTCGAAAGCAAACAGCCGGGCACGGACGAAGCGCGGCGCCAGTCGGGCAATGTCGTTAATTTCGATGGCGAAAAACTCGAGGGCATCGTGATTCAAAACGGCGACGACCGCATCGAGCTGCACCGCGAGGCCGGCAACTGGCGGCTCACCGCGCCGGTCAAGGACCAGGCGGACAGTGCCGCCGTCGACAACTTGATTAGCGACATCGAGCTCTGGCGCAAAGACGCGCTCATCCCGGCCAGGGAAGCAACGACGGAGAAGGGACGCCTGAACGAGTACGGGCTGGTGCAACCGAAGCTGCGGCTGCGCCTGATCGGGCCCAAGATGCCGCCGGAAATTCTTTTCGGAAAGGACGCCGCGCTGGAGGGAAAAATGTATGTTCGCCTGGCCGACTCGAAGGATGTCCTGATCGCCTCGCAATCGGTCCGAGCCGACATCTCAAAAAAGCCGGACGATTTCCGCGATCGCAAACTGACTGACATCACAACCGCGCAAGTGACGCGCGCGATTCTAAAAAGTCCGGCCGGCGAAATCGACCTGGCCAAGAAGAATGAGCATTGGGAAATCGTGAAGCCATTGCAGGCCCGGGGCGATGATCAGAAAATCGGCGATCTGCTCGCCCAGGTGACGAATGCACGCATCCAGCAATTCGTGGCCGATGATCGCGGAGACCTGCATGCCTACGGGCTCTCCGAGCCGCGCGGGTCGATCACGATCTACGGCGCAGACAACAAAGAAGGCCGTACCATCCAGATCGGCAGCGCGGACGAGAAAATCAAGGATGCGGTCTATGCGCGCTCCCTGCCGCGTCACGCGGTCTATGCCCTGCCGAAGAAGACGGAGGAGATCCTGAATGTTCGCCCTAACGACCTGCGTGATCGCCATCTGGTCAGGATCGACACCAACAATCTTGATCGGATCAATATTGAAGCGACCGGCGAACCCAAGATCGTGCTCGCGCGGAAGGGTGATAACTGGACGATCGCGAGCCGGAACAACCAGCCGGCCAACAGCGACGAAGTCCGCCGGTTGATCGAAACGCTGAATGATCAACAGGTAACTCAATTCGTCGCCGATACCGCGACGGAGCTGCCGAAGTACGGACTCGACCAACCACCGCTGCGTTTGACCTTCAGCTCCTTTGCCTCGGAAAACACGGCCGAGACGGCGGCTGGTGAACATCCATTTCTCACCCTCTCATTTGGAAAAACCGAGGGGAGCGACGTCTATTCGCGTGTTGGCGAGGAGCCGTTCATCGTGGCGGTCAACCACGAGCTGCTGGACAAAATCTGGGCTGATCCGTTGCAATGGCAGGAGCTGGCGATCTTCAAGTTCAAGCCTAACGAAATTCATCGCCTTTCCCGAGTCACCGATCACGAAGAGTCGCTCGTCCGGAACGGTCCGAGGGATTGGAAATGGATCAAAGGCGAGGGCCGCATCGACACGGCCGACCTGGAATCGCTGCTCAACACCCTCGCCGCGTTGCGCGCGGTGCGTTGGGTTGGCGCGACCACGCCCGCGCACGGTTTCGACAAACCGCAATTGGTCGTGACTTTCACGACCTCACCCGACGACAAGACGCTGCACAAACTGACGATCGGTCGTCGGACGGACGACGGGATGTGGTTCGCCAAGGCGGATGGACGCGATGGCACCTTCGTCGTTAGCAATCCGGACCTGACCGCGCTGAAACTGCCCCTGACGAAAAGTGCCGCATCCTCTCCGTCGCCCAGTGCTACGCCATCTCCGGCGGTGGCCGGTTCGCCCGTCGTGGCGCCGTAGCGCGCTATTGAGGCTTCCGTGCGCAATAGATCGTTACGATACCACCGGAAAGCGGCTGCGCCTGCGCATCGCTAAAAGCGCTCGCCTCCATTAGCGCACACATTGCCTCGCCGCTCGGAAACTTCTCAATCGACGCACCGAGATAGTTGTAAGCCTGCGTTTCACCGGTCACCAGTCCGGCCAGCCAAGGCAAGCAGCGGTGGAGATAAAAGCGATAGATCGGCCGTAACCGACCGTGAGGAAGTGAGAAATCGAGAACGAGAAGATGGCCTCCCGGCGCGAGGACACGCGCCATCTCGTTCAGAGCTGCGCTCCAGTCCGCCATGTTTCGCAAACCAAAGGCAACCGTTACCGCGTCGAAGCTCGCGGCCGGGAAAGGCAGCGCGAGCGCATCCGCCACGACTGTATTCCCCAAGCCTTTGCATCGCGCCGTTTCCAGCATCTCGGCGCAAAAGTCCGCCCCGGTGATTTCCGCTGCCGGCAGTTTTTTTGCAATCGTTAAGGCAAGATCTCCACTGCCCGTGGCGAGATCGAGCACGCGTCGCGGATTCCAGGTTCGCACGACCTTCGCCGCGCGTTCGCGCCACAAAAAATCGAATCCGCCGCTCAGCACGTGATTCGCGCGATCGTAACGCCGCGCCACACGCCGAAACATCGCGCGAACGGTCTCCGGATCGCGGGTCGCGGCGTCAACCGCGGAAGGAAGTGGGTCGGAATTCAACGGGCGGGCACGAGATTCGCCGGGCGACTGCCTCTTTATTCGAGCACCGGCTCGGTGCGATCCTCTTCGCGCGCCACCAGTTTGTTTCTTACCATCAGGCGGGCGCAGGTATTCCAGCGCAGAAGCGCATCATCGTTCCCGGGCGGACGAATCGCTTCCGCCTTCTCAAACTGCCGCATCGCCTCGCACAACTCGTGGTAGGCGTAATGACCGGCGCCGGGATGTCCCTGCGCGAGTTTCGCCTTGGCCCGACGCTCGGCCAGAATGCCGGCATAGTAGGCGCGCTCGTATTCGCCTTTGATCCGCGCCAGCAGTTGGTTCGCCTGTGTGTCGCTCACCCCGTAGCCTTTGCTGAAGCGGTCGGTCAATGCGAGCAGTAGGATGATCAAAGCCTGCTGGTTTTCCGGGTCGGTCGCGAGAATATCGAGGCAAATGCTTTCCGCCTCAGCCGGTTCGTTCAGCAAACGATAACGCTCGGCCTTTTCGAGCGCTGCCGGGATGGCGTCGCGGGAAAGTGACTTGAGCTTGGACATGGTGGTTAGCACTTCCGCTTCAACCCTTCTTCCTCCTCATCACCTTCCAAAGCCAGCCGAGCGGATCATAATAATCGTCCACCACACGTTCCTTCAACGGAATGATCGCGTTGTCGGTGATGTGAATCTCTTCCGGGCAAACCTTCGTGCAGCATTTGGTGATGTTGCAAAAGCCGATCCCCTGCGCCTCGCGCAATTCCTCGAGTCGATCCTCCGTGTCGAGCGGGTGCATCTCGAGCGCGGCGCTGTAAACGAGAAATCGTGGCCCGATAAACTGGTCGTGTTTGTGATGATCGCGCAGAACGTGACAGACATCCTGGCAAAGAAAACACTCGATGCATTTCCGGAATTCCTGGACGCGATCGATGTCTTCCTGCGCCATCCGCCAGGTGCCGTCGGCCGCGTCGGGCGGGCGCGGCTTGAATTTCTTGATCCGCTTTTTGACCGCGAAATTCCACGAGACGTCGGTGATCAAATCCTTCACCCGCGGGAAGGCTTTCATCGGCTCGATCGTGATCGGCTTGTCGAGCGGGAGATCGCTCAGGCGGGTCATGCACATCAGTCTCGGCATGCCATTCACTTCCGCGGAGCAGGAACCGCACTTGCCCGCTTTGCAATTCCAGCGGCAGGCGAGGTCGTTGGCCTGCTGCGCCTGGATGTCGAGCACGGCATCGAGCACGACCATGCCTTCGGAGACGCCGGTGGTGTAGTCGTGGAATTCGCCCCCCTGCGCGGTGCCGCGCCAGATTTTGAAAATGGCCGTGTTCATCCCATCTCCTCGATCACTCGCCGCAGCTCCTCTCGCATCTCTGGAATCGGCTCGCGCCGAATCTTCATCCCGCCGTCGTCACCCTTCCAGACAATCGTGTTTACTTTGGCAAACTCTTCACTCTTCTCCGGATAATCTTCGCGAAATTGCGCGCCGCGGCTTTCCTTGCGCTCCAGGGCGGCGCGCGTGATGGCTTCCGAAACGGTCAGCAGATTCTTCAGGTCGAGGGCGGTGTGCCAGCCAGGATTGAAATCGCGCGTCCCGATCACGCCGACCTGACTGGCGCGCTCCCAGAAAGCTCTTAAATGTTCGAGAGCCGCCTGCATTTCACTCTCGTCCCGCACAATCCCGACGTTGTGCTGCATGATGTCCTGCAATTCCCGCTGCACGGTGTAGGGATTTTCGCCTGTCTCATGTTCGAAGGGCCGGAGCGCTTCCTGCGCCAGGTTTTTCACTTCCGCCTCGTCGATTTCGCCTAACGATTGGCCCTGGGCGAATTTGGCCGCGAACTCGCCCGCGCGCTTCCCGAAAACCAAGAGATCGGAAAGCGAATTGCCGCCAAGGCGGTTTGCGCCGTTGATTCCCGCGGCGCATTCCCCAGCGGCAAAGAGCCCGGGCACTCTCGACATCTGGGTATCGGCATCGACCCGCACTCCGCCCATGATGTAGTGCGTGGTCGGGCCGACCTCCATCGCTTCCCGCGTGATGTCCACGTCGCCCAGCTGTTTGAACTGGTGATACATGCTCGGCAGCTTGCGCTTGATGTGTTCCTCCGCGTTCGGGAGCCGTTTCTTGATCCAGGAAATATCCAGATAGACGCCGCCATGCGGCGTCCCGCGCCCTTCCTTGATCTCGCGCACAATGCAACGCGCCACGTGATCGCGCGTCAAAAGTTCCGGCGGGCGCCGCGCGTTCTTGTCGCCTTGGGTGTAACGCCAGCCTTCCTCCTCGTTGTCGGCCGTCTGTGCTTTGTAGTTGTCCGGAATGAAGTCGAACATGAAACGCTGGCCCTCCTGGTTGGTCAGAATTCCGCCTTCTCCGCGCACCCCTTCGGTCACGAGCATCCCGCGCACGCTCGGCGGCCAGACCATTCCGGTGGGATGAAACTGGAGGTATTCCATGTCGATCAGCTCCGCGCCCGCGTGATAGGCAAGTGCATGGCCGTCGCCCGTGCAGTCCCAACTGTTGCTCGTGATCTTGTAAGCTTTGCCGATCCCGCCGGTGGCGAGAACGATCGCTTTCGCTCGAAAAATCCGGAACCGGCCGCGCTCGCGATCGTAGCCAAACGCCCCGCTGATCCGCCCGCCGTCCTTGAGCAGCGCGAGAACACAAATCTCCATGTGCACATCGATCCCCTGATGAATCCCGTGGTCCTGCAAGGTCCGGATCATTTCCAGACCGGTGCGATCGCCAACATGCGCCAGGCGCGGATATTTGTGGCCGCCGAAGTTTCTTTGCAGAATCCGGCCGTCTTTCGTGCGGTCGAAAACGGCGCCCCAAGCCTCCAGCTCGCGCACGCGGGCCGGCGCCTCCCTCGCATGCAGTTCCGCCATCCGCCAGTTGTTGACGTATTGTCCGCCGCGCATCGTGTCGGCGAAATGCACTCGCCAGTCATCACGATCGTCGACATTGGCGAGCGCCGCGGCGATTCCGCCTTCGGCCATGACGGTGTGCGCCTTGCCGAGAAGACATTTCGAAACCATCCCGACCGAAACACCGGCCGCCGAAGCCTCGATCGCCGCCCGCAAACCGGCGCCGCCGGTGCCGATCACCAGCACGTCGTGCGTGGTTGTCTGGTAATCCGATATGGTCATTTCTTCGAGCGGCCGTTGCGAGAGCCCGACGAACGTTTAAGCGTTGAGGCGCGCGACGCGCAACGACTAACTTTCATCCCGGTGGCTGAATCGAGCGGGCGCGCCGCTGGATCTGGCCCAGAAAATCGGCGTTGGGACGCGAGAGATTTTTCTGCCAAAGTGCCGCGATCACGAGCGGCGGGAAATTCGACAAGGGCAGGATCCTGAGGCCGGGCGCGATCTTCGCGCGCGGGATCCGAATGGAAAGACCGACGCCAAAACCAAGCGAAGCGTAAATCGGTACAAGATCGAGCGCATTTACTTCCACGCCACACGGCCAGTGCACCCCCAGTTTCTTCAGGCGCGACTGGAATTGCCTGACCATCACTTCATCGGGCGGAAGCGAGATAAGCGTCTCCGTCCCGGCCCCGCCCCGCCACAATTCCGCTGCGCTCCCGACGTTGAGTCGCCGCGGCAGGACCAGGACGAGCGGCAGCTTGAGCAAGATCGCAGAGCCCAGACCGGCCGCCGGTTTTCCCTCCAGCTCCGTAATTGCCAAATCGATTTCGTGCTTTTGCAGCAAACGCTCGGCTTCAGTTTGGTTTGCGTCGTGTAGCCGCAGGGAAAGCGTCGGGTATTTCCGCTGATGCTCCGGAGCAGGTCGGGCAGATAACCGCGCAGGATCGTCGCCGGTGCCGCCAGACGCAGCCGCGCGCTTTCGTCGGCGCGCAGGCGTCGTGAGATCTCGCCGACTCGCCAGAAGAACGGCTCGGCGAAGGCGAAGAGCTCCCGACCGGCCGGAGTGAGGGCGAAAGGCCGACGCTGAAACAACTTTTGCCCGAGCGATTTTTCGAGCTGCAGGATCTGGCCGCTGACGGCCGGCTGTTGAATGCCATAGGGAATCTTGCGTGTCGCCGCGCTGATCCCGCCATGCCGCGCGACATGATAGAAGAGCTCGAGGTGATGACGAAGTTCCGCGGACGGGTGCGGCTACGAGGATTGGCGTGAGGATCGCTTCGACGACATGGTTGCGTTCCGAGATGTCCACGCGCCGGCCGTTGAGAAATCCGTCCCGCTGCATTTTCTTCCGAGCTGCATTGGTTGCTCGAAACGCTGGGCCGGCGCGGCGGCTAACGGATCAATCCCGGCGCAAACTCGTTAAAAAATCCGCCAGTCGTGCCAGATGCCGAGGGCGCAGAGGCGCACGTAAAGATCGGAGAACCCAACCCAGGTGAGGCTCATCCAGGCCCAGAGCATGTGGCGGCTGTTCAAACAACCGACGCACGCGTAGAAGCGGTAGCGGGTCGGTGATTTTGAGAATTGATCGAGAAAACCGCCGACGAGATGACGCAGAGAATGGCAGCCGCAGGTATAACCGCCGAGCAGCACGACATTCAACGCCAGCACGAGCGTGCCGACTCCAATTCCGAACGACGTCGTGCCGGTCGCGAGATCGGTAAACCACATCGCTTTCCAGACATCGTGCGCGAGCACGAGAATGAAGAGGAGGGCGAGGTAGAGAAAGTAGCGATGCACGTTCTGCATGATGAGGGGAAAGGAACGCTCGCCGAGATAAACACTGCGCGGCTCGCCGACGGTGCAATTGGGCGGATCGGCCCAAAATGCCTTGTAATAGGCGCCCCGGTAATAGTAGCAGGTGAGCCGAAAACCTCCCGGCGCCCAAAGCACGAGGAACGCGGGCGAAAAAAGCAGCCAGGCGGGCCACCAAACCGGCTTCGGCCCGAACCAGGCATGCGGTGAAGCGCCAAAAATCTCCGGCGAATAAAAAGGCGAAAGATATGGGCCGAAATAATAATCCCGCCCCTGCAGCGCAGCCCAGGTCGAGTAAACCACAAACGCTCCCAAACCCAGAAAAACTACGAGCGGCTGCGCCCACCAGGCATCAGCGCGCATCGTTTCGCCAAACGAGCGGTGAGGAAGAGTCAATTCGGTTTGCGGCATCGGGTCGATTCCTGAATTTCGCTGGCCTAAATAACAACGGTGCGGGTGGTTGACAAGGTTTTCAACGAGTCTCCGTCTTCGGTGCAACGGACGAGACGATCTTTTCAAAGCGCGGATCGCTCCGCAAAAATCAGTGCGCCCAGAGCGGAGACCACAGCAGGCTTTGCTGCGCAGGCGCACAACGTGGCGGTCTCCCCACTGGGTCGATTTTTCCCAGCCGGCTGGGGAAATCGTTAGGCGTGAGTCATCAGACCTTCGGGATTTGTTACTCTGGTTTCGTCATTCTCCCGCCGGCTGGACGAGCCACGGTGGTCTCACCAAATTCCTTCGCCACGTCCTCGAGGTGTTCATTGATCTATTTCGCCTGGCCGAAGATCCGCGCGCGGGCGCAACTAATTTTGTGGCTTTCTTCTTGAAAAGTTTCGACGGATAATCAGTGTCAGACTCGCATTTTATGGACGCTACCTCATCTGTTGCAGACGCCACTCACCATCCGCACGCCAGCGAGGATCACGAGCATCACGAGCTCGGCTTTTGGCGAAAATATGTCTTCTCGACCGACCACAAGGTAATCGGCATCCAGTACGGAATCAGCGGCCTGATCTTCCTGTTCCTCGGCTTCACCCTCATGATGCTGATGCGCTGGCAGCTCGCCTTCCCCGGCACCAGGCTGCCGGTGATCGGCACGCTGCTCGAGAATGTGCTCGGCCCGGGAGCGATGAACAACGGAGTAATGACCCCAGAATTTTACAATTCGTTAGGCGCGATGCACGGCACGATCATGATCTTCCTCGGCATCGTCCCGATTGCCTTCGCGGCCTTCGGAAATTTCGTCGTCCCGCTCCAGATCGGGGCGCCGGACATGACGTTCCCGAAGATCAACATGGCGAGCTATTGGGCGTTTTTCGTCGGTGGCGTGGTCATGCTGGTGAGTTTCTTCGTCCCGGGCGGCGCGGCCAAGGGCGGCTGGACTTCCTATACGCCGCTGGCCGACATCGCCGACAAAGGGCCTGGATTTGACATCATTTTCAATGGCCAGACGCTCTGGCTGATCGGATTCATACTGTTGATCACCTCGTCGCTGCTCGGCGCGGTGAATTTTATTGCAACCATCATCCAGCTCCGGGCCAAGGGTATGACCTGGATGCGGCTCCCCTTCTTTGTCTGGGCTCAGTTTGTCACCGCGTTCCTGCTGTTGCTCGCCTTCCCGCCGCTTGAGTCGGCGATCGTGATGCAATTGATGGATCGGGTCGCGGGAACGAGCTTTTTCCTGCCGAGCGGCCTGGTGGTCAACGGCGCGCAGGTTTCGATCAGCGGCGGCGGTAGTCCGCTGCTCTGGCAGCACCTCTTCTGGTTCCTCGGGCATCCGGAAGTTTACGTGCTGATTCTGCCTGGCATGGGGATCGTCGCGGAGATCATCGCGAACAACACGCGCAAGCCGCTCTGGGGTTACAAGTCGCTCGTGCTCGCCGCGCTCGTGCTCGGTTTTCTCTCTTTCATCGTCTGGGCCCATCACATGTGGCTGACCGGCATGGGCACAGTGGTGAGCGCGTTTTTCCAGACGACGACGATGATCATCTCGATTCCGTCGGTGATTATTTTGAGCGCGTTTTTCATTTCGCTCTGGGGCGGCTCGATTCGTTTTACGGTGCCGATGCTCTTTGCGACGGCGTTTTTGCCGATGTTCGGAATCGGCGGCCTTACGGGCATTCCGCTGGCGTTTAACAGCGCCGATCTTTATCTCCACGACACCTATTACGTGATCGCGCACTTCCATTATATCGTCGCGCCGGGAACGATCTTCGCCGTCTTCGCGGGCATTTATCATTGGTTCCCGAAAGCGACCGGGCGCAAGATGAATGACTTTTGGGGCAAGGTGCATTTCTGGCCCTCGCTCGTCTGCATGAACGTGATTTTTCTGCCGATGTTTCTGCAGGGCATGCTCGGGATGCATCGTCGCTGGTATGACGGCGGCCAAGGCTGGACTCTCGCGAGTGAGAAAGTGTGGGGCTTGAGTGGTTTCCACTGGAACCTGCCCATTTCGATTGCCGCCTGGGTAATGGGTCTGGCTCAGATTCCGTTCATCATCAACTTCTTCTGGAGCATGCGCCACGGCAAAAAAGTGAACGACAATCCATGGGAGGCGACCACCCTGGAATGGACCGCGCCGTCGCCGCCGCCACACGGCAACTTCGCCACTCCGCCAGTCGCCTATCGCGGACCCTATGAATACAGCCTGCCGGGCCGCGAGAAGGATTTCACGATGCAAACCGAGCCGGTCCGGTCCGACGAGCGCACGTTGCGCGAACCGACCATGTCGCTCAGTCACTAGGGTTCCTGCCTCTGCCCTAACGAATCGCGCAAATGGAAATTCCTTACACCGTTACCGCCCGGCCCGACACCGGGCTCTGGAACGCCAAGGTCGGCATCTGGCTCTTTCTTGCCTCGGAAGTGATGCTCTTCGGCGGCCTATTCTCCGCTTATATTTTCCTCCGGCTCGACGCCGAGCCCGGCTATTGGCCGCATGGTCTGCTCAACGTCCCGGTCGGCACCTTTAACACGGCGATCCTGATTGCTTCCTCGGTCACGGTCGTGCTGGCGTGGGCGGCATTGAAGATGCGCCGCTACGCGAGATACAAGGTTTACATGGCCATCACGATCCTTTGCGGCGTCATCTTTCTCGTGGTGAAGCTCGGTTACGAGTGGCCGCAAAAATATGATCACTTCGGCGCCTACATTAAGACCAGCGAGCTGGAAAAGTATGAGCGCTATCTGGGGAACAAGCATCTCCTCAGCGAAGGTCTGCCCCCGCGGCTCGAGATTACCGGCCATCTCCATAACCGGGCGGCACTCAACGATCCCAAGATCAAGGAATACGAGATCGCGCTCGATCCCGTCTACACCGACCCGACGAACAAGGCGATGGATCGGCCGCACTTTCTCTACGTGCCGCCGACCGATGTGATCGCGACAATCGAGAAGGCTGACGTGGAACGCGCGACCATGTTCCTGCCCACTCACAATACGTATTTCGCGACCTACTTCACGATCACCGGCCTGCACGGTTTGCACGTCCTCGGTGGGGTGATCGTTTTTTGCTATCTTCTCCTTATGGGCGGCAGGACCTATCGGCAGAACCCGGAACATCTCGCAAATCGAGTTGAGGTTGCGGGATTGTTCTGGCACTTTGTCGATCTGGTTTGGATCTTCGTTTTCCCGCTCTTTTACCTGCTCTGATTCGATGAATAATCCGCCAACTACCGCTCCGGTCGAACACGAGACGGAGCATTACGCGCCCAACGTTCACGACGTCAGCAAACACGTCCGCGGTTATCTTCTCGTCGGCGCGGCCCTGCTTTTCTGCACTGCGCTGACCGTTTTCCTGTCCTATGTGGATTTCGGTTCGCGGAAGGCGAACGTGGCGGTGGCAATGGTGCTGGCGGCGTTCAAGGCGGGATTGGTCGCCTATATTTTCATGCACCTGTCCGCAGAGAAGAAGTTGATCTATCGGATTCTCATCTTCACCGCCATCTTTGTCCTGGGCCTCTTTTGGCTCATTTACCTCGCCTGGTACGACCCGGTTCATCACTAAAATGTCACTCAAAGGTTTTCACATCGTCTTCATCACTTTTTCGACACTGCTTGCGTTTGGCATCGGCGTCTGGTGCCTTTGGACCAATAGTGTGAGCCAGACTGACGCTTATACGCCGGGGGCGATTTGTTCCTTTGTGATCGCGCTCGCGCTAATCATTTATGGCTGCTGGTTCTGGCGCAAAATGAAGCGGCTGCGCTTGATCTGATGAAACCAAAACTACTTCTCTGGCTAACGCTCCTGCTCGTCTCGCCGACTGTCCAGGCCCTGGCCTGCGCGACCTGCATGGGAGCGAAGGATTCCAAATCGACCGCGCACCTGGCGGTCGCGATCTGGGTCATGATTGGCGCGGTGATGTCGGTGCTGGGAGGCGTCAGCGCCTTCGGAGTGCATCTCTGGCGGCACGCGAGTGTGCCACTCGAACCGCATGAGCAGTTGATCGACGAGGATCTCGAGAAATATGACTAGTCTGGCCCTGATCAACCAATTTCTCGGGCAGCCGGTTAACGTGTCGGAGCACGGGTTCCAGATCGATCACATCATCGAGTTCTGCCATTGGTTCATGGGCGCGCTCTTCGTCGGTTGGCTGAGCTACTTCATTTTTGTTCTCTGGCGTTTTCGCAAAAGCCGCAACCCGGTGGCCAATCATGAAGGCGTCACGAGCGGCATCTCGACCCATCTGGAGTTCGCCGTCGTCCTGATCGAAGCGGTCCTGCTCGTCGGTTTTGCCATTCCGCTTTGGGCAAAACGAGTGAACGCTTTCCCCAACGATAAGGACGCGATCGTTGTTCAGGCCATTGGCCAGCAGTTTAACTGGAATTTTCACCTTCCCGGGCCGGACGGAGTCTTTGGTCGACGCAGCGTGGACCTTATCAGCAACTCTAATCCGATCGGGCTCGACCCGACAGATCCCAACGGGAAGGACGATCTGGTGGTACTGGGGGAACTGCACGTGCCAGTTGATAGTAATGTCATTGTCGACGTTTCCTCAAAGGATGTGATCCATAATTTTGACCTGCCGAGCATGCGCATCGCCCAGGATGCGATCCCAGGGCAAGTCATTCCCTTGTGGTTCAAACCGATTAAGACAGGCACCTACGAGATCGTCTGTGGTCAGCTCTGCGGTCTCGGGCATTACGCCATGAAAGGGACGCTCGTGGTCGATACGCCAGCGGATTATCAGGCTTGGCTGAAGGAACGGGCGGAACTGGCTGGCACTCCGCCCGCGTCGGCCAAAACTGGGGCGCCGCCGGCCGCACAAAAAACAGCCAACCCGGGCGGCGGATAAAGAAGTGGACCGGCGTCGCGCCGGAGAGGACCACAAACTGATGCGCACGCCGCCCGACAACGAGACGAATCGCTTTCTCTATCGCTTTGCCTGGTTCACGGCGGGCGCGACCGTTCTGCTCATTTGCAGCGGCGGAATGGTCACGAGCAAGGGCGTCGGACTCGCCGTGCCCGATTGGCCGACGACCTTCGGTTATAACATGTTTTTCTTTCCGGTTTCGAAGTGGGTCGGCGGAATTTTCTTCGAGCATACCCACCGGTTGATCGCGTCCGTAATCGGATTCTTGACCATCATTCTGGCAATCTGGCTCTGGCTTTCGAAAGCGGAAAGATGGGTAAAGACGCTCGGCTGGGTGTCGTTAGGGGCGGTCGTTCTGCAGGGCCTTCTCGGCGGACTGCGGGTCACACTTTTGAAGGATCAGATTGGGATTTTTCATGCCTGTCTCGCGCAAGGGTTTCTCGGATTGCTTGTCGTCATTGCGCTCGCTCTTTCGCCGGTCTGGCGTCAGCTCGCCAGCTTCGGTGGGAATGTGCCGAGTCGAGCACTCGCGATTTTTGGGATCGTCATCTCCGGCTTCATCTATGGACAACTCGCCCTCGGGGCAACGATGCGGCATCAGCATCGTGATTTGGCGATCCTGGACTTCCCGCTCGCCTACGGACAGATCATCCCGCGGACCGATCCGGCAACTATTGCCCGCATCAATCAAGCTCGCGACGCGCAAGCACTGTCCGATGTGTCGGCCGGTCAAATCTGGCTGCAAATGGCGCATCGGTTTGTCGCCGCGATCATTGGCCTGACAATTGCCATCTTTTGGTATCTCGTTAGGCGAGAGCGAGCCCGTCCGCCGCTCTTGCGCAATTTATCGAATCTCTGGTTCGGGCTCGTCCTCCTGCAAATTACTCTGGGTGCCTGGACGATTTGGAGCAATAAGGCTGCGGATATCGCGACCGCGCATGTCGCGGTGGGCGCGATCACGTTTGCCACCGGGATCGTCATTTCCGCCGTGCTTCTTCGTCTGCGCCAGGTTGCACGGAGCTCGCCCTTCCCGCTTCGGACCGACGCTCAACTCGCGGAGGCCGCGGCGTCGTGAAAACGGCTGTGATCGAACCGCCCTCGGTTCCGATCGAGCGCGGCTGGACGATGGCCGACCTCGCAGAGTTGGTGAAGGCCCGCCTGACGTTTCTGGTCTTGATCACAACTGCGGTTGGCTTCTACGTTGGATGGCGCGGACCGATGGATTTTGTCGCGCTTTTGCACGCCGTCGCCGGCACGGCGCTGGCCGCCGGGGGCGCGGCGGCGCTTAATCAATGGTGGGAGCACCAATACGACGCCATCATGGTGCGGACACGGATGCGACCCATTCCAGCGGGCCGGATGTCGCCCCGCGAAGGTTTGCTCGTCGGGACCATCCTCGGCGTTGGCGGCGTGGTATATCTGGCCATTGCCGTAAATTTGATCAGCGCTCTGCTGGCCGCTGCAACCATTGGCATTTACCTCTTCGCCTACACGCCGCTCAAACGAATCAGCATCACGAACACGCTTGTGGGTGCGATCCCGGGGGCCCTCCCTCCGCTGATCGGCTGGGCCGCGGCGCGGAACGATCTCGCCCCTCCCGCCTGGACGCTCTTTGCCATTCTGTTCTTCTGGCAACTGCCGCACTTTTTTGCGATCGGCTGGATGTATCGCGAAGATTATGCGCGCGCTGGTTTCGTCATGCTCTCCGGTCGCGATCTGGAAGGCGGGCGCACGGGACGGCAGAGCATTTTTTTCACGGTGCTGTTGCTCGTCGCCAGCGTCACACCGATTTGGTTTGAAATCGCATCGCTCTCCTACCTGCCAATCGCCCTCTCGTTAGGCGCGCTTTTCCTTGCGCTCGCATTTCGTTTTCAAGTGCACCGTACTCTGCCGGCGGCGCGACATCTGTTTCTCGGCTCGATCATCTATCTGCCGCTTCTGCTCGGCGCCCTCGTGCTGTCGAAACGATGAGCAGCACCTCCGGTCTCGCTCCGACCAGGGCGCCGCTTTCACGGAGCGCGCTCGCTTGGAAAGCAACACTAATTCTCATCCCGCTCCTGACCGCCGGCGGCCTCTTCTTCCTTCGCCAAATGGAAGTCGCACGCCTCGCCAGCCGCCAGTTGCCCGAAGACGCCATCGTTCCGCCATTTCAACTCACAGATCAGGATGGTCAGCCCTTTGGTACGGAGCAACTGCGCGACAAAATCTGGATCGCGGACTTCGTTTACACGACGTGCCCCGGGCCTTGTCCGATGATCAGCAGTCGAATGAGCGAGACACAAAAGCCGCTGCGGGATACGGATGTGAAGCTGGTTTCTTTCAGCGTCGACCCGCAACATGATACGCCGGCGGTGTTGCGAGATTATGCCGCAAAATTGAATGCTCAACCCGGTCGCTGGAAATTTCTTACCGGCGACAAGAACACGATCTATCGTCTGATCCGCGATGGATTCAAACTGGCCACACTTGACGGCGCGGTTGGACCTGTCCACAGCACGCGACTGGTTCTGGTCGATCGGCACGGCGTGGTCCGCGGATACTACGACGCGAGGGAAGCCGACGCGGTAACGCGCCTCTTGGCTGATACCAATCATCTCCTCCAGGAGCAACCCGCCCCGGCGGCAACGCACTCCTAGGTCTACCTCCTACCGATTCTGTCAGCTATACCGGGCGCTGACGAACAACCAACGGCGTTTCTGCAAGCCGTACGGTTGAAATTCGGCGTTACAAATTATACCAAGTGCACTGGCTGCCGAGAAAGGCGCGCTGGAGGTCATCGAAATCCGCCGCGCGACTGACGAATTGAAAACGTATTTGTTCGGAGTCGCGATTCATAAACATTGAAGAACGCTCAAAGCGTTCGCCGTAGAACATGTAAGAAATAATTACAAGAAAGGTTTCCCTGCCTCCGATTTTGACTGGATTCTTCTCCTGGGAAACGAGGGTCAGGTCGGTGCCGTCTTCGGGAACTTCGCTCAGAGCCTGTTTCACCAACTGTCCCATCGTTTCCTCATCGAAGGCACCGAGATGAGAAAGAGGAACGCTCGTGATTGTTCCTTCCGCCTGCGCTTTGTTCGGAGGATGAAGCGTCAATTTTGTAGCACTCCCGGAATATTGCCAACCGTCCGGCGGCCGATAAGTAATCTCGCTACCGCTCCCGTCCGAGAAGACAAGATGGTGGAATGTCATGCCCTCCCCGTCGAAATCGGCCAGTTTGGGTGACAGATTCAACTCAGCCCGTGCGCCGACGAGAAGAATCAGGCTTAATAAGGCGACAGTTAAGGAACGAGAGACCATCTGCCTTTGCTGTAGGTAAAAGTCAGAAGCGTGCCCGGAGGAGATTTGAGTCGGAAATTCGTATCAAAGTACCAATTCCGAACGGGAGCATTATAGACGGGCGACCCGTACCTCCAAAGCCCGATGGCCTGCTGGCTTTTGTAAAGCTCCACCATCGATCCGTAATAGGTCAATGACTTGTTGCTCCAATTCTCGAGGAAGCGTGGAAAGTTCTCCGCGCCGCCGCTATAATTGCCATTGCTCGTCCCGCTTGGGACAATGCCGGACAAAATCGCTGTATTATAGGTCGTATTGGAGGCGGTGCCAAAAGAAGTGGCGTCATTCCAGGAATTGGAAAGGAGGTTGACGGCGTCGGCAATTACCGAGCAGGGCTGGCGGGTATAACCGGCGGCCTGCGGTTTCGTCGGATCGCCGCTGTTCGACGGAGGGTTGCTTCCGGTGTTGAAGTCTCCTTGAATATAAACGGGGTTGTCGCTCGCGACGGTTAATCCATTGGTTGGAATGAAAGCGCCGTTTTTTATGCGAAAGCCGCGCTTCGCTCCAATTCCGTTGGGGGCGGCGCTTGGATCGTAAAGATAAACAATTCCATTAAAGGGGGTTCCCGTCTTGTTCCATTGCGTGCCAGAGCTCTTTGTGAGCTTGCTGATATCCAGGGTGGTCACACCAACGGAGGCTTGCTCGCGATTGTCCTGGAACGATTGATTGGTTGTAATCACTCCACTCGCGGTAAACATGTTGTAGAGTTTTAGGTCTTCTCCGCTGCTCGATGCTGTCAAGGTGGTGGTGGTGCCATCGCCGTTGGGCCTTAGGAGCGTTACAGTATCGGCGCTGCCGTGGTCAGTGATTTGGATGATGATTCCCGCCTGGTTGAAGTATCGAGAGCTGCTCAACGGGTCGGGGTTGGCGGCTAACGGCAGGACCGGCGGCTCAATCAATTCGTGATAACCAGTATCGTTTGGGTTCCCAGGGTCGAATGTGCCTGGGTCAATATTGAAGGGTTGATGAGTAGAATCGTAGTCTGGCCTGATCTCCGGGTTCATCGGCCACGTAGGCGGTCCGTTGGCTGGATCGTTGGGGTCGTGTGACAAATCTCCCGGCATAAAACCAATAGACCATTGACCCGAAAAGGTAGCCTTATCCATGAAGTGCAAGCTCTTGTGGTCGGTGTAAAGGTCGGAATTGGTATGAACCCATCCGTTAATGTAGAAATCGGGACCAGGGTGGATTTCGAGTGGATCATTGTAAAAGATAGCGTAGTTCCATGGGGAGATTTGTTGTTCTTGAAAGATACGTTGAACTTTTGCCACGACGTTGCCTCGCAAGGTGGGAAGAGTGACATATGCGGTGGCTAGATAGTTGTAAGTGTTGTCCCCGTTTCCCGCCTGTCCAACGCTTGCGGTGGGTACGGTGTTGGGGTCCATAGGGACTTCTTCGGGGTCAACCGCCACGACTTTGCATTGTTGCACGGTCGAAGTATTGGCCGGGTCGTAATCGGCTCGGGTTGCGGTGAAGTTTGGAATACCTGGGAATTGTGCTTGTGTCGGCAACGCCAGGCTAGCCAACTGGTTGGTGGTCGGTAATGGTGTGGGAGGCGTCTGGCAGAGCTGGCGCCAGCGCGCGAAGCTATTTTCGAGGCAGCCGTCCGCAACGGCGCTTGCGCTCTCCAGGGCGACGGAACGTTGTACATTACGACCCACGTTCGTCGTGTATTCGGCGGCAATGCCCACGATCACCACCAGAGTGGCGAGGATCGAGATCACAAGGACGATCGCGGTTCCGGCTTCTTGCTTACGTATTGTTTGTTTCATGGATTATGGGGTTGGGAATGGAATTGGAAGTGGAAGTGGTGTGGCAGCTACTGTTAGTTTGGCTTTGGTCGGAACGGTCCCGTTGAGAAGAATGTTGGCGGATTTGAAACCACGATTGCTGGTTTGAGAGTCGGCGGTGGAAAGACCGATGGCTGCGACCACGCGCGGGCTTCCTGTACCCCCGGTGTCCGGCGTCTGGAACGGTTGTGCCTGGGTGATGCCGGTAGTCAAAACAACGTACAGCGGCGGGGCCGTGAGGCTGTGCCATTCGAGGGCCCCATTATTCACGACGTAGGCGCACACGTCTGTGGTGAAGCAGGCGATATTGAAGGTCGCGGTTCCGGTGATATTCACCGGCAAAGGGGTTTGCAGCGTCAGGGTGACCACCCCGTGCGTGACACTGCTCACCGCTGTGATATCCGAGTCAACGTTGTGGGTCAGAATGATCAAGCGTTGGTGAACTTTAGGCGCTTTAGCGCTCGTTACGTTGATCTGGACGATATTCTGGCCCGCGTTTGCATCAGCCGCGATCCGAAAAGGACCTCCTCCCCAAAGTTGATACAGGATTCCGGGAGCCGAACCGTCGGCCGGAGCTGGCGTATTTGGGGTAGCTGGATCGTAAAGCGCGAGCGGCGAGACCGCGCTATGCAAGTTCTCGGTCATTTTCAGCATCGCGATGCGGGCCTGCTGATGGGCCGTATTCACAGCAGTGTTCTTTGCTCCCAGGATGGTGCCGATGTTCAAGAGCGAAAAAATAACTAGACCAAGCGCGCCGATCAGCACGGTCGTCACCATTAGTTCGACTAGCGTCAGTCCGGAGCGCGCGTGAGATACAAGCTTCATTAGTCGGATGCGCGAAGTGTCTCCATCGAGAACGAGTAGGGCCGCCCTAGGTAGGTATAATTGATCGTTACTGTCGCGCGGTAGATCGTCACTCCACCAGCGCTGACGTCCGCAACCGTAGTTGTGCGCGTGCCCGAAACGACCGTGTTATTAGCTGCGTCTTCGTAAATCTTTACGTCTTCTGGGGGCTGGATCCCTACAGTGAGGACGAGGGGAATCTGTCCGGGTGGATTAAATGGTGTCGCTGATTGTATGGTATCAATCTGGTTCATGGCTGCGGCGTAGGCACCGGTTGCGTTTCGACTCTCACTCGCGAACCCATTGAACTTTGTCAGCGCGGCCATCGTCCCACTGAATCCGATGCCAATTAACGCGATAGCGACAACGGTCTCGACCATTGTGAAACCGGAGCGGCTCCGGTATCGGTCCCTGTCATAAACATGGTGAATATGGAACATTACAGAAAATATAGAGCAATCCTCATACCGGGTGTGGGTTTCAATGCTTGCGAAGCGGATCGTCCCGGCCGCGGTTCGGGGCTGGGAGAGTCAGGACAAAGATGCCGACGCGTCGCAATGCATCCGGCCGACCGGCCCTGTCCGCCTAGGCCGAGTCGCCGATCGCCTGCGTGGGATCTTCCTCCGCGACGAGGCGAAGATAATCTCGGTATTCCCCTTTGGGCACTCGATCGATCAGCCGGCCCATTTGGGCGAGGCCGATGAAGCCGGCTCTCAGCGCGACTTCCTCCAAGCAGGCCACTTTCAAGCCCTGCCGGTGTTCGATCGTCGCGATGTAGTTGGCGGCTTCGAGGAGACTCGTCTGCGTGCCGGTGTCGAGCCACGCCATCCCGCGGCCCAACAACCGAACATGAAGGGAGTTTTGGCGCAGGTAGATCAAATTTAGATCGGTAATCTCCAGTTCCCCGCGCGTGGAAGGACGCAGTCTTCGGCAGAATTCAACGACCTGGTTATCGTAAACGTAGAGGCCAGGAACTGCGTACTGGCTCTTGGGCTTCTTCGGTTTTTCCTCCAGGCTGATGACGCGTCCGTCCGGACCAAACTCAACCACGCCGTAGCGTTCCGGATCGCGCACCTGATAACCGAAAATGCAGGCGCCATCCTCGAGCGCGAGCGCTTTGCGGAAGAAATCGAGTTTGCCGTAGAAAATATTGTCGCCAAGGATGAGCGCCGCGCCGTCACCGCCGATAAATTTCTCGCCGATAAGAAAGGCCTGCGCGATTCCCTTTGGCTCCGGTTGCTCCGCATATTCGAGGCGGATCCCAAGCTGCGAGCCGTCGCCGAGAAAGTCGCGCAACATCGGAACATCCTTCGGCGTCGAGATAACGAGAATCTCGCGCAGACCGCCGAGCATGAGCGTGGCCAGCGGGTAGCAGATCATCGGTTTGTCGTAGACCGGCAGCAATTGTTTGCAAACAATCCTGGTCAGCGGATAAAGGCGCGTCCCCGCACCGCCGGCGAGGAGAATCGCTTTCTTGCTCATGCGCCCTGCGTCCAACCGATCAGTTGCTGCGACCATTCCCGCCAAAAGGAGCGGGCGCCGCTCCATTCGATCTTCGCCTTGCGCGTCAGCCACGGTCCGATCTCGTTTACCGACGGTTTGTCGAGCGTCTGATCAAAGACGAATCCGCTCCCACGTCGGGCCAGCAACTCGCGATCATTGCTCCGCCCGCCGACGCATTGATCGAGTGCTTCCCGAATGAGCTGTTCCGACAAAATCGGGCGCGTTTCAATCGCCGCGCTCACGCTCAACCCGAGCAGGCGCCTCAAGAAAAGTGCGCATAACAAGGTGCGCGAACTGGTGGCATGCACGTGACCGATGTTGTGCGGCAGAAACAATCTGCGCAAGATCAGAGCCGCGCGCGCCTGGGCCAAGAACAAATCGGAAGCAGGTCGATGTTTCTGATTCGCCCGCATCGCTTCCAGTTCACGCACCAATGTCGGGTGCAATTGCCACTCCGCCTCAACGACCATCGCGTCAGGGAGATATTCGAAATCGGTCATGAGCTCGTTCGTCTTTGCCGCGGGATCGAAGTCGAGCGGCGGATGCAAAACAAACGCCAGATGTGGGACTTCGTTGCGGCGCAGAGCGCGCAACTCCATTTCGAGGAATGGGAGATTTTCGTCCGGCCAAAAATCGATCAGATAAGCGGTTTGTTTTCCTTCCAAAGCCGAACCCGCAGTCGGCCGTTTGGCAGGCGCGGCCGCAAGCCGGGCAGCGAAAAGTTCGTGCAGCGGCTCAATCGTCTTCGTGACATTGAAATCGGTTTCCATCCGGTGCCGTCCCGCGTCACCCATTCGCTTCCGCAGCGCCGGGTCGCGCACCAGCTTGTCGAGCGCCTGCGCAAACTCCTCCCAGTCTCCGGGGGGAACCAGCAACCCGGTAAGACCGTCGACGACCGATTCCGGAATGCCTGCCAGCCTGGTCGAGACGACCGGCTTGGCGCACGCCATCGCTTCCATGATCACCGTTGGGAACACGTCGCTTGCCCCTTCGGCATCGACCACGCTGGCGAGGGCAAAGATGTCGCAGTCAAGTAATTTCCCATACACGTCCGCTTGCGAGAGTGAGCCGCAAAGTTCGACACGATTGCGCAATCTTAAGTCTGTAATCATCGGCTCCATCTTCTCCCGCAGCGGCCCGTCGCCGATGATCTGACAACGAAAATCAAAATTGCGGCGATCCAATTCCGCACAGGCCTCGAGCAAGATCTCAAAGCCCTTGAAGGGAACAAGCCGTCCCACGCTCACGATCGTGGTTGGGCCAGGGGGCCGTTCGCCTCGCAGAGGCGCGGGCAGATTCGCCAGGTCCAGGCCGTTGTAAACACGATGAATCTTGTGCGCGGCTTCCGGGCAACGCTTTTGAAGCAACTCGCAGCTGTAGTCGGTTTCGACCGCGACGAATTCCGCCGTCGTGCAGATTTCCTGAAGCAGATCATCGTGCCCCAGATCCGACATGAAATCCTGGCCGTGCGCCGTGACGCTGAAGGGAATGCCCGCAATCTCTTTCACGAAAATGGCGGTGTGAGCCGCGCGGTTTGCGAAGTGCACATGAAAATGTTTGATCCCGTGGCGGGTGAAAAGTTCGGCAAAATAGGAGGCATTTCGGGCTCGCAGCGCAGCCTTGAAGGCCGGGCCATAACGCCGATCGTGTCGATCGATTAACGCCTCCGGCCAGCGTCCCGCCTCGCGCGTTTTTTTCTCCCACAAACGCAGGACTGGCGCCGGCGGGGCATAGACAACTGGCGAGCGAAATCGGGCAAAATGCTCGTGCCGCAGGCTGGTGAGTGGCGCGTGGACGGAGCCGATAAGCAACTCATGGCCGCGCCGCTCGAGTTCGAGCATCTCCATGTCGCAAAAGGTTTGCGAGACAACCGGGTAGCGGGAATAAAGATAGGCGAGTTCCATGGCCAAACAACGAAACGTCGAAACGTTAGTCATAAGTGGAGCAGGAAAGAAGCCCGCTCGTGGCGATCTGTTTTCCCTCAGGAGATCGGTCTCCCGGCCACCGGCTCGCGTCCTTTGATTTCCGGTCTCACGAGATATCCTTGCCGGGATCCATCTCGTAGTCGAGCGCCAGACATTCAGACGTCTTCGGCTTGATCACCTCCTCAACGAACTTGATGTAGATCGGGTCTTCCCGAAAAATTGCCTGTTTGTCCATCGACTCAAAATCGATCGCGATGAAGAAAGGCCACGGCAGCTTCGGATCGACCCGTCGCCCGCATTTGATGCTGAGCACTTCGTCAATTTTCAGGAGCTGCATCCGCGCCCGCATCATCATTTCTTCGGTCTCCTCCGAGGTGACCCCGGGCTTCAGTTTGTAGAGTCCGATGTGGTGAACCATGAGCCGATAGCTATTAGGCTTGGGCCGACGGTGGCGCAAGCAAGAATCGGTAATACCCACCAGCCCCTGCTGATATATCTCTTCGATTTCGCAGACCGCCGAGTCCCGGCGCTATTTCTTCCAGTCGAGTGCGCCTTTTTTCAACGCATAGACATAGCCGACCATGAGGATCGAAACGAAGCTCAACATACTCCAGAGGATCACCTGGCTGTGGGCGATCGCCTCCCGGTAGACCACCGCCCACGGATACATGAAGACGATCTCCAGATCGAAGAGAATGAAGAGCATCGCCACCAGGTAGAACTTAACGCTGAAACGTGGCTGCGCTTCACCCTCAGGCACCATTCCGCACTCGTATGCAGAGTCCTTTGTCCGCGTGCGCACCCCGGCTTTCCCAAGCAACACACTCATGATAAGTGCTCCTGCCGCAAAGCCCACCGCGACCGCCGCCTGCAGCAGAACGGGAATATATTCGCGGATCATTACCTCAAGCCGTTTTCCTGCCAGCGTGAACCGGCGCCACGAACGCTCTAGCGAGAGGCCGTAGCCGTCGGCACGTGGCCGTTCGGCGGGATCAACGCCTTAGCAAGAGCGGAAGGTAATCCCCGATATTTCTTGCCGGTTTTCTTGACCATCCCCCGCGCCACCAAATTTTGCAGCTTCTCATAGGCGCGCAGGCGCAACATTTCTTCTCCACCGCTGGCCGCGTTGCGGGCCCGGAGATTTTCATGCAGGATCTCGAAGAGTTGTTTAAACTCAAATGAAGTGCGCCGGGAAAGGACCGCAACGAGTTCTTCCGTAACGAGATCTGGCACTCGGCGTGAGAAGGCGTTCTTTTTTAGGATGGCCATAGGGCGCAAAAAATAACATATTCCAGCCGATTAGCAGCAGTTTTCTCACTTCCGCGAAAAATAAGTCGGTCGCTCTGAACGGTTCCGCAACGCGGTCTACCAGATTGACCAAATCCCTCTCAAAAAGGACCGGGTGTCGGACTTGGAGACGGCGTCGTTGGCGTCGGGGAAACGATCGCCGGCACCGCTTGGAGAAGTCCGCGGTTTTTCAACCCTTCCCGAAAGTAGAGGAGCGAGCTTCCCACCACGGCCACGATTCCGATCGTTGCCTCCCGAAATGTCACCGGCCCAACCGATTCGGTCACATAGCCATCACTCTCGTAGCGCTGCGACATCACGATGGGCGAAAGATGTTTCGCGATCGCCTCCGACGGTGGGAGCTTTGCCAGGTCGACATCCTTCCCCAAGGCGGGATAGACCGCTGCACCCATGATGAGCAGCGGACGGATGGCGGCGTTTGCCCGTTCGAACAGCAACCGGGTATCGACGTAATTAAATGCCGAATCTCCAGCCGAAACCTGCGTCGCGGCGTCGCGGAAAATGGCGCTTCTTTCTAGTTCGCCGGTCGGCTCAGTCGGCCCCGCCAGCACAGCTTCAACCGCTCCCATGTCCGAGCCAAGGAACATCATCTTGTCCGAAACCGCGACCGTGGCACTAAACTGCACCACGCCGCCGAACGGTTGAGCGCTGTAAATGGTCGCGCCATTTCTCTCCGTCCGCGTCCAGGGCGTGCCGGCGATCTCGACCGAGGTCACCGCCTCGGCAATTTTCCGTGCGCGTCCCGGGTCAATCACCGGCAGAGCGGCGAGAAAGGTTGGCCAATGCGCGTTCCCCTGCCAGGCGCCTGTCATTTCCAGTTGCTCGCCAAAGGCCTGCCTCAGGTCATCGGCTGAAATTCCGCGCGAGGCGAGCCCCAAACTGTATTGTCGGATCAGCGCGGAGAGACCGCTAGCCGCTGGTGTAGCGGTTGAGAAAACATTGTCCGGCCAGGACATCCGCGACACAGAATAAAAAAAAGTGTCGGCCCCGCCCGTGGCAAGGAGCGGCCGCGTCAATTTTTGGTCCGTGCCGACCCGCGGCATCTCCACAAAATCGGTCTCGCGCATTTTGCCATGTTCGAATCCGAGCGCTACCGCCACCCTGCGCACTGATCTGAGCCGTTCGAGCTGCGTAGCCGGGAGCGATTGGTTTGCCATGAAGAAGAGCGGCATCAGCCTTTCCAGGAAGGGCCGCGGGTCGACAAAAAGCAGCCCCTCATATTCTCCCGCGAGATGCTTTCTCGCGGCGGCAAATGCCTCATCATCCTTGAGCGAAGGCTCCTTTTTTTCTCGACGTCGATCGATACGATCCAGCAATGCCTTAAGCGCAGCCAGATTGTTCGAGGCGAAGAACCAATGGTTATCGAAGGCGCGCGCTAAAACGAAATGCGAGACGTTCAGCGTCTCGATCCGGTGCTGTTCGTAAACAATCGTTTCGTGCTTCGCGTCGCTCGCTTTGGGCCACCATTTCGCCTCGCGTTGCGCGATAAATTGCTTCGCTTTCTCCGGCGTCTCCGCAAAATGGAACCCGCCGACCAGTTTCGGTTCGTTATTCTCAAGCGACGCCAAAGCGATAAAAGCGTGCGTCGGGCCGAGCTGCAGAAACTCGTCCAGCGTTTGGCCGTCCCTATCATTCTGCGGCAAGCGGCCGAGCGGCTTTTGCAGCCAATTCTGGACCGATGGCTCGCGCCAAATCTGGTGAAGATCGCTCGCTTGCCAGCGTTCTCGCGCCCGTCTCACATCCGGTACGTGCACCAGGAAGAGCGTCGTCTTCGGCAGCAACTCCGGCACCGTCACGAGGCGGTTCGCCAGCTGGACCCGCACGAAGATCCATGCCGTCGCCGCCGCCACCAATGCGATCGCGATTACCGCGAGCAATTTCTTCATCGGCGAAGTCTCGCATCAAATCTGCCCACCGCGAGCCGCGGAGCGCACTCGACTTTTGCCCCGCATCGACGATCTCCATGCATGGCATCATGCGCAGGATCCCGGCTCGTTCTGGGCAGCTTCCGGGAAAGCGCGGTCATCGGCGCAGCCGAGCAGGCCCTCACTGAATGCGGCGGCCAGCCCACCTGCGGTTTCCTTTTTCTCTCCGCCAGCTGGCTTCCGCAGATTCATGAAGTGCTCGATCTCGTTAGGCTGCATGCTCGAATTCCGCTTTTGGTCGGCTCGGTCGGTGGCGGTCTTATCGGCGTCGGCCGGGAAGTGGAAGGCGCGGCTGGGATGTCACTGCTGCTCGTTAGCCTCTCGGAGGCAAAACTGACCCCGGTTTTGATTTCCACTAAACAGATTGAAGAATCAACCGGGCCCGCCTACTGGCAGATGGAAACTGGACTCGGTCCGGATGAAGTCGATTCCTGGATCTTGATAGGCAACCCTTTTGCGCCAGAACTCGAGCGCTGGCTGGCAGAATGGAATGTAGCTTTTCCCGAAGCGCCCAGCATCGGCGGACTTGCCAGTGGAATCGACAGCAGCAGCGAGACCGGCCTGCTGCTCGATGGCGGAATGGTCGATGCCGCCGTCCTCGCCCTCGCGGTGAAAGGCTCAAAGATTCGTACCATCGTGAGCCAGGGTTGCAAGCCGGTGGGCGAGCCTTTCACTATCACGCAGGCGGAGGAAAATCTCGTCTACACCCTTGGTTCGCGCCCGGCCTACCAGGTCCTGAGCGAGACCTTCAACGGTTTGTCCGAGCCGGAAAAAGAACGCGCCCGTGGCAATCTCTTCGCCGGCCTGGCGGCATCGGAATACGTCGTCGATCTAAAACGCGGCGATTTTCTGGTTCGCAACCTGTTAGGCGCGGATCCGCAAACCGGCGCGGTCGCAATCGGCGCACGCGTCCGGACCGGGCAAACCTTGCAATACCAGCTGCGGGACAGGATCACCGCGCACGCTGACCTGATGGAGTTGGCAAAAATCAACGGGCTCCAGGGCTGTGAACCCTTCGCTTCGCTCGTCTTTTCCTGCAACGGCCGCGGCCAGCGCTTCTTCGGCGTGCCGGATCACGATGCCGCAACGCTTGTGGAAATTTTTGGCCCGATGCCAAGCGCCGGATTCTTCTGCAACGGCGAAATCGGCCCGATCGGCCACGCCAGTTATCTGCACGGCTATACCGCGTCCATCGCGCTCTTTTGCAGATAGCGAATTCGTCAAGCGCGAGGGTGGAATTTGTGATGCACCGCCTTCAGTCGCTGTTGGTCGACGTGCGTGTAAACCTGCGTCGTCGAAATGTCGGCGTGCCCCAGCATTTCCTGGATGATGCGCAGGTCGGCGCCGTTACCCAACAAATGGGTGGCGAAACTATGTCGCAGCAAATGCGGATAAACATTCGCCTGCAAACCCGAACGCTGCGCCACCGCCTTCACGATCTGCCAGATGCGCACGGTCGTCAGGCGACCGCCTCGGTTGGAGAGGAAAACTTCGCTCCCGCTGCGCCGCTTGACGAGTCGCGGCCGCTCCTGCTCGAGATAGGCGGCGATCGCCGCGCAAGCCGTGCGCCCGACCGGTACGAGCCGCGTCTTGTTTCCCTTCCCGGTCACCCGCACCACGCCTTCCTCGAGATTGAGATTCTCCAGTTTCGCGCCAGCCAGCTCGGAAATGCGCAGCCCGCTGGCGTAGAGCAGCTCCAGCATGGCGCGATCGCGCAAACCAAGGGGCGCTTTCTCGTCCACACTTTCGAGCAACTGCTCGACCTGCAACTCATTTAGCGTTTCCGGAAGGTAACGCTCGATCCGCGGCAGCATCAGCGAATCGGTCGGATCCTTTGCCACAAATCCCTGCGCGGTCGCAAAACGAAAGAAAATTTTCAGCGCGACCACGATCAACTTGATCGAGGACGCAGAAAGGCCGCCGCGTTTGCGTTCCGCCAGATATTCGCTGACCAGCGGCAGCCCGACCTCGCGGGCGCGCGAGATCTGCTTTCGCTGCGCGCACCAGGCGGCGAATTCGCCTAACGATCGCTGGGTCGAGAGCTGATAATTTTCCGAAAGACCGCGCTCCACCGCGAGATAGCGGATAAAAGCGTCGATCTCGTTTTCCATGACAACGCAAGCTTCCAACCTGCTCGCGCCTCTGTGCAAGCTGGAAGCTCACGCCGCCTCCTGCGCGCGTTGACAAAGCAAACGCGGACTCGATTGTTTCTTGCGATGAGCCTCGACTTAAACAGCCTCCTGAAAGAGTGGCCGCACGAACCCGGCGCGATAAAAGTTCGCAAAGTACCGGGTCTCGATGGCCGCGAAAAACTCCAGCTCCGGATCGATCTTGGCCTGCTCCAGATGGAAATCGAAGGCCGGCCCGACGGGCAGCGCCCGCATAACTGCGAGTCGTACCTGGTTTATCATCAGCGCCGCGCCGTTCGCGCTGCGGAACGAGGCGAGGAATACGAGCTCACGCCCGAGCAATGCAGCGAGTTGCAGCAGGAAGGGATTCAATATTACCACCGCTATCTCAGCCTTTTTCAGATCGACGAATTCGAAGGCGTCATCCGCGACACCCAGCGCAACCTCGATCTCTTCACCTTCGTCGATGAACACAGCCAGCGGGAAGACGTGGTCTGGAGCTTCCAACAGTTCCGTCCCTATGTCCTGATGATGAATACGCGGGCGCTGGTTTCGATCTTGCTGGCCGAGGGCAAATATGGCGAGGCCATCCGCGAAATCGAAAAAGGCCGTGAACGGATCATCGAATTTTTTCAGCAATCCGCCTTTCCAGAGCTGGAAGCGAAGAGTTCGGAGATCGCGTTCCTCGATGAATGGCTCGAAGAAGTGCGCGCGAAGCGTCCGCTCTCGAAGCTGGAGGTGATGGAGCGGGAAATGGAACGCGCCATCGCCGGCGAACGCTATGAACGCGCGGCGGAGCTGCGGGACGCCATCCGCCAGATCAAAGCGCAGTCGCTCTAGCCGGGGGCGCTGACCCCGGCCGCGGCCGAACGACTTCTTATGGCGGCGTCCAATTCCAGCCTGACCGAGCGCAAGGAACGCTGGGCCCGCAAGATGAGCGGGAAAGCGAAACCCGCCGTCCGGTCCCAGGACCGGCTGCCACCAGGACAGCATCTCACGCCCGGCTTTCCCGTCCTCGACCTCGGTCTTCGCCCCGAGATTTCGTTAGGCGAATGGCGCCTCGAGGTTGACGGCCTGGTCGAGAACCCACAAACACTCGACTGGGAACAGTTCAACGCCCTCCCGCAATTTGAAGACGTGAGCGATTTCCACTGCGTCACGACCTGGAGCAAATTCGACTGCCGCTGGACGGGCGTGGCCTTCTTCACCCTCGTCGATCTCGTCCGGCCAAAACCGGAAGTGCAACATGTGCTCTTTACGAGCTACGACGGTTATTCGACCAACGTCCTTCTCTCCGACTGCCTCGACGACGACGTCCTGATCGCGACCCAATTCGACGGCAAACCGATCACGCGCGAGCACGGTGGCCCGGCCCGTGTCATCATCCCCAAGCTCTACGCTTGGAAAGGCGCCAAGTTCGTCAGGCAAATCGAGTTCTCGGCCGAGGACAAGCTCGGCTTCTGGGAAGTGCGCGGTTACAGTAATACCGCCGATCCGTGGACGGAAGATCGCTTTTCGTGAGCGAGCCGGCCGGCGCCCCGCGCAAACTCGCGATCATCGCGGCTTTCGCTGCCCTTTACCTCATTTGGGGTTCCACCTATCTCGGGATTCTTTTCGCGATTCAATCGATCCCGCCCTTGCTCATGGCGGGCGCGCGCTTCACCTGCGCCGGAGTCATCATGTACGGAATCGCGCGCTGGCAGGGCTCGACGAAATCTTCCCTCGCCGAATGGCGCACGGCTTTTGTGGTCGGTGGCTGTCTTCTCCTCCTCGGCAACGGCAGCGTGACGATCGCCGAGCAATGGGTCGCTTCCGGCTTCGCTTCTCTCCTCGTCGCAACGGTGCCGATCTACATCGCGCTCCTAGCCTGGCTGAGCGGCTCCGCTCCAAGGCCAGGACCGCTCGTCATGCTTGGACTTGCCGGAGGATTTGTCGGGGTGGGAATTTTGGTTGGTCCGGCCCTGACTGCCGCTCCAGGCGGAGGCGGAAAGCACGTTGGCCTCGGGATGCTGGTTCTGCTCCTCGGCTCGTTAGGCTGGTCGATCGGTTCGCTTTATTCGCGCCACACTCGTACCTCGGCGCCACCTTTTCTCTCCTCCGCGCAAACCATGCTTTGCGGTGGCGCCCTCATGATCATCGCCGGTCTAATGAGCGGCGAAGCGCGCGATCTTCATCTGGAAAAGACGACCGCCCTATCGTTAGGGGCGTTTCTCTACCTCGTCCTCATCGGCGCGGTCGTCGGTTACACCGCCTACATCTGGCTGCTGCGCCACTGCGATCCGGCCAAGGTCGCAACCTACGCCTACGTCAACCCCGTCGTGGCCGTCCTGCTCGGGGCGCTTTTTGCCGGCGAAACGTTGACTGGCCGCACCGCCGTGGCCGCGACGATCATTATTGGATCGGTCGCGCTTGTTATCACCGCCGGGCAGATGAAACGAAAAAACGTCGCCACCCCCGCAACGACGGTTGCGCAAGTGAGATGAAACCCGCTAGAAAGAGCGCAACGAGATGAAGCCGGATAACGCAAAAGCGGTCGAAACGCTCCAGGCCAATTGGCGCGCGGAGCGCGAAACCGCGCTGGTTTATCGCGACCTCGCCGCGAATGAGCCGGATGAAAAGCGGCGCGGCGTTCTGCTTCGGATGGCGGAAGCGGAGGAACGCCACGCAGTTCGCTGGGAAAACAAGTTGCATGAGCTCGGGGCGGCGCCGCCGGTCTTGAAGAATGATTGGTGTCGGCGCCTCAATCGCTGGTGGACGCGCACGGCCGGCGCGGAGGTCGCGATACGCCGGATGGAAGCCGCGGAAGACCGCGACAAGGAGCGTTACCAGGCGCAAAGGAAGAACGAGCTGACCGGCAACGATGAAGAGCAGGAATTTCTTCGCCGGACCGCGCTCGAGGAAAAGACACATTCGCGAATTTTAAACACGATGAGCGCCGCGCCCTCGTCGTTAGGCCCAAAAAGTGTGCTCGATACCATTCTGAAACGCGAACGCTGGCATGGTCGCGGCGGCGGTTGGGTGGCGGACGCCATCTACGGCGTGAACGACGGGCTTGGCGCGGTCTTCGGGATCGTTTCCGGCGTGGCCGGCGCAACCGACAACCAGCAGCATTACATCCTCATCGCAGGACTTGCCGGCATGCTAGCCTCGTCACTTTCGATGGGCGCCGGCGCCTACCTCGCAAACAAGAGCGAGCGCGAAATCTACGAGGCCGAGATTGCGCGCGAGAAAGCCGAGATCGATGAGAATCCCGAAGAGGAAATCGAGGAGATGGCGCTCTTTTATCAGTTGCAGGGATTTGCCCCGGAGGAATCACAACGCATGGCAGAGCGGCTCGCGCAGCAGCCCGAGCAGATGGTGCAGGCGATGGCACAAAGCGAGCTGGGTCTTTCCCAGCATAATTTTCCCAACCAATGGACTTCCGCCTTTTCCGCCGCGCTCTCGACCGCGGTCGGCGCATTCATTCCGATCATACCGTTCTTTTTCATGAGCGGGTTCCCGGCGGTGATCGCGGCTTTTGTCATCAGCATCGTGGCGCACTTCGCGGTTGGCGCGATCAAATCGCTCATCACCATTCGCTCCTGGTGGGCCTCGGGTTTGGAAATGACGATCGTGGGCGTGATCGAAGCGATCGTGACCTACGGCCTCGGACTGGCCTTCGGTGCGCTTGGATAAGTATTCGTCAGGCATGAACCAGCCCACGCTCGCTGTTATCGTTCCGGCCTTCAACGAAGCCCGGCGTCTGACCGACAACCTGCTCACCCTCCTGAGTTATCTGCAAGCCTTCCGCCCGGAAGCGGAATTGATCGTGGTGGATGACGGTTCGACCGATGGCACGGCGGAAGTGGCGGAGGGACTTTTCGCGCGCCTGCCCGACGTCACGGCCCGCGTTTTGCGCTTCGCCCAAAACCGCGGCAAAGGCCACGCGGTTCGCACCGGTCTGCTCACCGCGCAGGCGCCGATCGCGCTCTTTTCCGACGCCGACCTGTCGACGCCAATCACGGAGTTGCCCAAGATCGTCGAGCCGATCGAGGCAGGGAATTACGACATCGTTCTCGGCTCGCGTGCGCTCGATCGCAGCCTTATCGGCCATCGTCAGCCGTGGCGGCGCGAGCAGGGCGGCAAGGTCTTTAACGCGATTGTCCGCCTGACGACTGGTCTTCCTTTCTCCGACACCCAATGCGGCTTTAAGGCTTTCCGGATGGAAGCGGCCCGTCCTATTATCGAGCGCGCTGAGATCGACGGCTTCGGGTTCGATGTGGAATTGCTCTTTCTCGCGCAGCGTGCCGACCTGCGCATGCTGGACGTGCCGGTACGCTGGGATCATCGCGAGGGTAGCAAAGTGCATATTGTGCGCGACAGTTTGCGCATGTTCACGGAAGTTGTGAACTTGCGCCGCAGGGTGGCGCGCGAAACAACACCGGATGCGGTCGCGGGAGTATCTCGTTAGGCGCGACCGCCAAAGGTCGATCTCGAGACGGTGAAATCTTTTCCAGCACAAATCGTCAGGCTTGCGCTTGTCTGCGGCTGCCTGGTTGGCCTCGTAGTGGAAGCTCAGGAAGTGCGTCGTGCCATACCGGTGAACCCACCAGTCGCCGAGACTCCGGCCGCCCGCGTCGTGCCGGCCACACCGAATCCGGTGGTACCTACCGGCAACCCGTCAGTCGCCCAAACTCCCGCGCCCGGAATCGCACAAAGCCTTTCCCCTGCGACAACCGCACCGATGCCGCCGGTGCCCGTCGGCCCCGCTTCGGTCAACGACACCGCCCGTTTCCTCGCCGGGATGGCAGTCTCGGAAAGGCTCATCACTCGTTCCGCTTGAGCAGACGAAAATCTGGCAGGAGCACGCCACCTTTTTCGACCAGGCCTGGGCCAGGCTTGCCGCGCGTCAATTCACCGGCATCCGCGAGTGGGAGGTGAACTACCTGCCGGACGCGACCCAGCCGCTCCCGGTTATCTTTTACATGTTTAGCGGCCCGGATTTTCTTTACGCGAATCAGTTTTTCCCGAACGCGGGCACATACATTCTCGCCGGCACCGAACCGATCGGTCCGTTGCCGGACGCGACGCGTTTCGGCGGGCCGGCGCTCGATTCCGTTCTCCAGAGTCTTCAGAGATCGCTCAACAGCGTCTTGAGTTTCTCGTTTTTCATCACCAAGGAGATGAAGACCGATCTGGAAAAGGAGCAACTCAAGGGCACGCTCCCGATTTTCTATGTTTTTCTCGCGCGCGCCGGGAAGACCATCACCGACGTCAGCTTCGTCACCCTCGACAAAAGCGGCCAGCCGCACCAGACCCCACCTAACGAGAAAGGCAAAGGGCTCACCCCTGGAGTTCGCATCACCTTTACTGGACGCACCCGATGCGCCGCCTCGGACGCTCTATTATTTCACAACCGACCTTTCCAACGAAGGTATTCGCAGCCAGCCCGGCTTCTTAAAATTCTGTGTGGCGCAGGGCACTGGCGCGAGCCTGCTCAAATCGGCCTCGTATCTGATGTTCGAGAATGGTTTCGGCACGGTGCGGGATTTTCTCCTCGACCACAGCAAAGCTATCATTCAGGACGATTCCGGCATCCCGATCAGCGCCTTCGACCAGGCGAAATGGTCGTTGCGTTTTTTCGGCGCCTACGCCGGCCCCCTCGAAATCTTTAGGAAATACGCCCAGCCGCAGTTGCTGAGCCTTTACCAGCAGAGCAATCCGGCGCCGCTTGGGTTCGGTATCGGCTATCGCTGGGGTGGGCGGCAATCGACCCTCATCGTCGCCACGCGCAAGGGAACCGAGATCTCTCCCCTGCAAACCGGCCCGCTGCCTCAACGGCAGCCGGTGTCCTCGTCCTCACCCGCTTCCGAGTAGCTTGGTTCCGGCCTGGCTCTCGGAACTAGAGAAACAGATCCCGCCATGCGATCGCGCTATGGTCAGCCGCGCTGGCTAGGCGCTGCTCCCCGCTCCGGCGGGGCGCGCGGATAGGAGTAAGAGCCCCGGAAAAGAGAACCTCCACAAGCCACCGGAAGAGGAAGCGAATCCAGAGATCCAAATCTGCCAGCCTTCAACCCAACTCAACCAATGAATAAATCCTACCAAACCCGCTGCCACGCTTGACTGCCTTTAGGGGTTGGATGCCTTGGATGAATCGTGACCCGATTCGACCTGCAGAAACTACCGCCCCGAAGGCAAGCTTTTGATAGCCTCAACTACCTTTTCAAGCGCCAGCGGTGACAAGATGAGGTGTATGTGATCTACAGCAGGAATAATTGTCACCGGCAAATCTTTCCCCGCCTGCCTCAGAACCTCGGCGAAGCGGTCCGGACAATAGACCTCGTCGTTCTGACCGATCAGAATGCGGAAAGGCCGATGCATATTGCGGAGGTCCGCCAAATAATCTCTGTGCGGACGAAAGTTGGTTTCCAGCGCATCGGAATATTCCGGCGTCAAGATTGCCTTTGCGTCTTCGCTCACGGCGAAGCGAAGGAGTGGGAGCGAATTGAAGGTTCGAATACCGAATTCACTTAGAATCACAAGCGCGATGATGCGCGCAACACGAACACTCGCCGAACCTCCACTGGCTGGGCGCGTCGGTCACCCTTCTTCTCTTGTATTCACGGAATCCGGCCACACAACGATCTCTTCGGTTCGTCGCAATGCCAAGGATCGCGGTTTTCTGGCAAAGCTTTCACGATTGATTAAGAGTGGAGGGCATTTGGAAGGTGATTGAACTTTAGAAATTCAAATTTTATGAGTGCAGCGCGATGGCTGGCAGGAGAATTGGTCAATCATCCTGCTTTGTGTCATCGCGGGCATCCGGGTGTTTCTCTTTTCAGCCGCTTTTCCGTTTTTCAATAACGTGGATGAGCAGGCGCACTTTGATTTGGTCGTCAAATATTCACTTGGAAAGATCCCGACCCGGTTGGATCTCATCGCTCCTGAATCGGCGCGCTACATGGTGCTTTTTGGTTCGCCGGAATACTTCTTCAAACCGGAACAATTCCCCGGGGGAAAGATTCCAACCCCGCTTTGCAATTTGCCGGCCGATCAAACTAAGCAACGCTTTGAACACCAAATGGCCCTCTGGCAAAAGGAGGTCAACCATGAGGCTTCCAGCGCCCCTCTCTATTACCTGGTTGCCGCTGGCTGGTTCCTATTGGGTCGCTGTTTTGGTCTCGAAGGTGTCCACCTGCTTTACTGGATTCGTTTCCTGAATGTTTTTGTCATCGCCGCGCTCGTGTGGCTGGGTTTCGTGGCGTCGCGCATGGTTTTCCAAGGTCGCCGCTGGTTGTGGCTGGGCGTTCCGTTGTTGCTGGCGTTTTTCCCCCAGGATGCGTTTTACTCGATTCAAAGTGATGTCCTTTCGCCGCTTTGCTTTGGAGCTGCGTTTGTTTGTCTGGTGAAATGGTTACCGGGTGTGGATGCGCCCGATCGAAGGTTATCGGCGATGACAGGGCTAACCATCGCGGCCACTGGTCTGACAAAGAGCAGCAACCTGCCGTTGTTAGCCGTGGCGTTTGTCTTTGTGCTTGAAAAAATCTGGCGTCTGGCCAGAGCAAAGAGCTTAAGAGCAGCCATGCCTGGGCTGGGGTTACTGACCGTATGTGCCGTCGTGCCGGTCGGGGCTTGGGTGGTCTGGAATCGCTATGTCTTTGGCGACCTGACCGGCTCGCAGGTTAAGATTCAATTTCTCGGCTGGACGCAAAAACCAGTCGCGGACTGGTGGCATCACCCAATCTTCACACTACACGGCGCGCGGATATTCGCCTCGGAATTGATCGCAAGTTTCTGGCGCGGGGAATTCGTCTGGTCGCTGCGCCGCCTGGCCTGGCCAACGATGGATAAGTTCTATCTGATTTCTTCCGTGCTACTGCCCGGGTCCGCTCTGGTTAGCCTGCTCCGGAAGTCGGCCGACCAAGGCTCGGTGCGATCCTTGGGGCTGTGGCTGGCTTTGGCAAGTTTCGCGGCGGTAGTTGCGTTTTTGGCTTTCTTGTCGATCGCTTTCGACTTTGGTCAATGCTTTTATCCTTCTCGAGAAGATCCTTACTTTACTTCGGGGCGATTACTTTGCGGCGCTTTGATTCCTTTTCTGCTCCTTTACGTGTATGGATTGGACCAGGTCCTTGGACGCATAAGAAACAAAACAACTCCGATCCTGGTGCTCAGCGGCGTGGTCCTACTGATTGTAATTTCAGAAATCGGTATCAACCTTCCTGCCTTTTACAGCCAATATAATTTGTTCCACTTGTGAATTGGTTAATACCGTTCGAGCGAGATGATATCTTCGAAGCGCTGGCGTTCGCGAATGATTCTGAACTGGGCTTCCTCGACCAGAATTTCGGGCAGCAGACTGCGCGTGTTGTAGTTCGATGACATCGCCGCTCCATAAGCGCCCGCATTGAGGATCGCGACGAGATCGCCTGATTGCAGTCTTGGCAGTCTCCGATTAGCCCCAAAGATATCCGATGATTCGCAGACCGGCCCGACGACGTCATAGGACTCCGCGGAGTCGTCCTGACGGACCGGGATGATCTCGTGGTAGGCGCCGTAAATCGCGGGCCGCGCGAGGTCATTCATACCTGCGTCAAGCACGGCGAAGCTTTTGCCCTCGGTATGCTTGACAAACTGGACTTCGGAGATGAGCACCCCGGCCGAAGCCGCGATGGAGCGGCCTGGTTCGAGAAACAGTCGCAAGCCCAGTGGCCGGACATGCCCCGCGACCGTCTCAGCATAGTCTGAAACGTCCAGAGCACTCTCATCCTGGTATCTGATGCCCAAGCCGCCGCCGAGATCGACACGGCGCAGAAGAAAACCATCAGCTAGTAACTGGCCGGTCAGATCGGTTACCTTAGCAAAAGCTGTACTGAATGGAGCAAGGTCGGTGATCTGACTACCGATATGACACGCCACTCCTTCCACCTCCAGGTGCGACAAGATCCGCGCCTTTTGATAAGTTTCCCAAACCTCGTGCCAGGGAATGCCAAACTTGTCTGATTTCCGACCGGTGGAAATTTTCTCGTGCGTGCCGGCATCCACGTCCGGGTTTACCCGCACCGAAATCCTTGCTTTAAGGTTTCTGGCCGCGGCGATCTGATTGACGATCTCGAGTTCCTCCGGCGACTCGACGTTGAGCTGACCGATTCCCGAATCGAGCGCGAACGCGATCTCTTCCTTCGTCTTTCCGACTCCAGAAAAGATGATCTTTTCCGGGGCGATACCCGCCAGCAAAGCGCGCCGGATTTCGCCACCCGAAACGGTATCAGCGCCTGCACCCGCGGCCCCAAGCAACTTGAGGATGGCGATGTTGGAGCAGGCTTTGACCGCAAAACAAATCGTCGCGTTGGCGCCGAGAAAAGCGCTTTGGTAAGCGCCGAAGTTCTCCCTGAATTGCTGCGTGGAGTAAAGGTAGCAGGGCGTCCCAACCCGCGCGGCGATGTCGGCGACAGCCACTCTCTCGCAGACGAGTTCGTTGTTTTGATAGGTAAATGACATGCGCTGACCGCTCACCCAACTGATCGCGGGCTGTTCACCTTTTCAACAGCGCGTTCTCATTAGCGGGGGCTTGCGCTTCGCCTCTACGCTTTTCAGGTGCAAGTCTCAAATCCTGGCACGGCGAAAGGCAAGGGTATGGTGATGGCCGGCTCACTTCTCATGACCTTGCCGGTGATCGCGGTCGTCTTTTTCGCCCAGCTGCTATTTCCTGCGCGGCGTCAGCCTGACCGGAATGAAGGGCCAGACTAGTCCCGAAAGTCCGTGGAATTCGTTAGGGCGTTTTGTCCGCTTCGACGTCGATCGAGATCGTAACTTCCCCGCCGACGGCTGCGATGCCTTCAACCATCTTGCTCCAGTTCAAGCCGTAATCGCTGCGCTGGATCGGCTCCGGAGTGACCTGCCACCCGCTGATCGCGTTGCCGCCCATCCCTTTGCCTTTGCCAAGGAATTTCACGTGCAGAGTAATCTGCTTCGTTACGCCGTGCATCGCGAGGTTGCCGATGATGTCGCCGCTGTCAGCGCCGGTCCGTTTCACGCTCTGGCTTTTGAAAGTAATCGTCGGGTATTTCGCGACGTCGAAGAAATCGGCGCTGCGCAAGTCCGCGTCGCGTTTCTCGTTTCGCGTGTCGATGCTGGCGGCGTCGATCGTAGCGATTACGGAGGAGTTTTCCGGATGATCGGGGTCGACGCGGATCGTGCCTTCGAATTTCTTGAAGTTGCCATTCACGTAGCTGAAGAGGTGCCGCACCTTGAAATTAATCGAGGAATGGACGGGATCGATCTTGTAGGTGTCGCCGGCACGGGCCGGCGGGCTTGCGCAGCAAAGAGCGGCGACGACGAGAAGAGGAAGGCATTTCTTCATGGTGCTGGGACGGTAATGATAAGTGGCGCGGTGGCCAGAAATTTCGCAAGGGAACGAGTTCAAACCAGTGCCTTGAGCAGGGCTGCGCGCCCGCGTGGCAACCGGCCGAAGAGCGCGCCGAGGGCCACGGCTGGGTTGCTCTTTAGCGTCGCGACGTCGTGCACGCCGGCGAGTCGGGCCAGCTCCGCCTCGAAGTGGCGTACTGCGCGGAGGGTTGCATCCTGGCGATCGAGAAAACCGAAAGCGCGCTGCAACAAATAAAAAAGCTCCGGCGCCGGGTGTTCCAACTCCGTGCTGATCTCGATCAATTCGACAAAATAGGAGGCGGTTTGGGTGCGAAGGTAATTCTCGCGAATTCCGCTGAAGGGATTGCGCAGGACCGCCTCGGTCAACGTGTGCAGATTTGATTTTCGGCTGCGTTTGATCTGGATCTCCACTTCGAAAAACAAATCGAGCCTGCCAGAGAAAACGCTTTTCGGGCGACGGGCACCTCTTGCCACAGTGTCGATATTGCCCAGCGACTCGGTGGACCACGAGATGATGAGACTGGTGTCGCTCAACTTGCGTTTGCGGAGCAAGATCGCGTTGGTTGTCTCCATCACTCAGCCTCTATTTCTTAATCGCGCGGCGAATGTTCCGCCACGCGACCGAAATCGGTGGGGCACTACGCCCGCCGAAAAGTATTGCCAGCTGCCCAGCCTTAACTACGGATATGCGGCGACGATTTTGTTCACGGCGTCCTGCACCGCTGCAACGTTCCGGTCCGACATGCTGCTTACCGCCGCCTGGGCCAAACCGCGGAAGACGAGCAAATGTGTCTTGGAGTCCACGAAATCGATCACCAGCGAGCCCTCAGTGTATTGCTTCACATCCGCGTTCAACGCCACGTTGCCCGGACGGTAGAGACCATCGCTGGAACGATAGAGGGTAACGCCCTGGGTGGGAATGACATGAACCATTTGCTTCGAATAGACCCTCGGAACGATATAAAGGCTGGCATTTCCAGCGTGAGGTTTCCTTGAGTCCTCGACCGGCAAGGTCCGTCCGCAACGTGTTGAGCAACATCGCCTGGGCAGATTGACCGAGGCCCGTCGAAGACGCGTCGATTGTGTAGGTATGATACTTACCGAAGGACGCTGCATGATCGTAGTCGGTCTTGACGGTGACCGTCGGCGCGATCGAGCAGGCGAAGAGCATCAGGACAGCAAGCGCGATGCTGGCGTGAGCGAGGATTTTTGGATTACTTCTCATTGGTTCTTTCTATGTTAAGCGTTGGTTGCAGAAACTTACTCTGTTGAACTCAATCCCCAAATGATGGACAGGCTCACCGATTCCGACATATGATCTCTTGGCACCGATTCTGCCTTTGCTGGACGGACGACTGCGAATGCGTAAGCGCTCGGATAGGCCCGAAAAGCCCAACCGACGCAATTATCCGGATCCGTCATGCGCGATCATTCTATTCCATTCTGAACGCCTCGATCGGCACACCGAGCCATTTCGCCGCGCTGGCCAGGTCGCCAAACAGGTTCACCTCCAGTGGCGAATAGTCGGTCAGCATTGCGTGCAATTTCGCGTAATGAGCCGTTGCCTGACTCGTGACATAGAAGGCCGACTTAATCGCCGGATACTTTGCATAGGAGAGGCGCCGGTAGAGCGCGATGTGGAAAACGAATTTGAAATTCAAATCCACCATATCGAGCGTCGAGGTGTCGATGAATCGGTTGAACGGTTTGCTGGCTCGCTTTTCGACTGTCTCGATGAACGCGACCATCTCTTTGATCAGCGCCTCGTCCAGAACGCCGCGGGGCTTCCAAAGCATGAGAGACAAGCTCTTGCGGTAGAGGACGTGGTCAGGAAGCTTCACGCTTATCTCCGGTTCTTGGTCTTGCAGTTCTCGTTCTTGTCCCTCCCCGAGCTATTGAACCTTTTATGTGACGAATCCGGGATACCAGACAGAAGTTTGACCTGCGACCAAAAAATATCGTCGTTTGGCTGGCCATGTCGAGTTCGAAACTGCTCCCCCGCGCAAGTTTTGCCTGCGCGCGGCACGTCTCCCCTTCTTGCGGAATCGACGCTTCCGCAAAACCTCAAGTGCGTTTGCGGTTAATTTGCAATTCCGGAAAGACAAAGCCCAATTCGATTCTCGCAGGAGGAATCAGGCTCGCCCGCTCGACCACGACTCCCTGGCGGGCTGAGGGCCGAACCGCCAGAAAGCCACATGGATCAAGCCGAGCAGGATGAGGAGGAGCCCGTTTGCCACGACCGCCGGTACCACTCCAGTACCGCCAAACGCCTGGAGCGCCACGAGCAACGCCAGGGCGATGTTACGATTGCTCGTGCCCAGGCCAACGACTTGTCGTGCAGTTCGATTCTTTCCACCAAGCGAATAGCCCAACAGCAGCGAGATTTCACTCGTCAGCACTGTGACTCCCAGCGCGCGCCATCCGATCCCCACGATCGAGCTCCAAGCCGTGGCCGTGACGAAAGCCAGCGATGCCGCTCCGGCCGCTTCGGAAGCCATCTCGACTCGTCGCAGGATCGATCGAACGAACAAGGGCGCGACACGGTTGAGCCCCATCCCGAAGCACAGCGGGAGGACGATCGTCGCACTTAGGACGAGCAAAGCCTCGGTTGCATTGAACTGTACGCTGCCACCGGCGGCGATCCGGGTTAGTGCAATCTGACACACCAAAGGAGTCAGGACGACAGAGAGAAGCGGGAACAAAGCTGTCAACCCGGCAGCCAGGGCCAGATCGGCCCGCGCCATCCGCGCAAATACCGGCACCACCGGCGCGAAAGGCGCGGCTGCCAACAGGATCATGGCAGTCGAGACCTCGGTCCCGAGACCGCATAGCCTCGTTGCCGCTAAAACGAGGGCCGGGACAACGGCGAAATTTGCGAGGATAATGAGCGTGAGATGGCGTTCGCGCAGCGCGTGAACCACTTGCCTCGCCCTTAACCTCATCCCAACAGCCAGCAACAGACCACCCAGGGAGAGGGTCGTTAGAATGCGAACAATGTTTTCGGTTTCCCACATTGGCGAGCCGCAAGCTTGCAGGAAGGTCTATTGCTGTCGAGATCAGCTTCGTTGCCCGCTGTCGACATCGTGCCCATGACATGGTGCCTCTTGAATAACCGCGCGTTGCCCATCATACTTCGGCCATGAGAAAATCTTTCACGTTCCTGATGTCTGCCATTTGCCTTTGCGCATTTCTGGCCGTCGTTCCCGCTGCGCCGGCTCAGAATCCCGAGGCGGCGGCGAAACTGCAAGCCTTGTCCAAGCAGCTCAACCTTACGCCCGAACAAAAGGTCGAAGCTGCTCCCGATCCTTGAGGCAGAGGCTCCCAAGTTGAAGGCGATCAAGGACAATACTTCCCTTTCCGGGATGCAGAAAATGCGGCAACTCCGAGCCGTCCACGCCGAAAGCGCGCCGCAGTTGCAGAAGATCCTTAGCCCCGCGCAATACCAGCAACTGCAGACCATCCGCCAGCAGGAAATCAAGGAGGCGATCGAGAAAAAGCGCGCCGGAGGCTAGCGCCGCGCGGGGGCTCGCGTCGCTGTATCTCAAAGAGATCGAACGCGGATATCGCAGTCAGGCTCAACCCCTCCACTGTTTTGCCGAGCGGCACGCGCTATCTGCGCGGCGAACAAGTCCGGATCGGCATTCGACCCAGGGAAATAACACCAGAGATCAACCTCACCCGGTTTGCCGCTCTTGCCCATTCAATTATGCTGTCATTATGAAAACCAATTCAGTCAGCCAGCAGCGCGGGAACAAGATTTTCAAGATTGTCGTTGTCGGCGGTACCGGTTTGATCGGGGCGAAGCTCGTAGCCAACCTCCGTGAGAGGGGTCACCAAGTGGTAGCGGCGTCACCATCCTCGGGCGTCAACACCGTTACCGGCGAAGGAGTGTCGGATGCTCTGAAAGGCGCTCAGGTCGTCGTTGATGTGGCGAACTCGCCGTCGTTCGACGACAAGCCCGCGATGGAGTTTTTCCAGACGTCGGGACGTAACCTGCTTGCTGCGGAAGCCGTCGCCGGCGTGCGTCACCACGTTGCGTTGTCGGTCGTCGGTACCGACCGCCTGCTTACGAGCGGTTACTTCAGGGCGAAGATGGCGCAGGAAGACCTGATCAAGGCGTCTCAGATTCCGTATACGATTGTGCGCGCTACGCAGTTCTTCGAGTTTTTGGGTAACATCGCCCAATTCTCCGTTGAGGGTAAGACCATTAAGTTACCACCAGCCCTTATGCAGCCCATCGCGTCAGATGATGTTGCTGCAATGTTGGCCGATGTCGCCGTCGCGGAACCATTGCGCGGGACAATCGAGCTGGCCGGTCCGGAACGGATTCGTCTCGATGAACTCGTCCGCATGTATTTGCGCGCCACGAAGGATCCGCGCGAGGTAGTCACCGACGCCGAGGCGCCCTACTTCGGTATCGTGGTGAACGATCAGTCGCTCGTCCCCGGAACTAATCCGCGTCTAGGCGCGACGCATTTTGCAGACTGGCTCAGTCACTCCATCGCTCACCGGGAGATTAGCCACGCGGTATGACAAAAAGAATCGGCCGTTTTTGATAGCGGTCGTCACGATCGTGGCTCTCAACGCCTCTTTCGGGCCGCTCGCCTCCAGGGGCTGACGACGTTGACAAGCGCGGGCACACAAGCCCGAGAGCCTAACGTCTCAGCCCCTGCCAGATGCAAGGTGTCGCTCAATCATTTTGACTCTTGGCAGGTGGGTGTTGCGTCAAAGGCTGAAGAACCATGGCGACAAACGTCACGCCGTGCGTGGCCCCAAGAAGGGCCGTGCAGATAGCCAGAAGCTTTCCCTGCGCACTCAGCGGGATTATGTCGCCGTAGCCAACCGTCGTGAACGTGATAATCTCATAGTAGAGGTAGTCAATCAGGGGTCGGCTCAGCTTCGTCGATGGCTCTGGTGTCTGGGGAAGAAGATTGTATTCGACGGCGAAGAACGCGAGAACGCTGCAAATAAAAACTGACCACGCCAGGAACGCAATCCAAACGTAAACCGGCTCTCGTCTGGTGTGCCGCAAGAAAAAGAAAATGGAGCGGATCGTTAGCCCACACATCACGAAGACCAGTCCGAGTCCGATATATAAAAAATAATAGGTCTTGGTTCCCAAGAGAGTTCGCTCCGTAAACGGCAGAACCAAGAGCGCGATCCATAGAACAGCCAGCTTTGTAATAAGCCGAGCGGCAGGCGGAAGGCCTAATCTTATTCCGCCGCGAGGTGCGCCCCTTTTTCGGCGACCGAACGTTTCATGAAGAAGACCAGGGCGACGAGCGCGACGGCAACAACGGCAAAGATGAAAAATGTGTCGAAGAAGGCGAGCGCAGAGGATTGTTCGGCTCGCAGGTTGGCGAGAGTTTGCAGTGCCATTTCTTTCGCTGCGACCGGGTCGCCGGTTTGTTGGAGAAAAACTGACTGTGCCTGATGGAGGTATGAGTGTACCGCCGGATTGAACTGATCGATATTTTCGCCAAGCCGCAAACTGTGAAACTGATCGCGCCGCTCCTGAATGGTCTGGGAGAGGGAAGTTCCAACGCTGCCGCCTTCATTGCGCAGAAGCGCGAGCAAACCCACCGCTGAACCGCGAAGTCGCGGAGGGATATAGAAAAATGCGGCGACGTTGAGCGGAGCGAAAATGGTAGAAAGACCTGCGATGAAGACCACCCGTGGCCAGACGACTTGCCAGGGGCTGATCTCTAAGTTCAATCGCGACATCCAGTAACCTCCGACGGCGAGAACAAAAAGGCCTGCGGCTATGAGGTAGCGCGCGTCCACTCCACGGCCAAGAAGCCGGCCGACGATCGCGAGCATGACGATCGCGAATACGCCCGAGGGCGAGAGGACCAATCCCGACGTCGTCGCATCATAGCCGAAAAGCGTTTGGAGCAGGCTCGGAAGGCTGATGGTGTTGGCGTAAAGAACGGCAAACGCACAAAAGATGACGATGCAACAAATACAGAAATTCCGGTCTCTAAGCGTCTGGAAATCAATCAGCGGATTCTCGTAGCGGGTCTCGCGAAAAATGAGACCGAGCAGGCAAAGCACAAACAGCAGCGCCAGCGTTTGCACGCGCAGAAATGGATCGCCGAACCAGTCCCATTCCTGGCCTTTGCTAAGCAAAATCTCCCATGACGTCATGGTGACCGCCAGCAGGGCGAGACCGAGCGTGTCAAACGGGCGGCTTCGTTTGCGAGCTTCGGCACTTTGCGCCTTCAAATAATCCGGATCGAATACGAGCGCGTTGCACATGGCCAGGGCCAGAAGTCCAACCGGCACGTTGAGATAGAAAACCCAGCGCCAGCCGTAATTGTCGGTGATGTAGCCACCGAGAGTCGGGCCCACCACGGGAGCCAGCAGGGCCGCGATTCCGAACACGGTCTGGGCCGCGCCTTGCTTCTCTTTGGGAAACGCATCAAGCAATACAGCCTGACTCGACGGTTGCAATCCACCGCCGGCGAGACCCTGCAAAACGCGGGAGAAAATCAGCATGTTCAGGCTCACCGCCATCCCGCACAAGGTCGAAGCGATGGTGAAAACCAGGATCGACAATAGAAAATAATTGCGTCGACCAAGGCGAATAGAGAGCCAGCCCGTGATCGGCAGGATGATGGCGTTGGCCGCCAGATAACTGGTGATGACCCACTCGCCATCGGTCACCGCCGCTGACAGTCCGCCGGCGATGTGACGCAACGCCACATTCGCAACGGTCGTGTCCAGCACTTCCATGAACGTGGGGATGACGACGGCGACGGCAACGATCCATGGATTCACCGCGCGCGGAATTGCCGCTGCCGAGTAAGTCGGAACGGCAATCGATGAGGAGCTCATTATTTTGCCGGCGTTGCGCTGCCAGCCGGAGAGGACTGCGGAATCACCTCTTGCAAAAACCGGCCAGCGTTCGGCCCGGCTGGCTTACTCCACAAATCCACCGATGGCGTGACCGAAAGACCGACGAACAGAGGCAGTTTGTCGGGATCGTAATTCAAAAGATCGATCCGGACCGGCAAACGCTGTACGACTTTTACGTAATTGCCGGTTGCATTTTGAGGCGGCAGCAGCGCAAGCGTGGAACCGGTCCCAAATGTAAAACCAGAAATTCGGCCTTCGAATCGGTGTTTGCTGCCATACATGTCAACGTCCAGGTCCACGTGCTGACCTATCCGAAGGTTTCGCAGCTGCGTTTCCTTGAAGTTCGCATCCACCCAGATGTCGCGCAGCGACCGGATCGCCATCAAGCTCTGGCCCACCTGGACATTGTCCCCGGAATTCACATTGCGACGGGTGATCACGCCATCGATCTCCGCCACGATGGTGCAGTAGCGCAGATTAAGCTTCGCTTGATCAAGATCGCGCTCGGCCTGCATCAACTTCGCCTCCGCCTCTCTCAATCCCGGCGCGGTCTTGATTATCTGGGCGTAAATTCTGTTGATGTTGCCGCCAGGATCGCGTCGATAAAATTCCGCGAGCGTTTCCTTTGGCGTCAGGTCCCAGGACGAAGGGACCACGCCGAGTTGCGCCGCGCTTTGCAATAGCTCGCTGAGAGCTTCGCGGACGGATGAAAAAGTTTGATCGAGATTGGGTGGAACCTCAGCGAGGTTCGTTCCTTCAGCCGGTTGCGCAGGCAACCCGAGAGCCGCGCGCGCTTGATAAACATTTTCCAGCGCTTGTTTTACCTGCGCATTTGCGACATCCAGCTGCTCGCGTTTCTGGTCGAACTCTTCTTTGCTCGATACTTTTGTCGCGAGCAATTGCTTTGCGCGCTCGAATTCCGCCTGGGCCAGCACTTGTGTTGCCTTCGCCTGTTCCCACGTGGCGATGCGTGCCCGGATCAGCGCAACTTGGTTGTCCACATCTTCAATCGCGTGTTGAAGTTTGAAACGCAGACCACGGGCCTGCCCAATCAGGCTGCGCACGGTAGCCTGCGCCACGACCAGCTGTGCTCGCGCGGAGTCGACCGCGGCCTGCTTGATCGCGACTTGTACACGCATACGGTTCCGGATCGAGCTCGACGAGAACGTCGCCTTTTTTGACCCGATTATTGTTATCAACAAGGACGTGCGCCACCTGCCCGCTCACACGCGGCGCCACGAATGTGACGTAGCTGTTCACATAAGCGTCATCAGTCGAAACGGTGTGCCACGCGTGAAACGCTTTCGGGATTATGACAAAGACGACGATGATCGCGCCGATGACGATCAGGGCAGTTCGCAACCCGCGCTTTTTCGAAGCTTTGCCTTTTTCACTTTCAGCCGGCTTGGGGGAGGGCACCGGCTGATTCGGTGGCGCCGACTTTGACTCGTCACTCATATTTTTCCTTCGATCGTGTCATCTTTTCTCAGGCTTTCCCATGGGACATTCGAACGAGTCTGGATGGTGGTATATTCGACCTCCTTCCGCACCACCCTCGTAAAGGATTCGAGAACCCGGCCTTCATCGGTTGGAAAAAAGCCGCTTTGCTTTGATTATTTCCGCAACAGCTGGCGGGACCATTGCTTCCCAGGAAGCATCGCCTTTCTGAATCCGGGAAAGAACGTCGGGCGTTTGAATTGAGAGATACGATTCGTTGTACGAGCGAATGGGCACAACCCGACCGAGCTCAATGAGGAGCTGCTGCAGGTGATGCCAGGGTGCCGGTGCCTTGGCATTAGCCAAAGTCTGAATCTCACCCGTAGCCGGATCGCGCGTGGGATAGACATACATTTTCACCGAGCGTTTGAATAGACGTCCAACCGATTCGAGCACGCCGCCTGGAAGTTCGGTGTAGTATTTCTCTTCCGCCACCTGCTGCCGAACGGTGGGCAGCCCGGCTGCGATACCGATCAAGCCATCGGTGTAAGCTGCGAAATAATCGGCAAGTCGATAATGTTGCTCAAACCGGGAGATCAAGACGTCGAAGCCAAGTGCTGTGAGGATGTCTGCCCGGTCAAGGAAATCGTCGTGTCCTGTCTCAGATCCTGGGGTAAGACTGCGCAACGTCATTTCCGCAAACACGACCGGCTCCTTTCCCCGTACTTCGGGCTCTTCCAGAAACTGTTCGCGCGCTCGTTCCAGCAGATCCAAAGTCAAATTCGTCGCCGGCCGAAAGCTGCCTCGCTCGACCAGGATCGGTTTCTGATATAGCACCTCCGAGGGCTGCACTGCCTCGCCCGCAGCGGTGAACATGGCAGCGTCGGTCAATCCTTGCTCCACCAGTTGCAGGCTCATGAGCCGATTGTCCACGTTGGGAAATGCCGGCCCGGAGAACTTGATCATGTCGATCTCAACCCTTCGACGGCCCAGGTCGTCCGCAAGCGACGCGATGAACCTCGCCAGGTCCTCAGAGTAAAAGAACGCCGCGTGAACGAGATTCACCCCGAGAATGCCCAGCGCTTCCTGTTCCAGCGCGGCGGTTAAGTCCAGAAGGTGAGCATGAATGACGACCTCGGATGGTTCTTCGCCTGGACGGGTTTGAAAGTGGATGCCGATCCAGCCCCGCCCATTTCCGGCCTTACGAAAGGCGCGAGTCGCGACAGTGTTTGCGAACGCGAAAAATCTCTTCGTGTCGCCGTGCTTTGCCTTTAAGCTCTCGAGCAATTCGGCAAACTCATGTTTGAGCATGGCCTCAAGCCGTTCCCGGCTGACGTACCGCTTGGCCGGACCGTAGCGTCGATCGCTCATCGCCATGTCATAGGCGGAAATCGTTTCTGCGACCGTTCCTGCTGCTCCCCCCACGGAGAAAAACCAGCGCGCCCCTTCCTGGCCGCCACCGATTTCGGCGAAAGTGCCGTACCGGGTAGCATCGAGGTTCAAGGCCAGTGCTTTTTGACGGGTGCTAATCGAGTTGCCGTTCATCGTAGTGCCTCTCCGAGTTTGCTTCCTGAGCGCAACACGTCAACACGTCACAAAACGTTCGTAACCGCGGCTCGCCTGGGATGCATCAATATCAGCGGTCCCAGGCACCGCTAGAAGCTACGGCGTGTCAGGCGATCAAGAGCATGAGCTCGCTACGGCGATTCCGTGTCGCTGTGGCGACCGCACATGATTCCCGCAACACCCGGAGCCGACACGCGATGTAAAATTGGCGTCAAAAAGGTATCGAATCCTCTGTTTCAGGGGCTCGACCCAGGAGAATTCGCCCTTTGCGATTTTCCGTTTCGGCTATGAAATAGCCTCAAGTGACAAAAAGGTACCGGACCGTGCAGGCTCCGGGCTAATCTTCCTCTTCCGCTTCCTTTTGGTCTTCCTCCGCGTAGCGGAATCGAGTCCGATCGTCGCAGGCTTGCGTTTTGGCCTGCCTTTGATTTCAATCGCAATGTGCCTCGGAATGCTTCATTAGTGACCGGGATCGGCGGAAGCGCACAACACGGAGTTGCCGTCTTTGCAACGACTCATTGGAGCGTTGTGCTGGCCGCACAAGGTGAGTCTGCCGCCGCAGAAGAAGCCCTGGAGCGGCTTTGCCGCACATACTGGTGGCCACTGTATGGGTTTGTCCGGCGCCAAGGCTATACCTCGGAGGAAGCGCAGGATCTGACTCAGGGATTCTTCGCCATGCTCCTCGAACGCAAAGATCTTGAAACCGTGCGCCAGGAAAAAGGACGTCTTCGCTCCTATCTCCTGGCGTCACTGAAGAATTTTCTGGCCAAGGACCATCGGCGTGCGACCACGGTCAAGCGTGGCGCGGGCCGTCCGCTGGTGCCATTGGATGAGTTACTGGCGCGAGAACGAGCGGATCTGGAGCCCGCCGATCGCTTGAGCGCCGATAAGCTTTATGAACGCCGCTGGGCGCTGATTCTGTTGGAGCAAGTCTTCAAGCGTCTCGAAGACGAACATCGGGCCGCGGGCAATCTCGCGTTGTTCGAGGAACTCAAGGAGATGCTCACAGGCGAACCAAGTCACTCCTCACACGAGCAGGCAGCGCAAAAGCTGGGCTTAACCAAAGCCGCGGTCAGACAGGCGGCTTACCGTTTGCGTCAGCGCTGCCGAATGCTGCTCCGGGAAGAAATTGCGCACACGGTCGCGACTCCGGAGGAAATAGAGGATGAGCTCCGGCATTTCGTTGCCACCCTGCAAACGTGATCTTTTGAGACATTTGGGACAGTACTTATGCCGGTGGAACATGACTTGAAAAGCCTGCTGGCGAATCAAAGCTTGGCCGGTGCGCCTAAGGTTTGCGCCCAATGCGGGAGCAAGATCTTTGCGGATGCCCCGCAGGGGTTATGCAGTCTCTGTGTCTTCACTACCTTTCTTGGGTCGCTCGGCGAGGACGCGGAAGAAGGATTCGAATCGAGGACCGCTGGGGCGCCAAAAGAATTCGATGACTACGAGTTACTCGAAGAAATTGGCCGAGGGGGTCAGGGCGTAGTCTATCGAGCCCGGCAGAAAAGTCTCAACCGGGTCGTTGCCCTCAAAGTCATCGGCGTTTCACGCTGGGCGACGGAGACTCAGCTGCGACGGTTCCGCCTCGAAGCGGAAGCCGCGGCCAGGCTCAATCATCCCTCGATCGTTCCAATTCACGAGATTGGCGAGCACGATGGTTACTGCTACTTCAGTATGAATCTGCTCGAGGGCGGTCATCTCGATGAAGTCGTCGGGCAAGGTAAGCTCCCGATTCGACGTGCCGTGGAACTTTTGGCCCGGCTGGCGCGCGGCGTCCATTTCGCCCATGAGCATGGTATTCTGCATCGTGACATCAAGCCGGGTAACATCCTGCTTGATGCCGAGGGTGAAGCGCACCTAACCGATTTCGGACTGGCACGATTGCTCGAAACAGATAGTAGCGTTACTCGCACTACCGAAGTCCTGGGCACCCCAAGTTATATCGCTCCTGAACAGGCTAGCGGTGGTCAGAGCGAACTGACCAAGGCCACCGACATTTATGGACTTGGCGCTGTGCTTTACCACCTTTTAACTGGTAGCCCTCCATTCCTTGGCGCGACCACTTTCGAAACAATCCGGCTGGTCCTGGAAACGGAGCCGCGCTGGCCGCGATTGCTAAATCCAAACGTGGACCCTGACCTCTCCACGATCTGCCTGAAATGTCTCGAGAAGGAGCCAGGTCGTCGCTATCCGTCTGCGCTCGCTCTCGCCGAAGACTTGGAACGCTGGCTAAGACATGAGCCAATCAAGGCACGACCTACGGGGATTCTCGTGCGGGGAAAGAAATGGTTGCAACGCAACCCCGCCGTAGCCGTCTCAATTCTGTCCATCGCCAGCTCTGCTTGCAGCCGTAGGTGTAATCGTCTGGAAAACCAGGCCGCTCCCTCCGCCCGCAGTTGCTACCGGCATCGCTGTATTGCCTTTTGAAAACCTCAGTGGCGACACGGCTAATGCGTATTTTGTCAGTGGGATTCAAGATGAAATTCTGACCACCTTGACAAGGGTGCGAGGCCTGAAAGTCATCTCCCGAATCGCCACGGCCAGATACAGGAGCCGGCCAGATAATTTATCGAAGATCGCCAACCAACTCGGAGTCGCCAACTTGGTCGAGGGCAGCGTGCAAAAGTCCGGTGACCGCGCGCATATCAATGTCCGGCTAATCGACGCCCACGACGGGGCTGAACTCTGGGCGCAAAGCTACGACCGCGATTTGAGAAATATTTTTGCGGTCGAGAATGAAGTGGCTCACGAGATTGCCTTTGCTCTCAAACTCAATTTCCCAAAGTCGGGCACGGCCGCGGGACGAAGAGAAACGCAAGATCCGCAAGCCTACGATCTTTTTCTGCGGGCTAACTATGCCTGGATGGAGTCGATCCGCGGCAACGGCGGCTTCGAGGAGTCACTTCGGTTCTACCGCGCGGCTGTCGCGCGCGATCCGAAGTTTGCCCTCGCTTATGCCTGGCTCTCGATGATCCAGTCGATCCAGATCGATTTTACGCGCGATCCCAATCTCGCACGCGACGCGCGCCTGACTGCAGAAAAGGCCCTCTCGTTGCAACCGAAGTTATCACAAGCGAACTGTGCCATGGGCCTGGTGTATCTGCATATCGATCGCGATTACGAGAAAGCACTGGATTACCTGGCGCGCGCCCGAGAACTGGATCCTGGATCGATTACCAATCTGATCCCCATTTCAAATACTCAGTCCGCCCTGGGTCGTTGGGATGAGTCACTCGACACGATTCAGCAGGCGGTCAATCTAACACCGGGGGTCTATCGCTGCCTGGAAATCCTTGGGGAATTCGCCGGCATGGCCCGCCAGTATAGCCGGGCGCATGATGCGTTTGATCGCGCCCGAGTACTCGATCCTAATGACTGGAACTGTGTCGCTGGTGAAGCCACGACCTGCTTTGCAGAAGGGAAGCTGGAAGAAGCAAAGGATCTACTCGCGGGCGTCCCCGGCAACGTCGCCGACTTTGTCCTGGTCGTGCGCTGGCGAGCGGCGTTCCTGAAACGCGACTATGCTGCGGCCCTTCAGATCGCACAGAGCCTCAAGGGCGACATCGGTCCCGACCAAACTCTTGCCACTGGCGAAGCTGGGGAGAAGGATTTCCTCATCGGCCAAAGCCTGACCGCGCTCGGCGATCGCGCCGGCGCCGTGCGCTCGTTCGATCAAGCACGGGCCAAGGTCTATGCCCGTCTCGCAATTCAAACCGAGTCACCCCGGCTGCATCAGCAGGCTGCGCAAATTCTGGCGGCGCGCGGGGAGAAAGCCAACGCACTTGCCGAAGCCGAGCAAGCCATGACTCTGCTGCCGTTAAACAAAAACCCACGCGACGGCCTGATACCCCTGGAAACAATGGCGGAAGTCTATGCGACCTTAGGCGATTCGGAGCACGCTCTACCCTTGCTCCAACAGTTGCTCAAAACTAATGGCGCCGGCCTCCTGATGACTCCAGCTTTGCTGCGTCTTGATCCGGTCTGGGATCCGATCCGGAGCCAGCCCGCCTTTCAAAGGCTGATCGCAGAAGGCGGGTCGATCAGTCATTCGTGAAAACAAAATAGAATCAGGAAAGCAGGAAGATAGGAAAAGAGTTGGCACCGATTCGGCCCGCCGACGAGGGAGCAAAAAGGATTTCGATCGTAGCTCCCCAGCTTCCATCTAGGGGACAGCCCGGCAACAGCTGGCTTCTTTTCCTGCCTTCCTAGGTTCCTGATTCATTCTTCCCTCCCCTCGCTGAAATAAATTCTTAACTTTCCGCGTTATCTCTCGCCCGGTCTGGGTCTGTACACCTGTGAACGACCGAATCGTCATTCTCAAACCGCGATCAAACTCCAAATAATCCGCAAGGTAAGAGCAGCGGAATCAAGAGGAAAACAAATATGAAAAGAACGGCCCAATTAGAAACATGGAAACTAACTCAGAGTGAGAAGAGGTCACCGGAGATGGCAAGGCGGCTTGAAGTCTGGCGTTAGTCGCGCTCCGCCGGATGGGTCGTCGGTTACGACCTGGTTATGGCTTACTCGGTGCGGCATTGATCTGGTCGCTCCCGTCGCCCCAAGCAACAGCGCAGACTTGTCAGGACGGCTGCGACATGGCCCATGAAAACACTTTCCTGGGTGACGACGCCCTTATTAATGACACCACCGGCCTCGGCAATACGGCTACTGGCTTTCATGCCTTGTCATCCAACACCACCGGCTCCTTCAACACCGCCAATGGTTTTGACGCCTTGGGTAACAATACGATCGGCATTGACAATACGGCCACCGGCGTTCAAGCCCTGGTGGCCAACACAAACGGCTCCGACAATACGGCTACCGGCCTCTCTGCTTTGAATTGTAACACAACCGGCGATGACAATACGGCTACCGGCAGCTCTGCCTTGATTTTTAACACAACCGGTGATGACAACACGGCTACCGGCGCTGAAGCCTTGTTTCTCAACACGACCGGCACTGAGAATACGGCGACTGGCTCTCAAGCCTTGCTTTCCAACACCACGGGCATCGAAAACACGGCTACGGGTTACTTAGCGCTGGAATCCAACACCACGGGCGATTCGAACACCGCCACCGGGTTCAGCGCGCTGGGGACAAACAGCACGGGCAACAGCAACACGGCCAACGGCTATAATGCCCTTTTTAACAACACCACCGGAGGCAATAACACGGCGAGCGGGCGGGGCGCCCTCTTCCATAACACGACCGCGAGTAATAACACGGCCGATGGTTACCAGGCGCTGGTCAATAACACCACCGGTCAGGACGATGTGGCGGGCGGAGCACAGGCGCTCTTTAGCAACACGACCGGCAACAGTAACACCGCCCTGGGCCGCAACGCCCTGAACAAGAACACCACGGCGAGCAATAACACCGCGAACGGTTTTCAGGCCCTCCAGAACAACACCACCGGCAGCGGCAACACCGCTCTGGGCCAAAATGCGCTGCTCAATAACACGACGGGAAGCAACAATATCGCGATCGGCGCAGCGGCTGGGAGCGGGCTTACGACCGGGAGCAACAACATCGACATCGGAGCGCTCGGCGCAGCCGGCGAAACCGACACGATCCGGATCGGCAAGATCAGCACGCAGACGGCGACTTACATCGTCGGCATCCGCGGCACGACCGTAGCCGGTGGAGTGAGCGTGATGGTAGACGCGAATAATCGTCTCGGCACAGTGACTTCCTCGGCCCGCTACAAGGAGAACATTCAACCGATGGACAAGGCGAGCGAAGCGATTCTTTCGCTCCAGCCAGTTACCTTCCATTACAAACACGAGCTAGACCCCGATCGCATCCCGCAGTTCGGCCTCGTCGCGGAGCAAGTCGAGAAGGTCAATCCCGATCTGGTTGTGCGCGACGAGCAGGGCAAGCCTTACAGCGTCCGCTACGAGGCCGTGAACGCCATGCTGCTCAATGAGTTCCTCAAGGCACATCGCACGATAGGCGAACAACAAGCGACGATTGCCACACTAAAAGCCACTGCCGCACGACAAATCAGCGAGCTCGCACGGCAAGAAGCGGCGATCGCGAACCTGACCTCTCAGATCCAAAAGGTAAACGAGAAGATTCAGTCGATCCAATCCATCCAGCGGCTAGTCGTCAATCAATAATTGAAGCCTTGGGGGATTTTGCGGCCACCGGTCCGGGATTTGGAAAATTCCACGGAGCCTACGGGGCTCGAACCCGCAACCTCTGCCGTGACAGGGCAGCGCTCTAACCAATTGAGCTAAGGCTCCTCGAAAAGAGAGGCAACCGTAGGGCGCAGGCCCGCGCCCTGCAATCGATTTTTGCGACCGCCGCAGGCATGAAGTTTGCGACCTGAATCCCGCGCGCGTATTATTTTAAGGCAACGTCAGAACGAGGGGAAAAGGGAATGAGCGACGAATGGAATCAAAACCGGGAAAAGGGCGGTTCGCCTAACGACGAGCGCGAGATCAGTCTGCTCGAGGCGTTCGATCGCGCGGTCCTGCTCCTGCCTCCGGATAATTTTGCCCGCGACCGGCTGGTCGCGCTTCGGGCCGAAATCGCAGCGCAGGAAGAGATGGTGGGCGACGCGCGCGAGATGATCGAGAAGCTCGAGCAGGTGATCAAAAAGGTGACCTCGCCGGCGAATCGCATCGGCACTTTTCTTGGCAGCCCGGCGCGCGACACGGCGCAGATCGTGGTCGGCGGCGCGGATTATTATTGCAATGTCGATCCGCGCGTCAGCCTGGCGAAGTTGCAGAAGGGAACGCGGGTTCTGGTCAACGAAGCCTACGTCATCGTGGGCGATCTCGGTTTCGAGAAGGCCGGCCCCGTGACCAAGGTCGCAGAGGTGCTGGCGGATGACCGGCTGCGCGTCGGCGCGGAGCATGGCACGCAGTCGCTCGTCCTGCAGCGTTCGGCGCAGCTGACGAAGACGCCCTTGAAGGCGGGCGACGACGTGCGGGTCGATGCAAATTATCGCGTCGCGCTCGAGCTGCTCGCCAGCCCGCAGTCGCGCGACCATTACCTCGACGAAGTGCCCGAGCTACCGTGGGAAAAAGTCGGCGGCCAGCAGGCGGCGCTGGAGGCGATCCGCGACGCGATCGAGCTGCCGCTTCTGCACGAGGAATTGTTCCAGAAATTCCAGCACGCGACGCCGAAAGGTTTTCTGCTCTACGGGCCGCCCGGCTGCGGCAAGACGCTCATCGGCAAGGCGACGGCCTACAACCTGACGAAGCAGCTCCGCGGCAAATCGGGCGCTGACATGCGCGAGTATTTCATGCACATCAAAGGCCCCGAGATCCTCAACATGTGGGTCGGCGAATCGGAGCGGATGGTGCGCGAAATCTTCGCCACCGCGCGCGAGAAACGGCGCGAAGGTTACATGCCGTTTCTCTTCATCGACGAAGCCGAAAGCATCCTCGGCACGCGCCGCGCGTCGCGTTACTCGAACATTCTCTCCACTCTCGTCCCGATGTTTTGCACCGAGATGGATGGGATCGATTCGCTGAACGAAGTCGTCATCATCCTCGCCTCGAATCGTGCCGACCTGATCGATCCCGCGCATCCTGCGCCCCGGCCGGATCGACCGCAAAATCAAGGTGAGCCGGCCAAACAAAGAGGGCGCGCGAGAAATTTATCGCATCTATCTGACGGACGACCTGCCCTACGACTCCGCGCTCCTCGAAGGCGCGGAATCGAAAGCGGTCGCGATCGACGCGCTTATCGAACGGTTGCTGGAAACGCAGTTTGCGAAGCGGGAAGAGAATCGGCTTCTCGAAGTGACATTGCGGAGCGGTCGCAAGGAAGCGCTTTATCGCAGCGATGTGATCAGCGGCGCGATCATCGCCTCGGTCGTCGAACGGGCGAAAGGGATGGCGATCAAGCGCGAAATCGCGAACGCTGTCGCTGGGGGCGGCGATCCCGAACGGGACGAAGGCATCAGCGAGGTGGATTTGCAGGTCGCATTCAACGCCGAGTACATGGAAAACGAGATCCTGCCTGCAACCGACATCACCGAGGACTGGCTCAAGCTGATCGATTACGATCCCGACAACGTTGTCAAGATTTCCCCGGTTCGGGTGCTCGACCGCGTGAAAGCCAAGGCGCCAACGGGCATTATCTAGCGGGTTGCAGCAAATCCGGGGAGCGCACGCGACTCGCGTGCTGGTTTGAAGGCTCGGCCTCGCGCTACCGCGCTGCGTTACGGCGGCGGCTTGCCGAATCAGGCTTTGATTCGGAACGCATCGCTGGAAGGAAGGGTTTGCGATGGCGAGATCGCCATCGTCTGCGCCCGAGTCGGGTGCGTTCTCCCGGAGCAATTTTCCTCGTGCATCCGCCCTTTTTGATGGATAGAAATCGCCACACCGATGAAGACACTTCCACTTACGATCGCCCTCCTGGCGGCGACCACGGCCTTCGCTCCAGCGCAAAACTCCGGCCAGCCCGACCTGGCAAAGCTCGAACAGATGACCGCCCGCTTTGCGCCGACCGAGATTACCGCGGACGTGGCGAAACTTTCGCCTAACGATCGCAAAGTGCTGGCCAGACTGGTCGAGGCTTCGCAGATCATCGACGGCATCTTCCTCCGCCAGAGGTGGGCGGGCAATCCTTCGATGCTCCTTGACCTCGCGGGCGAGACAAGTGCGGAAGGCCGGGCGCGCCTCCATTATTTCATCCTCAACAAAGGCCCGTGGTCGAACCTCGATCACAACGCGCCCTTCGTCCTCGGCGCGCCGCAGAAGCCGGAAGGCGCCGGCTTTTACCCGTTCAACGCGACCAAGGCCGAGATCGAAGCGTGGATCAAATCCCTGCCGGTCGCCGAACAAGCTCGAGCCAAAGGTTTCTTCACCGTGGTCCGTCGCGAAGCGGATAAGAAGCTTACGCTCGTCCCCTACAACATTGAATACGAAGGCGAGCTGACCCTCGCCGCCGCGCTTTTGCGTGAAGCGGCCAAGGCCGCGAGCGAGCCGACCCTCCAGCGTTTTCTCACCACTCGGGCGGACGCATTCCTGAGCAACGACTACTACCAGAGCGATGTTGCCTGGATGGAACTGAAGGGCGCGATCGAGCCCACCATCGGGCCCTACGAGGTCTACGAAGACGAATGGTTCAATTACAAGGCGGCTTTCGAGTCGTTTATTACCGTTCAGGACGAAGCGGAGAGCGCGAAGCTGCAGAAATTTTCCGGCCCAGCTGCAGGACATCGAGAACCATCTCCCGATCGATCCGAAATATCGCAATCCAAAGCTCGGAGCCCTTTCTCCGATCGTGGTCGTGAACGAAATCTTCTGCGCCGGCGACGCCAACCACGGCGTCCAGACTGCCGCCTTCAACTTACCTAACGACGAACGCGTCACCCGCGAAAAGGGCTCCAAGCGCGTTATGTTGAGGAATGTGCAGGAGGCGAAGTTTGCCAAGACGCTCGTCCCGATCGCGAAGATCGTCCTTTCGCCTGACGATCAAAAGTATTTGTCCTTCGACGCCTTCTTCACCCACACCGTGGTGCACGAACTGATGCACGGCCTTGGTCCCCACGACGTGACGGTCAACGGCCGCAAATCGACCGTGCGCGAAGAATTGAAAGAAACCTACAGCGCGCTCGAGGAAGCGAAGGCCGATATCTCCGCCCTCTTCGCCATCCAATACATGATCGACAAAGGTGTGCTGCCGAAATCGCTCGAGCGCCCGCTCTACACGACCTATCTCGCCTCCAGCTTCCGTACCATTCGCTTCGGCACGAGTGAAGCGCACGGGCGCGGGATGGTGGTGCAGTTCAACTATCTTTTCGACCACGGCGCCTTCGTCGCCAACCCGGACGGCACCTTTGCGGTCAGCATGGACAAGATCAAAGCCGGCGTGGAAGGACTGACCCACGAGATCATGACCCTCCAGGCGGAAGGCAATTACGAGAAGGCCAAAGCCCTCCTGCCTCAACCCGGGTCGATCAAGCCGGAAGTGGAACGAGCGCTCGACAAAATGGGCGGCGTCCCGGTCGACATCGAGCCGAAGTTCACCACTGCAGAGCAGCTCGTGCGTGAGAATCCCTAACGGCGAGCCTGCCGGCCCCGTAACTCCCGATCAGCTGGAAGCTGTTTTCCGCTGGGGCGTCCCTGTTTTTTTGAATCCAAATCGCCGCCCCGCTGCATCTAGTCATTAGACACCATGGAAACGACCTATCCGACGCCGCCACCGCTTCCCGCCGCTCCCGCCCTCACCAACGTCCGTTCCTGGGCCGCGCTCTGCCACGCCAGCGCCTTGCTCGGCGTCTTCCTGCATTTTCCCGGTCACCTGATGGGGCCGCTGATCGTCTGGCTGGTCAAGCGCGGCGACGCACCCGAGATCGACGCCCACGGCAAGGAAGCGCTCAACTTCCAAATCTCGATGCTCATCTACAACATCGTCGCCGCCGTCTTCTGCCTCATCCTGATCGGCTTCGTCTTCCTCGCCATCCTCTGGGTCCTGAACGCCGTCTTCGTCATCATCGCCGCCATCCAGGCGAGCGACGGGAAATTCTACCGCTACCCGATGACCATCCGGTTCATTCAATAGGAACGACGGCCTCTGCCCTCGACTCCGCTTCCTCTTCCTCTTCTACCCGGCAAATTACCATGCCCCGGGCCCGGTAATTGGCGAGGGCGCGCGGATGATCGCGCGTGCAAGTATGGACCCAGACACGATAGACCGCGGGCATCATCCGCCAGGCTTGCTCGATCGCGTCCGTCAGCAATGCGCCGCCTAATCCCTTCCCGATAAACTCCGGCAACAAACCAAAGTAAGCGATCTCGATCCCGCCATCGCCATCACGCCGCAGCTCGTAGTAACCGGCCAGCGCCTCGCCGCAATAGCCGCCAAAAGTCTGCAACTCTGTGGCAAGCCCATATTCCTGCCACTGCTCATGGGTCCAAGCTCGCTTATCCGTCCACGCCCAATCCGCCCCGACGGCAAGATAGAGATCCCGGTTGAACCGCCAATCGCCCTTCGCCCTCTCCCGAATTTGCAATCGCCCCTCCGCGCATCGCTTCGGGCGAAGTTGCTCCGACGACAGCATTTCGAGATACGACGTGATCATGGGAAAGATCGGCTTGGAAAAAAAGTTAGCGCAGACCGCCCTTCCGCAGCAAATTCGACTGCTTGGATTCAAAATTCAAAGATCCAAGCGGAGTGGGTCAGCGCCTGAAGTGTAGACAATCCGGTTGGCGGATCTGGGCAGGCCGGACCAATTCCGTCTACTTCACGCCGTTCGCTGGATTCCAGGATCCCTGCAGCTTGCGCACGTAGAGGATCTGCCCGGTGTGATAGGCATTATGCGTGCTGATGTGGGAAATAGTCGGCGCCGCCTCGGCCAGTTTTTCCTCCGGCATTCTCTCGACCTCGGCTTCCAGCTTCTTCATGACGCGATCGAGCCGCTGGACGATGTCGTCCCAACGCTTCGCCTCGAAGTCGTTAAAGGTCTCGTCATTGTTACTGGGATCGGCGGGCTTTTCTCCATGCAAACGTGCCAGCGCATTCTCGTTCCAAAAGACGAGATGATAGGCCAACATGCCGACCGAGTGATTGGCCTTGGGGTCGAGCTTGCCCTGGGCGTTTTGCGGCACCCACTTCGCCTGCTCGGCCGTCAGTCCGGCGACCGCGGTATTCATCGGAGTGAACCACTCCGCTTTGTCATGGGTGCTATGAAGCTCCGACAACAGGACCGAGCGCAACGTAGCCCGCGCCGGCGACGGGGAAGACGTGGCTGGCGTTTGCGAGAAGAGGCTGGTGGCGCTCGTCGAGACGAGCAGGAGAATAATCAGAGTGCACAATCGACGCATGGGCCTGACCTTAGCCAATCTGTGGCGCGGCTCACACGCAAAATGTGAATGCCTTGGAGGACAAGAATCCGACAATTGCAGACGCGGAGGCGACCATCAAAGTAGAAGCTGGAGGGGGATCGGGGTCGGTTAGCCCGCGCCGAGTCCCCCATCGCTCGTGACCCAGCAGGTCTCGAGCGAGGCTTAGGCGTTCTTATCCCGATAACGCGACGAATATTCAGTGAATGTCAAGATTTTGCACCCTGACCCCAGTTCCACGACTATCGAGGCAGCACGAAAATCGACCTCTCCGCTAATGCTTTGGTGTCGTCGGTCGTGACCATGACCGAAGAGCGGACGATGGAGCTCCTGCCAAACCATTAGCGGCTACGCCAGCAATCGCTACTCCGCGGGCTTTAGTTTCTCCTTCTAGGCGTCGACGGAAAAAAAGACCGCGGACAGATTGTCTGCCCGCGGTCTGCCAAAAATTTGATGTTCCCTAGCTCGCCAGTTTCCTGCGGAGAAATCCAATCCCAGCGAGAGTCAACCCCAGAAGAGCGACGGTCGAGCCGCCATCGGGTACGGTATTAAAATGCGCAAAGGCGGCGTCAAAAACAAACTCGCCAGCAAGGGCTCTGACTCTGTAATCCACAATCCCGTCCGCCTGGATGTCGCCGATCACGGCGAGATTGCCGCCAAAATCGAGAACCGCGCTCCCGGTGAACGAGCCGTTGTGGAAGATCAAATCTAGCGGGCCCAGATTGATTTTTTCACCTTCGGAACCGCCGTTCGGATCGCGGACGAAGAACGTGAAGAAGAGGCTCGTCGGGTCAATGGTCGTGCCAACAGGGTAGCCGAGCGCGGACGAATACGTCCCCTGCTGGAGTGGATCATAGGGCGCTCCGATCGTAAAGCTCGGCGTTCCATCATCGGCGACGAAATCGAAGGACGCAGTTACAAACGGATGACCGCCTGCAGTAATGAGAATTCCATTCGGATTGCCATTGGAGTTGATCCCTCCGTAGAAGTCCGCGTCGGCATACATGGTGGCATAAGCCGAGGTTGCACCGCAAAGGGCGATAATAATCGCTGTGATGGTATGTTTTTTCATCTATCGGCTCGTTGTAACAAAATGTTAATTGTTAATAGCACCATTGATGCCACGGCCGGATCGTCAGATTCAAACCGCTGATAAACAATATGTTATCTGGCATAAATGAATTTACGGCAATTTCATTTGTTGCGAATTACGTAAGCTTTCTCGACGAATTGAAGCCCCTGGCCGGGATCGGCGACGGTGACAATCGAGATGGCGGACCGATTGCTTTCTGACAAAGAGCGGTTCAGGTATTTCGCGGGTGGTCAGCCCAACCCCGAGGGGTGGATGTCACGGCTTAACGGCAATCCAGACAAACTTCGCGACTGGTTTAAAACATTGCCAGATGGCCTTGGGGCATATTGTCTGCGGGCCGTCAAAAGAGTTTCCAAGGATTACCGGATGCTCTGCTTCTCAAAATCATGTGACAATATCCTGCATCTCGAAAAGGATCGTCCACGTCACCAGGCGAAGTCAGTTTTAGTTTGAGATTCGATAGAAATTTCAATCCAGGGCTATGAAGATATTTGTAGAGCAACACGGCACGCCGTGCTGACCCACTCTAAGCGCAACTGTCGAGCACTAAGCGAGAAGTGTGTCCATCAAAAGTCCCTTACCGAAAATTGGATGGATAATGGAAATCCTCCCAGTTGCCCCGAATTGTACCTGTCCTCTGTAATTTGGACAGCGCCCGCGCTGAAACTGTTCCGAGTGGTCGGAACTAAAGGATGAATGGGATGATTCGCTTCACTCGGTCTCGATAGGCGGGGTATTGATCGGGGAATTGTTTGCGCATCACTTCTTCTTCGTGGCTCGATTTGATCCACAAGCTTACGAAGATGAGGATGAGTCCGATGATTCCGCCGAGGTTCCCCAGTTGAATGGCCGTCGCGACGACCATGGCAAGCAAGCCGGTGTAGATCGGATGGCGGACCAGCCGGTACGGACCGCGCACGATCAATTCGTGGTTCTCTTTCAAAGTGACCGTGCCGCTCCAGTTGCGCCCGAGAACGGCCCGGGCCCAGAAACAGAGGCCAACTCCGCAGACGCATAAGATCGAGGTCGCAACAAGCAGTGCGTCGGTATGCGGGATGATCTTGACGTTGAACGGGTAGGGGAGACGATACCCGCGAAAGAGGAGATAGCAGCCGATCAGGATCGGGATCGTGTAGCCAAAACGTTGTGCTCTGCTCTCGCGGTAGACGGTGCGCTTGGTGAAGATCGCAGCCAGCAGCCAGACAACGAGAAAGACGCCCCAGCAAGCGGTGATAATATTTTTCACCTGGCCTACAAACGATCTTGCTGTTCCAGCAGCATGCCGACAGTTCGACGATCCCGAACAGGTTCGAGCTGGCTGATGAATTCGCGAAAGCGCGCCGAGAAAAGCTCGCTGCGTATCTCCCAATACCGAGCGATGCCCGGCGCGGAGATATAATGTCGAAGCATTTCCTGCCAGCCGCGCCAGAGTTGTTCGTCCATCAGCCCGTTGACGTGGTGAAAATGAATGGTCTCGAGCGCCTTGAGGAATTGATGGGTGGCGTGAAAGAAACGGGCCTGCTCCTCCCGTGACAACGTTTCGATGTCTTCAAGACCCGTTCCCCAAATGCGCGACATGTCCGCGCTTTCCATGAAGGTGTTGGTCACATCCCGGACGGCCGAGGCGGCGGCGTCCTGGGCGGCCACCTTCGCGACGCGCGTGCTGCGGTGCACTTCCTTGGCGAGATAAAGGACCGACAAGACGACGGCAATCGAACTAACAAATTGCGAAATCGCACTGATCGCGTCCCAATTCATTTTGGTGGAATCCGGTTCGTTACTGCGAGCGACACAATATGGTTTGCTCTCCCAGGGACTCCATGTCGATCACGAAACGATATTTCATACTTCGCTTCAGTGTGCCCTCACGCGGTGCCTTTCAGCAGTTGGCATGTTTTCCTGGGTACGGAGATGGTCAACAACACGACGCTGAATCTCGCGGTGCAATCTTCTGCGGTGGCTTTTGCCTTCTATAAGACACCGGTCTCGAGCGGACCGCCCAAGACCAACCGTCAGTTTGCAGAATATGTCTGGGTTTCCTATGGCGTGATGGTCGATGGCGGCGGACCGACCAGCGGCGGTCCGGTGGATCCGTGTGGGGACCTTACGTGATGGAACTCGCGGCCGGGCTGATGCTGGCGGAGGCCGCGAAAAAGGTGAGTCCCGATTTGAGGTCGGGCGTGATGGCGATTGCGGCGAAGCAAGTGTCACTCGCGGCCTTGGCGATTCAAAAGACCATGGCGGCCGCGGCGAAGGGTTCGACGCGATAGCTCGTTGGCCTGCCGGTTCGTCGCAGGTGAGATAATTTCCGGGGAGTTCAGGCCGCCGGCCTGCTGCCCTGCGTCGGCAGGGGCGGCTGGCCGAATGCGCCTGCGTGCAGCGCAGCCTGTAGGCGAACCTGCTGTAGCGGCTCGCTTCCCAGGTGTTCGGCGCGAGCCGAACCGAACGACCGGCCAGCAGCCTGCGTTCTCCCGAGTCCTGCGCTTTGCGCTTTCCGGTTGCGGGCGCGCCGTTTACGGTTGGCGCCATGAAGAGCAGCTTTCTCTTGGGCGCAACGCTGGTCGCGTGGAATGCACCATTCGCCATCGCGCAGGTCATGCCGCAACGCACGCCCGATGTCTCGAACAAGGCGTTGATCACAAATGCGACGCCGAACCTTGCCGGAGTGAAATCGAGCGATGGCGCGACGCTGCACAAGCTGGCGAATGAGTTTTACGATTGGCGCAACCAGGAATATCCGGTCCAGAGTAGCAACGCCGGGCTCCACACATGGGATGATCGCCTGACGGATTACGCGCCGGCGAAAATCGCGTCGCGCGCCGAGCATGTTCGCGCGCTGCTTGCCAAGGTGAACGCGATGCAAACTGCCACTTGGCCGAGCGACGAGAAGATTGACTGGATTCTCTTCCGCTCGCAGCTCGAGAGTTTCGCGTTCGACGATCGCGTCTGGCATTCCACCGCGCGCGACCCGCAGACCTACGTCAGCGAATGCAGCAACGGGATTTTTTCCCTGTTGAAGAAGGACTACGACACGCCGCAAAATCGCGCCCGAGCTGCGACTGCCCGGCTGCGCGCGATGCCGGCGATGCTCGCGCAAGGGGAAAAGAATCTGCGACAGCCAGTCAAGCTTTTCGCCCAGCTTGGCGATCACGTCGGCGCGCGCGATCGACCCGCTCTTCAACGAGAGCCTGATGACACTTGCGAAAGATCTTCCCGCTAACGAAGGCGAAGACCTGACGAAGGCGCGCGACGCCGCACTGACCGCGATCCACAATTTCGCCGACCACCTCGAGAAGGACCTGCCCCGGATGGTGGCGTTCACGCCGATGGGCGAGAAGAATTACAACTATTACCTCAAGCGCATTCTGCTTCTTCCGCTCGATGCCGCGGAGGTGGAAATGATTGGTCGGGTGGAGCTGGCGCAGTATCGGGCCTACGAGGCGTGGCTGCCGGACCCGTCACTGGCCGATCCCGATCCGAAGCGAAGCAAAAATATTCCGAAGGATCAGGCGGCCTTTCTCAAGGCGTACGAGAGCCGCGAGGCCGAGATGATTCAGTTCCTGAAAAATCGCCGGCTGGTGACGCTGCCGGCTTATCTTGGGAAGTTCGAAATCCGGCAGTTGCCCGAAGCGTTCAAGCCGACCAGCCCGGGCGGGTTCATGAATCCGCCGGGCGTTTACGACAAGGACCCAACCGGATTCTATTTTATTCCCACCTACAGCCCCGACTCAAAAAACTTCTACATCCGGGCGGCGATTGAAGATCCGCGGCCGATTCTCGGACATGAGGGAATTCCCGGACATTTTCTGCAGCTCTCGATCGCGAATCATTTGCAGGATGAAATTCGCCGCCAGCATGACAACAATGTCTTCGTCGAAGGCTGGGCCCTTTACGGGGAGGAGATGCTGATGCGCGAGGGTCTTTACCCGCTTGATTCGGCGTCGCAGGGTCAGGTCCTGCGGCTGGCGCGTTATCGCTCGGCGCGCATCGGCGTGGATGTGAATCTGCACACCGGCAAATGGAGCTTCGAGCAGGCGGTGAAATATTTCATGGAAGCAGGCGGCCTTGATCGGGAAGCGGCGGAAGGCGAAGCGGCCGGTGCGGCCTCGAATCCGACGCAGAAGATCAGCTACATCATTGGGAAATGGCAGATCATGCAATTGTTAGGCCGCTACCGCGACAAGATGGGAGCGAACTTCCGGCTCGGAGAATTTCACGACGAGCTGATCAGCCACGGCAGCCTGCCGCTTTCGGTCATCGAGTGGATCATGCTCGATGATCCATCCGACGTGGAAAAGGCGCTGAAGTAAGCCGCCCGAAGGGTCACGCCTCGCCGGAAGGAGTGTCGAAAAACCGCAAGCCCTGGGGCGCGATGCCGCCTTACGGTTTCTTAGGCCGCGGAGCCGGAGTCTCGTCTGGCGGCAGCGTCCGGCGCGGGCGCACGGTCGGTGTGGGTGTGGGAGTCGCGTTCGCCTTTTTCTCCTCGTACTCGAGACGGGCTTTGCGGTTCTTCGCATCCGTGTTACTCGGATCAAGGCTCAAGACTTTGTCGCAATCCGCGATTCCCTTGGCATAGTCCTTATTCAGCTCGTAGACGTAGCTCCGATCAAGGTAGGCTTCCTTGTCATTTGGCTTGTCTTTGATGATCTGGCTGAAATCGGCAATCGCCTTGTCGTATTCCTTCAAGTTCCAATAGGCGAAGGCGCGCCGGTCGAGGATTGGATCATCGTCCCCCTTCGCTTTGATCACGACGTTGTAATCCTCGATCGCCTTCGCGTAGTCCTGCGTCTGGAGGTAGGCAAAAGCGCGGAAGCGATGCGCGGCGATGCTGTCGGGTTTCTCCTTGATCGCCCGGTCGAGATCCTCGATCGCCTTATCGTATTTCTTCTGCGCAGTGTACACGACGCCCCGATTCACGTAGCCCGCGGCGTCGTTTGGCTCCGCTTCGATCCCGTCGCTAAAGGCTTTGATTGCCTCATCCAGCTTGCCCGCGTTCCGGTAGGCGAGGCCGAGGTTGTTGTAATTGTTGGCCTCTTTCGGATCCGCCTTTATCGCTTTTTGGAAAAGATCGATCGCCTTGTCCCATTCCTTGTTTTTGGCGGCTTCGATGCCTTCCTTGCCGTATTTGTAGGCATCTGCCTTATCGTCGGCCCGCGACGTGGCGGGCAGGGAGAGGACCAGTGAGAACAAGGCGGCAACCGCCGCGTGACGATGCAGATTTTTCATATCGAGTGGGTACTTCAGTAATACGGGCGAGCCGGCACTTTGGCCGCAAGAATTTCCTCCCGCAAGTGGAACCTGTGGGCCGTGGCAGAATTAACTCGGAGGCGTCCGCGCGGCCGGCGCGCCCGGTTCGTCGACGCGCCGGATGCGGAGAGCGCGCCCGGTCGTCTCATCGATCTCCAGCAGGACCCCCCGCAGCCGCGTTTCCCCCTCGGCGACGGGGAAGGACGCCGGCAGATTGGAGATGAAACGCCCGAGCACCGGTTCAATTGCGCGCCCGAGAATCGAATGGACCGGGCCGCACATCCCGGCGTCGCAGATGAATGCCGTGCCGTGCTCGAAAATCTGTTCATCGGCCGTTTGCACATGCGTGTGCGTGCCGAGCACGGCCGAGACGCGACCATCGAGATAACGCCCAAGGGCGATTTTCTCGCTCGTTGTCTCCCCGTGCGCATCGACCACGATGACCGGCGTCTCCGTGCGCATTGCGGCCACCGCGGTGTCGAGCATGGGGAACGGATTCTCCAGGATCGGCTGCATGAAGGTGCGCGCCTGCACGTTGATCACGCCCACTTTTCCTTTTGCCGTCTCGAGCACGATCGTGCCAGCGCCCGGCGCGCCCGGCGGATAATTCAGCGGCCGCAACAGGCGTGGTTCTGTCTCGATGAAGGGCACAATTTCCTTGCGGTCCCAGATGTGATCGCCGGTTGTGATGACCGAAGCTCCGGCACGCAGGAGATCGATCGCGAGCTTCGGCGTGATGCCGCGCCCGGCGGCCACGTTCTCGCCATTCACAACGATGAAATCGAGCGCCCATTCGCGCTTCAATTCCGGCAGGCGCGCGATCACCGCGCTGCGGCCTGGCTCGCCGACAATGTCGCCGAGGAAAAGAAGCGTGAGCATGCGCCGATCATCGTATTAAACTCAAAAATCCCAAATTGATGTTTCGCTCTCTCGTCATGCGCGGCCTCGCGCTCCTGCTCCTGACGGGCGCGCCCGCCGCCCGGGCGGTCGACGAAGAATCGCCTAACGAACCGGCCTCGACCCTGAGCACGCTCGGTCGCGCGCCAGACTGGAGCGAGCTGGAGAAATACGAGGGAACCATTACGCACGACGAGTTTGTTCATCTGCTCGACGACGTCTATTGCACGCGCGGCTATGACGCGGAGTTGATCAAGGTCGAGCCGGAGGAGGCGCGGATTCTGACCAAAAGCGGGACGCAGGACTACTTCGTCCTCCGCTTTGCCAAAAACGCGGCCGACCGTCTCCCGCTGATCCATTGGTGGACCGAACCCCGGAGCCTGTCGACGCCGACCGCGGGCAAGCCGCTGGCCGGATTCCGTATCGCGCTCGATCCCGGTCATCTCGGGGGAACCTGGGCGAAAATGGAGGAGCGCTGGTTCAAGATCGGCGACGCGGCTCCGGTGCAAGAAGGCGACATGACGCTGCGTGTGGCGCAGATGCTCAAGCCGCGCCTCGAGTCGCTAGGTGCGAAGGTTACGCTACTGCGCGAGAAGGCGGAGCCGATCACGCCTTATCGCCCGTCGGATTTTGAGGGCACCGCCCGAAAGGTCCTGGAGCAGGCCGGGGTCAGCGATCCCCGGGAGAACTTCGACGGCCCGGCCGATCCTGAAAAAGAAAAAACTGTCGCGTGGCAGCGAGAGTTGCTCTTTTACCGGAACAGCGAAATCCGGCGCCGGGCCAGCCTGGTGAACTACCAGCTGCAGCCGGACCTCGTGCTCTGCCTGCATTTCAACGCCGAGCCGTGGGGCGATCCGAATCAGCCGACTCTGGTGGAAAAAAATCATCTGCATCTGCTCGTCAACGGGGCTTATTTGCCTAACGAACTGCAACTGGACGATGAGCGCTTTGAAATGTTGCAGAAACTCCTGAGCCGCGCCTTTCCCGAAGAGCTTGAACTGGCCGAGACCATCGCCGGGACGATGGCGAAGGAGACCGGCTTGTCGCCCTATCAATACAAAACCGAGAATGTGACGCCGGTCGGCGCGAGCGGCTACGTTTACGCGCGCAACCTGATGGCGACGCGTCTCTATCGTTGCCCGACCGTTTACCTCGAGCCGTATGTGATGAACAGCGAAGAGGTTTTTGCCCGGGTGAAAGCGGGCGACTACGAAGGGGAACGCCGCGTGGCGGGAAAACAGCGCCCGAGCATTTATCGCGAATATGTCGACAGCGTAGTCGACGGGCTGCTCGCGTATTTCAAGAAAACGAGGTAGCGCAAGTTTGCCGCTTGCGGCCTAACGAAAGAGCAAGCTGGCGCTGCCTTGCCAAGGGCCGTGCTACAATGCAGCGACAGCGGCGCGCAGATCTTCCATTGTCACTTCGGTCGAGATGCTGGCGCGACCGATTTCGTGCGCGACCACAAAACGGATCCGGTCCCCTTCGAATTTCTTGTCGCGCGGAAGCGCTTCGAAAATCTTCTCGCGCGGGAATTCTATCGGCAACGCAATCGGAAGGCCGTGGGCCTGCAAAGCTGCACTGATTTTTTTTGCTTCGTCTGACGACAGCCCGGCCCGGCAAGCCGAAACATGAGCCGCCGCCATGATCCCAAGGCTAACCGCTTCTCCGTGCAGCATGTTGCCATAACCAGCGGCGTATTCGATCGCGTGCCCGATCGTGTGACCGAAATTCAAAAGCGAGCGCGTGTCATTCTGCTCGCGTTCGTCGGCCGCGACGATCTCCGCCTTGAGCGCGATGTTGCGTTCGATTAACGAGGGTAGCGCAGGCTTCCAGCTTGCGTAATTGCCCGACTGCAAGCCGGAAGCTCGCGCTACCATTTCGAAAAGGCCGGGATCGCGAATGATGCCGTGTTTAATTGCCTCGGCGAAACCTTCGTTCCAGATCCGTTCGGGCAACGTCCGCAGCGTTTCGGTATCGGCCACGACCAGCGCCGGATGATGAAAGGCGCCGATCAAGTTTTTCCCGGCACTGGAGTTCACTCCGGTCTTGCCGCCGATGCAGCTATCGACCTGCGCCAGCAGGGTCGTCGGAATCGAAACGTACGGAATCCCACGCAAAAATATCGCGGCAACAAACCCGGCCAGATCGCTCACCACACCTCCGCCTAACGACACGACAAGGGAAGTGCGATCGAGACCGGCTGCGCTCATGCGTTCGCAAAGCTGTCCCGCCTGCGTCGTCGACTTCGCCTCCTCGCCGCCAGCAACGGTGAGCAGATCCACGGCAAAGCCCGCTTGCCGCAACGCTGCACAGATCTTCTCTCCAAAAATCGGCGCGACATTCGCATCGGAAATCACCGCGCAACGAGAACCGGCGCAGCATTGCCTGACGAACGAGCCAATCTCACCCAGCAATCCGTGGCCGATCAATACCTCGTAGCGACGGTGGCCGGCGTGGACTTCAATCGACTTCACGGCGTATGGCTGGCCGGAGCCCAGCGTCGCTCCCCGCGTTCGTGGTATCCTAGTCGAGGATAGAATCGGCTTCTCACAGGCAAAATTTCCGGCGGGCGCACCGTATCACCCTGGCTCCGTTTTGCGTAAGAGAAATCGCCCGTGAAGCAAAGCTTGCTCACCCGCGGCGGATTCATGTAAATAAAGACATGCCTGATCCAGTCGATCCTGTCCAACCGCCCCTTCCACCGCCGGTCCCCGAACCCGGGGCGACACCGCAACCCAACTCCACCGGTTTGCCTTCAAATGTCGCGGCCGCGCTCGCTTGCTTCCCGCTCATCGGGGGCATCATTTTTTATATTCTGGAGAAGCGCGATGGGTTTGTGCGCTTCTACGCGATGCAGTCCATCATTTTTGGCGCAGCCTGGTTTTTGTTTAATATTTTGTCGTCGATCATGCATGCCATCCTGCGGGCGATTCCCGGGGTGGGACTTCTGCTCGCGGGCCTTTGGGCGCTCGCTGCGGCCCTCGTGCAAATCGGCTTCCTGGTTGTTTTGATCATCGCCATCGTGAAAGCCTTCAGCGGTGTGCGTTGGGACATCCCCTGGGTCGGGCCGATGGCGCGCAAGCAGACGGACAACGCTGCGTAGAGGCGTCCCACGCGTCGCGTTGCACAGCGCGCACGGTCTACGTCGTTAGGTGGAAGCCAGCAGTTTCACCACCACCTGGTTCAGGATCAGTTGATGGTCGAGTTGGGTCGTGACGATTTGCAGGTTGGCCTGCAGGCAGGCTTCCAGTCCCGCGATCAGTTGCGCGGTCTCGAAGTGATGCGCCTGCATCGCCGCGATCCCCAGAGTGTAGCCGTTGATTGAGCCGTCCTTCTTTCGCGGCAAGTGCGCGGTCGCTTCTACCGGGAGACGATTCAGGGTTGAAATAAAGGTGTAGGGCGCGCCCGGGCGGGGCAGCCTGTGACGCTGCATCAGGTCCTTGGCGAGAAGTAGATTGCGGACCGTCGGGATGATTGCGACAAGCAAAATGCCAATGGCCGATTCGCCCTGCTCGAGCAGCCGCCTGACGAGTGCGAGCGCGTGCTCGAGATTGCGAGCCGCGAGTGCGTTGCCGAGCTCGAAGATGACGCCGGCGCGCGAGATCGGCACGAGCGTGCGGACGTTTTCCAATGTCACCCGCCGCTCCTTGTCGCCGAGGAAAAGATCGAGCTTCTCGAGCTCGTTGTTGATCGTGCGCGTGTCGCCGCCCGTCAGGAGGACGAAGAGATCCAGCGCCTCTTCCTCAAAGCGTAATCGTCTATTTCGCCCTAACGACTGAACGAGGTCGGTGGCCGCTTCCTCCCAGCCACTTCGGTTTGCGTCGAGCTTGTCGAAAACCCGGAGCTCGGCCCGTTTCGCGAGCGCCTTGTAAAATGACCGGCGCTTGTCCACCTCCGGTGCGCTGAGGAGAAATTTCACGTCGCTGCCGAAATCGCTTTGCAAGGTGGCGCTCAATTCTTCGAGCGCTTCCTGCACCGCGATCGAGCCACCCAGTTTATTGTCGGCGAGAAAATTGGCGTTCTTCAGCCAGACAAGTTTGCCAACACCGAAGAACGGCAGGGTCTGCAACGCTTCAATCGTCGAGCGAATCCGCGCTGTCGCCTGGTCGGCGTTGTCCGCGCAACCGTCGATGATCTCGACTCCAAAATCGCCTGCTCCCGGTGGGGCAAGCGTCGCCGCCAGCTCGGCCGCGACTCGCTTTACCTCACTTTCGTCGGAGCCGACGACCGCATGGCTGTTAGCGGTGGATGGCGCGTTTTTTTTCGTTTTCATCCGTCGGCAAGCGAAACACTTTCACGTGCCGACTGCAAACCAGCCGTGAGCCGACTCCGGCGTTTAGACCCCGCCGTAGCGACGCTGGCGCCGGCCAAACTCCTTCACCGCGTCGAAAAGATCTTCCTTCCCGAAGTCTGGCCAGTATTTCGGCGTGACATACATCTCGGTGTAGGAAAGCTGCCAGAGGAGAAAGTTGGAAATCCGCATTTCGCCGGAGGTGCGGATGAGCAGATCGGGATCGGGATAATAGCGGGTGTAAAGATGTTTACTGAACATCTCGACGTCGATCATGGCCGGGTCGATGTGCCCAAGCTCGATCTCGTGCAGGAGACTCTTGATGCCGTCGATGATCTCGAGCCGGCCGCCATAACTGAGCGCGAGGATGAGAGTGAGGCCGTTATTCTCCGCCGTTTGTTCGATCGACTTGTGCAGCTGTTGCTGGCAGGCTTCCGGTAATTCCGTCAGGCGGCCAATCGCCTGGAGGCGGACGTTGTTCTCGACTAGTTCCGCCGTCTTTTCCTTCAGGAACCGTTCGAGGAGCCGCATCAGGGCAAAGACTTCATTCTTCGGGCGCTGCCAGTTTTCGGCCGAGAAGGCGTAGAGCGTGAGAAACTCTACTTTGAGCTCGCCACAGCCTTCGACGCAGGCGCGCACCGCCTTCGCGCCTTCTTCGTGGCCCTTGATTCGGGGCAGCCCGCGCTCTTTCGCCCAGCGGCCGTTGCCATCCATGATAATGGCGATGTGGCGCGGGATCGCTTTGTTCGGCGCGGCCATGATCCTACAGGTAAAGCGTCTGGCTGCGCGCCGGACCGACACTCACCATCGCAAGGCGGGAGCCGGTCAGCTCCGCGAGGCGACGAACGTAGCTTTTCGCTTCGTTAGGCAAATCGGCGAACTTTTTTACCTTTTCCGTCGGTCGCTTCCAGCCCGGCATCTCGAGATAAACCGGCTCGCAACGCGTCCATTGCGCGGCGTCACTCGGCGGGACGTCGAGGATTTCGCCGTCGAGCCGGTAGGCGACACAGATCTTGATCGGGTCGACGCGATCGAGGCCGTCGAGGTTGGTAATGGCGAGTTCGTCGATGCCGTTGATCATCGTCGCGTAACGCGTCGCAACGGCGTCGAACCAACCGCAGCGCCGTGCGCGGCCGGTGGTGGCGCCGAATTCGCGACCCATCTCGTGCAGCATGTCGGCGATCGCCGCGTCCTCGGTCGGGAGCGCACCTTCGCCGACGCGGGTGGTGTAGGCTTTCATCACGCCGACGACGCGATCCATCCGGTGCGGCGGCACACCGGTGCCGGTGCAGGCGCCGCCCGCGGTCGTGTTGGAGGAGGTCACGATAGGGATAGGTGCCGTGATCGATGTCGAGAAAGGTGCCCTGCGCGCCTTCGAAAAGAATTTCTTTTCCCTGCTGCAACGCCTTGTGCAGATAGACGACCGTGTTGGCGACGAACGGCCGCAGTTTCTCGCCCGCTGCGAGAAAGTCGGCGTTCACTTTGGCAAAGGAAATCGGGCGAGCGCCGAGCGCTTTCAGGATGCGTTGTTCTCGCGCATCTTGCCTTCGAGCTTTTTCGTGAAAAGCCCGGGCTGCATCAGGTCGGCCATGCGCAGCCCGGTGCGCGCGGCTTTGTCGCCGTAGGCCGGGCCGATGCCGCGCTTGGTCGTGCCGATTTTGGTGTGACCCTTGCGCAGCTCGCGCTGTTCGTCGAGCGCGCGGTGATAGGGGAGGACAAGATGCGCGCAATCGCTGATGAGGAGGTTCTTCCCGATCTTGATCCCGACTTTGCGCAGGCCCTCGATTTCCTGCACGAGCGCGATCGGATCGATCACGACGCCGTTGCCGATGACGCAGATCTTGCTCCGCCGCAGAATGCCGGAGGGAATGAGATGGAGGACGTATTTTTTTCCGCTCTGGATGACGGTGTGCCCGGCGTTGTTGCCGCCCTGGCTGCGCACCACGATATCGGCGTTGGCGGTGAGGACATCGATGATTTTGCCCTTGCCTTCATCGCCCCATTGCGCGCCGACGAGTATCGTGTTTGCCATCGCGTTGCTGCTTGAGAGCAACCGCCAGAGACCTGAACCGCGGCGTCTGCGGCCGTTGCGCTCGAACGATAGGGTGACGGCCAGCGGGCGCAAGCCGGTTTTGTTTCGGCGCGACACCCGAGACAGGACACCAGCGGGGCGCCCGCCGGCGGAAGCCCGTTCGTTAGGCTTGTTTCACTTCCACGACCGGCAGCGGGAAGCGCAACTTGAGCTCGTCGCCGAGATAGATCTCGACATGGTGCAGGCCGAATTGCTGGAACTGCACGCCGCCGAAATAATGGACGTTGGTCGCGTGCCCTTCCATTTGTTTGAGATCGAAATCGACTTCCGCCTGCGCAATCGTCTGGGAGTCGTCCGGTCCGACGATCTTGGAGCGTTGATGAAACCGCCCCGTGCCGCTGCACCAGCGCGTCCAGATGCAAAGCCGCATGTAGTTCACCGGTAGTTTCGGCGTCGGGACGATGTTCAGCACACCGACGAGCGTTTGCATTCCGTTGAATTCGCAGCGCACGTCCTCGCACAGGACGCAGCTTTGCAGGTCTGGCAGCATGATCTGGGTTTGCACGGGCGAAAGTTTACTTCTTTTCGTTTCAGCGGCCAAGCATTCCGCGCCCCAGCGCGAAAAGCAGGGCCATGCCGAGAATGATGCGATAAATGGCGAAGGGAGTAAAGCCATGCCGCCGAACCCAGTGAAGGAACCAGGCGACCACGGCGTAGGCGCTGAAGAATGCGACCACGAAGCCGATCACGAGCACGATCCAAAGATGTGGCGTCATCGCGAGGGGAGCGATCGCTTCCGTGCCGCATGCGGCTTGAGCGTCTTCAATAAATCGTAACCGGTCGCGACAAACATCGTCGGGATGGAGAGAAAAAAGGAAAACTCGAGCGCGGCTTCGCGTGACATGCTGGCCACCTGCCCGGCCGCGATCGTGCACATGGAGCGCGAGGTGCCCGGAAAAACCGCCGAGAGCACCTGCGCCGCGCCGATCCAGATCGCGGTCGGAAGGTTCATCTCCTCCATGTGCAGAATGCGTGGCCTGACGAAAACCGCATCGACGATCCACATCGCGACGCCCCCCGTAAGGAGAGCGAGCGCCATGACGTGAAGGTTCTCGAGATTCTTGCCGATCAACTTCGTGAGGAGAAACGCGGGAATCGCCGTCACCACGAAAGCGATCAGCACCAGACTCAGCGGATGATTCAGGATCGTGCGGTCGCCCCGTTCGCCGCGGGGGAAGGTGTGAAGAAATCCCAGGATCCGGCGCCAAAAGAATGCGGTCAGAGCCAGGATCGCGCCCAACTGAATGACGATGGTGATACATCTTCCAAAAGCCGTTCCCCAGATCGATCCGGAGCAGCGCTTCGGCGATGCGCAAATGCGCGGTCGAGCTGACCGGAAGGAATTCCGTCAGGCCCTCGATCACGCCAAGGAGGACCGAAAGCAGGTAATCGTTCACGTGAAGGGAAAATCGATGGCTGCGGAGTGCGTGTTAGATCGCTTCGGCCCCGCGCTCATCCGTCCGGATGCGGATGGTCTGCTCCACGTCGCTCACGAAGACTTTGCCGTCGCCAATCTTGCCGGTCTTCGCCGCCTGGGTGATCACTTCCATCGCGCGCTGCGCCACCTCGTCGGTCAGGACGATCTCAATTTTCACCTTCGGCAGAAAATCGACCGTGTATTCGCTCCCGCGATAAATCTCGGTGTGACCCTTCTGGCGCCCGAAGCCTTTGACCTCACTCACGGTCATGCCTTCGACCCCAATCTCGGCGAGCGCTTCCCTCACGTCCTCCATTTTGAACGGCTTGATGATCGCCTCGATTTTTTTCACGCGGAGATACTAGAACCGGCGAATTAAAGCGCAAGCCAGCGATCAATCGTCCGTTCGCTCGAACTCCGCCAACACCATCTCGCGGACGAGACCTGAAAGTCGGCCCGCGGTTTCCAGCCGAGCGCTCGACGGATTTTTTCCGGCGAACCGACCAGTTTGGCCGGCTCGGTCGGCCGCTCGAAGGTGGCGTTTTCTCTCAGTTATTTGGCTGGCGACAAATTGACGACAGCGAAAGCTGCCTCGACAAACCGTCGGCCGTTGCGTGTCGCTCGACGTGGGCCAAGCCGCGAGTCAGGTTGATTGCGCTTGATGAACCGGGAAACACTTATCGCGCAGTTCGAAAGCCTGCTGCCATTGGCTGCGAGATGGGCCGCCGCGGTCGAAGCGCGGATCCTGCGCGAGGGCGTTCCGTTGCCGGAGGAAGGAATGGCGGATGCCAGCGCGCTCGGAGTGCGCGAACCGGAGCGCGTGCGCCTGCTCGCCCTGGCGCGCGTGCCCACTCCGTCCGACCTCACTCTAAGGACCGCGGCGGCCGCGATCCGATTTCTCACTCCGACGACGTGCGGTCTTGCCTTGCGCTACGGGATCTTTGTCCGGAGCGACTACTGGGGCGATCGCAGATTGGTCGCGCACGAGCTCGCCCATACCGCGCAATATGAGCGCCTCGGCGGTATCGAACCATTCCTGCGGCAATATCTTTATGAGTGCCTCACCATCGGTTATCCCGAGGCGCCGATGGAACAGGAGGCGATCGCCGCCGCCGGCCGGCTCGATTTCGGCGACCTTGCCTAACGAGTAACGAAAGGCGACGTTCAGAGTGAGGGCGGAGAGCCCGATCGCGCCGATCGCCAGCAGGCTGGGCACAAACCAGTAGCTTCCGCGCAGCCGCTCCCACGAGTTACTGAGCCACGTCCTCACCGCCGCTCTCCAAGCCACCCTTCGGATCGAAGCAGTGGGACTTCGCACCAAGGCCCCGCTGGACCCCACAAAACTCAAACCCCTGAGGCTCATCCTGGGCTTTCAGGCTCGAATTCAATCTCGCCAAAGCCGCCTCAGTCAGCTGCCGTTAACTTCCCCCAACATCCTTGACGGACGACCTCGCACGGATGGTTACATATCGTGTTCACGTCGAAATCGACCGCGTTAAAAGAATCCGCGTAGGAACGCCGCCGCTTCATTTGAGATGCCGACAATCTTGTTCGTTGCCTGACGATAGAATTTGAAATTGAGCTCGGTCTCGGGCCGACCGTCGTTCCAATCGGAAAAAAGTTTGAGCTCCCTTCGCCCCAGGCGCCGCTTCGCGAGCGCGGTCCGTCTAATGGTGATGCTGACGCGTGGCGTTTGCCGGGCGATCCCGCGTTTTCTTGCGATCGCTTTGGCTGAGGTGACGGCGCCGCTCGCGATGAGACCTGGCCCGCCTTCGTTCTCGCTCGCGAAAACGAAGATCGTATCGCCTTTGGCGATGTGCTTGCCACCATACATCGTCTTCTGCGCGCGGAACGCAAACGTCTCCGCCAATGGCTTGCTAACGTGGGCTTTGATCGCGAACGTCATGCTTTTCATCTCGCGCCATTATTTCGCAGCCGCCTACAAAGGCCAGGCCGGACGAGGAGTGGCGCGTAGATGGAGGTCACGTCTTTTTTGAGACGCGATCCCGTCCCGCTTCCTCTGGCCCGATGGTAAAACAGTCATGATTCTTGGCCTGACCCCAATTTCCCCCACGATCGATTGGTTAGGCCCGGTCAAGGTATCACCTTCTTCGGGAAACGGAATGTATTCATGTAGTGCGTCAGCAACCCTCGCTTAGCTTCAAATTGGTCAAGGACTGGCGGTGCCGATAACAACGAAAGTTCCTTCAGGACCTGAATAGGTATACGTTAAGAACTCCGTGGCATCCGCTCCACTCCCGGTCGTTACGGTAAACTGCAGCCACTTATGACCGTCAATTGCGATCGGCGTCGGCTCGCTGATCCTTGCGTTAGGGTCGCCTTTGCTGGCCATTCTTTTCGCTTCGCTCAGTGTAGCAGATGGACTACCGAAGTTTTGTTGAAGAGACCCCAGCATCACGCCCGCCCCGTCTCCGCCCGCAACAATTCGGTAGCCTTTATCGCTCACCACATGCCATGATACCGGGACGTCGAGCTCGCACTTCAGAGGCCTGCAACGCAGTGTCTGCGTCCGCTCGCAGGAGGCCATCGCAGCTATCGCACATGACAAAGGAGCAGGAGTACAACTTGCGCATAGGCCTAACGAGAATTAGATGAGGTGTCGCGAGCGAGAGGGCGCATGGCAATAGTATACCCGTTCGAGCGACCAAAAGGCAGGATATAACGACCGCTCGCGATCACCTCCATCGCAGGCTTAGATGTTGGCCTCGCCAGACCGCCTTCTCCTAGGCACCAGTGGATACAACACGGGAGGCATCCATGACTTCTTGCCTGAATCTGCGATGACCTTGACTCGCGATTTCGAACGGAAGCTTCAGCAAGGTTTTCACAACTCGTTGAATGTCCCGCTTTCTGGACGGGAGCTGGACGGCCCCGATGTTGCCGCTCTTCACTTTTCCAAACGGCCACATTTGAAAAAGCCATTCCGCCCCAAAAGCTGCAGGGAATGGCAGAGGCTTACCAGCGCGTTCAGCGGCTGCAACCAGAGTTCCTAACGCGACATCATGCAATGCGATCCAGCCGCCAGGCTGCGTGACCCGGGCCACCCGAAGCAAATCCAAAAGCGGGCATGGATGATTATGATTCGCATCGATGAACCCGAACTGGAGCTCGTTCGGTTTCGCGAGCTGATCGATAAAATCCGATTCCCGGGGTGAGTGAACTCGCACAGAGCCGGCACACTCTGCGATCAGCGCGGCAATGTCGCAGCCCGTCTGGACGCTTTCATCGCGCTGGTAATGGTTGTTAGCGTCGATGGTTTCCACACACACCGTGCATTGCACGCCGGCTCGTTGTCGAACTATCGCCGCGATCAGGGCGCTGGAAAAACCTGTCCCCGTTCCTACCTCGATGACACGGCTCGGGGAAAGAATGCTGGCCATGGCTGCCAGAAATAAAGTATCGGCCAGATTAAGTGATCCCTCTCGCGGCGGTCTTCTTATCATTAGTCCACGAATCAGGTGCAACTCATCTTCGTGGGGCTTCCTCCCCGAATGTCCCAATACAATCGCGAGCTTTTCGTACTTCGGTGCGTAATCAGCGTAATCCTGAAAATCAATCTCAGCAGCCGTCGCGCGTTCGGCTCCGAAAAAGCGGCTAAAGCGCCTTGTCACCACGGAAACGGAGTGGCCAAGGTTCCACTGATTTTTCGTGGGTCGTGCAATACTCATCGCTCTCTTACATCTAACGAGAACAAGATGAGTTGCGTGCGAGCGGGAGCGCGCATGGCAGCGGGTGAAATGGTGGAAGTCATGGAAAGCTTGGTCGTACGGCGGCTCGCAGTCAGCTCCAGCGCATTGTTAGATGTTAGCGCAACGATCGAAGAGTGCATGCTCCGATAAACGAAAGACCGAATCCGAGGAGAAGAGGAATCCAACACCAGCGAAGCAAAGAAAGCATGACTGGACGGAAACCAATGTCCGGACGATGCGCCGCATCACGAGCAAATGAGTGTCGAGCCGGCGGGACGCACCAGACGAGGAGGTTGGCGACCATGATACCTAAAATTAGAGATGAAATGGCTAGTGGCATCAGGAGCAGAAAGCTCGAAACGAACGGCCTGAAAGAAATACCGGAAGACCAGAATTCGGTGAGGTGCCCGGTGTGAGAAGGAAACAGGAGCAAGTGAACCCGCCACATCAGCCGGAAGCTCCAGTACCATAGCACGCCAAACGCAATGAAACTGATTAGCAAGGTGAGAAACTTCCAAGGACTCTTCCGCGCGGCGGCGCGTTCGCGCCAGCCAGGGCGTGCGCGATCCATGATACCGTGCAGTGGTGTTTCTTGGCGAAGACGGCTCACAACATCTAACGAGGAGTGGGCCGGAAAATCCCGCCTTTTTTTGCGGGATAATTCGATCTAATCCGGGCTTGCTTGCACCGACGAGAAACGATAAAAGCCGAATTCACGAATGCCGTTGTAGAACCCGAGCCGAGAGGGTGGCAATGAAAAACGCTCGAGCAGACGTCTCCGTGGTTGCGATGCGGATGCGCCGCCGCGCAAGTTTGCCGCGACCGGCTTTTGCGGTTGCCTTTCGAGGGCATTGCCGCTCTGATTTGCGAAATCCGAGCGAAAGCCAGCTGCCAATGTCGAAGATCGATCTGAGAAATCCACCTAACGCCGTAACGCAGCCGAAGGCGAGGCCGGGCCAGCCAATGCCCGACATCGCCGGGGAATGGCCTTCCTTCCTTCGTGCCGATTGGCCAACATCCTAAAGAATATGGGCAAGGAACTTACCGTCCGCGGGCTGATCATCGGAGTCTTCATCACGCTGGTCTTCACCGCGGCCAACGTCTACTTCGGTCTCAAGGCCGGCCTGACCTTTTCGACCTCGATTCCGGCGGCGGTGATTTCGATGGCGCTTCTGCGTGGCTTCAAGGATGCGACGGTGCAGGAAAACAACATCGTGCAGACCGTTGCCTCGGCCGCGGGCACTTTGTCGTCGATCATCTTTGTCCTGCCGGGTCTGATCATGATCGGGTGGTGGACTGGGTTTCCGTTCTGGATTTCTTTCCTGATCTGCGCGCTCGGCGGGATTTTGGGCGTGATGTATTCCATCCCGCTACGACGCGCGTTGGTCACGAACTCCGACCTGCCCTATCCGGAAGGCGTGGCCTGCGCCGAAGTGCTCAAGGTCGGCAGTGGCGGCGATAAGGAGCACGCCGCCGATGTCGAACACGGACGCGCGGGGCTGCTCGCTGTCTTGTGGGGATCGATCGTTTCCGCGGTGTTTGCGATCGTCGTCGCGACGCAAATATTCGCCGCCGATGTGGCGCAGACGTTCCGCATCGGCCGGCGCGGCGCGGTCACCGGTTATGATTTTTCGCTTTCGTTCGCGCTCCTCGCGATCGGTCACCTCTGTGGATTGTCCGTCGGCATCGCCATGCTCATCGGCACCGGCATCGGCTGGGCCTGGCTCGTGCCGCACTACTCGGCGCTCACCGGCGACCTGACGACGGCGGCTGGCGCACTCGCGCAAAGCACCTGGAGTCACAAGGTGCGATTCATCGGCGCCGGGACGATTGGCGTTTCCGCAATCTGGACGCTGCTGAAGTTGGTCAAGCCTGTCGCGAGCGGACTGGCCGGCGCGATGGCCGCGGCGCGCGCGCGGAAAGCGGGACAAGCGGACACGCTGCCGATCACCGAACGCGACATTCCGATCGGCATCGTCGGCATCGTCACGCTCGTTTGCATGCTCCCGATCGGCTGGGTCCTCGGCTATTTCGCCAACACGAGCGGGCTCGGCTCGCACGTCACAACGCTCGTGATCGGCGGCGTCTTCTATGTTTTTTTGATGAGCTTCTTCGTCTCGGCGGTCTGCGGTTACATGGCGGGCCTGATCGGTTCCTCGAATAGCCCGCTCTCGGGGATCGGCATTCTGGTGGTGATCGGTGCGGCCTTGTTGCTTGTGCTCGGCGTGAAACCTTATGTGGGGCCGGAAGCGACCAAGGCGCTGATGGCTTTCGCGCTTTTCACCACCGCCGTCATCTTCAACGTCGCCGCGATCGCGAACAACAACCTGCAAGACCTGAAGACGGGGCAACTGGTCGACGCGACTCCGTGGAGGCAGCAGGTCGCCCTGATCGTCGGCGTGCTCGCCGGTGCGCTCGTTATTCCGCCGGTGCTGAACCTCGTCAATCAAGCCTACGGCTTCGTCGGCGCGCCGGGCGCGGAATTGCGGCCGCATCCCTTGCCAGCACCCCAGGCCGGCCTGATCTCGTCGCTCGCCCAAGGCGTGATCGCCGCGAATATCGATTGGAGCCTGATCCGGATGGGCGCCTATATCGGCGTGGCCGTCATTGTGCTTGATGCCCTCCTCGGCCGGTCCACCAAACACATGCGCGTGCCCCCGCTCGCGGTTGGACTGGGAATTTATCTGCCGACCGCGAGCACACTCATGATCGTGCTCGGCACCATCGTCGGCTGGGTCTTCGACCGCCGCGCGGAACGCACGCCCAATCCGGAGGGCACGAAGCAGCTGGGCATATTACTCGCGTCGGGATTGATCGTTGGTGAAAGCATCATCGGGGTGGTGATCTCTGCGATCGTCGTCTTCTCCGGCGTCGCAGCCCCGCTCGCGCTGGTCGGTGCGGGATTTGAAAAGGCCGCCATCTTCATCGGCGGCCTCGCCTTCGTCGTCACCGCGTTCATTCTCTATCGCTGGGTCTTGCGCATGGCGAACACACGATCAACATGAGCCGGCGCCGGAACCTTTTTCTCTGGCTGGGGTTCGTGGTCGTCCTTGCCGGAGTCTTCAGCTACGAATACTTCGCGCAATTTCCGATCACGCGCGATTTTCCGTGGCTCAACTTTTTCTTCGTAGGCGTCGGTTTCGCACTGCTCGTGATCGGATTGTTTCGCGCGTTTGGAAATCCGAAGCTTTACCGCGGGAAAATTGCCGGATCGATCATGACGGTGCTCAGCGTCTGTTTGGTGGCGTTCTTCAGCTACGCGATTTTCTTTCTCGCTCGCGACATTCCGGCCTCCACACAAGCGCCTCGTATCGGAGAGAAGGCACCCGGTTTTGCCTTGCCAGATCAACACGGCAAACAAATCGCGCTCGCCGACCTGCTCTCACCAAACGGCGTCATCCTGATCTTTTACCGTGGGCACTGGTGACCGTTCTGTAACTCCGAGTTGCGGAGTTTTCAGCAACGGCTCGGCGAGTTCACCGCCCGCGGCGTCAAGGTGGTGGCGATCAGTGTCGATCCGGTCGAGATCAATCAGCGTCATGCGCCACGAATGGGCTACACCTTTCCGCTCTTGTCGGATGCGGACGCGGCGACGATTCGGCGCTATGATCTGCTCCATCCACATGCCGGACCGAAACAGGAAGACATCTCGCGCCCGGCGGAATTCTATGTTGATGGAAACGGGATCGTCCGGTGGGTGAACCTGACCCAGAACCTTGCAGTGCGCGCGCGGCCCGAGCAGGCGTTAAGTGCAATCGATTCGGCTCGAGGCGCCAGGTCGCAGCCGTAATTGACCGGGGCGATGCCATTTCTCGTTAGGCCATGAAAGAAGAGCCGCCGATCGCGATCGACCCGCGCAATCCGCCTAACGAAATGCCCGACATCGTCGGCGCCAGACCGGAGAATCCGCTCTCGGCCAACTTCCGTCCCTTCATCTCGGCATCGAACGCGCGGCTGCGCGAGTTGACGCCGCTGCCGCTCATCATCGGCACGCTGCTCGGCGATCGTCTTCGGCGCCTCGTCGCTTTATCTCGTCCTCAAGGTCGGCCTCACGGTCAGCGCGTCGATTCCGGTGGCGGTCATCTCGATCACCACTCTTCCGCGTGCTCTCGAAGTTCGGGCTGCGCGACTCGACCATCCTCGAGAACAACATCGTCCAGACGGCCGGCTCGGCGGGCGAGTCGATCGCGTTCGGCCTCGGCGTGACGATGCCGGCGATCATGATCCTCGGGTTCGATCTCGAGATCACGCGCGTCATGCTGGTGGCGGTCCTCGGCGGATTGCTGGGCATTCTGATGATGATCCCGCTCCGGCGCGCGCTCATCGTTCATCAGCATGGATATCTCGAAGTATCCCGAAGGCACGGCCTGCGCGGAGGTGCTGAAAGCCGGCGCGTCGGCTGAGTCGCGCGAAGCCGCGCATTCCGACGAGCGCAGCACGATGCGCCGCCGAGAAGCGGTCAGCGGCGGCAAAACGATCTTCGGCGGCTTCGCTCATCGGGTTCATTTACTACAGGCGCTCGAGGTCCTTCAAGGCGATGGAAGGAAATTCCCGAGAAGATTTTCGGCGAAACCATTCAAGTGCCGGCGTCGATCTCGCTCGAGAATCAATCCCGCGCTGCTCGGCGTCGGTTACATCATCGGGCCGCGGATCGCTGCGATGATGTGCGGCGGCGGCGTGCTCGTCCTATCTCGTGCTGATTCCGGCGATCAAGTTTTTCGGTTCGATAGGCGCGGCCGGGATCTCGCGCCCGGCACGATGCCGATCAGCGCAGATGGTGTCCGGATCAGATTCGCGACGGCTTACGTTCTCTACATCGGCGCGGGCGCGGTCGCGGCCGGCGGCATCATCAGTCTGGTGCGCTCGCTGCCGCTGATCTGGCACGGCTTGAAAGGCGGCCTCGCCGATCTGCGTGAAGCATGCAGCGGAAGAGCCGTCGGCAACGGAGCGCACCGATCAGGATCTGTCGATGAAGTGGGTCATCGGCGGAGTCATCGTGCTGCTCGTCTGCGATCATGCATCGCGCCGCAACTCAACCTGCACTTGAACTTGCTGGGCGCGCTCCTCATCGTCGTGATCGGATTTCTTTTCGTCACCGTCTCGTCGCGTCTCACCGGCGAGAGTCGGTTCGTCTTCCTGTCCGACGTCCGGCATGACGGTGGCGACGCTGCTCCTCACCTGCCTGGTCTTCCTCGTCGTCGGCTGGACCGGCGCCGCCCTACTTCGTCACCGCGCTTTCGATCGGCGGGATCGTTTGCATCGCCTCGTCGAACGGCGGCACGACCTCGCAGGATCTGAAGACGGGATTCCTGATCGGTTCGACGCCGAAGCTATCAGCAGATCGCGATTCTCATCGGCACCCTCGCGTCGTGCACTCGTGATCGGGCCGATTCTGATGAAGCTGAACGATTCCGGCACGGTTTACGTTCCCGTCGCGGGCAACAAGGATTTCGAGCTTTCGCCCTCCACCTTTCACGTCAACCCGGCCGACTTCGAAAAAGATGTCGAGCGGCCGTAGCGCGTGCAAACGAGAGCGACTCGCCGGCGCGCAAGCCGGGCGAGCGACCAACGAAGGAGTATTTCGTCTACAAAATCGAGCACAAGACGCTCACCCTGCGCGCCCCTAACGACGCCGAGCTGGGTCCGCCGGAACACCTCAAAGGCGCGCAGGCAACATGGCCCCAACTTTACCGGTCCTGCAGCGCTCGGATCCAAGGCGGGCCGGCCGGGCGTTACCTCGTCAATGACCAACGCGAGCGGTCTATCTCGTCGATCCGGGCATCAATGGGATTTACGACAAGCGTCCCGATGGCTCGAGCGTGCAGAAGTTCTCGCGCCGAAAGCCACCTTGATGTCCTATATCATCAAAGGAATTCTGAGTGGCCAATTGCCGTGGGGACTTGTGCTGCTCGGCGTTTTCATCTCGATCGTGCTGGAGCTTGCAGGAATCCCTTCGCTCGCCTTTGCCGTTGGCGTTTATCTTCCGATCTCCACCTCGGCGCCAGTTTGGGTGGGCGGTTTCATTCGCGGGCTGGTCGATAGCTACACCCGTCGCAAACATGCCGGCGCGAACTTCACCGAAGATCAGCTCATCGCGGAAGGCGACAAGAGCAATGGAGTGCCTCTTGTCGTCCGGCTACATCGCGGGCGGGACCCTGGCCGGAGTCATCTTCGCCTTCCTGAACATTCCGTTGAAAGAGAAGCTCGACGCGATCGAAAAATGGGCCACGGCGCACAATCCGTTCTTCAACGGACCATATGCCGATCTGCTCGCGCTGGTTCCGTTCACGGCTCTCTGCGTTTTGCTTTACCTCGTCGGCCGCGACGTCCTGCTCGCGCCGAAGAAGAACAAAGCCTGAAGATTTCACATTCGATCCTCGCCACGGCTGCAATCTCGCGCCTAAAATGCGGGCTGCAGCATGCCGACCCAGACCGCAGCCGTCCCGCCCAGGGCTCAACCCCGCTTGCGCCGTTATTCGCCACCAGTCCTGATTGGGGTGTTGGCGTTGCACCTCTTCTTTGGCGGCATAGCTGCCTTCTGGGTCGTTTCGAAATATTCCGCGGCACGCAAGCTCACCTTCAAGGCGGGCGCGAAATCGCCCAACCCGAGTGAGCGCGCCCTGGAACATCGCGTCCAGTTGCAGAAGAAAATGCAATCGACCAGCGCACCGGCCGCCGTCCCGCAGCGCGTCCTCACCACCGGCGTCGCGAAAGTAACGCTGCCGCCGATGCCGGAAATCAATCTGCCAACGAGCGAGCCGCGAACCATGATGAATCCGGGCGGAACGGGCGTCGCTTTCGGCGCAAGCACCGCGGCCTCGCTAGGCGGAGGCGGTGGAGGAAACGGTACGGCGATCAACTTCTTCGGCATCCGCGATATCAGCACCAGCGTTGTCATTATGATCGATGTCTCGGATTCGATGTTCATCCGTACTGGCGATGCTTCGGGACGGAAGCTCATCCGGCATGGCCGCGATCAGAATTTCCAGGTCATTCGGGAGGAAGCGATCAAGCTCGTGCAAAGCCTGGCCCCGCAGACACGGTTTGGGATCGTGCGCTGGGCCGGCGGTGCCTACGCCTGGAAACCGGAGCTGGTCCCCGCAACAGAGGCAAACAAGCAGGCCGCGATCACGCACATCCAGAATGAAATCGATTACAAGACGGCCAAACCGCAGTCCGGCAAACCGGGTGGGACGCGACATGACTACGCGCTGGAGGAAGCGTTCTCGCTCAAGCCCGAAACGATCTACATGCTGACCGACGGCAACGCGACCGCCGCGCAACCGCACGGCGGATTGAAGCCGATCCCGCCAGCGGAGATTTACAAAGTGGCGGAAGACGGCCAGAAAGAGCTGACGAAAAAGGCGCATCTCCACGTCATCTATTATCTGAACGACAAGGAGAGATCCGACGAGGCCGGGATGTTGCGCGGTTTGGCCAGTCGGAACAGCGGCAAATTCGAGAAGGTGGAAGCGAAAGGCCGGAAAAAGTAAGCCTTCGGATTGCCAACGCCTGGCGCGGTTGCCTTTCTCATGCGCGCGGGCGATCTGATTTCCATGCGCAAAGTCAACGTCAACGAAATCCCAGAGGACGAACGCAAGTCGCCCAAAGGTAAATATCACAAGTTCGTCAAAGACATCTCGATCGCGCTCGGCCGCGAAAAAGATTCGCTCGACCTGAACAAACGGCATCCGTTTGATCTCGCGCTAGTCCGTATTCCGAAAGGAAAAAGCTACTGTCCGTATCACGGCCACGGCGCCGAGACGGAGCTCTACGTCGTTGTCTCCGGCCGGGGAAAAGTGCGCGACCAAGGCGGCGTGACGGAGGTGATCGCGGGCGATTCATTTTACTTCGCTCCGGGCCAGGCCCATCAACTTTTCGCCTCGGACGCCGAAGATTTCGTCTATTACGTGATCGCGGACAACCCGCGCGGCGACACCTGTTATTACCCCGACAGCGGCAAGTGGGTCGCCTTCCAGGAAGGCGGCGAAGAGATCATCGCGAAGGGCGCGGAAGCCGACTATTACGAGGGCGAGGAATAGCATGACCTTAACCGTCGTTAAGTTCGCAAAATAATGTCTTGACACGCCCCCGTCAGTCTGCCCACGCTCGCGTGCGTGAGGGATTTACGCGATTGTGAATGCCCTGCTAAATTCAACATTAGGAGACCCCAATTATGAGAACCAAGAAAAGTTATTTCGGCGCGGCGATGATCGCGGCGATCATGTTTTCCGCGAGCCCGGCGAGAGCAATCTCGCTTTACAGCACACTGGGACCGAGCGGCGAGTTTGATACAGCGAACGGTTACTTTGTGGATGGCAGCAACTTTTTCAATCAAGTGCTCGCCAGTCCGTTCAGCGTCAGCACGACGGCCACCTTGACTGACGCGCTCCTCGGACTGGGCAATTTTGCCGGGAACAATAATCCCGTCACCCTGTATGTGGAATCGAATGCAGGCGGGGTTCCGGGGTCCATTTTGACCACCCTGACGCAGGTGGGGACGATTCCTCCGTTTCAGACCAACAGCCTGACCATGTTCACGTCCGGCGGTTTTACGCTGACTGCCGGCACAATGTATTGGCTGGTGGCACAGGAGACTGACCCCGGGACGGAACAGGCGTGGAACTTCGCTTTCAACGACACAAGCAACAACGATGCGTTTAACCAGCTCGGCAGCGCCACCGGACCATGGAGCCAATTTTTTGGGACTGACGTTGCCTTCCAAATCAATGGAACAACCTCTGTCCCAGAGTCGGGGAGTTCATTCCTGCTCTTGGGGGCGAGTCTGCTGGCGGTCGGGGTTGGGCGATTTGCGCAGCGTCGCCTGAGCGTCTAAACCAACTTCACTCGAAAGAATCCGTGGAGATTCTGGCGTCGCTTAGAGGGACGCCCGCAGTGGCCGCCGCGATTGACAATCGGGAACGGGATCCGCCTTAGGCGGATCGTTCCTCCAACTTCGCGGCGCCTTGCTGGTCGCACTCGCGCGTCTCCTGCTGGGGCCTGCGTGCGCCCAGGCGGACCAGCGCTGCGTTGCTGCTCTCGGGCATTAATGGTAATCAATCGGATGGTTTCCCTGCGTTCATTTGCCGGCGGTTTGTTCGTCCTGGCCACGCTTCTTACCGCGCCCGCCGTGCGTGGTCAGAAGTTTCAAGGCCGCCAACTGGTCGACGCAAAGCTCATCGCCGACACCACGACGGTTGTTCCCGGCCAGCCTTTCACCGCCGGGCTGCTGCTGAAAATGGCGCCCGGTTGGCACACCTACTGGCAATACCCGGGCGACGCCGGTATTCCGACCGAGATCAAATGGAACCTGCCGCCCGGTTGGAAAGCCGGGCCGATCCAGTGGCCCATCCCGCTGAAGCTGAGCGATCCAGGAGACATCCAGGTTTACGGTTATCACGGCGAGGTCCTGCTCATGGTTCCGCTCACGCCGCCGTCCAGGATCGCCGGGAATTCGGTGAAACTTTCGGCCGCGGCCGACTGGCTCGTCTGCGAAAAAATCTGCGTGCCCGGCAATGCCGACGTCCAGCTCGATCTCCCGGTCGGATCCCAGAGCGCTCCCGCGAACACCGATCAGTTTGCCAAATATCGCGACCGTCTCCCACGCCCGCTCCCGGCGAGCGCAGCGAGCGCTTTGCACTGGAGCCGCGAGGCAAACGCCTTTCGCCTGACGATTGCGGATAAGAGTCTCGCGCAGCAGTCTTCGGTCGATTTTTTTCCGCTGCCGAAGTCCTCTTCGACCGTGATTGGCCATTCGCGCCGCGAACAGACCGGAGACGATTCGCTCGTTTTTGTGATTCCCATCGAGTCGGCGGACAAAGGTGTGCAGTCGCTCGACGGATTGATCGTGGCCGGCGATCACGCCTTTTCGTTAGGCGAAATCAATCAATCAGCGACCGAGGCCTCAGCGAAAATCAGCGTCGCGTCATCGTCGACTGATAGCCTGCTCAAGTTGCTCCTCTTCGGTTTCATCGGCGGATTCATCCTTAACCTGATGCCGTGCGTCCTGCCGGTGATCTCCCTCAAGATTTTCGGTTTCATTAAACACGCTCGTGACAGTCGCGCCCGCATTTTTGGCAATGGCCTCGCCTTCGCCGCCGGCATCTTCGCCTGGTTCATCGGCCTCGCGATCTTGATGATCGCGCTCAAGTCCGCGGGGCACGAAATCACGTGGGCGTTCCAATTCACCAACCCCTATTTCGTCGTGGTGATGAGCGCGATTGTGCTCGTTTTCGCGCTCAATCTTTTCGGCGTCTATGAGATCATCCTCCCGGCATCGGCGACGACCGGGCTGCTCGGCTGGAGCGCGCAGGAGGGATACGCCGGATCGTTTTTTCAAGGCGTTTTCGCGACCGTCCTCGCCACGCCCTGCACCGCGCCCTATCTCGGCACCGCCCTTGGATTCGCCTTCGCGCAATCGGCCGGGATCATCCTTCTCATGTTCGTGGCCATCGCGACCGGGATGAGCCTGCCCTACCTCCTCCTCAGCGCACAACCGGCCTGGCTCCGCTTCGTCCCCCGGCCCGGTCCCTGGATGGTGCGGGTGAAGCAATTCATGGGCTTCCTCCTCATCGCGACGTTGCTCTTTCTTCTCTGGGTAATCGGCGTGGCCCGCGGCATCGACGCCGCCATTTGGGTGAGCGCGTTTCTCCTCGCCCTGAGCATAGCCTGCTGGATGCTCGGTTCCTTCTCCACCCTAACGTCCTCGCGTGCGCAGCGCTCCCTCGTTCTCATCCTCATCCTCCTCCTCGTCCTCGGCAGCGGCTTTTATTTCATCGGTCAAAAATTCAGCGCGACAAAACTGGCCGCCGCCAGCCCGATGAAAGGCGACTGGATCGCCTTCAGCCCCGAGCGTCTGCAAAGCGAACTCGCCCAAGGGCACACCGTCTTTCTCGATTTCACCGCCGCCTGGTGCATCACTTGCAAATTCAACGAAGCCTCCGTCCTCGAAAGCGCGGCGGTGAAAAATGCGTTCGAACACCACGGCGTCGTGAAAATGAAAGCCGATTGGACGAACGCCGACCCGGTCGTCACAAAAACTTTGAAACAATTCGGGCGGGTGGGTGTCCCATTATACGTGCTCTATCCGGCCGCGACTCCCAACCAACCTGTCATCCTGCCTGAGCTGCTCACCCAGGCTCTCGTCCTGGATCATCTTGAATCCGCGGCGCCGAAGGTCGCGGATACCAAATAAGCTTATGAAAAGAAAACTGCTTTTCCTCACGCTCACTGCACTCTGCACCGGCGCGCTCTTTGCCGCCGAGGCCCCGAAGGTCGGCGCGCCTGCGCCCGGTTTCTCGCTTCCTGATTCCCACGGCAAGACCTATTCGTTAGGCGACTTCAAGGGCAAATACGTTGTGCTCGAATGGTTCAATCCCGGCTGCCCCTTCGTGCAAAAGCATTACAAGAGCGACAACATGCAAAACCTGCAGAAGGAATTCACGGACAAAGGCGTCGCCTGGCTGACGATTGATTCCTCGGCCCCGGGCAACCAGGGATATCTGACGCCGGCCGACGCCAACAAGCAGGTGGCGGAATGGAAGATCGACTCGACTGCGCTGCTCCTCGATCCGAATGGCAAGGTCGGCCACGAATACGGTGCGACCAACACGCCCCACATGTATGTCATCGATCCGAGTGGAAAGCTGATCTACTCCGGCGCGATCGATGACAAGCCGTCGACCGATCTGGACGATGTCAAAACGGCCAACAACTACGTAAAAGACGCGCTCGAGGAAGCGATGGCGGGCAAACCAGTCGCGACCCCGACCTCACGTGCCTACGGTTGCTCAATCAAATACGCTCACTAACGAAACCGGCCGAATGCGAGAGCCCGGAAATGGGCGCCTGGAGGGCACCGCGCTGTCGGTGCCGGCGAGCGGCAACCCTGGCGATGTTCGAGGAAGCGCCGGCGCGCTTCCCTCCAAGGTGTGAGCTAGCCCCGCTTGGCAAAAAGTCGGTTGCTCAGACGAAGCAGCGGCAGCGGTGTCAGCCTGACGATAAGCATCCCAATCTTCATCACCACCCCGGGAATCACGATTGGACGATTGCGTTCGATGCCATGCAGAGCATCCGCCACCACCTGCTCGACCGCGACGTAAGCCAGCTCCGGCTCCGGAGCGACCGGGCCACCGGTTCGTCGCGCGACCTCGGTAAACTCAGTTCGCACCGGCCCCGGGCAAAGCGCCGAGACGTGAACCCCGGTCCCATGCAACTCTGCGCGCAGCGCTTCGGAGAAGCTCGTCACGTAAGCCTTGGTCGCCGCGTAGACCGCAAAGTTCGAGATCGGCAGGAAACTCGCCGACGAGCTCACGTTCAGAATCGCGCCGCGCTTGCGTTCGATCATTCCGGGCAAAAGTGCGCGCGTCAGTCGCGTCAGCGCCACCATGTTGACCTCCATCATTTGCTCGACCCGCACCGGATCGGCGGTGGCAAACGCCCCAAGGTCGCCGAGCCCGGCATTGTTGATCAGAAGATCGAGCGCGAAATTCTGTGCCGCGATCCACGCCAGCAACTCATCCACCGCGTCGTGCTGCGACAGATCGGCAGTGTGAATTTCCACCCGCAATCCCGGATGCCGCGCGACCAGCTCCCCGCGCAGTTCCTCCAAACGCTGCTGGCGGCGCGCGACGAGGACGAGCGTGCCCGCGAGTTCCGCCAGTTGCCGGGCAAACTCGCGGCCGATTCCGGCCGAGGCGCCGGTGATCAGCGCCTGGCGACCATCCAGTCGCATCACGATCCGTTCTTCTCCAGGATGGGCGCGAGCACGCGCCAAACATTGTCCGCCACGATTTTCTGGCCTGCCGCGGTTGGATGAATTTGATCGCGCTGATTCAAATCGGTATGACCGCCCACACCCTCGAGCAGAAACGGAATGAGCGCGGCATTGTTCGTCCGCGCGAGGTCGGCGAAGACCGCGCGAAAATCGTTCGCGTAATCGCCGCCGAGATTCGGCGGCATCTCCATCCCGGCGATGACAATTTTTACCTGCGCGTTTTTGGCTTTCACCTTGTCGATGATCCCCTGCAGGTTCGCCTTCATTGCTGCCACCGGAAGGCCGCGCAGGCCGTCGTTCGCCCCCAACTCGAGGACGAGCACGTCGATCGGCCGCTGCAAAAGCCAATCGATCCGTCGCAACCCGCCCGCGCTCGTGTCACCGCTCAGGCCGGCGTTGACCACTTCGTAGGGCAGGTGTTGCGCTTGAATCTTTTCTTCAATCAAGGCGGGAAAGGCCTGGCTTTCCTCCACTCCTTCGCCCGCGGTCAGGCTGTCGCCGAGAAAAAGAATCGTCCCGCCCAAGGCCGCCGGGGTGAAGAGAAGCGCCAGAAACGCGAGCAGGAGATTTTGACGCAACAATTTCTTCATGCGCGCCGTATCACCATCGCGTAAGCAAGACGCGCCGCCGGCACCCGTCAATGAACGCGCTCCCGATTCTCGAGGTCAATGACCTAACGAAAAGTTACCCGACCGGCGCGGGCCGCCTGACCGTCCTGCGCAACGTCTCTTTCGTCCTCGCACAGGGCGCGACCTGTTCGATTCTCGGACCCTCGGGCAGCGGGAAAACCACCCTGCTCGGTCTGGCGGCTGGATTGGATCTTCCAACTTCCGGGTCCGTACTCCTAGACGGAATCCCGCTCGCCGAAATCAGCGAGGATGAGCGCGCGCGCGTCCGGAATGAGCATGTCGGTTTTGTTTTTCAAAACTTCCAGCTTATTCCGACGCTGACTGCGCTCGAGAATGTGACCGTGCCCATGGAATTGCGCGGCGATCGCAGCGCGCGCGCCCTCGGGCTCGACCTCCTGCAACGTGTCGGGCTCGCTGAACGGGGCGACCATTATCCGACGCAGCTTTCCGGCGGCGAACAACAGCGCGTGGCTCTGGCGCGCGCCTTTATCAATCGGCCCAAAGTATTGTTCGCCGACGAACCAACCGGCAATCTCGACGCAGAGACGAGCCAGTCGGTCATCGAGATCATGCTCGAATTGAACCGAACTGCCGGGACCGCGCTCGTCCTCGTGACGCACGATCCCGAGGTCGCACGCCTGACCGAGCGAACGATCCGCTTGCGCAACGGAGAGATGATCGAATGACTATTGAGAGCGGACCCATCTGTGGTTCGGAGGGACGTGCTTCCGCACGTCCCGGATCATTTCTTCTGAACTTCGCGATCCGCGAGGCGACGCGTAGAAGCTGGACGTGCGGAAGCACGTCCCTCCGGAAGAATGCATAACGCAAATCGGAGGATCGCCTTCATCCCTCGCATGGCCTGGCGCGACAGCCGTTCCAGCCGGCGGCGACTGCTGCTCTTCTCTATTTCGATTTCGTTAGGCGTAGCCGCCCTTATCGCGATTGGCTTGTTCCGCGCCAGCCTCGCGCGGGCGATCGACGACCAGGCGCGCTCGCTCCTTGGCGCCGACCTGGTGGTGGAGAGCTCGCGTCCTTTCACCACCGCGCAGGAAAAAATGCTCCGATCGTTAGGCGCGACGCAGGCACGGGAAGTTCGCTTCCGCACCATGGCGCTTTTCCCAAAGAGCGGCGGCACCCGGCTCGTCTCTGTGCGCGCGCTGGGCGGAAATTTTCCTTTCTACGGCAAGATGGAAACCGCGCCGCCGACTGCCGCCCGCACTTTCCGCAACGGCAACGAAGCGATCCCGGAGGAAAGTCTGCTTTTCCAATTCCGCGCCCAACCGGGTGACCCGATTAAGGTCGGCGAGGCGACCTTCACCATCGCGGGCGCGCTGACCAGGATGCCGGGGGAAGCTTCGCCGGCCGCGAGTTTTGCGCCGCGGCTCTATATCCCGTTGCAAAATCTGGCGCAGACCAATCTGCTCAAGCCCGGCAGCTTGGCGCGCTACCTGAATTTTGTGAAGTTCCCGCCGAACGTTGACGTCGCTGCCGAGGTGCAAAAGCTTGCGCCGCGCATCGAGCAGACCGGACTCGAATACGACACGGTCGCAAAACGCAAGAAGGACCTGGGCGAATCCCTCGACAATCTTTACCGGTTTCTCAATCTCGTTGGGTTTATCTCGCTTCTGCTCGGTGCAGTTGGGGTAGCGAGCGCGATTCAGGCGCATCTGCAGCAAAAGGTTCGAACGGCGGCCGTCTTGCGCTGTCTCGGGGCGACGGGCCGCACCACCGTGGGGGTTTACCTGCTCCAGGCGATGGCGATGGGAATTGTCGGGGCGCTGGCCGGCGCGGCACTTGGCCTGACGATGCAGCGATTATTGCCGGGTGTGCTGCAGAACTTCATCCCTTTCCCGCTCCCACGCGCGATCGCGTGGAGCCCGGTCTTGGGCGGCATGGCTGCGGGCCTTTCCGTTTGCACTTTCTTCGCGCTCCCACCGCTCCTGCGTTTCCGGCGCGTCTCGCCTCTCCTCGCTCTCCGCGCTTCGGTGGATGAACATGCGGCGCCCGTCCGGCGCGATCTCGCGACCTGGCTGGTCTATCTTTTCATTGCGGCGAGCCTGACCGCCTTCGCGATTTTGCAGGCTGAAACGTGGACCGATGGTTTGTTCTTCGCAGGCGGTCTGGCGCTCGCGATCGCGATCCTGCTCGGCGTCGCTCGATTGCTGATTTTTCTCGTGCGAAAACTCCTGCCGCAGAGCTGGAGCTTCGTCCTGCGGCAGGGACTGGCCAACCTCCATCGGCCGAACAACCGCACCCTGCTTCTTACGTTGTCGTTAGGCCTCGGCACCTTTCTGCTCCTTACCATTTACCTGACGCGCGACGTGCTCCTGACCCAGTTCCGTTCGGTCGACGCGAACAATCAGCCCAACATTTTTCTCTTCGACATCCAGCCGGACCAGACGAAGTCCGTTGCTGATCTCGTTAGGCAAGAACAGCTGCCCGTGATCCAGGAAGCGCCAATCGTGACCATGCGACTGACGGAAGTGAAAGGCCGCAAGTCGTCCGAGATTCTGAAGGACCCGCAGCAGAAAGTCCCGGAGTGGGAACTGGAACGTGAGTATCGTTCGACCTACCGCGCGGACCTGAGCGAGACGGAGAAAATTACCGCCGGGAAATGGATCGGCCATTTCGATTATCACCCCGGCGCTACGGTGCCCGTCTCGGTCGAGCAGGATATCGCAAAGGACCTTGGCCTGACCATCGGCGACACGATGGTTTTTGACGTGCAGGGCGTGCCAATCAAGACGCGAGTGGCCAGCCTGCGGGAGGTCGATTGGAAACGTTTTCAGACCAATTTCTTTATCGTCTTCCCAACTGGCGTGCTGGAAAACGCGCCGACCTTCAACGTGCTGGTGAGCCGGGTGCCGACGCCCGCCGCTTCGGCGCGATTGCAGAATGCGGTCGTGGCGAAATTCCCAAACGTCTCCGCGCTCGATCTGACTTCGGTGATTCAGACGGTCGATTCAATCCTGAGCAAGGTCGCGCTCGTCATCCGGATCATGTCGCTCTTCACCGTCGGCACGGGCTTGATCGTAGTCGCGAGCACGATCTGGAGCGGACGTTATCAACGGCTGAAGGAGAGCGTTCTTCTGCGCACGCTGGGCGCGTCGCGCTGGCAGATCTGGAAAATTCTTGGCGCGGAATACTTGTTTCTCGGCCTGCTCGCGAGCGCGACCGGGATTGTGCTGGCGCTTGCCGCCAGTTGGGCGCTGGTGGTTTTCACTTTCAAGCTCGCCTACACGCCATCATTCCTGCCGATCGCGCTGGCGGGGCTGATCGTGAGTTCGTTAACGGTCGCTGTCGGTTTGCTTACAAGCTACGGAGTCGGATCGACTCCGCCCCTCGCGATTTTGCGGGACGAGCTCGAGTGATTGTAGGGCGACCCTACAATCGCAACTTCGCCAGCTCGCTTTTCGTTAGGGCTCGCCAGCCGCCGCGCGGCAGATCGCCCAGCCGCAGGTGGCCGATGCGGGTCCGGACCAGCCGCTTCACTTCGTAGCCGAGCTCGTAAAACATCCGGCGGATCTGGCGGTTCAAGCCCTGCTGCAGGACGACGCGCAGCCGGGTCGGACCAAATCGCTGCACGCGAGTGAGCCGGGCGCGTTTGCCGTCGAGAAAAATTCCCTGGCGCAATTTCTCGGCGAGCCTGGGCTCCCAAAGTTTGTCGAGCGTGACCTCGTACTCCTTCTCCACCTTGTAGCGCGGATGGGTGAGATGCTGCGCCAGATCGCCGTCGCTCGTGAGGAGGAGAAGACCCTCGGTCTGGGCGTCGAGCCGGCCGACGTTAAAGAGCCGGGAAAAATTCGCCGGCAACAAATCGTAGATCGTATCGGTCGCGTTCGGATCGCGCCGGGTGGAGACGAAGCCGGCGGGTTTGTGCAGAAGGATGGTCAGGTTCTCTTTCTGGCCTAACGAGCCGGTGATCGACCTTGACGTGGTCGCTCTCCTCAATCTGCGTGCTGAAATTGGTGCAAGGCTGACCATTAACCGTGACCCGGCCTTCCGCGATCAGTCCGTCGCAATGCCGGCGCGAGCCGAGCCCGGCGGCGGCGAGAAAGCGATTGAGACGCATGAGGGGAGAGCGTGAATCGTAAATCGTTAGATCGTTAAAACGGTGATCCGATTCAACGATCACGTTTTAGCGATTCAACGCCGCCTAGACATCCGGCTTGGTCTTCGGCAGGCCGATGACTTTGCTCGTCTCTTTCCACTGACCACGCTTCTTGAGCAATTCAACCCGCTCGAAACGTTTTAAGACATTGCGCTTAGCCGTGATGGTGCTGGCGCCTTTAAGACTGCGATGCTGCGACATAAGTTGCTCCGGGTTATGGTCCGAAAATGAGCCGGCAAGGTAGCTGGCCTCGCTGATTTTTCAAATGGATTGCCAACCGTCTTCTTCGCGCGTCTCGGGAGCGGTCAGTTTTCGACTGACGGCGGGAGTGGGCGTCCTGCTGCTCTGCGCTCTGGGGTTGCTCTCCTCCCGGAGTATCGATTGGTTTCTCGTCAAGCGATCGCTGCGGAACAGATTCAGCGATATCCAGTGGATCACGACGGCGGAGCTGGCCGATTGGTTGGCGGCAAGGGATCGCCCGCAACCGGTTTTGCTCGATGTGCGAACCCGGGCCGAATGGCAAGTGAGTCATTTACCCGGAGCGCGGTGGGTCGATCCGAAAACGGGTCCGAGGAGCGCACTGGAGCAGTTGCCGAAAGATGCACCGATCGTCACTTATTGTGCGGTCGGCTATCGCTCGGCTAAAGCGGCGCGACAGCTGCGAGCCGCTGGTTACACGCAGGTGCAAAATCTCGAAGGCTCGATTTTCGAGTGGGCCAATGAACATCGCCGGCTGGTGCATGACGGAAAACGAGTCACGCAGGTGCATCCGTACGGCCGCCCTGGGGACACCTGCTCCAGCCGCAAGTGCGCGCGCCGATGCGGTAGAGGCCATTAAGATCGCCGCGTGTCCCCGATCTTGATCAGGCTTCTAACCGACTCTGCCTCGAGCGCAAGAAGGAGAAGTGGCCTAACGACGATTACTCAGCAGCACCGTTGTGCCGCAAGTCGCTAGCTCATCGGCGGTCGCGCCGGTTGACTTGAGGAGCGCCTCCCAATGTGGCAGCCGCGCTCGCTCAACCAGCAGGTAAAGACGATCGGGTCCGCCCCATTCCTGCACGACCGTTTTTTCCTCGAGGAAGACATCCGGCGCCCCCCGAAGCGCCGCTCCCGGCTCGGAAGCAGGATCCTGATTCACGAGATAAAATTTCCGCCCGAGATAAAAAAGCAGGCTGCTGCCGACGTGCAGTTGTCCCTCATAGATCACCTTGTCGTCAGGCGCGATCCGTTCGTGGATGACGTCGGCCGCGTCGGCGAGCGAAAAATAGGGCGCCATCCGCGCCACCCCATCCATCATGCTAAAGCCGATCGGCACCATGGCGGCGGCCAGCGCGGTGAGAGCAATGCGCGGACGTTCCCGATAAATGAACCAGAGGGCGATGAACGAAAAGAGAACGAGAGCGAGCCCGACGACCACAAACATCGATCGAAAATCCAGCCAGGTGGAAATCGGAATCGCCTGTAAGGCGTCAGCCAGGCGGTCGAGCGTTCGGCCGTCGTGCCCCAGTGCGCGCCTGCGCTCTGCAAGAGCTCCGGCAACCGCCACGCGATGCCGCCGGCGACCAGGCCGACCATGAGCACGCCCGACCACCCCAACGACGTGAGTCCAGCGCGGCATGCGCTCCCAGGCGGTGGCGGAGAAAATGGCGAAGCCGCCCCACATGCTCATGGAGTAGTAGTCCTGCCGCTGCCCAATGAGGAAGAGCGGGAGGAACACGACCACCATCCAGCAAAGCGGGACGGCATCGGCGAATTCAATTTCGCGCGGACGAAAAACGCGCCGCCCAGCAAGCAACACGCCGGGCAGAATTGCGACCGACCACGGAAACCACCAGGCGAGGTGCAGCCCGAGAAAGACATGGCGCGGCACGTTGTCGTAGCTGTGACCCGGATCCGTTACGCCCGCGAGGTGGATCAACCATTCCCGGGCGGTGAATTGATTGATGAACCCGGGATGCTGCCACTCCAGCCAGATGTGCCAGGGCGCAGCGATAAGAAGAAAAATCAGAATCCCATCCCAGCGCAAGAGCTCGCGAAACCGCAGGCGCGCTTCCCGATAAAAACAGCAGAGCAAACCGATGATCGCAGCCGGATAGAGCAGGCCGTGCAGGCTCTTCGTCATGCAGGCGAGCGCCGCGCAGATCCAGAAGCCGATGAACCACCCGCGGCGGCCGCGTCGTTTTTCGTAGCCCCGAATCGCGCAGTAAATCGCGCCCGCGATGAGAGCGCTGAAGAGCGGCTCGGGCATCACGATGCGGCCGAGAAGAAAAGTGCCGCAGCAACAGAGATGGATGAGACCGGCGAGGAAACCGCGCCACGGCCCGCCAAGGCGGTCGCCGATGAGGAAAGTGAGCGCAACCGAGGCCACGGTGGCGAGCGCGATGGGTAGACGTGCGGCCGCCGTCGTTAGTCCAAAAACCTGCAAAGAAAGAGCGATCGCCCAGTAGAGGAGAGGCGGCTTTTGCATCCGTGGGATGCCGTCATTCGTGGGCATAAGCCACTGATGCGACTCGATCATTTCGCGCGCGGCGCCGGCATACTGGCCATCGGTTTCGTTGTAGAGGTCACCCCAGCCAATCGTCGCGATGTGCAGCGCAGCGGCGAGGCAGAGGAGGAAAAGGAAAAGTGTGCGCCGGGTTGAGGGCGCAATCAGTGCGCCCGGCGTGAGAAAAACTTCATCGAGGCTGAGCGCGGGGTTGGCGGATGACATCGTCGTTAGGCTAGCTCTTGCGGTGAAAACGTCTTCCGCGGACTTCTAGCGCTCCTGCGTCGGGGCCGGCGCGCGATAGCGCTCCCACGTTTCCGGCAAGCGGAGCAGCTTCGCCTCCGGCATCTGGATGAGAGCCAGCATTTGGCGGCATTCCGCGATGAGGGTATCGTCGCTGATTCGCCGGATTTGAAAAGCGCACCAAAAGCGAGCCCGCTCGAGGCGCTCGAGCCAGCCTTCGATGCGCAGGCGATCGCCGAGCTTGGCGGCGCGCCGGTAGTCGATTTCCGTCCGTACGACCACCGGGTACTGCTGCGTTCCGGCCATCTCGACCAGCTTCAGGCCGAGTTCTTCGGCCAGGAGCGTCCGGGCCGTTTCGATAAAACGGAGATAAGCGATGTTGTGCACGACGGCCCCGCAATCGGTATCGAAGAACATCACCTGCACTTCGGTTTGGATGCGAGGCACGGAATTGGGCATCGGAAAGCCTTCGGCTTAAATTCGAAATCCGAAGCACGAAATCGGAAACAAATCCGAATTGAGAAAATTCGAATGGAAGGAAACAGAGCGACGCACTCTTTTTTCGGATTTCGGATTTTCCCAGTTTGTTTCGGATTTCGACATTCGGATTTCGGGTTTCCCGCCTTCAGAGGCGGACCAGGTCGAGCAGGAACTGGCACCAAAGATAAATCATCCCGCGCCAGGAATACTTGATCTCGCCACCCGGGGTTTGCATGAGCACTCCCGCCTCGATGTTATGCGCGACCTGATCGCGCAGATCATTCTCGATTTCCTCCTGAATCCGATCTTCATCGAGTGGATCGATGCGATCGGTATCGATGCTGTTGTCGCGCAGAAACGCCTTGTGACTTTGATAGAGCTGCCAGAACGATTGGTCGGGCCGCTGCCGGTTGATGCGAAAATACGGGGTTAATTTCAGGCCGTAGGAAAGTGGATAGTTCCACGTCGTCCAGATCGTGCCGTCCTGTGCGCGGGATGAAATGCGCAGGTAATAAAAGGAAAGATCGTGCTGTTCGTTCAGGCAGATCGTGGCCTGGGCGCGGTCTTCCTCCTTGTAAAAAAGGCGGAAGAATTGCCGGTAATCGTCCCAATCCCAACCGGCATCACTCACATGCACGAAGCCTTCGCTCTCGATCTGTGCGGTGATCTCGTCGAGTGCCGGGAAAACCTCGTGCGAGGGAGGACTCTTCGGGCGGAGTGTTTTCTCGCGCGGGAGCCGGAGGGCCCGGATACGGGTGAGAATTTCCAGCCAGGGGAGAAAGAGCCAGCTCAGGGCGCTGAGCAGACCCAGCACCCAACTGCCGGTGATGTAATAGATGGCGAGAAACGAGGCGGTGAGGATGCCAAAGGCGCCGACCTTCTGCGAGAGGGATGATTGATAACTTCGCAGCGCAACGCTGAGCACCGCGACCCCGAGGGTGATGAAAAGCCCGAATAACATTTACGGGGCGATGGCGTGCTTGCGCAGGAATTTCTCCAATTGATCCGTGTCGAAATTCGCAAGCACTTCATCGCCGGCGACGAGCGTGGGCACGCAGGCCTGGTCAGACAGTTCCTTCATTTCCTGGAACGCCGCGCGATCCTCGCCGACATCGATCTCGGTAAATTTGAAACCGCGCCGGGTCAGGTAGTCCTTGGCATCGATGCACCAGGAGCACCATTCGCGGCTGAAGAGCTTCATCTCGGTCGGCACCGGGGGAATAAACAATCATCGTGTAGGGCGTCAATTGGGTTCATCCTCCTCTTGCTTCGGCTGGTGCTGCTGCTTCGTGATCGCACTTCTAATCGATTGGTCAGGGCTGATCTGAACTAACAACCGACGATTTTTTCCGCGACATTTTCTCTCTGCGGCTGACGCAGCCGCCTTCCATGGCTTGTGCTCCGATTTACGAGCACGAGTCGGACCAGGAAGCGGACTCAGTAGACAATCTCCCAGCTTCCATCTGGTTTGCGTACCGCCATCACTTTGCCCGGATAAATCATCGAGAGCGCAACGCCGGCGCACATTTGCGTCCCTTCGTCCTTGATCGGCGCGAACGTTTTCTCATCCAATCCGAAAAGCGGCCCTCCCTTTTTTGTCACGACCACTTCCGGTCCATTCGTCGTCACAAAATCCAGTTCGCCCGCCTGCGGCGCGGTCACCCGCACCCCGGCCTTGTAAACTGCCTCAATGCATTGCGCTTTGCGCACGTCGTCCACTTTGAGCGATTCATTTTCCTCCAACGCTCTGTAGAGTGCGGCGAAATCCGGCTTGAACCAGCCGGCCCGTGTTTTCAAGAGCGCCGCGATCTTCTGCCTGTCCTCCTCGGTCAGCGAGGTGACCGCGGGATAATGATGCCACGGCAGATCGAGCGCAAAATCCGCCGGGAATTCGCGCTCGAAGACGACCTTGCCTTTGACCGCTTTGCGATCGTCGACTCCTTCGTTCGCCTGGTTGGTCGAGCGCATGCTCCCCGGCTCCTCTTCTTCCCTGGGCGTGTCCGTCACGAAGGCCCAGCGCAACTGCGCGCGATAGGTCTTCGTCGCGTCGTTAGGCGTGAACTCGATCCGAATGGCGTTTTTCCCTTTCCGCAGCACCGGACCGACCGAACTCATCGGCACCCAGACGGACGGCGCCACCTCGTGTTCGTCGAAGAGCACCGGCAACTCATCCTGTCGCACTTCCTGCTCCGCGAAGGGCACGTTGTTGATGAAGACGACCGCCTTCCCGGGCACGGTCGTGACCTTTTCATCCTTCGCCGGATCCCCAACAAACGGCGTGAACTTAAACTCGACATTGATCACCGCGGCGCGGGCCAGCGGGACAAGCAGCAGTAGCACAAGCAGCGGTCCGGCAAGCTTTCGCATCCGTCCCTTATCTTGAGAATTGTCCGTCAAGGCGAGACGAAAAATGTTCGCCTGGCGCCGACGATTTCCGTTCTGGCGGCCTTCAAGACGTATTCGCCTAGACTTCGCCTCCGGTCCCGACATCGGATTCTTGCCCGCGCCATCGAATTGCATCCATTCTCATTGGGTCGACATCGCGATCACTCCGATATCGGATGACGCGGACCGGTTGCGTTGGTTTGTCGCACGAACGGCTCGCGCAACCGCTCGCTGCCTAACGAATCATCGCTCGGCCGATGGCCGCGTCTTTTTCCCGCGCCAAACATGGAGCAGCATGACGGGTGGCAGCGCCAAACCAATCCAAAGATGGGCGGCGCTGATCCAGGAGCGCAAATGTTCGCCCCCGGCGTAGTAGAGCCCGTAGCCGGTCAGGACGAGGAAACCAAACAAGCCGAGAAGCGAGAGACCGGTGCGGAGATTTCGCCCCGCCCGCCAGGCAATTGCTATGCGACCGGCGGATGATCCGCTGCCGGTCGGTTGCCAATTATTAGCGGCTCCTTGCCGCGGCTCGACGCCGCCAGGGAGGTTGACGTTACCCGATCGCCGCTCGGTAGGCGGCCGCGTCCTTCAGGTTCTTTAGCTGATCGAGGTTGTCGACTTGCAGGACGTAGATCCAGCCATCGCCATAGGGATCGCTGTTCACCAAAGCCGGGTTCGATTCCAGCGCCTTGTTCACTTCCAACACCGTGCCCTTGACCGGCGCGTAGATGTCGCTCGCGGCCTTGACCGACTCGACGACCGCGATCGTGCCGCGCGCTTCATATGTCGCGCCTACTTTCGGCAGCTCGACGTACACCACGTCGGTCAACTCAGCCTGCGCGTGATCGGTAATGCCGACCCGGATCTTGTCGCCTTCGCGGCGGGCCCATTCGTGTGATTCGGTGTAGAGGAGGTCGTCTGGAACATTCATGATTTCTTGTAGAGCGGTTTCTTTTCAATGACAGCCGGAAATTTCTGGCCGCGGATTTCAATCTCAATTTCTTCGCCCGGCTTCGGCACCGGTGTCGTTAGGTAAGCCATTCCGATCCCGTAATTCAAGCTCGGCGAAAGCGTGCCGCTGGTCAGCTCGCCCGCTTCCACCCCGTTGCGAAAAACCCGGTAATGCGGCCGCGGCGGCGGGCTCTTCCCCTTCATCTTGAAGGGAACGAGTCGACGCGACGAACCTGCTTCCTTCTCACGCAGTAGCTTTTCGCGTCCGATGAAATTGGGTTTCGTCAGGTCAACGAAAAAGCCGAGCCCGGCTTCGAGCGGGTTGTGCTCCGGTGAAAGATCGGAACCGTTGAGCGGATAACACATCTCGAGGCGCAAGGTGTCGCGCGCGCCCAGCCCGCAGGGCCGAATGCCTAACGACTCTCCTTTTTGCAAAACTTCGTTCCAGACCCGCGGCGCCTCGCTGGCCGCGAAGAAGACTTCAATCCCGTCCTCTCCGGTGTAACCCGTTCGCGCCACCCAAAGCTTTGTCCCGCCGAGATCGAAGGCCGAAATTCGATTGCGCGCCGGCAACTCCTTGTCAGCACCAAACAGGGCCTGGAAAAGTTCGCCGACTTTTGGTCCCTGAACGGCCAAACCCGCGTACTGATCGCTTTGATCTTCCAACTCCACTTGCATGGCGCGATGCGATCGCAGCCATTGAAAATCGTCCTCGATCCGCGATGCGTTCACGACGAGCAGAAACTTCTCGTCTTCGATCCGGTAAACGATCAGGTCATCGATGATTCCCGCTTCGTCGTTGAGCAGAAAGGTGTACTGCCCGGTGCCGACCTCGAGCCTCGCGATGTTGTTCGTCAGCATCGTATTGAGCCATTCGCCGGCCCGCGGACCGCTCGCGACCAGCTCGCCCATGTGCGAAATGTCGAAGACGCCGACGGCGTTCCGCACGGCCTGGTGCTCTTCATTGATGCTGCGGTATTGCACCGGCATCAGCCAGCCGCCGAAAGGGATGATTTTCGCCCCCAGCCTCACGTGTTCGTCGTAAAGAGGAGTCCGTTTTTCCGCGGCGTCGCTCATCGCGGCCAGCCTAGATGTTGCGCTCCGTGTGTCAATCGCTCCACCCCGCCCTTCCTCGATCCCAGTTTGTTGAACTGCCACCAGCCCGCCTTTACGGTGAAGTAACCATGGTCTTCCTCGATTCACTCGAACGCCGTTTCGGCCGATTCGCCATTCCCGGCTTGATCCGCATCGTGGCCGGGTTCAACGCGCTCGTTTTTGTCCTCGCGCGGTTGAACCCGGAGTTCGTGCGCATGCTCGACCTGAATCGCGGCGCGATCCTGCACGGCCAGGTTTGGCGGCTCGTTACCTACATTTTTATCCCGCACTACCGACAGCCCGTTCTGGATCATCTTCGTGCTTCTCTTCCTCTGGTTCATCGGCGAGGGACTCGAGCGCGCCTGGGGCGCGTTTCGGCTCAACCTTTTTTATTTCATCGGGATGATCGGCACGACGATCGCGGCCTTTTTCTTCGGGAGCAATTTCTCGAACACGATGCTGAACGCTTCGCTCTTTTTCGCCTTCGCCAATTTTTATCCCGATGAGGTCATCTACATCTTTTTCATTCTGCCCGTAAAAGTGAAATGGCTCGCCTGGGTCTCGGCCGCGCTTTTGCTTTTCGGGTTCGTGAGCGGCCCGAATGCTTATCGAATGGCACTGGTCGCCTCTCTCGCGAATTATTTCATTTTCTTTGGACCGGACATCGTGCGGGCGGCGCGCAACCGCCAGGAGATAGCCACCCGGCGCCGGCGCTTTGAGGAAAAGGCGCAACCGGAAGATGAGGCGCTGCATCACTGCGCAACCTGCGGCGCGACCGAGCTGACGAATCCCAATCTCGAGTTTCGTGTCGCGCGTGACGGCGAGGAATACTGCCTCGCTCATCTCCCGAGCGCGACGCAGGTGGAAGCCTGACGATTGGAACCGGGAGTCACGCGGCTTGACCCCGTTGCCGCGCACGGGGAAACTCCGTCGATGGATCCAGACTGCCGCGCCGCTCATCCCGCAGGAGGGCTGGCATTGTCTGCACCTTTTCTACCGGATTGAATACGGCCAGTGGCAATTGCTCGACCCCGACGAACAACGCGAGGCGAAAATCGCTCTTTCGACCCTCGTCCAGGAAGTCCGCGCGCTGGAATCGACCCAGCTCCTCACCCTTAGCCAGGTCACATCCAAAGCCGATCTCGGCTTCATGCTCGTCACGCCCGATTTGCAGGTCGCGAACCGGGTCGAGAAGCAGCTCACCCTGTCGTTAGGCGCGGATGTCCTCATCCCGGTTTACAGTTATCTCTCGCTCACCGAGGAGAGCGAATACACCACGTCCGACGAGCAATACGCCGAAACGCTCGAGACCGAACAGAAGCTGAAACGTAACACGCCGGAGTTCGAGACGGCGATGCAGGCCTTCCGCGAGCGCATGCAAAAATACCGGCACGAGCGCGTTTATCCGACGCTGCCCGACTGGCCGGTTGTCTGTTTCTATAACATGACGAAACGGCGCGGCGAACAGAGGAATTGGTATTCGCTTCCGTTCGAGGAACGCCGCGTCCTGATGGGCGGCCACGCCCGCGTCGGGCGGCAATACGCCGGCAAGGTGAAGCAACTCATCACCGGCTCAACCGGGCTCGACGACGCCGAATGGGGCGTGACGCTTTTCGCGCACGACACTTTCCAGATCAAAGCGATCGTCTACCAGATGCGCTTCGATGAAGTGAGCGCGGCCTACGCCGATTTCGGCGAATTTTACATTGGCATTCAGCTGCCGCTCGACGAACTGTTCCGCCGCCTGCAGTTGTAATCCGCGCCTAACGGATGGGTGACAGAGCGGTCTATTGTGCACGCCTGGAAAGCGTGTGTGCTGAAAGGCACCCGGGGTTCGAATCCCCGCCCATCCGCCAGCGCTTCTCCTCTTGCGCCCAATCCAACCTAACGGCTCGATCTATCGGCCAAACGCCTGACAATGGACTGGGAGCGCTAGCAAAAACGGGCCGCCCCGCAAGAGGCGGCCTGCTCTTGAAGTTTGGGAACCGCTCTCAGAATGGGCAATTACCCGGGGCCGGTGCGTCGATCCTTCTTACCGCGGATCGGCTGGAAGTAGTGCTTCTTGAGGTATCGGGCGACCTTCTTGCCGAGCACGGCTCCTTGCGTGTCGGCGGTGCGGAAGTGGATGCCCGCCCACACCCGGGCGTCGATGACCTCCTTGAGCGCATCCGAGAAGCGGTCAAAGTTCCGCGTCGTACAGGATTTGTTGCTGAAGGCGCTGAAGCCAATCTTGTCGGTGCCGAAGAAGTTCTTGAGCGTGTACACGAACGCACTGGTCGCGCAGGCGTGCCCCGAGGGGTGGTCGGGGAAGGGCGGCGTGGCGAGCGGCGCCCCGCTACAGACCGGTGTCGCTGGGTCGAATAGCGGCAGCCACGTCGGGTCGGCCTCAGTGTCCGGGTTGCCGTCGGTATCGGCCTCGCGGATCGCTGTGATCGGGCGCCAAAACTGCCAGTAGGTACTTGTCGTTCCAGCAGCCGATCGCGGCGTCAGCCGCAGCCAGGTTCTCCATCGCGAACAAGCGAGCGCTGTCAGCGATGCCCAAATTCTGGCTGGCGGCTAGAGTGCGAAAGATCCGGTTAAAAAGGGCGTGAGCATGGTCCTGCCAGAAGATCGCGGCATCGGTTTCGTCCGCCGTTCGGGTCGTGCTCGTGAGTGAGCCGATCTCCTTGACCTCGTTGAAATCCTCTGTGTAGGCGGGGCTCGTGAGCGCGTTCGGCCCGTCGGTGCGGAGCATCTCTGCGCTCGGGACGATGAACGGCAGCACGTTCCCTACCCACGGCGCTGGGTCGTTCGCGAAAAATGGTGGCGTCGGCCGCCAGATGCCGGGCGCTGGCGGGTACAGATCCGGGGGCGGGCCGAAGCGTCCGTCGTTCATCCGCGCATCGAGCATCGCCCTGGCTGTCGTCTCGCCGATGGTGACTCCAGCAGCTCTCGATCCCGGTGGGTTATCAGGCAGACCCGCTATGTACGTATGGTACTGCGGCTGTAGAGTCGGCTGCTGTGTCGGGAACAGGCCGGGGAGATCATCAAAGCCCACGAGCACGCGGAAGGCGGCCGTTGCGGTGGCGGCCTCTTTCGAGTCCGTCGGATTTGAAGGAGGCTGGACGAGGTACGGCCGGTAGCCACGGTCGATCGCGTTGACCGCGTCATACACCGCCCCCTGCACCATTGCGAAACTCAGCGCCGACACCGGCGGCGGCTGTAGGGCAGTCACTACGATCGCGTCCGACGCAATCGCGTTCCAGTCGGTCACGGCGTCGGCGCGGGTGACTCTGGCTGAAGCGAGCGCGATGAGCGTGATTGCGATGAAAAGTGGCAGAATCGATATTTTTTTGAACTGAGCTAGCGGATTCATTGTTTTTTCCTTTCTTCTTGTTTTCGTAGTTTTCTTCCATTGCGAGAAAACGAAAGCCCGCGCCGCGCTGGAAAAAAAAGCGCAGCGCGGCGCACGGGCAAGGCCTGTTATCGCGGGGGCCCGAAGGTCAGGAATTCCGGGCGGCCGAAGCCGGAGGCAAAAACGGTCGGCGAGCCTCCGCCAGGAGGGAACTTCAAGATATCGCCGTCCGGAGTCGCATTTGCCTCCGCTACAAAGAGATTGCCCGAGCTGTCAAAGGCCAGGCCGCGAGGAAAAGTTAGGCCGGTGGCGAAGGTGCTCTTTACGCCGGTTGGCCTGAAATAGACAACCGAGTCGGTTCCTGGATCGCCAAAGGTTTCGATGGAAACGAACAGATTGCCTCTGCTATCAAACGCAAGGCCAACTGGAGATTCGCCCTCAGCGAACGCGCTTGGCCCGACGAAGACGGTGCGGGCTCCATTTGTAGCGAATTCATAAATTGTTTGCGCGTTGCCGTCGGCTGCATAGAGATTGCCCGCGCTGTCGAATGCCAGGCCCCAGTTTGCTTCCGTAGCATCCGGCGTCCCGGGAACGGAGCCGAAAACGATCTGCTCTCTACCAGGTGTGAACTTGTAGATAGTACCGTCCGCTGTGGGACTTGTGTCGTCTGTCGCCATGACATAGGCATTGCCCGCGATGTCTATGGCGAGGCCTTCAAAGGTAAAGAACGCGTCCCTGCCAACGTTACTGACCTGGTGGCTCGGGTGATATTTTCGCACTGTCCCAATGTCATGTTCGAGGCGCTCAATGATTTCTGCCGAGAAAAGATTGCCAATGCTGTCAAAGCCCAGGCCTCGAGGGTTTTGAAGCCCCGTAGCGTAAGTGCTCTGCGTCCCATCCGGCGTGTACTCGAGGATTGCGTGAGATCCGGGGCAGTTACATGAGACATAGAGGTTCTGTGCGTGAGCGGCGGTGACTAACGCGAAGATCGCGCCAAGGCTTAGGAATATGTTCCGAAGAATGTTTGTTTTTTTGAAGTCGGTCAGTGGTTTCATTGTTTTTCCTTTGTTTTTGGTTGTTTGGGTTCCATTGCGATAAGGCGCGAAAGAGCGATCAAAGTGATCATTTGAATCGAGGTTTTTTCGGCGACGCTTTCTGCGTGCAAAGATTTTTTGGGGCTGATAGGCTGTGAAAGTCGATGATGGATGCGCCCGCGATTTCTCAGCAAAAAGTGACGGAGCTCCTGACTCGCTGGAGCCAAGGGGACGATGCTGCGCTGGCGGAATTAACGCCGCTCGTCTATGACGAACTTCGACGCCTCGCGCATCGTCAGATGGGCGCAGAACGCCCCGGCCACACACTGCAAACGACGGCGCTGGTGAACGAAGCCTACCTGCGCCTGGCCGATCAAACCAATCCACGGTGGCAGAACCGGGCGCACTTCTTCGCCGTGGCCGCGCGGGCGATGCGCCGAATCCTGGTTAGCTACGCCAGGAGTCAGCGATCCCAAAAGCGCGGTGGCGGCGCGCTCAAAGTGGACTTGGAGGAAGCAGTACTTGTCTCGCCAGAGGAATCAAAGGAAATCGTCGAGTTGCACGAAGCACTGGAAAGACTGACCACACTCGACTCGAGAAAGGCTCAGGTGGTCGAGCTGAAGTATTTTGGCGGACTCAACTACGACGAGATGGCAGAAGTACTCAAGGTTTCGCCTGTAACGGTGAGGCGCGACTGGAGATTTGCCAAGGCGTGGCTGCACACGCAGTTGCACAATGAGGGCTGAAAGAAATGACGAAGGACGAAGGAATGACGAAATCGGAAGGCTGGGATGCGGCGCACGACGATTCGATTTGGGATGATGGCGCAGGACTTGTCGCCGAAGAACCAGAGACAAGACGCGTCTACGATTTGGAAGAACGAACGGCCCGATGTGGCGAAGCAATTATCGATTTCGCGAAGACGATTCCACAAAATCCGGTAACCAATCGAATTATCAGTCAGCGTGTTGGAGCCGGCACAATTCGAAGAAGGAATTTCTGAAAAACATCGGAACTCGCCGAAAGGAGGCGCGCGAAACCAAGCATTTCCTTCGCATGATTGTTCGGGCGGTCCCGGAATTGAAACCGCAAGCTCGATCGCTCTGGGTCGAAGCAAAGGAACTGCATCTGATTTTCTCCAAAATTTGGAGAAACAAGTAAGACACTGGCCGCGATGCAAACGTCCAAAGCTAACGAAACCAAATCCTTCGTCATTCGGGCTTCATTATTCATTCGTCATTTTCCCGCCTATGACACCGCCGCAGTTCCAAACGATTGAGCAAATCTTTCTTGCCGCGGTGGAACAAGAGCCGGGCCAACTAAGCGCGTTCCTCGACACCGCCTGCGACGGCGATGAGGTTTTGCGGCGCGAAGTTGAAGCGCTTCTCACTTCAGACCAACGAGCGGGTCAGTTTATAGAAAGATCGACCGTTGGTCTAGCGACCAAGATTATTGAAAATAGGCAAGCTGGCTTACTCGTCGGTCGCACGTTCGGTCACTACAAAATTTCTGAACGGATCGGCAGCGGTGGGATGGGCGAAGTCTATCTCGCCACCGACGTGACCGCGGGCCGCAAGGCCGCGCTCAAGCTCTTGCCGATGCGCTTTACGGGGAATGCGGAACGGCTGAAGCGATTTGAACAAGAGGCGCACGCCGTGGTCGCGCTCAATCATCCAAATATCCTGACGGTTTACGAGATCGGCGAGGATCACTCGACTCACTACATCGCAAGCGAGTTGATCGAAGGTGAGACCCTGCGGAAACGTCTTGCCCGCGGGCCGATGAAATTGAGTGAAGCGATTGATGTTACGATCCAGGTGGCGAGCGCACTCGCCGCCGCCCATGAAAACGGGATTGTCCATCGCGATGTCAACCCGGGAAACATAATGCTCCGGCCCGACGGATATGTAAAAGTGCTCGACTTCGGGATTGCGAAACTGGTCGAACAAGGACCGCTGCCGGTTTCGACAGACGAAGCGCTGTTGCCGGCTCAAACTAACCTTGGGTCGATCCTCGGCACCGTTCCTTACATGTCGCCGGAACAAGCACGTGGCGCGTCGGTTGGTAAGGAGACAGACGTCTGGAGTCTTGGCGTAGTTCTTTACGAAATGGTTACCGGACATGAGGCATTCCCCGGCGAAAACACCTCGAGAGATTATGACTTCAATCTTACAAAAGGAGCCGTCGCCGCTCACAAGTTACCTCGCGCACACTCCCGCTGAGCTTCAGCAGATCATCAGCAAAACGCTGCGCAAAGATCGAACAAAACGGTACCAGAGCGTCAGCGAGCTGCTTCAAGCGCTCAAGAATTTACGCCACAAACTGGAATTGAAGGCTGCGCCTTTATGGTTGCGCTGGGCGCGATCGCCGGTTGCGTTGCTGGTCGCGTTGCTAATGCTTGCCGCTGCGCTGGCGGTTCCGTTCTATCGACATCGCGACGTCGTGACGAGTTTACCGTCGGAGAAAAGCATCGCGGTGCTGCCATTCTTAGATCTTAGCCAGGCAAAAGATCAGGAATATTTCTGCGACGGCATAAGCGAAGAAATTCTCGATGCTCTGGCAAGAGTCGATGGGTTGCGCGTCGCCGGCCGCATCTCGTCATTTTCATTCAAAGGGAAGAACGCGACCGCGAGCGAAATTGGGAAGAAGCTAAACGTCGCGAATGTGCTGGAGGGAAGTTTGCGACGCGAGGGTAACCGCGTTCGGATAACCACAGAGTTGATTGATGCACGCAACGGTTTCCGGATTTGGTCGGAAACATACGAACGCGAATTGCAGGGGGTGTTTGCGCTCCAGGATGAAATCGCCCGCGCAATTGTTGAAGCGCTCAAGATAAAGCTCGCGACTTCGTTTCCTGCCCGCGAACAACCAAATACAGAGGCATACGATCTTTATCTACAAGGTCTCTATTTCTCGAACAAAAGCACGGAGGAGGATTTGCGAAGGGCGCTCAGTTTCTTTCAGCGCTGTCTCGAGAAAGATCCGACTTTTTCACGGGCCTGGACCGGGATCGCAAAAGTCTGGTATTTTATGGCCGATGTTTATGTAAAGCCGCTCGAAGCTTATCCGCTCTCAAGGGAGGCAGCGATGAAGGCGATCGAGCTGGAGGAGAGAGATGCGGAAGCACATTGCTACCTTAGTGAAGCGAAACGTGTTCTCGACTGGGACCTCGCTGGCGCGGATGCGGAGCTGACGCGTGCTCTCCAGCTCGATCCTAACTCTGGACCGGCTCACCTTTTCTCGGGTCTGCACCCGCTCTTCCGCGGTGAGCTAAAAGACGGTCTTCGACTTATCCTCGCGGCTCAGAAATTAGATCCGGTGTCGCCTATCACGAGCTATGTTGCCAGCGCCGCCTATCTGGCTAATGGGCGCGTTGATGACGCCGTTGTCGAAGGCCAGCGGACGCTCCAGCTCGATCCGAATTACTTTTATCTGGATTCAATTCTTGCCGCGGGATATCGCGAGAAGGGGAATTTCTCGGAAGCGATCGCGCTTTACACAAAAGCCGAAGAGGCCACGCATTTGCCGAGTAGTGGCCTTGCCATCACCTACACTCGTATGGGCCGCGAGATCGAGGCGCGAAATATTCTTGCTCAACTTGTCCAGGCAAGAGAGAAACGCTACGTCTCGGCGCCTTTGATCGCCGCGGTCGCAGTCGCGCTTGACGACAAGGAAGGAGCTTTTCGGGAACTCGAACGCGCCTATGCAGAGCACTCGGGGGTATTGCAATGGGTCGCGTTTCTCCCCGAATTTCGTGCGCTTCGTTCCGACGCACGTTTCCCCCTTTTGTTACGGAAAATCGGCGCTTCGCAGAACGCAATTTTGGCGATCAGCGAGACAACGCTCTCAGAGACAGTCGATCCGAGCACGCAGAGTCACTTGAAGCTCAAAATTGGAGTAAAGCCACGACCCGGCACGCAGAATGGCCACGTGGTGAGGATTAAAGTCGATTTCTATGACCTAACGAAAGACAACGGGCTTAAGCCGACGAATGCCAGGGTCAGCTATAGCTGGCTTAGCTCCGGCCGTGACTGGACGGACCCGACTCCAAAGTTTCTGGCTGCGACTTACATGCGTCCCAAGAGCAAACTACCTTCATCTGATGAACGACGATTCGGCGGATTTGTAGTCAGGGTGTATTTCGACGGCCAACTGCAGGATGCGCGAGCAGTTCCGCAAGAATTGCTGACGATGTTTCCGGCCCCGGATTAAGTCGCCGCTCCGCCGAATGCGGCCGCCAGCGCACGAAACGAAGCTTGTGAATGTAGGGAGGAATCTGTTAGACCATTTTAAAACGTTCTATGGCCGGGACGGCACAATTCTCTCGGGTAGGATGGGCGTCCGCGCCCGCCGGTTTCGGCGTCCCGCCGAAACGAACCTTCCGCGCTCCAGCTCGAGAGAAGAAAGTTTGCAAAGGCAGGATGCCTTGCCGGCGGGCGGGACGCCCACCCCACCCGAGAGCGCATGAATCCTCGGCTACAACTTTCCTCAAAACGCTCTAGACCTGTCGGCAGCGAACTCGCGAGGCGTGTCACAGGAATGCCCCGGAATGAATGAAGAAGACTCCTGATACCGGCCTCTGTCTTGCAATCGCGGCGGGCTTCTTTTGTCCCGTCCCCTTGACGTTTGCGCAGGATCCATCGCCCGCGCCGCAGACAACCGGCCCGCCTGGCGTTACAGTCGAGGAGGTGATCGTGACCGGCTCAAACATCCCGACTTCAGAAGAAGTCGGTCCGAACCCGGTCATTAATCTCAACCGGGACTTGATTAATAGATCCGGTCAGGGCACCACCGTGGAGCAGCTTCTCAAGATCCAGCCAGTGATGAATGCGAGCGGCATCCCGGTTAGTAACAACGCGGACGCCTCGGGCGGTCCGACAGGCACAGCTGCGGTTTCGCTGCGCGGGTTCGACCCAGGCGCTACCCTGGTTCTTGTCGATGGGCGGCGCGTCGCGCCGTTTCCCGGGAACGCCAACTCGGGTGCCGGATTCATCGATTTGCTTACCCTTCCCATTACGGCGGTCCAGAGCATCGAGATTCTGAAAGATGGCGCTTCTACGACCTATGGAGCTGACGCGGTTGCCGGCGTCATTAACCTCAAGTTCTACAAAGATTATCGTGGCGCCCAACTGACCCTGTATTACGGCGACACGCTGGACAAAGATGCCGGTCTTTACAGCGGCGACATTCTCTTTGGAACAGGCGACGATAAAGTGAGCGTGGTTGGTGACATCTTCTTTTATCACCACAATTCGCTTTTCAACAGGGATCGCGGCAACACCCAGAAGGGTAAGTTCCTGAGCGAGAACGCGAGCCCGGCCAACTTTGAGGTAAGCACGGCAGTGGCGCTAGCTGCCGGCGCAGTTTTTGGAACGGCTGGTGTACCTGGTCAAATACCGTCGGACGCTGACATAAAGATATTCACCACTGCGCCGCTCGGTACTAACGGTCTTGCACCGGTAAGCCAGTATATCTACGATACGCACCGGGTCAGAAGCGGACTCGGTATTCTACCCGGCTTCAACGTCGACCAGTTCATGGGTTCCTTTCCGGAACAGGAACGCTGGGGCGGCTATGTCTCTTTCAACGATAAGATCTGCGACGATCAGTTCCAGCTTTACGGTGACTTTTATTATGCCGACGTAAAGTCGCATGATGAACTGGCGCCAACCTCCACCGGCCCCTTCGATTCCCCTGGCATTTTTGTGATCTTCATCCCGCCCCATACTCCCATCGCGGCTGGAGCCGAGCCTCCGAATACTCCGACTGCTGCGCAAGTTGGCGCACCTCCGGGTGCCTTTAACCCATTCAACCCGTTTGGGCAGTTCATCTCGGGCGGCTCTAGTGCGCGGCTTACCGATTTCGGTAACCGATTGTTTGATAACGAAAAGGAAGCCTGGCTGAGCACCATCGGCATAAAAGGAGACAAGCTCTTTGATGGAAGCTGGGGCTACGACTCTGGGTTCCGCTACAGCCAAATCCTGAATATTAGTCAGACCCGGGACGCTGATGGCCCGCGATTTGAGCGCATTCTCAACGCAAACGATTCGCTCTTTAATCCGACCTCGACTGATTTTATTGGGCAGACGATTCCGTTCAATCCGTTCAACGATTTCAGGGTTCCCATCGCAACCAACATACCGTTGATCAACTTTGCGACGCTGCATGCGCGCGATTTTCGTACATCCAAGCTCGCGACCTTGGACTTGAACATTTACACAACCGACCTGTTTGATTTGCCTGGCGGTCCCGTCGGACTTGCCTTAGGCGGTTTTTTCAGTCGGGAAACCTACGAGATCAATCCAGATGACCAAGCTACGCAGGAGCTTGGTGCCATCGGCGTCACCCCTGTGAAAGCTGGCCGCAAAGAAGTGGCCTTTTATGGTGAATTACACGTTCCAATTTTCAGTCCGGAAATGGGTATTCCCGGGCTTCATTCGCTGGAGTTGGACGCAGGGGCCCGTTTTGAGGAATTTATGAATAATGACACAAACGTCCTGGTACCCAAAGTGGCGTTGCGCTGGCAACCGTTTGATGAGCAGCTGACCATTCGCAGCACCTGGGGCGAAGGCTTTCTCGAGCCCTCAATGACCGAGTTGTATGGACCTACAGTTTTCGGTCTCGGCCCCTCGAATTTCTTGGGCGAAATTAATTCGGAAACAACTGTCGAAGGGCTCCCCAACAAGAACCTTGCTCCCGAACATGACCGTACGTGGACGGGAGGTTTTGTTTACACGCCGAAATGGATCCCGCCGCAATGGGGAAGTCTGACATTCACGGTTGATTTCTGGGACATCGAGCGGACCGGCGTTGTTGGCGGGGTTGCTCCTCAGTTGATAATTGATGAGTTTGTCGCGCAGGGAGGTATGGGCCTGGGTTCGGTCAAGATAATAACCGGTCCGCTACCGCCCAAGCCTGGGCAGAGCGCGGTTTTATTCGATCCTGACGGCAATCTTGTCGGGGTCGCGAGTCCGCTTCTAAACGGTGGGAGGCAGGACGCGCGCGGCGTTGATCTTGAACTTCAGTACCAAATTCAAACCCCCATTGGGACATTCACTTCTCTGACCCGCACAACTTATCTGGAAGACTTCGTGTTTGCCTTCCCCGGAAGCAAACAAGCGTTCCACGTGGCCGGGCGCAGCAACAGCGATTTTATCGAAGGAATGTTCTTCGGATCATCGACCGGCGGCGACGGCTGGGCGCGATGGAGAGGGATAGAAAATCTTGATTGGACGTGGGAGAACTGGGACCTGAACTGGACCGTGCATTACATTGGTGGATTCCGAGAAGAAGTCTTTGCCAAACAGTTCGATGGAATTGAGAGACTACATTATGTTAAAGCAACCTGGTTCACAGACGCTTCGCTCTCCTACAGTTTCATCTTCACCCCCCCTGTAGAGTCCCAGCCCGTGGCAGGCTACTCCAAGAGTGTTAGGGAGGTCATGACCAACAAAGAGGGTAAGGCCATTGAAAGCACAGCGGCTTATTCGATGCCCGGCTGGAAAACGGTCTTGAACAACACCACCTTCACCGTTGGGGTGAATAACATATTCGGCGAGGATCCGCCCTCGGCGTTTGGATTCGAATCTAACGATTTTTTAAATAAATACCCGGGATTCCTGTATGATAACTTGGGACGGTTCGTCTATGTTCGACTGATAAAGAAGTTCTAACCACCGGTGGCGCGTTAGTTCACGAGAGGCCGCGCCGAATCCGTCCTGCGCTTGGCAAGGACGCGCCAAGCCCCTCCTGCGCTGCTCCGGCTCGATCCGATGTTTGATCCGCTTCGGAATGATCCACGCTTCCAAAAACTCTGCGCCTCGCCCGCACCGAAATAAACCAGGTAGGGACGATTGACCTCAATCGCCCCGCGCTCTCCGCGCTTCAATCCGTGCTGGGATTCTTTGCGCGGTGATAAGCGCTTCGAGAAAGTCGTTGCCGCAGCCAAGGCGGCCAGCAAATGACCGCTTTTGGTAGCAGGCCTCCAAAACCCGCGGTTTCCCGCGTGCTCTTACTCTTCTCGGTTCACGCGAAGGCCCATCCGCATCCTCGTCCGACCTATGTTTCGTTAGGCTGACGCCGACTCAGGATTTGGGTCGTCTGTCGCACTTTGATGATGCTGTTTCCTGGCAGCACGCCTCGGAAATTGGTTCCCGGATAAATAATGCAGTCGCGACCGATGATCGAGCCGGGATTCAAGACCGCATTGCATCCGATTTCGGAACGATCTCCGATGATCGCGCCAAATTTTCGCAAGCCGGTCGCAATCATTCCATCGGTCGCGAGGACCGAAATCTCGGCATGGTCGAGTTTGACATTGGACAAGATCACACCCGCGCCGAGATGTGTCTTGTAGCCGATGATCGAGTCGCCCACGTAGCTAAAATGCGGGATCTGCGCCTCATCAAAAACGATGCAGTTCTTGAACTCGCACGAATTGCCCATGACCACCCCGTTACCGACGATGACGTTTTCGCGCACGTAACAACCGCTGCGCAGGTGGCAGTTTTCACCGATCCAGGCCGGTCCTTTTAGCATCGCGCCCGGCTCAACAATCGTGCCGCTGCCGATGAAAACAGCGTCGCTGACGTAGGGCTTCCCGATCAAATCGCCGAGCACGGCCGGTTGGAGCCGGAACTGCAGATAGCTTGGGATTTGCTTGAGCGCGTCCCAGACGTACTTGTCGGGCTCGAAGAGCTTCGAATGCGCCGTGTGTTCGAGTTCGAAGAATTCGGCGGCGGTAAACATGTCGTTAGGCGAAGAACAATCCGAGATCGTCAGGCTCCGGCGCGGCGGGTGAGGACCTGGCCGTCCTTGGTGTCCCGCACTTCCCATCCGTGGCCCTGGATCGCATCGCGTAATTCATCACTTTTTTGCCAATTCTTGGCAAGCCGCGCCTGCACCCGTTCCTCTGCCAGGGCGGTGATTTCCGGCGCTGGCTTTTCCTGCTCGCCTTCAAAGGCGAGGACCCGGTTGATCTGCTGCCACCAATTCAACCAGGCGTGCGCCCGGGCCGGGGTGAGGCCGCCATCCAGCTCGCGATTGCTTTCACGAACCTGCTCAAAAAGATGTCCGAGCGCGGCCGAGATGTTGAGATCGTCATCGAGCGCCTCGGCAAACTTGTCACCGCTGATCGCCTCCACCTGACCCTCACCCGCGGCGATTTCGCGCAACCGGCGGAGCCATTCATCGATCCGCGCCAGCGCCTGCCGCGCTTCCTCCATTCCTTCCCAGGTGAAATTGAGTGGCGCGCGATAATGCACCCGGATGAGTGCAAAGCGAACCTCCCGGCCGCTGTATCCTTTCGCCAGCACATCGCGCAGGGTGTAGAAATTGCCTAACGACTTCGACATCTTCTGGCCGTCGACCAGGAGATGCGCGCAATGCAGCCAGTAACGAACGAACCGTTTCCCGCTGCACCCTTCCGACTGTGCGATCTCGGCCTCGTGGTGCGGAAAGATGTTGTCCACCCCACCACAATGAAGGTCGATCTCTTCGCCTAACAATGACGTGGCCATCGCGCTGCATTCGATGTGCCAGCCGGGCCGCCCACGGCCCCACGGACTCTTCCACCAGACTTCGCCGTCCTCTTCGTCCCACGCTTTCCAGAGAGCAAAATCGCCCACGTGCTCTTTGTCGTACTCGTCGCTCTTCACCCGGCCGGTCGAGCGCAGTTCCGACAAATCGAAGTGCGCCAGGTGTCCGTATTTTGGAAAACGATTGATGCGATAGTAGACCGATTTGTCCTCCGCCTGGTAGGCGAGTCCGAGGGCGATCAGTTTTTCAATCATCGCAATCATCCCTTGGATGAAGCGTTCTTCGGTGGCGGCGGGGTAGGCATTGGCCGGCTTGATCTGGAGCGTGTCGAGGTCCTGGAAAAACGCTTCCTTGAACGGCGCGGTGAATTCACCCAGCGGAAGATGCGCAGTGCGACTGCCGCGGATCGTCTTGTCGTCCACGTCGGTTAGATTCATCACCCGATCAACCGCGTAGCCGCGCGCTTCGAGATGCCGCTGAAGCAGATCCTCGAAAATGTAGGCGCGAAAATTTCCGATGTGCGCGTGGCTGTAAACCGTCGGCCCGCAGGTGTACATCTTCACCGTGCGCCCGTTGGGATCGAGCGGCCGGAACTCCTCGATCTGCGCGGGAGTAGGTGTTAAAGAGACGCAAGGCCATCAGAGTGGGGAAAATTACTGAAGTGGTGGAGTCGTGGAGTGACGAATCTGCATTGCCGGCAACAACTAGTTCACTACTCCATCTCCACGCTTGCCACCGCCAGCGCGGCCATGCCTTCGCCGCGCCCGAGCGCGCCCAAACCTTCGTTCGTGGTCGCCTTGATTCCGAGATCGGCGGATTTGATGCCAAGCGCGGTCGCAATCTTGTTTCGCATCGCTTCGAGATGCGGCCCGATCTTCGGGGCTTCCGCGATCAGGGTCGCGTCGACGTTGACGATGTGACAGTTTTTCGCCGCCAAAATTTCGCCGACCCGTCGCAGGATGTCGAGACTACTGATCCCGCGGATGGATTCGTCGCTGTTCGGAAAATGATGGCCGATGTCGCGCTCGCCGATCGCGCCTAACAACGCATCGGCGATCGCGTGCGAAAGCACATCCGCGTCCGAATGTCCCTCCAATCCCAAGGCATGCGGAATCTCGACTCCACCGAGAATCAGTTTCCGCCCCTCTTTGAAGCGATGCACATCGTAACCAATCCCGGATCGAAACATCTCGTTAGGCTAACGCAATTCGAGCCGGCCGCTCGAGGCGACGATGCGAAATTTGTCCGCCATGTCCGGCCGCGGCTCCAGTTCGACGCGGCCCCCGGCGCTTTCCACCAGGAGCATGCCGGCGGCGATGTCCCAGAGGCTGATCCCCTGCTCGATGTAGGCGTCGAGCCGGCCGCAGGCCACGTAAGCCATGTCGAGGGCGGCGCTGCCTAGCATTCGGCACTTACGCACCCGATGCACCATCTCCTGCAGAACGGGCAGACCCACCGCGATCGTTGCGCTCGTTTTCGCGAAGCCGATCGAGACAACCGCGTCGGCCAGTTCGTCGCGCGGGCTGACGTGAATCGGTTTCCCATTCAACAACGGAGTCTGCCCTTTTTCGCCGCTCCAGAGTTCCTCGCGCATCGGATCGTAGATCACCCCGACGATGATTTCGCCGCGCAAACGGAGCGCGATCGAAACACAAAAATGCGGAATGCCGTAAAAGAAATTCACTGTCCCATCGAGCGGATCGACGACCCACTGGTGGTCGCTTGACTGGTCGCCGACGATGCCTTCTTCGCCGTAAAGCGCGTGGGCGGGAAAACGTTTCAGCAAGATTTCTGTGATCAGATTTTGCGCCAGCACATCGACCTCGAGCTTGATGTCGTGCGCGGTGGCGGCGTTGACGGTGAGCGATTTTCCGAAGTGCGAACGAAGCAGCCCGCCGGCGGCCCGGGCCGCTTCCTGCGCCACTTCCAGAGGTTGCATCACGAGGCGAACCTAACCGATTCCATGCCTGTGCCGCGAAGTTTTTTCGGCAAAAAAATCGGGAGGAGAAAATGAATTCTCCTCCCGGGTTGAAGTTAACGTGAGGAAGAACGGCTACTGCACCGCCCTTCTGTGGAAATCCAGCGTTAGTGTTTTTTCTTGCTGGCTGCCTTTTTCTTTGTCGCCATCTTTTTCTTTGCTGGCGCCTTCTTGGCCTTTTTCTTTGCTGGCATTAGGGAATCCCCCCTTTCAATCCGCAGAAGCGGTGTGTGAACAGTTGGTGAATAACTTCACTTTCATCGAGTCACTAATCGTCACTGTTTTTTTGTCAAACATTTTTCGCGCGCATCCAAAATTATTTTCAGCAATGCGCGCGCCAACTCCACTTTTTTTCCGCGCGAAAGTTTTTTTTCTTCGCCGTTTCGGAAAAAGATCAGCAGCTCATTCTCGTCCGAATCCATTCCGATGTCTGCGCGGCTGACATCATTCGCCACCATCAGGTCGCAATTTTTCTCCGCCAGCTTGCGCGCGGCGTTCGCGCTCAGCTCCTGCGTTTCGGCCGCGAAACCGACGACAAAACAATCATGCGGCGTATTCGTTAGGCTGGAGAGAATGTCGCGCGTCGGCACAAGCGCGAGGGAAAACGGGACGCGTTGCTTTGGTAATTTCTGCGGCGCGTAGCGCGCGGGTTTGTAATCGCAAACCGCGGCGCACATCACGAGCACGTCGCACCGCGCGAGCTGCGCGGAAACGGCAGTGAACATCTCATCGCCCGTTGTCACCGCCACGACTTCCGCGCCGGACGGCGGGATGAGCGCAACCGGTCCCGAAATCAAGGTCACGGCATGTTTTTCCTCGAGAGCGGCAGCGGCAATGGCGTAGCCCATTTTCCCCGAAGAACGATTGCTCAGATAACGAACCGGATCGAGCGGTTCGCGCGTCGGCCCCGCCGTGATGACAAACTTCACGCGATCAAATTTTCCTGGCGCGCGAGCAGGAACTCGGCGCGGAACGCGATCTCATCGACTTTCCACAAACGCCCGAGGCCTTCGTAGCCGCAGGCGAGCAAGCCCGGCTTCCGGCCCGATGAATTCGACGCCGCGCGCGCCTAACGTCGCCACATTTTCCTTCGTCGCCGGGTGATCCCACATCTTGCCGTTCATGGCCGGCGCAAGCAGGATCGGCGCGCGGGTCGCGAGCGCAATCGCGGCCAACGGATGACCGGCCAAACCGTGCGCCAGTTCCGCGATGATGTGCGCGGTCGCGGGCGCGATCAGGAGCAGGTTGGCGCGATCGGCCAGCGCGATATGCCCGGGATGCCAGCTTTGTTTCTCGTCGTAGAAACTGGTCGTGACCGGATTCTTCGAGAGCGTCTGCAAGGTAAGCGGGGTGATGAATTCGGTCGCGTCCTTCGTCATCACGACGTGGACATCGTGGCCTTGTTTGACGAGCAGGCTGGCAAGCTCGGCCGCCTTGTAGGCGGCGATGGAGCCGGTGATACCGAGCACGATCGATCGTTTTTTTGGCTTCATCGTTAGGCGTTTCTGTGAAATTGGTCAGGCGATGATGAGGCGGCTGCTCAAGATTCGCTCCGCGCCCATGATCTGACGAAACTTGAGCAAGTCTTCCTCCATCGAGCGACTGATGATGGTGTAACGATAATCGCGCCAGTGCTCCATTTCACGCGCGGCGGTTTGCAGACGCAGCTCGATTTGCGCCGGCGTCTCGGTTCCGCGTTTCGTCAGGCGACGCCGCAATTCCTCGAGATCGGGCGGCATGATGAAAACATCGGCCAGCGCCTGGCGTACGAAAGCGTCGTCGAACTGCCGGATGGCAGCCGCGCCCTGGGTGTCGACGTCGATCAACACGTCGACGCCCTTGTGCAGGTTGCTCAGAATCGGTTCGCGCAAGGTACCGTAATATTTTCCATGCACATTGGCGTGCTCGAGAAACTCGCCCGCCGCGATCCGGCCGAGAAACTCCTCCTCGGAAATGAAATGATAATCCTCGCCCTCGATCTCGCCCGCGCGCGGCGCACGGGTCGTGCAGGAAACGGAATAAACGAAATCCGGTGTCTGGCGCAGCGCGTCGCACAGCGTCGTCTTGCCCGCACCGGAGGGCGCGGAAACAACAAAGAGAATTCCGTAACGGCTGAATTCCTTATTCAAGGTTTTGGATTTGCTCGCGGATCTTCTCCACTTCGGATTTGCAGGCCACCACGTGGCGCGAAATTTCGGCCTCGCCCGCTTTCGCGCCTAACGTATTCAGCTCCCGCGAAATTTCCTGCGTAATAAACTCGAGGGTGCGCCCGACCGGTTCGTCCTTGCGCAGATGATGGGCGAACTGCGCGAGATGACTTTCGAGGCGAGTCAGCTCCTCGGAGACATCGGAGCGGTCGGCAAAGAGTGCGACTTCCTTGAGCAAACGTTCGTCGTTAGGCGCGAATTCGAGCCCGGCCTTGTTCAGTCGCTCGAGCAGGGTGACGCGGTATTTTTCCGCAACCGCGGGATGCAATTTGCGCACTTCCTTGAGCGACTGGCGGACGACCTTGAGGCGGTGAATCAAATCTTTCGCGAGATGCTTTCCCTCGCGCGCGCGCATCCTGACCAGTTCGTCGAGTGCGATCCCGAGGGCTTCGTCGAGCGCGGGCCACACTTCGTTAGGCGCAAGGCCGTCGTCGGTGAAACGCAGAACACCTGGTGCCTGTAAAATCATGCCGATCGTGATCTCGCCCGTAACGCGCAATTCGTCCTGCAAGGTGCGCATGCTTTCGTGGTAGGAACGGGCGAGAGCGCTGTCGAGCGCGAGGCTGCGCGTAGCGCTGGCGCCGCGATCGTAGGCCACCACGACATTTGTGCGTCCGCGTGACACGCGATCGCTCACCGCCTGCCGGACCCGCGGCTCAAACGCGCTCAGCTCCCGCGGAAGATTGATCACGATGTCGCTTTGCCGGCGGTTCACGGAGTTGATCTCGACGCTGATCTTCGCGCCGCCGCGTTCGCTTTCGCCGCGGCCATAACCGGTCATGCTTCTCATCGGATTGCAGCTTCGAAAAATAACGCGGGAATAACAAATGGAAACGCGCGGCTCTTCAGGCCGTCCCCCGGCCATGAGTCGAGTCGCGCAAGGGAACACCTTGCTGATAAAGCGAGAGATCGCGCTCCAACAACTGCGCGATGGATGATTGCCCTTGCACCTCCGCTCGTTGTTCGCCCTCCTGCGCGATCCGGATTGCTTCCTGAAATTGGCCGTTCGCGGCGTAGGCCGCCGCGAGCACGCGATAGGTCATGAGGTTCTTATCGGCGGCGGTTTGGAAGGCATGCTGGGCAAGTTGGAGCGCATTCTTTGCATCGCGCAGTTCGGCTTCGGGTGCGGTCGACAAAATCCAGGCGAGGCTGATTTCCGTCGCGAGTTTGTCGGGCTGGAGACGAAGGGTCTCGCGCCATTCGGCCACGGCCTCGGCGATTCGGCCCTGGCTGAGGAATGCAACACCGAGGTTGTTGTGCATCTCGGCGTTGCCGGGTTGGATTTGCAATGCGGCCTGCCATTCCGCGATCGCCTCCTTCGTTAGACCTTTTTTCAGAAGCGCGATCGCGAGGTTGTTGTGGGCGTCAACTTTCCGCGGATCCAAGCGCAGGGTTTGCCGAAACTCAGTGATCGCCGCGTCGAGCTGGCCGTCGTGCTGCAAGGCGATGGCGAGATTGTAATGAGCCGCGAGGTTTGGCGGACTCAACTTGATGGTCTTTTCAAAATACGGAATCGCCGCGCTCGTGTCGCCTTTTTGCAGGAGAGCGTTGCCGAGACTGTAGGTGGCATCGGAATCACCGGACCGGATTTTCAGCGCCTCGCGAAATTCCGCGATACTATCGTCGATCGCGCCGTTCTGGAAAAGTGCTTTGCCGAGATTGCGGCGGTTCTCACTATCGTTAGGGCGAAGGCGGACGACTTCGCGAAAACGCTCAATCGCCTCGGGCAGCTCGCCCTTTTGAAAAAGCGCATTGGCAAGGTTGGTCAGGCCATTCAGGTCGCCGGGGCGAATCCGCAGCGCGGCGCGATCGTGGGCGATCGCTTCATCGATCTGGCCGAGCTTTAGCAAGGCCGTCCCGAGACCACGCTCGGCGACATCATTGTCCCTTGTGACCGCGAGCGTGTGCCGCCAAAGATCCACCGAACTCGACCAGTAACTCACCTGCCGCCATGCGAGGAGCATAAGAGCGGCGATGACCAAAGCACCGGCACTGCTTAATATCAGCCGTCGCCTGGGCCAGCCGGCCGTGAGATCCGCGACTCCCCAACTGATCATGAGATAGATACCGATTTGCGGCAGATAAGTGTAGCGATCGGCGTGCGCCTGCCATCCCACCTGAACAAAGCCGAGAACCGGCACGAGCATGCCCAGATACCAAAGCCAGCCAGTGACAAGATAGGGATGCTTTGCCCGCCACGTCCAGACGATTGCCGAAACGGCCAGCAGCGAAATCAGGGCAAGAATCACCACTCCCGCGGCGAGGTTGCCACCGGGGTGCGGATAGAAGAGCGCCAGTTTCGTCGGCCAGACCATCTGACGCAGATAGATCCAGACGGTGATGAGAGCGTTCTCTACCCGCGAGAGAAGAGGCCATTTCGCGGCAGCTTCCAGTGCCGGTTCCTGGGCCAGAACAGTCGCGACCGACGTCGCTACCGCGAGCAGGACGAACGGGAGCTTCTCTACAACTAACCAGGAGAATGATTCCACTCTTCTCTCCCCGCGATCCGGCGGGAGCTTTTGGGCTGACCAAAAACGCTTTAACGGCCAGTAATCAAGCAAAAGAAGCAGGAACGGAACTGTGACTCAGCATCGCCTTGGCGAGGAGCCCCGCGGTCAAAGTAATTGCGACCAACAGGTAACTCACTAACGACGGCGGTTTACGCGTATAAAGATAGTAGGCACCGAGCGTCAACATGAAAAAGACACCACTCAAAACATCCTTGCGTTCTGAAATCCAAACCACCGATTCCGCGCGCAAGGGATGAACCGCAAAGAGGGCCGCCACAAAAAGACTCCGCCAGACGGCTCCCGTCATCGCTCTTAGGACGAGGAAGAGAAGAACAACCGCGATTGAATGCAGCAGGACATTAACAAAGTGATAGCCGCCCGCGTTTAGACCGAAAAATTGTGCGTCCAGCATGAGGGAGAGGGAGGTCAGCGGGTGCCAGTTCCCGACCAAAGGACGTGTGAACGCCCGGATGAATCCAGCGTAGGTTAGGCCGTTGCTGACCGATGGATTCTGATAGACATAGTAGCTGTCGTCGTAGTTAACAAAATCAAAGCGCACTGTCCGGCCGAAGGCGATCCATGTGATCGCGACCAAGCCGAGACAAGTTGCCGAAATCAGCCAGGGACGCGTGGAAAACGCCGGAGAGCCTGCGACGGCGGCCGGTCGGGCATGGCGCGGTCCACCCCGCCTCCTCTTTTTCCTTGAACGCGACCCTGTCATGACTGGACTTTGTACCTTAACCAGTCGTCTGCCTTATACGGACACTATGGCTTGCGTTCATAAATCAGAATTCGATCGGGCGAAACGCGAGCGGGAGTGGATTCGAGGGGCAGGTAATACTCGGGCGGTGCGGAAGGAAAGATGTTAACCAAGCCAATCCCGACATAGTTGGATCCAAGGTAATTATTGATCCAGTTGAGAACAGTTCGATCCGATTTCTCTTCCACAAGCCAGGAGGGAGTTACAGAAACAAAGACCACCAGCTTGGGACGCGACTTTTCGATCTCCTGGATCATTTGAGTTTGCATCTTCCCGGCATATCGCTGTGCTTCCATGAGGGCATAGATATAGATATAACCGGTCGCGGAATGACGGTGCGAATAGAAGTAGATTTCCGGCTCCGAGCCGAGGACGGCGATGTTATCCGACGGGTCGGTGTGTTCCCGGAGGAACTTGGCGATCGCGATTGATTCCACAAATGGATTATTGAAATAGATTTCCCGAGAAGCCGCCTCGGGCGAGAGGGAGCAGAAGATGTTTCGGTTGCCGACGAGAGGAAGGACAAGCGCGACCACAAAGAGCAGGAGCGGTGCGAAGCGTACGACAGTTCGGCGCGCGGGAATCAGATCGGTGAGGCTGGCGACAGCAGCGCCTGCGAGTAGCGTCACCGCCGGGAGAACAAAAATAAAATAATGTTTTTGAAAATAGAGTCCGGCGGAAAGGGCCAGCGCAGAGAAGCCGAGAAAGCCGAGCAGGAAGATGGCGCGCTGCCGCGTCCGGGTGTTCCAAACGCAACTGATCACTCCAATTCCAGCCAAGGTCCAAAGGAGCCATCCGTCGCCCACGACCTGAGGAAAGTTCCGGGCAAAATATTGAAGGCCCCGGTTAAAAGAAGTCTCGCTCCCGTAGGCCCGCGCATAGTCGATCGTCCAAAACCAGAACCTGGCGAAGACACCGGCTCGCCAGAGAAGAAAGAATGTGACGGCGATCGGCAGGCCCACCCCGCAGGCAAATACGACGCTTCGGGTAGCAATCGTTTTCCATTCCAAACGCGCTCGGAAATCTGTCCAGACCAGATAGCCTGCGCCGAAAAGGACGAAGGCAACTCCCGGCTGTTTCATGAGGAGACCGAGGCCGAAGAGGAAGCCAGAACCACCGAGGGCCGACAGAGAGCGCCGCTCCGGTAGAGAAAGCAAAATCAAAATTGCCCCGAGCACCGGCAGCATGACGAAGTGTGTGGCATGAGCGGCGAAGCCCAGGACTGACGGGCTAACTGAAAGTACCGCGTAGGCGCTGGCCGCCGTCAGGCCAGCCGTCTCACTCAGGAGCTTTTGTCCGATGAGGAAGATGAGCGCGATCGCAGCCAGGTTGACGATTAGAAACCCGAGATGCACTCCCACGGGCGTCTGACCGAAGAGAGCCATGATTAGAGCGTAGGCCGCATAAACGCCCGGGAATTTCATGTTGTAAGCCAGTTGATATGGCGGAATTCCCTGGAGAAGAAGTTGACCGGCGTAGGCATACTCGCCTTCGTCGCGCTCGAGCGGAATACCGAGCAGACGAATCCTGATTCCGACCACCGTGATCAGTACGAGGACGAAAACTACCCACCAGGCGATGCGCAGGAGCGGTCGAGAACTCGGGCGCGCCCACTCTCTCGCCTTGCGGCTCATGGCCTTGCAGGGCGCCGGTGCCGTCGCGCAGCCCGGCAATAACGAAGAGCCGTCGCAAGGCAGCCAATTCCATAGCGAACGCTCGCGCGAAAATCGATCGAGGAGGCTTCCGGAAAATATTTGGTCGGACAACTGATTTCGCCGATGGAGTAACCCAGGCTCAGCACTTGAGCCAGGATCTGGTTATCGAAAAGGAAGTCGTCCGAGTTTTCTTCCATGGGCAGGCGTTCGAGGAGCGAGCGATGGAAGGCGCGATAGCCGGTGTGATACTCCGAGAGCTTCGCCCCCAAGAGGAGGTTCTCCACCAGGGTAAGAAGCCGATTGGCGACGTATTTCCACCATGGCATCCCTCCGCTGCGCGCGCCCCCGCCGAGAATGCGCGAGGCGAGCACACAAGAGTAAAGGCCGCTCGCAACCATCGCCGTCATCGCGGGAATAAGGGCGGGAGTGTACTGGTAGTCGGGGTGAATCATGAGCACAATATCCGCTCCCGCCGCGAGAGCGAGGCGATAGCAGGTCTTCTGGTTGCCACCGTAACCGCGGTTCCTTGGATGGACTTCCACCTGCACCAGCGGGAGGCTCCGAGCCATCGCCGCGGTCTCATCCTTACTCGCGTCGTCGACCAGAATGACGTGGTCAACAATCCCGTGTCTCATGACTTCGTCGTAAGTCTGGCGCAAGGTCCTGGCCGCATTGTAAGCCGGCATCACGACGACAATTTTTTGACCCTGCAGCATGGGCTTAATTTTGTGGCCGGCGCCCCAGTCGATCGTCGGGCAGCAAAAACGCGAGCGCGCGACGATGGGGAGATGGGAGCGGCAGTCGGTCGAGCCCGTGGCGCGAAAACCAGCGCTGGTTTTCGTTAGGCATGACTGCCTCTGGTCCGGCGAAAACGGCGAGCGTGATCCGGTGGTGGGTGAAGGGAAATTCCATTTTTAGGAGCGGAGCTTTCGGCGGAGTCCGCGACAGACGCGGCAAAATCCACATCCCGCGCCAGCGTTCGCCTGATTGCTCGAGAAGGACGCGACTCCGGCATTGCGCGAAGATATGCGACTCGGTCAATTGGATGATCGCCGGCCGCTTTTTCTTGCGCGGGAGCAGGGCCGGCTGTTCGGCGCGGCAAAACCGACGGACCGGGCATTCGCCGCAACGCGGCCGGCGTGGCAGGCAGAGTAGCGCGCCGAGATCCATCAAAGCGGAGTTGTGGACGCGGGCGTGACTCGCGGGGAGGAGCGCAGTTGCCGTTTGCCAGAGATGCCTCCGGCCTCCTGCCATATCGATCGGGATTTGCAAATTCGTCAGGCGTGCAACTACGCGCCCAATGTTGGCCTCGATGATCGGCTCAGCGCGGTCGAAGGCAAAACTGGCAATTGCGCCCGCCGTGTAGCGGCCGACGCCGGGCAGCTCCGCGATCTTGACAGCCTGGACGGGAAGTTTGCCGCCGAAGTTTTCGACAACGTACTTGGCGGCTGCGTGGAGATTCCGAGCCCGAGCGTAATAACCGAGTCCCTGCCAGGCGCGCAAAACCTCGGGTTCCCGGGCCCGCGCGAGCGCGACAAAATCAGGGAAGCGCTCGAGCCAGCGACGGTAGTAGGGAATGACCGTCGCCACCTGAGTCTGCTGAAGCATGAACTCCGAGACGAGAATCGCGTAGGGATCGCGGGTGCACCGCCACGGAAGATCCCGGCCGTGGAGCCTGAACCAGCGACGCAGGCTGCGCTGGAATTGGCGATGGTCTGGCAGTGGCTCGGAAAAGTCAGCGCGTCCCGACATGCGTGTGGTAATGATGCCACGAGTAGACGAATCCCCAAGCGGCAAGCGAGAGAATCGAGGCAACAAAGAGCCCGCCGAAGATGAGCTGACCGTCGCGGCCGAGCCGGTCGACCGCGCCATCAGGGAGGCGTGCAAGGTCGTAGGTACCGTCAGCGCAGGAGATGGAACTAAAGCGACGGTCTGCCGCGCCTCACCCTCGTTCTCCGCCTCCATCACAGCCTTCGTGATTTCCTCCACGAACAGAGGGATACCATCAGCGCGCTCGATGATGTCTTGCATGCTCGGGAGCAGCGCTGGTCTGTTCGTTGCGCTGGCCGCGGCCCTCGTAGTCTATGGCATCGCGAACGTCGCCGATGTCGCTGGCGGCGTATGGTTTGACACGATCAAGTCTAGACCGTCGCCGCTCGCGCAGACTCGTGACCCGAAATTCCGCTGATTATGGCACACCCCCCTCTCGGCGCTGTGCACCGCCAACGAGATCGCAGTTGTGACGGAGGCCGGCCCTGAGATATCCGGGTCGCCTGGAGGCATCACCTGACCTCCACGGATGCGCTGCCGTCGCTACGCGCCAAATAGCGCATCGGAAGTGAACGCCGTCGCCGCGTATCCGATCGCGCGGATGAATCTGAGGGTAATTTCCCAGTCAGAGCCGCCGATATTTCAAGCAAGAACAAATACACCCGGAATAACGATACCGCCGGCTGATTTTTCCTCGGCATCAATGCGCTTGACCGTCCACAAGCGCGTGATGCAGTCGCGAAGTGCCCATAAAGTCCTGCCTTCATCGTAGTGGCCAGCCTAATACATCGGTTATGGCAGCGGTAATTGCGCTGCTGGCACTGATTGACACAGTTCGCACCAGGGATCGCAAAAAATCACTCCCCGTTGAGGGCCGATTGATCGACGCCGGGGCATATGCCGGATTTGCGTCAACCCAAGCAAAATGGCCGAATGGTTTTGCTTAGACTGAGTCCCGGCGGATCCGTTTCGGCTCTTTCCCACTAATCGGCCGTTTTGTGACCTCGGTCACTCGCGGTCTCGATATTACGCGACCGTTGATTTGAGCGGTTTTGCCATTCCCCCGCCCCCCCGCCGCTCGAAAAGACAACCGAAAGACCCTGCGGGTGCTTCACCACTCGGAGGGTCTTTTGCTTTTGGGGGACCATAAGCAAAAACCGAGCGCCGAAGACGCTGGGAGTTTCCTAACCCGAGAGGAATAGTTGCGCCCGAAAGGAGAAAGTCCTTGTCGGTGAGATACACGCGCGCGCCGTCGATCTCGACCGCCTTGTTATCGAGATTGACGGCGATCGCAGCGCTCCAGCTTGACGCTGTCGCACCTCCTCGTGACCGCGATGCAATACACACGGTGACGTTCAGGTGTTTCGATTTCCGGTAGCACGATACATCACTGCGTCGCAGCTCTGCGGTCGCTGGCGTCGATCCCTCCGGAGGTAGTTCTTTAACCAACTCAGCGCTTCTAAGGGATCAATTGGATCACCCCACAGCGCGCGGCGATCGGTTTCGGATAACGACCAAAAAGCGGCTAGTGCCGCCGTATTGGCAAAGTGCGGGCAAAGCGCTTTGTTGTCGATAATTCGGCTGATTACCTATTCCAATCTCATCGGCCTTCACGTCAATCCCGGCTCGCTCCTCACCGACCAGCGCCTGGAGCAGTATACGAAAGCTGTTGCCGGTCGCTCCGTTGGCGACCCGGAAGCTGCCGCCCGCGCCCAGTGTTTACTGAGGGTCGTGGAGAAGGACCTTTCCAACCAGCGCCTGGCGGCATCCTCGATACGGCGATGAAGACCAGGCGCACCGTTCACATCCATGACGGCGCTCTTGGCGCACGCCGTGCAAAGCCAAGCATACGTGCTCGCCTATATCGACGCCTTCATGGTACTCGGCTTTGCCGTCATCGGCGCGCTGTTGCTGATGTTGTTGCTGCGCGACCCGCCGGCGCATCTGGCACAGAACGCGGCGCGGAGGTGAGGACATCGCATTCAGGCTCTGTCATCCGTCACAGCTTTCGCGATGTCAGCACCATGTGCGCTTTCCCTCCGATAGCCAAATTCGATTGCTCCACGTCTGAGACGGGTCAATCACGTCGGGAATAGCGGACATTCCGGGTCGACAGCTTTGGGTCTTGGTCATGTGAAAACGAAATCTGATTTGGTCGTAATGCCGAGCGGAAGACAGATTTTTGCGTTTTTTTGCTCTCCGCATGACCGTAGAGCCCAAAATTCCGGGTGCGATTATACCCCGCAGGTTTGCAGCCAGGAGCTCGTCCCATCTAAGCTGGGCGACTTCTCCCGCCTCTGACCGGTTAGCGCCAAGAATTCCACGATCCCCCCGTACGGCACCGGCATTCGGCGGGCTGCGGAATTGGCCCGCCGCGAGTTCCTGGTCGGTTAGGACACGGTCCCGACTAACTTCCCTGTAAGATGACGACATTCCTTCCGCTGGCGAGAAGTCGATAACTGCCCGGCCCACGCACTCAGTTCCCAATGGTATCAGCGTCGACGCCGGTGATCTCACCGCCTGGCCCGACCGTTTTTGCCTTAATCTCCACGTCCACATTGCCTGACTTGATGTTCTTCGACCTGACGCCGGCGACCCGTCCCAAAACCTGTTCCACATCAATCTTGGCTCCGACGACCGGCCCGGAGCTAGGGTCTTTTCTCTCCCTTAAACGTAATTCGCTGCTGATACACCGCCTCCAACAATTGGCACAGCGAGTCAAACTGTTCGTACATCAATTGTTGGTTTCCGGCCTCCAAGGGTTCGCCTTCGTCCACATACAGCGCCATGTCCCTTCTTAGCTCCCTGATCTGCTGCTCGGCTGCGGCGAGATTGTCAAAGTGAATTAATGGGTTTTCAATTCTGCCTTCGAACACCTCTGGAGGCAGCGTGATCGACGCCGGTTCGGTCAGGATTTGGCTGGAACTCCGTCGCTCGCGTCCCGTCGTTCACGCCATCGCTTCAGCAGCTCGCCGGCTTGGCCGTATGAAAAACTTTACGCCTTCCTTGAGAACCATCCCTCCGACGAGGGTTAATGTGATCGGGTCTGTCATGATGATCAGAATATTACCTCAGCGCCCAAATGAGCAACATGGTTTTGG
>CAVZNJ010000017.1:0-154435 GCA_963776615.1 uncultured Verrucomicrobiae bacterium
ACACTTATTCCGTCTATCAGGGCTATGCCGTAAACGAAATTGTTACGGGCAAACCTGTTTCGATTGGCGGAACCGTAGGGCGCCGGGAGTCGACAGGTCGCGGGGTCGTTTACCTCGTCGAACGCGCAATGGACCTGCTCAAAATGAAGGCGGACAAATGTACTGCCATCATCCAGGGCTTCGGCAATGTCGGCTCGGTGGCGGCGCTCTCGCTAGGCTTGAAGACCGGGGTGAAAGTGGTCGGAATTAGCGATCATACAGCCGCGCTTTACAATCCCAAGGGAATCGACGTCAAAGCGGCCGAGCAGCATGTCCATAAAAAAGGCAACCTGCGCGCCTTCGACCAGGGCGACCGGATCGACCCAAACGCGATGCTCGAGATGGAGTGCGACATTCTCGTCCCGGCCGCGGTCGATCGGGTGATCAACGAAAAGAACGCGGCTAAAATCAAATGCCGTATTCTCGCCGAGGGCGCGAATGGCCCGACCACGCCGGAGGCCGATTTGATTTTGAACCAGCGCTGGGACGAAGTCTTCGTCATTCCCGATGTGCTCTGCAATGCCGGCGGTGTAATCGTTTCCTACTTCGAATGGGTGCAAGGATTGCAGGCCTTCCTCTGGACGGAAACAGAAGTGACCGACAAACTTTTCCGTATTCTCGAGAGTTCTTTTTCGCGGGTGATCAGGCGTGCCAAGAGGGACAATGTCTCGCATCGCACCGCGGCGATGGCCATCGGCGTCGAGCGCGTCGTGCATGCGAAGCACCAGCGCGGTCTCTTTCCCTGATTTTCTCGGAAAGCTATTGCCGCTAGTTCGGTCGAGCGAGGCTCTGTCGAGCCGGGGAATGGAGTTCGCCTTGCTACGGCTCTTTCCTTCTGGCTCGGTGGAGTCTTGCTCCACCAAAAGCGGCACCTAGGATTCTCAACGCGGGATTGGGACTTTACCGCGGAAAAGCTGCGATCCATGATCGCAGCGAATGAAATTTTCGCATCGCGAAGAAATGCGCGGCGAGCGGTTGCTCGACGTCCTGACGGACGAGGAGCGCGGCCTGCGCATCGTCGTCTCGCGGCTGGGTGCGGAACTCGTTAGTCTGGCGCGCCGCGCCGCGCAAGGAAATTGGGTCGGGTTCCTCTATCGCGACAACGACATCAGCAAACCCGCGAGCGGGTGGGGGAATCACGCCACCGTGATGGGTACTTCCTGCATCGCTTGAAGGATGAGCGCAGTCTTTACCGCGGAAAGGAGATTCGGGGTGGGACGCACAGTTTCCTGCGTCACAAGCTGTTTTCGGACGTGAGCGCCGACCTTGGAGGCGAGCAGGCTGCGCTGACCTACCGGATTTCGCCTAACGAAATCGAACCGACCGAGTACCCGCTGCAAGTTTCGCTTGCGCTCAGCTATGCTTTGCGCGGCGACGAACTGGAGGTGCGCTTCCATTTCCAGAACAATGAACCGGAGCTGATAGCACACCTCGAGTTTGGACTGCATCCGGGTTTTGCCGCCACGAGCTTCGACAGCTTCCAGTTAGAAATGCCGCCGGGCCGTTACCGGCGCTGGTTTTCTCCGGGGAATTATCTGAGTGGCGAAACGGAGGAGATCAATCACCCAGGAGGTGCGATGCCGTTCCAACGCGCGCAACTTCCCGGCTCTTTTATTCTCGAATTTATCGAAGTACCGCGTCGACTTTTGAGTTATCAGGATCTACTTGGTGATCGGCATATTACGCTCGATTTTGCTGAAGTTCCGTATTTCACTCTATGGTCGGATGGCGGCCCATTTCTTTGCGTCGAACCTTGTTGGGGCTTGACCGATCGCCATGAGCAACGCGCTTTCGAGGATAAGGATGGCATCCAGCAGATCGCCCCTGGAGGTAAACTGATTGCCGGCTTCACAATGACTCCGAGCTGATAAATTTGCTTCAGACCGAACCGATCCCATCGGGGCACAAGGCCCCCACACTTAGGGGTACGCCGGACCCTGCTCGTTTAGCACCACGCGTGGCGTCGGTTGGCTCACCTGCACCTCCTCGCTCACCTTCTGGATTTGCGCGGCCTGCTCCTGCAGGGCCGATTTGAGTTGCGTGACCGTCTCCTCCAGCGCTTCCACCTTGCGATGTTCCTTGAGAAATTCGTTCAGCAACATCGCATTCACTGCCTCGTAGCGGACGGTGTATGGCTTGCCTTTCTCGTCGCGTACGACGAGATCGGGGTTCACCTTCTCCACCTGCTCCGCGACGAGGCCAAACTGCGGGATGTTTTCGGGATCCAGCTCCTTTTTGTAGCGAAAGGTCACTGGCTCCAGCGCGAGGATAGATTCACTCGCCGGGCCCATCGGCTGAATATCGTTTTTGAACCGAGCGGACGAGGTGGCCGTCCCGAGGTGGCCTTTGTTGTCCACTGAGACTGTCGCCCCCCCAGTCACGGTCGACCCGAAGATGCCGGCAATGTAAGTGCCGCTGTGAACCCCTCTGGTGCCGATGCGAATTCGGCCCGCGTCACTCGCCGTTCCCGTGCTGCCGATCTCGATGTTGTTATCGCCGGTGGTGACGCTGGCGCCGGCCTGGTAACCGAGCGCAATATTGTTGCTGCCTGTGGTGCTGTTCTGAAGTGCATTGACGCCGCTGGCGGTGTTGTTCACGCCCGTTGTGTTACTGAAAAGGGCGGACATGCCAGTGGCCGTGTTGTCCAGGGCGGTCGTGTTATTGGCGAGGGCATTAACTCCGATGGCAGTGTTGCCGCTACCAATCGTGTTGAGGGTAAGCGCAACGTCGCCGACGGCGGTGTTGGTCGAGCCGACATTATTGGCTCCGAGCGCGTCCTTGCCCTGGGCCGTATTCGCGGTGCCGATGGTATTGGCTCCCAGCGCATTGAAGCCGGTGGCCGTGTTGCCGCTGCCGCTGAAGTTCAGGCTCAGCGCGTTAGCGCCGGTCGCGGTGTTGTAGTCGCCGATGGAATTGTTCTGCAGCGCAATGTAGCCGAGGGCCGTGTTGTTCGCTCCGGTACCGAGAAAGAAGAGTGCGTTGGTTCCCTCGGCTGTGTTGCCATTGGCATATCCGCCGTCCGGCGGCGGATCGACCGCGAAGGCCACCGGCAGCAGAGCCGAGCAAGCGGCGGCGGTAATGAAAGCAAAGAGTTTCGTTAGGCGAACCTTCGGCATAATGGTTATTTCCTTGTCTGACCGGCTGATTGTCCCACTTTGCCATCGAGCCGCCTACAAGAAATTGCACTGCGGCCCGCGGCAGCGCTGAAAACGGCCTTGATTCGACAAAGAAACCAAGCCCGCGATTTCGCAGCGCACGAAGTTCCTTAGGAGTCGCGTTCGCCCCGGATGTATTCCTCGACCCGGCGATGCGCTTCGTCGTCGCTCATCTGCACCGGCGGATGCTTGGAGAAATAAGCGGAGGCGGAATGTAGGACGCCGCTCTGGCCGCGATCGAGCGCGAGCTTGCAGCAGCGAATGGCATCGATCGCCACGCCCGCGGAGTTGGGCGAATCTTCGACCGAAAGTTTCAGGTCGATCTCCATCGGTACATCGCCAAAGAGCGCGGCCCTCGACTCGAATGAAACAAAGTCTTGTTGTCGCGTTGCCAGGGCACGTAGTCGCTCGGGCCGATGTGAATGTTCTCCTCCGCAGGCGCTTTCCGATGACCGACTGCACCGCCTCGGTCTTGGAAGTCTTCTTCGATTGCAGCCGGTCTCGATCAAGCATGTTGAGAAAATCGGTGTTGCCGCCGGTGTTGAGTTGATAAGTGCGCTCCACTTTCACGCCACGTTTCCGGAAAAGATCGACCAGGGTGCGATGAAGCACGGTCGCGCCGAGTTGCGCTTTGATGTCGTCGCCGACGAGCGGCAGATTTTTTTCCTCGAAGCGCTTCACCCAGACCGGATCGCTGGCGATGAAGACACGGGGATGTTATTGACGAACGCGAGGCCTGCTTCGAGCGCGCAGCCGACATAAAAGCGCGTCGCTTCCTCGGAGCCGACCGGGCAGATAGTTGACCATGATTTCCGGCGCCGGATTCGCGCAGTTCCTCGACGATCGCTTCGCGAGTCGATTCCTTCTTTAAAGGTTGAAAGGTGCGGAGTCGGATCATGGTCATCCATGTGCGCCGGATAACCATCAAAGACGCACCCCATCTTGACGATCGCGCCGGTGCGCGTGGCACTTCGTCACAGAAAATCTTGGTGCAATTGGGCGGGGCGAAGATGGCCTGATTGACGTCGCGCCCGACTTTGCGCCGGTCGATATCGAACGCGGCCACGACCTGAACGTCGCTAGGCCGATAAGGGCCGATCAAGCTGTGCATCAGCCCGAACGCTGGCGCCGTTGGTGGGCACGTCACGGTAGAAGCTTATCCCCTGGACAAGCGAGCTGGCGCAGTTACCGACACCCAACGATCGCAATTCGAATTTTTCTCATGGTGACTCTTGAAAGCCGGTAGGTTGCCGCAGTCGCGCAGTCGGAGCAAGATGTAAAGTTAACGGAATTAACATTTGAAGTTGACCCTCTCGGGCGGTCGCTGCGGCCGGGGTAAGTCTGGAATTTTTGTTGCGAAATAAGGAATTGGGCACGGAAAAAAGTGAATGCGTCTGCTGGTTTGCGTGCCTGCTCGGTTCTTTCAGGCAATGATTCTGCGGGTCGGCTGAACCGCCGTGCTACACGATTGATGCGGCGATTCGCGCGGCTCGCACGCACAATCCGGACGTCGCCATCGCGCAGGAAAATGTGCAGGCGGCGCGCGGCGAATTGGTCGAGGCGCGCTCCGGTTATTTGCCTGCGGTCGTCTCGAGCGGCCGTATCGCCAGCGCGAGCAGCAGGGAGACACGAATCTGCGTCCCGAGGATTACAACGCCAATATTCGCGTCGTGCAGTCCCTTTATACCGGCGGCGCGACCCCGAGTCGGATCGGCGATCGCGCCGCTTGAAGCTGGCCAAGGCGCAGGCGCAACTCGAGGCGGTGGTTGATCGCGTCACAATGGATGTGCGGCTGGCCTTTTACGAATTGCTCCTCAATCGCGAGCGGATCCAGGTGCGCGAAGAATCGGTCGCCGTCCTGCAGCAGCAGTTCAAGACGCAGCGCGAGCGCTTCAGCGCCGGGACGGTCGGCGAGTTAAATGTAAGTCGCGCCGAGGTATCGGTGGCGAATGAAGAACCGGACTTGTTCCAGGCCCGGACCGATTTGCAAAATTCATATTTGCGTCTCGGCGAATTGTTAGGCGAAAACTCCACCGACCCTGCTGGGCGAACCGTCTTTTTCAGTCTGCGGCGAACTGGTTTACGAGCAACGACATCCGGAACTGAACGATTGCCTCGCCCGTGCGAAGAAACGCGTCCGGAGTTGCGCGCGGCCGATGCCGACATTGCGATCGAGGAACAGCAGCTCGCGCTCGATCGCAGCACGACCCGACCGCACTTCGAAGCTCTTCGGCGGTTACGAGACTCTACAACGAACGGGATCCGACGGTGGGGCGCGAATTTAATCACGGCTACGTTGTCGGACTGAATGCTTCCTGGCCGTTGTTCGACGGCTTTGCCACCCGCGGTCGAAATGCAGGCAACGAAGGCGCGCCAGGAAGCCGCGATGCGAGCGCGGGACGCTCTTCGCCTAACGATCGCGGCGGAAGTGCGCAGCGCCTTTCTCGATCTCGACCAGGCCGATCGCGTGCTCGAGTCGGAAACGAAGAATGTCGCAGACTGCGAGCGAATCGCTCGAGATCGCGAAGAGCAATCTCGCAGCCGGGCTCGGCACGCAGCTCGATGTTTTGCAGGCGGCCTCCGATCTCACCCGCACCCGCACCACTCGGCTGAGCGCGACCTATCTTCATAACGCCGCACTCGCCCGGCTCGATCGGGCCTGCGACGGCGATCCAGGCGTCGTTAGGCGAAGGGAAGAATGGCGGTGGGGAAGGGGCGGCGCCTTCCCCGACTCGATCGCCGGAAACCTCGTAGGTGCGGAAATGAAAATGCGTCGCCTGCTCTTCTCTCGCGCTCGGCGTCGTCGGCCAAATTTCAAACGTGCAGGCGGTGACGCTCGAGGCTGCGCTCGCGCAGACGCTGCAGAACAATCCCCACATCCTGCAGGCCAAGGCCGGTCTGGAATCGGCCGCCGGTCGAACGCATCGTCCTGCGCTCCGTCGCGTTACCAAAAGCTCTGATCGGCGGGATCGTCGGCGACCAGGGCGGCTATCGCGCCGGTTCGTCGTCGAACAAGCCCTTTGCCCTCGCCTACGGGGCGTTTGTGCAACCGTCTTTAACGCTGGATTCCCGGCCGCCTACCGGCGCGGCGACGTCGCGCTCCTTATCGCACAGCAACAGTTGAACGTGACGGTAGCAGCCGAACTGCAAAACGCGCGACTCGCCTTCTACCGTGCGCTTTATAATCGCTCCCTCGAGTCGTTAGGCCGGGCGCAGCGCGAGCGGCTCGATGAAAATGTCGCAGGCGAAAAAGCGCGCTACGAGGCGGGAAAGAGCGAGCGCGGCGAGTTCTACGCCGCCACCCTGCAGGCGCGCGAACTCGATCCGGAAATCGAGGCCGCGCATGCCGCCTATGGCGCAGCGTGCTTGCAACTCGCTGCTGCCATGGGGAGCGCACTCGGTCGCGGCGCAGCGCTTCCAGTCCCGGAGGGGAGTTTGGATTTTCACGGTGATCAGATTTACGCTGGCAGGATGAAGTCAACAGCGCCTTGCAGACCACGAGCCGATCTGAAACTAGCCCGGCTGATGGTGCGCGCGGCGCGAGACGATCAGCGCATCATCGAAGCCGACTACTATCCCATGATCGATGGGATCGCGGGCGGCGACGCCATTCCCGTCAGCGGCATTCATCGGGACAGCGGCGGTTCTCCGCAGGCGAGCAACGACACGGTCACCTCCGAGGTGCGCGCCGGCGGGGCCTACACCTGGCGAGTGATCGATAACGGTCAGGTGGGCGGAGCCGTCTTGCATCAGCGCGCGGTGCGCGAAACCAACGAACTGCAAGTGCAAAAACTGGAAGTGAGCATCCCGCGGGATCTCTCGCGGCTGCAAAATGATTTGCGTACCGTTGCCGCGCGCTATCGATCGTTGACCCAAGCCGTCGACGGAGCCGAGCGCGACGTCGCGTCCGTGCAGGAAAATCGCGCCCAGGGCCTCGCTTCCGCGCTTGATTTTCGCACGGCCGAAAACAGTCTCCTCGTCACCCGGCGCGGCATTCTCAGCGCGATTTACGAGCAGAAAGTGGCGCTGGCCGAGTTGGATCGCGTGACCGGACGTTACTTTCAGTTTTTCGGCGACACGGCGGCAAAGCTACATTAGTTCGAGCCGTTGAAGATTTCGAAGCGAACGCTCTGGACGATTTTGCCGATCGCGGCGGTCATCCTCGGCGCGATTTACTACATTTACCTGCCCATGGCCGAGGTGGAGAAAGTCGTCCGGGGCACAGCCATTTCGGCAGTTTACGGCACGGTGCGGATCGAACCCGTTTTCGTCGTGCATGTCCGCGCGCAGAACAACGGATTCATCCGATCTCGACGATTCGAGTCGCCAACGGTCGGGGCGCCATCGGGAAAAGTGTTACCAAGGGAGAGTTGCTCGCGACGATCGCCGACGAGACAACCACGCGCCAGCTCAAGCAGGCCCAGTCCGACTTGCAGGCGGCGGAGGATCAGGCCCGGTTGGAGCTGCCCTCCTCGGAGCCGCTCAAGGTCGCGGAGGCGAACGTTCAGCGCCTGGAAAAATTGACCTCTCTGAGCAACGTTCCCGCAGTCGAATACGAGAACGCAAAGAGCGAAGCCAAACGTTTGCGTGATTTGCTCGCAACGGAAAAGATCGAGCGCGAGCGCAATCTCGATTCGCTGCGCGATGCGGTCAAGAAAGCGGAGGTCCTGACGAGTCGCCTCGAAATCCGCGCTCCGATGGACGGCATCCTTTCCGATATCAAAGCGATCGACGGCGAATTTGTGAGCGACGGCAACGAACTCCTGACCGTTTCGTCCAGGAAAAATTACGTCCGTGGCGAGGTCAACGAAGAAGATATCGGCGAAGTGAAAGTGGGGATGCCGGCGATCATTCAAATGTACGCCTATCGCCAGTGGCAATTCAACGCCACCGTCACTTCGATCGTTCCCGCGGCCGATCCCGCGACGCAGCGTTACACGGTCCTGCTCGATTTGGAAAAACCTCCCGAGAACCTCCTCGCCGGGATGACCGGTGAAATGAATATCATCACCGGTCGGCACGCCAACGCGATCCTCGTTCCGAGTCGCGCTCTGCTGGTGGACCAGGTCTGGCAGGTCAAACACGGCGTGGTGGAAAAGCGCACGGTCAGAGTGGGGTATCGCACGCTGGAATTTTCCGAGGTGCTCGAAGGTCTGCGGGAAGGCGATCGCGTGGTCGTTTCCGATCAGGACAAACTGCGCTCCGGACAGTTCGTTAGCCAGCGGATAGTAAAAGGCGTGCGGCGGGAAAACGTCCAGTGACGCCCACGCTCTACATTGCGCTGCGCTTCCTTTTTCATCGCAGGCGCGCCTTCATTCTCAGCCTTTGCGGGGTCGTTTTTGGGGTCGCGATTTTCATCTGCACCCAGGCTCAGACCCAGGGCTTCACGAAAAATTTCATCGATTCCACCCTCGGGAGCAGTGGCGCCATCATGTTGCGCGGGCAATTTAGTCCGCGTTACGGCAACCTTTACGTCGCGCCGAAGAACGCCAATGTGGAAGCGGCCCGCCGCCGCTACTTCGACGGCATCACCAACGCCTCCGAAATCATGCGCATCAGCCGGCGCTTTCCCAATGTCGTCGCCTGCGCGCCGGTCCTGCGCGGCACGCTTACGGCGCGGGCCGAATTCGAGACCGCCACGATCGATCTCTTCGGGATCGATCCCGCCCTGCATCTGCGCACGACCGATATCGGCCGGCAGATCATCGCCGGGAAGTTTGACGATTTTCGCAACAATCCCAGCTCGGTGATTCTCGGTTCGACGCTGGCCGAGGTGCTCGGGGTCAAAGTGGGCGACACGGTCCAACTGCTCTCGCCGAGCGGCGAGTATTGGCGCTTCACCGTCGCCGCGATTGCCCGCGGCGGTGTCGGGTCGGTCGATTCCACCCGCGTCTATTGCCACTCGAAAATCGCCCAGCGCCTTTTGCGCAAGCCCTACCCGGCGACGATGATTCTTTACAAGTTGCGCGACCCGGATGCGGCACCGGACCTGGCGCAACATTTCGAACAGCTCTTTCAACACGAAGCGCGCAGTTGGCAGGAGCGCGAGCAGTCCAACCTTCAGCTCCTTCTCACTCTGCGAGTCTCCACTGGGATCACCGTTTCCTTGATCATTTTGCTCGCCGGCTTCGGTATTTTTAATGTCCTTACCATGACCGTGCTTTCGAAAGTCAGGGAGATCGCAATCCTGCGTTCGATCGGTTACAGCCGGCGCGACATCAGTGCGATTTTTCTTTGGCAGGGAGCGCTCATCGCGAGCCTCGGTTCGGTAATCGGCTGCGTCATCGGAGGGCTCTCGGTTATTGGTGTCTCCCATATTCCGTTGCGCGTGCGCGGCATCCTTTACACCGATTATTTTCCGGTCGCCTCCGATTGGCACCACTACCTGGGGGCCATACTCCTGGCTCTGATTGCGGTCGCGATCGCAAGCTGGGTGCCGGCCCATCGCGCAGGCCAGCTTCCGCCCGTCGCGACGCTCAGAGGATCGAGCGTATGACAAACGAAGTCTGCCTCCGCTGTGATGGGATCGAGCGTTACCTCGGCGAAGAGGAGGAACGCGTCCATGCCTTACGCGGGATTTCGCTCGAGCTCAAACCGGGAACGATTCACGCGGTCGTCGGCCCGTCCGGCTGTGGCAAGAGCACCCTGCTCTATGTCCTTGGCTTGCTCGACCCGCCTGATCGCGGGCAGGTCACGATCGAATCGGAACCCGTCTCGCAGCTCTCTGATGACGAACTCTCGCGCAAGCGTAACGAGTTGCTCGGGTTCATCTTTCAGTTCCATTTTCTGATGGAGGATTTCACCGCACAGGAAAACGTCATGATCCCGATGCGGCGCCTCGGTCGCCTGACAGAGGAGGCGATGCGTGCGCGGGCAGCCGAATTGCTCGAAGCCGTTGGTCTCGGTGATAAGTGTTCGCGCCCAAGCCGTCACCTTTCCGGCGGGGAACAGCAGCGCGTGGCGATCGCGCGCTCTCTGGCAAACGATCCGCGCGTTATCCTTGCGGATGAACCGACGGGCAACCTCGACACCAAGAATTCGAACCGCGCCTTCGAGCTTTTGCAGGACGTTGTTGTGCGCGGCGGAAAAGCGCTCCTTCTCGTGACGCACAATCCCGGGATCGCCAGCGCGTGCGATTTGATTCACGAGATGCAGGACGGACGAATTGTCTCGACCCATCCGCGGGGCCGGGTTGCCATTGTTTCGTGAACACGGTGACGACAACGGCGGAATTGCCGCCACCGGAATTGTGCGCAGGTCCGGATCGGACCGGCTCCGAGCTGAAGCGGGGCATGTTCTTCAACACGATCGCGCTCCTCGCGTCGAATTTTCGCGGCGTCTTCACTTTCCTAATCGCGCGACTGCTCGGCGCGGCATCGTTAGGGGTGTTTCTTGTCGCTTGGGCCACGACCGATATCCTGAGCAAAATCGGCATGTTCGGCCTCGACAACGCGATCATTCCCTTCATTGCGCGGTCGGAAGTCGCTGGCGAGCGCGGGCGCAGTCGGGCGCTCTTTCATCTCGCGGTTTTCCTCGCGGTTGCGCAGAGCGCGCTCGTGGCGAGCCTTGCCATCCTTATCGTGCGGCTTGCTGGGAACCGGTTCGGACTCGATCCCCAGATGGTGGAGGTTCTTTCCGTCCTGCTTTGCGCGATGCCGGGGGTTAATCTGTATCGCATCTGTACCGCCGTCTCGCGCGCGATGAAGGTGATGAAACACGACATCTGGTCGCGCGGTATGACCGAACCGATCGTTACCACACTTGCGTTCCTCGGCGCGGTCACTCTCGGATGGAAAACTTTTGGCGCTCCCATCGCCGCCATCCTCGGCACGGGCGCATCCGGAATCGTGGCGCTCATCCTGGCGTCGTCGCTCTTTCGTACCGCACCCTCACCTCGTGGCATTATCTCGTATCGCGACGAGGCGGGGCGTCTGCTGGGTTACTCCGCCTCGATCAGCGGTTACGATCTGATCAACGCTTTGATCCTCAGACTGGATGTGATCATGCTCGGATGTTTTGTTGGGCGCGCCCCCGGGGTGACGCTATCGACGGTTGGCATTTACGGGGCGGTCGTGGAAGTGGCGAACGGTTTGCGCAAGGTCAACCATGCTTTCAATCCTATCTTCGCTCCGCTGATTGCCGGCATGACGGCTGAGGGCAACCACCAGGACGCTGCCGCCACCTTCTCTCGTGTCGCGCAATGGATGCTCTGGATTCTTCTTCCCCTTTTCGCGGTGATGGCGCTGGCTGGTTCCCTCATCCTGAGTATCTACGGCGCGGAGTTCCGGCAAGGTGCGTTGTGGCTCGATATCGTTGCCCTTGCCTGTGGGACAAACTGTTTCGTCGGTCTGGCCGAGACCGTGATCATGATGCAACGGCCGGGCCTCAACCTGCTCAACTCTGCCATCGCGGTGGTGGTCGGCTTCCTGGCGAATCTTTGGTTGATCAACTCGCTGGGCGTGATCGGCGCAGCGTTTGGAATTTTGCTTCCCTACGTCCTGCTCGGCGTGCTGCGGCATCGCGCCTTGCACTTGGTTTTTGGCTGGGAGCAGCCGTGGAGAAATATCGCGCCGCCCGTCTTTGCGACCCTGATCGCCTCGGCACCCGCCATTCCGTGTCGATTGCTGCTCGATGGTGTCGTGGGGCAAATTACGTCGGGGCTGGTTTTCCTTGCCGTCTTCGGTCTGCAATGGCGGCTTCACTTTCGGCGCAGATGAAGCGAATTTTTCTGACCGGCGCCAGTTCCGGGATCGGCTTGGCCATGGCCAAGGCACTAAGCGCGAATGGAGATGAGATTTGGGGGACGGCGCGCCGGGCTGAGCGCATCCCCGCGTTGCCCGGCCTGCATCGCATCGCTCTCGATTTGTTGGATCGGGATTCGTTAGGCGAAATTTTTCGCTCTGCCTGCCGTGAGGCCGGACATTTTGATGTGGTGATCAACAACGCGGGGAGCGGCTACTTCGGACCGGCGGAAGCCCTTTCACCGGAGGAATTGGCGCGGTATTTTCAGCTCCTTGTTTTTGGTCAGATCGAATTGATGCACCTGGCGCTGCAAGCGATGCGTGAAGAGGGGCGCGGACTGGTGATCAACGTCAGTTCACTTGCGGCGCGCTTGCCGGTGCCATACATGGCGGCTTATAACGCGGCGAAAGCGTCACTCGCCACCTACACCATGTCGGTGCAACTCGAGCTGAAAAACGGCGACATTCGGCTGGTGGATCTGCAGCCCGCCGATATCAACACCGGCTTCAATGATGCGGTGGTGAAGCCCGCGACGGACGATGCATGCGTGAACAAGACCTGGCAGGCGGTCGATCGCAATATGAAGTCTGCGCCACCCCCGGATTTGGTCGCGCGCCGCGTTCTTCGATTGATTGAAAGCTCCGACCCGCCGCCACGTGTCACCGTCGGCAACGTTTTCCAGGCCCAAATCGCTGCGTTGATTTTTCGTTTCCTCCCGCAACGGGTTCGCATTTGGGGCCTGAAGAAGTATTACGGGATATAGGAAGAGCACCACGCCGGGCTAACAAATGTAGGTCGTGCGGCGACCCCGGGGAGCCGGAGTTGGAGCGCCTCTTTGCCGCCAATGGCCTGGCTCAACAAATTACCGCCCGCCGATTTGGCTTGCTTTTGCAGAGCGGTACTCCGACAATCTTCTAACTGAAGGCAATTCCCAACAGGAATAACAAAGCTTTGCGCGAACGAACTCATTACAAGAAGGACGGTCTCCGGAGATGGCTTGCCCTCGCTCTGGTAGTCTTCGCTGCCGCTGCTGCAACCCATCCGGCACTCGGGCTAACCCCCTTGATCACGTTTACCGAATACTCCTCTACCAGTCTAACCGTCACCTATACAGATTCCTTTAATCATACGACGCCGTTCACGGTGGGAAGCGGCGGATCCCCGGACAACTGGGTAACGACGTACCCGGGGAGCTTCTTCTGGTATGGTGGGCGCGTGGGATGGAACAATCCGGAAGGTTCACTAGTAAACTATGTTTACTCTGGGACGAACGGAAATCTCGTTCAGGCCGACCAAACGCGTACCTCTGGCGGAGGTGACATCATTCTGGCTGACGGTGTCCTATCTCGAACCCTGGTTGCGGTGGTGGACGGCGTTCCGGCTTACGCGGTTTACTATAACCGTAACGCCCAGTCGGTTCCTGAGACCGGTTCGGCGGTGATGCTGATGAGCATCGGAATGGCCGGGTTAGGGTGGCTGCACCGCAAACTTGCTACGTAAGGCAGCTGCGGTCGGGAAAGTTGGAGGAAAGAGTTTCCTCCATCGGCGGATCAGTCTTGTGCCCGCTTGATATTCCATCACAACTGAGGTCGAGGCCAGATGATGCGACCGATAAGCGATGCCGTTGTCCTGATGGCCGGAACCGGCTCCCGCCTGCGCGCCTCTGGCGAAACCTTGGCGAAGCCACTCGTGCCGATTTTCGGGCGTCCGCTCATCTCCTACATCATCGATGCGTTGCAGAAAGTCGGCGTGCAAAACCTTCACGCGGTGATTGGCGCAAATGGCGACGCGCTTGTCGAGGCGTTGCGTCCCCTGGTCCCGTCGCCGATGCGCTTGAATGCAGTTCCGAATCCGGAGTGGCAAAAACAGAACGGCATTTCCGTGCTCTGCGCGGCAGGGAAGGTGCGGGTACCATTCTTCCTCACGATGGGCGATCATCTTTTCGATCCTTCTGTTCTTGAGCGCGTCGCGGAAAATGCTGATCCGAGCGAGTTGAACTTGGCGATCGATCGAAAAATCAAAGCGATCTTCGATTTGGATGACGCCATGAAAGTGCAGACCACGGGGGATCGTGTGACCGCGATCGGCAAGACGCTCGCGAGCTACGATGCGATCGACACCGGAATCTTTCTCTGTCCTAACGGCCTCTTCGATTACCTGACCGAGGCGAAGAGAAATGGCGATTGCAGTTTGGCCGACGGCGTGCGGTTGATGGCGAAGAATCGCAAGGTCCGAGCCATCGATATCGGCGACGCCTGGTGGCAGGACGTGGACACGTCCGAAATGTATGCGCAGGCCGAAGCACATTTCCGAGAGGTCGCAGGATCTCAGGTGCGACGGAGTGTCTGGTCGTCGCCGGGCGGTTCGTGACTCCCGGTTCTCCGCGAGTAGTGGGGGCCGGCTAACGCTGCGATGCAACTGCCGCGGGCAGGTTGTGGATTTTCGATCGTTCGATTAAGCGCGCTTCGTAGATTGCACCGACCTTTGCAAAAACCTGCTCGACGCTGATCGCCTGCATACAGAGATTGTCGCGGCAAATCGATTGCCGGTTGTTGTAGGCATTCACGCAGGGGCTGCACGCGATTCCAGCCCAAAGCACACTGGCGTTGGGCGAGCGGGCGGCGAAGAGCGCGGGCGTTTCCGGCCCGAACAAGGTCACGACGTGAATCGGCGTCATCGACGCAAAATGCGCGGGACCGCTGTCGTTGGTTACCAGGACCTCGCTGCGTGCGTAAAGCACGAGCAACTGCCGGAGCGTGGTTTTCCCGGCCAGGGCGAGCACGCGGCTGGAACCGACATCGCGTGCCAGCGCACTAATCGCGGCGGTTTCCGCCGGGGCGCCGGTAAAGGCAATGAAGAGATCGGGGAAACGTTCAAGTAGCCTTCGCGCGAGTTCAACATAACGGGGAGCCGGCCAGAGGCGCAACGGCAGCAAATCGCTGGCGTTCGGATTCAAGAGAATGAGGGACGCCGAACCGAGCCGCGGATTTTCCCGTAGCAGAAGTTTTTCGACTTCCGCCGATTCGTTGGGCCGAACCCGAAAGGTTGGATAATTCTGCGCGGCCGAAGGCGTCAGTGCGAACGTCGGGAGCAGGTCCGGATCCCGTGTCAGGGCTTCGACCATCGTCTCGAAGATCTGGCTGGTGTGCAGATGAGAATTATACAAAAGACGATGCGTCATGAGATCGCCGCGATACGGTCCATCTCCAAAAAAAGTGTGAAAGCCGACGCGCGATCGCGCACCCGTGAGGAAGGTCAACAGGGCGGAAAAGCGGGTAAAGAATTCCATGTCCACCGCGGAATCGATCCCAATTCTGCGAGTGCGCAGAATCGCCCGCAACGCTCCACAGGCGAGCGCGAACGGACTCCGCGTTTCGATCGTGATCACATTTTCCTCGGGAATGACTTCCATCGCGTCAAGGATGAAGCGGTTATCCTCGAAGACGACGAAGTAAACGTTCTCGCGTCCGACCAGCTCGGTGGCGCGGCGGATAGCGGGATAAGCCAGAACGGTCGAGCCCTGCTCCGCGAATTTGATGAACAGAATTTTACCTGACTGGTGTACGGTGAGCGGACGCCGTTCGACGATTTTTCTAAAGAGAGTCAGAAAAAAACAGAGCGGGATTCCGATCCACCGATCTGTGTGCTGCAAAGTCGCGATGCCGACAGGGAGATTCATGCGGAAGAGAGAGGTTACGCGCTGGGATGGCTTTGCGCTCCTGCGCTTTTCGGCAACGTGCTGTGGGCGCTATTCATCCGATAGATCACGCCCTCAGCGGTCCGCGCAACCGGGTGATAGCGCTCCGACAGCAGCTTGGCGAGAATCGGAAAATCGCGCACCGGATAGTGCGCGTTCTTCGCTGGAACCTGGACATCTACGACGTAGGCCGGCGGATGCTTCGCAAAATCCTCTTCGAGGTCTTTCCATGCGCCCGGCACGATCCACTGGCGGGTATCGATATGGGAGATGCTCTGCGCGCTCCAGCCGAAGACGTAGCCGGTAAGCGGAAATGTCACGATAAAGCGACAGGCCGGCCGGCGCCGCGCTTCGAGGTAAATTTTCGCCGCCTGGCCCCAGACGAAAATCCGGTCGTTAGGCGCGGAATGATCGAGGAGGTAGTGTGCTGTCTCCGAAGTCGCGCGCTGTGAGGAAAGCCCGACCCAATGCGAGATGGAAAACCCGAGCACGGTGAGCGCGAGCCATGCGTAAGTTACCGTCGGACGCACGAGCCAAGGACCGGGCCGGATCCTGCCTGACCAAACGTTTGCGTAAAAGGGCGCGGCCAGAAGCGCGAGTGGTGGAATCAACTGGATGTAGTAATGAAAATAAAAGCGTGCGCCCGCTGCCGCTCCGATGACCGATGCCGCGAGCAATCCGAGGAGCGCTGTCCGCTCCGCCCGGCGGCCGCTCCAGAGGAAGTCATTTTTCTTCAGAGTCGCGAGCACGGCTCCGAGCAAAAGAGGCAGGCATAGTCCAATAAACGCCAGGCTATGCAGGACGCCCTTAGTCCAAAAGATATGTGGAATCGCGTGGTCGGTGATCGTCCAGAAGCATGCCTCTCGCAGGATGCCCTGGTCGCGGAGTACGAGGGCGACCAGGCCGAGCGCGGTGGCGAATCCGGCGGTCAGCAGCCCCGCGTGGAGGAAGCTTTGCCAAGGGGCCAAAGCCCGACTGCTGCGATACGCCGGAAGCAGCAGGTAAATTCCCAGCGGAACCGCGGCAATCGCGGCCGGCTGTTTGAGCAGAAACCCTGCGGCCAAAAGAAGACCCGCGAGAAAAAGTTCGGGCCGGAGACGTGAAGCGCTGCGATGCAAGCCGATGGCCCATGCCCATACTACGGGAAGATTCATCACCAACTCTCCATTGAAGGCTAGATCGCGCAGCTCGCCCCAGGGTTGGAACACACTGTAGAGGAGTGCCGCGATTAGCCCGGTGGGGCGATCCAACAACTCCCGGCCGATCACATATAGACCAGCCATCGTGGCCAGCGTCCACGCCAGGGCGACAGCGTGAAGGGCCGTCCAATTGTACTTCCCGGCCGTTTCGACGATTGCGGCGTAGGTCCAAAATAGCAACGGCGGCTTGCGTTCGACCGCATCGACATAGGGTCGACCCCCATCAACGATCGCGTTGGCGACCACCGAGTAAACCGCCTCATCGTCGATCGCCTGCGGATGCTGCAGCGCTGGCAGCCGGGTGACTATCGTGAGGAGGACAATCCCGAGGACCGCCCACCAAAATTGGCGATCGCTAAGTGCCACTACCGTTTGCCTGCGTCCCGTCTTTCCAGGCGCGCCAGTTGTCGAGCTGGCTGGATGAGCGCGCACACCCCAGGGTGCAGGTTTCGTTGCAGGATTTGTAAGTGTAAAACTGCTCGCGGAGATCCGCGGGCGTGTACTCCATCAACGGTTTTGACCAGACGGTGCGAGTTTGCGAACACCAGTTCACATTGCCGAATTCATCGATGTAAAGATAGCGGCTTCCGGCCCGGCATTTGAACGGCGCCGAACCGTCCCGTACAAGGCGTTTGCGGTAGCTCGAAAAATCCACCCAGCTCTTCGGCAGCGTATCGACGATGCGCTGGAACGCTTTTACTTCTTCCTGCTTCAGCTTGAGCTGGCCCTGCTGGTCGTGCACCAGCAGAACCCGCGGCGTGAATCCCAATTCGCGCGCGAAGGCCACCACTTCCTCCGCTTCGTTAGGCGGGGCCGCCCCGATCACGCCGCTGACCGTCACCGCGAAACGTGCGTGTTCGCGGAGCGCGAGCAGGCGCGGCTTCAGATTGTCGAGCACCTTCTCGGTCATGGCATTGCGCTGCACGCCGTCGATCGAGATTTGCATCTCCTGCAGCCCCGCTTCGTTTAACGCCTGAATCATTTCCGGCCGGAGGAAAAAACCATTCGAGATCATGCCGGTGCGGAAAAAGCGAAGCTCCCGACATTTCCGGATGAGGCGCGGAAGATCGGGATGCAAGGTCGGCTCGCCGCCGGTGAGAGAAATGCCGAAGGTGCCGAGCTCCTTCAATTTTTCTAGCTGTTTTTCCAGTAGCTCGACCGGCACCGGATGGCTGGTCTTATCGAACTCGGAGCAGTAGCCGCACGACAGGTTACACCGCCGGATCACAACCATCTGCGCCAGAAATGGGCTGTATCGGAAACGGGAAAAGAGGTTTGGCGACATGGACGAGTTTCCGCTGTGGAACCACGGGCTGTAACACGAACTCGGGGGCCCGACAAGAAGAGCGAGGCTTGCCAAGGGGACGCAGATTGTTCAGGAAACGACGGTGCGTCATCAATGTATCATCCTCGACGACCGCTCAGGCGCGCTGACCGAGTTGTGCGGCATTTCTCTGCTCGAACGCCTGCTGCGCCAATTGCAGCGCCTCGGCCTCGAGAAAGCGATCGTCCTCTCGTCCGCTCCGGAGATCCTCGCCAAAGAGCTCGCCAACCCTTCGCCGCATCGCGCGCAGATCGCAACGGTGATACGGGACCGGGCGAGCGGGCCGGTCACGGTGAGGCAGATCGTCGAGGCCTGGCCTAACGACGCGCGATTTCTGCTCGTTCTTCGCGGCGATGCCGTTTTCGATTCCCGGCTGTTCCAGCTTCTCGACGCGCAGGACTCGGCCGCCGCGCTGGTGGACTCGGCGCCGCCGGCAAACTTGCGGGCGCTGGTTGCTTCCGCGCCATCGACGAGCCGCGGACTTTTTTGCGGTGCGGTCCTTTTATCGAAGGACGGGGCGGTGGCTGAGGTTGCTCCGCTGGATGAAGCGCTTCGCCATGATCTCGAGGCGGGCCGAATCGACGCGCTGGATATTGCTTCGCACGCCTGGTACTCGGGCGAGATGCGCCGCGAACTGCGAGCCTACTGGTTACCGTTGCCGGCGCCGAGCCAGTGCAAGGCGGCGGAGCGCGTGCTGATCGAAGCCGCACAAAAGGGAGCGCAGGATTTTCCGGCACTGGTTCATGCTCCGATCGAAAACTTACTCGTCTCGCATCTCTGCAAGACGGCCATCACGCCGAATCAGCTTACGATCTTTTCCAACATCGTCGGCTGGACAGTGACCTTCCTTTTCGCCACGGGACATCTCGCGTTGGGCGTTACACTCGCCCTCGCCGTTGGCATTCTCGATGGCCTCGATGGCAAGCAGGCTCGGATCAAAGTCGAGACCTCAAAGGCGGGGAAATTGGAGCATTGGTTCGATGCGCTCTTCGAAATTTCATGGTGGATTGCGCTGGCCTGCTTTTTCCGAAGCTCCGGTCGCCTTCCCGCTGCCTTCGGTTATCTGTTGCTCTTGCTGGGCGCGGAGGCACTGGCCGGGTTGGGCAAATTGAGTGTGATTCGCCGTTTTGGTCGATTGATCGACGAAATCGGCGACTTCGATCGGATCGTTAGGCTATTTGGTGGCCGGCGAAATATTTACGTCTGGATATTCGCCCTTGGCGTTCTGTTTCAAACTCCGGTCCATGCCTTCAAGATCGTGGCCTGGTGGGCGGCGGTGACGGCGGCGATCCAGGTCCCGCGCGCCATCTTTGTCGTGCGGGTCATCGGAAGAAAAGAGGGTGTTTGAAACCCCGGGACGGCGCTGATTGCTTGACGCCGTCGCTGCGACGGCGATAAGGAACCAATGAGCGCTTTCGAGCAGGCCCTTCGGGTTTTCGATACCAAGCCATGGGCCGCGCACCTTTACGTGACCGAGCAGTGCAATCTGGATTGCCATTACTGCAACGAATACGACAACTCGATCCCGAACCCGAACGTGGCGGATCTCAAGAAGTGGATGGACCACATCCGTGCCCTGGGTGTCGCCCGGATCGGCTTTCAAGGGGGCGAACCGCTTAAGCATCCAGAGATTGCCGAGCTGGTTCGTTACGCAAAGTCCATCGATTTTTGCCAGGTCAGCATGTCAACCAACGGTTTTCTCTTGAGCAAGCAGCTTCTGGCCGAGTTGGAAGAAGCGGGCCTCGACAAGCTGCAAATCTCCGTCGATCGGATGACGCCGATCGCGAGCACCCGCAAATCGATGCAGTCGATTCTGCACAAGCTCGAGTGGTTCAAAAATTCAAAAATCAAACTGCAGGTCAGCGGCGTTCTTTTCAACGAGACGCTCGATGAAATGGGACAGGTGATCGACACCTGTCTCGACCGCGGCATCCCGGTTCATGCGCGTGTCATCCACGACGATCTCGTGCACGACCGTGCCTTGCGCGATCCCAACGCGAACGAGCCGCTTCTCCGCTTTATCGAAAAGCAGGAACAACTGAAGCGTAATGGAGAGAAGATTCACACGAGTTGGAATCTTTTTGCCTACGAAAAAAAGATGCTCCTCCAGAAACCGATCGAATGGACCTGCGTTGCGGGCTACAAATATTTTTTTGTCTCATCGAGGGGGAAATTCTGGCTCTGCAGTCAGGTGCGAACCGAGAGAAACCTCCTCGATATCACTCGGGAAGATCTGCTGGGCTACAACAAGAAGAAGAGCTGTCAGGCGGGCTGCGGGGTTTATTGCACGGCAGAGACGTCGCTGGCCGTGAACCATCCGTTGCGATACGCCGGGCGGGAGATCGCGGGCATGCTGAACGGCCGTGTCGCGCGAATGCAGGGCGGCAGGGCCGCACGCATTCGCGATTTCGAAACCGCGTGATTGTAGCAGCGGTCTGTCACCTCCGATCCACATTTGGTGGTTCCCCCCGGCACTCTTCGTCGGTCGTAGACCGCCGCTACAACATCTGCGCTTCGCCGAGGCTGCCGCCCAGTCCGCGTTGGTAAATCCGGTAGGTCTTGTATTTCTCCGCGCCGATCGCGTTCAGGAAGCGATTGATCAGATGATTGTCCTCCAGCGTCATGCTTAACTCGCCGGTAAAGCCGCGATTGATCATCGCATCCTCGATGATCCGGAGAACCAGCATCTCCGCGATCCCACCGCGGCGATATTGCGGCTTGATTCCAAGCGCAATCAACCGCGCGGTCCGTATGCGACTCTTATGGTAGAGAAGCTTTGCCAGCCCAATTGGCAGGCCAACCGTCGTTAGGCGACCATTGATCTTACGCAGTGCGACATTGATGTCGGGGACGCAAAGAATGAATCCAGACGGTTCACCACGAACTTCAGCGATGAGGGTGAATTCCGGAAGAACCAGTTGCTTCAACTCCCTGGCGAGGAATTGAAATTCCTCCTCCGTGAACGGGACGAAACCCCAGTTGTCTTTCCAGGCCGCATTGTAAATCTCGCGGATTCGCTCCGCCTCGGCGCCAAAATTCTTCAGGTCACCATTTCGGATTGTGACCGGGTGCTTCTTCTTAAGTGACGGCGGAAAGTCGTCGGAGGCGGAGCGCGGCGGTTTCCGGTTCATCAAACCACCACGCATAGAAATCGATTTCTTTTCTGAAACCGACACCTTCGATCAGTTGCGAATAGTATGGCGGATTGTGAGCGGTCAGGAGGGTGGGAGGAAACTCGAACCCTTCGACGAGCAATCCGCAGACATAGTTCGTCGAGTAATCAATCGGCCCCATGATCTCGTCGCGGCCTTTGGCGCGGAGCCATTTTATGGCCGCATCGAAGAGCGCCGACGCAACCGCCGCGTCGTCAACTGATTCGAAAAGGCCAAAGCAACCGACATTGGAGCGATGATAGGCATTATAGTTTGGATCATCACAAGCCATGATCCGACCAACGATTTTTCCCCCGCTGCGGGCGAGAAACAGCGCAGCGTCGCCGTGTCTTAGAACGGGTGCTTTCTTCGATCGAGAAACTCTTTGCGTTCGATCAGGAGCGGGGGAACCCAGGCTGGATCACGGCGATAGATTTCCCAGGGAAACTTGATGAAGGCATCACGCTCTGCCTTGGAGTTGACCTGGCTGACTTCTATCGACGACATCGCGAATCGATCTTGGGTTGGCTTTCGAGGTGCGCGATTTCGTTATCCCGCGATGATTCCTTAACCGGGTTCCCAGCGAGCCAGGCGATGCGTTCAGGCGTGACTTTGAGATTCGTTAGTCTCGGCCTCGTCCCGGCGGGAGTGAGTTCGAAAGATGTAATCCCACAGCGGCGAACTCACTCCATACCCGTTGTGATCATCCTGATAGTGATGCCGCAAGTGATGTCGCTTGAGCCACAGCCAGACGCCACGCCGCATGGGGAAATGATGGGTCGCGTAGTGCAGTGAGTCGTAGAAAAGATATCCCGCCAGCAATCCTGCAAAAACCGGCGGGGTAAAGCGGCCGAAGAGAACCAGGAACAAGCCGTAGAAAAAGAATGCCAGCGGGATGCTCACCACCGGCGGCATGACGAGCCTGCTGGCGTCGTTGGGATAATCGTGATGCACCCCGTGTAGCATGAAGTGCAGTTGCTTTCCCAACTTGCTGATCGGTGCGTAATGGAAAACCCAGCGGTGCATCGTGTACTCGACCAGAGTCCAGATCAGGATTCCGCCGGCAAACAACCCGGCGACCGCCGCGATCGTTAGGCCGCGCCGCAATGGCCAGGTAAAGCATGTAAGCCATCAATGGCAGGTAGATGACGTGCGGCGTCAACGGATGCACATGCGAGAAGAACTCCAGGAAATCGCTCTTAAACATGCGGAGCGATTCGTTCTTGTTGGAGACGTAATGCTGAGCCATTCGCGTCATAATGCCCAAATCAGCTCAGGCAATCAATCCTCGTCCAGTCGATGAATGATGTTGCATGATTTAGGCGGGGTTCTCGATCTCCGGCAGGAATTGACGGCAAAGTTGGTTTTGGCGGATAAGAGTATAAGCGAGAACCAGGTTCAATAAACGTCACCTCCACGAGAAAATACCAGGTCGGGTGATCCAGGATGAGAACCAGAAACAGGATCAGCATGCGCGTATTCGTCATCAGCAGCCCGATCCATTTAAATAGCGGTCGCGCAGCGGCGCGATAGCCGGCTTGCAGTGCCGCCGGGATGGTGGAGGGAAAAGCCCGGCAAGCCGCGGCGCGCAACTGCATTAGGCTGGGCGAAAACATTTCCTGGACGAGGGTGAAATTTAGATAGGTGCGAAGAAGAAACTTCTGCCAGGGCTCGCGTCGCCAGAATAGTTGTTCGTAATCGGCCCGCAGCCTCGTCGAGGAATCAACGTCCGCTCGTGAGCGATCGGCGACGAGAAAGAGATAAGCGTTGCGGGCGTAATCGGCGAAAGCGCCTTGCACAGCGTGACTCACGCCGGCGGCAACGGCCAGCAGCCAGATTGCCGGAGAAGCGCCTGCAGCGAGACAGCGCAGGACGAGGTGCAGGTAGATTCCCAAAAAGACGATATGATCCGAAAGGCTGTCGAGAATGCGGCCGGTGCGACTTCCTGTGTTCGTTAGGCGAGCGAGCTGTCCGTCCGCGTTATCAAAGGCATTGGAGAGGATGTGCAAGCCCATCCCGAGAAGGTTCAAACGCAGGTCGCGATAGTAGTAAAGGTGCCCGGCCGCCAGTCCGGAGATTCCACTGAGGAGCGTCACGCCGGTCGGAGTCAGGCCAACCCGGGCGAAAAGGCGGGCGAAGGCGAAGCCGATCCGGCGATAAAAATAAATGTCGAGCAGCCCTTCGACGTCGCGATTCTTGTAGGTGCCCTCGATGGCTGCTGACATGGGCGAGGGCGAGAGTTGGGGGAGCTAACTGCGCGAGGCCAGTTCCGGCAAGAGGGCTTCGCGGGGTTTCTCGGCGCTCGGGACCGCCTCGCGATCTTTCGTCCGCTCGACCCGGCAAAAGAGGGTGAATTCCGGATCGAAAATGAACTGGTAGAGGAGACCGCTCCAGGAGCGGTGATATTTCAAGATGTCGTAGTACTCCGGAGCGAGCGCGCGCAGCCTGGGCAGATTATTCCATGGGATGGTCGGGAAATCGTGGTGCTCGTTGTGATAACCCATGTTGAGGCAGAGACGATTGATCGGCCCGTAATAACTGTAAGTCTCCTGATCAGGATCGTTCGTATAATGTTCCTGGATCCAGCGTGCACCGACCGGATGCAGGCCGATGGAAAAGGAGAAGGAACAGAGCAGATAAAATAAGCCGGCCCATCCGCAGAAGCGCACGATGGCTGCGTCGTAGGCGAGGGCGCAGATGAGGTTGAGAAAAATCCAGCGGTTCCACATTCGAAGGGCTTTGATCCGCGGCGGCCGGGTCAACTGCACGACCGGAAAGAGCAGGAGCCAAAGCGCCTTGGCGTACCACCTGTTTCCAACGAGTTTGGCCTCCCATTGGTTGGCCAGGTCGGCGTCGTACTCGTAATCGCCCTGGTGGGAGTGGTGCTTGAGATGGTAAATGCCAAACCCCATCGCGCCTGGTAGCAGGTTCGGCAGATCAGCGAAAATCGCGATCATCTTGTTCCAGCTCTTGCTCGGCAGGATGAGATTATGGATGGCGTCGTGGATGAGCACATACATGGAATGATTGGCGAAAGCCCCGACACCGTAAGCGACCAGCAGGCTTAGCCACCAATAGCCGAATCCCAATTTCCCAAAGACAAACGCGAGCGCGGTTTGCAAACCAACGACTGCGAGAGCAATTAGCAGCGTCCAAGGATTGCGCCCCATGAGTTGGCGGACCTCGGGATGTGCTCGGATGATAGCGCGCGCCCGGCCGGTATGCGGATGACCCAGCTCCGAGTGAAAAAAAGATTGTTGCACGAAAAGATTACTGTCCCACGGCCTAGGCGCTTTGTGCGATCAAACTTGGCGAGAGCGTGTCTTCGAGAATGTTGAGGGCTTCATCGAGGTCCGCGCGAGTGTGAAGCGCGGTCACGCACGCCCGGAAACAAATGCGATCGTTAGGCACAGCCGGATAATCTACCGGAGCGACCCAGAGTCCGCGCGCCCGCAGCTCATGACCGAGACGGTACATGCGTTCGCGATCGCCGATCACAATTGGCATCACGTAGGTGTTGGAATTCCCGGTATCGATGCCTAAGCCGTGGAGTTGATGACGGAAGTAGTCGGCGTTTTCCCAAAGCCGCCGGCGTAACTCCGGCTGCGACGTCCCGAGCTCCAGCGCCTTGGAAATTCCCGCGACCACGACCGGAGGGAGGGCGCACGAGTAAACATAGGGATGTGCGTAGAAGCGCAAATATTGCAGGGTTTCGCGCGAGCCGGCAATGAAGCCGCCCAAAGCTCCGAACGCCTTCGAAAATGTGCCATAGGTCAGGGAGACGCGATCTTCGACCCCGAATTTCTCCGCTGCGCCGCGTCCATGTTCGCCGCATGCCAGGATGGAGTGCGCTTCATCGATGAAGACGCTCGCGCCGTGCGTCTCGGCGACCGGGATCAACTCAGTCAAATTTCCGAAATCGCCATCCATCGAATAAACGCCCTCGAGCACGACGAGTTGCCGTTTGCCTTTGTTTCTGCCTAACGAAATGTCGAGCGACGCGGGATCGTTATGCTCAAACTTCTCCGCGCGGCAACGCGAAAGGGTGGCGCCGTCGCGCAGGCTCAGATGAGAGCGGTTATCGAGCACGGCGACATCGGTCTTGCGGAGCAGACCCGAGATTGTCCCGAGGGCGCCGCCGAAACCGCTGTTAAAGAGCATGGCATCTTCGCGTCCGGGAATTGCGCGATCTGATGCTCCAATTTCCGGTGAAGATCGGTCATGCCGGAGAGCATGGGCGAACCGCAGGCGCCGAGACCGTGGGTCGTGAGCGCTTCGTGGGCGGCAGCGATGACTTCGGGATGATTGGCCAAGCCGAGGTAGTTGTAGGAGCAAAGATTAATCACCGGCTGCGGCCTGCCGTTGTAGGTGATGGTGGTGCGCGCTTCCGCCGCCGCCCGCATCTCCGGTTCGTAAAGTTTGATCGCCCACGCTCCCGCCTCCATCCAGCGAGTAAAGCTGGGCGGCGCCTGGAGTGGATCGCGCGCTTCGGCCGCGAGGAAATTACTCAAGCTAAGTTCGGCTGGATTGTCGTTCATAAAAAAACCGCGCCTGGTGAGAATGGGCGCGGCATCGGATAAGTGAAGAAGACGCTCTCGTTTGCGAGCGATCAGTTTCTGGTTTTACGATTTTTTTCTGCATCCTTTGGTGTCCGCAGCCACGCTGAGCCAACGGCGGTTCGAGACGCACGCCGCGAATTTCCATTCGGGGCCCCAATTTTAACTCGTCCAACTCGTGCGACAAGAAGATAATTACGAGCCGGAGGACCAGTGAAATTTCGCCAAAGATCGAACAGCGCCGCGAAGGCATATACGGCGACCAAGGCGAAAACCAGGAAGGCGCCCCAGAGCCTCGTGGCGAACCGCGTCACCTCGTAGATCCAGTAGATCGTCCCGGCGGAAAGCAGGAGTTCGACCGTGTAAAGGATCCAGGAGCGACGTTTCGAAGCGACTCGCGGGTTGCACAGTGCAAGCACCAACGGCCAGCCGAATGCGATCAGTGTCAGCACGCCGTTCTCAGACGGGCCGAGGCGAGTAGCCCCATAGTCGTAATCGGTCTGCTCGTCGCTGCGTGGGAATATTTTCTGGGCAAGCGTCTTTGGCGGAGGAGTGGCCGCTGTCTCCTTCCCCTTACGGCTGCACTCACTCAAGGGAACAAAGAGCGCACCAATCATCAATACGCCTAACGTCAGCTTCAGTTTTGGCACGGGGCGAGTGTCAGGTCGTCGGGCGCCTACCCGCAAGGAGAAAGACTGGCGCAGTGTATCAGAGAAATTGAGACCGGCATGGCAGAGGGACTCGCTTCTGCGCGTCCAGGCTCGCGCCCGCAGCCGACGGTCTCAGTTCAAGTGATACACGGCGCTAGCCTTCGTAGGGTGAGGGCGGCTGTTCGAGCGCCGTCTTCAGCACTTCATCGACCGTTTCGACCGGAACGAATTGGATTCTTCTCTTTCGCTTCTTCCGGAATGTCGACCAGATCCTTCTCGTTCTGCTTCGGAATGATCACCGTGGTGATTCCGGCGCGCATCGCGGCCAGGCTTTTCTCTTTCAGACCGCCGATCGGGAGAACCAAACCCCGGAGCGTGATTTCACCGGTCATGGCCACATCTGCCCGCACTGGGGTATTGCTGAACAGCGAGGCCAGGGCGGTGAACATGGCGACTCCGGCGGATGGTCCATCTTTCGGCACCGCGCCGGCCGGAACGTGCACATGAATGTCGGTATCGCGAAAATCTTCCGGCTTGAGTTCCGAGTTCGCCGTCGCGGCTGCGGAGAAGACTGAGCGCGGCCTGCATTGATTCCTTCATTACATTCCCGATTTGGCCGGTGAGAGTGAAGTTGCCTTTACCCGGGTAACGAGTCGCTTCGATGTGCAGGACTTCGCCGCCGACCGGAGTGTAGGCGAGCCCGGTGACGATTCCCGGTTTGTTCGACGTCAGACGGGTATCGTGGTGTAGCGCGCCGGACCAAGGATTTCCGTAACCAGTTCCGATGTGATCATCCACCCGGTCGGCTTTGCCGCGCGCGACCCTGGCGGCGACGCTGCGAATGACCGCGCCGATCTGGCGCTCGAGTTCACGCACGCCGGCTTCGCGCGTGTAATTGTCAATCACCCTAACGAGTGCCTCTTCCTGCCACTCGCATTGCTCCGGTTTGAGTCCGTTCTCCTCGAGCTGTCGCCTAACGAGATAACGACGCGCGATCTCGAGTTTCTCCCGGCTCGGTGTAACCGGCCAGGCGTAATCAATTCCATTCGGTCGCGCATCGGCTCCGGCACACCCTCGATGTAGTTGGCGGTCGCGATGAAAATGACCTGCGACAAGATCGAACGGCACGTCGAGGTAACGATCGACAAAGGAAAAATTCTGCCGCGGATCGAGCACTTCGAGCAAAGCGCTCGCAGGATCGCCGCGAAAATCCGTGCCCAGCTTGTCGATCTCGTCGAGCATCATCACCGGGTTGCGAGTTCCAGCGCGGCGCAATTCCTGGATGATCCGGCCCGGCATCGAACCAATGTAGGTGCGGCGATGCCCGCGAATCTCGGCCTCGTCGCGAATTCCGCCGAGGCTTAGCCTAACGAACTTGCGCCCGAGGGCGTCGGCGATCGATTGACCAAGGCTCGTCTTGCCCACGCCTGGCGGACCGAGGAAGCAAAGGATCGCCCCGTGTCCCTTGGGGTTAAGTTTGCGCACGGCGAGATATTCAATCAGCCGCCGCTTTACTTTTTCGAGGTCGTAATGATCGCGATCGAGAATTTCCTGCGCCTTGTCGAGGTCGAGATTGTCCTCGCTCATTTTCGACCAGGGCAACTCCGCGATCGTCTCGATGTAGGTCACGATGACCGAATAATCCGGGCTGGCTGGCGGAATGAAATCGAGTCGCTTCAATTCGCGCTCCGCTTGTTTCATCACTTCCTCGGGGGCTTGGCTTCTTCGAGCTTTTTGCGCAGCTGCGCGATCTGTTCCTCGGCGCCGGATTCGCCTTCACCGAGTTCCTTCTGGATGGCTTTGACCTGTTCGCGCAGATAGGCGCGGCGTTGCGCATCCGAAAACTGCGACTGCACGTCCTGTTGCAACTTTCTGCTGGATCTGCGCGATCTCGAGCTGCGAGGAAATGCTCGCCTGCACGCAGCAAACTCGTTTCTCGAGATCGTTCTCCTCCAGGAGCGCCTGCTTTTGGGCGACACTCGATATTCAGGTTCGGCGCGAGGAAATCGGTCAGCTGTTCGGCGTCTTCGATTCCGAGACAATGACGTGCGCCTGCTCGGGCACATCGGGGGTCAGCTCGAGCAGCTTGCGCGCGGATTCGCGAAGGTTGCGAAACTGGGCTTCGAACTCCTTCGATGTCGGCGCCGGCAGCATGCGTTCAAGAGTTCGACTTCCGCCCGAAGATAGGGCGCGTCTGAGTGATCTTGCGAATCGCAAAACGCCGCAACCCCTGCGCGATTACGACGACGTGGCGATCCGACTGGCGCAAAACTTTAACACCATGGCCGCGGTGCCGACCGGTAGAGATCCGCGATTTCCGGTTCGTCCTTGGCTCTCGTCGCGCTGCGTGATCAGCCCAATTATTTTGTTCTTGCGGCAACGTTTCGTTGAGCAACTGAATCGACGCAGGACGCTTGCACATTCAGGGGCGAAAGCGTGTGCGGGAAAACGACGAAACCGCGCACCGGAAGGATGGCGAGTGTGCCGGGGATCGTCGGCACTTCATCCATCCCGCCGATCTGCGGCAAAGCCGTTGCAGTCGCCGGATCCGATCCCCGGTTTCTTGCAAGCACTGGAAGGCTCCGTCGCTCATTGTTTGAAGGGCAGTTCGATCCAGAGAAATCCGTTGCGTTGCTCGGCGCGGGCACGATCAATGTCGATCGGCATCGGCAACTCGAGACGCGCTCGAACGGACCGTAGTCAATTTCAAAGGCGATCATTTGACGGCGCGTCTCCGTCCACGCCGGTGGGCTCGGGTGCCGGCGCGGGTGCCGCGCATCACGACGCGCTGCAGTTCGAGTGTCAGCTCGACCTCGCGAACGATCGACGCCGGCCAGCTCGACACAAATGTGCAGACCGTGATCGCATTGGAAGGCATTGATCGCCGGCTGCCAGCGATATGGCACGGCGGGGTAAATGCACCCGGGCCATCTGGTGGGTGACGTCGCCAAGCGTTTCGTGCAACCAGCGAAGCTTGATTCCGCGGATCGTGTTCATGGCGTTTTCGGCAATCTAAACTACGCAGAGACGGCGTCACCTGCGTCTAGTGCTTTTCCCGTCGCCGGCCTTTTTGTCAGGCTCGCTCCGACTCGATTGGGTTCGAATCAGGATCAGCGCGCTAAGTGCACTTCCGATTGCGAGGACAACGCTCAAGACCGTCACGACACGAAAGCCTTCCACAAACGAGTCGTCGATCGCGCGCCTTACGAGATCGCGGGTTTTTGCATCCAATTCTTCGGGAAGCTCGGCGCCGGCGAGTTTGTCTCGCTGCTGTGCCAGTTCGCGGTGCGCAATCGGCGTGAGCCGAAGGCCAGGCAAACGGCGATCCAACGCTTGATTAAAGTCTGCAGCATGATGATCCCGAAGATCGCGATCGCCAGCAGTCCCGCGGTTCGCGAAACGGCGTTGTTGATTCCCGAAGCAACACCGACGCGGTTCGCGGCACGGAATTCATCACCGTGGTGGTGAGCGGAGCGACGCTCACTGCCATCCCAAGACCAAGAACGACGATGGCCGGGAAAAAATGTCGTCCAGTAGCTGCCACCAACCTCTGGCCGAAGGAAGAGCGCGAATCCCGTAGCGGCGATCAACGGACCGGTTACGAGCGGGAGTCGGGCACCGACTTTTTCGACCAGCCCGCCCGACCAGCGGGAAAGGAGAAATATGATCAGGATAAAGGGTAGAAGAGCGGCGCCCGCGGCCGTCGGAGCGTAATGTTGCACCTGAATCAGATTGAGCGGGAGAAAAAAGAGGGTCGCCGCCAAGCGCGCCGTAGAGGAGAAAGCGTAAGCAGATTCGCACCGGCAAATGAGCGGGAGCGAAAGAGCGCGAGCGGCAACATCGGCTGCGAGCTTCGCGCCTCGATGATCAGGAAAAGCACAAGGAAGAACGACGGCCGCGCCGAGCGCGATCACGATCGACGGGACGAGCGAAGCCGAGTCGCGATGATTCAATCAACCCGTAAACCAGAGACCCCAGACCGAGAACTGCGAGCAATCCTCCCCACCAGTCCAGGATGCGGGCTTTCTTCACGCGCACTCTCCGGGACGCGCCAGAGCGAGATGAAAATCACGACGAGCGCGAGTGGGAGATTGATAAAGAAGACCGCGCGCCAGGAAACGTGTTCGATCAACCAGCCACCCAGCACTGGACCGACGGCGGCGGTGATCGGCGCTAAAACCCGACCATGTTCCAATGGCGCGACCACGATCCTCGAGCGCGAAACGAACTGCTGATGATGGCAAGGCTGCCAGGGACGAGCAACGCGGCGCCGAATCCCTGCAGCGGCGCGGGCGGCGATCAGCTGCCGAATCGACTGAAGCGAAGCCGCACCAGGCCGAGGCGGCGGAGAAAAGCATGATGCCAAGCAGAAAAATCCGCCGACGTCCGAACTGATCGCCTAACGAACCGCCGGCAAGGAGGAAAGCGGCAGAGCAGGAGCGAATAGGCCTCGATGACCCACTGCACGTCGACGACGCTGGCGTTCAAGCGCCCGCTGCAACGCGGGCAAGCGCGACATTCACGACGGTGCCGTCGATAAACGCCATGCTCGATCCGAGGATCGTCGCGGCCAGCACCCAGGGTCCGGCTGCTTTGGAGCACGGGTCGCGCGACGGGTGCGCGATCGGATGAGCGCTCGTCGCAAGGCATCGCACGAAACGGACACGTCGAACTAGAGCACGAGCGTGGACATGCGGAACGTTCCCAGATCAGGGTGCGATTAGAACAAGGCCAAACTTGCAGCAAAAAAGATAGTTGACTGACTAGTAAACTATGGCATGATTCGGCCATGCCGAGGCAAAGCGACGCCGAAGAGCGGCTGATGAATGCGGCGATGGATTTGATCTGGGAAAACAGCTACGGATCCACCTCGGTCGACGCCATCTGTGAGAAGGCGGGCGCGAAGAAAGGCAGCTTTTATCATTTCTTCGAGTCCAAATCGGAGCTCGCGGTCAAGGCTCTGGAGGCGGATTGGCGGCGAAAGAAAGCGCGGATGGACGAGATTTTTTCGCCGACGGTGCCGCCGCTGGAACGTCTGCGGCGATATTTCGAACATGTCTACCAGGGCCAAACAAAGGCACACGGAGAGTGCGGCTCGGTTCTGGGCTGTCCCTACTGCACTCTCGGCTGTGAGATCGGAACGCAGGACCGCGCCATCGGCGAACAGGTGCACAAAATTCTCGATCGAAACGCCCGCTACTTTGAGTCAGCGATCCGCGACGCGCATGCCCAGGGCCTGATCGCGGCGCCGGATGCAAAAGCCGAAGGCCCAGATGCTGGTGGCATTTTTTCAGGGCAGCCTGACGCAGGCGCGGATTGAGAACGACGTGCGACCGCTGCGGAACCTCGCGCAGGGCGCGTTGGAGTTGCTCGGCGCGTCGAAGGAGGTCGACGGAAAGTAGCGGAGCGAATTGTTTCGCCAAACGACCGAACTTCAAAGAATAGATGACCAGTCAAGTAAAACACAAAATAATATGCAAAGCAATCATTCAGGAATCGATCAGTGCCGACCACCCCGGGAATTTGCCGGCCGGATTATTGCCGGAAATTAAAGAACGGAATCAGCCGACTCCGGAGCGCGATCCAGTTGCAGATACGAAGAAGCGTTTCCAGACAAAGGCGACTGGATCGCTCAGGCGGTCCGGGAAGCTGAAACAGCTCGCCTGGACTACGACTTTTCCGTCCCTGTTTTTCCCGCGCACTTGCTCATCTGCAAACTGCAGCGAGATGGATGCCCATCAGCCTAACGAAATCGATCAACCGGATAACATTTATGAATAGCAAGAAAACTGCATTAATCACCGGCGCCAATAAAGGCATCGGACTCGAAACCGCCCGCCAGCTCGGACGTAAGGGGATCACCGTGCTGCTCGGAGCGCGTGACGCAAGGAAGGGGAAGCGGCAGCCGCGGAACTGCGCGAAGAGGGCGTTGACGCGCATTCCATCGAGCTCGACGTCAGCAAATCGGAGAGCATCAGGCGGCCGCGGCCGAAACAGTGGAACGCGATTTTGGGCGACTCGACATTCTGGTCAACAACGCCGGCGTGATGAAGCACGACGAAAGGCGAAAAGGTGAGCGAACAAACCCTCGGGGCGTGGCGCGAGACATTCGACACGAACGTTTTTGGATTGATCGAGACGACAAAGGCGTTCCTGCCGCTGCTGCGCAAAAGCGAGGCGGGCCGCATCGTCAATCTCTCCAGCATTCTCGGATCGATCGCGCTGCACGCCAAACCTGGTTCACCGATTTACGACAACAAACAGTGTCCGGCCTACAATGTCTCGAAGGCGGCGGTCAACGCCTACACGGTGCAGCTTGCCTATGAGCTGAAGGACACCAAGATCAAGGTGAACGCAGCCCATCCCGGCTGGGTCAAGACGGAGATGGGCGGGGAGGGGGCGGTCATGGAACTCGAGGATGGCGCGAAAACCAGCGTCGCACTTGCGACGCTCGGCCTGCCGATGGACCTAACGGAACATTCGTCCACTGGGCCAGCCGCTACCTTGGTGAGAAACGCAACCAGGAATATGCAAACTCTTGACTCAAGGAATCGGACGGTGACGCGCCGCTCTTGTTCCCATCTGTTGGAGCGATGGCACGAACGGCCGGCACCGGATCAGCGAGTCGTTAGTCGACGCGCGATCTACTCGATGCCTATTCCCAGACGATCGCGGCGGTCGTTAGCCGCGTTGCGCCGAGCGTGGTTAACATTCGCGTCGTGAGCGGCGAGCGTGGTTCAGGCGGCGGCTCCGGGTTCATTCTCGCGCGGGATGGATTTATCCTGACGAACAGCCACGTCGTGCATGGCGCACGCGAGATCGAGGTCACGCTGCGAGACGCGCGTGTCTATCCCGCGCAACTGATCGGGACCGATCCGGAAACGGACCTCGCCGTGATCCGAATCGACGCGCCGGATGTGCAGCAGGCGCGGTTGGCCGATTCATCGCGAGATTCGCGTCGGCCAGATCGCGGTCGCGGTCGGTTCGCCCTACGGGTTTCAGCAAACGGTGACGGCCGGGATCGTGAGCGCGTCTCGGGACGATCGATGCGTTCCGAATCGGGCCGGTTGATGGACGAAATCATCCAGACCGATGCGGCGCTCAATCCGGGCAACTCCGGCGGACCGCTCCTCAACAGCGCGGGCGAAGTGATCGGTGTGAACACGGCGGTCATTCTGCCGGCGCAGGGCATTTGTTTCGCGATCGCGAGCAACACCGCGAAGTTTGTCGCCGGCTGGCTGATCAAGGACGGGCGCATCCGGCGCAGCTCGATCGGGGTCGCGGGCCAGAACGTGCCGCTGCATCCGCGCGTGGTGCGTTTCCACAAATTGCCTAACGAGCGCGGCGTGCTTGTCATGGAAGTGGAACCGGGCAGTCCGGCGGCGCTCGCGGGGCTCCGGCCTAACGACACCATCGTCGGCTTCGAAGGCCAGCCGATCGCGACGGTCGACGATTTACACAAGCGACTCGTCGCCTCCGCCATCGGAGTTCCGTCGCCGCTCATGTTTCTGCGCGGAACGGAGAAGCTCTTCTGCACGGTGGTGCCGCGGGAGCTGCCGCCGTTCAATGCGCAGGCTTACCGGCGAACAAATTAGCTCAGCCAACGAGAAACATGAACGAACCCATCAACATCAATGAAGCGAGCTTTGAGAAAGCGGTCCTGCAATCGCCGGTTCCAACCCTGGTCGACTTCTGGGCTGCCTGGTGCGGACCCTGCAAGATGATCGCGCCGCTGCTGGACGAAATTGCGAAGGAAAGCGAAGGCCGTTTCCGGATCGCGAAAGTGAACATCGACGACGACGCGACGCTCATGGAGCGCTTCAATGTCCGCGCCGTTCCTACGCTGCTTTTTTTCAGCGGCGGCGAACTGCGCGACCAGCTCGTCGGCGGCGCGCCGAAAAAGACGATCCTGGAAAAGCTCGCCAACCTGGCGGGCAATCCGCCCCCCGCCTAACGAATCACCACCAACCAAAAGCAATCATCAACCAAGGAACCAAATGACCACAACCAACAATGACATCTCCGCTCCCAACCTCACGCAACGTCCGCCGCGCAGCCCGCGCATTCGGCTCGGCGGCTATGCGCTCCTGCCGCGCATGCTCGACAAAGGGCGCGCGGAGATTGCCGGGAAAAAGGGCGAGTACCATTACGCCTGCCCGCTCGATCAGCGCATCCTCAGTTTTCTCGGGATCGATTCCGCGGCCTTGCGCGAGCAACTCGCCGCCGGGAAAGGCGATGGCGAGATTCTCGAATGGATCAACGCCAACGCGAAACACCCGCACACTCCTTGGGAGATCGAGCAGTGGAGCGATTACATGCAACGCCGCGGACCGGAGAGCGATGCGGAAACGCTGCAGACGTTTGCGGAAATGGTCGGCAAGGTGAGCAAGACGCGCGAGGACATCAAGACCTGGGCCGACCTGCTCGATCTCGACGATTATGTCACCTTCGGTGGTCGCCCCTGAAGCGGCCTCGTGGGAATGAAATTGACATGTGACAGGCGTGTGTTTCCGGCGTCGAGTCTCGGAAATGCTTACCGCCGTTTCCAGCGGTCCTAATCGTCCTCCAATGAAACGCCTCATCACCATCGTGGCGGTTGTGGTCGTCTCCCTCCTCGTCGCCAATTGCAGAAAAGCGCCGCCGCCGGATGCCGCCGGCCCGTTGCCGGTTAATTTTGTCACCGTCTTCGAAAAGGATGTCAGCGAATGGGATGAATTCACTGGCCGGCTGGAAGCAGTCGAGTCGGTGGAAATCCGGCCGCGCGTTTCCGGTTATATCACCGAGATCCACTTCGAGGCCGGCGCCATCATCAAGAAGGGCGACCTTCTTTGTGTGATCGATCCGCGACCGTATCGGGCGGATTTTGATCGGGCCGCGGCGGAGTTGGATCGCACGCAGGCGGAGCTGAAGCTGGCGCAAATAGAGCTCAATCGCGCGACGGATCTGCGTGCCAAGAACACCATTTCCGCGAGCGAGTTTGATCAGAGAGCTGCGACCGCTCAGGGCGCCTCGGCGGCAATGCGGGCGGCGGAAGCCGCCAGGAATTCGGCCGCGCTGAATCTTGAGTTTACTCAGGTCAAATCGCCGATTGATGGCCGGGTGAGCGACGCGCGGATCACGTTAGGCAACCTCGTTCAGCCGGGAGCGGGCCCCGATAATGTGCTTACCACAGTGGTCTCGGTCGATCCGATTTACGCCAAGATGGACGCCGACGAAAACGCAGTTCTCAAATACATCGAGCTGAGCAAGGAAGGGAAACGGGTGAGCGCGCGGACGAAGAAGATCCCCGCCTGGGTCGAGCTGGGGAATGAAACCAATTTCCCGCACGAAGGTTTCATCGATTTCGTCGACAATCGCCTTGATCCCGGCACGGGCACGATCCGCGCGCGCGTCGTGCTTAAAAACTGGAACCCATCTTTTATCACGCCGGGTTTTTTCGCCCGGGTCCGCATTGCAGGCGCCGCTCCCTACCACGCGGCTTTGGTCGAGGACAAAGCGATCAGCTCGCAACAAGGCGTGCCTTACGTCTTCGTCATCAAGCCTGATAACACGATCGAGCGCCATAATCTCGAGACCGGGTCGCTCTTCGAAGGCAAGCGCATCGTGAAGAGCGGACTGAAGGACGGCGATCGAGTTGTCTCGACGCGCCTGCAGTTGCTGCAAGCGGGCATGACGGTGAAGCCCGTCCCGGAGGAGACACCTCCGGGCACCGCACCGACGCCGGTCAAATCGCAAGCGAAGAACTAGCAAGCGCGCGCCTTGAACTTTCCGCATTTCTTCATCGATCGGCCGATCTTCGCCGGCGTGATTAGCATCGTGATCACGCTCATCGGCGTGATCGCGCTGACCACGCTGCCGATTGCGCAATATCCCGAGATCGCGCCTCCCACGATTCAGGTCACGACCAACTACCCCGGTGCGAACGCCAAGGTCGTATCGGAAACGGTCGCGACGCCGATCGAGCAACAGGTCAATGGCGTGGAGAACATGCTCTACATGTCTTCGCAAAGTACAAGCGACGGCAACATGACGCTGAGCATCACCTTCAAGCTCGGCACCAATCTCGATACGGCGCAGGTCTTGGTGCAAAATCGCGTCGCGATTGCGATTCCCACCCTGCCGGCCGAGGTGCAACGCATCGGTGTCACGACGAAAAAGCAATCGCCCGATATCACCATGGTCGTGCACCTCGTCTCGCCGGACGGATCGCTCGATTCGCTTTTCACGAGCAATTACGCGCTCCTCCAGATTCGCGACGAACTCGCCCGCCTCCCGGGCGTCGGCGACATCAACGTTTTCGGCGCGCGGGAATATTCGATGCGGATCTGGCTCGATCCGAACAAGACTGCGGCCCGCAATCTGACCGCGCAGGACGTGGTGAGTGCCATCCAGGAGCAGAATATTCAGGTCGCGGCGGGAATCATCGGCGCGCCGCCGGTGCCGAAGGGAGCCACCGCGTTTCAGTATACCGTTAGCACGCAAGGCCGGCTGACCGATCCGGACCAGTTCGGCAACATCATTGTTAAGACGGGCACGAACGGACAAGTCACTCGTGTTCGGGACATCGCGCGGGTCGAACTGGCGGCGCGCGACTACACCGTCAACAGCGGCCTGGGCGGAAAACCGGCGACCGCGATTGCGATTTTTCAACTCCCGGGTTCGAACGCGCTCGCGACCTCCGCGGCCGTGCGCCAGAAGATGGCCGAGCTGAAGCAGCGTTTTCCCCCCGGACTCGACTACACGATTGTCTACGACCCGACGACCTCTGTCCGTGAATCCATCCACGAGGTCGAGAAAACCCTCTTCGAGGCGATCGCGCTCGTCGTTCTCGTCGTTCTTGTCTTTCTCCAGACCTGGCGCGCCGGGCTCATTCCGCTCATCGCGATTCCAGTTTCCCTGGTTGGAACCTTTGCGGCCATGTCGGCCTTCGGATTCTCGATTAACAACATCTCGCTTTTCGGGATCGTTCTCGCCATCGGCATCGTGGTCGATGATGCCATCGTCGTCGTGGAAGCGATCGAGCACCATATCGAGACCGGTCTCAGCCCCCGCGACGCGGCGCGCAAAGCCATGACCGAGGTGGGCGGCGCATTGGTCGCGATTGCGCTCGTTCTTTGCTCCGTTTTTATCCCGACCGCGTTCATCGCTGGTATCACCGGCACATTCTTTCGACAGTTCGCGCTCACGATTGCGGTCTCGACGGCAATTTCCGCGCTCAATTCGCTCACGCTTTCGCCGGCCCTCGCCACGCTCCTCCTCCCGCCTCGCGGCGCGAAGAAGGATTTATTTCAGCGCGCGATCGACGGGTTGCTCGGCTGGTTCTTTCGAGGTTTTAACAAAGCCTTCGCCTGGAGCTCGAATGCCTACGGCAAGGCAGTCGCTCGCCTAACGAGACTGGCTGTGATCGTCTTGCTCGTTTACGTCGGCTTGCTCGCTTTGACCGGCCTCGGTTTCAAGGTCGTCCCGGGCGGTTTTCTGCCGACGCAGGATCGCGGCTACGCGGTCGCATTTGCGCAATTGCCGGATGCCGCCTCGCTCGACCGCACCCAGGCCGTGGTCGACAAAATCACGAAGATCGGGCACGAAACGCCCGGGGTGCTCAATACCGTGGAATTCGCCGGCTTTAATCTTTTCGGCGGCAACCAGACGAACACGGCCGCCGTCTTCCTGCCCTTCAAGGATTTCGCCGAACGCACCTCGGCCGACGAGAGCTTGCCGGCTATTTTGGCCAAGATCAACGCGCGGGTTCGCGCCGAGATTCCCGAGGCCTTTGTCGCAGTCTTTCCGCCGCCGCCGGTCTCTGGCATTGGCAATGCGGGTGGCTATCGCCTCTTCATTCAGGATCGCGGCAACGCCGGTCTTGAAGAACTGCAAACGCAGGCTTTCGCCATGGCGATGAAAGCGAATCAAACCCTGGGCCTGAGCAACAATCTGACGACGTTTCGCGCCAACGTGCCGCAGCTCTGGCTCGACGTCGATCGGGTCAAGGCCAAGAGCATGAACGTGCCGTTGAGCAACATCTTCGGCACGCTCCAGACCTACCTCGGTTCCACTTACGTCAACGATCTCACGCTCTTCGGCCGCACCTATCGGGTGACGGCGCAGGCCGACTCGCAATACCGCATCAGCCCGGATGAAATTCGCCTGCTCAAAACACGCAACGCTTCAGGGGGAATAGTTCCGCTTGGTTCGGTGGCGACGGCCAGGGAAATAAGCGGCGCCGACAAAATCACGCGCTATAACATGTTCCCGGCGGCCGATCTCAGTGGACAGCCCGCGCCGGGCATGAGCAGCGGTGATGCGCTCGCCGCCGTCGAACGTCTCTCCAAACAAATTCTGCCGACGAGTTTCACGACCGAGTGGACGGAGATCGCGCTCCAGCAAAAGCTCGCCGGCAACAGTGCGATTTACATTTTCCCGCTTTGCGTCCTCTTCGTTTTCCTACTTCTCTCCGCGCTCTACGAAAGCTGGGCGCTGCCGCTCGCGATCATTCTGATCGTGCCGATGTGTTTGTTCAGCTCCATCTGGGGCGTGTGGTTGCGCTCGATGGAGAACAACATCTTTACCCAGATCGGGTTTGTCGTGCTCGTCGGGCTGGCCTGCAAGAACGCCATCCTCATCGTGGAGTTTGCCAAGCAAATCCAGGATCGCGACGGCAAAGACCGCTTCGCTGCTGCGGTCGAAGCCTGCCGTCTCCGCTTGCGCCCGATCCTCATGACTTCCTTTGCCTTCATCTTCGGCGTGCTCCCGCTGGTTCTGAGCAAGGGGGCCGGTGCGGAAATGCGTCAGTCGTTAGGGACGGCGGTCTTCTTTGGCATGCTCGGCGTGACGTTTTTCGGATTGCTATTGACACCGGTCTTTTACGTGGTGATCCGGGGATTTGCCTCCGACACGATCAATGAGACGGGGCGCTCACCAAAGGCGGAATCGTTGGGCCAAACCGCACGGGCGGCCTGATTTCGAGTTGGCTCCAGCGGTAGGATTTGAACCTACGACCAATCGGTTAACAGCCGACCGCTCTACCACTGAGCTACGCTGGATTATCCCTTGCTGCGTCTGGCGAGAAGCACCGGTCTCGACAGACCAAAGACTGCGGGCGTTTATTTTGCGCATGTCCTCTTTCACCGCAAGTTGTTTCAGGATTCGGTAGTGGTCAGGAACGACAGATCGAAATCACCGCCACTCGGGAATCGAGGGACCTTTACCTGGCAACCAAAGATCGATATTCGCGCGGCCAAGATTGAGGTCTATCAATTCGCCGCAGACGGCCAGACGACGGTCCCCGCCCGAACCTGCAATAGATGAGACGTTCCACTCCTATCCTTCTTCGCATTTTTTGGGGACTCGTCTTGCCGGTTTGCTTTCATGGCTGCGCTCTGCCGCTGGGGCCGAATGCGAGTGTCACTCGTGATCGCGCTTTCATTACCTACAGACCGGCCGAGAGCGATTCCGGAAAGCTTCGTCTCGCGGTCAAGGACAATATCGACATGCGAGGTGAGGTCACGACAGCGGGATCGAAGTACCTGGCGAACACAGCTCCACCTGCCCGGCATGACGCGAGGCTTATGCGGTCCGCTCGGCGCCCCGAGGTGAAGATTGTCGGCAAAACTAATCTCACGGAGTTCGCCCTGGGCGTGACGGGGGAGAATGCATTCTTTGGAACACCCATCAACCCGCTCGATCGCCATCGCATTCCCGGCGGCTCGTCCAGCGGATCAGCGGTGGCGGTGGCAAATGACGAAGCGGACGTGGCCTTCGGCTCCGATACCGCCGGCTCGATCCGCGTTCCCGCGGCATGCTGCGGCATCCTCGGATTGAAGACGACATTCCGGCTCGTGCCGCTGGAAGGGGTGTTCCCGGTTTCGCCAAAACACCTCGACACAATCGGGCCGATGGCGAAAGATGTGCCGCACCTGGTGAAAGGGATGGAATTGCTGGACCCAGGATTTTCGGCCCATTACGAAGAGGCCAGAGCGAAAAATTCTTCCGCGAAACAGATCAAGGTTGGGCGGTTCTATGTCCCGGGAACCGACCCGAAGATCGAGCAAGCCATCGATGCGGCGCTGAAGGTGGCCGGGTTTCGTGTGGTCCGCCTTGACGAACGGTTCGGGGCAGAGTGGGATCAGGCGCAGTCGAATGGGAGCGCGATCGCGATCTCCGACGGTTGGCTGAGCGACCGCAAGTATTTGGGTAAGCCCGGAGTTTCCCTAACGACTCAGGCGACGATTGTTTTGGGCGAATTGCAATCCAACACGGCCTACAAGGGTGCGCTGGATGCGCGGCCTGCCTGGCGCCGCGCGCTGCGCCGCGTTTTTGACAAAGTCGATTTTATCGCATTGCCGACTTTGAAATCTCTCCCGCCACACAGGTTGCTCTTTGAGCGATCCGCGCTTTTTGAGGCCCGCGTGCTGGCTTTGCAAAATACCGTCGCGGTGAACTACGCCGGCAATCCGGCGATTGCGATTCCGATCCCGTATCAAAGGCGCGGTTTTCCTGCCACGAGTGTGCAACTGATCGGGCCGCCCCGGAGCGAAGCAGGTCTGGTGAATGCCGCGCGGCTCATCACGGCGGAGGCGCCGTTGAAGTTGAAGAAGGACCGGCACTGATGGGAGTTTCGCACGGCCAAGATCGTGGCAAGGCACCGAATCGAAAGTTTATGTACCTACCGGTAAGGACACTTTTTCGTACACTCGTCGTGTTGTTGGTGGTGATGTGGCTCGGCGGCACAACCGTCGAGGGCGATAACGTTAAAGACCTGATTGCAAAGGGCGACCAGTTTGACAAACAGCTCCAAGCCAAAGAAGCGCTCGAATATTATTTGCCGGCAAACAAGCTCGAACCCGACAATGTCGATGTCCTCGTCAGTATCGCCCGACAGTATCGTCATTTGATGAGCGACGCTTCGTCGAAAAAGGAAAAGCTTCAGCTCGGAAATACCTCGCTTCAATTTGCCCAGCGCGCGGCCACCCTCGCTCCGAAAAATGCCGAAGCCCAGCTCTCGCCCGCGATCAGCTACGGCAAGATGCTTCCCTACATGGGCAGCAAGGATCAGGTCGATGCCTCGCCGCGCATCAAGGCAGCGGTCGACCGCACCCTTGCGCTCGACCCGAACAATGACACCGCATGGCACATCCTCGGTCGATGGAATTGTGTCCTCGCGAACGTCAGCGTGATTAAACGTCTGCTCGCCAAAGCGGTCTATGGCGACCTGCCAGTAACGACCAACGAAGAAGCGGAGAAATGTCTGCTCAAAGCGATTGCGATTAATCCTCATCGGCCCATCCATTACATCGAACTCGGTCGCATCTACGCGCAGATGGGACGGAAAGAGGAAGCGCGCAAGAACATCCTCAAGGGCCTTTCGATGCCCGACCAGGAGAAGGACGATCCCGAGATGAAAGAGATCGGACGGGAAACTTTGAAAAAAATGGGCTTCAGCGCGGAGTGATCTCCTGCGCCCGATCGATCGCAGGCACTTTTTCGTAGCCGGACCATGCAGGCATTTCGGCCAGGCCGCCACCCATGAACTGATGATGCCAAAGCTGCGTTGCGACCACCGCCGTCAATCCCATTTCCACCGAGAGTCGCGGCAATGAGCGGGCGCGAAGTTCGCGAAAGCCTTTGCGCCAACGGGTGACCGCTTTGACATCAAAGTAACCGGTCCGGCGAAGCGATTCTTCACTCAGAAGCTGAGTCACGAACGGTGGCTCGGGATCCATGTGAAAACTATCGAGGGGAGCGCGAAAGATAACCTTGTGGCGTCGCGCCACTGCCTTCGGAATCCAGCGTTCCGCGAGAAGACGAAGCAAGTATTTGTCCCGAAATCCGCGCAGTTTCCAGCGTGGATGCAGTCTGGACGTGAAATCAAAAACATCCTCGTCCAGAAATGGATAACGAACCTCGACTGACGAATGCATCGCGACCCGGTCGCCCTTGGCTTGCAAGAGATGACCCGCTAACAGAACTCGGGCCGCGATCCAAACGCCGCGATTGAGTGGTGCCCAACGTTTGGCTTTCTCGAGAGGAAATCCCAGCTCACCCCACGGATGACTCTCGTTCATCACTTCGCGCATCGACTCCGAGTAAAAGCGCAGCTTCGAGATCGCGAGTAGGCCGTAGGAATCGATCCATGCATTTTGCCCGCCGATCGAAGCCTCGACGCGCTCGCGCCATTCCGGTGGAAAATGCGGCACCTTGTTGATCCGCAGAAAACTGCGCCGAGCCCAATCACTCAGCTTCAATCCCGGCACGACGTCGAGAAACCCCATCAGCTTGGCCGCTTTGTACCATGGATAACCGACCAGCCATTCATCGGCGCCCTCGCCGGTGAGAACAACTTTTTGGCCGTTAGCGTGAACGCGCTCGGCCAGTTTGAGCAAGGCACCGCAAGACGTGTCAATCACTGGAGCCTCGGCGGCTTCAATGAGTCGAGGATAGCTTTCGAGCGCTTCACGATCACCGTAATCCTGCACGATTGGTGGCTTGGCTCCGATGTGCCGAGCCGAGAGACTCGCCGCACTTAATTCATCAAACTCCGGCTCCTTCACCCGCACGGTGTAGGTGTTGATCGCCGGGCCTTTGAGACGGCAGGCAAGAGCGAGGATCATGCTCGAATCAACGCCGCCCGAGAGGTAGGATCCGACCGGTACATCGGCGCGCAGCCGCTCCTCGACCGCCTGCAAAAGGAGCCGCTCGAATTCATCAACCAATGCGCCCGGGTCGGTGCCCCACACCTCCTCGCCCTGGGCTGGAAAATCCATTTCCCAATAGGCGCGCTCAGCGATGACCGGATTCGCATTTGAACTTCCCGGCGCGATGCGCAGGCAATGCCCGGCTGGCAGAAGTTGCACTCCTTCAAAACAGGTCCGCGGACCCGGTACCGCGGAAAAGGTAAAGACATGATCCAGCCCCTGACGGTCTGGTCGCGGCGGAACCATTCCTGAAGCAAGCAGGCCCTTGATCTCCGAGGCGAAGAGCAGCCAGTCGCCCTGTCGGCTCCAAAAAAGCGGCGCGATGCCGAAGCGATCGCGGCCGAGATGAAGCTGCCGTCGTCGCTCATCCCACAACGCAACCGCAAATTGTCCGCGCAGCCGCTCCCACGTACCCTCATGATGATCCTCCCAAAGATGCGGAATGATTTCCGTATCGCAGTGGGTGAGAAGACGATGGCCTTTTGCGATGAGCTCTTCGCGCCGCTCCACGTAGTCGAAGAGTTCTCCGTTGAAGACGACGAAGATGCTCTGATCTTCGTTCGTCATCGGCTGTTGGCCCTCGGCAAGATCGACAATGCTCAGCCGTCGCGAAGCGAGCGAAATTCCTGGTCGCTCCAAAAACCCCTCCTCGTCCGGCCCACGGTGCGTCAGAGCACGCGACATCCTTTGCACGATGCCATCTGGTGTCCGGCGCTGTCCCACCAAATCGATTATTCCTGCAATGCCGCACATGATTTTGTTTGAGTGAGCGAGCCCGTCTACCCTCCTCTTCGTAGGAGGATCTCGGTCAGATCGTCTTTGAACGAGAAAAATTTTCCAGAAGGTACACTGTCATCACCGGTGCGGAGGGTGTCCGAGAAAAAGTGCGCCGATAAGACATCCGCCATATACTTTAGAAGCGAATTTAATTCTAAATCACTGTATGCCTTACCGTTTGGCGCCGTCCAACTGTGTCCGTTACGGACCGGTAGCCAACTTGACACGCCCACAGCCTGCGCTGATCAGTCGGCCCCGGCAAAGCACCGCACGACCATGCCAAAAGAACGTATTGCAATCATCGGAGTCGGTTGCCGTTTCCCGGGCGGAGTAAATTGCGCCGATTCCCTTTGGAAGCTTCTCGTCGAAGGTCGTGAAGGCGTCGTCGAGGTGCCGCACGATCGCTGGAATGTGCAGCGGTATTACGATGCCGAGCCGGGTGTAGCTGGGAAATCGATCGCGAAGCGCGGCGGATTTCTTGATGCGATCGATCAATTTGATCCGCAGTTTTTTGGGATTTCGCCGCGGGAAGCTCCCTACGTCGATCCGCAACACCGGCTCCTTCTCGAGACCGCGTGGGAGGCAATTGAAGATGCCGGCCTCGTGCTCGACTTTGAACACGGAACCGATCTCGGTGTGTTCGTTGGCATTTCGCATAACGATTACCAGGGAATTCAAAGCACGCCCTTCGATCATTCCACCATCAGTCCGCACACGCCGACCGGGAGCGCGCACAGTATCGCTGCCAACCGCATCTCATATTGCCTGAATCTGCGCGGCCCGAGTATCGCAATGGACACGGCCTGTTCCTCTGCACTCACTGCGGTTCACACGGCATGCGAACACATCTGGGCCGGTCGCGGGGATGCGGCGCTGGCAGGTGGCGTCACGGTGATGATTACGCCCGGCGGATTTATTGGATTTTCGCAGGCTGCGATGCTCTCGCCGGAAGGGCGTTGTGCCGCCTTCGATGCTTCCGCCAGCGGATTTGTCCGTGGCGAAGGCGCGGGCATGGTGCTGTTGAAAAGACTTTCGCGAGCGATCGAGGATGGCGATCCAATCCAAGGCGTGATTCTGGGGACGTCGATCAATCAGGATGGACACACCAACGGCATCTCGCTGCCCAGTCCGGAAGCCCAAACCCGCCTCGTGCAGGACGCGTGCAGGGACGCCGGCATTGCGCCAGAAAAAATCGGCTTTGTCGAAGCCCATGGTACCGGGACAGCGGTCGGGGACCCGATCGAAGCGCATGCTCTCGCCGAAGCTCTTTGTGTCAATCGGCCTGCCGACGCCCCGCTTCCGATCGGCTCCATCAAAACCAATCTCGGCCACTTGGAAACGGCGGCGGGCGTGGCGGGACTGCTCAAAGCGATGCTGGTCCTCAAATACGGCCAGATTCCGCCGAGCCTCCATTTTACGAAGCCGAATCCACATATCGATTTTGGAAAGCTCAAGTTGCGCGTGCCGACCGAGGTCGAGCCCTTCCCGAATGGAGCGGGCGAACGCATCGCCGGCGTCAATTCCTTTGGATTCGGCGGGGCCAACGCCCACATTATTTTGGCTGCGCCCCCGGCGCATCAGCCGGAAAAATCCTCGACCGTTCCAACCAGCCGGCCGTGGCCGGTGATGCTTTCCGCCCGTTCGGAAAAATCGCTCCGGACTTCTGCGGCGAAGCTGAGCGCATGGGTGATGGAGCACGCCCACGCCAATGGCAGTTCACCGGTCCTGCCTGATCTCACCTACACCCTCGGAGTGCGGCGAAATCACCATCCGCACCGACTAACCTTTGTGACGAGCAATTGGGCGGAACTGATCGAGGAACTCGACGCCTTTGCGGAAAACGGAGACAGCGCGAAAATCCACGCGGCTTTCACGGCTCGCCGAGAGGAAGCGCCTCGTATCGCTTTCATCATGAGCGGACAGGGGCCGCAATGGTGGGGCATGGGACGTGAATTGATGCTGCACGAGCCGGTCTTTCGCGAAGCGATCGAACGATGTGACGTGGCGCTTCGGCCTTGGGCCCGCTTCTCCCTTCTCGAGGAACTTGGCCGGTGCGAAGAAACGACGCGGATGCAACGGACCGAGATCGGGCAGCCCTGCATTTTTGCCATGCAGGTGGCGCTCGCGGCGCTCTGGAAATCGTGGGGCATTCAGCCTTCCGCGATCGTTGGTCACAGCGTGGGCGAAATCGCGGCCGCCTGCATCGCCGAAATTTTTACGCTCGAAGAGGCGGCCCGAATCATCGCGCTGCGCGCGCGTCTCATGGAAGAATGCGGACGCGGCGAGGGGACGATGCTTGCCGTCGGATTGCCGGAGGATGAAGCCGTCGCACTCATCTCGAGCACGATCGGACGGTAACGATTTCCGCTTTCAACGGTCCGCGTTCCATCACGCTCTCGGGTCCGCGAGTTTCGCTCGAGGCGATCGCCTCCGAGCTCGAGGCGCAGGGGGCATTTGCGCGACTCGTGCGCGTCGACCACCCGTTTCATCATCCGCTTATGCGACCGGCCGCTGAGGCTTTGGAAGAGGCGCTGGCCAATCTGAAACCGCAGCCAGCTGCCATCCCGTTTTTCAGTACGGTGATCGGCGAGCGCTGCGCGGGCGAGTCGTGTGATGCTGCCTACTGGGCCAGCGGCATTCGCGAGCCGGTGCGTTTTGCTCCGGCGGTGGGCGCACTGGCGGAGTTCGGCGTCGACGTCTGGCTGGAACTCAGCGCCCATCCCGCGCTCGCGCATCCGACCCAGGAATGTCTGACGGCTCGCGGAACCAAAGCCATCGTGATCTCTTCGGCCCGCCGTGAGCGCGAATTTGAATCCGTGCTCGAGGCGGCCATGGACCTGCACCGCGCCGGCGTGGCGATCGATTTTTCCGCAATGACGCCATCGCGTCATTTTCTCTCCTTGCCCGCTTACGCGTGGGAAAAAACGCGATGGTGGAACGAAGCGAGCGATGCGCGTGACGGCCGGCTCGCTCCCGGCGGCCGCGGCCTCTTCGATATCCGCCTGCCAGGTGCGATGCCCACCTGGATCGTTAGGCTGGATGCCCGGCACATGGCCTTCCTGAAGGACCATAAGGTCGAAAATTTTCTGGTTTTTCCGGCGGCGGGATTCGTCGAAATGGCCCTCGAGGCCGGTGTGCAGTTATTCAAAGGCCGGTCGTTTGTGGTGGAGGATTTTGAAATTCGCAAGCCGCTCATCCTGCCGGACCCGCCCTCGGGGGTGCAGCTCGAACTTTCCTATTCGCCTAACGAGCGCACATTTGCCATTCAAAGTCGCTTCGAACAAAGCGTCACCTGGTCGCTCCATGTCGTGGGTTCGCTGCGTGGCGAGCGCACCGAATCCGCCTTCGCTTCCTCAAAATGGGAGCAACCTCGCGACGCGCAGTCGGTCGCCGTCGACGGCTTTTACCGGCACATGAGTGACCTCGGCTTGCGTTACGGCGAAGAATTTCGACCCATTCGCGAACTGTCGGCCGGCGGCGGACAATCTGCGGGCCGGGTGGATTTGTCGGATGTCATCGCTCCGCGCGCCGGCGAATATGCCCTGCATCCAGTTCTCTTCGACGGAGCGCTCCAGGTTTTCTCCGCCGGCGCGGCGACGGTCGAAGGTCGCCAGGCGCGAATGAAATTGCCGGTCCGGTTTGGCCGCATTCTTTTCCTCGACTCGCCCGGCGCGGCGAGCCGCGTTTGCGCGAAAGTGCGCGAGTTTAGCGACGACTTCCTTGAAGGCGACATCGCGATTTACAATGAGCAAGGCAATCCTTGCGTGCTGGTGGACGGATTTCGAGCCATCAGCCTGTCCGGCGCTGGCCGGTCTGCCGCCCCCGGCGGCACGCGTGACCTGACCTATCACGTCGCATGGCAACGCACGCCCAACGACTCGCCGAAGGCTTCGCTGTCGCCGCTCCCGCTGAGTCAATTGCAAACCGCAGCACAAGATGCGTTGAACCATGTCCTCGCCACCCGTGGTTCCTCCGAACTGGAGGCAGCACTGTGCGCGGCTGACGATCTGGCGGCAGCGCAACTCGCGCGCGGATTGCGCGAGATGCGCGTTGCTCCAAACGGTCTCTTCGATGCCACGACGCTCGAGGTGGCAAGCCCGATGCGACCTGCCTTTGAACGGTTGATGGCCGGACTCGTTAGGCACGGTTTGCTCGAAGCCAGCGAGGCGGGCTGGAAGCCGACGCCGGATTTTTCTGAAGCGGCAGATTCCGCCGAGAACATCCTCCGTCGCTACATCGAACAACATCCGGGGCATCTTCCCGAGGCCCTCCTTTGCGAAGGGAACTGCGTCGAGCTGGGCTCGATTTTGCGCGGTGAAAAGGATGCGGTGCAGGTTTTGTTTTCCGGAATTGGCGCGGAGTTACTCGATCATTTCTATGGCGATGGTCTTTTCACCAGCCATTGGCTCGCGGCCATCGCCGCGGCGGTGAGCACGGCCGCGCGAAGCCTGCCGGAAGGACGCGGTTTGAGGATTCTCGAGATTGGCGCCGGAACCGGTGGACTTGCCTCCCAAGTCCTGCCGCTCCTGGAGCGTGGATTGCATTCCTACATTTTCAGCGATGTCTCGGCCGCATTTTTTTCCGGCGCAGCGCAGAAGCTGGCGGCGTTCCCGGAAGTGGAGTTCAAGATTTTCGATCTCGAAAAGCCCGGCGTCGACCAGGAACTGGTGGCCGGAACATTCGACTTCATCATCGGCACGAACGTGCTCCACGCGGTCAACGATGTGCGCGCAGCATTGCGCAACCTGCATGGTCTGCTCGCGCCCGGCGGCAGCCTCATTTTCATGGACACCGCGACGCCGCAGCTCTGGACGGAAACCGTCTTTGGCCTAACGAGCGGTTGGTGGCGATTCACCGATCGCGATCTGCGTCCCGAACAGCCTTTGCTCAAGCGAGCGCAATGGGAAACGGTTTTGCGCGGGACCGGTTTCAAAGAGGTCGCGTCGTTGCCTGGTTTGATCGGCCCGACTGGGGGAGAAGGTCAGATCGGTCTGTTAGCACGCAAGTCGTACGAGGATGCGCCGGTTTCAACCGACGTCGAGTCTGAGACGCCAGATGAGAAATCCTGGCTCGTTTTCGCGGACACGTCGGGGCTTGGCGACGGGTTGGTTTCCCGCCTGCGTGAGCTTGGTGCCACGTGCCGCGTTGCCCGGGCAGGAGATCATTTCGCGTTCGACGGCAACGACGTGTTTACGTTGCGGCCGGGAACTTTGGAGGATTGGCAACTACTCGTTGAGAATTGCACTGATTCCTGGCCGGAAAGGATCGTTTATCTTTGGAACCTCGATGCGCAGACGGCCGAGATGGCCGCCAATCTGGACGCGCTCCTTCACCTCACGCAGGCGCTCGAATCCGCGCAACCCGCAGCCAAACTGCGGCTAGACTTGGTGACTCGTAATGCGCAGCCGGCGGGTGACCAACCGCAAGCGACCGCGGTTGCCCAGGCGCCGGCCATCGGCTTGATGCGCGTTATTTTGAATGAGCACTCCAATCTCAACTGGCGCGCGATCGATCTTCCGCCGGAACCGTCGACGGCCGATACGACATCGCTCTGGAAGGAGATATCTCGCAAGGATGCCGAACGCGAAATCGCGCTGCGAGGCGAAGCTCGTTATGTTCGGCGACTCGACCGCGGAGGACCGCCACGAGAGCATTGGCTCGATCCGGCTTTGCCGTTGCGTCTGCAATCCCGCGAACGCGGCCATCTCGATACGCTGCGCTTTGTTCCCTTTGAATTGCCGCAGTGCGCGCCCGGTCAGGTATTGATCGAAGTCAAAGCAGCGGGAATAAATTTCCGCGATGTGCTGAAGGCGCTCGCCCTTTATCCTGGCGACGCTCCTGATGCGCGCATCTTTGGCGACGAAGTTGGGGGAATCGTTCGGGCAATTGGACCCGATGTCACACACGTGGCTCCGGGAGATCATGTCTTCGGTCTGGCGGTCTTCGGGCTTGCCACCCACACGATTGCACGCGCCAGCGATGTGCGGCGGATTCCATCGGGGCTGACCTTCGAAGCCGCCGCGACTTTGCCGGTCGTGTTCATGACCGCGTGGCATGCGCTGCGAAACGTGGCGCGATTGCGCGAGGGGGAGCGCGTCCTCGTTCATGCCGGCGCCGGCGGCGTCGGGATGGCGGCGGTTCAGATCGCGCTGCACCTTGGAGCAGAGGTCATTGCCAGCGCTGGCAGCCCGGGCAAACGCGCCCTGCTCAAAACACTCGGTGTGAATCACGTGATCGACTCGCGTCGAGGCGATTTTGCCGAGGCCGTCCTTGATCTGACGGACGGCAAGGGAGTGGACGTCGTTTTGAACGCGCTCGCCGGGGAGGCGATCCCGATGGGTCTGGCATGTCTGGCGGAGTTCGGCCGTTTCATCGAGATCGGCAAGCGCGACATTTACCAGAACACGCGCATCCCGCTGCGCCCGCTGCGAAACAACGCCTCGTTTCACGTCGTGGCCATGGATGCGGTCTTTCACGGCGACGAACAATTGACTCGCGAAATGCTGGAAGAGATTTCGACATTGGTCGAAGAGGGCAGCATTGCGGTCGCTTCCGTTCCGCGCGCTTCCCCGCTTCCCGGATCGACTCTGCCTTTCGACTCATGGCAGGCGGAAAACATATCGGGAAGGTGGTCGTGGCATTCCCAAGGCCTTTCGTTCCGCGGCGCGGAGAATTGCCGAGTCTGGATTCGAAGTGAAACCGCACGGGTGCTATCTGATCACCGGCGCTTTCGGCGGCTACGGCAAAGTGCTGGCTCAGATGGCTGGTTGACTGCGGGGCGAGGCATCTCGTGCTGACGAGTCGCAGCGGCGCGTCGAGCCCGGAGGCTGGAAAATTTGTGGCGGACATGGAGAAGTGCGGCGTCGAGGTGCGCGTTGTGCGGCCGATATCGGCGCGCTTAGCGACGTCCGGCGGTTGTTCGCGGAGATCAATTCTGGTCGCCCATCCGCTTCGCGGCGTTTTTCATCTCGCGATGGTGATCGATGATGCGCCACTGGCGGCGCTGACACCCGAGCGCATGCGAAAGGTCCTCGAACCGAAAGCGCAAGGGGCGTGGTTGCTCCACGAAGCGACGCGCGAGATGGATCTCGATTGTTTCGTCATGTTCTCCTCCATCTCGAGCATTTTTGGCAATCCCGCCCAGGGAAATTACAGCGCTGCGAACGCATTCATCGACGGCCTGGCACACCATCGTCAGGCGCTTGGTCTGCCTGCCTTGACCGTGAACTGGGGCGTGCTCGGGGTCGAAGGTTACGTGGCACGTAACGAGCGTGTTGCCGATTTCCTCGCGCGCCAGGGAACGATGGCAATTTCCCCTAACGAAGCGACGGCGTTGCTCGAGTCGTTTCTGCGTGCAGGAAGTGCGCAGGCGGTTGCGATCCGGGTCGATTGGACAAAATGGCGCCAGTTCTTCCGAAGCATGCAGGCGAATCCGCTGCTCGAGCGCATTTTCGCCGGGCTCGAAAGCGAGGAATCGACCGGGGCGACGAGCGATTGGCGCAACCGGATCGATGCCGCGGGACCCGCCGAAAAACAGGCAGTCATCTGCCAGGCTGTTCGCGAAGCGGTCGGTTCGGTCTTGCGGGTCAAGCCGGAGAGCTTGCGCGAAGATCAACCGCTCACGGACCTCGGACTGGATTCGCTGATGGGTGTCGAAATCGAAACCTCGCTGGAAGCGGCAATTGGAGTGGCATTGCCTCCGACAAGTTTGATGCGAGCGCGGACCATTGGTCAGATCGCTTCGCTGCTCGCCGGCCACCTCGGTGGTGCGACCGCCGTGGTGATCGAGCCAGTGGCGGTAGCAACGGAAGCGACCAGCGCGGTCGATCTCGATGCGATCTCCGACGAAGAGATCGAGCGTCTGCTTGGCGGCGCGAGTGATCCTGGCGGAGACTGAGGCGATCGAAGGCGCCAAAACGTTGAGCGCCGCGTCGTCGAATCGCGATGCCGGTTGATCAACGTGTCCGCCTGAAGCAATGGCTCGAGAGTGGTGAAGCGCAGCTCCATCCGCTCACCTTTCCGCAACGGGAATTATTGGGAAACCTCACCGGTAGCAGTCGAGGACAGCGCGAATCACATCTGTTGCCTGATCGAAGTGCGCGGGCCTTTGAGGGAGCGGGATTGCCGCGTCGCGATCCAGCGTGTGGTCGATCGCCAGGAGGTATTGCGTCTTTCCCTCCTTCCGGGCAAGGAACGGCCACTCCAGATGGTCCGAAAGAGTTGCGGGCTCAATTTTGATTTCCGGGAAATCGCGACTGCCGATGCGCGGCCAGCGGCAATCGAAGAATCCGCGGCGGAGATTTTTCGCGCACCCTTCGACCTCGTCCAAGGTCCGCTTTATCGCGTGGTGGATCTATCGCGAACAGGCGACGAGCACACGCTGATCTTCGTGACGCATCACGCGATAGCCGACGGCTGGAGCCTGGGCGATTTTCGTTCAGGAACTCTTTGCGGCTTACATCGAGGCGATGATGGGATCATCGAAGTCGTGGCCGCTGCTGCCGCAAACCTACACAGCGTGGGGCGCAGCGGAGCGCGCTCTTTGGCTACCGGCAACGCTCGAAAAGCGCATCACTTTCTGGAGAAAAAATCTGGCTGGCTCGACTCGGATGTGGAACGTCCCGATCACGCCGGGAGCGCCCAAGCGATGGCTCTCGAAGATTCCTGCCCCTCTGGCTGACGAAACGCGGGAACTGGCCCGTCGGACCGGCGTCACATTCTTCAACGCGCTCCTCGGGGCTTTCCAGATCGCGTTCTCCGAATGGAACGGGTGTGAGGATCTGGTGGTGGGAACACCGGTCGCCAATCGCGCCGGGCAAAACGCGCGCGAGACGATGGGTTACTATGCGGGGATCGTGCCGCTACGCGGGCAGGTCGATCGCACTCGCGCCGTGGCGGATCATTTGCGAGCCGGCCATCGCCTGACGATTGACGCATTTGCCAACGCCATTCCTTTCGTCGAACTGGCGCGCGCGCTCAGTGAGAAATCAGCGGCCGGATACAATCCGATTTTCGAAGTACGATTTGCTTTGCAGAACCATCCCATTCCCGAGGTTTCGTTGCCGAACCTTTCCGCGCGTCTCAGCATGCGTTCGACTGGCACCGCGCGCTTCCAGCTTGCCTGCGAAATTACCGAAGAGCGCGAAGGGCTGGAAGTCGCGTGGCTTTTCCGAGAACGCCTTTTTTCGCAACGTGACATTGAAAGCCTCGATGGCATATTTCGACGAATCCTGGCGGGCCTCTGTCGCTCGCCCGATTGCCGGATCTCCGATCTGTTAGACCGACCGCAATGAACGCTGCCTCCATCGCCGACAATTTTAGCGAAGCGCACGAACCGCATTGGGTGCTTAAGAGTGCGTTTCAGCTTCTCGTTTTCGGTTTGGTTCTGACGGAAGCACTGCTCGCGCTGGCGGTAGACCGCGGCTTCATCTGGCTGGCGCTGCTGCTCGTGATTGTCGCCGCTCACTTGATGCACGGCACCCTCATCGGTCTGCACGAAGCCGCTCATGGGTTGCTTCGAAAAAATCGCCGCTTTAATGAATTCGATGGGGTGGTGATCGGGACGCTTAGTCTGATGAGCTTCAGCCTTTACCGCGTGGTTCATCAAACTCATCACGCCTATCTCGCGACCGAGCGAGACTATGAATTCTGGCCGCTCTCTCGCCCGTCAGTTCAGCGATGGAAAAGATGCCTTGCCGCGTTTTGCGAACTGAATTTCGGATTGTTTTATGGGCCGTTCGTTTTTCTGCGCGCCTTCTTTTCCTCACCGTCACCGGTCCGCAGCAAACGCGTGCGCCTGCGCGTCTGGGCGGAATTGGCGCTGACCATCGTGACGTGGAGTCTGGTTCTCTGGGCAGTCGCAACGCTTGGTCTGTGGAAATATTTCATCTGGATGTATCTCGCGCCGGCGCTCTTGGCGGCGAACCTGCAAAGCTGGCGAAAATACATTGAGCACGTCGGAATGACTGGAGACACGGTCAATGGCTCGACCAGAAGCGTTGTCGCGAAGAGCTGGCTTGGACGGTTGCTTGCGTTCAGTTTGCTCCACGAACCGTTTCACGGCGTCCATCATCAACGGGCTGGCTTGCCGCATTCCGTTCTCCCCCAGTACAGTTGAAAAACTGGAGCCGAAAAACCCGGGCGAGCGCAAACCTTATCCAAGTTATCGCAATGCCCTGGCCGACCTGATGCGTTCCCTTGCCGATCCGCGCGTCGGGCCGCAGTGGCGCACGACGGGGTCGTTGGGCTGACCATTAACCGGGAGCAAATCCGGGGGCCGAAAAATCTCGGCCAAGGCGGCCGCGCCCCTCCCGCGCAACGAATCTTCAGTATGAAAGCAAACATCAAGAAAATCGGCGCCGCCCTGCTCGCCGTGGGACTTTGTGCCTGGTGCTCGGACGCACGTGCGCAGACCACGACGACCGTCACCACCACGAATGGTGCCTTCGCTCAGTTTGTTCCTGGCTCTGAAACACTTGTCGTGAGAACCGACGCCAATCCGAGCCCGGTCCGCTACGTCGTGACCGGGCAGACAAACTTTGTCGATGAAACGGGCGCTCCGGTAGCGATCGATCGCATCTCGCCGGGCAGCCCCCTCTCGGTCCAATACACAACTACAGGCGACCAACTTGTCGCCTCGCGCGTTGTCGTGCAAAAGCCCGTCGTTGCCACCGCTCCCAACATGGTCGAACAACACGCGACTACGACCACCACGACGACACGCCCTCTCACGCACGAGGAAAGAGAAGCTGTGAAGGAGCAGAGAAAAGACCGCCGGGAGCAAGCGAAAAAAGAGATCGAAAAGCGCAAGAAAGCCTTGGAAAAGGCTGAGGATGCGCTCGACGACGACGGCGGCGATTAAATCGCGTTGTTGGCCTTTATCGCGCTGGCAGTTTCCGGGCAGGTCCACCATCGTTAAAAAATGAGCCCGTCCGCTGCCAGTGATGCACCACTTCTCACAGCGAAGGCGCTCACGCGCGAGTTTGACGAAGGCACCGTTAAGGCGCTTCGCGGGGTCGATTTTACGATCAACGAAGGCGAATTCGTCGCCGTCACCGGACCGAGCGGATGCGGCAAATCCACTTTGTTGCAATTACTCGGTGCACTCGACCGACCGACATCCGGCACGCTGCTTTACCGCGGGGAATCAGTCCCGGATAATCCTGATCCGGCAGGCTACCGTGCGTCCGAGGTTGGGTTTATTTTTCAGGCCTTTCATCTCCTGCCGACTTTCACCGCAGCCGAGAATGTGCAGATCCCGATGTTTGAAAGCAATCGCTCTCTTTCGGAGCGACACGAGCGAGCTCTCGAATTGTTGAGGCTGGTCGGTCTCGAGGATCGGTTCGATCATTTCCCTGCCAAACTATCTGGAGGCGAACGCCAGCGCGTCGCCGTTGCCCGCAGCCTGGCGAACGAACCCTCCCTTCTCTTGGCGGATGAACCCACCGGCAACCTCGACAGTGAAAACGCCCACTCGGTCCTCGATCTCATCATCCGTCTCCAACAGGAACAGGGCCGCACCATGGTGCTCGTCACGCATGACTGCATCTATCGCGGAACGGGCCGGGAGAATCCTGCGCATGATCGACGGACGAATCGTCTCGGACCAGGCTACCGCGGCCAACGGATCATGACTTTCTTCACCGTTGTCATTCGGGGCCTGCTGCGCCGCCCTCTTCGCACCGGATTCACGCTCGCCGGCATCTCGCTGGGTATCGCCGCGGTCGTGGCGTTGGTCGGGATGGCGCGCGGATTCGAAAAGAGTTGGCAGGTCGGATTGAAGGCCCGCGGCACCGACATCGTCGTGAGTAACAAAAGCGGGTCACTCACGCCGAAGCCGTTCGACGCCTCCGTCCGCGACCGCATCGCAAATCTGCCTCACATCGCCGCGACTTGTAATCTTCTCGTGGAGATCACCAGTGTTGAAGACTCCGACCTGATGATTCTCTCAGCGCGTGAATGGGGGGGATTTTCCTGGAATAATTTGGAATTGGTCTCCGGTCGAATGCCCCGCGACGCCACGGAAGAGGCGGTCGTTCTGGGTCAGACGGCGGCCGAAATTCTCCACAAAAAGGTTGGCGACCCGATCCAGATTGAAACAAAGGAACTCAAGGTAGTCGGGATCGTGAAGGGCGGCGCCCTGGTCGAGGACGGATCGGTCATTCTTTCACTTCCGCTCCTGCAAGGAATTCTCGGTTCTCCTAACCAGATCAACGCCATCGATGTTCGCGTCACACCTTCGACTACCGAAGAGCAACTCAAGCAGCTGACCCGACAGATTCAGCTACGGGTCCCGCAGGTTCGCGCCGTCACGGTGAGCGAACACCTCAGTCACAACGAAGGATTTCGACTCGTTAGGGCGATGAGTTGGGGCACGTCGCTGCTCGCGCTGCTCGTCGGTATTCTCGGCGTCATGAACACCATGCTCATGACCGTTTTCGAGCGGACCCACGAAATTTGTGTTCTCCTGGCGGTCGGTTGGACACGTCGACGGATCATTCGGATGGTGCTTTACGAGTCGGCCCTGCTCGGACTCTTCGGCGGCATAATCGGTGTGATTTTCGGTGTGATCGGCGTCCGTTTACTCGACGCAACGCCTGCCCTTCGTGGACTGTTACAGCCCGATCTTGGCCTCTCGCTCCTTGGTTTCTCGGTCATCATCGCTATTGCGGTCGGCGTTCTCAGCGGCATTTATCCTGCCTGGCGCAGCTCGCGGCTGACGCCGAGCCTTGCCTTGCAAGCCGGATAGGAGCCGCGCAAACCGGCCCCGCTCCGCGAATTCATTCTGTGAACATTTTTTCATCGGCAAAAATTCTTTTCGCTCCCGCCATCGCTTGCGCGGTGCTCTGTTTGGTCTCCCTCCGTGCCGAAGAGCCCGCCTCGGCCACGATGGGTGCCGAGGACCTTGCCAGCCAGATTGAAGCGGCCGGCGAGGGGGACGCGCAGATTCGTACCGCAGCTCGAGGTGCGATTACTCGACGGTGGCAAGCGGGTCATGCAACTCCTGATCAAGCAGCATCGTACCGGGATAGTGACCGATCTTGCCTACCGAGTGCTTTGGCCTAACGAACACAAAAACGAGGCCGTCATTCTGCATCAGAACGGAGGGAGCGCGCCCAGCGGCTCGATCATTATCCCGCACCAACCGGTGCGGACGATTCGGGCATCGGAAATGGGCAGCGGACTTTTCGACAGTGATCTCGCCTACCAGGACGCGGTGGAGAATTTCTTCGCCTGGAAAAAACAGGCCATCGTCGGTTCCGAAGCGATCAACGGAGTGGACTGCCAGATTCTCGAATCGAAGCCGGACAATTCCTCCGTTTCCATCTACACCAAAGTGCGCAGCTGGATTGATCCGCGTCGCCTCGTCCCGCTGCGGATTGAAAAATATTCCGCTTCCGGCGAGCTTATCCGGCGCATCGACATCACGCGTGTGGCGCGGGATAAAAAGCATCACCCGATTCCGGCCGGCCTTACCGTCCACGGGCCGCGAAAGAATAGCGTGACGGAATTCAATGGCGCGCGCATCGACCAGGACGTGCACTTTACCGACGCCGATTTCACACCGGCGGGCGTGCTGCGTTGATCGAGTCGAATTTGCCTAACGACTCTTGACCGCACTCTCGATCAGCCGGCCGGCGTTGAGCAGATCGGCCTCGGTCAGCCGCGGGCCGATCAATTCCAGGCTGGTCACCGGAACTTTCCCCCCGCGCAAGGGGACCGGAACTGCCAGCGCCGGATTGCCCGCGAAATTCACCGCTACGGTATTTTGCAACGCGAGCACGCGGGCTTCGAGGAAACCGATTCTAAAATTTGGCGGAATTGCCGGCGGCGTCGTTTGCAACGTCGGCAAAGCAATGAAGTCGACCTTCTTGAAAATGTTCCGCAGCGTGTGCTGCCAGGCACTCTGCCTCGCGAGCGCGTCGCGATAACCTGTGATGTAGGTTATCTGCCCGAGTCGAATTGCCGACTTGGTCCGGGCGACCACCCCGAAGGCGAAGCGGAACCGTTTGTCGCTGATCCATGCGCCGGCGGCGGCGATTGTATTGCCGTCATTTTTCGCTTGCTCCCATTTCTGGCGCAGGCTGTCCGGCAGCGGGACAATCTGGAATCCAGCCTTGGCGAGCGCGTTATCAACAGCTTCATCGATATTTGGATCGGTATCTTTGAGCCTGAGGCGTCCGACTCGGATGCGTTTGCCCGTTGGTTTGGCCGCCTTTGCAGCAGCATACTTGGCGGCAAAGCCATTTTGCAGAAGCTCCATCCCCAGGACGGTGTGGGCGACGTCTTTGCCCATCGGACCAACCGTGTCGAGGTGCTCGGGTTCGATCGGGTAAACACCTTTGACCGAGATCAGACCGTGAGTCGTCTTCAAGCCGACGACGCCGCAACAAGCGGCCGGGACGCGAATCGAACCGGCCGTGTCCGTCCCAAAAGCGACGTCCGCCATTCCGCTTGCCACCGCCACCGCCGAGCCCGACGAAGACCCGCCCGGAATCAACTTTCGATCCAATGGATTTCTGGCCGTTCCGAAATACTCGTTGAAACCGGAGGGGGAAAGGGCGAATTCGCTCAGGTTCGTCTTGCCAACGATCTGCACATTGCGCTGGCGCGCAATCGCCAGGCAAGCCGCGTCCTTTTCCGCCGGCTGATGCGTCATCAGGAAACACTGCGACCCGGCGGTCGTGACAACGCCCTTCATATCGATGTTGTCTTTCACGGCGAGGCGCAAATGTTTGTCATGCGGATCGGGCCGGCCAGTATTTAATGAAGGCACGGTTGCCTGAAAGCTTCTTGTTGAAGTGAGGCAGGAACGAACAACCGGTGCATAGAAAGACCGCAGCCAGCGCAATTGGGAACCACGTCAATATTACGCGCCCGGCGCCCCTCATGCACAGGAGGCTATTTTGCAGCGCCCGAGATGCCAAGCGTTTTCACGTCCTTCGGATGAAACGTCAGGAAGGAGTATGATGCGCGCGGCGTTCGTTTTGCATCTTGTTTGCGATGTGCAGTAAGGGCAGAAGCGAGGCAGAAACGAATGCCCCACGCATTGCATCAGCTTTCTGGGATCGTATTTTGTTCGGCCGGCGCACGGCCCGAATTCGCCATTGCGTTCGTCGCGAACCCGGTGATAATTGGCCTCTCAAGATCGCGGGGTGGAGCAGTCTGGTAGCTCGTCAGGCTCATAACCTGAAGGCCGCGGGTTCAAATCCCGCCCCCGCAACAATTTTTAGGGCTCATAATCCCGCCTCAGAGGCGGGACCGCGGGTTCAAATCCCGCCCCCGCAACCAATTTTTAGGGCTCATAATCCCGCCTCAGAGGCGGGACCGCGGGTTCAAATCCCGCCTCCGCAACCAGTCTTTTTGGGGCGGACAGTTGGCCGGCTTGGCTCCGCAACCCTGTTCCCATCAAACCTCTCGTGGCGGATTACCGCGTCTACATTTTGCTGAACGAGGAGGACCGACGCTACATCGGGCTGAGCGAAAACCCACAGCTCCGACTCCAGCTACACAACGCTGGTCACTCGAAGTGGACCAGGAATAGAGGGGGGATCATTTGGCAAAGTCAGGAATTGTCGCTTTCCGAGCCGAGAAGGTTGGAAATAGCTAAAGAGGCAGAAGGGCGGCCGAGGTGTCGATCACTTTATCTCATCGTTAGGCTGACAATCCCGCCTCGGAGGCGGGACCGCGGGTTCAAATCCCGCCTCGCAACCAATTTCTTAGGTCGCCTTGGCGCACCGCGGAGCGAAATCTACGACTTCAATCTGGCGGGTAATCCGGCGAGGGATTGCGCGCAAAGATGGCCGGCAAGGCGGCGAGCCAGCGATGGTGGCCAGGCTCACGTGTGAAGCGATCAAACCTCACGAAACGGCATTAAATGGCCGCGGGCGACCGGAGCAAGCTTGTTTGGCGCCCGCGGGGCGCCGAATCTCTGAAACCGGCCGGATTCTGGTTGGCACGGCAGAGCTGGTCAGATCCCGGGTTTGTCGAACGCTGGTATCCGCCGAAGCTGCCGGCGGGCGAGCGTCTGCCCTGGTACGCGCAACATTTCGAAATAGTGGAAGTGAACTCGACTTTCTACGCCGTGCCCGGACGTGCGGCTCGTTGAGCGGTGGTGCGCAGGCCACGCCTGACGAGTTTGTTTTTAACGTTAAGCTGCATCGTCTGCTTTCGCGACATGCAGCGAACGTGAGGTCGCTCCCGCCCGTGCTGCAACGCCTTGCGGAGGCGGACGAGAAGGGGAGAGTAGCGCTAACACCGGGACTTGAGCGTGCGTTGCTCGAGCAGTTGATCTCCTCGGTCGAACCCCTGCGGGCGGCGAACAAGTTCGGAGTATTTCTTCTGCAGCTTTCCCCCGCTTTCTCGCCGCGGAAGACATAACTTGGCGGACTTGGACGAATTGCTCAGACACCTTACGCCGATAGGCGCAGTCGTTGAGCTGCGGAATCGGAACTGGGTGGACGGCGAGCAACTAGCGCGGACGCTGGAGTTTTTTCAGCGCCGTCAAACCGCACTCGTGCTGGTCGACGCGCCTAACGACAAACATTTCACCATCATGCCGAGCGACTTTCGACGCAGTCACCAGTCGCGCGGCTCGCCTATTCGCGCCTGCACGGCCGAAACGCGCAGGGATATCTGCACGGCAAAACGGTGGCCGAACGCTTCTATTACGATTACAGCGACGAGGAGATCGGCGAAGTCGCGGACCGGGCGAAGAAGCTGGCGCGAGAGGCCGACACCGTGCACGTGATTTTCAACAACAACGCTCTCGACTTCGCGCCGCATGCCGCCTTTCGCCTGCGCGCGGCGCTCGGCCAACTGGCCAAAGTGCCGCCGCGACAGGCGGAGCTTTTTCGTTAGGCGTGCAATGTGATGGCTAAGGAAGATCCAATCAGACCAGGCGACGGGGCCCGTTTTCGAAACTGGTTGGGCCACCTGCATTTTCGCCTTGTGACGATCGAGGACACGCCACACTCGATCGCGCTTGGGGTGGCGATCGGAATCTTCTTTGGCTTCACCCCACTCTGGAGTCTGAAGACGCTGCTCTCGATCGGGGTCGCGTGGCTGTGCAAGAGCAACAAGATCGCGGCGGCGATCAGCGTCCAGTTGCATGATCTCATTCTGCCTTTCATGCCCGCGATTTATCTTTGGGAATACAAGATCGGTTACTGGTTGCTCTACGGTCATCTCCCGGCCCGCTTCAACCTCCGGACTCTCTCCTTGCGCGAATACATTCAATGGGAAACGTTTTTCACTGTTGGCCGTCCACTCTTGATCGGGTCGCTCGTCATGGGTTTGCCCTCAGCAGCGATCGTCTACTTCATCTGCCGTGGGCTGGTGACGAGCCATCGCGCCGGGCGCGAGGAAGAGGGATAGGCTTGAAATTTTAGCGGCGACGGCACGAGAGTTGCATCATCCAAACGGAGTGCTGGCTTGTCGTCCTAACGACGGTAGCCGGCGCCACCAAGCTTATGAAACCTTTCATCGCCATCGCTTCCTGCCTGTTGCTCTGTTCGTGCGCCGATATGGTGGTCACGAGGACTTACGTCCCGAACTCCGGAGGACAGACGCCCGCGGGTGTCGTCGACGCCAAGGATGTCGGCTCAGCGGGTTCGTTACCAGACCAACTGCGGCGTGGGGGAAACAAATCCATTCGCGATTTACATTCGGCCGTTTTGCATCGATTCGGCCATTTTCCGCGGCGACGAAGCGGCCTCTGATGGTGAGATGCCCATGCGCAAGGCGCTTACGCCAGTCGCTTTTGCCGAAGATCTGAAAGAAGAGTTGGCACGATCGCGCCCGCTCGAATCCTCGCGGACAACGAAAGGCCAAATGTTGGCTGGCTGGTGGAAGGCCAATTTGATCTGGTCGACGGGGGCGACCCGGCCGGGCGTTTCTTTTCGGCATCTTCGGCGCCGGCCAGTCGTTTCTCGCTCTGCACGTGAAAGTGACGGACGTGGAAAAGCCATCGCGTTATCTATGAATTCGACATGGCGGGTGGCAGCCACGGTCAGGGCAGACTCGGGACAGTCCTCGCCAGTGGCTTGGGCAAAGCCACGCCGTTCGATCTGCGGAACGCGGCCGAGCGGATCCTCCTTGTGCTCAGCCCGGATCCCTTCCGCTACGGCGCGCGCAACTCGGTCTCGCTTCGTTAGGTAAGAATGCGCGCTGGTGGCGAAGGCGCGGCAGGATTGCGGTTGCCAAGCGAAGGCGGCCAGTTAACATGCAGCGGATCGGACACCGCCGTGATCATTTTCCTTCGCAAGATCCCGCTTCTTGCCGTCGCGTTCGCGCTGCTTTTTTGGCGCGCACCGCGCCGTCGCGATGCGGCCGAGGCGTCGATCACGGTCGACGCCAAAACCGGCTTCATTCTCGAGAAGTTCCAGGCGGATAAGAAACGGCAGATCGGCAGCGTGACGAAGATCGCGACCGCGATGGTCGTGCTCGATTGGGCGGCGAAAGCAGAAGCGGCGATCTTGCTCAGGTCGCGGTCATTCCCGAGGCGCGCCTTTGCCGGAACGAGCGAGAACAACATTGGTTTTCAACCGGGCGACACGGTCACGCTGCGCGACCTGCTTTACGCGGCGCTTGTGCAATCGGACAACGTTGCCGCCTACACCCTGGCCGAATCACGTCGGCCGGGCACTTGCAGGCGGCTGTCCCGCCAGCGGGAGGCGGCGCGCGGCACGCCGGCCGATTATTTCGTCCTGCAGATGAACGCGCTCGCGCAGCATCTCGGAATGTCGCGCACGCGTTTTCTCAACCCGAGCGGCAGTCGACGCGAACGGAGAAACCTTTTTCGACCGCCAGCGATGTCGCCCGCCTAACGAGATACGCGATGAACAATGCCGGCTTTCGCTTTTACGTCTCGCAAAAGGAACGCGGAGATCGAATTCGGCCGCGGCCCCAGTCGTATGCGCTATCTCCTGAGAAACACGAATGAGTTGCTCGGACGCGACAATATCGACGGGGTCAAGACCGGTCGCACGGAGCGGGCAGGCGATTGCCTCGTGCTCAGTGCCGCGCGGTCCGTCGGAGGTGGTGCAGCAAGGAACGACACCCTCGATCACTCCGCGGCGTTTGATCGTGGTGGTGCTCGCGAAGTTCGGATCGCTTTGCGTGAAGGCGAAGCGCTGCTCGCGCGGGGCTGGTCGCTTTACGATCGTTGGGCCGCGGCCGGACGCCCGCTTGATCCGAAGCAGGTGCTCGGCGGGCCTAACGAATGAAAACGCGGATCGGCGTCCTGACCAGCGGCGGCGATTGTCCGGGGCTGAATGCGGTCCTGCGCGGCGTGGTCCTGGCGGCGGAAAAGCTCGGTTGGGAAGTGATCGGGTTCAAGGATGGCTTTGAAGGTCTGCTTCCGCCCGGAACATTACATGGTCCTCGATCGGGCGCGCACGTCCGGCATTATGCCGTTAGGCGGAACGATTATTGGCACGACCAACCGCGGGCCATTTTGTTGCCAAGGTCGGCGCAACGGCAATCGGCGTGGTCGTGCCGCGGAGATCATTGAGCAGGCACGCGAGGTCCTCGAATCGGTTGCAGGTCAGGGCGCTCATCATTGTCGGGCGGCGACGGCTCGATGACGACCGCGCAGCAGCTCCAGGATGCTGGCATCAATTGCATCGGAGTGCCAAAAACGATCGACAACGATCTGGAGGCGACGGCCATGACCTTCGGTTTCGATTCCGCGGTCGCGGCCGTGGCCGATGCGCTCGATCGCCTGCATACGACGGCGACGAGTCACAAACGAGTCATGGTGCTGGAAGTGATGGGGCGCCACGCCGGATGGATCGCGCTCCACGGCGGCGTCGCTGGTGGCGCGGATGCAATTCTGATTCCGGAGATTCCTTTCGACTACGACAAACTGGCAGAATTCATCAAACGGCGGGACGCGGCGGGCAGCTTGAGTTCGCTGGTGGTGGCAGCGGAAGGCGCCACTCCGAAGGATGGTCAGCAGGTGCTGCATCAGACCAAGGCAGGCGAATATCGCTTCGGCGGGATCGGTGATGTGGTGGCGCATGAACTGGCCACGCGCACGGGGAAGGAGACGCGTTGTTGTGTGCTCGGCCACTTACAACGCGGAGGTGCCGCCGACGACGCTCGATCGCATTCTCGGGACACGCTTTGGCGTCATGGCCGTGCAACTCGCGAACGAGGGCCATTTTGGTTCGATGGTGAGTTATCAAAACTACCAGGTGCAGCACGTGCCGATCGCTGAGGCGGTGAATCGATTGCGTCTCGTCCAGCCGACGAGCCAGATGGTGGAGACGGCGCGCGACGTCGAGATTTCGTTCGGGGATTAGCGGACGAGAGTCCTTTATTCGTTAGGCGCAGGCTCGGGGTTTCCCCTGGACAGGAGAGCGCTCACCTGCGCAACCGACAATTCGTCCAGTCGCCTCACGACCAGATCAGCGGCGCGCAACTCCTCCAGCGAATGGGTGGTCGTGACCGCGATGACATCCATACCGGCGGCATGAGCGGCTTCGATTCCGACATGGGCATCCTCAAAGACGACGGACCGCTTTGGCTCCAGGTGAAGGCGCTTTGCGGCAGTTAGGAAAACTTCCGGGTCAGGTTTCCCATGCACGACATCTTCGGCAGAGACAACAACGCTGAAATCACGTCCTTCAAGCCGAGTGCGAGTTAGGACCGAGTCGATATTGGCAAGCGCTGGGTCGAAGAGGCGACCGCGCATGGGATCGCGGCCGCGCGCAAGCGGTTCAACCACTCGGCGACTCCGGGCGAGCGGATCGATTTCGTTTTCGCCAGGATTTCGCGATAAAATTCCTCCTTTCGATTCGTTAGGCGCAGCAATCTCGGCGGGGTCTTGGGACCAGCGATGGATGTTGGCGATGATCTGCTGCGCTTTTCATCCCGAAACCCGCGAATGAAACTCTCCGGCGCGATCGTTCGCCCGAGTTCTTTGGCCAGCCGGCGCCAACTCTCCTGGTGGAGTTTTCCAGAATCAATGATGACGCCGTCCCAGTCGAAAATGGCGCCGAAAGGAGGGACGCCGCTCGGGACTCATTGCAGCCGTTGCAGCGCAGGCAGGCCGTAGTTCTTCTGCAGTTCCGCCGCATCGGCTGCGACTTCAGCGGCGTCGAGCTCGAGTTGTTTCGGGTCGTCAACGGTTTCAATGACATGGAACCCGTTGAGCGGCGTCTTCACCGCCTCGGCCAGTTCGCCGAGCGAGTGAACTTCCTTCCCGTTCACCTTCTTCACCACGAGGTAACTAAAGTCGTCGTAGCCAATGGTAGCTGTTCGCGGGCAGAACCTGGCTCAGGATCACTACCCGTTGTTTGGCCTCCGGGAAAAGTTCCGTCTGAAACTTGTCAAGATAGACGAAGTCCTGAGGCGCGTCCTTCTGCCAGTTTGAACCCCATTCTTTGAGATACTGGCGGGTGAGTTCCTGAAAAATCAGGCCGCCAAGGACGTAGTAGAGGGGCGGGTCATCAATGTTATAGGGCGGGATGACGTAATCTTCTTCCGAGCGATGTTCGAGCTTGACTGACAGAGTTAGCGGCTTGCCCTTCGCGGCGAACGTGGAGGATGACGGTGTCGCCGCTATAGGCTTTGCCGGTCAGAAGGTTGCCGAAACCGAGCTTCCCGTAGAGCGGGTCGACATAGTTGCCATTTTCGTCGACCTGGTTGTCACCGACCGCGTCGATCATGTCGCCAGCCTTCAATCCAGCCTTTGCTGCCGATTGGCCCGGTTCGACACTCGTGATGTATACGCCGCCCTGCCTGTTCGTATCCCCGGCGAACTTGCGCAGCTCCGGATCGCGGGTCGGGAAAAAGGAAATACCTAACGAGGGAAAACCCTCGATATTTCGGACCGCGCGGCATCCTTAAGAAAATGCGCGATGATCGGCGCCGGAATCGCGTCCAGCACCTGGGTGCGCGGGTCAAAGCGCAAAAGCAGGGCTGCGAGCTTGTTGTTTTTGACCAGGGGAACGGTGTAGCTGTTGTCGCGATACTGCATCGGAATGCTCAGGCGATAGGTCAGAAAAGTCGGCTACATCCGCCGGGTAGCGAGTCATCCCGACCGTGGTCACAATTCCTTCGGTGACCACCAGGGCGCCGGTGGTCTCCACTTGCCAGGCGGAAAGCTCGATCGCCCACGACCGTGTCGAGGGCCAGCTCCAGTGGTTGCAACCCTTTGAGGAAATTCTTATCGGCTCGGCTCGAGCAGAGCAAGATTGGCTTCGTAATCGACCACGACCACGTTGGCCGCGCTTTTGTCGCCCGATTCCGCGCGTTCCAACTCGACATAATTTTGGTTGGCCACCAGGTCGGCGGTCACCAGCACGCGCTGATGTGGCAGAGACTGCGCCGAGCGCCCGCTTGGAAAAAGCGGCCTTCTTTTGCCACGGTCGAAAGTAATCATAAGGCTGGCCGGTGACGTTAACTCGAACCAGCGAAACCTCCTTCGGTTGCACCGCCGCTGCGCCGAGGGGGCAATTTCTTAACTGCGACCGGCGTCTGCTTCGACTCAGCCAGCGGGGTAAGGGTCAGCAGCCCGGTAACCAAGAGAGCAGATCGCGCGCATGATCACGGGTTGCTCTGAGTCGGCGACCGCGGGCTTCGGTGGCGGCTGCTCGTCGAGATTTTGTTCCGAAAAGACGTTGTAGCGCGTCTTGATCCGTGCGCGCGCTTGCTCCACTTTTTTCGAATCGAGCACGAGCGGCGCACCGTCGCCGACCATCTTCACGACAAATCGATCCGCCGGTTGCTCGAACGCCCGCGCCAAATCCTGAAGCGTGCCAATTTTCTGGCCGTTGATTTCGTCCACGATGCCAAATCGCGAAACGGCATCAGATAGGTGTTGATCGGGTCCAGAAGTATGTTCGTCAGGATAATGACTTCGGGATGCTTGCAGATAAATCTGCTCGCTGACGAAGAAATCGAAGAAGTGCCGGACGCGCAGATCACTGATCCGGTAAGCTTCGAGCAGATCGAGCGACATTGGCTGAAAGAGCAGTCCACCATAGAGGACGATAGCGTGGACGAATGTCGTAGCTGTGGCCCTGCATGAGGTAAGGCCAGACCGAGCCGAGACTTGATTTCCAGACTCATCGGCTGCTTTTTGCGCAAGAGGTCGAGCTTCACCGTGTCGCCCTTGAATTTCCGTTCGACTACCTCCGGCATCTGCACCCGTTCGCCCTCGTATTCGACAAAGGCATCGCTCGCGATCGGATGACCATCGATCGACAGAAGGACGTCGCCCTGTCGCAGTACCGTCCCGCACGGTCCGGCGTCGATCACGGTGTCCACCAGCACCCCGCGATCGTCGTCCTTCAGTCCGAGATAGTGACGTTGGGCCGGGTTTTGCAGTTTCGTGTAGGTGATGCCGAGATCGACGTAGCGATCGTAGTGTCCGTCCTCGATGTCCTTGAGAAAACGACGAATCACCGGCGTCGGGATCATGTACGCCACGCCTTGCGCGATGTCTCCGCTGTAGCCTTGGAAGGCGACGCCGACCACTTTGCCGTCCTGCAAAACCGGCCCACCACTGTTCCCGGGATTGATTTGCGCGCTGATCTGGATTGCGAGGTGCGAGTCGATCGCGGAGTGAGTGTAAAGATTGAAGTCGATCCGCGAGACGATGCCGGTCGTAACTGACATGCGCTCGCCGCCGATCGGATAGCCGTAGGCCGAAACAACGGATTCGAGCGACGGAATGCCGCCGAAAGTCAGCGGCTTCATGTCCTTCCAAAAATTTGGCGCGGCCACCTGAATGAGCGCGAGGTCGCAGTCGTGCGCCACGAAGAGAACGGTCGCCGGATATTTGTTCGGATCGCCTTCGCGCTCGACTGTGAGGTAGCGGCTGTTGCTCACGACGTGGGCGTTGGTCATGATGCGCTGGCCGTCGATGACAAACCCTGCCCCGACACCGCGCTGGATCGTGCCGGAGTTCCAGGGCGCTCGATAGTCGGGCTCCACCTCGGTCGACGTGATGCGGACGAGGCTGTTTTGGATCTGGCCGTTGGGTTGAGCGTGCGCGTCCGCCACGATGAAGAACGCGAGCGCGACGATAAGAAATCGAATTCGGTACATCACGAAAAGAGCCGGAAGATCAATCGGAAGAGTGCGCCTGTAAAACGGCAATCGAGGATTAGATGGCCGGAGACGAAAAACGTTCAGAACAGTTGCTGGGCCTGAAGCAAGCTCCCAAGGCGGCGCGGCGGCGGTAACGACCTCACCCTCACGGTTGTCCCCTGATCATGACGAAGGACACCCGTAACGGATGCGAAGCAACGGCCGGGCTTTCAAAATGCACGAAGGAGTTGAGGGTTAGAAGTCTGGCCTGATTTCTTGGTGTCTTTCCTGCTCTTCGTGGTGCCATCGTAATCCTGTTCTTTCTGGGCAGCGGAGCGAGGCGCTTCGAGCGACAGCGGCCTCAGATTCCAGCGCGGTCGAGCAACTGGCCGACCACTTTTTCCGCTTCGAAGACTTCGCGGCCGAGCGCACGCGCGGCGCGGCTGTGCTTTTTGTAATCGGCGTTGATCTCACGCACCGCTTCGACGATTTCGCCTAACGACTCGAAGGCGAAGAGGCCGCCGGCGTTTCCGTAGTGATCGGTGAAGCCGGTCTCCTGAGTGATGACCGGCCGTCCGGCGGCGAGGTAACAGGCGCTGCGATCGCTGAACCAGCCGGTGTGCAATCGGACGTATTGATCCTTCGCGACTGTGAACTCGCCTTTCGAGCGCCGGATGTAGTCACGGTACTCCCAGTAATCGACGCTCATCTGGTGCGGGCTGCAAAAGCGCCAGCCGTTGGCGAGAAAGCGCGTCCGCGTCTTTTCGTCCTTGATGTCGGTCGCAAGCTCGAATGGCTCGCCCGATTTCTTCGGCGCGGCGACGAAGCGCAGAAATTCGCGCGACTTGCTCCAGAGATATTTCTCGCCGCGCCACTCGATGTCTTTCAGGCCGCTGGTCGACCAGTTGGCGATGGAAGTGAAGACTGACGTCGCCGCTGGCGCGCGTCGGGTTTTCCAGAAATCGGTCACGACCGGTTGCCGGGTCGGCAGCCACCGCAGCTTGTGCAGCGGCACCGGAAAGCGGTCGGTCCCAACATTTTCGCCGAAGGTAAAAAGCGCGTGGTGCCTGTTCAGATAATCGATGGTGGAGCGGATTCGTTTGTCGACCTTGATCTGCTCGACGCCCGGATCGCTCTCGATATAAAGAATGCGGTCGCTCTTGAGCAGATCGTCGTTGAATTCCTGGGTGCCGCAGACGTTAAGGATCGCGTCGGCCTCGAGATAAAGTTGCCGGATTTTCGTCAGACTCGAGTCCGGCGGTCGGATTATCGGGAAGATAGCGCGCGCAAAAACTCCAGCGACGTTCGAAGCCGAATTCGTTCGCGAGTTGGGCGAGGACTTGCGCGGCGTACGAGTAGTCGTTGCTCGTATCAAAGGTCTGCGGGTTGTAGGGAAGCCGGGCCGAATCCTCGATGTAGTAAACATCGTGCCCGAGCCGTTGCAGCCCGACGATATAATGGATGTGCTGCCAGATCACACCGGCAATCGGGATCGAGCCCATGAAGCCCATGACGACGATTCGTTTGCGTTTCATGGCGGGAATCCGTTACATCGAGATTCGAGATTCGTGGATCGGAAGAAGTGTGTGCTCCCCGGTTCACGATCCACGATTCTCGATTCTCGATTCACGATTCCAACTCCTTCACCACGACCGCGGGATTCCCAGCCACGATCGAGTTGGGCGGGACGCTCTTCGAGACGACCGAGCCTGCCGCGACGACGGAATTTTCGCCAATCGTGACTCCTTTCAAGATGACGGCGTCCATCCCGATCCAGACGTTGTCGGCGATGCGGACCGGCGCAGTGCGGATCGGCGGGCGCGGCGGGCGCTCCTTGTAGTAAGGCGCGAGCGCGATCGCGTCGATCCGCCTCTGCTTCGGATCGATCGGATGAAAATCGGAATCGGCGATCCCGACATTCCAGGAAATCAGGCAATAGCTGCCGATCTCGATCAACTCCTCGGCCATGACAAGCGCACCGTTCATGAGCGTAAAATCGCCGACGATGCAGCGGCCGCTTTCGCCGATGGAAAACGAACAGCCGGCGTAACAGGAAACGTAGTCGCCGAGCCTCACGGCGTCCTCGTGGCGGTTGCGCACGAAACGAAAGATCTGCGCGGTCTCGCAGTAAAATCCGGCGCCGAACTGCAACGTTCGGCGGAATCGGTTCTGCCCACCAATCGTGTTCGACTCGTCGGTCGCTGTTGACGTTGCTCATTGGGTTGGATAATTGCCGGCGGCGTAGAACTTCGCATACGCACCATGCTGCGCCACCAGTTCGCTGCCGCGGCCGCGTTCGACGATCCGGCCGTGCTCGAGGACGACGATCTGATCGACATTGTGAATCGTCGCGAGGCGATGCGTGACGATGAGAGTGGTCCGACCGTGCATCAGTTCCTTGATCGTTTCCATGATCGCCGCCTCGGTCGTGGGATCGAGCGCGGAAGTTGGCTCGTCGAGGAGCAGAATCGGCGCATTTTTTAGAAAGGCGCGCGCAATGCCGATGCGCTGGCGCTGGCCGACACTCAGATGTCCACCGCGCTCTCCGACCGCGCTGTCGTATCCGTTAGGCATGCGGCAAATGAAATCATCCGCCTGCGCCCGTCGCGCGGCCTCGCGGATTTCGTCCTCGGTCGCGTCGGGCCGGCCATAGGCGATGTTCTCGCGCACCGTGGTCGAGAAGAGCAGGGTGTCCTGGAGGACAATCGCGATCTGGGCGCGGAACGATTTTTTCGTGATCTCGCGCAGATCGCGCCCATCCAGCCTAACGACTCCCGCGTTCGGATCGTAGAAGCGCGGGACCAGACTAAGAAGCGTGCTCTTGCCGGCGCCGGTGCCGCCGACGAGCGCGACGATTTGGTTGGGCGAAATCTGCGAGGTCGATCTCCTCGCAGGACCGGATGCCTCTCGTCGTAAGCGAAGCTGACACTTCTCGAAGGCAATCGCCGCCCGGGTCTCGGAAATCGCAATCGCGTCTGGCGAATCGCGCACGTCGTCTTCGCGATCGAGCACTTCGAAGCAACGTCGCGCCCCGCCGGTCGCGCCTTCCATCGCCCAAGCCGTGTAGGTCAGTGCCTCGAGCGGCTGGTAGAGCATCAGCGAGATAAGCACTGAAGAGGATGAGCGAACCGAGCGTGAGCGTGCCGGCGAGAACGTGCAGTGTGCCAAGGTAATACATCGCGGCCGTGCCCCACGCCCATGAGAGTGCAAATGACGAGCGCGCTTTTCACCTGCGTCAGGCCGAGGCGCAGGTTGGCCTGCAGGCTTTGTTGGGCGCGCTGATGAAATTGCGACACCTCGAAATCTTCGCGACCAAAGGCGTGCACCATCCGAATCGCAGCTCAATCCTTCCTGCACCTGGGCGAGGACGGCGCTTTCCTGTTCCTGGATCGAGGTCGATTCGGTCCGGATGCGGTGCGCGAAGAAATAGATCGCGCCGACGATCAAAGGAACGATGCCTAACGACAGGAGGGTTAGTTGCCAGTCGAGCCGCATCATGATGACGAAAATGCCAACGAGCGTGATGACTGATCCGAAAATGTTGGTGAAGCCCTTGTTGTAGATGGTCTGGATCGACTGCGAGTCGTAGGCGACGCGAAAGCTGGAATCGGCCGAGCGTCGCGCGTCGTGAAATTTGAGGGAGAGCGATTGCAGATAGGCGTAAAGATCGGTGCGCAAACTTAACAACGCCTGCAATCCGACTTTCACGAAGATGTAATTGGTCACAAGATTGAGAATTCCCCACACTAGCTGCAACCCGATGAGCGCCAGACAGAGCAGGGGAATGAAACGTCGCCAATCCGAATGGGACGCGCGAAATGCCGGAGGCGGGAGGCATGATCTGATCGACGATGAACTTGAATGGCCAGGGCTTGAGCAGGTTGACGCGCGATTCCAATGAGCGAGAGCAGCCAGCCCGAGCGATCGTGGGCCCCAGAAACGGCCGATAATAGCGAAGCACGCGCCGATAGATCATGTAGGAATTAAAGATTGCGGATGTCAAATTTGCAGATTGAACTAACGGCGCGGACTCGAGGCTAGTCTGCAAATCCCAATTCTGAAATCTGAACATCTGACAATGCATCATTTACTTGAAGTCTGGTTTGGTTGGGTCCAACACTGGGGCTACATTGGCATCATCGCTCTGATGGCGATGGAAAGTTCGATCTTTCCGGTGCCGAGCGAGATCGTGATTCCGCCGGCAGCATTTCTCGCCGCGCAAGGCGAGCTTAACTTTGCCGGGAGTCGTCATGGCCGGAACCTTTGGCTCGTATGCTCGGTGCGGCAATTAGGTATTGGCTCTGCCTCCTGATCGGGCGCCCGTGATCCTGCGCTTCGGGAAATACTTTTTCATTACGCCCGGACGAAACTGGAACGCGCGGAGATCTGGCTGGCACGTTACGAGACGGGCGGCGTCTTCTTCGCCCGCCTCCTCCCGGTGATCCGTCATCTGATTTCCTATCCCGGCCGGAATCGTGCGGATGAATTTTTGGAAATTTAGCCTGGTCACGATCACCGGCTCGGCAATCTGGTGCAGCGTTCTGGCCTACTTGGGCGCGAAAGCTTATCAGGTCCAGCCCGACCTCACTCTCCAACGTCGGACGGCTGGTTGATCTTTGTTAAAGCCCAGTTGCATTGGATCGTGCTTTTTATCGCCGATCATGGCCGTCTTTACCTTCTGGTGCTGCGGCTTTCGGCAAAGCGAGAGCCCGTTCGTTAGGCGATTTCCAACGCGCTAGTGTTCCGAATCGTTACACAATTGTCATTTCGATCCGCCAGCTAGTACGCAGGTGGCTCACCATTTTTTGAACATCTCCCCGGGAGAATCGTCTATGATGATAAGTGGCATCCAATCTGCTGAATAGATCGGAGCACTAATTATGAAAAAGAATACCCAAATCCTCAAAACCCGGCCCAAGCTTTCTCTCGGCGATCTGATTTTCGCCGTCGGTTCGTGCACCAAAAATACCAAGGAGACCGTGGCGGCGGTCGCTGATCTTCTCGGCAGCGGACAGGTGCGCGTGGAAAAAAACGGCCGTTCAGCCGCGCACGCGTCTGCTAAACGAATTTTAGGATATTCAAGGCAAGCGTCGCTCGACGGTTCGCTCGTCCGAGCGACGTTTCTTTTTCCACGAATCGCTTTGCCGCGGGCGGCTCGCTTTTCTATGTTCACGCGGTGATCGATCGTTATTCCCGCGCGCCGATGCGCGAACTCTGGTCCGAGCAGCGCAAATTCGAAATCTGGCTCGAGATCGAAACGCTCGCCTGCGAAGCGATGGCGGAGATCGGCGAGATCCCGAAGGCGGACGCGGAGGAGATCCGCAAGCGCGCGCGCTTTTCGATTCCCGAGATCAACGAGATCGAGAAGCGAACAAATCACGACGTCATCGCGTTCCTGGAAAACGTGGCGACCTCCGTCGGCCCGGCTGCGCGCTGGATGCATCAGGGGCTTAACTTCCTCCGACGTTCTCGACACGACGCTCGCGGTCCAGCTTGGCGAAGCCGGCGGGATTCTGCTCGAAGACCTGCGCGATTTGCGCCAGGTGATCGGCGACCAGGCCCGGCGTTACAAGATGACGCCGATGATCGGCCGCAGCCACGGCATTCACGCCGAGCCGATCACCTTCGGACTGAAGCTCGCCCTCATGTTCGATGAATTCGGCCGGGCGGAGGAGCGACTCGCGCAAACGTTGGAACGTGTTCGGGTCGGCAAGCTGAGCGGCGCGGTCGGCACGCATGCTCATCTCGATCCGCGGATCGAGCGAAAGCGTTTGCGAGAGGCTCGGACTGCAAGCCGGCCGATGCTTTCCACCCAGATCATCCAGCGCGATCGCCACGCGGAATTCTCCACCACCCTCGCGCTCATCGCCTCGAGCATCGACCGCTGGGCGACCGAGTTGCGCCATTTGCAGCGGACCGAAGTTCTGGAAGCGGAGGAATTTTTCAGCCCGGGCCAGAAAGGCAGCTCGGCCATGCCGCACAAGCGCAACCCGATCACGGCGGAACGCTTGAGCGGTCTCGCCCGCGTCGTGCGGGGAAATGCCCTCGCCGCGCTGGAAAACGTCGCGCTCTGGCACGAGCGCGACATCAGCCATTCGAGCGCGGAGCGCATCATCCTGCCGGATTCGTGCATCCTGCTCGATTACATGCTCGTACAAGCTGCGCGACCTGTTCGAGAAGCTGCAGGTTTATCCGGAAAACATGGAGCGCAATCTTGGCCTGACGAAAGGGCTTTACTTCAGCCAGTCCATTCTGCTCGCGCTCACTCGCGCCGGGGCCGAATCGCCAGAGCCGCCTACGAAGCGGTGCAGCGCGCCGCGATGCGGACCTGGAAGGGCGAGAAATCGTTCGCGGAAAACGCGAAAGCAGGAGCCGGAAATCACGGCGCTGCTTTCGCCCGCGGAAATCGACGCGCTCTGCTCGCTCGACGTCCATTTCCGCCACGTCGACGAAACATTTCGCGCCCTCGGTTTGGAATAGCGCGCTCCATGTTCCGCGCCGCTCGCGCCAAACACGATCGTGAAGTGATCGATGGCTTTCGCCAGCGCGGTCTCGAGGTCACTCGTCTCGAAAGCTTCAGCGACGCCGTTTTCGGTTTCGCGCTCACCCTGCTCGTCGTCTCTCTCGATGTTCCAAAGACAGTCGGCGATCTCTTTGAAACGATGCGCGGCTTTCCGGCCTTTGCGCTCTGCTTTCTCTTCCTCGCGCTCATTTGGAACAGCCATTACAAGTTCTGCCGCCGTTACGGACTCGACGACGGCTGGACGCGCTTTCTCACCTGCGTGCTGCTCTTCGTCGTTTTGTTTTATATTTATCCGCTGAAATTTCTCTTTAACATCAGCATCACGGGCCTTGTCTTCGGCGACGCCGCGCACCACGTGCGGATCGGCAGAGCGCAATTTTCCAATCTGCTCACAATCTACGATCTCGGATTCGCGGCGGTCTATGCGGCTCTCACCCTGCTTTACCTCCGCGCCTACCGCGTGCGCGACGGACTGGAACTGACGGAGCTTGAGCGATTCGACACTCGCCACACCATCTACCGGCTGCTCGTTTTGGTCTGCGTCGCTTTGGCCGCCACCATTCTCGCGCGCATTCCGCGCACGATGCAATGGAGCGGCGCGATCTTCGCCGCGCTTTTTCCGCTCCTGCGTACGCAACGCATCCTCTACCGCCGCTGGCGCGCGCCGCTTGCTGGCTGAGACGGCCGCTCGTTAGGCAAGATCAACGCTCGCAATCTGGCGGTTGCGCCGCGTGACGCCCGCCCGCAATATCTTCGCACCGAATGTCCAAGCCGTTTTACATCACGACTGCGATCGATTACACCAACGGCCCGCCCCACATCGGGCATGCCTACGAAAAGGTGCTGGCCGATGTCATCGCCCGTTATCATCGGCTGAAAGGGGAAGAAGTCTTCTTTCTCACCGGCGTCGATCAACACGGCCAGAAGGTGCAGCAATCGGCCGAGAAAGCCGGCGTCTCGCCGCAGCAGTTCGTCGATGAGATCACGGCGAAGTTCATCGCGCTTTGGGAAAAGCTGGAAGTGCGCTACGACGGCTGGGCCGCCACGACCGATCCGCTGCACAAGCGTTGTGTGCAGGGAATGCTCCAGCGCCTTTACGACGAAGGCAGATCTACAAGGACAAACAGGAGGGCTACTACAGCATTCGGCAGGAACAATTCCTGACCGACAAGGAGCGCGGCCCGGACGGCGAGTTCGGCCCGGAGTGGGGACAGGTCGAGCACCGCGTCGAGGAGAACTACTACTTCCGGCTCGCCCAGCACAAAGATTGGCTGCTCGGCTACCTCCGCTCCCATCCCGACTGCGTCACGCCGGATTTCCGCCAGACCGAGCTGATCAACGCGGTCGAAAAACTTGAGCGGCGATCTTTGCATCTCGCGCCCGAAATCGCGTTTGAGTTGGGGCATCGAGCTGCCCTTCGACCGCGACTACGTCAACTTCGTCTGGTTCGACGCCCTGACGAACTACATCAGCTTCATCGGCTACGATCCGACTCTCTCAACTTTCGACGCTCAACCCTCAACTTTCCGCGAGAAGTGGCCGGCGCTGCACATCATCGGCAAAGACATCCTCATTCCCGCGCACGGCATTTACTGGCCGATCATGCTCCACGCCCTCGGCTTTCCCGATGAGCAGATGCCGAAGTTCCTCGTCCACGGCTGGTGGAACGTGAGCGGGACCAAGATGAGTAAATCGTTAGGCAACGTGGTCGATCCCGACGCGCTCGCCGACAAGTACGGTGCCGGAAGCGCTGCGCTATTACTTGATGAGTGACATGGTCATCGGCCAGGACGCGGACTTTTCTGAGAAACGACTTACTCGAGCGTCATGACAGCTGATCTTGCTAACTCATTGGCAACCTCTTAAATCGGACGCTTAACATGGCTGCAGCGCTATTTCGGCGGGCGTCTTCCAATGACGTTCGAACAAGCGAGGCAGCGTGAGCCACAAGAATTGCTCTTCACTCTGATGCATACCGGATGCTCGAGCAGCGTCGCAGAATACAGTTCGTATCGGATACATTGATGGAGAGCTGCGATCCGTAGGCGCTGAACAGATAGTGGCAAGTGAGTCGCCCGCGAAGCTGACGAAGTGATCGAGAAGCGTACGCCGTGGAAATTGGCCAAGGACCCGAGCCATGGCGAAGAGCTCGTGCTGAGATTCTGTACGATCTTGGCAGAGGCCTTCGGATCATCGCCATCCTTTGTCGCCGGTCTTCCCAAAGCCGCTCACGGCATTTTCGACCAGCTCAATTGGAAGATGGAATTGAGTGGAAAGGAAGAACGCTTCTCGTTAGGCGAAGCGGAGTGGGGGAAACTGCCGGACGGCCACGTCGTTGGGAAACCGACCCCATTGTTCCCGCGCATCGAGCAGGATGCCGGGTAAAGCGCTTCACCAGGCCATGCCGGGCACCGCCGCTGGCTGCGCGCCCGGTACCTTCCGTGCGGCGTAATAGAAGTCGATAAGAACGACCGCGGCGGTGGGTCGCGCGGTAAGCGTTTCTATGGGTCGGGAGGTGGCCCTTCGGCTTTCCTGCTACCGGCGCCGTCGGCTCAGCCCGCTTACATCACGTCGATGTCGATCTTGGAGGCCTCGGATTTCTTCAGCTTCGTTCGCATTTCTGCCTCCAGCTTCTTTGGGTCGACTCCTGACGGGAGGTAAAGGAGAAACACCATCTGCCCTTTATCCTCATAGAGCGCGGAACTTTGCAGGCGGCAGTGATGAGAAACGAGCAGCGATTGCACCATGCCAAAGACCGGCTGCGGATCCACTCCGTCCGCGAGTCGAATCCTGATCCGGCAGCTCGAATGGGAATCGAGCCAGTAGACGAGCAGCCAGCTGAAGGCGGTGACGAAGATCGCCATGACCCACGATCCCATGCCGCAGGCAAGCCCGACCACCACCACCATGATGGCTTTCCCGGTGAGCTTGGGATTATCGAGCACGGTTCGGAATCGCAGGAGCGCGCCGATGCCGAAGATAACGAACGCGAGCGTTTGGCTGCTTTTGCTCAGTTCAGCGACAACCGCGCCGACCACACCAAGAAGAATGAGCGCCTTGCGTTCCTCGAGATCGGAGAGTGGATCCATGAGAGACGAGCGGCGCGGGTGCCACGCGATCGCCCACGCACATCCCACCGCCAGGCTGAGACTGAGAAAGAGTCGCAGGATGAATTCCGGGTGCCCGAACTGCTCAAGGCTGTGCTGAATCGAATCCCAGGAATTGGCGCGAGACTCCGTTTCGGCGCCGGTGGCCCCGAGCTTGGCCATCTCTTCCGCAGGATTGGCACCGAACGTTATCGGCGTCAGCGGGCCGCCGAGCGTGATGACGGCAACGATGCCCAAGATGCTTAGCGCCCGCGCGAGATGGCAATGGATGCGACCATGGGGCGGTGACATGACGTCGTCCGAATCGGTCGGAGCTTGCTTTGCTGACCCTCTGTTTGGAGAAAGGATTACCGGTGCCGTTTTCATTTTGCGCTGAGTCTATGCTGGCGTGGTTTCGGGCGACAAGCCTTTATCTCAAAAAAGGCCGAAGAATTGAAGTTGGAGAATTGCCGGGATGTACTTCTGTAATGGACGCGCTTCGCTCTGGGTGTGTTTCCTATCCGCCAAACCCGGGACGAAAGACCAAAGTAACCTCAGCCATCCTCCAACACGGAAACGTAAGACTCCAGTTGATCACTCGCGGCAGTCATGCCCTGATCGGTTCGTGGGCAACCATGTTTTTGCTGGTCGTCATCCGTCATCCCTCCCCCAATCAGGCGCGAGGGTTCGCAGATTCCGGATGGCAGCAAAGCCATACCGGCTGCTAGTGGTCGATAATACTTGACGCTCTTTCGCTGTTTGGTCAGCCTCCCCCGACGTGGAAACATCCGCTTCCAGCTTCGTACTCCGGCTCAAGGCTTCGGAGGGCCAGAGACGATTTCCCATTGGGTGACAAGATTCGTAGCTCAGGCATGGCACTGGTCGCGGCACTGGCCGCGGCGCTGATTCTTTCCGGCTGTATGGTCGGTCCGAACTTTCGGCTGCCGACGGCCCAGGTGGATCGGAAGTGGGTGCAGAAAGAGGCGGTTTCCGAACATCCCTATGGCTCGACCGAGAAATATTGGTGGCGCACGTTTCACGATCCCGTGCTCAACCGGCTGGTCGAGACAGCTTACGCGCGAAACCTCTCACTGCAGATCGCCGGCGTGCGGATTCTCCAGGCGCGGGCGGCGCTGAACGCGACCATCGGGAACCTTTTCCCGCAACAGCAAGGTGCGGCCGGCGGGATAAATTATTATCGCCTGGGTAATGCCTCCCGAGCCGGCCCGACCCTGGGGGAGGGCCCGGTGGCCAACGTGGTTTCGCAACTGCTCAATGATCGAAATTTCCAGGTAGGACCGAATATTGCGACCGACCGGCTGCTTTTTTCATCATCATGGGAGATCGATTTCTGGGGAAAGTTCCGGCGCGAAATCCAGTCGCAGGAAGCGGACTGGCTGGCTTCGGTGGCGGCTTACGATGACGCGCTGGTCACACTCGTGGGCGACGTGGCGAATGCGTACGTGAACCTGCGTACGCTTCAGAATCGGCTTGAGATTCTCAATCAAAGCATCGCCGCGCAGGAGCACAGTCTGGGGATCGCGGAGACTCGATACAACGCTGGGGAAACGAGCGAACTCGATCCCTTGCAGGCCCGGACCGAGCTTTCGAAAACCAAAGCCGAGGCGCCAGAGCTCGAAAGCGGAATCGTGCAGGCGAAAAATGCGCTGGCCGTTTTGCTCGGGACGACGCCGGCCGAAATCGAGCACTACGTCAGCGGGCCGGGGCGCATTCCGGTGGCGCCCGCCAGAATCGCAGCGGGTATTCCGCGCGACCTGCTGCGCCGCCGGCCCGACGTGCGCCTGGCAGGTCTCCAAGCCGCGGCGCAGTCACCGAAGATCGGGGTTGCGGTCGCCAATATGTTGCCATCGTTCTCGCTCTCGGGTGCCTTTGGTTCGTCGGGGAGCAATATCGCGAGTTCGTCACTCAGCGATCTCTTTACATGGCAAAGCAAAGTCGTCACGGCAGGCGGTTCCTTCGTTGTTCCGATCCTCAACTACGGGCGCCTTACGAACTACGTCCGCATCGAAGATGCGTCGTTTCAAGAATCCATTCTTAACTATCAGAATACCGTTCTAAAGGCGCAGGCGGAGGTCGAGAACGGGCTCTCGGCTTTCTCCAGCGGACGGCAAACAACGGCGTTTTTGGATGAGGCAGTGACGACTGCCGGGCGCAGTGCCGATCTGGCAGTCGTGCGCTATGAGCAGGGGCAAAACGATTACACCGTCGTCCTCACCGCGCAGCAGCAGCAACTGACGATCGACAACGCCGCGGTAACCAGCGAGGGGAGCACGATTCTCGCGCTCATTTCCGTCTATCGCGGGCTGGGCGGCGGCTGGCAGATTCGTGAAGGCGGCGACGTGATTTCGAGCGACGTGAAAGCAGAAATGGCCCGGCGCACGAACTGGGGCAAGATGCTGGAACCGGGCTGGCATCTGCCTGACGTCGCACCGAAAACAACGCCGCAGCCTTCGGACACGCTGCCAAAGAAGGAGGCAAAACCATGATGGCAAATCCGACACGCGTATTGGTCCTGGCCCTGCTCATTGCTTTCTCGTGGGCGGGCTGCAACCGACCTCAACCCTTTACCCAGACTGGCCCGCCGACCGTTACCGTGGCGAAGCCCGGACGTGAAACGGTCGCACCGTCGATCGACCTCACCGGCACGGTCGCGCCTTATCAGACGGTCGATCTCGTCGCGCGCGTCCAGGGATTTCTTGAGACGATCTCGTTCAAGGACGGATCGTTTGTGAACAAAGACGTGGTCCTTTTTCAGATCGAGAAAGACATGTACGAGGAAAAGGTTGCGCTCTACCAGGCGCAGCTGAACGGCGCGCAAGCCGAATACACACGACAGGTCGGCATGTTGAAGCAAAACGCGACCTCGCAGGCCAACGTCGACAAGGCACTTTCGGATCGTGACCAGGCCACGGCCAATCTCGCCATGGCTAAAATCCAGCTCGGCTACACGACCGTGACACTCGCCGTTCGACGGACGCATCGGGACGCATCTCGTCGATGTCGGTAACGTAGTGGGCACCAATGCCGCGGCGCCGACCAAGCTCGCCACGATCGACCAGCTGGTCCCGATCTACGTGAACTTCAGCGTCAGCTCGCGCGACGCGCTGCGCCTGCGCAAAATCGCGCAAAAACTTGGGGCAGGCGTGAAGCCGGGCGTGGGAAAGATTCCCGTGTTCGCAGGTCTCGATGATGAGGAGGGCTTCCCGCACAAGGGCGTGCTCGATTTTGCCAACAACAGCGTGGATACGAGTACCGGAACGATCCAGCTCCGGGGAATCTTCCCGAACCAGGAAAAGATTCTCTTTCCTGGTTTGTTTGCGCGTGTCCGCATCCCGCTCGGCGAACCTGCACCTGCGCTTGTCGTGCCAAACGCCGCGCTCGCGAACGACCAGGTCGGCGACTATCTGCTCGTCGTGAATGCGCAGAACATCGCCGAGCGCCGCAATGTTACGCTTGGTGCGCGTGTCGGAGCAATGTGCGCGATCACCGAAGGCCTGAACGAAAACGATCGCGTCATCATCGGGGGCCAGTCAGCCGTGCGCCCCGGTGCGACTGTAACGCCAGAAGAGGCTCCGACAACGCCCGCGCCGTCCGCTGCCGCGAAGAAGTAATCCTGACGGAAACCGGGACGGATGTTTTCCAAATTCTTCATCGAGCGACCGGTTCTGGCGAACGTCATCGCGTTCCTGATGGTCCTGCTCGGCGGCGTCGCGATCTTGCAGTTGCCGATCTCGCAATACCCGCCGATCACGCCACCCACGGTGCAGGTCGTCGCGCGATATCCCGGCGCGAGCGCGCGCACGCTGGTCGAGACGGTGGCGTTGCCGATCGAGCAGCAGGTGAACGGCGTCGAGAACATGCTCTACATGCAGTCGACGTGCACGAACGACGGAACCTATTCGCTCATCGTGACGTTCAAAATCGGCACCGATCCCGACTTTGCGCAGGTGCTCGTGCAGAACCGCGTGGCCGCTGCGATGGCGCAGTTGCCACGCTCCGTGCAGACCCAGGGCGTGGTCACGAACAAAAAATCGACCGCGATTTTGCAGATCATCACACTCACTTCGCCGCATGGAAAATACGACTCACTCTTCCTGAGTAACTACGCCACACTCCGGCTTCAGAACGAGCTGGAGCGGCTGCCCGGCGTCGGGGGCGTGACGGTTTTCGGCATCGGCCAATACAGCATGCGGGTCTGGTTGGATCCGGACAAAATGCAGGCTCGCTCGCTCTCGCCGTCCGAGGTTATCCAGGCGGTGCAGCGACAGAATTCGCAAGTGACGGCCGGTCAGATCGGGATGCCGCCGACGCCGTCGACGCAGGACTTTCAATTCACCCTCAACGTTCACGGCGCGCTCGATAAGGCCGCCGATTTCGAGCAAATCATCGTCAAGACTGACAACAACGGAGAGATCACCCGGCTGGGCGATGTTGCGCGCGTCGAGCTGGGCGCGCAGACCTACAGCCAGTTCTTCGACTACGACGGCAAACCCTCGGGCGGTGTCGCCATCTTCCTGCTCCCGGAAGCAAACGCCCTCGACACGGCCGCCGCCGTGAATGCCGCGATGAAACGGCTGTCGAAGGATTTCCCGGAAGATCTCGAATACACGATCCCTTTCGATACCACGATCTTCGTGCGCGATTCTGTGAACGAAGTCTATAAGACTCTCGGCGAGGCGGGCATCCTCGTGCTCCTCGTCATCATGATCTTTCTCCAGAATTGGCGGGCCACGCTCGTGCCCGCGACCACCGTGCCGGTCACGATCATCGGCGCGTTCGCAGCCATGGCGATGATGGGTTTCAGCATCAATCTGCTCACGCTCTTCGCCGTTGTGCTCGCCATCGGCATCGTGGTGGATGACGCCATTGTCGTGGTCGAGGGCGTAACGCAATACATTGAGCGGGGGCAGCCGCCGAAAGAAGCCGCGATCAATGCCATGCGAGGACTTTTCGGTCCGATCATCGGCATCACCCTTGTGCTCATGTCGGTGTTTTTGCCGTCTGCTTTTCTGCCCGGCATCACCGGCCAAATGTATCGCCAATTTGCGCTCGTCATCGCCAGCACCGCGCTGATCAGCGCCGCGAATGCAGTCACGCTCAAGCCCACGCAATGCGCCACCTGGCTCCGCCAGCCCGACCCGAATGCGAAGAAGAATTTTTTCTACCGCGGCTTCAACGCCGCCTATGGCCGGGTGGAAGCATGGTACCTGAGCATCGTGCGGCGCATGGTCAGCCGCAGCGGCTTGATGGTCGTGATCGTTCTCGCGCTTATCGTCGTCGCCGCCTGGGGTTTCACGCGCGTGCCGACCGGTTTCATTCCGACGGAGGACCAGGGTTATGTGCTCGTCGCCGTCCAACTCCCCAACGCCGCGTCCCTCGCGCGCACCCAGCGCGCCATGGCGAGAGTACGCGACATCATCCTCCAAACGCCCGGAGTTGCCCACGCCATCTCAATTGGCGGGGTTTCGCCGCTCGACAACAACGCGTCGCTCGCCAACGCGGGGGCGATTTACGTCATGTTCAAGGACTGGAGTGAGCGCGGGAAAAGGGGAGAAGATTCTCGATATCTACAACAATCTCTCCAGGAAGCTGAGCAGCTTTCAGGAAGCATCCTGTCGCGTCATCGTCCCGCCGCCCATCCAGGGTCTCGGACTCTCCGGCGGCTTCCAGATGGAGGTGGAACTGACCGACGGGTCTTTCGATTACCAGCAACTGCAAAAAGTCACCGAACACTTTGCCGCCCAGTCCGCTTCGTCGCCGGTGATCGATGCTGCGATTACGACCTTTCGCGCCGATGTCCCGCAGCTCAATCTCGACGTGAACCGAACCGAAGCGGCGACTTTTAACGTGGCCGTCGGCGACATTTTCGATACGTTGCAAAGCTACCTCGGCTCTACTTACGTGAACCAGTTCACCAAGTTCGGCCACACCTTCACCGTCTTCGCGCAGGCCGACGAAAAGTTCCGTCTCACTCCCGCAAGCGTGCTCGGTTACTACGTCAAAAGCCAGGGCGGCAACATGGTCCCGCTCGGCGCCGTTTCCTCCGTCACTCCTGCTGCCGGCCCGAATGTGATCTCGCTTTACAACCTCTATCCCGCCGCCGCGTTTCTTGGAAAAGCGGGTGACAACTATAGCTCCGGTCAGGCGATCGAGACTCTGGAAGACCTCGCAGCCCGCCAACTTCCTGCCGGCGTAGGCTACGAATGGACGGCCATGTCGCTCCAGGAGAAGATCGCGGGCAACGCGGTCTATTACATCTTTGCTCTCTCCATCCTTCTCGTCTTCTTCATGCTCGCGGGGCAATACGAAAGCTGGATCACGCCGCTCGCCGTGATCCTCGCCGTGCCGATGGCGCTGCTCGGCACGGTCGCCGCCCTCATCGGTCTCGGCGTGCCCAACAACATCTATGTGCAGATCGGCCTTGTGCTTCTCATCGCGCTTTCGGCCAAGAACGCCATCCTTGTTGTCGAAATGGCACGGGAAAATCGCGCCGCCGGCAAGAGCATCGTGGATTCCGCCGTCGACGCCGCCGCCCTGCGCTTTCGGCCGATCGTCATGACTTCGCTCACTTTCATTCTGGGCGTCCTTCCGCTCGTTCTCGCCACCGGTGCCGGCGCCAACGCCCGCAGATGCCTCGGGATCACCGTTCTCACCGGCATGATCGCTTCTACCTGCCTCGCGGTTCTGTTTGTCCCTTCCCTGTATGTCGTTCTTCAGAGGTGGGTGGAGCGGAAGAGCCGCAAGCAACCGGCATCTTCATAGGCAGCGACCGGCGTGAAGCCGATGTTGCGACTCTCTGCCCGAATATCGCGGTAACAGATACGAGAACAGACCTGGGACAGTTAGAAAAGGATTAGAGTTAGATAATATGGCTTGCTTTTGAAATGCTTTCGCAATCTTCTCCTTAATCATGAAACCAAAGCTCTATAAAATTATGTTACTGGCGACCTTCGCCCTGAGTAGTTGGGCGCTGGCCGCTGATCTCGCCACTCCATCAGTCAGCCCCGATGAGGCTCTCAACCGCCTGAAGGCCGGCAACGATCGATTCGCCCGCAGCAAGGTGAGCGCGGGCAAACCCGTCGCCGCGCGCCGCATCGCCACCGCAAAAGCGCAACATCCGTTCGCCATCATCGTCGCTTGCGCTGATTCGCGCACCTCGCCCGAGATTGTTTTTGATCAAAACATCGGGGACCTGTTCGTCGTCCGCACCGCTGGCAATCTGGTGGATGACTTCGCCCTGGGCAGCATCGAGTATGCAGTGGACCATCTCGGCTCCCGACTCATCGTTGTGCTCGGCGCATGAACGCTGTGGCGCAGTACAAGCGGCCCTCGCCGGCGGTTCTGCTCCCGGCCACATCGAAGCCCTGGTGCAGGCGATTCAACCCGCGGTCGCCGCCAGCAAGGACAAGCCGGGCGACCCCCTGACGAACGCGGTGCACGAAAACGACGCGGATGTCGCGGCGAAGATCCGCAAGCAGGCCGAGCTGGGCGATCTCGCTTCTCAGGTCCGGGTCGTTGAGGGCTATTACAATCTCGACACCGGGAAGGTTGAGTGGACACTCAACCAACCATAAACACGGAGACGAGATGACGACATCCGCGCGCCTCGAGTCAGCGACCGGATCGGCTGCACGAGGTTTCGTCGTCCCTGTCAAACCCTTTCGCCGACTGGCGATATTATGGGCTGCGCTTTTCATTGCCACGTTGGCGCCGGCGCAGAATCCGACCTATCCCCTCAAACCCGCCGATCTCTCGAGTCCGCGCGCCACCTTGAAGACATTCCTCGATGCCGGCGATACCGTGGGCGCCTACCTGGCCCAGGATTACCTGCCATCTCCTTCGCGCACGAAATTCGATCACCTTTATTCGCTGGCGGGAACCGTCGTAAAGTGCCTCGACTTGAGCGAGGTGCCGCCGGCGGCTCGCTTAAAGGCGGGCCGTCGTCGGCGGCCGCCTTGTATGAAACGTTGAGCCGGATCCAGCTTCCGCCGTTTGACCAGATCCCGGACGCGGCCCAATTGAGCAAGCTTTCCGGGCAGCCGCCGAGCGCTGGGTGATCCCGAACACGGAAATTGTCATCGAGCGCATGAAAAGCGGACCGCGCAGCGGGGAGTTTCTATTCAGCGCCGGGACTGTCGCCCGGGCGGAAGAATTCTACGAGCGGGTACGCGGATTGCCTTATACGCGGCCGGTCCCTCTGGAGCATTTCAGGGAAATAACAATCAGCGGCGGGGGCTGGATGATTCCGTTTGCCTGGATCAAAGCGCTTCCTCCGTGGCTTCGCGCGCGGATCGCCGAGCAAGCGCTCTGGAAGTGGATCGCCTTCTTCCTGCTCCTGGTTGCGGTGCGCTCTTGTTACGGCCGGTATCTCGCCTGTCTCGACGGGGCAGCGACGAGCGGCCGCTCCGCCAGGCGTTGCTGCGCTTGTCGTTGCCGCTTTTTTTTCTGGTGGCCACGCCTGTTGTCACCTACCTCGCTCTCGCGCAAATCAACTTGATCGGTGGGGTCGCCAGCGTCGTCGAGCTCGCTGCCGCAGCCATCATGTTTCTGGCCGGCGCGTGGATCGTCTGGCGCATCGCGCCGGTGCTGGCTGAAGCGCTTATCGCCACGCCAAAAATCAATACCGAGAGCATCGACGCGCATCTCATTCGCATCTGCACCCGCCTGGTGGGAATCGTTGCCGCTGCGGCGATTACTGGCCGTGGGCGCCAGCCGCCTGGGCTTGCCAGTGTATGGAATCGTCGCCGGGCTGGGCGTCGGCGGCCTGGCCATCGCCCTTGCGGCTCAGCCGACGATGGAGAATCTGATTGGCGGCCTGAGCCTGTTTGCCGATAAACCCATTCGGGTTGGCGACGTCTGCCGCTACGGCAGTGATGAGGGAACGGTCGAAGCCATCGGCATTCGCTCGACGCGGATTCGGGGACGAGATCGCACGTTGACCACCATGCCCAACGCTGTGCTCTCAAAGATGCCGTTGGTGAGTCTGTCCCAGCGCGACCAAATGTTGATCCAATCCGTCATCGGCGTTCGCTACGAGACCAGCCCGGACCAGCTGCGCTATCTGTTGGTCAGGATTCGGGAGGCCCTTCTAAGTCATCCGAAGATTCAAACCGACAGTGTCCGCATCCGTTTTGTCAATTTCGGCGCCTCATCGCTCGATATTGAATTGTTCGCTTATGTGAAAACAACGAATAGGGCGGAATTCCTGGCCGTCCGCGAAGAGTTATTCCTGCGAGTCATGGACGTCGTGAATGAGAGCGGCACCGGATTCGCCTTTCCATCGCAGACTCTTTATTTCGGACGCGATAGCGGATTGGATCCGAAGAAGACCGAAACGGCCGAAGCGCAAATGCGTCAATGGCAGCGATAAAGGCCACCTGCCGGTTCCTAACTCTTCGCCGGAACAACTGAGCGAGATCGCAATTGACCCGCCGCCGAATCACCAAGTTGGTCCAGCAGAGCGCTGAACGCGGATCACACTGTGGGGCTGACTGTGAGCCCTCTCGCTACTGGCCGAGATGTTCCAGCGCATCGCGCGTCGGCGCTTTGCAACTAAACAAAACCATGGCTCAAGGGATTCTCTTCGAACACAAGGCTACCTCTAAGTCATTGAACCTTTGAGGAGACCCAATTAAGCTGAGCGCAAACCATGAAACCAATCCGCAATGCGATCGTTTTGCTGGCGATTTTCGTCGCCTGCCGCAATACCACTCTGGCACAGGACCCTCTTCCTTCCTGGAATGACGGACCAGCCAAACAGGCCATCCTGGATTTTGTCCGCGTAACCACGGCAAGCGGCGGCGAGCAGTTTGTCCCGCCGGCCGAGCGCATCGCCACCTTCGATCAGGATGGCACGCTCTGGGTCGAACATCCGATTTATGCCCAGCTGGTCTATTGCCTCGATCGCGTCCCTTTGCTGGTGAAAACAAAGCCGGAACTCAAGAACGTCGAGCCTTTCAAGACCGTGCTTTCCGGGGATCGCGCCGCAATCGCAAAGCTTCCCATGGCGGATCTCGAGAAGATTCTCATTGCCACGCTGACCGGCATGACGATCGAGGAATTTCAAGCAGCGAGGTGAAGAATGGATCGCCGAAGCTCCGCCATCCGCGCTGGAAACGTGCCTTACACCGAGCTGACTTATCAACCGATGAAGGAAGTGTTGCAGTACCTCCGTAGCAATGGTTACAAGACCTATATCGTCACCGGCGGCGGTCAGGACTTTGTGCGGGTGTATGCGGAGCAGATCTACGGCGATTCCGCCCGAGCAAGTCGTCGGCAGCGCGGGCGAGACGAAGTATGGCTGCGACAAGGACGGCAAGCCGATCTTCACCAAAGAACCGAGGCTCGTGCTCAATGACAACGATGCCGGCAAGCCCGAGGGCATCCACCTTATGATCGGCCGCCGGCCCGCGCATCGCCTTCGGCAATTCGACCGGCGACCAGCAGATGCTCGAATACACCAAGGCCGGCGACGGTGCGCGGCTCGCGATGCTCGTGCTGCACGACGACGCCAAACGTGAATACGCCTACGGCCCGGCGCAAGGACTGCCCAACACGAAAGTCGGCACCTTCACCCAGGCGCTCTATGACGAGGCGAAGACGGACGGCTGGATCGTCATCAGCATGCAGAAGGACTGGAAACGCATCTTTTCCTTCGACCAGCAGTAGAGGGCCTCGATTAGCGATAAGATTTTGGAGCAGCGAAAATGGCGTAACCGACAAGCCGCGCTGGCCGCTTTGGGTCATTGCGTGCTGGCGGTCGGATATTTTCTTGCCGCCTACGTCATCGCTCCGCGCCTCTGGAAACATCACGAAAGCAAGCACCCCGATCTCCGCGACGACCCAACCCTGACTCATACGGCCAGCGGGATTCCCGGTGATCCCCTTAACATTGCGCTCGTCGGTTCGGAAGAAGACATCATCCGCGCCATGGCTGCGGCGGGCTGGTATCCGGCCGATCCGTTGACTCTCCGGAGTAGTATACGGATTGGCGTCGATACGGTTTTTAAAAGACCGGACGATGAAGCTCCGGTCAGCAGTCTGTATCTCTTCGGGCGAAAAGAGGACCTTGCTTTTGAGAAGCCAGTCGGCGGCAGTCCGAAAGAGCGGCATCATGTGCGCTTTTGGCGGACAAAGAAGGTGGATGAAGGCCGAACGGTCTGGATCGGCTCGGCCGCCTATGACATCGGGGTGGAACTCAGCCGCACGACGGGCGAAATCACCCATCACATCTCTCCCGATGTGGATGCTGAGCGCGACCTCCTTGTCGCCGACCTGACCAAAGCAGGCCGCGTAAGCGAGCTGCGCTGGATCGATGGATTTCACAAGGAACTGCAAGGCCGCAACGGGGGCGGAGATCCGTGGCGGACAGATGGCCGGCTGGCCGTGGTCGTCTTGAAGCCCCTTGTGACATCGCCGGTGAGCCTCGGCTCAGGAAAGTAAGCCCACGGGATGTTGGGAGGCTATTTAAATGGTCCACAGATCCAAAGATTTAACAGATGAACACAGATTTTGCGAAACGCTTTCACCGTCTTCTCAGTGGAATTCTGCTAAGTCTGTGGACGAATCACTGCTTTGAGTTTTTCGACAGTTTGTCGGGTCGCTTTGCGTTGCCTTGGGATGCGCTGCTCCCAACAGCCCTGGCCGGACATTGTTCGATGCCAGCGTTCGTTCTCCGATTCCTGGGCGATCGCCGCCGAGCGGCAGATTTCGGCAATATTCCTCAAAGTGCCGTTGACAGGGAGCTACCGAGGGCAGAGAACCGGACTTACATATGAGCACAATCACAAAGACCTTCCGGGTCACCCTGGCAGTCGCCATCGCATGGGCGGCGGCTTTTTCCACGGCCAACGCCGTCGCGCAGGAGAAGAAACCAAACATCCTCGTCATCATGGGTGATGACATCGGCATGTGGAACATCGGCGCCTATCATCGCGGCATGATGGCGGGGCGAACACCCAACCTCGACAAGATGGCCAAGGAAGGCATGCTTTTCACCGACTATTATGCCGAGGCGAGTTGCACGGCGGGTCGCGCGAACTTCATCACCGGCGAGCTGCCCATCCGCACCGGCATGACCACGGTCGGCCAGGCGGGAGCCAAGATCGGCATACCGGCCGAGGCCTGCACGATCGCCACCGCGCTCAAAGCGGAGGGATATGAGACGGGCCAGTTCGGCAAGAACCATCTCGGCGATCTCAACGAATTCCTGCCCACCGTCCACGGCTTCGACGAATTCTTCGGCTATCTCTATCACCTCGACGCGATGGAAGACCCGGCCCATCCCAACTATCCGCAGAACCTTTTGAACGTCGTTGGTCCGCGCAACATGGTTCACTCCTGGGCGACAAACACCGACGACCCGACCGTCATGCCGCGCTGGGGCAAGATCGGCAAACAGAAGATCGAAGACGCCGGCACGCTCTATCCAAAACGGATGGAAACGGTGGACAACGAGATTCGCGACATGGCCACCAATTTCATGGACAAGGCCACGAAAGACGGCAAGCCGTTCTTCTGTCTGGCTCAACCCGACGCGCATGCACATCGTCACTCATCTCTCGGAGAAGTATGAGAAGATGCGCAACTCGGAGAATGGGTGGTCGGAAGAGGAAGCTGGCATGGCCCAACTCGATGACGACGTCGGCCTGGTCATGCAAAAGCTCAAGGATCTGGGTGTGGACGACAACACCATCGTCGTCTTCACGACCGACAACGGCACCGAAGCTCTTCACCTGGCCCGACGGCGGAACGACGCCATTCGCCCAGTCCAAGGGGACGGTCCTCGAGGGTGGCTTCCGCGTGCCCTGCCTCCTGCGCTGGCCCGGTCACGTCCCGGCGGACTCGGTGCAGAACGGCATCTTCTCCGGCATGGATTGGTTCCCGACCTTCCTCGACGCCGCCGGCAATCCGAACATCACCCAACAGTTACTCAAGGGTGTGAAACTTCGGCGACCGGACTTACAAGAATCATCTCGACGGCTACGACCAGATGGCAGCCATCACTGGCAAAGGACCATCGAACGCGTCACGAGATCTTCTATCTCGGCGAAAGCACCGTCGGCGCGGTGCGCATTGACGATTACAAGTTTCGTTTCATCGATCAACCCAAGGGCTGGCTGGGTGAAAAGACGCACGTTGATGTGCCCTATTTGATCAACCTGCGCCTGGATCCGTTCGAGCGCCAGGGCTGGCCCGGCAACGGGACAAAAGACGGCGCACAGCAATACTTCGATTGGTTCAAGTTCCAATTCTGGCGCTTTGTCTTCGTCCAGCAGGTGGTTGGGAAGGAACTCCAGACCTTCATCGAATACCCGCCGATGCAACGGGGCGCGAGTTTCAATCTTGACGCCGTGAAAGCGGAGATGGCGAAACGAATGCAACAGGCGCAAGCGGCGAGTAAAGGCCCGAGCGACTAACCCGAACGACCTTCACGGCGGCGGCTCGTAAGGGCCGCCCGCTTTTCATTTAAACATCCGCCCCAACATTCGTGAAACGCGCGCGTCTCGCACGAGGCGACCTTCGGGCAACGCGCGCCCTTGAATTCCGTTTCGCCCTGCCCTCTCTTCCCTTTGTGACTCAGAAAGCGGCATCCACTTCCCGTAGCAAACGCACTGGGGTCTCGACGCGAACCCTTCTTTCCCGCCCGTCGCCGTCCGAATTGCATGCGATGGGCAAGAGTCTGCGCGACAAATGCCCGCGAGAATCGCACGCGGACTGGAATCCGCCGGGCAGACCGCCCTGATCCCGTAGCGCTCGTGAAGCAATCGGACAAGGGACGCATCCCGCAACTGATCCCCGTCCGGCACGGACGCATGCTGCAGACGCCGTTCACGTTCTACCGTGGCGCGGCCCTAAATATGGCCGCTGATCTGGCCAACACGCCCGCGACCGGCCTGCGCGTGCAGGCTTGCGGCGATTGCCATCTTCTCAATTTCGGCGCATTCGCCACGCCGGAGAGGCGGGTCATTTTCGACATCAATGATTTGGATGAAACGCTCCCCGCACCCTGGGAATGGGACGTGAAGCGCCTAACCGCCAGCTTTGTCCTTGCCTGCCGAAACAACGGTTTCAGCGAAAGCTTTGCGCGAGACGCAGCCGCAGCGTGCGTTCGATCTTACCGAGAGCGAATGGCGGAGTTTAGCGAGATGCACGTGCTGGATGTCTGGTATGCGCACATCGACATGGAAGAGGTGATCCGCACGATCCAGGACAAACAAACTCGCCAGCGGATTCAGAAGCGATTAGGCGAAGCACGTGCTCGCAGCGTGGCTGAGCATGATTTTCCCAAGCTCGCCGCGGTCGTCGGCCGCCTGCCGAAGATCAAAGACAACCCACCCCTGATTTATCATTGGCGCGAGCATGAGCATGAGAAGTTCTTCGCCGGTGTACGAAACGGCGTTCGCCAGTTATCGCGAGACCATGCAGGAAGATCGCCGGCTTCTCCTGGATCATTACGAACTCTGCGACGTCGCGATCAAAGTGGTGGGTGTCGGCAGCGTCGGCACCTGGTGTGGCATCGCGCTGCTCCTGGCCAGCGAAACAGACCCGCTTCTCCTCCAGGTCAAGGAAGCAGGCCCTTCTGTGCTGGAGGCATACGCGGGAAAGAGCATCTATCCCAACCACGGCCAGCGAGTGGTGAACGGCTGCCGGCTGATGCAATCGGCCAGCGACCTCTTCCTGGGCTGGACGGTCGGCCCGGCCGGTCGGCAATTGTATGTGCGGCAGCTCAAAGACATGAAGATCAAGATGCTCGTCGAGGTCTTCAATCGCACGACGATGATGCAGTACGCCGAGTTATGCGGCTGGACCCTTGCCCGCGCGCACGCCCGCTGCGGCGAGCCGGCAAAGATCAGCGGCTACCTCGGCAAGAGCGACAAATTCGACCAGGCCATCGCCGACTTCTCCATCGCCTACGCAGATCAAAGCGAACGCGACCACAAGCTCCTGATGAAGGCGGTGAAAAATGGAAGATTGAAAGTCGTTACCGAGCGGGAGTAGGTGCCGTCAGTATGGGGTTGCTCTCGCTCCAAGCCGGCTCTGTGACGGCGCTAGCCAAAATTCGATCCGATCCGGGATCCGACGCGAGATCATCCAGGATTTCGACAGCTCCTTAGCGGCAAGGAGCAGATCGCACCTGGCAAGTAATACGAAGAGCAAACGCTCCAAGTGCAACCCGTCTCTTGCCTCGTGTTCAATCCCGTAACGAACTCCATTGGCCAGGACCAGGATCCAATATCCCGTTCCTGCGGATCCTCGCAGCCGGTCGTCACGGCCGTTAGGCACGTGCGCATCAAATGCCCGATTTGACGCCAACCTTCTGCCGGCCAAGATGAGTGGCGGGGCAAACCAACGATGTCGTTCCTTGAATTCCTTCATCGCATAATCGCATTGCTTCCGACGCTGGCGAGGTTCGCAATCCTCATGGCGCTGATTGTCATCGTTCCGAGGCTCTCGCGCCGCATTCGCCTGCCGGAGGTGGTAGGATTGCTCCTAAGCGGTGTGGTGCTCGGGCCACATCTGCTCGATGTCTTTCCTCGCCAGCACCCGGTCGCCCAATTCTTTTCCGAGTTAGGCATGCTGTTGCTGATGTTCATTACCGGATTGGAAATCAATCTGACGCTTTTCCGGCAAAAGATATTTCGGTCGATTGTGTTCGGTGTGACCACAACTCTAATCCCGTTGCTGCTGGGTACGCTGGCGGTCCATTGCCTCGGTTACGACCTATTGCCCGCAATCGTGGTGGGATCGATCCTCTCCTCCCACACGCTCCTCGGCTCGACCATCGTCGCCAAACTGGGCTTGCGTCGCCTCGAACCCATCGTCGTCGTCATCGGCGGCACGATGGTGTCGGATACGTTGTCGCTGCTCGTGTTCGCCGTTTGCGTGCCGTCGTTCGCCGGTGGCTTTTCGGCTTCGAGGCTCGTCATCCAGGTCATTGAGATCATTGTCTTCGTCCCGGTCGTCCTGTTTGGTCTGAGCCGTGCGGGTGTCTATGTCTTGAGGAAGGTAGAGAACGACGAGGAGACCTATTTCGTCTTGATGCTTGGCATTCTCGCCGTGACGGCGATGCTTGCTCAACTCATTAACCTGCCGGGTATCGTGGGCGCGTTCCTGGCCGGCCTGGCGGTCAACGCCGCGGTGCAAGATAAGCCAGCCAAGAGCAAGCTGGAGTTTTTGAGCAATACCCTCTTCGTACCGGTCTTCTTTGTCGTCACTGGCTTCCTGATCGACCCGCTCGCTGTGGCTCGCAGCCTGACCGAGGATTCCTTCCTCGCGGCCGGGATCATCGGTGCGCTTCTCGTCGGCAAATGGATCGCCGCAGAGTCTTGCGGTCGCACTTTCGGCTACACCACAGCCGCCCGCCGAACGATGTGGTCGCTCACCCTGCCGCAGGTTGCGGCGACGCTCGCGGCTGCGCTCGTTGCCTACAGGACGTTCAATGCCGCCGGCCAGCCGCTACTCGACAACCGAATGCTCAATGGTGTTCTTATCGCGGTGCTGGTCACGTCCATCCTCGGGCCGGTGCTGACGCAACACTTCGCGCTTCGGATGCAGGAACCGGTGCCCGAGGGTCCTGTGACCGGCAACACTTTAGCCTGACAGATCAAAGCGCCAGGAGGGTGGGGCTAGCGCCATTTTGACAAAGTGAAAGAATCTGGACGCGGCTGCGTTCTCCCAGCAATTTCAGCATCCGGGTTGGCGATCCGTCCACGAGGTAATTCAACAAGATGACAGTCAAGTCTCTGCGACCGAGACAACCTGGTTATGAAAACGTCGCGACTCATGCTTTCTTTGACCGATCCGCGACCGAAGAATGAGTGAACGATGAAATCCAACTGGCTTTATGATCAGAGCGCGCACTCGATTGTGCTCGGTCTGCTGCTGGCCTCCCTGCTGGCATTTGAGTTGGCCTATCGAAGCGGACGTCGCTGGCACGCGGACACGCACGACGCCGGACGCGAGGTCTATGTGGCCCTCAAGGTGGCACTGCTCGGCCTGCTGGCGCTGCTCCTGGCTTTCGCTTTCGGCATGGCGGCGGATCGTTACACCGAGCGGCAGCGATTGGTGACGGAGGAGGCAAACATCCTGCACCGCGTGTTCCTTTATGGCAGCCTCCTGCCATCACCGGTTCGCGCCCAGTTTCAGAAATCGTTCCGCGAACTGGTGGACGCCCGGCTGGCGTTCTATGACGCGGGCCAGAATTTAGGCGCGGTGGAGGAGGCGATCGATCGGACCGAGAGACTTCATGGCCAACTGTGGGGCCTGGTGAGAGATGAAGCGCAGCGCGATCCTTCGATGAAAGGCTTGGACGGCATGTTGGAGGCGCTGAACGACGAATGGTCTGTGCATCGTCGACGGGTCCACGCTTTCGAGGACCGGGTGCCGGACGGCGTCGTGTTTTTGCTTTTCGGTGGAACGATCCTCGCCCTGGCTACGGTCGGTTTTGCCGGCGGGATTGCGAACCATCGTATGATGGTCGGCAAATGGCTTCTGGTTGTTCTCATTGGCGGGACAATTTTTGTCGTGCTCGATCTGGACCGCCCGCGCCGCGGGATCTTCCGGATTAGCCAGGAACCCATTGTCCACATTAAGGAACTCCTGAATCGCGAGGACAACAATGCACCGTGAGTGCCGTGCGAAACCTCGGGTCATGACCACCAAATCGCCTCGAAATTTCCGACCCGTGCCGAGTTCGTCAGGCATTCCGTGACCTGGTTCTCGGCGTCCTGATCTTGTGCCAAAACAACCGGTGTTCGTGGAGCTGTGGGACGCTGCTGTCGGTTGATTGCTTTTTTTAGGGATGAATTGCGCTTTTCCTCGGGGCGAGTTGCGTTATTGGAGGCACTCCTCGAAGGCGGTCGGCTCGCCCCGAAGAAATGCGAGCGCTTCACCGGCGAAGTGCAACGAACCGCAAATGAGAATTGGCGCTGCGTCGGTGCGCGCGTCCTCCCAGGCCGCGGCGAAGGAAGGCGAAGTCGCTACCGGAAGTCCTGGAAGCTGACCGCAAATCGTTAGGCGAAGTTCCTCCGCGCGCAGCGCTCGTTCACTTTGAATGGAGGGCAGAAGGGCGCGTCGCGTGATCGGTGCCAGGGCGTGGCAAATCCCTTCCACATCCTTGTCCTCGGAGAACGGCGAGCAATCACCGTCGCGCGCCGGTCGCCGAAGATTTGGCGCCATGTCTCGGCGAGAATGCGCGCGCCCGCGGGATTGTGGGCACCGTCGATCACGGTCCGCGCGTCCCAGCGTTGAAAACGCGCCGGCCACGTCACGCTGGCTAATCCGCGCTCGATCGCCGCGTTGTCGATTGCGATATCCGCGGTGTGAAGCGCGGAGATGGCAAGGGCGGCGTTTTGCCGCTGGTGCGTCCCGCTCAGGGCGATCGGGAAAGCGGTCGAATGGTTGCCTGACGAAATCGAGCGGCGCGCTCGCATTCCTGCTGCCCGTGCGCGGATGACGTCCGCTGCTGCAGCGGATTGCAGGGCGGAGACGACCGGCACCTTGTGTTTGATGATGCCGGCTTTTTCGAAAGCGATTTTCGTCAGGCTATCACCGAGCCATTTTTGATGATCGTAATCAATCGGCGTAAGCACCGAGACGATCGGCCGGGTTGCATTGGTCGCATCGAGGCGCCCGCCCATGCCGGTTTCGAGGACGACGATCTCGACTTCACGATTCCGGAAATGATCGAACGCGAGGGCGGTGGCGATTTCGAAGAAGGTCGGGTGCGGCTCCCAGTCTGCGATCAGTTTCGCGAATCTTCGTTAGGCCGCGCGCCACTTCTTCTTCGGAAATCAGTTCGCCATTCGACCTGGATCCGCTCGCGAAAGGTGATGAGGTGTGGCGAAGTAAAGAGCCCGGTGCGATATCCGGCAGCGCGCGCGATCGAATCAATCAGGGCGCAGGTGGAACCCTTGCCGTTGGTGCCGGCGACATGGATGATTCGTTCGTTAGGCGAGGGGACTTCGAGCGCGGCGAAAAGACGGCGACTATTCTCCAGGCCGAGCTTGATCCCGAAACCGCTGGGTGCGGAAAAGCCAGGCGAGGACTTCCCGGTAGGAGGTTCGCGGGTTCGAAAGGCCGCTTCGGGAGATAGCGTCACGTTTAGCGCGACGCGTTGACGTAGGCGAGCAACTGCGCGAGCTGCGCGGCGCAGCGCCCGACGGTGCACGATGAGATCGATCAAGCCGTGCTCCTGAAGGAATTCCGCGGTTTGAAAGCGCGCGCGGCAAATCCTGATGCGTCGTCTCCTTGATCACGCGCGGCCCGGCAAAGCCAACCATCGCTTTCGGTTCCGCGATGATGACGTCGCCTAACGACGCAAAGCTGGCCATGACGCCGGCGGTTGTCGGATTGGTCAGGACGGAAATGAAGGGAAGCCTCTGCGCCGGCGTGGAGCGCGAGGGCACCGCTCGTCTTCGCCATTTGCATCAGGCTGAGCATGCCCTCGTACATGCGCGCACCACCCGAGGCGGAAACGATGATGACTGCCGCGCGTTGCGCGGTGGCGTACTCGATCACGCGCGTGATCCGTTCGCCGACGACCGAGCCCATGGTGGCGGCGAGAAAACTAAAATCCATTACTGCGATTCCGACCTTGTAACCATCGATCAGCCCGTGGCCGCTGAGGACGGCGTCGACCAGGCCGGTGTTGTCCTGATATTTGCGCAGGCGATCCTTGTAACTCGCCATGCCCTGGAACTTGAGCGTGTCGATCGAGGTCAAGCTCGGCGTCGAGCTCGACGAAGCTGTCCGGGTCACACAGATTGGCGATCCGTTCCTTGGCCGTGAGCGCGAAATGATAATCGCAGCGCGGGCAGACGCGGTCGTTTTCGGCCAGCTCGATTTCGTGCACCACTTCGCCGCAGCCGGGGCATTTCTGCCAAAGGCCCTGCGGCATGTCGCGCTTCTTGCGGTTGTCGGTCCTGAGCGCTGGTTTTTTGAAAATGGCCATCGAATTTAGCCGCGGGCGGCGGTTGCTGCATGGACCGAAAGCGCACCGGCTTTCTTTAAGACCGAGGCGCATTCACTCAAAGTCGAACCGGTGGTGAGGACGTCGTCGACCAACAGCATCCGCAAACCTTGCACGTTCGCTGCCGCGCCGTAAACGAAAGGCGCCTCGCAGATTTTCCATCCGCTCGCTGCGATCGAACTGCGTCTGCGTCGTGGTGTAGCGAGTGCGCTGCAGCACCTTGCCGAGACGAGAACGCCGACGTCCCGGTGCAGGACGAGGGCGAGCAACTCCGCCTGGTTGAATCCGCGTTCGCGCTGTCGCGCCGGATGTAGTGGGACCGGCACGATGAGATCGAAGTGCTCGACTGGCGAGCCGCGCATCGGCCAGCGTTTCGCAATCAGCCAGCGGCCGACAAGATGGCGCAGGTGCAGTTGCCTGCCGTATTTGAAATCGTGGATCACTTTGCGCACCACACCGCGGCTTCGATAGACGGATACCGCGGCGTCGAAGTGCAGGACGCGTCCTTCGCAGTTTGCGCAGGTGAAGGAACCGGTGATATCGCGCCGTGAAGGGCTGCGAGCATTTCGCGCAAAAGGGCGGCGAGATGCGCGGCGTCTTTTCCTCGCAGATCGGACAGAGATTTTCGCCTGGCTCGACCGCGACGGAGCAGACGGCGCAGGACGCGGGATAAATGAGACTAACGAGTCCGCGAAAGGGGTTGGCGTAGCGCGAGCATCGGCATATCGAAGCCAGCCGCGCATCAGCGCCCAACTGGCGAGGGCGAGGATAAGAGGCACGATTCCAACCAGCAAGTCTTTCCCGAGCCAGGGGAGCACGAGCGCCTGGCGATGCGCAGCTCTGCCAAAGGCGCCGTTGGCGAAAATCCAGCCGGCATGCAATCCGATCGGCAGCCAGAGCGAGCGCGTTTGCAAGCGTGCGTCGGCCAGGATACAGCCGATCGCGAAGAGAGTCAGGAAGCCGGCGGCGAGGAGCAGGGGATCGCCAAATTGCCAGAAAGAGTGCGCGATCGAGACAAAGCCGGAGAGCCAGGTCACCGATTCGTTAGGCGAAGTGCGCTCCGGCGCTTTCAGGAAATGGATGATGGAAAAAAGTGCGGACGTGATGAGGAGCGCGTTAAGTCGCGAAAAGCTGCGCAACAAGACGCCAAGGATGAAGCCGCGAAATAGAAGTTCCTCCAGGATCGGCACGACGCTGGCCGCGATCACCACCTCCGGCATTTTCGCCCAGAGAAACGCGTGACGCAGCGAATAAATATGGAGCGGTGATGAGCACCACGCCGCCGCAGAGCAGGGGAACCGCGGCGATCAGAAATCCTGCCAGCACATCTGGAGCGGCGCGCGGATTTCTCTCCAAATCCAAGATCGTTCAAACCCCGCACGTCGAAGCAAGCGCAGGAGCGGCCAGAGCAAAACCAGCGCCGCGATGAGCAGCGCGCGATGGAAGTAAGTTTCGAAATCGAAAGTCGCGAGGGCCGGCACGATGCCGTGCGCGATCAGAAGCTGGCCGAGCCAATAAAGCGGCGGCGCAGCGAACGCCCCCAGCAGAACGACGCCGGCGAGATAGAGCAGGAGTCTGGCTGGGTCTTTCAAGGATGCTAATGTAAGGAGCCGACGCTATGCGCAGTCAACACATATGGACCTCGCGAGGTGAGGATGGACGCAAACGGGAAGTGCGCGTGACGCAAATTCGGCGGCCAATGGAAGTTCCAGGCGAAATTTCGCGACGAGAGCGATTGGACCTACTACGAGGTTCCGCTTGATCGATGACCTGCGCGAGCTGCGCGAGATCATTTTTCGCAAATATCAGCGGCGTCGGGCCTCGGCGGAGGATTTCGCGGCCGTCGACAAGATGCTCCGCGATCAAACTCGCAATGGATAACTGGAACGCCAAATAATCGAATTGTTACAAATGCTGTTAAACATTCCCAAAAAGCCACTTAAAATGAATTTTTACGCTTGATTCAGTTGAGTTGAAACCACTTCGATGAGGCTCTGAAACCATGGCCCGCGGCATTCGACTCGACCAGGCGCTCGTCCAACGGGGTCTTTTCCCGAGCCGGCAACAGGCGCAGACCGCCATCATGGCCGGAGAAGTGCAAGGTGAATGGCCACGTGGCGGCGAAACCGTCGGACTTTGTCCAGAACGAAACCGAGATCTCTGTCGCGGCCCGCAGCCGGTATGTTGGCCGCGGTGGAATTAAATTGGAGGGCGCTCTGAATCATTTTGGCATCTCATGCGACGGACAAACTCGCGCTCGACATTGGCGCCTCGACCGGCGGCTTTACCGATTGTCTGCTCCAAAATGGCGCGCGGAAAGTCTTCGCCGTAGACGTTGGCCATGGCCAACTGGCCTGGAAGATTCGGGATGATTCGCGGGTGGTCGTGCTCTGGAGAAAATCAATGCGCGACATCTGTCGCGAGAAGAAATCCCGGAACCAATCGACATTTGTGTGATCGACGTTTCTTTTATCTCGCTGACTTTGATCTTGCCCAATGCCTTTCAGTTGCTAACTCCAGACGGTGTGATCCTGGCGCTGATCAAACCGCAGTTCGAACTCGCGCGCGAGGACGTCGGCCGGGGCGGAATCGTGCGCTCGACCGAACTGCACGAGAAGGCGCAGCAGAAAGTCGCCGGGTTTGCAGAAGCCATGGGTGCGCAGGTGGGAGGCCTGTTTCCCTCCGGCATCACCGGGACCGATGGCAACCAGGAATTCTTCATATGCCTCCGAAAACCATCGGCCTGATCGCTCATACTGGAAAACCCGGCGCCGCCGAACTCGTGCAGGCGGTCATGGAGGAATTTGCCCGCGTTTCACTGCCGGTGAAGCTGGAAACGGAGACGGCGCGCATAGCCGGGCAGAAATCTGAGCTTTCCGTGCGCGACCTGGGCCGTGATACAGACCTGCTCGTGGTCCTGGGTGGCGACGGGACGATTCTGAACGTCGTCGGGAAGATCGGGGACGACATCAAGCCAATCTTCGGGATCAACATCGGTTCGTTAGGCTTTCTCACTTGTGTCGCTTCCACGGCCTATCGCGAAGCCATTGCCAGCATCGCTGCCGGGAAAATCGAATTCAGCGAACGCGCCCTGCTCGAAGTGCAGCTCGACCCGCATGGCCCGGAAACGCGCCAGGTCCTGCGCTGCCTGAACGACGCCGTCTTTAGTCGCGGTGAAATCTCGCGCCTCATCCGTCTGACCGTGCGCGTCGACGGCGAGCCACTCACAGAGTTTAACGCCGATGGCCTTATCCTCGCCACGCCCACCGGCTCGACCGCTTATTCCCTGAGCGCAGGCGGACCGATTCTGGCGCCTGACTCCGGGGCGCTGGTCATCACCCCCATCTGCCCGCACACGCTCTCAAACCGCTCCATTATCGTCGACGACTCAGCCGTCGTGGAGGTCGAAGCAACCGAACGCGATCATCCCGTTTTCCTCACGATCGACGGGCGCCCACCCGTGCACCTCGAAGCCGGCTACTGCGTCACGGTGCGGAAAGCGTCGCAAACCCTTCCGCTGGCCGCCATGCCCGGCGTGTCCTTCTTCAGCGTCGTCCGGCAGAAGCTGGGATGGCGTGGGAGCAATCTGTGACTGGGGTTCAATACTGCGACGGATACGCTGATCTTCCAAGGAAGTGTCCGCAGCCTGGCTCGATTCCTGGTGACAATCCGACGGGTATCCGCGCACCGAGTTGGAGCTTGTTACACGTTCGAGGCGCAGAGTTGCGCAGCGACGGTCCTTGCAAGGCAGTCCGTGAGATACGGCTTTGCCAGGAAACCATGCTTCCTGTCTTGCTCGAAGTCCGACCCGAGAAGTTCAGCGCTGTAACCGCTGGTGAAGATCACTTTCAAGTCGGGTTTCTCTGCTGTCAGTTGTTGTTCGAGCTGCCGACCGGAGGGGAATCCCGGCATCACAACGTCGGTTAGGAGCAGGTCGATTTCGTCGCGGTGCGCGGCCCAAATTTCCAGCGCCTGTCGACCATTGGCCGCAGCAAGGATTCGATAGCCAAACGAGCTGAGCGCGTCACTGACGAAGTCGCGTAACATCTGCTCATCTTCGGCGACGAGGATGGTGAAACTCCCAGCCGGAACGTTTTCAACAACTTCCCTCATGACCTCGACGTGTTTCTGGACCACGCCCTCCCGGCTCACTGGGAAGAAAACTCGCACTTCCGTACCGTTCCCACGAGCACTGTCCACCTCGATCCAGCCATCGTGCTGCTTGAGCACGCCGTAAACGGTGGCGAGACCCATGCCGGTTCCTTTGCCTTGTTCTTTGGTAGTAAAAAATGGCTCGAATATTCGTGCCAAAGTCGCTTTGTCCATGCCTTCCCCAGTGTCCCTCATAGACAGGCAGACGTAAGAACCGGGCTTCGCGTCCGGGTGGCGGGCATGGTCGGCATCGCCGATCTCGACACGGCCTGAGGAAATGGTGAGCCGGCCGCCTTCAAACATCGCGTCACGGGCATTGAGCGTCAGGTTCATAATGACCTGGTCGACACTGGTCGCGTCAGCGAAGATGGGCGGCAGTTCCGGCGCGAGTTCCAGCTCGATCTCGATGTGTTCGCCGATGATTCGCCGGAGCATCCCCGCGGTTTGCTCGACGACTTCGTTCAGCGGTAGCGGCCGACGCAAAAGGATTTGTTTACGGCTATAGGCAAGAAGCTGTCGGGTGAGGGAAGTAGCTTGTTCGGCGGCAGACACAACCTGCCGAAGAGCGCTGGCGACCTTTTCATCGAGATGCGGCCGGCCGAGCTGCATCGTCGTGTTGCCCAGGATGACGGTGAGGATGTTGTTGAAATCGTGTGCTACGCCTGCGGCCAGGCGGCCTACAGCCTCCATCTTTTGGGCTTGGCGCAGTTCGTTCTCGAGACGCGTGCGGTCGGTGATGTCCCGAAGAATAAGCAACTGATACGGCGTATCGCCGAGCCTGAGAAGCTGCGCGGTGACGAGGACCTCGCGTGTCTCGCCCGCGTGTGTTCGAATCGAAGCCGGTAAATCACGTACTGCTCGCCCGTCGTCGAGCTCACCTGCAATTTTCACGTCCGTCTCGGACTCCGTCCACGTTAGTGCGCCGTCCGCCAGCGCCTCCGCGCGTGTAGCACCCAACAGGGCAAGAAAGCTGGCGTTTGCATCCAGGTAGCCGCTAAGGTCCATGCGCCGGATTGCCATCGGCACAGGACTCCCGTGAAAGGCCATGGAAAATCGCTCGTTCACGGCGTGCAGTTCTGCAGTGCGCTCGTTTACACGAGCCTCCAAATCGTCCATTTGCCGCCGCGCGATCTGAGTAAGCTCCCACTTCCGCGAGAGAGCGTGGGCCATTTGCGTGACCTCTACGTTGTCGAACGGCTTCTTCAGGACGAGGACGTGATCGGTGTTACCGATCGCTTTTGCGATTTCGTTCCACGAGTAGTCGGAATAGGCCGTACAGATGACGATTTGCAGGTCGGTGAATTCCTTTCCGATATGTGTGATTGTTTCAATTCCATCCCAGCCCGGCGGCATCCGGATATCAACGAATGCCACAGAATACGGACGCCCCTCCGCCGCGGCGACTCGCACTTTTTCGAGGCCCTCCTGGCCTTGGTAGGCCGAGTCAATCTGGAAGACGACGTCCCGCGTGGGATCTGGCGTGACGCCTAGCAGGGCCGACGCGAAGTCGTCCAGTTCCTCCTTCTGGACTGAGTCCGAGGCGCCGAGGATTTTTCGGAAGTCGTTGTGAATTGATGGATTGTCATCAATCACGAGAATCCGGAAACTGGTCATGCCAACGGGAGATGTGATTTGGCTCATACCTGTCCGGAGTCGCAGCGATCGGAAGCTCGAGGGTAAACGTGGCACCTCGTCCGACGCCTTCGCTTTCCGCGCTGAGTGAGCCCCCAATTTCGTGCGCGGCATTTGCGCCGCTGTGAAGTCCGAAGCCGTGGCCGTTGGTTCTTGTGGTGAAACCGTGCGAGAAAATGCGGGTGAGATTCTCCGGCGAGATGCCGATGCCGTTGTCCGTCAACACAACGCGGACCTTTTGCTCCGTTCCCAAGGCGATACGTATCGTGAGCCGCTTGTCCGCGCGTTGTGAATCATCGAGCGCGTATTTCGCGTTCCGGATTAGGTTGATGAGAATTTGCAGGACTTTGTGTCGATCCACGCATACGAGCGGCACTGAGGCGAAATCGCGTTCGACGGTCACACCGTGGCGCTCGAATGCACCCATGTTCATCGCGATCGCATCTTCGACCAACTGTTCGGCGGGGAGATTTTCGAAGACCCCGCTAACCTTGGCATAGCTCTGTTGCATGGCGACGACTTCCTTGATGTGCTCGATATTGCGACCGAGTTGATCGACTTCGTGCAGGAGCTCGGCGTTTTCTTCCTCAAGGAAGGCGCCGAGTTTCGCGAAAAAAAGTGGGCAGTTTCTTGCCGTTTGGGTCGTTGGTCAGGTAGTTCACAAGGTCCCCATTGCGCTCGGCAAGCAGCGCGGCGGCCTTGGTGATCTGGGGAACTTTCGACCGGCTGATCTTTTCCACAACCAGCGCCGCCGAGACGTTCACGCTGTTAAGCACGTTACCGACATTGTGCAACACGCCGGTGGCGACTTCAGCCATGCCAGCGAGGCGGGACGTTTCGAGCAACTTCTGCTGGGAAACGCGCAATGCCTCCTCGGCCTGCCGACGTTCGGTCATGTCGCGCATCACAGTCGAGAGATATTGCAGCTCGCCCTCCGAATTCTTGTGCGCGATAAGAACCTGCGAAACGTGAACCTCCTTGCCCTTGCTGTTGAGGATGGCTGTCTCTCCAGCCCACGATCCGTTTTTCAAGGCGGACGGTAATCCCACCTGTGAGATGATCTTACGCGCCCACTCTGGATGAAAATCAAAAGTTTTGAGCCTGCTGATATCTTTGTCGGCCAAACCCAGGACCTGGCGCCCGGCACGATTCAAATAAAATGCAGTACTGGTCGGATCTGCGCTGATTACTATGTCCGGTGTCGCTTCCAGAATGGCGGTCAGACGGGCGTGGGCGGCTTGCGCGCGTTCGCGCTCGCTGATTTCGCGCTGAAGGGCATCGACTTGTTCCTCTAATTTTTGCTGGGCACCGTGCAACGCTCTGTCTTGTGATTGGATCTGCGCCAGCATTTGATTGAAGGCATCGGTTAGGACTCCCAACTCATCGCCGCACACTTTCTGTGCGCGGACGGAATAGTCATTGTCGTCCGCAATGGCGCGCGCAGTGCGAGCGAGGCTGAGAATTGGATTCGTAATGAACTGCTGAAACTGACTCGAAAGAACGAACGCAAAAAGGAGCGAGGCGGCTAGCACGAGAGCGAAGATGCCGCTGTAAAGCCTGAGGAGCTGCGACGTCATCGCGTGCAAATCGGCCAGGAGGTAGAGAGTTCCTTCGCGTTTGCCATTTAGCAGAACCGGTTGTGCGAGAAGGATGCGATTGCCGTCGATTTGGAAACCTGCCTGGACCCGCGCCGACCTGATCTCGATCTCGTCTCGTCCAGATCCAAAAAACGCCAGGCGCTGCCGGTCCATCGGTTCGAGACGGGCGCTGACGATTTGTGGCATCGTCTTTAGCCCGGCGAGTATTTGCGCGGCAGCGTCCTCGTCTTTAAACATGACGGCAGCGGCACAGTTGTGCGCCGTGATCTCGCCAACGACGGCGAGTTCGTGGGCGGACTGCTGCCGCAGAGTGTGGGCTTGAAAGTAGAATAGCGCTGCAAACGCAAAGAGCAGCACCACGCCCGAGATTAACATGATCACGAGCATGATCTTTTGCCGGATCGGACGATCGCGCAGGTTGAGCATGGCGGTATTGGGCTAGGTTCATAGCTATTTTTGAGCCCAGCGGGAAAAAATTCAGCGGCTCCGGAAGCAGCGATGCCTATCGCGCGAGGAAAGCATGACACTGCTGGAACATCTCTTGCTATCTATGGGGAGCGGGATGCCGCCGCAAACCAGCTCGCCAGCTCGCTTTACCGACACCTGCAGAACGATTCGATGAATCTCCACACAGACGAAATCGCCGAGCCGAAAGAATCGACAAACCAGCGGCCCGAAAAGCCATTCTCGCAGTTGGACTGTTCTCTGCCTCCGCCTCGTCAGCCCCGCCGTGGGTTGACTACGGTTATCCTGATTGCGACGGCATTGGCGCTGGGCTGCGGGTTGTGGAGTTTTTCGCGCCAGCTGGCCCCGCAGATTCCGGCGCCAGAATCGGCCTATGTCGCCTCTTTCCCGGAAAAAAGCATCGCAGTGCTTCCTTTCGAGAACCTTGGCGAGGTTAAAGAAGATGCATTTCTTGCCGACGGTGTGCAGGATGACATTCTCAGGTCGCTTTCCAAAGTGGCGGATTTGAGGGTGATCAGTTGCACTTCAGTCAGTGGTTACACTCCGGGCAGCGCGCGCAACTTACGCGATATCGCCCAAAATCTCGGAGCCGGATATATTCTGGAAGGGAGCGTGCGACGCGATGGTGAAAAAGCACGGATCACTGCTCAACTAACCGATGCCCGGAAGGAGGAAAAGCTGTGGACCGTCAGCTACGAACGGGATCTCACCGATGTCCTTGGCATGCAGAATGACCTTGTGCAGCGGATCGCTTCCCAGCTGCAAGCCGCAGTTTCGAAAAAAGAGCAAGCCGCGATCGACGAACGCCCGACCCAAGACCTACTCGCCTACGCCCTTTACGTTCACGGCAAGACACTCGTCTCAAGTGTTTCTAATGCTCAAATCAACGAGAAACTGGTTCATGCGGTTCAATTGCTTGATCAAGCCATCGCTCGCGACCCGAATTTCTACCTTGCGTATTGCCAGTTGGCCGCAGCGCACGACTACCTTTACTTCTTTGGTTTCGATCACACGGCCGCTCGTCTCGCATTGACGGAGGCGGCGCTCAAATCTGCCATTCGTTTGCGCCCCGAAGCGGGCGAGACGCATCTCGCCAAGGCAAATTTCTTCTACCGCTGCTATCTCGACTACGATCGGGCCCGGGCCGAGCTTGCGCTTGCCCAACGCGCGCTTCCCAATAGCTCGGAAGTCTTCGAGCTGACCGGCTACATCGACCGCCGCCAGGGTCTGTGGAACGAATCGGCGCGCAACTTGCAAAGAGCGCTCGAGTTGGATCCGCGCAATGTTTTCCTGCTCCAACAAATCGCGGTAAGTTACCAGGAAGCCCGGCAGTTTAGAGCGATGGGTGCCGCGCTCGACCGCGCGCTTGTCCTCGCTCCTCGTGACCTCGATACGCGTATCTCGCGCGCTTTCGTCGATCTTGAGTGGCGGGCCGACACGCGACCGTTGCAGCAAACAATCGATGCACTCCTTGCAGAGAACCCAGACTCGGCGAGCGACGTGGCCGATCAATGGTTATACGGAGCTCTCTGTGAGCGCGACCCTGCCGCCGTGGCCCGCGCGGTTGCAGCCATTCCCGCAGCTGGAATCTCCACCGACCTGAACTTCCCGCGCGCCTGGTGCGAGGGTCTGGTCGCCCGTGCCAAGGGGGATGAGGCCGCGGCTCACGTCGCGTTTCTCGCTGCCCGCGCCGAAGTGGAAAACCAGCTGCGCGAACAGTCCGATTATGGTCCGGTTTTTACAGTTCTGGGACTGATCGACGCCGGACTCGGTCGCAAAGAAGAGGCGATTCGCGAAGGCCGTCGCGCGATTGAACTGCTGCCAGTTACCAAGGACGCTCTGGACGGGGCCGAGCTAATGAAATATCTCGCCGTCATCTACGCCTGGTGCGGCGAGAAAGATCTCGCCATTGAACAGATAGCGGCCACTTTGCGAATTCCAAGCACTTTGAGCTATGGTAACCTAAAGCTCCATCCTAACTGGGACGCGCTGCGCGGTGACCCACGTTTCGAGAAAATTGTGGCTGATCTGGCCCCGAAGAGCTAGGGCCCATCTAATAAAAGGGGAACGGGTGCGTTGCCAGAGATTTGGCGCTGCGGCAAGGCGCGCTGAGGAAGAATATCCTTGATGGATCTTTGAGCGACGAGCAAGGCCGCCGCAGCGGCAAGGATCGACAACGCTTCGGGGCCAAGCTCTGGCGGGCCGCTGACGGCGGTGCTCCTCAATCACAGTACTGAGCTCGCTCCAAGGCGACGACCTCAGGATCATCAACCTTGAAAGATCAGCATCACGTAGGCGGCAAACAGGAGGAGATGCACTGCGCCCTGAAGAATGTTCGTTTTCCCGCTGCCGAAGGTGACAATGCTTACCGCGAGGGTAAGGGGTAGCAGCACTAAATCGGAGTTTTGCAGGCCCAATATCAGAGTTCTCCCTGTGAAATGACTAATCACCATCATGCAGGGAATGGTGAGACTGATGGTGGCCAGGACCGACCCGAGAAAGATATTTACCGCGCGCTGTAAGTGGTTTGCCCTGGCGGCGTGCACCGCGCTGATGGCCTCCGGCGTGACGACCACCACCGCGATGATAATTCCGCCCAGCGCGACGGGCGCCCGCGCCGCCTCGATCAAACCATCAATCGGCTCGGCAAGCCGCTTCGCCAGATAGACCACCGGCACCATGAATGCCAGCAACAGAATCGCCTCTGCCGCCAGGGACCGGCCGCCTGCTGATCGCGAAGTGTGCTGGTCTTCGGCTTCACCCAGCGTGAAGTAACCGCGGTGAAGGCGGGTCTGTATGCTCAGAAAGACGGCGTACAACCCAGCGGTCACCAGGGCGAGGAAGGCTTCCTGAAACCAGGATAATGTCGGCCCCGCCGTGCTGATCGTATAGTTCGGCAAGATAAGACTCAAGACCGAAAGCGGGATGATCACACTGAGGTAGGCATTGGCACCCTGCAGGTTGTAGGTGTTGCTCGCGGTGCCGCAGTCCACCTACCAGGAGAGATAATCCCACCATGCCGTTGAGGATGATCATTACCACGGCAAAGAGCGTGTCACGAACCAGCGTGGGATTGTTTGCGCCGTGCAGCATGACGGCGGAAATGCTGATGACCTCGATGGAGGTCACCGCGAGCGTCAGGATCAATGTGCCATAAGGCTCGCCCAGGCGGGCCGCCGAGATGGTCGGCATGGCGAACCACTCCGAGGACCGATCCCAGAACTGCGCCAACGAGCCACGCGAGGATAAGCGCCAGCCAGAGCGGACTTCCCAACCGCGCCACGATCGATTGCCCGAAAAAGAAAAAGATCAGGCTGCTCGCCACGCCAACGCTCAGAAACCATTCTTCGCGGAGAGTTATGGATAGCCGTTTAAGCAAGGGCCTCTTGTTAGTGGACTCCGTCATCGGCGGGATATTCGTGCCCTATCGATGCAGTTGCTCTGCGTTGGCGCTCATTTCTTGATGTGATCTCAATCGAGATCATCGAACGGTCTGCTCAACTGTAATCGGGACGCCTGAGGTGCCGGCATAGAACATGATGATTTCCGCCGGTTCGTCGCCTTCATTCTTCCCGTAGTGCCACTGGTCGACCAGCTCGACGATGGGATCTCCGGTTTCGAGATGGAGTGCGCGGCCGTCGTGGGCCACAACCGTCAGTTCTCCTTTCAGCACGACGCCCGCATTGATCACCGGATGTTTGTGGACGGCCAGCCGGGCCTTCGGCAGCAGGGTGATTCTGAGGATGGTGACTTCCGGCTCCCCATTGGGGTATCGCGGCAGCGCGGCCCCGTCCCAGCTTGAAGTCGTTTTGACAAGCGCCTCCGTCGAGCAGGTGCCTGCTGTGTTGCTTAAGTTGTGCATCGTTCTTTTGGCATGGTTGATTCTTTCCAATCCGGACGATGAACAACTCGGGTCAGTGTGTCGAGCTGGGAATAGCACGAGCATCGAGATGGGTTAGGGGAGCACAGGCTGTTTGAGCCTATTTCTGACCGTAAGATAGGTACCCAGGCGCATCCGCTGCAAGGGGCTCGGATCTTCGAAACTTCGAAATGCGCAACGATGCGATTGCGCTCAAAATCGAATTTCGTGCGCGTTTACAAAACGCTCGGTAGTACGGCTCGTCGTGTCCGCTCCAATTGATCAAAAACGGCGGAGCATGGAACTCGTCGTCGAATGGGACGGAAGTGCGGTAACAGCTAAAAGGTGCCGAATTTGAAAATGCTCCTGGCCAGAGCGCGCGTGGTTAGTGGCCGCCCGGCTGCGGCGGTTACCTGGCTGCGCCAGCTTGATTCATGGACTTGTATGCGCGTGGGGTTGTGATTGCCGATCACTCGCTGGTGCCGGTTTGTCCTTGATGCTGCTCACCTCGTAGCGGGCGACCCGTCCGGCGGGGTCGAGGTGTACCGTGAGCAGTTGCGCCACGTCGGTATTCTCGACGAACAAGCCGAGGATAGGGGCATTCGCCAGCAGCGGAAGCGAGGGGACTCGAAACCAAATCAGCTCCACGGCGTGGTCTACCTGGGTGGTTTTGTCCGAGGGCGTGCCGAAGAGCCGCACCAACTCGGCTTCGGTGGTTTGGCCAACGTGGATCTGGCTGACGCTCTGTTGCGTGATTGGTTTTGGACCGTCTGCAAAGCTCGATAAACAAGAGCAAATCAGGATTGCGACAAAGACAAGGTTGGTTTTCATCTGGCCGACATTGTGTACGAAAGCGGGCACAAATGCAGCAAAATCATTTCGACGAAGACAGCGGAGCGCAAGGCCGTGGTCGACACGCGGCAAAAACAACGCGATACGGCTACAAGTGAGGGGTGAATTCTGGAATGCGCGTCTGCGTTCCAAATCAGCAATCGCGCCGGGACTGGATCAAGATCAATTCCTGGGTGCGACCGGAGATGTTCGCCGACCGCAAACGGCGCCTGGTTTCGTCGGCGTCTTGCGCCCAATGGCGAGGCGCTCGTGGTTTACACGGGAACCTTCGACGAGTTCCAAGGCGTCGATTATTTGATGGAAGCCTTCAGGATCGTGCACGGGCACGACCCATCGGTCAAATTGCTCCTTGTCGGGAGCACAATCAATCCGGCGCATCGCGCGCGATATGAAAGATGGCGATGGAAATGGGGATTGGGGTCAGCGTCGTCATCACGACCTGCACGCTGGAGGAGTTGCCGGATCTTCTCGCGGGGGCCGACATCACGGTGCGTCCACGACCCGAATCAGCAGGGATTCCGACCAAGCTTTTGAACTATATGGCAGCCGGGACAGGCCCATAATAATGGATCGAAGGAATGTTTGAACAGAAAGCAGGGCTTCGGAACCTTTGAATCGCGGCGGCGATCAGGCAACCGCTCGTGAGCGATGCCCAATGGACGCCTAGCGAGTCGGACGATCCAATCGAGTACTCGTCCGGCAGTAACGTTATAGGATTTCTTGCATTTTTAGCTTGACGTGATCAGGCGAACTTATGTTACGAACGTCCCCGAACCCCAAATGGAGATCTTATTATGATACGTGTCGTTTTGTTTGTTATCACCGGTGCACTGCTCGTTGGAACGGCCCTCGCGCAGGGGCCCAATTCCTACATTTACGTCGAGAGCAATATCTCATCTGCGGAGAATCAAAACTCCGTCTTCGGCTTTGCGAACGACGGAACTGGCAATCTAACCCCGTTACCAGGCTCGCCATTTCTAACCAGCGGCACTGGCGTCGCAGGTATGGGCGCCGTGAATGCCGACCAGGAGGTTGTTACCAATGCGGCGGGCACCGCACTCTACGCTGTGAATGGCCATACCAATTCGATCGCAGGTTTCGCCATCCATGCCAACGGAACACTCACGACAATTACGGGCTCTCCGTATCCCTCCGGTGGCCAGGATCCGGTAAGCATCGGCCTCTCCGGAAAGTTTTTGGCGGTCGCAAACAAGAACGACGACCCCAACCAAAATAACAACCTTGACCTTCCGAACTACACCACGTTTTCGGTGCAGCCAGACGGCAGCCTGGTCATGAATCTTGGGTCAACGCTGGATTTGGCCAGGGGCAGTGGCCCTTCTCAGGCTCTCGTCTTGGGAAGCCGCCACGTGATGTTTGGGCTGGAGATGACGGCCTCCAGGATTGCCAGCTACCGCTATGATAGAGCCGGCCTTCTCTCTGAGCTCAGCTCCGTCACTCCTCCTACCGGCGGCGCATTTCTCGGTGAAGCTGTGCATCCGCGCCTGCCCGCTTTGTATGCCGCGCTTCCGCAGACCGACGAGATGGCTGTTTATAAGTTCAACGCCTCCGGAATTCTTTCTTATGTTCTTACCATTGAGAATCCAGGCGGCGAGATCTGCTGGGTGAAAATGAATGCGGACGGCACGAGGCTTTACACCGCCGAATCGCTCACGGATACGTTGACCGTCTATGATACGACGAATGCACTTAACCCGGTCCAACTTCAGCACATAGGTTTGAGCGCGGCCGACGGACCGGTGATCAACATTGAGGTCGATCCCACGGGAGAATTTCTATATGCCTTGGCTGGGCACGGAATTCACACTCTGAATGTCGACGCAGACGGCATGCTCACCGAAACGGTCGCCCCCGTGGTCATACCTATTTCCGCAGACGATACTCCGATTGGGCTCGCAGTTGCGCGCAGGTAGCCGCGGCGGTCTCATTATCGTCATCCCAGGGGGCCGCGAAGGAAGATTTCCGAGAACACGCTTGCCAGTTGCCCCAGAAGTGAGAAGGTCGGGCGGATTTTACCTCCCATGCGACGATACAGGCATAGTTCCCGGCTGGAATCACTTGGACATTACCTGAGTTGCCTGCTGGTGTTCGCGTTCGGCTCCGTGACAGGCGCTGTCGCTCAGCCCACCAGACAGAACGGGAATTCCGACCCTTCGGCTGACATGACGCCGCGGCTTCGCAAACACGTCACACCGGTGATGCCGGGAGAAGCAGCGAATGCGATTCGCTCCGGATCATTCGCGGAAATAGCCGGAGCCATTCTGCCGCCGGAGAAGATGGCGCCCACTCGAAGTAGTTTTCTCGCCACCTGGCAGCCGGTTAGCGGAGCCATTAGTTATCGGATCGATGTCTCCACCGACCCTGCATTTGGAGCTACGGTGAGTGGCTATGATGGTCTCGACGTCGGCAATGTATTGAGTCGCATCGTCTGCAGACTGAAACCGGCGACAAAATATTACTACCGCGTACGGGCATACAATTCGGCCGGCATGGCGACAAGCGCCGAGGTCATGAGCGTGGCAACGACCAGCGGTTCCGGTCTTGTCATCAACCCGACCTTTGACACATCCATCACCGGCAACCCGAACGCGGCCGCGATCGAATCGATGATTAACCAGGCGATCGCGCTCTATCAACCACTCTTCGGCGATCCGGTCACGGCTGAAATTCGCTTTCGTTTTTCGACGACCGAGCCCGATGGCAGCCCGCTCCCTGCCGGAGCAATCGCGGAAAGCTATTACGTCGTCTATTACATCCTCTGGTCGACCTACATTGCCAGCCTGAAGTCAGATGCCAAGACCACCAATGACACGGCGGCAAATGCAAACCTGCCAAGCCTGCCGATTACGACCGATCTCGTTCCGTCGAGTGCCGACGGCCGAGCCGTCGGCCTCGACACGCCACCCGCAATGTTTGCCAATGGGACGGTCGGACCCGGCGGGACCTACGACGGAATCGTGACGCTCAATTCAAGTAAGCCTTTCCAATTCACCCGGCCACCGAGTAGCGGCAGCTTCGATGCCCGGCGTTCGGCCGAGCACGAGATTGATGAAATCCTTGGGCTGGGTTCATATCTCGGCGGCTCCCGGAGGACACGGAATTTCGTCCGCAGGATTTGTTCAGCTGGTCGGCCCCCGGCATGCGGAGCCATGCTGCAGTCGGCACGCGTTACTTTTCGATCGACAATGGAATCACCCACATCGTGAATTTTAATCAGGATCCAAGCGGTGATTTCGGGGATTGGGAAAGCGAACCGTGTCCACAGGTCCATCCGTATGTGCAGAATGCGACCGGCTGCATGGGACAGGTGGACGACGTCACCGCTACCTCGCCGGAAGGAATCAATCTCGACGTTATCGGTTATGATCTCGTCGCGGCGATTCCGCCACCGCCGACGGTATTGGGCAATATCTCGACTCGTGGTTTGGTGGAAACGGGCGATAACGTGCTCATTGGCGGCTTTATCATCACCGGCACGCAACCGAAGGAAGTGATCCTCCGTGCGATCGGCCCGTCGCTGCCTCTTAGCGGAGCGCTCGCCGATCCCTATCTCGAGCTCCACGATTCCTCTGGAGCCATCATCGCCTCGAACGATGATTGGCGCAGCACCCAGGAGCAGGCGATCATCGCGACGGGAGTCGCGCCTACTAGCGACGCCGAATCAGCGATTGTGATGACGCTGGATCCGGGCACCTACACCGCCATCGTCCGGGGGACGAATGGCGGAACCGGAATCGGATTGGTCGAAGCTTACGACCTCGATCAGTCGGTCGATTCCAAGCTGGCGAATATCTCCACCCGCGGTTTGGTCCAGACGGGGGATAATGTCCTGATCGGCGGTTTCATAGTCTTGGGCGAAAGTCCGACAAACACCTTCCTGCGGGCCATCGGGCCGTCCCTGCCGGTCTCGGGGGCACTGGCTGATCCGACCCTTGAGCTGCACGATGGCAACGGGACGCTTTTGATGTCGAACGACGACTGGAAGACCGATCAGGAAGCTGAAATCATCGCGACCGGTATTGCTCCCACCAAGGCGGTTGAGTCGGCCATTGTCGCGACCCTTGCACCCGGCAACTACACTGCAATTGTGCGCGGCAAAAACAACACTACCGGGATTGGGTTGGTGGAAGTTTATCAACTGAATAACTGAGACACCCTCGCGCAGTTTTTCGGCTCAGTCGGTTCAAAGGGTGCGAACTCCATGTCGAGCGATAGCGATTTGGATACAAGTTAGAAGTCGGTGCGCACCTAAGTTCCAAACAGGTAGCCCGGCATAGCTTTTTAGAAAGCCGGAATTTGCCGTTTGGCGTTCCAGAGTTTCACAGGAGGAAAGCCTCACTTTAGCGATTACGCGACAGGCGCATTCAGAATCGGCAGGCCCGCGGCGACTGGTCTCGTGTTACGAGATCCAAAGTTCCGAATTTGTCGTTTCGTCTCCGCGCTGGAACAACCTGGCATTGAATCCCAAGCGGCATCTCAATATTCTCTGTCTATGGCTTTCGACGGAATACCCTGGGTGCATTGGCTTCCTCATCCGCGGTTTCCCGAGGATGCCGCACCGTACGAGCGCCGATGGTCGGCGCTGATCGCGGTGTCATTGGGAGTCTTCCTCATCGCGCTCGATATCACCATCGTCGGAGTCGCGGCGCCAACGTTGAGCAAAGGCTTGGGAGCAACGGCGACGCAGATCCAGTGGGCATTCGACGCCTTCACTGTGGTGCTGGGCGGTTTCGTGGTTCTCGGCGGCGGGCTCGCGGAGCGCTACGGTCGCAAGGGCTTTTTGCAATCAGGCATTTTGGTGTTCGCAATGGGGGCGACAATCTCGGGCTATGCCCCAACTCCGGGTGTTCTTATCGCCGGGCGCGTCGTCTCCGGGTTCGGAGCAGCGTTTGCATTCCCGGCCTGCCTGTCGATCATCAGCGCGCTCTTCCCGCCCACGGAGAGACATCGCGCGATCGGCATCTTCGCCGCCATGTCGGCCGCAGGGCTCGCCGGCGGCCCTTTGGTGGGCGGTGTTCTGATCGACGCGTTCTGGTGGGGCGCAGCATTCCTGGTCGTTGTGCCGGTGGCGCTGCTGACAATCGTCGCTGTCGGGGTCGCTGTCCCGCCATCGCGACGCCCGAAGGAAGGGCCTCTCGATGTTTTGGGCGCGCTGCTTTCGGTCCTTGGCCTGGGCGGCATCGTTTTCGGCGTCATCGAGGGCCCGGCTCGTGGCTGGGGTCACACCGTCGTGCTCGTGCCGTTCGGTATCGGGCTGTTGTGCAGCGCTATCTTTGTTGGGCGGGAGCTGCGCTGCAGGGCGCCGCTCTTCGACCTGCGCGTTTTCAAGGACTCGCGGGTGATCAGCGGAGCGCTCGCGATGGCGACAGTTTATTTTACTTTCAACAGCACCCAGCTCCTGATTCCACAGTATCTCGGTTATGTGCTGAACCTGCCCAGCATGCAGACAGGATTGATGATGAGTCCACTGGGTGTGGCGCTCGTTACGTTGTCGCCCCACAGCAGCCGACTCGTCGAGCGCCACGGTCAGCGGGTGATGCTTCTGTTTTCGCTGACGTTCATGGCCGCCGGCATGATCATGCTAGCGCTGTTACCCGTTTGGGGCGGAATAGCCAACGTGCTCGCCGGTATCTGCATCTTCGGCGTTGGCTTCGGCCTGATCGTTGCACCAGCGACATCGGTAGTCATGGTCGCGATCCCAAAGGAGAAAGCCGGCGATGGCTCGGCCGTCAACATGCTTTCACGTCAGATCGGTGGCGCGGTGGGTGTGGCGATTACCGGATCGCTGGCCTCCGCGATCTACCGCCATGGGTTAACATTGTCTGGGTTCCCACTGACCGAGCCACAGCAGAGCGCGGTGCAGCGGTCGCTAAGCGGCGTCATCGCGCTGAACAACCAACTCGCGGCCGCGACGACTGCGCGGCTCGACACGATGGCTGACGCCGCGATGGTCAAAGGTGTTGGGGTAGCGATGGCGATTTGTGCGATCGTGGCCGCATTGGCCGCTGGGGTTACGTTCTTCGCGTTGCGCAAAGGCCAAAAACCTTAATTCCACTTCCCACAATGGTGGACGTGGCGTGCCTAACGAGTTCCAAAGCACGGGGCAGGGGACCGAGAACTGTTCAATCTCCGCTACCGACGCCACCTTCGGTACGGCGATTTTTACCCTCGTCAGCGTGCGTGCTTTTTTGGCTCTGCCGTTTTATTGCCGTTCGTCGCGCCCGTTGGTGCCCGCATGACGTCGGCCGAAGCAGGCGCTTGGGCGATCAGACCAACCCGCGCCCACGCAGCGGCAAGAATTAGAAGACGAGCGAAAGGAGAATCGGCCAGCCTGTGGATACGATATCATCAGTTTTTCCGGCAAATGATCATGGGGCTGGCGGCGGAAACTTGATCGGCGTTTCTGATGGCGTCGCAGTTGGCTTTTCTGTCGTCATAGTTCCTGGCGGTGATGCTAACAGTGGTTTTGTTGCCGGTGAGCGCAGCGATGGCGTGGCAGACGAGACACGATGCAACCAAGCCAATACGTCCAAAATCTCGGCCTTTTGCGAATTCAGCGTAATGGGTGAGGATGAACTGCGGAAAGCATTGTGGACGGCGAGGCGCTCAGTTGAAGCAGCAAAAACTACGGCGTCGCCGGAAGAATTGACCAAGCATCTTATTAGCGCTGCCCAGCACCTGGTGTTTTTAATGGAACGGATAATCGAGGAACGGAAAAGTTCCGGCCACAGGAAAGAATAGGCCCGTTTGAATTTTGCAGGTTCGCGCGAGACTGGTCCCACTTTTCGAAGTTCCTGAGTTCCAAGCAACGACGAATTTGGAATTCTGAAGCGTTCCTAGACCGGGACAGCTAAGCCGACTCGCGCGTTGGACTCGACGGGCGAAAGCGTTGATGGGTTGATTCTGCATCGGAAGAAAGAGCCAGGCCCAAACGTCTTCTAACGACGTGGCGAGGTGACCGGCACTACTGCCCTAACCCCAGGGCGTCGATATTGCCGTTCACTGTGGTCGCGTAGATGCGTCCGCCAGCGACCGCGACCGGCGTCTCGTTTGCCCCGCCCAGGGCGAGCGTCGCGAGCGGCTCGCATCCGTCGGTACACGTGGCCGGGTAGGCAAGTACGTCGCCCTGCGTGTAGATGAAGTCGAGGGCTCCAACATAGACGACACCGTTGGCGATTGTGGGCGTGAAAAGGCTGAATCCCGACGGCGCCGATGTCCACAGGGGGCTGCACACCGACTCCCCGCAGCCTGTGACGGCGAAGGCGACGAGTTCCCCGTTCCCGGAGGCCACGTAGGCTACTCCGTGTGCGGCAGCGATCGCATGGGGAATGGCTGTCACCGCGCCTTTCCACCGGAGGATACCAGTGACCGCATCGATCGCGTAGACTGCTCCCTGATAGTCGGCCACCAGCACGAACCCCCCGGCGACTGCGGGTGCCGCTGCCGGCGAGAAATGCGTCTTGGCCACCCAAAGGGGTGTGCACGGTGTGCTGCAGCTCCCGGGGAATGCGTAGACGCCCCGGTCGCCAGAGACGAACACTCGGTCGGCCGACACCGCCGGTGCGAAGTTCAGTGGATCGGCAACGTTAGGCGGGTTGATCTGCGCCGACCAAAGCTCGGTACCGGTCGTCGCGTCGAAGGCGTAGACGCGACCGTCGTATCCACCAATGTAGATTCTCCCATTGGCGAGGGTTGGGGGCGAGTTCGTTCCCAACGCGCCGACCGGCACCGCCCACGCAGGCGTGCAAGTTCCCACGCAGTCAGTCGGGAACGCATACAGGTTACCGTCGAGCGAGGCGGTGTAGACGTGGCCGCCTCCGACCGCGGGATCCGAGAACGTGCTGAGCCCCGTATAGATCCAGCGGCTCGTTCCGGTCGCAGCGTCCAACGCCGTAAAGGTCGTCTGGGCCTCGGAGGCGACGTAGAGAACGCCATCTGAGAGAGCCGGGCCACTAAGCGGAGCGATCCCTGCACCGTTGCCGGTCATGAACTCCCACTGGAGCGAGACCGTCGCTACGTTCGACCGGTTGAGGATGTGCTCGAACGGATCATACATGTTATGGCGAGCGGCGAAGCCATATTGTGGCCACTCGGGCGCCGAGCCGGCCAGAGCCGAAACGGAGGCGAGCATCGCGAACCCTATGACGAGACGCCTCAGTGCGGAGTCTCAATGCACCCCGGTACATGAAGCGAGTCTCGGACGGCAGGTTACCGCTGTCAATCGGGGAGGAGTCTTACCGCCGATTGGTTGGCGTGATTCGAGAACGAACGGCGATGGATACTCAGCTATAATGAAGGCTCCTGACCGGACCTCCGGCTTTTCAAACGGAAGAACCGCGCAAGACGTGCTCAAAAATAGGAAGATTCTGTTTAAGAAATTGCTCGCGTCTGATGTCGGCGGTTACATCGACCCGCTTAAGTTCGTCAAACAGGAAGTGGAATCCGGGCAAAACGAGTTCAGGATTCTCAAGACACAGTCTAAGGTCAAATGCAAACATAAGCGCTGTAGGTTTGCCACATAGTTCGCGATAACATCGTCCTGCGAAGTACATGAAGCATTCAGCGACTCTTGGATCGTGAGGCGTAGATTCGAAAGTGTCCTTGGGCCCGTGCTTGCAGAAATCCACAACGTGTCTTCGAGCGGTCTTCGAAGGATTGAGGCATTGGTTGTAACCAAAGTCCGAGTTCAGACGCTTTGCCGGCCTTGGTCGCAAGTATGTGAAAGCAATCGTGGGCATTGTAGGCCAATACGAAAATAGGAACCATGTCGCCGCGTCGGAACCACAAGTACATTGCAGCTTCCAGTTGCGAGATCGCAACACCCATTTTTGTTAGCGTCACCACTCTGGGGTTGTCCGGCCTAGGCTTTGGTTTTCGACTGCGCTTGCGTCATGCGATTTAACCGATTGCCTACCAAATGGCGCAACGCGATGCCAGCCAAGAAGCACTTCGCCAGGTGCAAGAGGTTCTCGATTCTGAGCCGGTTAACGGCGAGGAACTTCTGGGATCGCCAGAGGTGCGCCGTCAATTACGTGAGGCAAAAGAGCGTCTCAAGCGCGAATCAGCCGAACCAAGCGGCCAAGAGCTGGTCGATTAGGCCGGAGAGATTCTTCTCGCGCTCCCGCGCCCTTTCCACGTTCGCCTTCGTGAGCGTGAGCGTATAGGGCCGGGGCGATTTTTTGGCTTTGGGCAACAATCGACTCGGACGCAAAGCTCGTCTTTTCCCATCGGATCGGCAGGCGGAACTGGATATTGGGCAATATAGTCGCCGAGGCTGCTGGGAGCGGCCCTGCTCAAATCGCAACAGACAATTTTCCGTTTTACCCATTTCATATTGGGCAACAATTTGATTATGAGTAACATCCATGCGACACAGAAGCAAACTTTTCGGCGAGTCTCAAAAAGGCAACGCAAGCCCTTGGTGGCCTCGCCGTTCGAGCCCTGGCATCGTCTGCGCGATAGCGACAGCGACGAAATAAGAATCGTTCTGCCAAGCGACTCTGCCGTTACTCAGCGGGCTCATGATCCGACAATCTCCCGGGGATCATCCCACAGGAGATAGCCAATCACCCCGGACCTTCTGTGCGATGTGTCCGGTCGCACGATAGCTCGCGTCCTGCAGACGGATGACTCCAGTAAGCGACTGAATGCGCACGTCGTCCGCAAAATCACGCGCTCCGTGCGCCGTAATTTCACCAATGAATGTGGTGGGTCCCCAATTTGCCGCGCGCTACGTTTTGCGGTAACAGATAGATCTTCCGGCGGGAATGGTTTGGCGCGCTTCGGTCTTAGAGATCATTATACAGCTCCGCGCTGCTCAAAGCGGCACCGTTGTAGCCCCCCGCCGCGAGCACTTGGCCTGATTGCAGCAGCGTCGCCGTGTGATTTTCGCGTCCGGTGTTAAGGTGGCCTACCGTCCACGTTCCGGCCGCCGGATCATAGAGCTCTGAACTGTTCAAGTAATGGCGTCGGCCAAAACCGCCTACCACCAGCACCTCGCCGGAGGGCAGCAGCGTCGCCGTATGATAGGCGCGTCTCGCGTGGAGGCTTCCAGTGGCTGTCCACTGTCCAGTCGCGGGATCATAAAGTTGCGCAGCGAGAAAATAATGACCGAAGCCTATGTTGTATCCTCCGGCCAACAGAACCTCGCCGGAGGGTAGCAGCGTCGCCGTATGACGGTCGCGCGGGCTGCCGATGCCGCCGGTCGCCGTCCACTGGCCGCTCACCGGATCATACAGTTCCGCGCTGCTCAAGTAGCGCTGGAAGCGCGGTTCGGCCCCGTTGAATCCTGCCGCCACCAGCACTTCGCCCGATTGCAGCAAAGTCGCAGTATGAAACCTCCGCGCGTCGTTCATCCCGCCGGTGGCCGTCCACTGTCCAGTCGCGGGATCATACAACTCCGCGCTGCTCAAGCTACCACCATTGTTGGATCCTCCCGCCACCAGCACCTCGCCCGATTGCAGGAGCGTCGCGGTGTGGATGCCGCGTGGCATGGTCATGCTGCCGGTCCTCGTCCACACCCCAGTCGCCGGATCATACAATTCCGCGCTGCTCAAGGCCGTGACATCATTATCTCCTCCTGCCACCAACACCTTGCCTGACGGCAATAGCGTCGCCGTGTGAACGGCGCGTGCGGCGCCGAGGCTGCCGGTCGCCGTCCACAGCCCAGTGGCCGGATCATACAGCTCCGCGCTGTCCAAGGGAGTGCCGTTGTCATCGTATCCTCCTGCCACCAGCACTTTGCCTGAGGGCAACAGCGTCGCCGTGTGATAGTAGCGTGCAGTGCCCATGCTGCCTGTGGGAACCCACCTGGGACTAATCCGCTCTGGCTGGATTTGAGCCGCCGCGGTGAGCGTGAGCAACGCCGCAGAGAGCGAGATGAGTGCAACCCGGAGTGTGATTTGAAGCGCCGAAGCGCGTACGAATGTAATATGGGAACTTTTCATATTCTTATTTTTCGTTTCGTTGTGCGAGCCGATACTGCGAAAATTGCCTGAACACGGTCAAAACAATTTTTCCGGAGTGCGGTTCGGGCACCGAGCAGAGGCAGCTACGTCGCTGAGATAAGGAGTCGATCCCGCTGCCGGTCGTTTTTCTTCTTAGCTTTTCCCTTTTTCCTCTGCAGTGTGCGCATCTCAACTGTTCCAGAGAAAATAGATCCAGAAATGGAAAGTCGGCCTGCCACGGTGCTTCGACCAGAAATCATCAACCAACTGCCAGTGGTTGAAATCGCGCCTCACTTCTCCCGGCAATCCCGCCTTTCCGTGGGTAACAAAAAGTGCCCGTGTTCCAGGTCTGACCGTATAACCGGGCCAGAGCGTGAACTGGCTTTCGCCGTAAGCTTCTGGTTGAACATAGGTGACAGGATGGTCCGGCAGATAGAACTGCATCATGCTCGCGGGCACACGGTCGTTGCCAATCAATAGGTCAGAATGAGTCTCTTCGCGGGCTTTCTCTACGTGCCCGGCGAAATCCAGCCAGCCCTCGGCGCGAAGCAGGGGGTCATACTTTCCGGGCAGTCGAAGGAAAACTACGGTGTGAAGGAAGCCTGTCCCAACCAAACTCAGGCCAAGTGCGGCCCATGTCACCCAGCGCCATGTTGGGTTCCGCGCCATCAGCTGCCGCCAGAAAACCACCAGCAATACAATTCCGGCAATGAGGGAAGGAGCGATCCAGTTGGGTAATCCTTTATTGTTCAGGCTGAGGATGAGATACATGACCTGGATCGGCAGAAATTGACTCAAGAGATGTTTAACTCGCGTTGAATTCCCATTGAGCCGCCAGAGTCCAACCGCGGCGACGAACATTCCGGCCATGATCGGCGGCGAAACTACAGCAAGAATTTCGCCCAGATATTGCAGGAATTGCCAGGGATGAATGCGGAAAGAGTGCTGGATACCGCTGCGCTCGTGCAGTGCCCGAACATGGAGCCACCCCGTCTGCATATTCCACCAAAACACCGGGAACGAACTCATCCCAAAGGCAACCAACGTTGCCAGGCTCTGCCGGCTGAAAAGAAAACGCCGGTGTGGTTTCGACCAGCAGAGGAACAACGCGACACCAAACAACTGGACTGCGTTGATGAACTTTGCCAGGAAGCCGACGCCTATGGCCAGTCCGAGCAACACCCAATACCGTATTTTCCCGGTTTCGAACGCCGACCACGACAGGTTCGCACCCCAAGCCCAAAAGAATACGCTTAAGGGGTCGATCGTCATGAGAATCGAGCCGACTGCGAACAGGGGCATGACTGCCGCGACGCCAAGACACCACAGCGCGGTGCGATCGTCGTACAGATCGCTCGGCCAGCCGAAACAATTGAAAAGCCGTCCCAGCGCTGAGCAGGACTGCGAAAAACCGGACACCAAACACCGTGTCACCGAAAAGGTGGGTACCCAGCGCGATGGTCCAGGCGACTAAGGGCCCCTTGTCCCGGTATGAAAGGGCAAAGTGTCTCGACCAGACCCAGAAATAGGCTTCGTCAGGAACCAACCCGACACAGTTCACGTACCAAAGTCGGAAGAACGTCACTAGGACGATACTTAACAGAGCGAAGTGTACCGGCCGCATACTCCGAAATGGAGAAAAAGAGAGGGCAGTCCTTTTTTCTTGCATTTGGTTAGCGTTACATCGCTTTTTCAAAGGAGCGCCGGCCCGGGTGATTTGCCAAATCGCTCAGCGAACTTGAGGGTTCGCGGTTGAGTTGTCATTGTCAACTGCTACTGGTGTTGCCTCCGATTACATCCACCAAGTCAACGAGCTGACGGATTCCGACCCGGTGAACGGCGAGGATTTGCTCGAATCCGAGAATTTGAAGCGTCAACTTCGGGAAGCGAAAAGAGAATCCGATTGCCCAAATATCCGCGCGGCCTGTTATTATCCGCGTCGGCTCGGGGCGCGATGGCGTCCAGAAGAGGCTGAATCGCGCCGTTTCTTAGCTTCAAGAAACTTCCGCTTTAGTTCATCAGACGACACCAAATCCTCTCCCTTCGCCGGCTCGCTGCCGATGATCTTCTCGACGGCACGGGCAGCCTGCTGGTTGGGATCGCGCTTTGGCACTGGGCATTATGTGACCAAAAAATAATAAACGCAATTTGAAGCTTTGTGCCATCATCGGTCCGCATGAATCAGCCAGAGAATGAATTAACGCGAGCGCTACGAACGGCAAGGCGTTCACTTGACGAAGCCAATACCGCAGTGTTGGCAGAAGACGCGCACAAACATATTTGCGCAGCATTTCATCAGCTCGCCTTTGTACTGGAACGGCTGATTGAAAACGGGCCAAGACCGCCTGAATTAGAAATGGCGAGGGAGAACCATGGGGAACCCGCCGCGCCACTTCGTTTAGTACCGGTGGCCTTGCAGCCGTAAGAAGCGTTTCAGAGATCGCACAAAAGGTCAAGGCGCTGGCGACTCTACTTTTGGGGACGGCAGCGGGGTTGGCGATATTGCAGGCGTGGGCGAATCCAACCGTAAGATTTTGGGCGTCACTGTCGGCGCTAATGACGATGTTTGGGCTGGGAGAGATGTGGAGTTCCTGGTTTTGGTGGTGTCGGTCGATGGAGTGGCAGGATTATTATTACAGAAAATTTGGGCAATCCACACACCAATCGCCACACCAACTCCAAGAGCAGTTAAACCAATCATCCAGCGATTGTCTTTTCGGATTTCTCGATGCTGAATTGACTGCTGCGCTTGCCGTTTCTCTTCGCGCTGGAGAGCCACTTCCGACTCACGTTTGTCCTGTAATTTCTTTAGTTCACGCTCAACAATCGGCCTGTCCAAGTGTCTTGGATGTTTGCGAAGAAACCACTCCCAAATGACCGCAACACCATGCTACTTTATATGACATACATTGTCTGATGTTATTGTAAGGATGGCTCGTCGAGGCGGACTCGCTCTTCTTCCCGATCACGCGGTTAACAAAATCGCGTCCGGTCCGCCCAACTACTTGTTATATTCTCCGACAATGGACCAGAACTCGGACAATGATGAGGCGTCGGGACCGATTTCCCCGCAGTCGACGGCGGACTGGGAAGATTACTACGAACTTCGCTGGCGGATTCTGCGCGAGCCTTGGCAGCAGCCGCGGGGTTCGGAGAAAGATGATCTCGAAGCCGAAAGCGAACACGTCATGATTTTCGGTCCCGAACGGCAGGTGCTGGCTGTCGGACGACTGCATTACAATTCCCCCGCCGAGGCCCAGGTGCGCTTCATGGCGGTCGCCCCGGAGGCGCAAGGCCGCGGACTGGGCGGTGCGATCCTGCGGGAATTGGAACGCCGGGCGCGGGCCGGGGGCGCGAGGTCAATCGTGCTTAACGCCCGTGAGGATGCGCGACGCTTCTATCAGAACCACGGATTTGTCGTCACCGGCCCGGCACCGACGATGTTCGATGTCGTGAAACATGTGCGGATGCGCAAGGATCTGTAGCGAAAGCGAGGCCCGGGAACCTCGGCGCTTGAACCGTTCCCTGTCACTTGATACGCTGCCGCACTTTCGCGCCTTATTCTCATGAAACAAAACCGATCTCACTCAAGCTTCATTGCCCTGGCGATCACTCTGGTCCTCTCGTTAGGCTGCATCCCGGCCGTATTTGCGCAGACTCAAACCGAGGACATTCAGCAGGCGATGACGCCGGCGGAATTTAAGGCTGCGGGCCTGGAAAAACTCAGCCCCACCGAGCTGGGAAAGCTGAATGCCTGGCTCCAAGGCTACCGCGAACAGGCGGTAAAAGTAGCGGAGAAGAAAGCTAATGAGCGCGCGGCGCGGGAGAAGACGAATCTGATCGTGAGCCGGATCGACGGATTCTGGAACGGCGTCTACCCCGGGCAGGTCATTCAGCTGGAAGACGGCTCAAAATGGAGACTCGCGAACAAGGACGAACACTACGGCGGGCGGGCGGATCATCCGGCCGTGGCGGTTTGGAAGGCCGGTATGTTCGGCTGGAGAATGCGGATCAGCCAGATCGCGGAATTTTACGTGACGCAGGTCCAGTAGTGACCGGCGAGCGCCGGGCCAACCGACTCGTTAGGCAGTCGCGTCCGGAGCGATTCTCGGCTGCGCCAGGCCGAAGGCGGCGTGCACGGCCTGGGCGGCGCGTTCCAGTTCTCCTTCTTCGATCACGACCGCGATCTTGATCTCCGAGGTCGAGATCAATTGAATATTCACTCCCGCCTCGCCGAGACAGGCAAAGAGCTTCGAGGCGACCCCGGCGTGCGACCGCATCCCAATTCCGACAACGCTGAGCTTGGCCACGCCCGTTGTCGCGGTCATGGCGGAGGCGCCGATCTCCGGCACGAGCGGTTTGAGTATTTTTTCGACAAACGCGAAATCGTCCTGGTGCAGCGTGAAAGACAAATCCGTTGTGCCGGTGCCGGAAGCGTTCTGCACGATCATGTCGATGCTCAAATTCGCCCCGGAAATGGCGGAGAAGATTTGTCCGGCGCAACCGGGCCGGTCGGGCACACCGCGAATCGTGACCTTGGCCTGGTCGCGCTCGAGGCTGACGCCGCGCACCACCACATCCTCCATGCTGGGTGTCGCTTCCCTGGCCCTCGTGCCGACCTCATCTTTCAGGCTGGACCGAACTTCGAAGCCAACCCCAAATTTTTTCGCAAACTCGACTGCGCGCGACTGCATTACCTTGGAACCCGCGCCAGCCATTTCGAGTAGTTCGTCATAGGCGATCTCGTCGATCTTGCTCGAATCGGCGACGACACGCGGATCGCAGGTGTGGACGCCGTCCACGTCGGTAAAGATCTGGCAATCGTCCGCCTTAAGCGCGGCAGCGAGCGCGATCGCGGTCAGGTCGGAACCACCCCGGCCTAACGTCGTAATCGCTCCTTCGGTGCTCTGACCCTGAAAACCCGCAACCACCACGATGTAGTCCTCGGCCAGCAGTTCGTTGATCTGCCGCGGCGAGATATGCGAGATTTTCGCTTTCGTGTGCACGCCATCGGTTACGATGCCGGCCATCGCGCCGGTTAACGAAATCGCTTTTCCGCCAAGCGCGTTGATCGCCATCGCGGTGAGCGCGCTCGCGCCCTGTTCGCCGGTCGCGAGGAGCACGTCCAATTCTCGCGCGCTCGGCTCCGGCGACATTTCGCGGGCGAGTTTGATCAGGCCGTCGGTCACGCCGGCCATGGCCGAGATGACCGCGACGACGTCATGGCCGGCTTGCTTCGTTGCGATGAGGCGCGCCGCGACCTTGCGGATGCGTTCTGCGTTGCCGACCGAAGTGCCGCCGTATTTTTGAACAATCAAACCCATGATAAAGCGCGCCCCGTTTTCTCCATTCTCGCGACGCTGTCAACTCCGACGCACCGGTTTCGCTTCTTTTCACACAGACCTTAGCGCGCGATTGTCCGTGCAAGGATCTGGGGTATGCCGGCACTCAAACCGTTCCATAGGATTTGGACGCCGATGGCCAAAAGGATAAACGCGGAGAGGCGGGTTAGAACACTGGTCCCGGACTTGCCCAGCATCCGGACGAGGCGCGCGGCATTGCCGTAGCAGACCGTTACCAGCAGGCAGACGAGAAACATCCCTGTCGTGGCCGCGATAAATCGGCGCGGATAGCCGTGGGCAAAACCGGGACCCGCCTGGTATCTGAGATGGGCTCCGAGCGTGATTGCGATGGAAATGCTGCCCGGACCCACCGTAAGCGGGAGTGTCAGCGGGAAAAAGGCGTGATCGAGCGCGTCTTGGAGCGTTTCCGGTGCACGGTTTGCCGGAGAATCATCCTCCGGCTGATTGAGGAGATTCCAGCCGGCCACGGCAACGACCAGACCACCTGCGATCTGCACCACGAAAAGAGAAATACCGAAGAAGGCCAGAATTTCGCTGCCGAAGAGTGCCGAGATCAGGAGAAGCGCGAAGCCGTAGGCCGCGATCTTATGTGCCAGGACCTTTTGCGCGGATTGAGGGTATTTGTGGGTGAGGCCGAAAAAGATCGGAGCGCAGCCCAGCGGATTCACAATTGGAAACAGCGCCGCGAAGGTAACGCCGAGGGTTTCGAAGAAGTCACGCGCGCTGAATTCCATCTGATATGTGATTTACTTTTCGAACGCCGGAAATGAAGTCGGCCCGTATGGTAACGAAGGCGTTGCAGGTGAGATCAGGAGCGCCCCGGCCTGACAGCGTGATCGCGCCCTCCGTTTTCTCCATTCTCGAGAAACTGTCAACTTCCGCGTTTCTCCAGCGCGCGCAAGACTTCCGACTCGTTAGGCGCGACCGGCGCCGGCAACCCGATGCGGGAGGAAATGATTTCCGGATCCTTCAATCCGTGACCAGTCACGGTGCAAACGATCCGGCTGCCCGCGGGAATGGAAGCAGCGGGGAAGCGACCGTCCGCCCCAGTGCGGCAGGCGCGAAGCAAACCTGCGATGGGAGCGGCGCTGGCCGGCTCGACAAAGATTCCTTCGCTGCTCGCCAGCCAGCCTTGCGCGTCGAGAATTTCCTCGTCGCTCACGACATCGATCAGCCCGTGCGATTGCTCCAGCGCGCGATTCGCCTGCGCCCAACTGGCCGGATTCCCGATCCGGATGGCAGTCGCGATCGTTTCCGGTCTCGCGATGATTTTCCCGTGGAAGATTGGCGCTGCGCCCGCCGCCTGGAATCCGATCATTCGGGGCAACCGCGTCGCCCTTCCCGCAGCTTGATAGTCCTGATAGCCCGCCCAGTACGCGGTGATGTTTCCCGCATTCCCAATCGGCAGCAGATGCAACTCCGGCGCGTCGCCCAAGTCGTCCACGATCTCGAATGCGGCCGTCTTTTGGCCGGCGATGCGATCGGGATTGATCGAGTTGACGATGGCAAAATCATCGCGCGTCCCGAGGGCTCTGACGATCTCGAGCGCCTGATCAAAATTCCCCTCGATTGCCACCACGTGTGCGCCGTAGGCAAACGCCTGCACCATCTTCCCGCTCGCGATCCTTCCCGCCGGCAGCACGACCGCGCAGCGCATGCGCGCGCGCGCGGCATAAGCGGCAGCGGAGGCAGAGGTGTTGCCGGTCGATGCGCAAATCAGTGTCTGCGCACCCCGTTCCAAGGCTTTGGAAACGGCCACCGTCATCCCGCGATCCTTGAACGAGCCAGTGGGATTGAGGCCCTCGTATTTTACAAAGACCTCGCAGCCGTGACCGACTTTCTCGCTCAGGCGCGGCGAAAAGATAAGCGGCGTCCCGCCTTCGCCTAACGACACCACCGGCATCGCATCGCTCACCGGCAAATACGCGCGATAGCGCGCAATCACTCCGCCGGAGCGGGGCTCCCTTTCCTCCCTCATCCTTCTGCCTTCATCCTTCCCTCTACTTCCCCCGCTCTGCTTGCGGCCGCAGTTGTTCGTTAGGCATCGTCAGGTCGCCTTCGCCGGATCAGGGTTACTCCGGCGCGCGCTCCCAGCGAGGGCCAGGATCACGTCCGTCTTGGCCAGACTTCCTACCAACCGATCCGCACCTTGATTCGTCACGACCGGCAACCGTTCTCCCTGATGCCGCGCGAAACGGTCGAGCGCTTCATTCAGGGTCGCGCTCGGTTGAATGATCGGAAAGTCCTCGCGCAAAATATCCCCGGCGATGACGAGCTCCGCCAGCTCCGGCGCGTTCAGATAATTCTTGATGTCGTGCAACGAAATCGCCCCGACAAAGCGCCCCTCTTCCGTCACGTAGAGATAATTGAACCGGTTCGCGATGAACTTCTGCACGATCTCCGCGAAGCGCGCGGTCGGCGACACGCTCAACGGGTCCGGTTTCATCAGGTCGCGCACGTGCAGCTCGGCCAGCTGATAGCGGTAATCCCCTGCCCCTTTGCGTTTCAACGCTTCGCTGTAGATGGAGCGTTTCTCGAAGCTCACCGAAACGTAATAGCCAACCACGCAGGCGAGCATGAGCGGCAGGATGATTTGATAATCCAGTGTCAGTTCAAAGATCATGATGATGGCCATGATCGGCGCGTGGGTCGTGGCGGCGAGAAACGCGCCCATCCCGACGAGCGCGAAGGCGCTGGGGTTGATCGTTAGGCCAAGGGAGCCTGCCGCGATCCCAAATAAATACCCGAGACTCGCCCCGACGAAGAGCGTTGGCGTGAAGACACCGCCGACCGCGCCCGAGCCGAAGGTCGCGGCCGTCGCCAGCACTTTGCTGAGAAGTATCATGGCCACGATTTGCCAGACCCAATGGCCGGCCAGGATCATGTTCACCGCCCTGTAGCCGTTCCCGCACACCTCCGGGTGAAACACCGCCAGCACACCCACGATCAAACCGCCCGCCAGCATCTTAAGGAAAACCGGCACGCGCAGCCGGCCAGCGAGATTCTGGCTCGCGTTCAGCAACCGCAGAAACCACGGCGCCACCAGCCCGGCGAAAAGCCCGAGGAGCACATACGGGCCGATCTCCCAGTTCGAGTTCAGCCGGAAATGCGGGATGGCATAGATCGGATCGCTCCCGATAAAAGCCCGCACCGTCAGTGTCGCGATGACCGACGCGAAAACGAGCGGCCCGAAAATCTCCATCGCGACCGAGCCGAGCACGATCTCGGCAACGAAGAGCGCTCCCGCGATCGGTGCGTTGTAGGCCGACGCGATACCCGCCGCCGCGCCGCAACCGACGAGCAACCGCAGACGCGGCGTCGACCAATGCCGCCAGCGTCCCGCGATCGACGCCACGAGCGACGACAACTGGACGAGCGGACCTTCGCGCCCGATCGAACCGCCCGAAGCGATCGTGAACATGGCCGAGAGACATTTCACCAGGCTGCGTCGGGTCGAGATTTTCCCGTCGCCCAGCACCACCGCTTCCATGTAATCGGCCGTCGTTACCCCGCCCTTCCAGCGCATCCCGAAAAAAAGCACGAGTCCCGCGAGCAACCCGCCGATCGCTGGGATCGTCAGGCGCTCCCGCCACGAGATCTCCATGAAGCTTTCCACCAGGCCGGGCGTCGAGCTGCCCGTCATCACCTTGTGCACCTCGCTGGTCAGAAAACGAAACCCGATCGAAGTGAGCGCGCCGCCGAACCCGATTGCGCCCGCCCAGGCGAGCGTGACCTGGAGATCGCTCGGATGGATCACCTCCGTGAACCGAACCCACCACTTAAGCCGGCGGAGAGAGCCGAGATGGAGAGGCCGCGCGTCCTCGGGCGCCTGGTCGGTCGACACGCTTACGACCTGACCGAATCCCACGACTCCGTCAACTCCCCCGATCCACGCGCCTGGAGGGAAGCGCGCCGTCGCTTCCTCCGTAAATTCGGAATCAGGATAGGATGAACCGGATTGAGAAAGAACCCGGTTGTATGCAAATCGAGTTCATCCTGTGGATCCTGTCTTTTTCAGCATCAGACAGCAGTCTCCGAACTTTTCTGCTTGCCGCCACCCAACGAACCTGCGAGAAAATTTCCTGTGCTTCCCGATTCGCCCCGCCAACCTTGCCTGTTTCTCCAGCAACCAAGCCTGTCCTTCGCTCGAACCGGCTTTCAATCATCCAGCAAGATGGAGGAAAGCCATGAAGATCCTGCGTGCCTCCGGCGGTTCATCCTATTCTGGTTCGACGAGAAACATTGCCATGCATAAGCCCACCCTAATGCTCGCGGTAACGTCGCTTGCCCTCGTCAGTTTTTCGTCCTGCGACTTCCAAAATCCGGCCCTGGAGGCGAGCAAGCCAAAACACGCGCTGGTCGGCGCCTGGCTGGCAACAGATGGAACCATCTTTGACTTCCGTGATGATGGCACCTTTCACGGGATCGATTCTGGCAAGAAGGAGATTTGGGGGAATTGGGTAATCTTGTCACCCGCCCGGATTGGATTCCAAAGTCCGCTGCGTGATTCATCCTATCAACCGCAATATGCAATCATCGGCACAGGCACTCCGAATGAAATGGACTACATCGTCGCCGGAGGCACCGATTTTATTCACGCCAAACGAATCCCGACGGACAAGGCGGACACGGCGATAGATTTGGTGGTCGAGCCACAGCTGCATTCTCCGCAAAAGACCGAACCACAAACGTCGGCCAGCCCTTAGGCAAGTCGCATTCTTTTTCTTTGCGAACGAGGGCTCGGGTTCTCGCCTGAATCAGGTGTTGGACTGCAAGAATTTTCCCGAGCAACTCGGCCCGTTCGACTGAAATTTGCTCGTCGGGGAAGCTGGAGCCGGACTTCGTGGGTGAAAATCGGGAACCACCTCGGGGCAATGGGAACTTCGCGATAAAACAGCTGACATTGAGAGCGGCGAACAGGGTCGGATCGAGCGGTCCGTTATTTGCCCTTTGGGAAATCGAGGTTGAGCTTGCGGTGTTGGGATCCGCACCCACCGCTCGATGAGAATTGCTGCCATACTAATCGCGCTTTTCCTCGCTCCGGTGCCTGCGTTCGCAGATGCGGGCAAGGGCAATCTCCTCGTCGGCCACTGGCGCTACGCCGATCAAAATCAAAGCTGCACCTACACGCTGCGGAAGGACGGCACTTTTGCCGGTGAAGTGAAGCGCAAGGGAGAGGCCACGTGGAAGTTCGCCGGGCGCTGGTCGCTGACCGGCGACGTGCTGAACTATTCCTACACCAAGTCCTCCCTCGATCGCGTCCCGGCCGGCAGTGTTGATCAAGACAAACTGATCGAGATCACGAAGGACCATCTCGTCCTGATAACGCTGGATGGCAGCCGGAGGAAATACACGCGCATCGGTTCGGACGGTTGAGCGTGGTATGCGATGCGTTATTGAGCTTTGATGCAAAACAAGATCGCCCCTCTTTTGGTCGCTGGCCTCGTCGCGCTCGCGACACCGGCTTTGGCGCAACTCGATCGTTCTCTCGATGCCCAGAGGCGGACTGGCAAAATGGCGGAGCTTTGGCGGAGTTCGGTACGATCTGACTTGGAAATCGGCCAAGGGCGAGCGCAGGGATCATCAGCTTTTTGATCTGCGGACACGCGCGGGCCTGATCATGAGCTAGAAATACACGCTTGGGAGCAACGGCAAGGAAGTCTGGATCAAGCCGGGGCTCGACGCGCTGGGCGGAACCCCGGCGCGCTTCTACATGCGGACGCCGTTTTATTTTTTCGGAATGCCCTTTGTCTTTGCGGATCCGGGGGCGAAACAGGAATCATTAGGCAAAAAGAGCTTCCGCGGGCAGGAATACGACGCCGTCCGCATCACCTTCGCCAAAGGCACCGGAGATACGCCGGACGATTATTATGTCGCCTACATCAACCCGGCAACGGCGCGCCTGAAGCTGGTCTATTACATCGTGACCTATCCGGCGATGCGCAAAGATCGGCCGGTCTCGCAGCTCGAGCCGCATGCGATCGTCTTCGAGGATTGGCAAATCGCGGACGGCTTGCTCGTGCCGAAGACCGCGCCGTTCTACAAATGGACGGGCAGCGACATTGAAGGCGGACCGCTCGGGCGTTTGGAATTCTCGAATGTGCACTTCAGCGCGCAGGTGCCGGACGCCTCGAAATTCGAGAAGCCGGCCGATGCCGTCGCTGCCCCGATGTAGCCGGAAGGGCTGAACTGCGGATTACACGGATTTGAGAGCCCGGCCGTTGCTGCGCATCCGTTACGGCACGGATGGAGGAAGCGGAGTGTGCCGGCTCCCCTCCAGTGTTTGTCTCTATTCCTATCCGATTAATCCGCGTCATCCGCGGTAAGGAGACGTGCGCTTCGCGACAACGACAGTTGAGACTTCCGCGGGAAGAGTAGAGAATGGACGCGGCTCTGACCGGCTCACTCAACTAACGATTCTCAACTCTCGGCACCCTAACGATGGCCCTAAGCAAAAAAGACAAACTTCGCCTCCTCACCATTCTGCTCGAAAGCCGGCACGGCGATCTGCGCGAACAAAGTCTCAATCGCCAGGGCAAGGGTCATTTTCACGTCTCCGGGATGGGCCATGAAGCGCTGGCCGCGATCTCGCTCGCGACCGAGCCAGGCGATTACATCTGCGGCTATTATCGCGACCGCGCACTCGTCCTCGGCCGCGGCGTAAGCTCGGCAGAGCTGGCGCTCGATTACTTTGCGAAGCGCAAAGGTCAAAGCCACGGCCGGCAGATGCCGTCGCACTACAGCTACGCGGCAAACAACATCTGGAGCGTCCCCACCCCGACCGGCTCGCAACTCCTTCCCGCCTGCGGCATCGCCTGGGGCATCAAGCTCGACGGGAAACCTAACCTGGTCGTCGCGACGATCGGCGACGCCGCCACTCGCCAGGGCGATTTTTACGAGGCCGTTTGCTTCGCGAAGGAGAGGCAGCTGCCGATGCTCTTCCTCGTCGAGGACAACGGCTACGGAATCAGCAGTCCGACCCGAAAGATCAACCCGCTCGCGATCGACGTCCTCCAGCCTAACGACTGGCGGGAGTTGGACGGATCGGATGTGGCCGCGGTCTACGCGGCCGGGCAGGAAGCGATCGCGCATCTCCGCGCGGGCAAGGGGCCGGTCTTTTTCTGGGTGACGATGGAACGGCTCTCGAGTCACACCAGCTCGGACGATCACAAGCTTTACCGCAGCGCGGAAGAGATCGCGAATCTCGTGAAGGCCGATCCTCTGACGAATTGGAAGGACTCATTGATCGCCGACGGCGTGATCAGCGCGGAGGATTACGCAAAGCTCGACCAGGAAATCAAGGAGCGCATTCGCCAGGAATTCATCGAGGCGGAGCGCGACCAGGATCCGTCGGCCGACGAGCTGGAAATCGAGGTGACTGGCAAATTGCCGCAGCTCGACGATGAAATTCTGCCGGCCGGCAAATATCGCATCGGGGATGTCGTGAATCAGACATTGCGTCTCGGCCTAACGAAAGACTCGCGCCGCATCATCTTCGGCGAAGACGTGGAAGATCCCAAGGGCGGCGTCTTTCGTCTGACGCAAAAACTTTCGAGCGAATTTCCGGAACAGGTTTTCAATTCGCCGCTCGCCGAATCGACCATCGTGGGCGTGGCCTGCGGGCTCGCTTCCTACGGCAAGCGACCGGTATTCGAGTTGCAGTTCATCGACTTCATCGGGCCGGCCTGGAACCAGTTCGTGACCAATCTCTGCAACCTGCGCTGGCGCTCGTTCGGCACGTGGACCTGTCCGCTCGTGATCTACGCGCCCTACGGCGCTTATCTCCCCGGCGGCAGCCTCTGGCACAGCCAGGCGAATGAAGCTCCCCTCGCCCATTATCCGGGGATCAACGTCGCCATTCCGAGCAACCCCGAGGACGCCGCCGGGTTGCTTTGGACCGCGATGCATTGCGAGGACCCGACATTTATTCTCATCCCGAAACATCTGCTTTGGGCGGAACACGAATCCACCAAACCGGTCCGCGCGGTGTCGTTAGGCAAAGCGCGCCTTCACCAGCCCGGTTCCGACGTCACCGTGGTCGCGTGGGGCAACACGATGGAGAAATCGATCGAGGCGGTCGCGAAGCTGGGCGACAAGGCGAGCGTCGAGTTGATCGATCTGCGTTCGATCGCGCCGTGGGATCGCGAGACAATCGAGGACTCGGTGCGCAAAACCGGCCGCCTCGTCGTCGTGCAGGAAGACACCGAGAATTGCAGCGCCGGCCAGATGATCATCTCGCACGTCACCGGTCAGGCCGAGCTTTGGGACGCGATGATCAGTCCGCCGATCCTGGTCAGCAAAGGCAACGTCATGATCGGTTACAACCCGATTTACGAATACGCCGCGCTGCCCGATGTGGAACGCATCGTTAGGGCAGTCGAGCGCTCGGTTTCGGTCGAACGGCAGCGTGGAGCGGTGACCGTGCCGGCCCCGAGGGAAAGGCGACGCCCACGGCTCACCCGGCTGCGACGGCTCAACCCAGCGAGCGACACGTCCGCACATCCGCCGGCGGCACGCAGAAGATCATCGTTCCCATCATGGGCGAAGGGATTCGCTCCGCCAAGGTGGTGGCTCTTTTGAAGAAAGCCGGCGATCGCATCGAGCTCGATGATCCTCTTTGCGAAGTCGAAACCGACAAGGCGGTTTATCCGATCGAATCGTCTTTCGCCGGCACGATGGGCGAATGGAAAACGAAGGTCGATGACACGGTCGAGATCGGGCAGGAACTGGGCACGATTCTAACCGAAGGCGCTTCGCTCGAAGCTGAGCTGGAAACGCCGCGGAGGTAACGGCCCGCGAAACGACTCCAGCCGCTTCGGTCGCTGAAACCAGGGAGGCGATCTCGCGCGAGCCGGCGCTCTCGGCCACGATCACGCGCAAACTCGGACGCGTCGTTCCGGCGAATCTGCAAATCGATGCGCGTTGGGACGCGATCCGAAAGGCGCGCGAAGCGGCCAAGAAAAGCGAGGGTAAAAACGCGCCCTCGCCTTCCGTCATGATCGCCTGGGCAGTCGTTAGGGCGATGGAGAAGCACGCGCGCCTTTCGCCGTCTCATGCTGGACGACGATCGGATTGTCGAAAACGAAGATTTCGATCTTGGGGTGGCGGTGGCGCTGGACGGTGATCGTCTCGCGACCGCGGTCATTACCGAGGCGAACAAGCTCGACTGGCCGGATTTTGTCAGACGCTATCACGAGACGGTGGAAGCGACTCGCGGCGGACGAGTCGACGCGATGAACGCGCCGATTGTGATCAGCAGCCTCGGCGCGTTTGGCGTGAACGCGGCGGCGCCGATCGTGGTCCCGCCTTCGGTCGGCACACTCTTCGTCGGCGCGGCGCACCACGAACTTTCGCCTAACGGAAAGAAAGCGCAGACCGTCGAGGTGATTACGCTATCTCTTGACTTTCGATCATCGGGTCGTGAACGGCGCCGGAGCGGCCAACTTCGTGCACGAAATCAAGGAGCTGATCGAAGATTTCGAGATTCCCGCGCCGGGCGCGGTCGCTTCGGAGGCTGGCCGTCCCGACTGACTTGGCGGGCAGCCTTCCAGCCTGCCCGAAGAGCCGACGGGCTAGAAGGCCGTCGGCCGATCAGGCGAGACGCCTAACTTCCGAGGATGTCCTGCGCGACCGGAAAAATAATCGCTTCCCATCGCGCGTAGGTTTTGGCGGACGGATGCAATCCGTCGGCGGCGATCAACTCCGGACGGCCGCGCATCTCCTGGCTGAGCCGGAAAGATGTCGACCATGCGTAGCTCACGCCGTCGCGCTTCCTCTGCGATGATTTGATTGAAACTCGTCAGCCCGGCGCTGATATCGCGACCGCGGGCGTATTCGGGCCGTCCGGCGTGACCGAGAAGTCGGGAATGTTGATCACGAGCAGACGCTTGTCGTTAGGCAAAACGACCCGCATCTCATCCATCAGGTGCGATAATCGCTGGCGAAAATGAGCCGACGGGACGCTCTGCACCCAATCATTCACCCCGATCATGAGGGTTGCGAACTCCGGCCGCGCGGCACGAAAGAGCGGCAGCTCGTTAACGATCGCTTCAGCGGTCGTCCAGCCGGTGCGGGAAGGATTGGAGACGAGATCGACCGGTCGCCCGCTCCGGGTGAGATGTTGCGCGAGCAGGGCCGGCCACGATTCTGCTTCGCTCGCCCCTTCCCCGATCGAATAGGAATCGCCCACCACCGCATAACGAATTGCGTTTCCTCCTTCGTTGGTCTTTTCGTCCTCCGGCGCCGCGGTCATTGCTGGCACCAATAGCAAAGTCGCGCGGGAAACGCGATAGTCTCGCTGTGACCGGGGACGATCCGCCGCGCGCCATCATCCATCTCGACATGGATTGCTTCTATGCCGCGATCGAAGTGCGCGACCGGCCGGAACTGCGCGGCAAACCGGTCGGAGTTGGCGGCGCACGCGATCGACGTGGCGTGCTCACGACCTGCAATTATGAGGCGCGCAAATTCGGAGTGCGTTCGGCGATGCCGACCTTCATGGCATTGCAGCGCTGCCCGAAGTTGATTGTGCTCCCGACACGCTTCGACGTTTATCGACGGGAGTCGGCGGTGATTCGCGGAATTCTGCACCGCTTCACGCCGCTGGTCGAGCCACTCTCGCTCGATGAGGCTTATCTCGATGTCACGCGCGCATCCCGGCGCGCCGGGCGCACTCGCCCAGGTCATCCGCAAATTCATTTTTCAGAAAACAAAGCTGACTGCCTCGGCCGGGATCGGGCCGAACAAACTGGTGGCCAAGATCGCGAGCGACCTGAACAAACCGAATGGGCAGTTCGAAGTGAAGCCGGACGAGGTGGCGGAGTTCATGGCGGCGCTACCGGTGCGCAAGATCTGGGGGATTGGCGCAGTCACGGAACAAAAGACTCGTCCAGCTCGGGATCAAGACCTGCGGCGAGTTGCAGCGCTATTCGCGTTTCGAGTTACAGAAGCAATTCGGCAAATTCGGTCTCGAGCTTTACGATCTCTGCCGCGGGATCGACGATCGCCCGGTCGAGCCGCATCGCGAGCGCAAATCACTCAGCACCGAGGAAACGTTTCTCACGCAATCTCGAGACGCTCGCGGCCTGCGAGGAAAAACTCGAGGAGCTGTTTGCCGATCTCATGGCCGAACTTGCACAGAAAGAAAATACGCGCGTCGTCACGAAAATCTTCGTCAAACTGAAGTTCGCCGATTTCACCCGGACGACGGTGGAGCGGGCCGGCCTTGCCGCCGTCGTTAGGCGAATATCGCAGCCCTGCTGGCGGAAGCCTTTGGCCGCACTGGCAAGAGCGTCCGCCTGCTGGGCGTCGGCGTTCGTTTTGCGGAGATCGATCCACCGGACGCGACGCAGCTGGCGCTGTTGTAGAGGCTGTGTTTTGCAGCGCGCAAGGTTTGCCGGCGCGGGAACCGCGTCGCGGGGCACGGAAGTTAGGCGTCTCGCCTAGCCCGAAGAGGCGACGGGCTGGAAGACCGTCGGCCGAGTCAGGCGAGACGCCTAACTTCCGTGCGCGAGCGAGGCGACGAATTCCTGAAATCGTGGATCCTTGCGCAGCGGGTCCCAGCTCGGGTCGACCTTTAGATATCCATAGGTCAGATAGCCCGGTATTTTCATGAGTTGACGCACCAGCTCGAGCGCTTTGTCGGTTTCGCCGGTCCAGGTGTAAACCTGGGCCAGCCCCTGCAGGACGAGCATGCCGTCATAGGCATCGCGACTCAGCGGCATCAACTCGACCGCATGGCGTCCTTCCGCGATCGCCTGTTCCTTTTGCCCAAGGCCAGCGTCCACTTGCGCAAGGACTGCGATGGTGCGCGCGTCGTCGGGCTTGATTGTGAGACGTTGCTCCAGAATTCTACGCGCCGCGGTAAAACCAGCATGGGCTTTCTCCTGGTCGCCGGCCGCGCGCGCAATGATCCCCTCATACCAGGCCCGTGGATAATAGAAACTGAAATCGACTTCCTGAAAGGTATCGCGCGTTGACGCCGCCAGCACGCGCGCCGCTTCGGCGTAGTCTTGCCTAACGAGCGCGACGAGGATGCGGACCGGTGTCTCGCCGCCGCCGACATCGATTTCAGCCGGCGCTTGCGCGAGGGCGCGGCGGAGGATCTCGGGATCGCCGGTCGCAGCAAAGCGAACGAATTCGCGGCGCAGTCGTGCGATCGGGAGATCGACTCCGATGGCGATGGTTCGATCAGCCACCGCGATGGCCTGATCGAACTGCCGCAGGAGAACGTAGGTATCGGCGAGCAGGTTGCTGGCATTGACATTGCGGGGATCCAGCTCGACCGCGCGGGCGAAATCGCGTCTCCCTTCCTCCCATTTCCCTTCGCGCCGGTGCAGGTATCCGGAGAGAGTGAGAAAAGCGATGCTGTTCTGCATGCTGGGTCTGGCCAGGGCCAGCTCTTTGTCGGCCCGACCGTAGTCGCGCTCGCAACGAAAGTAGTAATCGGCCATCGCGAGATGGGCTTCGGGGGAGTCGGGCGCGAGGCGCAGTGCCGTCTCAGCGGCGATGCGTCCCCGCAGGGCGCGCTCCGCGGTTGGGTCCAGGTCGAAAAAGTAGAGCAGGTCGTGGGCGTGGGCGGCGTAACAGTAGGCGAGGACGAAACCGGGATCGCGCGCCGTCGCATCGTCAAGCAGTCGAATCGCCTTCAGCAACGACACCTTGGGATCCGGCGCGTTGGTGTAGCCGTCAATCAGTTCCTTCGCCTGTAGGTAAAAGTCGTAGGCCGCAAGGTCTTTGGTCGGGCGTTCCTCGATGAGCGCTTTTTCCTGCGGGGAAATCGTCGCCTGCAATTGCGCCACGATGGTCTGCGCGATCTCGCTCTGAATCACGAAGACATCCGCCAGGTCCCGGTCGTAGGTCTCCGCCCAAATTTGGCCATTCGTTCGCGCATCGATCAGGTGCGCGATGATCCGCAAGCGATGTTCGGAGCGTTGCACCGATCCCTCGAGAAGATAGGCGACGCCGAGTTGCTCGCCGATTTTTTGCCGGTCGCGGGTGTGGTCGTCCTTGTATTGCTGCACACTGGTGCGCCCGATGACTTTCAGGTCGGCGACTTTCGACAGATCGGTGAGGATTTGGTCCTGCACGCCATCGGCGAAAAAGGCGTTGTCCTTTTCCGCGCTCAGGTTTTCGAAAGGCAGAACGGCGATGCTCTTTTCCGGAATCTCGCGGTTCGTCAGGCTGGGATTGCGCCACGGATGCCAGAACCAGTAGGCGCTGACGGCGAGCACGGCGATCGCCGTCCCGACGCCGGCCAGCGCCCAGATCTGACGCGGATGCGCGACGCGCAGCCCGCTGACATTCGGAGTGCGTTGAATGCCGGAACTCGTGATGTCAAAGGCCCAGGAAAGAACGAGCGCGAAAGGAAAACCGGCCGCGACCAGAACAACAAAGACCTGCTGAACCCACGGTGGCGCGCCGAAGATCGGCAGAATCGTACCGCCGATTTGCACCAGACCGGAAGCCACCACGCCATAGGCCAGAGCTACGCGATAGACCCGCCGATGTTTTAGTTCGCGAAGAAAACCGCGCATGCGCCGCTGATGTTACACGCTCCGATTGATGACCGCGAGACGGAGCAACGGTGATTACTTGTGAGCGATCTCGCCCGTGTCGTAAGCGATCTCACCGCCGATTACCGTCATGAGACAACGGGTTCGCGGAATATCGGCTTCGGGAATTTTCATGATGTCGGCGGAGAGGATCGTGAGATCAGCCAGTTTACCAACTTCGATCGAGCCCTTTTCCTTCTCCTGGAAAGCGGCGTAGGCGGGCCAGCGGGTCAACATCTGGAGTGCCTCGTCGCGCGAGACGGCCTGCTCCGGATGCCAATCCGGAGCGCTGAATCCGTTCGTCGCCTTGCGCGCAACGGCGGCGTAGAATTCGATCATCGGGTTGCCCTCCTGGATCGGCGCATCAGAGCCGGCGGTGATGACCGCGCCGCTCTTGAGCAGGCTCTGCCAGGCATAGGAGCCGGCCAGCCGCGTCTCGCCGAGCCGACGCGGCGCGAAAAACAGATCGCTGATTGCATGCGACGGCTGCATCGAGGCGATCACGCCCAGCTTGGCAAAACGCGGAATGTCGGATGGAGCCAGGATCTGGGCGTGCTCGACACGCCAGCGCGGTTCCTTCACTTTGCGCTCGCTTGGCGGGACGGCGTTGAACGCCTCTTCGTAAAGGTCGAGGATGACGCGGTTGGCGCGATCGCCGATGGCGTGCGTCTCGACTTGGATCCCGCGACGTAATGCCTCGCGAAACATCGGGCGCAGGTCCGCTTCCTTCTGGGTGAGAAAGCCAGAGGTGTCGGCATCGGAGTAGGGCTCGAGGAGCGCGGCGCTGCGCGAGCCGAGCGAACCGTCGAAGATGACCTTGATCGTTCGCGTCGTGAAATGATGATCGTAGGCGTCGAGAATCGGGCCGTCCTTCAGAATCTTGCTCGCGGCTTCGCCCGGACCGTAAACCGCATTGTAAATGCGCAACTTGATTTTCCGTTCGCTGTAGAGTTTCTGCATCAAGTCCAACTGCGGGAGGTAGCTGCCGGCATTTTGGATTTCGCACAAACCGAGGTTGACCGAGCGCGCCGCGCCAAGAAGGAGCGCTTTCTCGTTTTCTTCCGGCGAAGGCGGCGGGAGTTTCTTCTCGACCAAATCCATCGCGTTATCGAGCAGCATGCCGGTCGGTTCACCGGTCTTTTTGTCATGCAGGATTTGCCCGCCGAACGGATCGGGCGTTTTGGCATCGATCCCGGCGGCTTTCAGCGCTTCGCTATTTGCGACCGCGCTGTGGCCGTCGGAGCGCATCAGGAATACCGGATTGTTCGGCGCAACCTCATCCAGGTCCTCGCGGGTGGGAAAAACCGGTGGCTTCCAAAACGTCTCGATCCAGCCGCGTCCGTTGATCCAGCGGCCGGGTCCGAGTTCTTCGGCTTGTCGCTTGACCGTGTCGAGAAGGAGTTGATAGGTAGTCGCGTTCTCGAGATTCAGGCGGATCAAACGTTCCCCCACCCCAAAAACGTGGTAGTGCGAATCGGTCAGCCCAGGGACGACCGTTTTGCCGGCAAGATCGATCGTGCGGGTCGCCGGGCCGGCATATTTTTTCGCCTCGCCATTCGAGCCGACAAAGAGAATCCGCTCGCCCTTGATGGCGATCGCGCTCGCGTGCGGAGCGGTGCCATTCACGGTGTAGATGTTGCCGTTGATGAAAATCGTGTCGGCCGGCTGCGGTGCCTCGGCCTTGGAGTGAGAGGCTAGGACGACGACGAGAACGAGTGCGAGGGAAATGCCTTTCATGTCCAGTTCGGGGCGCGCTTTTCGAGAAAAGCGGCGATGCCTTCTTTGGCCTCGGCTGACTCGCGCGCTGCCATGTGATGGCGCAAAGCGAGATCGATGTCCTCGCCCACCGAAGAAGACCAGAGTTCCTCGATAAGACGCTTGCTGTTGGAGATCGCCCCAGGCGCGCCCTGCAAGATAGAGGTGACCAGTTTTTGCGTTTCCTTTTCCATTTCGTCGGGCGCAACGACCCGATTGACCAGGCCCATCTCCCTAGCGCGTTCCGCTCCGATCAAATCGCCGGTGAAGAGCAACTCGCGAATATCGCGCTCACGCAACTGGCGTCGGAGAAAGGTCATGACCAATCCGGCCACCAAGCCTCGTTTCGCTTCGGGGTAGCCGATCCTGGTATGCACCACGGCAAGAACAAAATCACAGGCCGACATCAAACCGGCGCCGCCCGCCACCGCGGCGCCGTGGATCTGCGCGATCGTGATCAGGCGCGTCTCGCTGATCGTGCGCAATGTTTTCGCCACCATCTCGGCGGAGCGATGCGCCTTTTCCATCTCGGTGGTTTCCTGCAAATCGAGCCCGGCGCAGAAGGCCTTACCCGCGCCGCGCAGGATGAGGATGCGCTGATTTTCGTCCGCGGTGGCGGCTTCGACGGCCGCGGCCAGTTCGGTCATCAACTCGATCGTTAGGGCATTGCGCCGGTCGGGGCGGTTCAGCGTGAGAGTGGTGATTCGATCCTTATGGTCGACAAGAACGTTAGGCATGTGCAGGATGGGTTGTGATTCGTGAAGCGAGATTCGTGAATCGGTAGCGCGGCCGGCGCGACAAGTCTATAGATCAAACCGACGGCCCCGGGATTTGTCAGGACCATGGAAGAGGAGACGCTGAAACTGATTGAATGCCCGCGGGACGCCTGGCAGGGGTTGCCGGCTCACATCCCGACGGAGCTAAAAGTGCGCTATTTGCGCGGCCTGATTGAAGCCAGGTTCAGGCACATCGATGCGGTCAGCTTCGTCTCGCCCAAGGCGGTGCCGCAGATGGCCGATAGCGAGCAGGTGCTCGAACAACTTGCCCCGCCGGACGACGTCGAGATCATCGGCATCGTCGTGAACGAGAAGGGCGCGGAGCGCGCGATTGCGACCGGGGCGGTCACGACCCTCGGCTATCCCTGCTCGATTTCGGAAACGTTCCTGCGCCGAAATCAAAATCAGTCGCTGGAAGAAAATCTCGCGACCCTCATCACGATTCGCGAGAAAGCCGAGGCCAGCGGTCTCAAGATGGTCGTTTACATTTCGATGGCCTTCGGGAATCCGTATCAGGACCTTTGGAGCATCGAGCGCCTCGTCGAAGCCGTGCGCGGAGTCGCCGCGCTCGAAGTCCGCGCGATTTCTCTGGCGGATACGGTCGGCGTCGCCGACGCGGATTTGATCCGACAGGTCGTGTCCGCCGTGATCGAAGGAGCCGGCAGGCAGGAGATCGGGGTTCACCTCCATAGCACGCGCGGAGAAGCCGCGGCCAAAGTCCTGGCCGCCTTCGATGCAGGCTGCCGCCGTTTCGACGCTGCACTCGGCGGCCTCGGCGGTTGTCCCTTTCGCGCAGGATCGAGATGGTCGGAAACATCCCGACCGAAGAAGTGATTCGCGCGCTCGACCAGCGCGGGGTCCCCTCGCCCGTCGCCGGCGGTCTCAGCGAAGTCGCGCGACTGAACGAGCAAATCAGCCAGCGATTCGCCAGTTAAGCTTCGGGCCAAAGCGGGCATCCGTTTTCACGCCCTCGCATTCTCCTACGCTTCGCCTTCAATTCAGCTTGTCAGCGTTTCAGCTTTCCGTTTTTCTTTTGCCTTCATGCCGCGCATGCGTCCCCCCGTTTAGCTTTGCCTTCGCCTACGTCCGCTTGGCTTCCATTCAGCTGCCAGTTTTGAAAGCCCGGCCTCGGCTCGGCCGGCGTTACGGACGTTTTCCAAAGCCGCTCCTCTTCAGCTTTCAGCGATCGGGTGTCCGTTTTTCAGAGAACTTCTTCCCTCATCCTCCCGCCTTCATCCTTCCCCTGCCTTGGGTGAAACACGGATGCCGCGGGGCCAACTCGATTCTGAAGTCAAGCAGCTCCATATTGTCTGTTCCATGGGCTTGACCGTCGCATGAGACCCGACGCCCTCGGTCTCCAGGCCGAGCGCCGCATCCTGCTGCTGCGCTCCCAGCGCGTGATGCTCGATTCTGATTTGGCGGAACTCTATGGAGTGGTTTCCCCGAGGACTTCGCCTTCCAACTCACACGCGGAGAGTTTGAGGCTTTGAGGTGCCAGATTGGCGCCTCAAAACAATCCGGCCCAACAGCTTTGAGGTACGAAATTGAAACCTCAAAGCCAGCGCGAGGTGGGCGCCGTTATCTTCCCTATGCCTTCACCGAGCAGGGCGTCGCCATGCTTTCCAGCGTCCTGCGCAGTACCCGCGCGGTGCAGGTGAATATCGCCATCATGCGCGCCTTTGTTCGTCTCCGCGAACTTCTTTCCACCCACGCCGACCTTGCTCGCAAGCTCGCCGAGATGCAGCGCAAATACGATTCGCAGTTCAAAGTCGTCTTCGATGCCATCCGCCAGCTTATGACTCCGCCGGATCCGCCGAAGCGCCGCATCGGTTTCAACCCGGAGGACAAGTGAATCGAACCACGCGCGATCGCATTCGTCGCTATCTCGAAGCCTTCGATTTCGCCGGCCTTTTCACCGATCCCGACCTCGGCTGGGACTGGCCGGAAAGTAAGGGCAAGCTTCGGGTCCCGAGCAAGAACGGCCAGCTTCCCTCCAGGGTTTATCCTTTTCCTGAGTTCCTGCTTTCCTGATTCAAAATTGGGGACTGGCGATGGCGGCCAACATCGCCGCCCTACATTTGCGGCTTTCGTGCGAGGGCCGGCTTCGCCGCGCTAGGTCTGCACCACGCCCATGTGGAAACGCGCGCCCTGTGGCATCGGCCGGCTGACGTAGCCTAACAATCGAAGGAGGACGTCGCGCGTGTCGCGCGGCTGGATGATGGCGTCGACCCAACCGCGCGCCGCGCCATAACGGATGTCGGTTTGCTCTTCGTAGGTTTCCTTCACCTTCGCGCGCAGTTGCTCGAGTTCTTCGGGCGTTGCTTTCCGGTCGCCGCGTTCGCGGGACGCTTTCGAGAACGGAGAAGACCGTGTCGGAAGCCTGGGCCGCGCCCATCACGGCGTAGCGCGCGTTCGGCCAGGCGAGAATGAAGCGCGGATCATACGCCTTGCCGCAGAGCGCGTAGTTACCCGCGCCAAACGAGCCGCCGACCACGACCGTGATCTTCGGCACGACGGAATTGCTGACCGCGTTCACCAGTTTTGCGCCGCTGCGAATGATCCCGCTTTGTTCCGCGTCGCGCCCGACCATGAACCCGGTCACATCCTGGAAAAAAATGATCGGCAAACCGGTCTGATTGCAATCCATGACGAAACGCGCGGCCTTGTCGGCGCTATCGGAATAGATCACGCCGCCCATCTGGATGCCGGCTTTTTTCGTTCGCACCTGGTGGTGCTGATTGGCGACAATGCCGACCGAGTGTCCGCCGATTCGCGCGTAAGCGGTGACGAGCGTCTTGCCGTAGTCGGCCTTGTATTCGTCGAGCGAATCGGCGTCGATGATCGAAGCGAGCAGATCGCGCGCGTCGTATTGCTTTTGGCCTTCGAGATTGATCAGGTCATAGACCGCATCGAGATCCTTCGCGGGTGGCTTTGCTTTTTTCGCTGCACTATTTTCCCTGGCGGCCTCCGCTTCGGGAAGATGCGAGACGAGCGAGCGCAGGCGCTTCAGGCATTCGACGTCGTCCTTCTCATAGAAATCGACGGTGCCGCTGATTTCGGCGTGCATGTGCGCGCCGCCGAGTTCTTCCGTGTCGACGATTTGCCCGATGGCAGCTTTGACCAGCGAGGGCCCGGCGAGATAGAGACCGCTGCCCTCGGTCATGAGCACCTTGTCGCAGAGCACCGGCAGATACGCGCCGCCCGCGACGCAGTTGCCCATGATGGCGGCGAACTGCGGAACCCCGGCCGCCGAGATGACCGAGTTGTTGCGAAAGATCCGGCCGAAATCGTCTTCGTCCGGAAAAATTTCATCCTGCATCGGCAGGAAGACGCCGGAGGAATCGACCAGGTAAATGAGCGGCAATGCGCACTCGAAGGCGATGCGTTGCGCGCGAATGAGTTTCTTCGCGGTCTGGGGAAAAAACGCGCCGGCTTTTACGGTCGCATCGTTGGCGATGATCATGCAGGGAACGCCGGCGACATTGCCGATGCCCACAACGGCTCCGGCTGCGGGTACGCTGCCCCATTGTTCATACATTTTGTAGGCGGCCCAGAGCCCGATCTCGAAGAAATCGCTCTCGCGATCGAGGAGGTGCGCGATGCGTTCACGGGCCGGGAGGCGTCCCATTTTGCGCTGACGATCCTGGCCGACCTTGCCACCGCCTTCGCGCAGGATTTCTTCCTCCTGCAGGATGGCTTCGCATCTCTCAAGCAGGGCGTTGCGATCGGCGGTGTCGGCACGTGAAGTCATTGGGGGGACTTACTTCGGCGAAGCGAATCGAGCAAGCGGAGGAAGGTGAATCGAGAATCGCCCGGTCGGATCGACCAGCCCAAAGGAACTGTTGGACCCTCGCCGCGCGATCCTTCGCGGGCGACACGCCCGCCTCTATACCTGGGGCGAGAAGCGTATCTAATAGATCTCGTGGTCGGCGGGATGGAGGGAATCGCCGCGAATCGAGCGCAGGCGCCGGCGCATCGCGCGGTCGGATTCCGGCCGGTTGATTCGCTCCATCGCGATCTTCACGAGCAGCGGAATTACGGCAAGTGTGCCGATGGAAATGAGTGCGATGGCAGTTGCCTGCCGGGCAGGCCGATTCAAGCGCTCCGCCACCATCATCCCCACCCCAAGACCGAAGGCTGTCCGAGTGAGAGTCCACAAGCCGTCCAAGGGCAAAGCGTCCGGTGTTTTTGGAATGGATAACGAAATCGACATCGCCTAACCTTATACTTCCCATAGCCAAAAAAAGAAACGGGAAAATCTTCGCACCGCTCGCTCACTCACATTTTTCGCTATGAAGAATCCGCTCTACGCGCTCATCCTTGCTGGAGGTAGCGGTGAGCGCTTCTGGCCGCTGAGCCGGCGCGCGCGACCGAAACAATTTCTGCCGCTGGTTTCAGACAGGACGTTACTGGAAGAAACGGTCGATCGACTCGACCGCCTGGTGCCGCCGGAACGGATTTTGGTCCTGACGAATATCGATCAGGAAGCGACCCTGCGCGGATTGCTGCCGGACCTTCCGCCGGAAAATATCGTAGCGGAACCGGCGAAGCGGGACACCGCGGCGGCGGTCGCACTCGCCACGTCCTGGGTGGCGATGCGCGATCATCGCGCCACGATGCTGGTCCTGCCGGCAGACCATGTGATCAAGGATCGGGTCGCGTTTCAGGAGACGATGCAAACCGCGGCGCGCGCCGCGGAGGAAACGGGTGCGCTGGTCACGATCGGGATCAAGCCGACGTGGGCCTGTCCGGGCTTCGGGTACATCGAACAGGGTTCATCCGTCACCTTGCCGGGAGGGCGCGCGCCTAACGATGTCTTTCGCGTTCTGCGTTTCCGGGAAAAACCGAACGCCGAGCTGGCCGACACCTTTGTGCAGAATGGCAATTTCCGCTGGAACGCCGGGATGTTTGTCTGGTCGGTCCCGACTGTGTTGAGCGAATTCAACCGCCACGCGCCCGAGCTGGCGGATTTCATTTCGCAAATTCGCGCGCCCGGCCACTGGGAATGCGCCCTGCGCACTCGCTTCGCGAATCTGCCCGCGATTTCGTTCGATTACGCGATTATGGAGAAAGCCGATCGCGTGCTGATGGTGGAAGCGAGTTTCGACTGGGACGATGTCGGCAGTTGGCGCGCTGTCGCGGCCTATCTGGTGAAGGACGAGCATTACAACGCGTCGAACTGCGACCTGACCACCCTGCACGCGAGCGACAACATTGTCTTTAGCGATCAACCGGCGAAGATCGCGCTCCTCGGCGTGCACAATCTTATCGTCGTCCGGACCGGCGATGCCCTTCTCATTTGCAATCGTCGCGAGGCGGAGCGGATCAAAGATTTGGTGAGCAAGCTTCCGCCGGATCTGCAATGAGAGAAAATTCGCCTAACGAATGAAACGGATCATGGGAATCGATTACGGAACGGCGCGGATTGGCGTCGCGCTCTCCGACGAGTTGCAAATGCTGGCCCATCCGGCGGAGACGATTGTGCTTGGGAGGACGGCTGATCCGCTGGCGCGGATCGCGACTCTTGTGGAGGAAAAGAATGTCGAACGAATCCTCGTCGGACTGCCCCGGCACATGAACGGAAGCGACGGTGAATCGGCGGAGAAGGCGCGCGCGTTCGCGGAAAAATTGCGCGCGAAAGTGAAATGCGAAGTTCGTACCTGGGACGAGCGCCTTTCGACGGTCGCGGCCCATCGTTCGCTGCGCGAAGCGGGCAAATCGACCCGCCAAACGCGCGGCTACATTGATCAGGTGGCGGCTCAGATTCTCCTGCAAAGCTATCTCGATAGCTTGGAGTTCAACCAGGGCGGCACGGAGCCGGACCCCTTTGCCTAACGACGAGACGCACCCGGTCAACAACCATCCGCGCCGGCTGAAACTGATCATCGCCTATGACGGCCTAGGTTTCTCCGGCTGGCAGAGCCAAGTGAATGGCAACACGATCCAGGACCGGCTTGAGTTTGCGTTCGCCAAGGTAACCGGCAGGAAGGTCCGCCTCCATGGCGCGGGCCGGACTGATGCGGGGGTTCACGCGCTCGGGCAATGCGCGCATGCCGATCTCGACACGCGGCTCGATCCCGCGATCCTGCGCGATGCCGTGAACGCTTCGCTTCCGCCGTCGATCCGAGTCTTGAGCTGCCGGTTCGTGCCCCGAACATTTCATGCGCGTTTCTCGGCTCGCGGGAAAATCTATCGCTACCGCATTGCGACGACCCCGGTGTTATCGCCTTTCGAGGTGGGCCGGGCCTGGCATGTGACGGCTCCCTTGAATGATGAGCTGCTGCGCGCCTGCGCCAACGAATTCGTCGGCCAGCACGACTTTGCCGGATTCGCGGCGCAGCGCGGAGTAGCGGTGACTTCGACGGTTCGAACAATTCGCAGGGTGCGCGTTGGGCGCACAGCTGGCCTAACGACGATCGAAATCGAGGGCGACGGTTTTCTCTACAAGATGGTGCGACTGATGGTGGGTGCGATGGTGCGCTGCGCACTTGGCAAGACACGCATCACGGAAGTGCGGCAACGGCTGCGCCGCGTCGCCTTGCCCAGCAATCGTTTGGTCGCACCCGCGGCCGGGCTCACACTTGTTCGGGTGCAGTATGACAGAAATGTTTGACTGCTCGCGCAAAAGAAAAATCCAGGGACAAGAAAATGGCAGAGGACTTGCTCGTGGAGAGGCGCTATATGCCTTCGCCGACTGCCGCCGACGTCTCGGGCATCTCAGGAAGGAAACAAGGGTTTTATCGCTGCCTGTTAAGGTGGTTCGTTAGTCCGGATCATTTCCATTTTGGCCTGCTGGTCGGTACGGTGGTCAGCGCCCTGGTCTTCGTAGCGCTCGCCGTCACTTTTGCGCTCTTCGCACTCAGAAATCAAAAGCGCGAAGAGCAGCGCGCACACAGTGTCGAGGTGGTGCGACTTGGCAGCGTCGTCGAGAACGATGTCTCAGCCTTCGAGAACGCTTATCGCGCTCGTCCTCTGACGCGGAGCAGAGATTACAAGGCGGGCTTCGACCAGATTGGCGAGAACTTCTTGAAGCATTGCGACCAGTTGAGCAGCATCCTCGGCGCAGATACTGCCCAGCAAGAGCAAATCCTCCAAATACGAGAAACCGTTCAGAACTGGTTTTCCCATAACTTGTTATCAATTGATTCAGCTCGTCAGGCGACAGGCAGCCAAACGGAAATGAAGGTGGCCCTGAAAGTACCGGCATTAGACCAAGCGCATGACGTTCTGCAGACGATTCTGGGCGAGGAACAGGTTCGCTTGAGGCAAGCCATGGGGAAACAGGAACGGGTCATTCAATCCATCCAGATTCTCAGTTTCATCCCAGAAATGGAGCGGGCCGCGTCCGACATGCAGAAGGAGAAGCGGGGCTATGTCTTGAGCGGCGATCCCGCTTTCATCGACTCCTACAACCGAGCGACTGCTGATTTCTACACTTTTCAGAGTTGCCTTTTCGTTCTCGTTGCGAACGACCCAGCGCAAGTCGTCCAGCTAAAGGTCATTCGGGATGAACTCGAGAAATGGATTGCACAGTCTGCCGTCCCGGACATCAAGGCAAAAGGCCACGGCGAAGTGGTATCGGGCCGCGCGTTCGAGGGACGGGACGAAGCGCTAATGGATAATGTCCGTCATGCGCTGAGACAGTTTGAGAAGGAGCAATACGACGTATACCAAGTGCGATTGACCGACGCCCGCGGCGCGCGCAGCAAGACTCTGCATGGGTTGGATCTTTTTTGCGCGCTAGCGGCTGGCCTGATGATTGCATCCGGGGGCTGCACCTTCGTTCCCTACCGGCGGCAGTTGAAAAGGCTGAAGGTCGCCAACGCGCGAATCCAATTCGTTGTCGACCACATCCTCGAGGGCATGGTCACAATCGATGAAAAAGGTGCGGTTTGCTCGATGAATGCCGCCGCCCGGCGAATGTTCGGCTACGAAGGAGACGAATCTCTTTGGATTGAATTCAATGCACTCATTCCAAAACGTTTCGAGCGCAGACTCGAAGATGAACCGCTGATCTGCGACTGGTCGTATCTCGCCGGGCACATCGGAACACCGACGCTCGCTCTCGCGAGAACGCGCAGCAATGACACCTTCCCGGTCGAAGTTTCCCTCGTCAAAATGACGGGAGATGAGCAAGGGCTTCACGTCGCAGTGATCCGTGATCTGAGGGCGCGAAAGCGCCTTGACGAAGAAGTCGCGCTCGAGAAGAAGAGTCTCGCCGAGACCCTGACCTCGATCGACGACGGTGTGATCACGACCGATCTCGAAGGCCGCGTTGTGATTTGCAATCCGGCCGCTGAAGCGTTGGTTGGCTGGAAGACAAGCGAAGCGGTTGGGCAGCCGTTCCGAAGCGTTTTCGCAATCTCAGTTGACGGTCTGCCGGCGCAAGAACGCAATGGAAGCACCGAACACCTGAGCGAGGCGGAGGCGATCCTTCTCAGCACACCGGAACGTGCCACTCTCACCGCGCGGGATGGGCGCAAGTACCTTCTTCAGCAGATCGCTTCACCAATCCGGGGCGAGAAGGATGAAATCTGCGGAGTGATAGTCGTCTTTCGCAACATCACCCAGCGGCCGCACCGTGACGGTGAGCGCCACAGAGGCGGGGCGCTCGATCAAGTCGGCCTTCTCGCCGGTGGCATCGCCCATGATTTCAACAACCTGCTCACCGCCGTCATCGGCAACATTTCGCTCGTCTCCACCCGGCTCCCGCCCGACCACGGCATGAAGCGCCGGCTAGACGACGCCAGGAACGCTTCCCTCCGGGCGCGCGACCTGGCGCAACAGCTCCTCACTTTTGCGCGTTGCGGCGCGCCGATTAAGACACCTGCTTCAATCACTAATCTCATTCAGGAAACCGCGAGCCTTTCCCTGCGCGGCGCACAGAGCCGGAGCAAGCTCACGATCGAACCCGATCTTTGGACAGCGGAGTTCGATCCCGGGCAGATTAGCCAGGTCGTCGCGAATCTAGTCGTAAACGCGGATCAAGCCATGCCCAACGGCGGCACGTTGCACCTGAGTTGCGATAACTTTACACACAGGGCGACCACGAATTCCGTTGTGCTCGATTTGCCTTCCGGCGATTACATTCGCATTCGCATTCGTGACGATGGCGTCGGCATTGCGAAGGAATACATGGACCGGATCTTCGAGCCTTATTTCACGACCAAAGCGAAAGGAAACGGCCTGGGGTTGGCCACCTCCTACTCTGTGATCAAGAATCATGGTGGCTTGATTACGGTGGAATCCGAGTTGCACCGCGGCTCTACCTTCACGATTTACCTTCCCGCAACCCGCCACCGGCCAATCGCTGTTGCACCGGTCGACAAAACTAGTGAATCGACGAATGGATCCGGTCGGGTGCTCGTGGTGGACGATGAGGAGGCAATCTGCATGCTGGCCGAATTCACGCTTACCCGACTCGGCTACGAGGTTTGCGCAGCAGTGACGGCCGCACGCGCCATCGAACTCTATCGCGAGGCACTGATCGCCGGACGGCGTTTCGACCTTGTCATCCTGGATCTGACTCTGCTTGGCGGAATGGGCGGAAAAGAAGTCCTTAAAGAGCTGATCGAGATCGATCCGAAAGTAAATGCAGCGGTGTCCAGCGGCTACGCGACCGACGCGACCCTGAAGCGTTACGAGGACTTTGGATTTCGCGGTGTGATCGCAAAGCCGTATGAAGCGTCGGAACTAGGCCGTAAAGTGCAGACCATGATCGGGGCGAACCGGTCCAATGGCACCGCGGCTCCTGAATTACAGCACGCCTGCTAATGTAGACGCTTCGTTTTGCGCAGGTTGAGCGAAGACGGTACCGCTCGAGCAATTCCTTCAGAGAGAGGTCACTCACCACTCCCCACTTCGCGGAGCAAATCTTCGGCAGCTTGCGAACCCGAAGCGTCCTTTTAACTTGTTGCTGGATGAACGACGCGCCTGAACCAGCGGATCGGGAAAAACTCCCCGCAGCCTACGATTCCAAGATCGAAGGGAATGTCATCTTCACCAGGCTCGATGCGGCCATGAATTGGATGCGCAAGAATTCGCTCTGGCCAATGCCAATGGGTCTGGCCTGCTGCGCGATCGAGCTCATGGCTACGGCTTCCGCCCGTTTCGACATCGCCCGCTTCGGTTCGGAAGTGATGCGTTTCTCACCGCGGCAATGCGACGTCATGATCGTGGCCGGCACTGTGACCTACAAGATGGCGCTCGCCGTAAAGCGCATTTACGAGCAAATGCCGGAACCCAAATGGGTCATCGCAATGGGCGCCTGCGCGTCGAGCGGCGGGATGTACCGTTCCTATGCCGTGCTCCAAGGCATCGATCAACTGCTCCCGGTCGACGTCTACATCTCTGGTTGCCCGCCGCGTCCGGAAGCCCTCCTCGAGGGCCTGATGAAATTGCAGGAAAAAATCGAAGGCGAACGCTCCTTTACCTCGCAAAGACCCGGTATCGTGGAAAAGATCGAATCATTGGCCTAGGCGCTTTCCTTTTCATCCTTTGCCATGACTGGCCCGGAACTTCTCACCTCGCTGAGAAAGCATTTTGAATCAAAGCTCCGCGAGCAGGTCGAGTTTCGCGGTGAGACGACAATTGTCATCGACGTCGGCGATATCCGGGAGGTGGCGCGGTTTTGCCGCGACGAGCTTTCCTTCGATTATCTCCTCGACATCACAAGCGTCGATAACTTTGGAAACGAACCGCGTTTTGAAATGGTTTACGAGCTTTACTCGATGTCCCTTGCGATCCACCTGCGTTTAAAGCTCAGGGTCTCGGAAGATAACCCGACGGTCGACACGGTCTCCGACATCTGGCCGACAGCGAACTGGCACGAGCGCGAGATCTGGGACATGATGGGCCTCCGTTTCAAAGACCATCCCGACCTGCGCCGCATCCTGATGTGGGAGGGTTATCCCTACTTCCCGTTGCGGAAGGAATTCCCGCTCGAAGGCAAACCGAGCGACATGCCCGAAGTCGGGTTCACTTCCATCGCTCCAATGGAGGGCGGCCCGTTTGTCACCCAGCCCAGCGCCGCGACGGCGAAAGATCGCGAACCGCGCGCCCATCCGCCACCCGATTAAGCGGCGCAAATCTATTCCGTGGAGTCGAGGGGTGCTGGGGATCAGACAGAGAGCGCCGCGCCAAGCAGGCTGATGCACTCCGCCGCCATCGTGTCCCCGGCCGCCAGCACTTCCGCATGCGAAAGCGACGCCGGATTCAAACCCGCCGCCCAATTTGTGAAACACGAAAAGACCGCAACCTCCAGTCCAAGCGCGCGGGCCTGGATGGTTTCGCACACGGCTGACATCCCGATGGCATCCGCGCCTAACGAGCGTAGCATTTTGATTTCCGCCGACGTTTCGCACTGTGGACCGAGCACGCCTGGGTAAATCCCTTCGTGCAGCGTGAGTTTGTTCGTCCGCGCCGCGGCCGCGAAGCGCTCACGCAAGGCTGGCGAGTAGGCGTTGGTCAGGCCGACGAACCGGGCTGTGCCTAACAATGGCGTCGAGCCCGTGAGGTTGAGGTGATCCGTGATCATCATTCACGATCCGGGAACAAAGTCCGGATTGATCGACCCGGCGGCGTTGGTCAGGACAATCCTCTCGATGCCAGCCCGGGCGAGGAAGCGTACACCGGCCGTCACGTCCCGGGCACTGTAGCCCTCGTAAAGATGCACGCGACCCCGACCAAAAGCGACTCGGGTGCCACCAATCTCATCCAGCACAAACCGCCCGGCGTGTCCTTCGACCACGGAGCGCGGAAGTTCGCCGATCTCGCTGCAGGAAATGATCCGATCGGGCGTCGGATTTTTGACTAACGAACCGAGCTCGGAACCGAGG
>CAVZNJ010000018.1:0-94415 GCA_963776615.1 uncultured Verrucomicrobiae bacterium
GTCATCAATCTCACCACCGCCAATACATTTTCTGACTTATCAATACACGAGTCATTCCTGCGGCGCGCGGAACAGGCGACTGAACTAACGACGTTCCTTGCCGCACTGCGCATCAGTGGGGCCGATGCACATAAGGAACGCCGCTAGGGACGCCAAGGTGAAGTGGAAAAATCCTGTTTTCATCGATTTCTCCTATCATGCTCGGATGACGTGCTCTGGCTTCTCAGTATCACTCTTTACCGATGTGAGCACACTGAGGGCCGCAGCCTGCTCGCTCGTCGGAGGATGGCCCAGTGGCCGGAATTGGGTTTCTGATTGCAATGGTCGGTGCCGCTTCCGGTATCCTGGGCGTGCCTTATCTTTTGTTCAAAGAAAGCGCCCTCCCGACCACCGAAGAAGCGCCGCAAGCGGCCATGCGTCGCGCTTCAGCGACGCGCGCCCTCACTTCCAGAAGTTTCGGCGGCTTACTCGGCATGCGGCAGTCGCTCTTGCGGCAGCGTCCCGCAAGTGCGGCGAACGTTAACGTGTGCGCTGCCCAAGAGCCCTTCTACGGTAGCGATCTACTAAGAAATATTTGAGAACAAACCTACCCTCGCGCCCCGGAAGCGCCGCGCCGCAACTGCGGCATGGATCCCTCGCTGTAAACGGTTTCGGGTCCGGCTTCAGCCTGGACGACTTGGTAGAAAGCATTGCAATTGGGATAATTGAAGGAAGTGAAGGAAGGTGGCCTGCCTCTGGGCATACGACGCTCCCAACCTCGTTTGATTGTTGAAAGATACAGCCCCAAACCGTGTAAAGAGCCAGTCCCAAACCGTGTTATGTCACGCGATTGTCGCGCAGAACAATCACACTATCCGCTTAGATACTTGTGTCCCCAGACACTCTCCTCGTGGACCCCACATCCCGGTTGGGGGTCGTCTTTTTGATGGACTCAGTAAGCGGCCGCGACACCGGCAACCACAGGGCCCGTTTGCAAAACCTGCCAATTCCACGGCGGCCCCAAGCCCGTTTCGTCGGCCACAGACAGGCACGGTGCGTGTGGCAATGCTCACACGTCATGCCGTGTCGGTCATGAATCGCCGCGCAGTGCATATCAATTCGGCGATAGCTCCAAAGACGTCTGCCGTGCACTGGCCGTGTTTGCACGCGTTCTTACTACCCCCCTTGGCGAGCGTCCGCCCTGCATCCGGCAGCGGCCTGCGCACGACGCGGAGGTGATCGCGCCAACCTCTGGTATGACGATTATATGTGTCGCTACTGTGCAGACTCGCCCCCAGCGTGCGTCCTAAACGCCCCGGCGATGGCGACCTATTCGCCGGGCTTGATCAAGATGCCGAACCGAAGAGGCGCCATCCAAAGGGCGCTGCTACGGCCTAGCGGAGCGCGGTGTCTGCTCGTGCTTTACCACCCTGCTGGGCCTACAAGTCCGTCGACGTAGGTTCAAGATTGGACGTCGTTCCTCCGGGAGAATGACCATCATGGAAGTCCGTAACGCCGCCGATTTGCTGGACGAGGTCGACCGTCTGCGTGCTGCCGTGTCGATGAAGGCAGACGATCGCCCTGATCGGCATGGCTGGATTGAACGGCCCGATTTTGCCCCGAGTGCAGCGAACTTTGCGCATTATCTCGCGCTGCGTCGCCATGACATCCGGCCACTCCAGCTCGAGTTGGCAGCACGCGGATTATCCTCACTTGGCCGGGCCGAAAGCCGCGTTCTACCTACCCTCGACGCTGTAGCCGCAGTGCTTGCCTTTCTTGCCGGCAAGGCTACCACTGCGCCCGATCCCGATCGTGCCTTCTTTTCTGGCGAGGAACGGCTCGCCGCCCGGACAGTCGAATTACTGGGGCCCAGCTCGCAGCGTCGGCCGGTTCATTTCCTTATAACAGCGCCGAGCGAGGCCGCTGACGGCGACGGCTTCATGTTGCGCCTTGCTCAGCTGGGCGTTGAGGCCGTCCGTATCAATTGTGCACATGACGACCAGGATGCATGGGCCAGAATGATTTCAGGGCGTCGATGCCGCAGCGAAAAAGACAGGCCGCAGGATGAAGATTTTGATGGACCTTGCTGGTCCGAAAATCCGAACCGGTGCAATTCGGAAACATCACGGCCTAAAGCGTATTGCGCTTGGCGATGATTGCGCGATCGCGGCGCCGGGAGAGCTCGGTGCCGTTGATGCGAAGCTGCCAGCGGTCGAATGCACGCTGAGGGAAAGCGCTCGCCGCCGCTCGGCCTGGCGAACGCATCTTCATCGACGACGGCGAAGTAGCCACGGAGGTGAAGAGCAAGCAATCCTGGGGCGTCGTCGTGGAAGTGAAGGTTGTCCCGACGAGAAAGGCTACAGGCTAAAGCCGGAGAAAGGCGTCAACTTCCCGGATACGGCTTTCACGATTCCGGCCTTGACAGAGAAGGACGTGGAAGATCTCGCTTTCGTCGCTCAGCATACCGATGGCATCGAGTTCTCCTTTGTCCAGCGCGCCGCAGACGTGGCAGCTCTACAAGACGCGCTGGCCAAGGAGCGCCCAGAGGACTGGCTGAAGCTCGGACTCGTGCTGAAGATTGAAGACGAACCTTGCAGTCGCCAATCTACCCGACATTCTTGTTCGCGCGGCCGGCCGCCAGCCCACAGCCATCATGATCGCTCGCGGCGATCTTGCCGTGGAAATCGGCTTTGCTCGGCTCGCGGAAATGCAAGAGGAAATCCTCTGGCTTGGTGAAGCGGCTCAGGTGCCGGTCATTTGGGCGACCCAGGTGCTTGAGCAACTCATCAAGAAGGGTGTGCTATCGCGTGGCGAAATGACAGACGCCGCCATGTCGGCGCGCGCCGAATGCGTGATGTTGAACAAGGGCCCGTTCCTCTTCGACGCCATCGCCCAACTAGATCTGCTTCTCGGCCGGGTGGGTGAACACATCCACAAGAAGACGCCCCGGCTGCGGCGGTTAGCGAGTTGGTACGTGTGACACGTTACTGGATTATCCGTCGAGGAATTGGTGATATCGGTGTTGCGCGACCGAACGAGATTGTGGCGCAAAGTATCGGCGCTGAACATGGTCGAAGGCGCTCAGGCGTCCGCGCTAGCGGTCTCTGAAATCACTCGACCTTGGCGCGTGAACGAGCCCGTGAGGAGCTGCTGATGCCTACCACGCTGTCGCCCGATCTTCTAGAGAAAATGGATGCGTATTGGCGCGCCGCAAATTACCTCATCCATGAACCAGGCCATCACCTGCTCGTTCGTGCCCATGTCGGGACCCATGATGTCGGTTTTCGGGCCGACAAAAGGGATCATTTCCTGCATGTAACGCCGCGAGACTGCCTCGAGTTCCCGATGCGAAAGCTTCGTCGGATCGCAAGTCACGCCGCCTTTCGCGCCCCCGTAGGGGAGATCGTTGAGCGCGCATTTCCAGCTCATCCACATGGCGAGAGCGGCGGTTTCACCCATCGAGAGAGTCGGCGCGAAGCGAGTGCCGCCCTTGGTCGGGCCAAGGGTGAGATGATGCTGAACGCGGTAACCCTGGAAAGTTCTCGTGCTCCCATCGTCCATATGCACCGGCAGAGTGACGGCCATCGCGCGCTTTGGATACATCAGGCGGTCGCGATCGTTTTTATCGATGTTCAGGTAATCGGCGATGACCTGGAACTGGTCGCAGGCCATTTTGAAGACTTCGTCGTCGTATATCATAGAAGGCGGAACCAGAACGTTAGGGCAGGCCGGCGATTTATGCAGTTGGTTTTTCCGCTTGGACCGCTGAGTCGTCAAATGCAAATCGCAGCTGCTGCCACGACCGGCTGGCCAGAAGCGATCCACTGCTTTAGTCTCCGCCAACCTGCCATGGCGGAAACTAATTCCAGATTACGACCGGAAACCATTGCCGTTCATGCCGGCCGCAAGGTCGACCCGGTCACCGGCGCAGTCGCGGAACCGATTCATCTCTCGACCACCTTCCAGCGCGCCGAGAACGGTCACTTTCCCGACCGGCTTCGATTATACGCGAACCAATAATCCGAATCGCGCCGCGCTCGAGAAGGCGCTCGCCCTCCTCGAGGGCGGCGCAGTCGGGGCGGCTTTTGCCTCTGGCGTCGCGGCGGCCATGGCGGTCTTGCAGGCGCTCTCGCCTAACGATCATGTGATCGCGCCGCTCGAGGCATATCATGGCGTGCTCCGACTATTGCGCGACCTCTTCACGCGCTGGGGACTGGAGGTCGATTTTGTCGATATGACCGATCTCGCGGCCGTGAAAAGCACGCGGCGCCGCAACACAAAACTGGTCTGGATTGAGACTCCTTCGAATCCAACCTTGAAGCTGACCGATATCGCAGCCGTGGCGGAGATCGCCCACGAGGGCGGCGCGCGTTTGGTGTGCGACAACACCTGGTCGCCGCTCATTCAATGCCCGTTCGCGTGCGGCGCGGATGTCGTCATGCATTCGACCACGAAATATTTCGGCGGCCACAGCGACGTCCTGGGCGGCGCTCTGATCGCCCGGGAAGCGGACGACTTTTTCCAGCGCGTTCGCGAGGTGCAGACCATTGGCGGCGCGGTGCCGGCGCCATTCGATTGCTGGCTGGTCCATCGCGGCATGCAAACGCTCCCCTGGCGAATGCGCGCGCATTGCGAGAATGCGCGACAGGTTGCGAAATTCCTCGAATCGCATCCGCGGGTCGCGCGCGTGCATTACCCGGGGCTCACTTCCCACCCGCAGCACGCACTCGCCACGCGGCAGATGAATTCGTTTGGCGGGATGCTGTCGTTCGAACGGCAAGGCGATCGTGCCGCCGCGATGGCTTTGCCCAACAGGACGAAAATCTTCACCCGCGCCACCAGCCTCGGTGGCGTGGAAAGTCTGATCGAACATCGGCAATCGATTGAAGGCCCCGAGAGTCTCACGCCCGATACCCTTCTCCGCCTCTCGATCGGCCTCGAACATCCTGCCGACCTGATCGCCGATCTCGATGATGCTCTGGCCGTGTAGCCGCGTCCGTGTCAGGCGCTGAGAAGAGACATCCGATTGGTCTTACGCGACCGCCTGAGTCGCTCCGCGCATCGGCACGGCGGCCGCTACAGTTTCAACTTCCGCCGCACCACAGTCACCACGTCTTCCACTTCCGCCACTCGCAACAGATAGGCACAACCAAAAAACGCTCCCGCTCCGACGGCGATGGTGAGCAAGACCTCTGCAATCAACCTCAGCTCTCCGCCCTTTGTCGGTTTGGGAAAGAAGAAGTGTTGCGCGAAGAGGCAAATGGCCGCCAGGACCGCACCGGCGAGGGCGATCTTGCCTAACGTTGCCAGCATCGTGCCCGTCTCGAGCCGGCCGGTGTGCCGCCGCATCATCGTGTAGAGCAAGAGAAAATTCGTCATCGCGACGAAGCTGGTGGAGAGCGCGAGCCCGCGATGACCGAGCCCAAGATGAAAAGTGAAAAGCCAGTTCAGGCCGAAGTTCACCGCGATGGAAATGAGACTAACGATCATCGGCAGATGCCGTTTATCGAGGGCGTAGAAAGCCGGCGCGAGCACTTTCACCCCTGCATAACCGGCCAGGCCGAGCGCGTAGAAACGCAAAGCCGCGGCCGTCTGCACGGTTGCCGCCGCTGTAAATCTTCCGTGCTGATAAATCAGCGCGATGATTGGATCGGCGAGAATGATCAAGCCGATCGCGGACGGGATTGTGAGCAACATGACGAGCCGCATGGCGTGGGCGAGCGCGCCGCGAAATTCCCGCGTGTTGCCCAGCGCCGCGCTTCGCGATACGAGCGGGAGAGTAACGGTCGCGACCGCCACCCCGAAGACGCCGAGGGGGAGTTGCATGAGACGAAAAGCGATGTTGAGCCACGTGATGGGACCATTGCCTAACGTTGACGCGAAACCGCTGTTTACCGCCACATTCACTTGCACTGCACTGGCCGCGATCGTCGCCGGCGCCATCAACCCCAGAATGGTGCGCACACCCGGATCTCGCCAGTCGAAGTCGAATTTGAAACGAAATCCAACCCGCGAGGCGGAAGGAAACTGCACGAGCAACTGGAGCAACCCGCCAAGCAAGGTGCCGATGGCGAGTCCGACCAAACCGCGTTCGCCAAAGTGCGGATGCCACCAATTCGGCTGCGGGTCGAGCCAATAGCAAAGCGCCACGCCGCCCACGATCGAGCCAATGTTAAAGAAGCTCGAAGCCAGCGCCGGAATGCCAAAGACATCCTTCGCGTTGAGCATTCCCATCACGAGCGCGGCGAGCGAAACGAGGAGAATGAACGGAAACATGATCCGGGTGAGTTGGATCGTGAGAGCCGCCTTTTCCGCCGGAAAACCAGGGGCAAGAATATCGATGACAAACGGCGCAAAGACGATTCCGAGGAGCGTGATCGCGCTCATGAAAACGAGGGTGAGGGTCGCGACCTTGCTCGCAAGCCGCCAGGCCGATTGATCGCCTTCGGTGGCAATCCGACGCGAAAAGGTCGTGACGAACGCGGTCGAGAGCGCGCCTTCGGCGAAGAGATCGCGCAGCATGTTGGGCGCGCGGAACGCCGTCAGGTATGCATCCATGTTGCGCGACGCGCCAAAGAGCGCGGCGATCACCATTTCACGAATCAACCCGAGCACCCGGCTGCACATGACCGCGAGCCCAACGATGGTCGTCGCCTTGGTGCTGACGCGTTTGTCTTCCGGCATCGGTTATTTCGCCGCGCGGTCGGGCACGAGAAAGCGTTGATAAATGAAAGAGGCGGCGATCAGAATAAGGGCCACGCTAACGAAAGCGCCGATCCGGTAAAGCTCGTTCAGGTCACTCAGGTCGTGCAGGAACAGTTTCAACAGGGTCACGCCGAGGAGGGCGACGCCGGCATAACGAGCGGCGCGCTGCTTGATCCGCATCCCGACGACGATTAGACCAAGCGCGAATAGCGCCCAGGCGATCGAGTAAGTCATGTCGCGCGCGAAATTGCCACTGAAGGAAAAGGTCAGTGTCGGTCCGATTGAGAAATAATCGGCGATCTCGAGATTAAGGAGAAGGAAGCTGAGGATCACGCCTAACGAGCCGAGCAAAGGCGGAGCGGCGCGTTCCACGATCGTCTCTTGTGGTCGTCCAAAAAGCCGTGCCCCGGCCAGAAGACAAACGCTCGTTATTCCGTAGGCGTAGAGATACCAGTTCCAAATCCGGACACCGGTCCGCTTGTGATAGTCGAAAATGGCGGGATTGAGCGCCAGTCTGACAAAGGCGGCGCCCAGAAGCATAACCGCCACCACCCGCAGACCGCGATGCGGCAAGACGCGAAAGAGCCAGAGCAGTGCCACCCCTTCGACCGCCCAGCCGAGGGTAATCCATTCGCGATCGAACTGGAGGGGAAAGATCAGACTAACGAAAAGCAAAAGCGCTCCCCCCTGCCAGGCAAGCCGTGGGTCGCCCGCCGCGGGATCGGCTCGATAGAGCTTGAGCAACGCGACCACGCCGATCGTCGCGGGCGCAATGAACGCGGCCGGCAGTAATCCCATCCGGTCGTTAGGGAAAGCGGCCGTAATGGCGGTGTAAAAGAGCCGGAACTGGAGCGCCTGCGCGATTGCACTGATCGCCCAGGCCGATGATTTTTCCTTCCGGGCCGAACAAAACGGGAAAGCGACAAAGAGAATCAGGAAGAACCCGTACCAGGCGAGGGTCGGAATCGCCTCCGCCGGATCGAATCGCTGGCTTTGCCAGGTCAACTCGAGCAGACCCGCGCCGAGGAGCGCGGAGCCGGCCAGCCAGTCCGCTCGCCTAACGATTGCGGCGGCGAGCGAAATTCCGCTGAGCGCGAAAGCGACGAGAAAAATCGGCGTCGGATTCGAAAGCTCCACCCGCTCGATCAGGATAATGAGCAGAACGAAAGGGGTGATCATGCCCGTGGCGGTGAAAGGCAGCAGGCCGGGACGCCAGGCCGAGGCCGGCGTGGTCGCAGCGTGGAGCAGCGCGAAAATCACGATCGCGGCGAGCGGCGCGTCCAATGGGCCCCGATGTCCAAACAACGCGATCCATTCCGCGACCAGGGCGAAAGTTACCGCACCAGCGCCGACCGCGATTGCGCGATGGGCGCGACCAAGTACCGGCAACGCCAGCAACCCGGCATCGGCGAGAAAGACGAAGCTAAAAAAGAAGAGCGGACGACGCCCCAACGGCGGCTCGGCCGAAATCCAAAATGAAAAAACGAGAGCTACGAAACCGACCAAAGCGGCGGCGGCTGTCGTCCAATGGCTAGGCGGTGTCGCGCGGCCGCGGAAGAAAAAGACGGCGAGAAAGAGCGCGTCAAATCCGAGAAAGATCCAAAACGCGCGTCCCCCATTCGAGGCCCCGAAGTAGTCAAACGCCCATCCGAGTTGAGTCAGCGCCGTGCCGATGGCGGCCAGCAGCAGCAGATATTGCCAGCGCTGGCGGAGGGCGACTGCGGCTACGCCGAGATCAAGCAGCGCGATGTAAAGAAAGAGCGCGGGCGCGTTATCCGATCCGCTCGGAAGCAGGACCGGGGTGAGAAAACCGCCGAGCAATCCGAGAATGACGATGATCTGTGCGCCAAGGTTGACCGCGAGGAGGAAGGAGAAAAGCGTTACCGCCGACATCGCGAAAAATGCCGTCGTTAGGGAAATGAGATCGTAGAAGGAATGCGCCGCGAAAAGATCGGCGTAGAGAGTGACAATGCCGGTCGCACAAAGGCTCTGTGCTGTAACGCGGTAACGGCCGCGGGCCAGCCGCCAGCCAAGCGCGATCAAACCAACCGCGAACGTTCCTCCCATCACGACTCGCGCAAGCGGCGTGATGAGATTGTTTTCGAAGGAGTATTTGACGAGGAATATGACGCCAAGAAAGAGCGCGAGACCGCCAAGCCAGGCGAACAATTTCACCCCCATGAACGCCTCCCAATTGAAAGGCGTCTTCGGTGGGAGAGTTGCTGGCCAATGGCGGCGGAAGCGGTCGGCACTTGCTCGCCCCCGGAGGGACAAGCTTCCGCTCGTCCGGAATTCGCGGCGGCGAGTCCCTCCGTTCGGCCAGTAGCGGTGACGGCGGTATCGCCACCTTTTGCGGGACAGGCGGAGCCACCGGTTCGCGCTTCGCCTTTTCAAGCGCCGCCACCCGCTCCGTCAAGGCATCGATCAGCCGGCGAAGTCGTTGCAGGCGCGTCAGCACCGGCACAGTCAAAACGACCCCGAGGACGAGCAAGAGGAAAAGCGCAAAGGTGATGAAGGGCAGCATGCCTAACGACGATTTCTCACAAACCGGTCGGGTGATCGAGAAATTCCCACGGCAATTTGAAGTGTTCCCCCGAGCTCAGCCGCAAGCGCTTTCACCCCAAATGTCTCGGTCGCATAATGACCGCCGAGGAAAAGATTGAGGCTGAGTTCTTCGGCCGCGACCGCCGCCCAATGCGGCGCTTCGCCCGTGATGAAGGTGTCTACTCCCGCCCGCAGCCACGGCGTAGATTTCGCCGCCCGCGCCACCGCTCACGATCCCGATGCATCTTGTTTCCATCGGGCCTGCACCGATGCAACGGGCCGGTCCGCCTAACGATTCCTCGAGCTTCGCCAGCAGCTCGTCACGTCGCAGAGTTGCTTCGGCCTTGCGGCCAATCGGTTCGCCCTTCAGCTCGAAGAAACGGCTCCGTTTTTTCCAAACCCAGGGCCGCAGCGAGGAGGACGTTGTTGCCGATCGTCGGATGCAGGTCGAGCGGCAGATGCGCGCTGTAGAGCGCAAGATTTTTTTCCATCGCCAGCTTGAGCGCGCGATAGAGCGGGCCGGTCACAGGCTGCAATCCGGCCCAGAACAAACCGTGGTGCACCAGGAGCAGGTCGATTCCACTGCTCGACCGCCATCCGGATGGTGCGGCCGGAGGCATCGACCGCCGCGCCAATCCTTGTTACCACCCCCGAGTTCTCAATCTGCAACCCATTTAAGGCATGCGGATAGTCTTCGATCTCGGGCAAGCGCAACAATTCATCGGCATGGGAAACGATCTCGGCGAGCGAACTCATCCCGCTATTGTGCAGCTTCCCGGCGGATTTGAAGCCCAAAAACTTTCGAACCTTTATCAGGTCGCTCCGGAAACTGAACGCAGCCTTGACGAAGACGCCCTCGCTGCCACGATAAGCGGCGGATGACACCTTTGGAATACACCGACGCACCGGAAATAGAATCAAGCGAACAACCGCTCCAGACGCCAACGGCCGCCAGCGGGTTGTTCGAAACCGCCGAAGGAAAGGCGAGCGACCTTGTGGCCGTCACGCTCAGCGTGGTCCCAGGCCTTGGACACGTCTACAAAGGTTATCGGGTCATCGGCGTGCTGCTGATATTTATCGGAACGCCGTTGGCGGTCGGCGCCGCACTCTTGATCGCCACCGGCACTGCCGGCTTCGGATTCTTCCTTCTCCCGATCTACTGGATCGCAGTCATGATCCACGTCTGGGCCATCCCCGACCAAGTCGCACCGACAATCAGCGACGAAGGCGAGCAGTACGATGTAGAGGCGGCCGTGTCGGCCGCTTCCCCTCCTCGAACTTGGGACGCGGAGCGCCGTTTCGATTGCGGGCGACACGCCCGCCTCTGCAGCGCTGCAGCTCAGCGCACGACCGCAGCGTGGATCTCTTCCAGGATTTCGCGCAGCCCGTAGCGGAAATTCCATTCCGGATAATGCTTCCGGAATTTTCGCACGTCGCTGATCCACCAGGTGTGGTCGCCGACCCGATTGTCCTCGACGTATTCCCAGGAAAGTTTGCGGCCGCTGATTTCCTCGCAAAGGGCGATCGCTTCGAGCATCGAGCAATTGCAATGACGGCTCCCGCCAATGTTGTAGACCTCCGCCACGCGCGGCGCCCTAACGAACGCGGCAAACGCCTCGACCAGGTCGAAGCTGTGAATGTTGTCGCGCACCTGTTTCCCTTTGTAACCGAAAACGCGATAGGGCCGGCCGCTCACCGTGCACTTCATGAGGTAGGAAAGAAACCCGTGCAGCTCGGTCCCGGCATGCGCCGGACCCGTCAGGCAACCGCCACGAAAACAGGCGGTCGGCATTCCAAAATAGCGCCCGTATTCCTGCACCAGCACATCGGCCGCGACCTTCGAAGCGCCGAAGAGGGAGTGCTTCGTCTGGTCGATGCTCATGTTCTCGGAAATGCCCGGCTCATACTCGTGGTCCGGCTCGATTTCCCAGCGCAACTCCAGCTCGCGCAGCGGCAGGCTGTTCGGCGTGTCGCCGTAGACTTTGTTCGTTGAGGTAAAGACGAACGGCGTTTCCGGACAAAAGTTCCGCGCCGGCCTCGAGAAGATTAAGCGTGCCGTTGGCGTTAACCGTGAAATCCATCTGCGGATCGCGCGCCGCCCAGTCGTGCGAAGGTTGCGCCGCGGTGTGTACGATCGCCGCCAGCCCCAGGCCGCGTCGCTTGAAAATCTCGTTCACCGCCGCGGCGTCGCGGATATCGATCTCGTGATGCTCATAGGCGGGCACATTGGCGAGCAGTGTGTCACGCGTTTTGCGGGTCGAGGCTTCCTCGCCGAAGAACTGTCTGCGCAGGTCGTTGTCGAGTCCAACCACCTGCAAACCATCAGCCGCGAAACGCCTGACCGTTTCCGAGCCGATCAAACCCGCCGAGCCGGTAACCAGAACGACGCGCGCCTTCGACATCTCGTTAGGCGCGCTGGCCAATCATCCAAGTCAGTTTGCCATTGGCCGGCGCGACAAGGGCGGCGGGATATTCCGAAGCGCCGGCCAGGACACGTTCGAGGAGCTCGGGATTCTTGTCGCCACTGACCAGAAACAGGACCTGGCGCGACTGGTTGAGGAGCGGCAAGGTCATTGTTAGGCGCCAGGTGTTGAACTTCGGGACAAAATTCGCCACCACCCGCCGCACTTCCTCATGAAGCGCGGCCGTGCCGGGAAAAAGTGAGGCGGTGTGCCCGTCGTCCCCCATCCCGAGCAGCGTCAGGTCGTGCCGGTAAATCATTTCGCCCCGCTGGGTCGCGAGGAGCGCAAGCGCATCCTCGTATTCCTGGGCGGCGAGCGCAGGATCGACCTCACCGCGCAGGCGCAGGATCGATTTTTCCGGGACGGCGGCGGGTTCAAAGAGCGACTCGTGCGCCATGCGGAAGTTGCTTTGTTCGTCGTCCGGCGGAACACAACGCTCGTCGCCGAAAGTGAAACGGACTTGTTCCCACGGCAGGTCGCGCGACAGCCTGGCGAACTCGGCATAGATCGGCCGCGGGGTATTGCCGCCGGAAAGCGCGATGCGGAATTCGCCGCGCTCGGCCAGGGCGACACGGGCCTGTTCGAGAATAAATCCGGTGGCGTCCGCGACGAAATTGGAGGTGCGAATGCTCTCAGGAGTCATTGGAAGTCGAAATGACGAAGCCCGAATGACGAAATCCGAAATAGGGATGAAACCCAAAGGGGCCCAGAACCTGGCGAACGAAGCTCACAGAGTTTCGTCATTCGTGCTTCGACATTTTCCTCAAATCGCGCAATGCGTGCGCCCGTGTTTCCGCAGGTACTGCTGATGATATTCCTCGGCGCGATAGAAAGTCGGCGCCGGCTCGATTTGCGTCACGATCGGCCGCCGGAAATGCCCGCTCTTATCCAGTTCCGCCTTCTTCGCTTCGGCGGCGGCCCGCTGTTCCGGCGAGTGATAGAAGACGACCGAGCGATACTGGGAGCCGAAATCGGGCCCCTGTCGATTGCGCGTCGTTGGGTCGTGATTGTTCCAGAACACATCGAGCAGTTGCTCGTAGCTCACTTGCGCCGGATCGAATTCCACTTCGACCACTTCCGCATGCCCGGTTTCGTCGCTGCAAACGTCTTCATAAGTCGGGTTCTCGGTCTTGCCGCCGGCGTACCCGCTCGTCGCCGAAGTCACGCCCTTGATGTTGCGAAACATTTCCTCGACTCCCCAAAAACAGCCCGCGCCAAAAGTCGCTTTCTCAGTGATCATTGGGCAGCATGAAACGGGAACGCGAAGGGCGCAACCCGCAGACGCCTCGCTCCACCCCTGCTTTGAACGAATCATCCGGAGCTAATGGGCGAGTTTTTCGATCTCTTTCACCCAGACCAGTTCGCAGGCGCCGTTGCCGGTGCCGGTGCGGCTGAGCGAGCTGCGCCAGGTGCCGATCTCCGGGGCGGTCGCTTCCACGAGCAAACCGCGGAGGCGAATGAGTTCACCAGTTCCGAGCGATTTGCATTGCGATTCGAACACGGTGCTCATTTTCATCTGACTCACTGCCTACCGTGTCGTGGGTGTCATGAACTTTGTTGCAAATAAGTCCGCACTTTTTACTTCCAGCCAAGCGTTAGGCTTGGGATGACAGATAAAACGCGAGGCAAAAAGACCAGTTATCCGAGCGATGTGAGCGATGAAGAATGGGCGTTTTCGCACCCTATCTGACGCTAATGCAAGAGGACTCTCCCCAACGGGAATATCCCAGACGAACCATGGTTCAATGCGGTGCGCTATATGGTGCGAGCAGGCTGTCCCTGACGGATGATTCCATATGAACTACAACCGTTCTCAGCGCGCACCACTCGTCCGTGTCGGGCCGCACGACCTTGAGGCTGCGGGCGGGGTTGCCGGCCGGGAGCGGCGTGACGGGCTTGGGCGAAGAAAAGCGAAAAACGCTGACAGGATTGAAATGCGATCGCGTTTGATCGCGGGTTCTCACTTCTTGGAAAAGCAGTTTTGGACGCGGGGAAGCCGGCGCGGTAGGGGAAGGAGGCAGAAAGGCGGAACCCAAAGGTGAGCGCAAACGAGTAAGCCACCGAGCCGTCGCTCGCGCCCGAGCGTTCAGCGCGTTGACGCGGCCTTAGGCTCGGGATGAGCGACGCATTCAATTATGTGGCGGCGTTGGGGTCGGCATCCACGCCCGCCAACAGGAGCCGGAAAAGAGCACCCGGTGCGGGCACATCGGCCCTGACAAAAAAATAAGGTGGGCGTACACGAGTGAAGCGCGCTTACCCTCGGGGCTGCGTCCCCGTTTTGTCTTGACGGCCATCGTCGGTTTTCTGTAGTCGAGGAGGTTTCGTGTCGAAATTTTATTATGATCATCTTTCTTAAAATGTTAAAGGTCACCCTTTTCACTTGTCTGCTTTCGCTATTTTTAATTCCGATTGCGTCGGGCCAGACTGCGCCACACAAGCTGCTCCCGACCGAGCCGCTCGAAAGATACGACAACCCGCCTGCTCTCCCTCGGCCGATCGAAGTTTCGCCGGGAATGGTATCGTCGCACGGACCATTCACGAGTTATCAGGTGAACGTCGATTCCAATGGCCATAACATCGTCGGCGACGCCGCGAACGAGCCCTCTATCTCCGTTGACCCGACGAACCTCAACAAGATGTCAATCGGTTGGCGGCAGTTCAACAGCGTCTCGTCCAACTTCCGGCAGGGCGGCTGGGGATACACAACCAATGGCGGCATGTCGTGGACTTTCCCGGGTATTCTCGAAAATAACGTCTTTCGGAGCGATCCCGTGTTGAACTCTAATGACACGGGAAGCTTTTATTACCTCAGCCTCCTCGAGTCATTTTGCGATGACATGTGGCGCTCGCTAAACAGCGGCCAATCCTGGACGCGCCTGCCACCCGAGGGAGGTGCGGGGGGAGGCGACAAGCAGTGGTTCACTATAGATAAGACCAACGGCATGGGGCATGGCTTTCAGTATCAGGCCTGGAGCACAGCCGCCACTTGCGGCGGTGGGCAATTCAGCCGGTCTACTGACGGCGGGGTCACTTGGATGAATCCGATCAGTATTCCCAACTCTCCGGTATGGGGAACACTCGATGTCGACACCAACGGCAATCTCTTTATCGGCGGGACGAATTTTGGGAGCCAGTTTTGGTGCATTCGCTCGAGCAATGCACAGAACGGGGGCGTCACGCCAACTTTCGACCGAGTCACTACAGTCAACCTCGGCGGCAGCATAGATTTCGGCGACACGATCAATCCCGCCGGACTGGCCGGGCAGCTATTCCTGGCGGTAGACCGTTCGGGCACCGGCACAAACAATAATATTTACATGGTGGCGAGCGTCCAACCGACCGGTTTCTCGACCGGCACTGACGTCATGTTCGCGCGCAGCACAGACGGCGGACAAACTTTCAGCGCCCCTCGCCGAATCAATGACGATCCGATCAATCACAACAAATGGCATTGGTTTGGCACGTTGTCGGTAGCGCCCAATGGACGGATCGACTCTGTCTGGTTGGACACGCGCAACGCCGCGAACAATACCGACTCGCAGCTCTTCTATTCTTACAGCACCGACGGGGGCGTCACATGGTCGGCTAACGTCGCGGTGAGCGATTCGTTCAATCCCTTCCTCGGTTACCCTAATCAGAGCAAGATGGGCGACTACATCACCATCGTGTCAGACAATACCGGAGGGAATGTCGCCTATAGCGCAACGTTTAATTTAGAAGAAGATATTTATTACGTTCGAGTCGCTCCTCCGACCTCTTCGCTCACCCTGCTGAGCGCGGCGTCGCGCCTGACTCATGGCGGGGCGGGTACATTCGATATCGCGATGCCGCTCACCGGCACCTCCGGCGTGGAGGACCGCAGCTCGAGCACCTACAACGCCGTCTTCACCTTCGATGGTGCGGTCACCTCAGGCGAGGTTCAGGTTGTTAGTGGCACCGCTACCGTGGGTGCGATCTCCTTCAGTGGAAACAGCATGACCGCACAGCTGACTGGGGTGACGAGTGCGGAAGTGGTTACGCTGCGTGTGCAAAACATCAACGGCGACGGCCAGCAACATGGCGACGTTCCGTTTGGTTTCCTCACGGCCGATGTAAATGGCAATCGCTTCGTCGACAAACCGGACCAGCAACGGATTCAGGCCGACAAAAGCCAGGTGGTCAATGCCGGCAACTTCCGCGACGATATCAATCTGAGCGGTATTGTGGATAAACCGGACGTGCAATCGGTGCAGACCAACAGGGGCCACTCGATCCCGTAACTCGCGAAAGATATCTCGTCTTCGGGAGTTCGTCCGATCGTCATTCCTGGATGGGAATAGGCGCTGGACTAATCTTTTCAGCGAAGCGCTAATCACCGCGTTCTGATCTATGAAAGGCAAGGCGAGGGGGCGCGTCGAGGGTCAGTTTTGGCTTGCATTGTTTTCGCGGACAGTGACGAGGGGATACTTTAGTTCAGTTTTGATTCAAAGTGGATTTAGCTGAGCGAAGGCTCGTGCGGTTATAGAAGGTCTCGATGTAATTAGAGGTGTCGGGGCGCCGGTCGCGCCCGCGCTACCACCATCACCGTGTGGTCGGTGATCAGAAGGGAGTGATTACGGCGCTGGAAACGACTTCTGGGAGCATCGCGGAAACCAAGAAGTTGATCAATTTAATCGATCAGCACGAGGCGAACACCGGGCACCAAGTGGAAACCGTGGGAGCCGATCATAAGTATGGCACGATGGAGAACCATGTCGGGTGCCAAATCGAAGCGTCACTACCACATGGGTGAGGTCTCCAAGGAACAGAACAACCAGCACGCCGGGGAAATCTTGCCCGAGAACGTATTTCGTTAGGATGGCGCGAGCGAGACTTATCGCTGCCTGCTTGGGCAAACGTTGTGGCCGCGCCGCTTGGATCCCACCTGGCGCACGATCGAATACGTGGCGCGAAAAGGCATTTGCGGCGCTTGCGTGCTGCGGAGCCAGTGCACCCGTTGCGTTCTTGGGCGGACACTCAAGTCGCGCCCATCTTATTTAAAATCGCCGCTTCTGAATCCATTTCGGCAACACGCCCCATACATTTGACATTGCGCGGTCGATAAATTGCGCTGGCTCTGGGCCAGAAGATTCGAGGATTTCTGAGAAGTGTTAATAGGTTTTTGAAAAGAAGGAATAGGATTTGTTGTAACGCCACTCGCGCTCCTTCTAGATGAAAATCAAAGTTGACTTTGACACCGTTGAACTTGGCCAGGCGACGCTTGGTGAAGCTCCAGCAGACTTCGATGCCGTTGGTGTGGGCGCGGCCGTTGGTAAAAGACTTTTGCTTGTTGATGCGCACGTATTGTCGTGGCCGACATCGACCAAGCCATCGAAAGCGCCAGCCATCGGAGCAGAGGACGCTCCCCGGGTCGATCCGTCCCCGAATGATGGCCCCGCAGGGTGTAGGCAGAGCAATCGGTAATGATTTCGGTATAAGAGACCTCTCCCTGGCGCTCGAAGACGCCGAAGACCGACTGCTTGAGCGTGCCCCGGCCGCGCAAGCGCGGCAGCGCGCGGCCCCGGACTTGGCTCGGTCCGAAGTAAGATTAATCCACTTCGACTACTCCTCGGAATGCCCGGCGCTCGTTCACCCGCTGCAACCAGATAAGCAGCCAGAAGCGCTGGTCAAGGTTGTTGACCGTCTTGCGATTGAGCTTCAACAACCCGGCCGTTTGGGTCGCCGTCAGATCTAGACAAAAACACAACCTTCTGGTCTAGATCGCTGCGTTTTCGATGTTGTGATTCAGTTTGTGCGTCTGATCCTGCTGCCGTATCAAAGCAGCTGACCGATTACCCGCTCGCGCCAGCTCCCAGGGGCGAATCCCCTGTCAGTTATTCGGCGAGTTGGCCACGGCTGAGCGCAGTTCGTCAATATCGAAAGGCTTTAGGAGAATCGCATCCACGTCCATCCGCTCGTAGGCTTCGCGAATTTCTGGGGTGAGCTGTGCCGATAATACGATGATCTTGCCCGGAATGCTGCGTTTCCTGATCGCGTCGACCAATTCCAAGCCCGTGAGGTTTGGCATCTTTTGATCGACAATGATCGCGTCATAGCGCTCCGCACTTTCATCGAGTGTGGCGAGTGCGGCATAACCATTCTCCACGCTGAGCACCTCGTAGCGTGGTCCGGCAAAGACTTGCCTCAACGAAAACGCGACGGCCGGTTCGTCGTCAACCGTCAGGATTCTGAGCGGGGCAGCCATAGTCTAACCTGAGAAAGCAGCAATGAGCGTGCCGGGACTTGGCAGAAAGCCTTTCAATTGCCTTGTCGGTTGCGGCGACTGGCGACACGTCGAGCCCGGCTTAAGAGGCCACGCAGGTACCTGAAAAAAGCACCCGCCGGGCGGAATCGAGACCGGTTGCTGCCCAGTAGCCTTTCCCTAATTCCTTTTCGGCGGAGTCTTGAGGGCCGCGACTGGCCCCTCCTTTTTCTGAACTGCGGGCATGATTTTCGCCTTCTTCCGCGCTGACTGTTTCTGCTTGGCTTTTGGAGATTTGTTGCCCATGATGGCGGAGGCTTCGCTCGCAATTGAGAATGCCAAGGGTGGTTGCTCCTTCCGCTTTTTCTGATCTTCTTGCGCCAGCAGCCGGTAAATCTGGAAATCAGAAAACCAGGGCGAGAACGCCTTGGGCTACGAAACGACTTGGAGCCGGCTTCGGGACGAGCGAGTATTGCGGCACTATGGGAAATAGCCAGGGCAGAGACAATGTCAGGAAACGCGCCGCCCGGCGCAAAAAGACCGAACGCCTCGCGGCCGCAAAGAAGAGCAAGACGAAGCCGAAAAAATAACGCAGGCAGGCGTACCTCACCGGGATCGAAATGCGAAAGAAGGATCCAGATGCTGTCCGGCGGGCCAAAGTGTTGGTGCTGGTGGATGAATCGAACGTTGGCAGTTCCGTCCGGACGGCGGGGCGCGGGCTCAACTGGTTAAGGCTGCGCGAGTTTCTTGCCGGCCCAGGGACGGGACGCGATCTGATCGAGATGGTCGTGTATGCTGGATTGCCACCAGCGATCGCGCTCTGGCAGGAGGAGCGGGAAAAGAAGAACAAGTTTGTGTATTGGCTGCGCTCCAATGGATTCATGGTGGTAACGAAAGATGGCGCGCCCGCCGAGGAAGGTCATTATAAGGCAAACGTGGACGTGACAATGGCGATCGACGCGCTTGAGTTATCCGTCGAGATGCAACCCGACGTGGTAATTCTTGTCACGGGTGATGCGGATTTCGCTTATCTCGCGACCAAGCTACGCCGGCGCGGAATCCGCGTGGAGGTCGCTTCAGTAACGCAAAACCTCGGGAGCGTGCTCAAGGCGGCAGCAAACGCTGTGATCGATCTTGCTCCGTTGCTCCGCACGTTCGATCTGATTCCGGTTCCGGACTCGCCCAGAGCAGCATCACGTAGAGGCTCTTGAGATTGACAGGGGCATACTCGAGATAGAGATCTTAGTTCGCCTTCTTGTGACTTTCTGGATTCCGGATCGAACATGCCTTTCAGACCTGATTCGCTGCCGCAAAAGAAAAAGATTGTCGGCCGCGACTGGGCGCGGCAATCTTCGGCCGTGCGCCGGAGCGTCTTGTTCGCGTTGCTTCTCCTATCTGGGCTCGGGCTCTCCAGTGTCCATGCCACGACGAAGGGCCTAAGCCAGATCGTAACTCCCGACCTCCAGCCTGTGGGTGACTTATCGCTCAGTTTCCAGGTACAAAGCTTCCAAATCGCCAATCCCTACGAATTGCAGGCGGAGCTTGGCCTGAATCGCTTCCTGGAGGTCGCGGTCTTTCAGGGGTTTCAACCCGACGAACAAATCTTTGGCACGGAGGTCGGTTTGTTCACCAAAGAGCCTTATCTCCTTTCAGTCGGCTTCATTAACTGGTCGCCGCATAGTGGGGTTGATCCGCAGCCATTCATTGAGGGCGGTTACTATACCGAGCATAACAAGTTTATCGCCGGTCTGATCCATGCCGGCGGCAAGGAGGAGGCGCTCCTGGGTTATGCCTACGACTTCAACCAGACGTGGCGAGCACAGGTCGATTTCCAGAGCGGGAGAGAGAACTCTTTCACAATCGGAGTGACATGGAACATTACTCCGGATCTTCAGGTGAATCCGGCAATTTACTTTCCCAATTATCATCCGGGTCGTGTGCTGGGTTACGCCGTTTTCACTTATACCTTTCACCTGTGGGGGAAGCCGCCCGCCGCCGGATCGACCGCAACATCCAACGGGAAATGACTCCGCCACGGGGGATCACCTGATACCCATAGTGTTGAAGGCAGGATGCAAGTGAAGGAGCGCGTCGACTATTTGATACAGCGAACATGCGAAACGTCTGGTTGCGCAGGGAGAGGTAATTCGATGCGTCCCGATAAGCGACAGGCACGACGGGATTTCCTTTTCCCAAAACTCGCCCCATACTCGTGGGGTGAACCCAGCGGATCGATCGATCGTTTTGATCGGCTTTATGGGGACCGGCAAATCGTCGGTCGGCCGACGACTGGCGCGGTTCCAGCACTGGCCGCGCTTCGATACGGACGCGATGGTCGCGCCGCGAACTGGGAATGCCGATGAGGGAAATTTTTGCCGGTGCTCGGGGAAGAGCGATTCCGCGAGGAAGAGTCGGCGCTACTTGGAGAAACTCGACGCGCCCCGGCCCTCGATCATCGTGACGGGTGGCGGCACCGTCCTGAGGCCGCAAAACATCGCCAGGCTCCGTGAACTTGGGACGGTCGTCTATCTGACAGCGAATCTCACCACATTGCTGCAAACGGCTGGCTCGGCGCCCGATCGACCGCTTTTGCAGACGGAAAATCCCGCGGAAACGATTGAAACTGCTGCTGCGCGAGCGGGAACCATTTTATCGATGCGCGGCAGACTTCACGATCGACACTTCGTCGCTCACCCACGACGCAAGTCGCTGCATCTATTCGGCATGCCCTTGCACTCGGCATCTGAAATAAAAGCCCTGCTTCATCGCCGGGCGCTCGAACTGGGTTTCGAGGATTGCCGAATCGCGTCAGCCGCAAGCGCGCCGCACGCGGAAGCGTTTCGCGCTCTGGCTGGAGGGCGGCGCCGCCGGCGAGATGGATTGGATTGAACGCACGGTGGAGAAGCGGTGCGATACGCAGAAAGTGCTGCCGGGCGTGCGTTCGGTCGTGGCGCTGGCGATGAATTACTGGCAAGGCGACGAAGAGCGACGGCCAGACGCCGAACTACAAGCTCAGGCCGGATTGCCCGCTATGCGTGGGGAGCTGATTACCACGGGGTCGTAGAGGCAAAGCTGCGAGAATTGGATGCGTTTCTCGCCGCGGCGGGTGGGCGGCAGAAGTTTTATGTCGATACCGGCCCGGTACTGGAGCGCGATTTCGCGGCTGAGGCCGGGATCGGGTGGCACGGGAAGAGCACGATGCTGCTCAATCGCGAACTGGGCACCTGGTTTTTCCTCGCGGAAATTTTCACTACGCTCGAGCTGCCGCCCGATCCGCAGCAGGTTGCACGTTGCGGATCGTGCACGCGCTGTATTGACGCCTGCCCAACCGGCGCCATCACCACGCCACATCAGCTTGACGCGCGCCGCTGCATTTCCTACCTAACGATCGAGCTGAAGGGCAGCATTCCGCTCGAGCTCCGGCCGTTGATCGGCGATCGCATTTACGGCTGCGACGATTGTCTCGACGCCTGCCCATGGAATCGCTTCGCAAAAGTGGCGCGCGAGAGCGCCTTCGCAGCCAGTCCGGCGGTCGCGCGCATGCACCTGCGCGATTTCCTTGCGCTCGATGACGGGCAATTCCGGGAAATGTTTCGAAGCTCGCCGATCAGGCGAACAAAGCGTCGTGGCCTTTTGAGAAATGTTTGCGTGGCCCTTGGCAACGTCGGCACGCAGGCGGATTTGCCAGCGCTCGCGGTCGCGGCGCGCGATCACGAGCCGCTAATCGTCGAGCACGCGCTGTGGGCGATCGACCAAATCCAGTCGCGCCTCACTCTGGGGGCCCGCAAAGGCAAGGGAATTCTCCCAGGCCGCCAATCTCGAATGCTGAACGGGAAAAATTTGCATTGGTCTAAAGAGCCGGTAAAACCTGAGTTTCATCAATCGTCTGCCAATGCATCAAGCAGCCACCCCCGCCACTACTGTTCGTCGCAAGCGCAAGTCCCGCCGTAAACTTTATTTCGGCCTGGGAGTTGGGGGCTCATTCTGCTCCTCATCATCAGTTCCATTATCTCCGCGAAGCGCGAGCAACCGGTCCCAATCACGACGGAGAAAGCAGCCAGGCGTACGATCGTCGAGACGGTTTCGGCCACGGGAAAGATCCAGCCCGAGACGGAAGTAAAAATTTCTCCCGAGGTCGCAGGCGAGATCATTGAGTTGCCGGTCGAGGATGGGAAGGAAGTGAAAAAAGGCGACATGCTGGTAAAGATTCGACCCGATTCCTACAAAGCGCTTCTCGAGCAACAACAGGCCGCGATTAGTACCGCGAAGGCTGTCAGTGATCAGCAAAAAGCGGCGGTGGAGAAAGCCGAGGTAGATCTCAAACAAGCGAAGGACCTCTTTGAGAAAAAACTCATCTCGCAGACCGAGATGACAACCGCGCAGACGACCTGCGACGCGGCCAAGGCCATGTACGAATCGGGCCTGCACGGCATTGAGGGCGCCCAGGCGAGCTCGAGCCAGGCGCGGGATCAACTTTCCAAAACAACGATTTATTCGCCACTCGACGGGGTCGTGACCGTGCTCAACAGCAAATTGGGCGAGCGGGTGGTAGCGACGAACCAATTTGCCGGTACTGAAGTAATGCGCGTGGCCGATCTCACCCATATGCAGGCGGTCGTCGACGTAAACGAGAACGATGTCGTGCACGTAAAACTGGGCGATTCCGCCGCGGTTTTGATCGATGCCTATGGCGCCCAACAATTCAAAGGCGCGGTGGAACAGATCGCCAATACAGGCAAAACCACCGGCACCGGCACGCAGGAGGAAGTAACCAATTTTGAAGTAAAAATCCGGCTTGATAACCATGAGATGCGGCTGCGGCCCGGCCTCAGTTGCACGGCCGAGATTCAGACCGCAATGATGAAAGACGTGGTCTCTGTTCCGATCCAAAGCGTGACCATCCGCACCGGCGAGACCAATCTCAGCCCGGAAGAGATCGAGCAGAAGAAGCAGCTGAAGGAAGCGAAAGAAAAGGCCGACAACAACGCCGACGTCCAAAACGAACGGCTCGCGAAGCAGGCGGAGAAAGAAGAGCGCGAGAAGTTAAAGAAGGTGGTCTTTCTGAAAGATGGCAGCAAAGCGAAGATGATCGAGGTAACGACCGGTATCGCGGACGACGGGGATATCGAAATCAAGAGCGGCGTGAAACCGGGCGACGAAGTGATCTCCGGCAGCTACAGCGCGATCAGTCGCAAGCTCAAGAACGGCGCCAGGGTGGTGATGGAGAAGGCAGGAACGAAGTGACGGGGATGTAAACCGAGATTCGTGAACCGTGAATCGTTAGGCCGGCACGACTGGAAAAGATACCCGATTCACGAATCTCGAGTCTCCATTCACGCAGGTCATTCCACCACATGAGTCCGCGTCCCACTCGCAACCCCGGCCCGCTCGTGATCGACATCGAAAACATCACGAAGGAATACGTGATGGGCGAGGAAATCATCCACGCCTTACGCGGGGTCACGCTCCAGATCCGCCGCAACGAGTATCTCGCCATCATGGGACCGAGCGGGAGCGGCAAGTCGACCCTCATGAACATGCTCGGCTGTCTCGATACGCCGAGCTCCGGGCGCTACGAGTTCAACGGCAGGGATGTCTCGGAAATGAATGGCGACGAACTGGCCGCCATCCGCAACCGTGAGATCGGTTTCGTCTTCCAGACCTTCAATCTCCTCCCCCGCTCCACCAGCCTGCGCAATGTCGAGCTGCCGCTGATCTACGCCGGGATTGATCCCGAGGAGCGGACGGAACGCGCGGCCGAAGCGCTCAGCGCGGTCGGCCTGGGCGACCGGCTTTCTCATAAGCCTAACGAACTCTCCGGCGGACAGCGCCAGCGCGTCGCGATTGCGCGTGCGCTCGTCAACCACCCCTCGATCATCCTCGCCGACGAACCGACCGGGAATCTCGATTCCAAGACTGGCGAAGAAATCATGATGCTTTTCGAAAGGCTGTATCAACAGGGCAACACCGTGATCGTAGTCACCCATGAAGCCGACATCGCGCGTCATGCGCGCCGCAGCGTGCACCTGCGCGATGGGATCATCGAGAGCGATGAGATGGCGCCGGTTGTGCCGTCACTAGCAGTCGAGGCCTTGGACTGACGTCATGAAGCGTTTCCTCTACGAACTGACTGAGAGCTGGAAAATCGCCGCCGCGCAGATGACAGCGAACAAGACACGCTCTGTCCTGACCGCGCTCGGCGTCATCATCGGCATCGTAGCCGTGACTTTGATGGGCACCGCGATCAATGGCATCTCGACTGGATTCGACAAAAGCATGTCGGTGATTGGGGACGACGTTCTTTACGTCCAGCAGCGGCCTTGGACGAGAATGAATGATTGGTGGAATTACCGGGACCGGAAAAAGATCCGGACCGAATTCGCGGACAAGATCAATCACGCGATCGCTGCGACGCCAAACTCCAATCTCATGATCGCCGTGCCGACGATGAGCCTGCTGCGCTCGGTAAAATCGGGCGATAACAACGTCGATAATGTCTACATCCTGGGCACGACGAGTGACTACCCCCTGATCTCGACGGTCGATTGCAACGAGGGCCGCTATTTCAACGAACTCGAATCGCGCGGCGGCGCGGAAGTATGCGTGGTCGGGTATGACGTGGCGGATGCGCTCTTCGCCGGCCGGAGCGCGCTCGAGAGCAAGGTGTTGATCAATGGCCATGCCTTCAAAGTTATCGGCACGCTCTCGCGCCAGGGCACCTTCCTCGGGCTTTTCAGTCTGGATTCGATCGTGATCATCCCCCTGCCGGCATTCAAAAAATATTTCAGCGCGAAGAGTGAGGCCGACATCCGGGTGAAAGTGCGCGACAAAACCCACATGGCGGACGCGCGTGACGAGCTGACCGGGATCGTGCGCCGGTTGCGCTCGCTCCCGCCGGAAAAGCGCGACGATTTCAGCATCAACGAGCAACAGGCTTTCAAGAGTACACTCGATGGAGTGAAGGCAACGATCGCAATCGCGGGACTTTTCATCACCGGCTTGTCGCTCTTCGTCGGTGCAATCGGGATCATGAACATCACCTTTGTGAGCGTGAAGGAACGCACGAAGGAGATCGGGACGCGCAAGGCGTTGGGCGCACGGCGGCGCACGATCCTCTTGCAATTTCTGATTGAGTCGACCGCGCTCTGTCTGGTCGGCGGATTGATCGGGCTCACCCTCGCTTACCTGATGTGCTTTGGCATGGCGTCGGCCTTCCCATCGTTCCCGATTCGCTTTTCATTCGAGCTCGTGATCGCGAGCGTGATCGTTTCGGTCCTGACGGGGCTCGTCTCGGGGATTGCGCCAGCGTGGTCGGCCTCGCGGCTCGATCCGGTTGCAGCGTTACGTTACGAGTAACTCGAACTCGACACTCCTCGTTTCATGCAATTCCGTGAGATTCTAACGATGGCTCTGGCGTCGGTCGGCGCCAATAAGCTGCGCTCCGCCCTCACCATGCTCGGGATCACGATTGGCGTATTTTCCGTCATCTCGGTCATGACCGCGATCGGCGCGGTGCAGGGCTCCATCGAAAGCGGGCTCACCCTTTTTGGCTCTAATATTTTTCAGTTCGCCAAGTATCCGGTGACGGTGAACGCGGGTGGCAGAGGATCGAAGAAATATGAGAACCGACGCGACATCGATTATCGCCAGGCGCAACGTTACGCGGAGCTAATGGAAGGCAACGCGGCGGAGGTTTGCCTGAAGGTATTCGATAACGGCAAGCAGGCCGTTTACAACGGGGTCAAGACCACGCCCAGTCTCACAATCGTGGGAACGAACAAAAGCTTCCTCGCGGCCAATGCCTACACCCTCGCCTATGGCCGCAACCTGAATGAGGAAGATGTCGCGCTCAGCCGACGCGTTCTGGTGATTGGCCGCGCGATCGAGCAACGGCTTTTTCCACATGAATCGCCAATCGGCCGAGTGATCAAGCTGGCCGGGCATACTTTCACCGTCGTCGGCGTGATGGGTGAACGCGGCACTGCCTTCGGCATGAGCCAGGACGACATCGCGACAATGCCGATCACGCGCTTCTTCGAGAACTTCGGCTCGGCCAACCGTACGATTAACATCGCAACCCAGTCCTTTTCCCAGATGGATTACAACCGCACCTTCGATCGCGGGCGTCGGCGCGATGCGAATCGCGCGCGGCCTGCGGGCGGAGGAGCCTAACGACTTCGAGATTTACACCAACGATTCGCTCAAGAGCGCCTTCGTTTCTGTTGCCGGGGTGATTCGCATCGGCGCTTTCGTCGATCAGCACGATCGCGCTCCTCGCCGCCGGGATTGGAATCATGAACATCATGCTGGTGAGCGTGACCGAGCGCACGAAGGAGATCGGGGTGCGCAAATCGATCGGGGCGCGCAATCGCGACATCCTGCGACAGTTTTTGGCCGAAGCGGTCTTCATTTCCGAGGCCGGGGGGATTGTCGGCATCCTGCTCGGAGTGCTTGGGGGCGATCTGCTCGCGGTTTGGCTGAAAGTGAACCTTGTTTTCCCCTTCGGCTGGGCGATCGCGGGCCTGATCGTTTGCTCGGCCATCGGAATTGGATTTCGGTCTTTACCCAGCCTACCGGGCGGCATCGCTCGACCCGATTGACGCCCTGCGCTACGAGTAAAATCGCCCCGTCCTGACCAATTCGCAGCGGCGGCACGCAACTTGCGAAGGCGTTGCTTTGACATGCGCGCCACTTCCCCTATTCTCGGACGCCTTACGGGTGCCTAACGTGCCTTCATCGCCACCAACCACCACCTTCGAAAAACTCCCACTCGGCATTCTTTTGGTGGAGGAATACAGCGCACTGGCGGTCGCGATCGCGTCGGTCTTGCGCAAGCTTGCGCCCCTTCACAGCGTGCGGGTGGCGCATGGCTTTGCCGACGCGGAGACACTGGCCGCGCAGATCCGGCCGGAGCTGTTCGTCCTCGATCTCGATCCCCCGCCCTTCGGCGAGATCGACTTTCTCAACAAGTTAAGAGCGCGCTATCCCGAGTCGCGCCTTCTCGTCATCGCGGCCGGAACTTCGCGAGAATTGCGCACTGAGCGCGGAACGGCGGGAGCCATTCAATTCATCGAGAAGCCGTTTGATCTCGCGGAATTCGGGGCCGCTGTCCAGGCATTGGTCGGTCCATGGGGGCCCGCCGGCAGCGTACGCGGAACCCTTCGCGATCTCGACATCGTGGACATCGCCGAAGTGAAATGCATTGGGCTTAGTTCGGTCGTCGTGCGGACCAACACACGGGACGGCCGGACAGGCGTAATCTATTTTCAGAATGGCCAGATTACACATGCGGCGGCGGGCGCAAAAATCGGGCTCGCAGCGCTGGAGGACATGGCCCATTGGCCGCGGACAGAGTTTCAAGAAACGGAACTGACCGGGGAAGCGCCACGGACGATTGACATCCCCTGGCCAGTGCTGCTGCTGCCAATCGTTCGTCAAATTGCCAGGCGCGAGGAACAGAACCTGTCAGACGTGACTACCGGGCAGAGCGCGCCAAACGTGAAGAACAGCCGCAAGATTCTCGTGATCGACGACACGGAGATGCTGCTCGTTTTCGTCGCCGACGTCCTCGCCACCGCGGACCAGACCTTGCAGATCATGACTGCGCAGACCGGTGCTGAAGGGCTTCGCCTGGCGGCCAGCGCACGACCCCGACCTGGTGCTCCTCGATTACAGCCTCGCCGACATGACGGGCGACAAAGTTTGCCGGGCCTTGCTTGAGAACGAATTGACGGCACAAATTCCCGTCCTCATGATGTCGGGGCATCTGACCGAACTGACGCGGACGGCGGAGGCTTACGGCAATGTGGTCGCCGCCCTGTCGAAGCCATTTCTCTCCGGCGCGTTGATCCGTGCAGTGGAGAAAGCGCTTGCCAGCGGGCCGCTGCCCAAGGCGCCGTTTTCCATGCCCAAGCCCCAACCAGCGCCTGTCGCTTCCCCGCCGTCCACGGATATCCTCTCGCCACCATTGCCTAACGGGCACGATCCAAAGACCGATGGCTCACCGACGGAGGCGCCCTCATCGTTCGCGTCCGTGGAGGGGCCGGTCGTGCCGGAACCAGAAAAAGATTGGCCAATTGAACAGCTGGCAAAAACAGAGGCGCTCATTCACGTTGCAACGGAGACAGCCGCTGCCGCACCTCCAATTTTAGCAGAACCGCTGCCGCTGCCGCCCATGCAACAAACTCTGAGACCGGAAAAGAGAGACGGACTATCAGCCACCTCTGCCAAGCAAGCGGAATTAAACGTGACGCTTTCGCTCGATGTCGCCGTGGTGGAATTGACGCCGCTGCTACGCTTGGACGCGATCCGTCTGGTGCCGTTCAACCAGACTGTCGCACTGCAAATTAGCGAGCCAAACGAACTGACGAGCGCGCGACTTGAAGCGAGTTTCCATCTCGGTCCATTACGGCTTGGCGATGATGGAAGGGTCGAATGCGCGCGCCTGACCCCGACCCGGCAGTCCGACCAACCGTCGACCGCGGCCAATTCGCTCGCAATTGGGTCGATTGGTTTCCAGCCCGCGAATTCGCACCGCAACCTGCAATTTGTAGCGGCGCCGCAGGAATCGATGCGAGTGCAACTGACGGTGCCATTCGAATTCGTCCGAGTGGAACTCTCGCCTCGATTTGAACTCGAGGCGATCTTCGCTCGTCCCCGTGGCACACAGGTTCTCCTGCGCAACGGCGGCGCGGGCCCAGGCGCGCTCTTCGAGCTGGCGGAGGTCGAACTCGATGCCTCGGGCGAGTTGCGAGCCCTTCTCGTTAGGCCGATGACCTAGCGTTCGGTGGATGGAGCGGAGGGAGAAAGAGAAGGCCAGAACCAGAGAAGAACCAAGACCCCGAGCAAACACGCGTCGAGCACGAGGTGCCAGCTAAAACTGAGGTTGCCGCTGACGCTGCCGAAACAGCCACATGCCACGTTAATTCCGCGCGCCTTCGCGCTTACCGTCGCGCCGATGAAGATCAGCATCAAGCCGCCGGTGAGAAACAACGCCCCCGCGAAAAGGCGCTGAAAGATGAGCGCGAACCCGCAGAGCACCTCGAGCCATGGAAGATAAAAGGCGAGCCGCACGGCAACCGACCAGGGGAGGATCTGGTAATTGCTGATATCGGAAGCGAAGCGCAGCGGGTCGAGCAACTTGAGGACACCAGCGTAAACGAAGACGGCTCCGGCGAGGACGGCGAGCGTTCGCCTAACAATGGCGGGCCAGCCCGGCGTTCCGCTCGCGTGATTGCTCATTTCTGCTGCCCCTCCCATTCCTCCCAACCGCCGGACAAGACGTAGACGTTCGTCAGGCCGGCTTCCTTGCGCAGACGCTCCGCTACCTCGTGGCTCGCGTTGCACGTTTGCCGGCTACAATAGACGACGACTTTTCTCTCGGGCGACCAAGCCGTCAGCATCCGGCGCAGCAATTCGTCCCAGCGGTCCTCGTTCAGTTGCACCGCACCTGGAACATGGCCGCGCGCAAACTGCTCATCCGGGCGTGCATCGATCCAGAGTACCGTGTCGCCCCACGCTTTCGCCTGGGCCAGGCTGACGGGCGCGGAATCGGCCGGCGGTTGCTCCCACGAGACAAGATTGCGGTAATAGATGGCCTGGCTGATGGCAGGAAGAAATGCCAGCCCAATGAGCAGGAAGAGCTGTCGGACTAACGCCAGGCGCACGAGTTATTTCGGCGGCATAACCGCCCGACCATCGACGCGCACGTTTGCATAGTACATTTTGGGCGACTCCTTCGGGAAGTCCGGCTCTATTTTCAACGCAGCGTTGATCGGCCGTCCGCTTTCCGTCGGCCGCACGACGATGCGAAACTGCTTTTTCTCCAGATCAGGCACGACCTCGGTGGCGATCGATTTGTCGGTTGGGGTCACGGTCAGCTGATGAACTGGCACGTCCGGACCAAGCGTAACCGTGATGGTCTTCGGGTTAAGCACATCATTGGCCGACCAGTAAATGAAAGCCGGCGTGACCTGCAGAAGCTGGGGGATCATCGCCTTCAGAGTCAGGACCGTCGTCGGTGCGGATTGGTCATCCGTCATGACGCTGATTGTTTTCGTCTGCACCCCGGAGCGATCACCAATGTTAAAGGTGGCGGTGATCTCACCGCTTTCGTTAGGCGCGACCACGTCTTTGGCCAGAGCAGCGGTCGTGCAACCACAGGAAGGATGCACGGAGGTGATCTTCACCGGCTTGTCACCAGTGTTCTTGTATTTGAAATGCGCCACCGCCGTCTTGTCGCTCAATGTCGGATGCACGTCGACCGCGGTCGTTTCCCAGGTAAGGGCAGCGCTCGCCGAGCCAGCGAGCGCGCAAATCAGACTGATGAGAGTGAGGACGGTACAAATTTTCATATTTTGTGGGCAGAATAGAAACTCGAAACTCGGCTTTTCGCCACTAGAATCGGCGCTCCGTTTCGGTCGTTTGATTTCCGACGCATCAGTTTAGGGGATGTAATGATCCCGTACATATTCCGCGACGGCATCGTGCCAGTCACGCGGGGCGTTTCCGGTGAGCCGTTCGTATTTTTCGGTCCCGAGCACGCTGTAGACGGGACGGCGCGCAATGAAGTTTTTCATTTCCCCTAACGACAACGCGCCGATGCTTTTTGCTTTCATCTCCACGCCAGAGCGGAGGCAGCAATCGAGTGCCCATTGCGCATACTCCTGCCAGCTGCACGCGCCTCGGTTCGCGAGATGGAGGACGCCGGTCGCGTCCGTCTCAAGCAAGGGGCGGAGCAGCCGCGCGATGTCGCGCGTGTAGGTCGGAGTCGAGAATTTATCCGCCACCGCCACGACCACTTCCTCGCTCCGCGCCTTGCGCAGAATCGCATCGACGAAACTGGGGCGATCGGGTCCAAAGACCCAGGAAACTCGGATGACGAGTGAACTCTCGTTCGCCTCCAGCAGCTGTACCTCCCCGGCTCGTTTGGATTCGCCGTAAACGCTGATGGCGAAAACCGGATCCTCTTCCGCGTAGGGCACGCGTTTCTCACCATCGAAGACGTAGTCGGTACTGACATGGATGAACCGCGCCCCCTTCTCCCGGCAAAGCTCCGCAAGCAGTCGCGGCGCCTCGGAATTTAGCTGCATCGCCTCGGCGCGATGGTCCTCGCAGTAATCCACCTTCGTTAGGGCGGCCGCGTTGATCAGGACATCGAATCGCCGGGGCGCGAGGATGGTGCGCAGGTCGTCCAATTGCGCCAGATCGAGTTGCTCATGATTGAAGCCGGTTACGTCGCAATCGGCGGCGTATTCGCGCGCCAGCGCCGCGCCCAGCCGCCCCCCTGCGCCCAGCACCACGACCTTCAATTTGGAATTCACAAGATCAAAAGAAAAGAAGAGTCGTGCTCATCAAACACAGGTAGTTCGCACAATCAAGACAGCGTGAGGCCCACCGGCGACGCCCGGTCGTTCCGCCCAGGACGAATCCTCGTTAGTCTTGACAGTTGGCCCGGTAGTAGCTGACTTTCCTAAACCATGCGCGCGATCTGGAAGGGCAGCATTAACTTTGGCCTCGTCTACATCCCGGTTTCGGTTTACCCGGCGACGCGGGAAGAGAAAATCAGTTTCCGGCAACTGAGGGCCTCCGACCTCAGCCCTATCCGGTACAAGAAAGTCGCCGAGGCCGATCAGAAGGAGGTCCCGGCCGATCAAATCGTGAAGGGCTTCGAGTACGAAAAAGGCAGATGGGTGACGCTCAAGGAGGAGGATTTTGAGAAGGTGCAGATTGAATCGACCCACTCGATCGAGATCACCGACTTTGTCGATCAGGCGCAGATCAATCCGAAGTTTTATTACAAGCCATATTTCCTCGAGCCGCAAAAGGGTGGCGAAAAAGCCTATGCCCTCCTGCACAAAGCGCTCACCGCTTCGGGCCGCGTTGGTGTCGCCAAGGTCGCAATCCAGAAACGCGAGTATCTCGCGGCGGTGAAGCCGGACGGACTTTTCCTCATTCTCGAGCTGATGCATTTCGCCCAGGAAGTCCTTGAACCGTCCGCACTCAATAGCGGCTCGGACCGGAACGTTTCCCCGCAGGAACTGAAAATGGCGACGGCCCTGATCGACGCGATGACGACGGATTGGGATCCGGAGAAATACAAGGATCAATACCAAACCGCGCTCATGCAACTGATCGAAGAAAAAGCACAGAAACGCGCGCCGGCGACCAAGCCGACGGCGCCGCGTGTTCAGCCTAACGTGATCGACATGGTCGCAGTTTTGCAACAAAGTCTGCAACGCGCCGGCGTGAAAGGGAAACAAGGCGGAAGGAACGGGCGCTCGTCCACCGCGAGCCTCGTCAAACGGAGGCGCCGATCCGTCGCCGCCTAGGTTTCCGTCTTGCCCTAACGAGTTTAAGAGAATCTGCCGGCCTGCTCGCTATTGGAGCTTGTTGACTTCGACCAGCCCAACGCCGGCACCACCGTCCTTCCCCGTCACGATCGCGGTACAGTTGCCGGGGGTCAGGGTGCTTTCAATGGCGTTTCCTGTCGATTCGTCGGAGGAAGACTGCTCGCCTCAATTTCGGCTTGCTGCTTGTCGACCCAACGTCTTCAGGAAACAATCCCCTTTCCGCGGCCAAGGGTAGAAACGTCAGCCTCGTAAGGCAGAGCGTCCCGACAACACGAACTCAGATGGTTCCAACTGGGGCCGACCCAAAAAAAAGCACCCCCGGCACCCAAAAACATAATCTAACCGTTCTATCGCTCGACTGTCGGGCGACAAGAGCCAAGTCGGATTCTTTCAACATCGTAATCTGGCAGTCATGGCCGCGTGTTTCCACCGCACTTAGAGTCGGCCCTTCATCCGGTTTTGCAGTCGTCATTTCCGCAAGGTAAGGTGCCGCAGAAATTTTGGATTGCAGCCGGACAACCACTACAGCCATGCATATCCTGATTGTTGAAGACGAAAAAAAGATCGCGGCGTTCATCCGACGAGGTCTGATGGAAAATGGGTTCGTAGTGGACGTGGCGGAAGATGGAGAGCAGGGTCTCGAATATGCGCTGGCGCGGAAGATGGATCTCATCATTCTCGATGTTGTGCTCCCAAAGCGCGATGGCTGGTCGTTGATGACCGAGCTGCGTCGCGCCGGCCTGCAAACGCCGGTTCTTTTCCTGACCGCGCGCGACAGCGTGCCAGACCGGGTGAAAGGATTTGATCTCGGGGCGGATGATTATCTCGTTAAGCCCTTTCACTTCTCGGAGCTACTCGCCCGCGTGCGCTCCCTGCTGCGGCGGGCGCCTGAACGTCGCGAGGAGGCAATCACGGTGGGGGATCTGGAGATTGACCAACGACGGCACAAGGTGACCCGGGCGGGAACGGCCCTAAACCTGACGCCGAAGGAATTCTCCCTCCTGCTTTTTCTCGCCTCGTCGGCCGGCGACATCGTCTCGCGCACCGAGATTGTCGAGCAGGTGTGGGACATCAATTTCGATACTGGCACGAATGTTGTCGATGTCATGATGCGGCGTCTGCGGGCAAAAGTGGATGACCCTTTCGAGATAAAGATGATCCAGACAATTCGCGGGGTCGGTTATGTTCTTAAAGCGGATTGACGCGCTCTTCGGCCACGACGGACGCGATAAGCCGCGGTCGTGGTCGATCGTTTTTCGCCTCGCCCTCCTGTGTACCGTCGCGGCAGCGACCATGCTGTTCTTCGCCATGGGCGCGGCATACTGGGTCGTCGTGCAACATGTCAATCACGACGACGATCGTTATCTGACCGACAAGCTCGCCGCCATCCGGGCCGACCTCGCCGCGGATGCCGGGCCGAATTCGTTCAATCGCGAGCTGAGCATCATAAGGGCAGCTGACAAGACGTACGCGGTGCGAGTTCTCGATGAAGCGGGCAACGTTGTCGCGGAAAGTCCAAAGATGCGCGATATCCTGCCGATCGACGCTTTCCCCCAGTCGGTTACGATGCGGGGGCAGCATCCAATTACACTTATTTACCACGCTCGCGATCGCAATAGCTTCGCGCTCGTGACCTCCATCGCCGATATCGGAAAGCATCGGCTGACGCTGCAGCTCGCTCAGGAACGAACCTACGACGAGAGATTTTCCGTCCGCTACGCCGCTTTGCTCGCCGGGATGGTGGCTTGCGCGGTTGTGACTTGCGCGGGAGTTGTGTTTCTTGTGACCCGTCGCGTTCTGCGTCCTTTGCGAAATCTCGGGGAATCCATCAACCGCACCGGCGCGACGCGCCTGCACGAACGCGTTCCGATCGAGAAGTGGCCGGATGAATTGCAACCGCTCGCAGTTGGCTACAACAAGATGCTCGCTCGCCTCGAGGATTCGTTCACCCGGCTCTCGCAGTTTTCCGCTGATCTTGCCCATGAACTCCGCACACCGATCGCCATTCTGCGCGGGGAAGCCGAAGGCGTGCTGACCAAACGGCGCAGCGCCGAGGAATATCGCGAAGTCATCGAATCGAGCCTGGAAGAGTTGGCGCGTCTCTCTGGCATGATCGACAACCTGCTCTTCCTCGCACGAGCGGAGACCACCGGATCATCTCAAGTCAGTTCCTTCGATGGACGCGCCGCGATCGAAAAGCTCCGCGAATTCTACGAGTTGGTCGCGCAGGAGCAGGGCGTGGAGATCGAGTGTCACGGCGAAGGAAACGTCCATGCCGAGCCGGTTCTCTTCCGGCGAGCGCTGATCAATCTCATCACAAACGCGCTCCGTTTTACGCCCCCGGGCGGACATATCAGCGTCTCGCTCCGGCGCCGTGATGACGCGAGCGAAGTGGCGGTCGCTGACACGGGTTGCGGCATTTCTTCGCAGCATGTTCCGGAAGTGTTTAATCGTTTTTTTCGTGGCGATGCCCCGCGCACCGCCCAGGGCACAGGACTCGGCCTTTCGATCGTGAAATCGATCATGCAGATCCACGACGGCACCGTCTCAGTGCAAAGCGAGCTTGGGAGAGGAACGGAGATCACTCTCACCTTCCCCGATGCGAAAGAGATCGACGCAAGCGAACCCGCCCACACCGTAGGAGCGACGATCGGCTGATCAGCCGAAACGTTGTCGGAAATGGATATTCCGGCTTTTTCGGGCATAGTGCGAAGGTCTTTTCGCCCGATGAAACTCAAGACGCTCTCTGTCTCCCTCCTCTTTCTCCTCGGTTCGCAAACCCTCTTTGGGTATGCCCTGGAAGGCGAGTCGTGGACCCTCGATCGGACCGTTGTCATGCAACTCTCGCTCGGTGCTCCACGCGCTTTGCTCGATGGCTTTGCCTCCTTCAACGAATCGGCCCAGGACGCGCTCAACGTCTGGAACCCTTACCTCGCGCATTTGCATCTGACCGCAGTCCTAGCGTCGCCGGTTACCGCTACCTCAGGCGATGACGAAATGTCGGTGCTCTTTTCTTCGACCGTCTTTGGCGACAAGTTCGGGTCCGGAACCCTCGCGATTACATTGCTCAACTATCGCAACAGCGTGATGGAAGAGACCGACACTCTTTTCAATACGGCCTATTCCTGGGATTCCTACCGCGGCCCATTGCTACCCAATGTCGTTGATTTTCACCGGGTCGCGATTCACGAGTTCGGGCACACACTCGGCCTCGACCACCCCGATCAAGCGGGGCAAAACGTCGTCGCGATTATGAATTCGCACATCGGCGACATCGATACCGCACAACCCGACGACATCGCGGGCGTGCAGTTCCTTTACAACAACGGCCCGGCCTACCAATCATCGGTTCCGGCGCCGGTTCTCGCGAATATTTCTACCCGTGGCTACATCGGTACGGGCAGCAATGTCTTGATCGGCGGCTTCATTGTTCAAGGCACGGAGCCGGCCACAGTGATCCTGCGCGCAATTGGTTTCTCGCTTGCCGCCGACGGCATCGCCAACGCGCTCATCGACCCGACGATCACGGTTTACGATTCCAACCAGCGCCAGGTGGCGATGAACGACGACTGGGCCTTCACCGGCGCCGACGCCGAGAAAATCGGGAGCTATCATCTCGATCCGCCAAATAGCCGTGAATCCGCCCTTTACCTTGCGCTGCAACCGGGCGCCTACACCGCGGTCGTGCAGGGGTATGTCGACGCACAGACACCCCAGGCGACGGGTCTTGGTTTGTTTGAACTCTACGATCTCCACACCACCGGCGGCCGCGCCGGCAACATCTCGACCCGCGGCGAAGTGCTCGGCGGCGATAACATTCTCATCGGTGGTTTTATCATCGGCGGGACTGACCCAAAGACGGTCGTCGCCCGCGCCATCGGACCGTCGTTAGGCGCGGCCGGCGTCGCTAATCCTCTCGCTGACCCGACGCTCGACTTGCGTGACAGCAACGGCGACCTGGTGCAATCGAACGACGATTGGCAGCAGGGGCCCGATGCACAGACAATCAGCGACGACAACCTCGCGCCGACCAATCCCAAGGAATCGGCGCTCCTCGCGACCCTGAATCCCGCCGGTTACACCGCTCTCGTCAGCGGCGTGGGAGGTGTGACCGGCATCGCCCTGGTTGAAGTTTACGATACAAGCCCCGCGCCGTAGGCGCTCCGCCCGCGTAGATGTTTCGCTCTGCGAAGCACGACCTTGCGCGTCGTTAAGGAAGTCCACCGACCTTCCTGCCCCGGCGCCGATAACCCGGAGGTCCCAGAGGGACGGGTTTAGAGCCCGAGCTCGCGACCGCGAGCGCTGGCCGCTTCTACCGCGGCCGCCAAACCCGCCGCGGTCTCGCGCTTTTCCATCTCAGCCAGCCCGGCCGCAGTTGTCCCGCCAGGCGTGATGACCATCCGACGCAATTCCTCGGGCGAAAGCTCGCTCTCCAACGCCAGTTGCGCCGCGCCGCGCACCGTCTGGATGGCCAAGCCTAACGACACGTTCGGCGGCAATCCGCAGCTCGTTCCCCCGGCCGCGAGCGCTTCGATCACCGTGTAGACAAACGCCGGACCGCTGCCCGCCAGCGCGGTGACCGGATCGATCTGCTCATCCTCCACCTCCGCAGCGAATCCGATCGCCGAAAAGATTTGCCGCGCTCGGGCAAAATCCTCCTCCGTCGTCCGTGCCCCCCGCGCCATCGCCGTGGCCGCCTGACACACCGCCGCCGGCGTATTGGTCATCGCGCGCATGAACCGCGCCCTTGCCTTTCCCTCCATGCTCGCAAGACGAATCCCCGCCGCGAGCGAGATCACCAGCTTTCCCTCGATTGCGCCGGCAATTCCGTTGATTACTTCCAGCACCACCCCTGGCTTTACACCGATCAGAATTACCTGCGCCTTCCCTGCGACCTCCGCGTTCTCCGCGGCGACCGCGACGCCCACTTCATCGCGCAGGATCTCGCGCAAGGCGTCGTTAGGCTCACTCACCAGAATCTCCGCCGCCGCGCAAAACTTCGCCCGTACGAGCCCGCGCATAACCGAGCCTGCCAGCTTGCCGCCGCCGATGAATCCGAGCTGGTACCGCCTGTCGTTAGTTTGTAAACTCATGGGAAAAGCGGATATTACTCGATGGTAACCGCTGGTGTAAATTTCGGTCTCGATCTTGCCGAGGAAATCACAGCGCTCAAGCAGGAACGCAAGGCCGTTATCCTTGCGCATAACTACCAGGTGCCGGAAATTCAGGACGTGGCCGACTTCGTCGGCGACTCCTTAGGCTTGAGCTTTCAGGCCGCCAAAACCAACGCCGAGGTCATCCTTTTTTGCGGCGTCCACTTCATGGCCGAAACAGCGAAAATCCTCAACCCAACCAGGAGAGTCATTCTCCCCGACCTCGACGCCGGCTGCTCCCTGTCCGAATCGTGTCCGCCAGAAAAACTGGCCCAGTTTCTCGCCCAACGCTCCGACAAAAACTACTACGTCATCGCCTATATCAATTGCAGCGCGGGCGTCAAAGCTCTCGCCGACGTCATTTGCACGAGCGGCAACGCCGAGAAGATCGTGCGCGCCGCACCAACCGATCGCAACATTCTCTTCGTCCCCGATCAAAACCTCGGCGCCTGGGTCATCGAGCGTACCGGGCGCAAAATGGATTTGTGGCAGGGCAACTGTTACGTCCACATCGAGTTCACCGCGCGCAGCATTGCCGCGATTCACGCCGAGTATCCGGGCGCACCGGTCGTCGCGCATCCCGAATGTTCTTATGCTGTCCGGCTGCTGGCCGACGAAGTTTGTTCGACCGAAAAGATGGTCTCCTTTTGCAAGGAATCGTCCGCCAAGGAAATCATCGTCGTGACCGAAGCAGGCATGCTGCACCGGCTGACCAAGGAAATTCCGGACAAACTTTTCATCCCTGGTCCAACCGACCGCTGCGCCTGCGCCGAGTGTCGTTTCATGAAAATGAATACGCTCGAGAAGGCGCACGCGGCGCTTCTCAATCTCGAACCTGAGATCAACCTCTCCAGGCCGCTACGCCAGCGCGCGGAGGCTCCAATCCGGCGCATGCTCGAATTGAGCCGCTAGATTGAGTCTAGAAAAATCATCGGTGCCAATCGCCGTTCCTTGACCGTTGCTTGGGAGAGTGCCGAGCCGGCGGAGAAACATGGGTTGTCGATCTGCCTCGCTAAGGTCAAATATGGAGAGCAGCGGGTCCGTCCTGCTACAAAACACATCCATTTCTACCGGCTGATGTCTCTTTGGAAAAATTTTCGTTATCGCCTCGAGCGCTGGGGCGTCGAGTTGCTCGCCTGGGGCGTGCCACGGCTCTCGCGTCGGCGTTGCGTGCAGCTCGGCCTCGTGCTCGGCGATATCGCCTGCGTCCTGGACAGCCACGGCCGGAGGGTGGCGCACGCGAATCTCGAGTGCGCTTTCGGCGATCGCTACACGCCGGCGCAACGAAGGGACATTGTGCGGGCTTCCTATCGGAATTTCGTTCGAACGATGCTCGATCTGTTTTGGGGACAACGAAATCTCACCTCGGACAACTACCTCGACTATCTGAGGCTCGAGGGAATCGAGAGGGTCCGCGAATTGCACGCGCGCAGCCCGGGTGGTTCCATCCAGCTCTGCGTGCATCAGGGCAATTGGGAGTGGGCCAATCTCGCTTTCGGCTTTGCCGGATTCCCCTTGACCGTTGTGACGGAGAGTTTCAAGAACCCGTATTTGACGGAAATGTTTAGCCGTATGCGGGAGGCGAGTGGCCAGACAATGATCCCGCAGGAAAACTCGATCCTCCGGTTGCTCAAAGCGGTGAAGCGCGGGGGCGCGACCGGAATTCTCCCTGACCTCAGTCTTCACCCGACCCAGGCAGCGACGATCATTGAAGGTTTCGGCCTCAAGATGTGCGTGCCCGTTCTCCACGCCATTCTCGCTCAGCGCGCAGGCACTCTGCTCTTCCCGCTGGAAACCGTGCCTTTGCCAGATGGAACTTGCCGGGTAATCGCGCATCCACCGGTAGAATGGGATGCCGGTGCTACGCCGCAGGAGATCGCGCAACGCTGCTGGGATGCTTTCGAGCCGATCCTGCAGGCCAATCCCCACGGCTGGCTCTGGCCCTACAAGCACTTCCGCTATCGCCCAAGAAACGCGACTCGCCGCTACCCGTTCTACGCGAACGACTCGCTGGAATTTGAGGAACTGATGCGGGGTGAAAAGACGGAGCAGCCGGCATCGCTATAGTTAGTATCGACCGACCCGGATGGTGGCCCTGTCTCGCGGTTCCCGATCCTAGTGTTTTTTTGCTTCAGGCGCAGAGAGTCTCTTCGTCAATTCAGCCATCCGGCGCTCGGTAAACTTCACTTCCGCCGAGTTGGCTTCGTAAGGCGCGAGTGAGCCGCCTTCGGATTCGACCGCATTTTCCGCAGCTTTTCGGCGCGTAACCAGCCACGCTTCTTGCTCCTGAAGCAGCAACCTTCGCTCCGGCCCACTGAGTCTCTCAAAGAGACGCATGTAGATCGCGAGTAGTTCCGCGTCCTTCAGATCGGCCAGACAGCGACTGAGCTGATTCATCCCCTGTTGAGCCTGCATTTCGGTCAGATCTTTCTCCAGCCATTCGGATGCTGCCGTCACGTCCGGCCGCCACTCTCGTGGTAGAATTGTTCCCTCGCGCTCCCCGGACTGCGCGGAGGGAGGAAAAACGACTGGAAGGATGCACAGCAGCTGCCAATGACGTCGAAACATAGGATATATGGTTGGGTTTAACGAAAACAAGATCAATTGCCGGGGCCGGCGGGCAAGGGTTGAAAGAACTGAATTGGCCCAGCCCGCCGGGAAACGTGCTTTAGCTTGCGCTGATGGTTAGGCCGACTTCTCGTAGTGCCGCATCAACTTGAAAAACCGAAGCGTGTCACGCACCGGGTGAATGCTGCTCACTTCATCGGAATAGATCGTGCTGATCGGCACGGAGGCGATGCGGAAACCGGCTCGGCTCGCGATGATAAGCATCTCAGTCTCGTATTCGAATCGACTCGTCCCGTCGAGGAGGTGCGGGGCCAGCGTCCGGTGGACCATGCGATAACCGCACTGCGTGTCGGGCACTTTCTGCCCGCAGAGGCGACTGATGCGCCGGCTCATATAACGATTGACCGTCCGCCTAACGAATGGCATGTCGTGCACATCGTTCATGCGTGTGCCGACGAAGAGACCGGCCTGGGTTACGGTGGTAGCGGCGAGAAAGCGGCCGATCTCCTCCGGCAAATGCTGGCCGTCAGCGTCGAGCAGGAGGATGAATTCAATCTCGGGACACACCAGCCAGTGGCGCAATCCGGTCTTGATCGACTCCCCTTTCCCGCGGTTCTCGGGATGAACGATAACTTCGGCGCCACCTTTGCGCGCCTGGGCCGCAGTCGAGTCGGTGGAGCCATCATCGATCACGACGACGCGCTCGAGCTGCTTGCAAACCCGCTCCGCCACGCCGCGGACATGGACTTCCTCGTGATAAGCCGCGATGACGGCCGCGACGTTGCTGCGATCGAGCGGCCGACTGAGTTGCGGCGCTCCACTCTCCATTCCTAGCGAACGACAGGGTGAAAATCGGCCGCGTGATAAGAACTGCGGACGAGCGGACCGGAGGCAACGTGGGCAAAGCCTTTCCGGCGCGCGATGTCGCCGTAGAGATCGAACTGCTCCGGCGTGACATAACTAACGACCGGGAGATGGTTCGGCGTCGGGCGAAGATATTGGCCTAACGTCAATACCTGGCAGCCGACTTCGCGCAGGTCGTCCATCGTCTGGAAAAGCTCCGGCTCGGTTTCGCCGAGGCCGAGCATGACGCCGCTTTTCGTTACCACGTCGGGCGAAAGCTCTTTGGCGCGCCGCAAGACCTGGAGGGAGGTGCGATACCGGGCGCGCGACCTAACGACCGGAGTGAGCCGCTCTACCGTCTCCACGTTGTGATTGAAAATCTCCGGCGCGGCATCGAGCACGAGTTGAATGCACCAATCCTGGGCGCGAAAATCTGGTACGAGCACTTCGATGATAACGGAGGGATCCATCTCGCGAATGGTCCGAATAGTGCGCGCGAAATGTTCTGCGCCACCGTCCTTGAGATCGTCGCGCGCGACAGCGGTAATGACAACGTGCCTGAGCTTCAAACGCCGAACTGCCTCGGCGACCCGCTGCGGCTCGTCTTCCTCGAGCGCGAAGGGCTTCGCCGTGCTCACGGCGCAGAATCCGCAGGCCCGCGTGCATCGTTCGCCAGCGATCATCATCGTCGCCGTGCCCTGACTCCAGCATTCCCAGCGATTAGGGCATTGCGCGCTTTCGCACACCGTATGCAGGCGCAGATCGGAGATGAGAGCTTTGGTCGAGAAAAAGACGGGATTGGAAGGGAGCCGCACCTTGATCCAGGGCGGCTTATGCGCCTGGTGCAACGCGGGATCGATTTTGGCGCAGGACATTTTTCGCGAAGCAGCGGAGGCTTAGAATTAAGTTTGGAAGGAAAGCTTGGCAACTCCCATTCACGAGCGATCGGTGGAAGCAGTGAAGAATGATTGCTTCTGGCGGACAATTCTGACTACGATGCCACCAAAGGTTTCGCAACGAAGTTTACCAAGACAGGAGCTATACCATGGAAACACAGGATAACGAACCGACCCACCGCCAGGAGAACGGCGCGATGGACGAGAGCGGTAACGTGGATCGCATCCGCGACATTCTTTTCGGGTCGCAAATGCGCGATTACGACGGCCGTTTCCAGAAAATCGAAGAACGCTTGACGCAGGAGGCAGGCGAGCTGCGGAGCGATCTGCAACGTCAACTCCAGGCAATCGAGGCCTTCATGAAGGGTGAGGTGGAATCGATGACCAACCGCGTCAAGACTGAGCAGTCGGAGCGCGGTCAGGCCTTCGAGCACCTGGCGCGTCAGATGGCTGAAACCGCGCGCGGCCTGGAGTTGAAGATCAGCAACCTCGACAGCCAGGCCGCCAGGGACATTCGCGAATTGCGCGAGCAACTGCTCGAGCAGTCGAAAGCCTTGAGCGCGGAGTTGAAGGAAAAGCACGATCACCTGAAGGGCCAGCTCGATCACGAAGCCGGCCAGATCCGCGACGCCATGACCGGTCGCGAAGCGCTCGCCGAGATGTTGAGCGAAGTCGCCCTCCGCTTGAAAAAGGAATTCCGCGTTCCAGGCGCGTCGTAAGAGATGCACCCACGGATGCGGAGCCCGCAGCCGCGAAAACCGCCGGATGATCTGGCGGAACTGCGTCGGCTTCTCGTCCGGCAGGAGCAGGAGGAATTGCGCGGGTTGCAGGAGAGGCTCGACGACAAAGAGCAACGCGCGCACGAAGTCGCCGAAATTCTCCCGGAAGCGCTCACCCTCAGTGGTGATCGAAGCGAAGAGCTGACGCGGGCGCTGCGCCCAGCGGTCGAGGGATCGGTGCGCGAGTCGGTGGAAAAGCGCCCGCAGTTTTTGATCGACGCGCTTCATCCGATCATCGGCTCGGTCGTCCGGCGATCGATCGCCGAGAGCTTGCGCAACCTTCTGCAAACGCTCAATCAATCGCTCGAGCAAAGCTTTTCGTGGCAGGGCTTGAAATGGCGCATCGAGGCGCTTCGGACCGGGCGCAGCTTCGCGGAAGTCGTCATGCTGCGCAGCCTCGTTTACCGGGTCGAGCAGATCTTTCTCATCCATCGAGAGACGAGCCTTTCGCTGCTTCATCTGAGCGCCGATGCCACGGCGACCCAGGACTCTGACATGGTCGCGGGCATGCTAAGCGCGATTCGGGATTTCGCGCGCGACTCATTCAAGACCGGGAACGACGACGGGCTGGACGAATTTCGGATCGGCGATTTGCAGGTCTGGGTTGCGCCCGGGCGCCACGCCTATCTCGCGGCTGTGATCCGCGGCAATCCGCCGCGCGAACTGCGAACTTGCCTCGAGGATGCGATCGACCGCATTCATATCCTGCGCGGCTCGGACCTGGCAGAATTTAACGGCGACGCCGCCAGCTTTGAATCGCTTCGGCCGGAAGTGGAGCCCTGTTTGCGAGCGCAGTTTCAGCCAAGGAAAACCTCCGGAACCAAGCGGCGCGCCTGGTTCGCGCTCGCCCTCGGCGCGGGCCTGATTGTCGCCGCTCTCATCGTCGGACTGCAGCGCGAACGGCATTGGCAAGATTTCGTCAGCCGACTGAATGCGGCACCGGGCATCGCCGTCACGCAGGCGGAGAATCATTGGTTTACGCGCTCGCGGGTCGCCGGCCTGCGCGACCCGGCCGTGGCCGATCCGGCTGCCCTCGCCCGGGCCGCCGGAGTCAATCCCGATCGGCTCAGCTTCGAGTGGAAGGATTACCTCGCGCTCGATGATGCCGAGCGTGCGGCGGCGTTTCGAGCATCGTTTCGGAAAACCGGCCGGCACGAAATCTTAGCCTGAACGAATGGGGGGTTGACGATCAGCGGGCCAGGTGCCCTATGAATGGCTGAGCCGAGTGCCGTGCCGAAGGCATCCAGTCGCCTGGAGTCACCTCGATCAATGAAAGGACGTTAATGTGACCTACGATCCGCGAGTTGGCGCTCGGCAGATTTCGCCATGCCTTTCCCTTGCCGCCGGGCAGCGGTGACCGCGAAGGTGGAAAACGGAACGCTGGAGCTGTCCGGTACGGCGCCCTACGAATGGCTCGCTCCGGTCCGCGACCGACGCGACCAAACTGCCCGGGATCAGCAAAATTTCCGAAGAGCATCTGCAGGTTGCCTACGACCCCAGACTCGTGCTCCACCGTTTTACCGATCGCTTCAATCTGCCGGACACGGTTAACGCCAGTTGAAGGATGGCGTTCTCGTTCTCTCCGGCGAAGCGCCGCACGCCTGGCTGATGCGGGTGCGTCCCGGCGCACCTACACGTACCGGGAATAAAGACGATTGACGAACGCAATCTGACCGATCTCGACCAGCGTGCGTTCCAGCAATCGAAGTCGGTCATCGAAAGCGCGTTTGTTTATTTTCTTATCAACAAAGACAACTTCGCGACCGAAGGCTTCGCCGCGCTCTCGCGTCTGCCGGACCAGATTCGCCGCTGTCTCAGCGCGGCGAGCCGTCTTGGGCTCGAAGTCCAGATCGAGGTACGCGGGTACGCGGACTGCGGTTGGAAACAAGCAAGAGAAATTTCGAGCTCAGCCAACGGCGGGCAGACGCGGTGCGCGATTTTCTGGTCAAGTGCGGTTTCGAGCCGCCGCTCTTCAAGGCCATGGGCATGGGCGCGCCGCCGGTCACTGGAGAAGCAACTCCGGAGCAGGCGGAACGCGCACGTCGCTCAAGAGTCGTGCCCGAAGTCATGATCCAGAAAAAGGTCTGTCTGCTCGGGACTTCCGGTGTCGGCAAGACAAGCCTCGTCGCGCGGTTCGTCCGCAGCATGTTTTCCGACAAATACCTCACGACGGTCGGAGTGAAGATCGACAAGAAAACCGTCTCGATCGATGGCACGGAGGTCACGCTGGTCATTTGGGATCTGGCAGGCGACGACGATTTCCAGCGTCTGCAAACCTCCTATCTGCGTGGCACGAGCGGCTATTTGATGGTGGCGGACGGAACGCGGCGGGTCACGCTCGACCAGGTTCTCGAACTACAGAAACGGGTGGCCGACAACCTCGACGCGGTTCCTTTCATTCTTGCCCTGAACAAATCCGACCTGTCTTCGCAATGGGAAGTGGAGGAAGGACGGATCAGCGCTCTCCGGGCGGAGAATTTTGCCGTGATCAAGACAAGCGCAAAGGAAGGTGCCGGCGTCGAGGAAGCGTTCGCGCAGCTAGCCCGGCGCATGATTACGCCGGCCTAACGAATGCCCGACCTCCGCTTCGCCCGCTCAAGCCGTGCTCGAAGCGCTCGGCTTTGTCCTTTTCACGCGTCGAGCAATCGGACGCGCTCCGATTGTTGGGCTCCCCGCCCGCGTGGCTCGCCGAGCTTTGGCCGGCGCTCGAAAACGACGAGCACTCTGCCGCTGGCCGACGCTTCGCCCTTCCTCGAAAACTTCCTCATCGACGCCGAGGAATGTTGGGAAAAAGGCGGCGCCGACCGCGCCAAATCGGGACCGTGGATTGAGCAGAATGACAACGGCGTGGAAGTGCAGCTCGAAGCAACGGCAATGACCGCCGCCGGCCAGCCCATTCTGCTGATCGAGCGGCTCGGTGAAGCGTTCGAAGCGAAAAAGACCGTCCTGCAACGCGCGCGCGAAACTGTCATCGCCCATCAGCGTTTGAATTCTGAAATTCAGAAAAAGGAAATCCTGCTCCATTGCGTGGCGGACGATATGACTGCGGCGCTGGCCAACGTGATCACCTCGCTGCGCCTGATCGAACTGGAAGATAACGGCCCGCGCACCAAGTTGCTGCTCGGGCTCGCCTCCCGCGCGACGCAGGAGCAACAGACGTTGATCCATCGCATTCTCGGGGTTTTCGAAGAAGAATTACGCGCCGTCTATGGCGCCACCGGCAAAACAGAGCACCGACGCGGATTGGAGCGTTGTCCTGCGTCGCGCGCTTGATTCCCGCTCGCCGCTCTTCGAGGAGAAAGGCGTCCGTCTCCATGCGCCTGCTCCTGCCACCAAAGTTACGGTCCGGATCGATCCGACGCATCTCGAGCGCGTGGTCGTAAATCTTCTGGAGAACGCGCTCGAACGCAGCACGTCGGGCGCTGCGGTCGTCGTTAGGGCGGAAGAGGAAACAGAGGCGTTGCTCGTTTCCTTTCAGGATAACGGACCGGCCATGGCGCCGGAAGTTTGTAAGGATTTGTTCGGGAAGTGGGATCCAACGACTGCTGCGCCAGACTCCGCCCTGCGCCTCCATTTCTGTCGCATCGTAATCGAAAACGCCGGCGGCGAGATTGGCTGCACTTCCCTCTCCGAAGGCGGGCATCGCTTTTGGATTCGCTTGCCGAAAAACGGTGTGATGGCATGAAGACGTTGGTCCTAATCGACAACGACGCGCTTTCCCGCGCCCTCCTTTCCCAATGCCTGACTGGCCAGGGCTGGCGTGTTCTTGAAGCGGAGGATGGCGAAACCGGCATGGCACTGGTCGCGAAAAACCAACCCGGCGCGGTCATCTGCGATCTGCGCACGCCGAAACGCAACGGCTTCAAGGTTTGCCGGATGATTCGCGAACAGCCGCAACTGAAGTCGACTCGAGTCGTCCTCACCGGAGTGAGCCGTTTCGCGAATGACCGCGATACCGCCTTTGCTTCGGGCGCGGACGGCTATCTCGTGAAGCCGATCGTCCCGGCCGAATTGCTCAATGCGCTCGATCAATGTCGCGATCAGGAAATAATCCAAACCGAGCCCACGCTGGTCGTGACCGGACCGACGCGCATTCGGTTCTGGGGCGTGCGCGGATCAATCCCTACGCCCGGCCTGGAAACCGCGATGTTTGGCGGCAATACCTCCTGTGTCGAAGTCCGAGTCGGCGAGCAACTGATCGTCCTCGATGCCGGCTCTGGCATTCGGGCGCTCGGGCAATCGCTCATGCGCGAGTTTCGCGACAAGCCGCTTCGCCTCACAATGCTGGTCACCCACACCCATTGGGACCACATCCAAGGATTTCCGTTCTTCATTCCGGCCTATAACCCAAAGGTCGAGGTCCGCATCGTCGGTTACGAAGGTGCGGTCCACGGATTGCGCGGCGCGCTTTTCGAGCAAATGCAGAGCGCATTTTTCCCCGTCGGACTCAATCAAATGGCAAGCCACGTGACCTTCGAGGAACGGAGCGATATGGAATTTGAGATCGGCGCGGTCAAGGTGCGCACCATGTTTGCCAATCATCCCGGCATTTGCCTCGGTTACCGGCTTTCCACCCCACAAGGCGATATCGTTTACATGCCCGACCATGAGGCCTACGAACGGCATGAGATCGAACGGCAAAAATTGGCCGGCGAAACTTCTCGGCCAAGCCTCGATTACGCGCGACTGCAGGATGCAAAAGTGATTGAATTCATCCGCGACGCCGACATCGTGATCGGCGACACGCAATACGACAACGCCGAATATCCATCTCGTCTCGGCTGGGGCCACACCTGCGCGGACGACGCGGTCGAACTTGCGATGCGCGCCGGGGTGAAACACCTCTTTTTGTTTCATCACGATCCGGATCATCACGATGACAAAGTTGCGGCGATGATGCGAGACGCGGAGACGCGGGTGGCCGCCGCGGGTTCGAGCATGATCGTGAGCGCGGCCCGCGAAGGCGACGAGTTCGTCCTCGAATAATTCGTTGCGAACGGGGGTCGGCCCGACTCTAATCCGTTCGCAACGCCTTCATCGGGCTAACGCGGGTGGCACGTTGCGCGGGGAAATAACAGGCAAGCAGCGCGGCGGTCGCCAACAACACACTTGAAACGGTTAGCGCAACCGGATCGGCCGGACTCACCTGATAGAGCATTTGCGCAAGCACCCGGCCGACGCCAAGCGCGAGCAACACACCCACCCCGAGCGCAAGCGCTGTCTGGAGCGCTCCTTGTTTCATGATCAGGGCGAAGACGTCGCTGCGGTTTGCGCCCAGCGCCATGCGAATTCCGATCTCGTGCGTGCGCCGAGCAACGGCATACGCTTTCACGCCATAAACGCCTACCACCGCTAGGAGCAGCGCGATTCCGCCGAAAATGCCGAAGAGAATCGCGCCGAAACGCACCGCCCAAAGTCCGACGTTCTTTTCCACGATGTTCGCGAAGGGATCGATTCGCAGAATTGGCATCGTCGGATCGACTTCGCGCAGCGTCTGGCGCACGGTCGGAATCATCGCGCCGACCGCAGCCCGATCGTCTCGCGCCAGGCGCACCTGCAGGAACACGCCGCCACTGTAAGCCTGCGCCAGCGGCGCAAAAATCCGGCGCGGCACATCGTCCCCGAGGACCTCGTGGCGATGTTCACTCACGATTCCGACGATCGTGAAGTCGTTAGGCGAACCGTCACTCGGCGGAAGGGTGTAGCGCAGATGCTGGCCGAGCGCGTCGCCCTTCGGGAACAGCTTCTTCGCCATCGTCTCATCGATAATCAACACCGGCGGCGTGTTCTTGTTTTCCGCTTCCTCATCAGTGAAATCCCGACCGCGCAGGAGTCGAACCCCAATCGCGTCGAACCAGCCCGGAGTTACTGCGGTGAATAATCCACTCGCGCCAGGTTCCGGGGCATTCGGATCCGTCTTCGCCGCCGCAGACTCGTCTAATCGCATAACGCGCCGGGCATTGGTCAGGTTCCCGTAGGGCAGCATCGTCGACAGGGCGGCGGCACGCACACCCGGCAGTGGGCGGACTCGATGGAGGGCGGCAAACATCGTCTGCCGCGCCACCACTTCGTCTTCGTGTCTTAAGGTAAAGTCCATCTCCGCCGAAATGCCGCCCTGGCGATCGAACCCCGGGTTCAATCCGCCGGCCCTGAGTGCACCGCGGAAGAATAACCCGGCGCTGAAAAGCAGGATCAGCGAGAGCGCAATTTGCGCCATCACGAGCAAATGCCGCGCGGCAAAGAAGCGGTTGAGGCGTCCGGCATGAGCCGGCTCGCCGACCTGCTGCTTCAAGTCATTTACCAGGTCTGCCCGCGACGCCTTCAACGCCGGACCGAGGCTGAAGAGCAGCGTTGCGATGAGGCAAATCAGGAATGTGACCGTGAGAATCGTCACATCCGGCCGCAAATGCACCACGATGGAAAAGTTCATCGAACCAAAGAGGCTGCCTAACGAACCGAGCAGAACGTCGTTGCTCCAGAGACTGATGAACAAACCGAGCGCGCCGCCGGCCAGGGCAAGGAGCATTCCTTCGCACAAGAGTTGCCTGACGATTCGCCAGCGGCTGGCTCCGAGCGCCAAACGCAGGGCGATTTCCTTGGCACGATTTGCGCCGCGCGCGAGCAGCATGTTGGCGAGGTTGAGGCAGGCAATGAGCAGAACCGATCCCGCCATTGCGAGGAGCAAGGTTCCGATGAGCCCGACCGGCCCGTCATCCGATGGCGTCGTGCTGATGCTGAAACGCGTAGGCGTCTGGATTTGCAATTCGCGCGCGCCGGTGGAATCGGGCGGCTGGATCGCGGTCAGCCGTTTGGCGAGCGCGGGCAGCCGGGCCTTCGTTGCGTCGATCGTTAGGCCAGGACGCATCCGCGCGACCAGGTTGAGCGTGTAATTCTTCGGCGCAGCCAGATCCATCTTGCCAACCGTGTCGCTAAAGGCTGACCCGAGCTGCGAGTAAACACCCAGCGGCAACCAGAGATCGGGCGCGAGCAAGGCGTTCGTACCGGCAAAGCCATCCGGCGTCACTCCAATCAAGGTATAGGTTTGGCCATTCACGATCACCGGTTTCCCGATTAGATCGGCCCGGCCCCCGAGTTTCTTCCAATACGGATAGCTCGCCACCACAACCGGGACGTTGGCGTCGGGCCGGCCTTCGGCCTCATTGTAAAAGCGGCCCGCGACCGGCTTCACGCCCATGAGCGAAAAGAAATTCGACGAGGTGAGGAAAACAAAACTGCGCCGCATCCCTTCCCCGCGTCCGATCCCGGCGAGGGCAAAGGCCTCGGCCGCGATATCCGTAAAGACGTCGCTGTTCTCCCTCAGGGCGCTGAACTCGTTGTAGGAAAATGGACGATAATCGTGCGCCGCGCCCTGCCGCGCGGTGAAAACGTTGACCACCTCATCCGCCCGCAAGGGGACGACCGGGCGCAACATCACGCCGTTAACGAGCGCGAAAACGGCTGAGTTAACGCCAATGGCGAGTGCGAGGGTAAGGATCGCGATGGCGGTGAAGCCCGGCGTCTTGATCAGCTGCCGGAACGCGAACTTGAAGTCCTGTATCATCGCCAGTGAGATGCCGCTCAGGCCGACTTTGGATTCAGAAAAGGCTCTGGACCAGAAAATTAATCGCAGCCTCGGCCGACCCTTCGCGGTTGCGTTGCGCGGCCAGCGCGGGAGCTTGGAAACTGTCATGGGGATTCCAGTTCAAAATCTACATATCGGGATGCAAGTGCGTCACCCGCGCTACGGGCTTCGGGACGATCAAAGCGCTCACCGAGCACACCGCCGACATCACCTTTGATGACGCGCCGCGCACGGTCGATCCGGCCGCGAGCGACCTGACCGCGGCCGAGCCAACCGCCAGCCTGACGGAAATGCAGATGCCGCTCTCGGCGCTCATCCGCGAGACGGCGCAGGCGATGATCGACGCGCTCGGTCTCGAAAAATCGGACGAACTGGTCGAAGGCTTGGCGACACGCTGGCAACGCGGCACATTCGCGTTGCGACCTGCCGATGCGTCACTTCAGGCGAAGGAGGTGTCGCTCGAGACCTTCTTTCACAAGATCGTGATGATCCGCAACAATCTGCGGGTGCTGGAGCAAAAGGTGAACGCGCACGAGAAATTGACCGACGCCGAGAAAGTCGAGCTCCAGCAATACATCACCCGCTGCTACGGCTCGCTTACGACCTTCAACGTGCTCTTCAAGAACAAGGAAGACCAGTTCGGAAGTTAGTCTTCCAGCCTGACTCGGCCGGCGGGCATCTTGCCGTCGAACTTGGGCAACGCCAGGCTGGAAGACTGGCGGCCGAGTCAGGCCGGACGCCTAACTTCCGAGCACGATCGTCTTGGCATTCATGAATTCGCGCATGCCTAACGAACCCAGTTCGCGCCCGTAACCCGATCGTTTCACTCCGCCAAAGGGCAGCCGTGGATCCGACGCCACGAGCGTGTTGATGAAAACCATCCCGCACTCCAGCTCATTCGAGAAAAATTCCTGCTCCGCTTTGTCGTGCGTCCAGACGCTCGCGCCCAGGCCGAATTCGCTCTCGTTCGCCAGTTCGACCGCCGCCGTCGCATCCGCCACTCGAAAGAGCAACGCCACTGGTCCGAACACCTCCTCCTGGTAAGCCGGCGCCTCCTTTGGAATCTCCGCCAATACGGTCGCCGGGTAGAAGTTCCCCTTCCCTTCGACCGGCTCTCCTCCCGCGAGCAATTTCGCGCCGGCCGCGACCGACTTTTGCACCTGCTCATGCACCGCGTCGCGTATCGACGGTGTCGCGAGCGGCCCGATTTCGGTCGCCTCGTCGAGCGGATCGCCCACCTGCAACGCCTTCATCCGCGCAACAAATTGCCTGACAAACTCATCGTAGATCGAATCCGCGATCAGGAACCGTTTGCCCGCGATGCAGGATTGACCGTTGTTCTGGGTGCGCGCTTTCACCGCTGTCGTTAGGGCAACCTCCAAATCGGCGCTCGGCATCACGATAAAGGGATCGCTCCCGCCCAGCTCCAGCACGCATTTCTTCAGCGCGTGCCCCGCGGTCGCCGCCACTTCGCTTCCGGCACGATCGCTCCCGGTCAGCGTCACCGCCTGTACCCGGCGATCCTCAACAATCGCTGCGACCTGCTTCGCTTCGATCGAGCAACGATTGAAAGGTCCCGGGCGGCGCGCCCGCTCGGCGCCAGATGTCCTCGATCGCGAGCGCACACTGCGGCACGTTCGCGGCGTGCTTGAGCAGGCCGACATTGCCGGCCATCAAGGCCGGCGTCGCGAAACGGAAGACCTGCCAGAACGGAAAATTCCAGGGCATGATCGCCAGCACCGCGCCGAGCGGTTGCCAGCGGACAGAGCTGCACGCGGCCGCTGTCTGGATCATTTCCTCCTCGATAAAACGCGCGCCATTCTCCGCATAATAACGACAGGCGGAGGCGCACTTACGCACCTCATCCCGGGCTGCACCGATCGGTTTGCCCATCTCGAGAGTGATGGTGCGTGCGAGCGTGTCCGCCTCCTGCTGGAGGAGATCGGCTGCGGCAACCAGGATTGCCCCGCGTGACCCGAAGGAGCTGGCGCGGTAGAAACGAAACGCGCTCTCTGCTGCTGCCAGCTTGCTCTCAATCTCCTCCTGCGTCAGCGCGGCAAACTCACGCAGCGTCTCTCCTGTTGCCGGATTAATCGATGCTATTGCCATCCTGCAGTGAACAGGCAAACGACTACAGAACAAGCATGCAATCGCCATAGCTGTAGAAGCGATAGTGTTCGCGCACCGCCTCCGCGTAAGCGCGCAGAATGAACTCACGCCCGGCAAAAGCCGCGACCAGCATGAGCAGCGTTGAGCGCGGGAGGTGAAAATTCGTCAACAGCCGATCGACCGCCTGGAATTCATAAGGTGGACGAATGAAGATGTCGGTCGTGCCTGATTGTGCCACCAGTCGGCCCTCGCGCCTGACGGCAGCCTCGAGAACGCGGACGGCCGTCGTGCCAACGGCAAGGATCCGCTCCGCGCGATTGATCGCCCCCGCCGCCTCGGGTGTGACCGCGAAAGGCTCGGAATGCATCCGATGCTTCGCGATGGAATCGCCCTGCACCGGCCGAAATGTTCCGGTACCGATGTGCAAGGTAACAAAAGTGTGCGGTAACCGAGACAGGATCTCTGGAGTAAAGTGCAAACCAGCGGTCGGCGCCGCCACCGCGCCCGGCTCCCTTGCAAAGACCGTTTGGTAACGCCGGGCGTCTTCCGCATCCGCCGCGCGATGCAGATAAGGCGGAAGGGGGATTTGGCCTCGACGATAAGGATCGATCGCGCGCTCAAACTGGACGAGTCGTTCGCCCTCCTCGCAGATTTTGGTTACGCGTCCGGTCACACCGTTGAGCAAAACCGAGGCCCCCAAGCGCATTTTGCGGCCGGGTTTGACGAGGCACAGCCATGTTTGCGCATCGATTTGATCGAGGAATAGAAATTCAATCGTGCCGTCATCGGAGAAATGTCGCGCCGGAAGAACGCGCGTGTCGTTGAGCACGAGCAAATCGCCTGGTCGAACGAATTCGGGCAGTTCGGCAAACTGTCGATGCGCAACCGTCTGGCGCGTCCGGTCGAGCACCATCATGCGCGCGTTTTCGCGGTGCGGCGGCGGTCGCTGCGCGATAAGTTTATCGGGAAGCGCAAAATCGTAATCGCCCAGCTGCTCGCTCATGCCCGGGAACGTAGCGCAAGCTCTCAGCTTGCTCGCAAGCAATCCGCAAGCTGGAAGCTTGCGCTACCTTGCTGCGGCAGACTAACACGAGATATGGACGATTTTGACGAAGCAATCGATCTCGCGCTCGGCGGTCTTGATCGCATCCGGCGCGAGAACGATCATCCGCCCCGGGCGAGCCGCGCGGCACTCGCCCGACTCCGGGAAGTTCCGCCATTCGTTAGGGCAAACAAAGCTGAGCAGCTCGCTCCGTTACGCGAGCGGGTAGCGGTATGCGCGCTTTGCCCGCATCTCGCTTCCTCCCGCACCCAGACCGTTTTCGGCGTCGGCAATCCCGAGGCCGAGCTGATGTTCATCGGCGAAGCGCCGGGCGCGGACGAAGATCGGCAAGGCGAACCGTTCGTCGGTCGCGCCGGGCAACTGCTAACCAAGATCATCGGGGCGATGGGGTTCACCCGAGATGAAGTTTATATCGCGAACGTTTTGAAATGCCGGCCCAACATGCCGCCGGGCGCGCCTGGCAATCGCCCACCCACCCCAAAGGAAATGGCGACCTGCCTCCCCTATCTGACGGAGCAGATCGAAATTATCGGACCGAAAGTGCTGGTCGCGCTCGGTGCGACGGCGGTCGAGGGCTTGTTAGGCCGGCGCGAGCCAATGGGGAAAATGCGCGGGCGCTGGCATTCCTACGGCGAAACGCCGCTCATGATCACGTTTCATCCTTCCTACCTCCTGCGAAACCAGAGCAACACGGAGAAGCGCAAGGTTTGGGAAGACATGCTGCTTGTGCTCGAGCGCCTCGGGCGGCCGATCTCGGAGAAGCAGCGAAATTATTTTTGTTAGACAAAGGCGGTCGCGCCATTTCCGGGGAACGCGCCCGGCTTGCTCACTTCTTCGTTTACCTCACGACCCAGAGATTGCAGGGAATCACGTCGGTCACCCACGAGATCTGAGTTGAGAGATTGGGTTCAGGCTTCGTCTCCATGGGAACGACGAGCAGATCCGCCTCGATCGCCTGGACGAAGTTGGAGGCGCCGAAGCCGGTACTACCGCGGATGCAACGCGCCTCAATCGGGACCTTCGTCTCCCCTGCCGCGAGAACGAATTCCTGGAGCGCGATTTCTTCTTCCTCCAAAGTACGGGCCGTTCCCTTGCCGCTCCGACTGCGCCGCGCAGCGCGCGCTTTATCGAAGCTGGTGTAGCTGCGGATGACGTAGAGGCGTTCGCAATTTTCCTTTTCGGCCAGGTGCAAAGCGCGGCGCAGCGCACGCTGTGCAGTGTCCGAATATTCCGCCATGAAAACAATGTGACGGAGCGGCTTCGGCTCGACCTCCGGCTTGGTGAAGAGCATCACCGAACAGGTTGCTTCGCGCACCAGGCGCCGGGCCACGTTACCGAGGAACTGGCGATGAACCGCTTCCTTTTCCAAGGCGCCCGCAACCAGGAGTTCGGCTTTAAGTTTGCCAGCGGCGGAGAGAATCGCACTCGCCGGGTCACCTTGTTCATAGTGCACCACCGAATCCGGTGGCAGCTTCAATCGCCCGATTGCCTCGGCAAACTTTGCCGTCGTCTCCTCGCTCTTTTCCCCGACGTAGAGGATTCGCAGCTCGGCTTCAAAACGATCGCGGATGCGGTTGGCCTCGGCCAGGACCTTGTAAAAACGCGGGGAAAAGGTCGAGGCCACCGCGATGATTCGAAAGGGAGGTTCGCTCATGTCGTGGCGATTACTTTGGAACACGGCGGGCAGAGGGCAACGGGAAAGGGGCGAAGCAACAAATCGAGGAACTGCAAAACGTGGTGCTGAAAATCCTCAGCGCTTCAAGCTTTGCAACTCCCCTTTCCATCTGCGAATTTCCGCCGCATGCGACGCGCGATTTATCCCGGCAGCTTCGATCCGGTCACGAATGGTCATGTGGATGTCATCGCACGGGCGCGGAGTCTTTTTGACGAAGTAATCGTCGCCGTGGCCTACAATGACCAGAAGCAGCCCTTTTTCACGCTCGAAGAGCGGCTCGATTTTCTTCACAAGGTAACGGCACCGTTCGACGGGGTAAGGATTGCGCCGCTCGACGGTTTGCTGGTCGAGTTCGCCGTGCAGCAGGGCGCCCATGCGGTTGTGCGTGGCCTGCGTGCGGTCTCCGATTTCGAGTTCGAATTCCAGATGGCGCTGATGAATCGTAAATTGGAAGCGACCGTGGAAACGATCTTTCTTATGCCGAAGGAAGAGTACAGCTATCTGAGTTCGCGGATCGTGAAGGAGATCGCACGACTGGGCGGCAACGTAGGAAAATTCGTTCCACCGTGCGTGGTGGAAAGTTTTGCGAGGAAACTGGGCCGATGAACTCCGAAGGGTTTCGCGCGTGAAGATTCATTTGCGCCAGATCCCGGCACAGGGCCTCCACCTGGAAGGTGAAGAGGAATGTCCCATTCCGCAGATCGATCCCGGCGAGGTGCGTTGCGCGGGTCCGCTGCGCTACGCGCTCGATGTCGGGATTTCGGAAGGAGCGCTCTGGGCAAACGGCCAACTGACGCAGCCCGTTGAGTTGCGTTGCGTGCGTTGCCTGGAGCCGTTTTCCTTCGACATCAAAGTGCAGGATTTCAGCGTTCATACTGATTTGACCGGGCCGGAAGAGATCGATCTCACGCCCTTCATGCGGGAGGACATCCTGCTAAATCTTCCCGCGTACCCGCATTGCGACCGCGAAGGCGGCCGCGTTTGTCCGGTGCCAGTGACGCTGGCCGGCGAGGAGGAAGGCCGCGCACTCGAAGCGCGCCCGCCGGACTGGAGCGCGCTGGACAAGCTAAAGGTCCGAGATTCGTGAAACGAGAATCGAGGTCCGCTAAATCGTTTTATCGATTCACGAATCGCCCATTCTGCCAGTTGTTTTTTGCCGATTTACTGCTTACCTAGACCGCTCTTATGGGAGTCCCAAAACGCAAAACCTCAAAGATGCGGCTGCGCACGCGCAAGGCTTCGCATCGCTGGCAGGCGCCGCAGCTCAATAAATGTCCGCAGTGCGGCAGCACGGTGCCTTCGCACACAGCCTGCCCTTCCTGCGGATACTATAAGGGCCGGCAGATCCTGACGGTGGAAGGGGGCTAATCTGCCCAACGTGGGAGGGGCCTTTGCGCCCCGATCTTCGCTTCCCGAATGGATCCGGCCCTGCCTTCCCTTCGCGGCACCAAGGCCCCTCCCACATTCAAGGATTTTTCGTTTTGCATTCGCCGGCTGAAAATCGCAGATTGGCGCCTCGATGAAAATCGCTCTGGACGCCATGGGTGGCGATTTCGGGCCGCCAAACCTCGTCGGCGGCGCCGTCCTGGCCTGCGCGAATATCGGCAGATCGACAAACTCTTCCTCGTCGGCGACGCGGGCCAGATCGAGGCCGAACTGAAGAAGAAGAACTGCAACGATCGCCGGATCGAAATTGTTCATTCGACCCAGGTCGTTGCCATGACCGACGGCGCAGTTGAATCCGTCAGACGGAAGAAAGACTCCTCGGTCAGCCGGGCGGTCGATTTGGTGAAAAAAGGAGAAGCCGCGGCCATCGTCAGCGCCGGACACACAGGTGCGGCGGTCGCGGCGACCACGATCAAGTTGCGCACGCTGCCGGGAATCGATCGGCCGGGGATCGCCGCGCTCTTTCCTTCCGAGACGAACATATTTGTCCTGATCGACGCTGGCGCGAACAGTGACGCCCGACCCGAGCACTTGTTGCAATACGGGATCATGGGCTCGGTCTATTCGCGTCACGTCCTCGGCTACAAGAATCCCTCGATCGGCCTGATGTCGATCGGCGGTGAGGACATTAAAGGTACCGATCTCACCAAGGAGGTCTTCAAAATGCTGAAACGCAGCGCCCTGAATTTCCGCGGCAACATCGAAGGGCACGATCTGTTTGCTCATCCGGTCGAGGTGGTGGTCTGCGACGGCTTTGTCGGCAACGTCATTCTCAAAACGTGCGAATCGGTCGGCGACGCGATCTTCAAGTGGCTCAAGCACGAACTGATGAAAAGCAAGGTGCGGATGGCCGGCGCCTACCTGGCGCAGAAAGCCTTTCATGCGATCAAGAAGAAAGTGAATTACGAAGAATACGGCGGCATGCCGCTCCTCGGCGTCAATGGCATCTGCATCATCGCCCACGGCGCCAGCACTCCGCTCGCGATCAAGAATGCCTTGCGCGTGGCGGGCGAGTCGATTGAACAGCAGGTCAATCCACATATCGTCGAGGAAGTGCGCCGCTACCATGAAACGAACGCCCAGCCGAGCCCGCGATCCGCTAAGCCAAAGCGCACCGTTTCCATCATCGGCACCGGCAGTTATCTGCCGGAAAGAGTCCTGACGAACGACGACCTCGCGAAGATGGTCGAGACCGACGACGAATGGATCACCAGCTCGGACCGGCATCAAGGAACGCCGGATCGCCGCGAACGACGAACATACCAGCGACCTGGCCGCCAAGGCCGCCCTCGCCGCGATGGAAAAGGCCGGCATCACCGCCGAGGAGATCGATCTCATCCTCGTCGCCACGGCCACGCCCGACATGGTTTTTCCCGCCACCGCCTGTTTCGTCCAAACCAAGATCGGCGCCAAACGGGCCGCCTGCCTCGACATCTCGGCGGCGTGCTCCGGCTTTCTTTTCGCGGTCGAGATCGCGCAGCAATTCATCACCTCCCACACCTACGATACCGTCCTCGTCATCGGCGCCGAGAAGCTGAGCTCGATCACCGATTGGACGGATCGCAACACCTGCGTGCTCTTCGGCGACGGCGCCGGCGCGGCCATCCTGCGCCATCGCGACGGCGGCAGCCACGGCGTCATCAGCACGCATATCGCCAGCGACGGGAATTTCGCCGATATTCTCTAGATGCCCGGGGGCGGTTCGCGCCTTCCCATCACGCGCGAGAATGCGGACGATCACCTGCAGACGATCAAGATGACGGGCAAGGAAGTCTACAAACAGGCCGTCATCGCGATGCTCGACGCCGCCAAAAAGGCGCTGGAGAAGGCCGGCCTAACGATCGACGACATCGCCTGCGTCATTCCACATCAGGCCAATGTGCGCATCATCGAAGCGATCGCCGATCGTCTTAAGATTCCGATCGAAAAAGTGTTTGTGAATCTCGATCGCTACGGCAACACCTCCGCGGCCGCGGTCGCGATTGCCCTCGACGAAGCGAATCGGAGCGGCCGCATCAAACCCGGCGATTACGTCCTCATGGTCGTCTTCGGCGGCGGCTTGACGTGGGCGAGTTCGGTCATCGAATGGTAGAGCGAGCTTGCAGCGTAGCCCAGAAAATAACTCGCAGGCCGAAAGCTTGCGCTACCTTCTGTGATGCTGATCGATACTCACGCGCATCTCGATTACCCGGATTTTGCAACCGATTTTGACGCCGTCCTCGCGCGCGCGACCGAAGCCGGCGTCACCCGTATCATCACGATCGGCACTTCGATCGAAAGCAGCCGGCGCGCGGTCGAACTGGCGGAGAAATACTCCGAACGTCTTCGCCGTCATCGGGGTTCATCCCAACTACGCCGAGGAAGCGGGTGAGGATGTGATCACGCCCTTGCGCGAGTTGGCGAAGAGTCCGCGCGTCGCGGCGATTGGCGAGACCGGGCTGGACTATCATCATCTGCCGAGTGCAACGGTGGCGCGGGAAAATAAGACGCAGGTGATCGACGCGTTGCAGGCCGAAACGGACGACGAGATCGAAGGCGGGATTCACGATGGCGCGCTCAAGAGCAAGCAGGCGAGTCTGTTTCAGCAACAGCTCGATCTGGCGGTGGAAGTGAGATTGAACGTCGTCATTCATCAGCGCGACGCCTGGGACGACACGCTCGAGGTGATGCGCCAATACGGCCGCACCGTGAGCGGCGTTTTCCACTGCTTCGGCGGGACGAAAGAAGAGGCGGAGGAAGTCGTCGCGCTCGGCCATCTCGTTTCCTTTACCGGCATCGTCACGTTCAAGAACGGTGCGAGCGTTCGCGAGGTCGCTGGCTCCCTGGCGTTGGGTGAATTCATGGTCGAGACCGATTGCCCCTATCTCGCGCCGGTGCCGTTTCGCGGAAAACGCTGCGAGCCCGCCCACACCCGGTTGGTCGCGGAGAGCATCGCCGCCGCCCGTGGCGTGAGCCTGGAGGAAGTGGCGCGCGCGACGACCCAAACCGCGGAGGAATTTTTTCGCCTGGGAGCATGAGGGTTCGCTGGAGTCCTGTCGCCCGATTTCTCGGTGCCATCGCCCTCATTTTATTAGGTGCCGCCTGTGCTTCGCGGGATCTGCGGCATCAGGTCATCATCAGCATTCCGGAGCAACGGATGGCGTTGCTCGAGGATGGCGCTCCGGTCGCCACCTACCCGGTTTCGACCTCGAAGTTCGGACTGGGTGATTTGCCGGGAAGCCAGCGGGACGCCGCTCGGCCGGCTCGAGATTGCGAAGAAAATTGGCGACGGCGCGCCGAGCGGCGCGGTTTTCAAGGATCGACGCGCCGACAGGCGAAATCGTGCCGCCCGATGCGCCGGGTCGCGACTGATCGTGACCCGCATCCTCTGGCTCCGCGGCGAAGAACCGCAGAATGCGCGCGCCTATTCCCGCTACATCTACATTCACGGCACGCCCGAGGAGCGAAACATCGGACTGCCGGTCAGCTACGGTTGCGTCCGGATGCGCTCGCGCGACGTGATCGAGCTTTTCAACGTTGTCGGCACGGGGGCGCAGGTAAAATCGAAAACGCGCCGCTCGATGCGCTCGTGCCGGGGATAACGCCGGTCGAAGACCGTTTCGTCTCGACGCAGCGATTTTGCCCCGACCGCAGATCCGCTAGGGCCTAATCGCCTAACGAAAATCATGGCAGCTGGCCGAGGCTGCTGCTGCACGGTCGGTTTGCGACAGCAATTCCATGTCGGCATCGACCATGATCTCGACCAGTTCGCGGAAGCGCACTTTCGGTTCCCAATCGAGAATCCTTTTCGCCTTGCGCCGGATCGCCGATCAGGAGGTCCACTTCCGCCGGGCGCTCGTAGCGCTCGTCGTGCTTCACGTATTCCTTCCAGTCGAGATCGACCCGCCCGAAAGCGATCTCGAGGAATTCGCGGATGGTGTGCGTTTCGTTCGTCGCGAGCACGAAGTCGTCGCCTTCGTCATGCTGCAGGATGCGCCACATGCCCTCGACGTATTCCGGCGCGTAACCCCAATCGCGTTTCGCCTCGAGGTTGCCGAGGAAAAGCTCGTTCTGCAGCCCGTGCTTAATCGCCGCGACGGCGCGGGTGATTTTGCGCGTGACGAAGGTTTCGCCGCGGCGCGGGCTCTCGTGATTGAAGAGGATGCCGTTGCTCGCGCAAAGGCCGTAGCTTTCGCGATAATTCACCGTCGCCCAATAGGCGAAGACTTTCGCCACACCATACGGACTGCGCGGCCAGAATGGTGTCGTCTCCGTCTGCGGCACCGCCTGCACTTTGCCGAACATTTCACTGCTCGACGCCTGGTAAAAGCGTGAGCGGATGCCCGTCTCCCGAATCGCCTCCAGGATGCGAATCGTGCCGACGCCGGTGACGTCCGCGGTGTATTCGGGAATGTCGAAGCTCACACGGACGTGGCTTTGCGCCGCAAGGTGATAAATCTCGTCCGGTTTGAGATCGTAAAGCAGCTTCACGAGATTCACCGAATCGGCCAGGTCGCCGTAGTGCAGAAAAAGGCGCACGCCGTTGATGTGCGGGTCGGCGTAAAGATGATCGATGCGGGCTGTGTTGAAGGTGCTGGCGCGGCGAATGATGCCGTGGACTTCGTAGTCCTTCGCCAGCAGGAGATCAGCCAGGTAGCTGCCGTCCTGCCCGGTAATGCCGGTAATCAACGCCCGTTTCATCGCGAAGCCCTCGCTCTAGCGAATTGCGTGGAGCGCGGCAAACATCATTTTACCCGGTTGTGCCGGAGGAGGTTGCAAGGGTCGTCCGCTGGATGGCGATCAGGTCCGCGACTCCCCCTTCGCCTAACGAAAGCATTTCCAGGAGTTGCGCATGTGAAAATGTCGCCTCCTCGCCCGCGCCCTGCACCTCGACCAGGGCGCCGTCTTCCGTCGCGACGAGATTCAAATCGACGGTCGCTGCTTTGTCTTCCTCGTAATCCAGATCGAGCAACGCAACCTCGTCGATCACACCTACACTAACCGCCGCGACGAGCTTCTTGATCGGAGATTCTGCGAGTTTTTCCTCTTCCACCAGTCGTTGGCAGGCGAGCGAAAGAGCGACACTCGCGCCGGTGATCGCCGCTGTGCGCGTCCCGCCGTCGGCCTGCAGCACGTCGCAATCCACCCAAATGGTGCGCGGCCCCAGTTTCTCCAGGTCGACCACCGCGCGCATCGAACGGCCAATCAATCGCTGGATCTCGCTGCTCCGTCCGTCGAGCCGGCCTTTGGAAATGTCGCGCGGCTTTCGTGTCAGTGTTGAATACGGTAGCATCGCATACTCCGCTGTCAGCCAGCCACCTGCCACGCGCTGCTCTTTCATCCAACGCGGCACGGTTTCCTCGATCGTCACTCCACAAAGGACCCGCGTGCTGCCCATGGAGACGAGCACCGATCCGTTCGCATGCGGCGCGATGCCAGGCTCGAAATTTACCGGCCGCAACTGATCCGGCCGGCGGTCGTGGAGGCGATTCATCCGGCCCAAACTAGACGAAGTAGAGGCGGACGCCTATCGGAAATTCGACTGCGCCGAAAGGTCCGCGGGTGTTGGCGCCCGATACCGCGATTTCATTGTCCGGGACCGCAAATGGAGTCGACACAAAATTTTTCCGAAAAAACGCCTTTCACAGTTGACGACTGGCGGGTGTCGCTTATTTTCATGATTCCGCCGGAAGCGGAGCTTCACCAGTCGGGAGACCGACGAAGCCTGGTTCTCGCAATTTTTGGGACTGCAAATTGAACTCAATTTTGTCCCGGCATGATGAACGGCAACGTGAATTATCGTCGGCGCCAGAGTTGAGTTTTTTGTCGCCCGGAAGCTGCGCAGGACCGCTGGTTCTTTGAAATCTACATACAGGGTAGTAAATACAACTTTTTAGAGCTGAGTCTGAATCTTAAATAGCTCCGGTCCACGGATCGGGGCGGAGAGTTTCAGTTATCAAAGATCTCTGGTCCTGCAGTCGCGGGACCGGAACAGATTGATCAAGCTACAAAGAGCGCATAATGGATGCCTTGGTGCCAATAGGCGATGAAGGACGTGGCTAACTGCGATAAGCCCCGGAGAGCGGTAAACACGCTTTGACCCGGGGATTTCCGAATGGGATAACCTGAGTGGGATAATACCTGCTCGAGTTCCTGTGAATACATAGCAGGAACATCGCGACACCCGGTGAAGTGAAACATCTCAGTAACCGGAGGAAAATAAAGCGAAAGCGATTCCGTCAGTAGTGGCGAGCGAAAGCGGAAGAGACCAAACCACCAGCTTGCTGGTGGGGTTGTAGGAGCCCGATGTGGTAGTGCAACGATTAGACGAAGCGAATGGAAAATCGCTCCAAAGAGGGTGACAGGCCCGTAATCGAAAATCCGCGCACGCCTAGGGATTTCCTGAGTAATACGATGCACGTGAAACTTCGTATGAATCCACGCCGACCACGGCGTAAGTCTAAATACTAATTGGCGACCGATAGTGAACGAGTACCGCGAGGGAAAGGTGAAAAGAACCGCTGTGAGCGGAGTGAAATAGTACCTGAAATTATGTGCTTACAAGGTGTCAAAGCCCGCAAGGGTGATGGCGTGCCTTTTGCTTAATGAGTCTGCGAGTTACTATCAGTGGCGAGCCTAAGGCGTTCTGCGCCGGAGGCGAAGCGAAAGCGAGTCCGAAATGGGCGTTCATAGTCGCTGGTAGTAGACCCGAAGCCGAGGTGATCTACCCATGAGCAGGTTGAAGATTGCTTAACCGCAATTGAAGGACCGAACCCGTGAAGGTTGAAAACTTCTGGGATGACTTGTGGGTAGGAGCGAAAGACTAATCAAACCCGGTGATAGCTGGTTCTCCCCGAAATAGCTTGAGGGCTAGCCTCGTGTGCTGACCTGCGGAGGTAGAGCACTGGATGAACTAGAGCCCATACCAGGGTATCGAATTCAATCAAACTCCGAATGCCGCAGGGTGTAACACGGGAGTCAGTGCGTGAGGGATAAGCTTCACGCGCGAGAGGCAAACATGCCAGACCAGCAGCTAAGGTGCCAAAATACCGTTCAGTGGAAAGGATGTGAGGTTGCTTAGACAGTGAGGATGTTGGCTTAGAGGCAGCCATCATTTAAACAGTGCGTAATAGCTGACTCATCGAGCGATCTCGCGCCGATAATGATTGGCGATAAGCGGTATACCGAAGCTCTGGAAGACGTTCTGGTTCGCCAGGACGGATTGGTAGGGGAGCGTTGTAGCGACATCGAAGCAGGAGCGAAAGCGACTGTGGAGTTTCTACAAGTGAGAATGCAGACATGAGTAGCGACAAGCCAGGTTAAATTCCTGGCCGCCGTAAACCCAAGGTTTCCTGGGGAAGGTTCGTCCTCCCAGGGTTAGTCGGGACCTAAGTCGAGGCCGAAGGGCGTAGACGATGGAAAGCAGGTTCAATATTCCTGCACCGGCTGTGGTTAAGTTTAGTTGTGACATATGAGTAGAGACGGTCCGTCGATTGAAAGTGACGGTCCCGCAAGGGGACGCTGAGGCCTCTGGCCAAGGCGGATCCGTTAAAACTTGTATCAAGAAAAGCAATTAAATGTTTCCACGGTTGCCCGTACCGTAATCCGACACAGGTGGGTGGGTAGAGTATACCCAGGCGCGTGAGTGAAACCTCGTTAAGGAACTCGGCAATCTAGCCCCGTAACTTCGGAAGAAGGGGTACCTCCAGCAATGGGGGTCGCAGTGAAATGGGTCAACCGACTGTTTAACAAAAACACAGCACTCTGCCAAGTCGTTAAGACGACGTATAGGGTGTGACACGTGACCAATGCGGAAAGATTACGGTAAGCGGTTAGAGCGCAAGCTCGAGGCTGCGAGCCCAAGTCCCCGTGAATGTCGGCCGTAACTATAACGGTCCTAAGGTAGCGAAATTCCTTGTCGGGTAAGTTCCGACCTGCACGAATCGTGTAACGAGTTGACCGCTGTCTCAACGAGGAGCTCAGCGAAGTTGTAGTGGCGGTGAAGATGCCGCCTACCCGCAGTAGGACGGAAAGACCCTATGCACCTTTACTACACGCTGTTACTGTTGTTTCGATTTTGATGCTTAGCGTAAGTGGAAGGCTTTGATTCGTACCTTTTGGGGTGCGATGAGCCGCCAATGAAACACCACCCTTCGGAATTGGAACAACTAACCTTTGCCCGTGCAACCGGGAAAGGAACACTGGCAGCCGGCTAGTTTTACTGGGGCGGTATCCTCCCAAAGAGTAACGGAGGAGTACGAAGGTTGGCTCAACCTGGTTGGCAATCAGGTGTCGAGTATATGGATAGAAGCCAGCTTAACTGTGAGACACACACGTCGAGCAGGTACGAAAGTAGGTCCAAGTGATCCGGTGGTTGAATGTGGAATTGCCATCGCTCAACGGACAAAAGGTACGCTAGGGATAACAGGCTGATCCTGCCCAAGAGCTCATATCGACGGCAGGGTTTGGCACCTCGATGTCGGCTCATCACATCCTGGGGCTGGAGAAGGTCCCAAGGGTCCGGCTGTTCGCCGGTTAAAGTGGTACGCGAGCTGGGTTCAGAACGTCGCGAGACAGTTCGGTCCTTATCCACTGTGGGCGCAGGAGAATTGAGGGGTTCAGACCTTAGTACGAGAGGACCGGGTCTGACGAACCGCTGGTGTTCCAGTTGTCGTGTCAACGGCAGTGCTGGGTAGCTATGTTCGGAAAGGATAAGCGCTGAAAGCATCTAAGCGCCAAGCCTATCCCAAGATGAGTTCTCCCTGAAGAGTCGTGGTAGACCACCACGTTGATAGGTCACTGGTGTAAGTGCAGTAATGTATTGAGCTAAGTGATACTAATAACTCGTTCGGCTTGGTCATTTACTTTTCTATTAACCCGCCGCGTCGGTTTAAAACCCGACACGGTGGCAAATAGAGGGGAATGACTTTAAACAAAACGAAGCCTAATCTGTTGGAAAACTTCCTGTATGTAGATTCCAGAGAATCAGTGTTCTTTGAAACGTGAATCAAAAGATCGTGAATCGGCCATTTGGCCAGTCACACGTTATCGAAATCACGCGCCAGAAATCTGCTCCGAGGCTATCGGGGCAGCTTTCTGGTGACCGTAGCGCAGTGGCCCCACCCGTTCCCATTCCGAACACGGAAGTGAAACGCTGCAGCCCCGATGGTAGTGCATCTATAGGTTGTGCGAGAGTAGGACGTTGCCAGAAATTACGCCCGGCATCTTGGAAACAAGATGCCGGGCTTTTGATTTGTTCGGATCCCAGAATCCGCTTTTGGATCCGACCGCTCGTGGTAAAAAACGAGAACCCGATGACCGAGAGGAAGAAAAGGATGTCGCGCGAATCGATCACGCCCTTGCGAATACCCTCGAAATGCGTCACCACGCCGAAGGCCGAGACCGCCTGCACCACCCAGGGATTGGCCCATCGCACGAGCAGATTCGTCACCGGTGAATACCCGACGAGGACGAGAAAGAGGCAGATCATTACGGAAAGGATAAAAGCTCACCACCTGATTGCGCGTCAGGGCCGAGGTCATCGCCGAGATCGACAAATAGGCACCCGCGAGCAGAAGACTCCCAATGTAGCCTGCGACGATCACGCCATTGTCGGGATGCCCAAGATAATTAACCGTGATCACAATTGGAAACGTGCGGGCGAGGGCGAGCACCAGCCAGGCTGCGATAAATTTTCCCACGATCGCCTGCCACGGCGTGATCGGCATTGTGAGCAGCAATGCCATCGCACCGGAGCGACGTTCCTCCGACCACATGCGCATCCCGATTGCCGGAACGAGGAAGAGATAAAGCCACAAATGCCAGGCGGAAAAGGGTTCCAGGTTCGCTTCCCCGCGCTCGAAAAAGCCCGAAACCATGATGGTGAAGAACCCCACGAGGAGGAGAAAGATGACGATAAAAACGTAGGCGATGGGCGACTCGAAATAACTGACGCGTTCGCGCTTTGCGATCGTCACAATATGCGCTAGCGCGCCGGCCGATCTCGGCACGGATTCCTCTGCGTCCGCTGTTCGCGTTGCGGTAAGGGTCGCCTCCGTCATGGCGTTCGCTTCGTGTCGGGTAGGGTGATACTGCGAAAGACCTCGTCGAGCCGGCCTTCCTCCGTGAGCAGTTCTTCCAAGGGCCAATGGTCGCGGGCCGCCAACTCGCCGATCGCACGCGCCAGATCGTGCACCGCCTTGCGGTCCTGCGGGTAAACGCGCAGGCTAAGCGGCGATTCATCCAGCGTCATGCCCCGCTCCGCCATCGCGAGCTGAGACAGTTTTTGCGCGATGGTTGCGTAGCCGTTTGCGAATTGCGCCCGGACGGCGCCCGCATATTGCGAGCGAAGCTTGAGCTCCGCCGGTGTTCCGTTGGCCACGACCTGCCCGCGATCGATGATGATGGCTCGCGAACAAACCGCCTCGACTTCCTCCAGAATGTGTGTCGAAAAAATGATCGCCTTTCGTTCCCCCATCTGGCGGATCAACGTTCGCACGTCGTGTTTCTGATTGGGATCAAGCCCCTCGGTCGGCTCGTCGAGAATCAGGACCTCGGTATCGTGAATGATCGATTGCGCGAAACACGTCCGATGCCGATATCCTTTTGAAAGAGTCTCGACCATCTGATACGCGACCGAATCGAGAAAACACATCTCGATGGCCGCGCCACCGCGGCCTTCTTCGCATCGCCTCTCAGTCCGCGCAGCTCCGCAACAAAGCGAAGAAAACTTTGCACCGTCATCTGGCAGCCGGACGCTTTCCGGCAGGTAACCGATCAGTTGTTTGACCCGGAGCGGCCTCTTCCACGACGTCGAAGCCGCCAACCGAGACTTCGCCCTCGGTCGGCGGGATGAACCCGCTGATCATCCGCATCGTGGTTGACTTGCCGGCACCGTTAGGCCCGAGGAATCCCAGCACTTCGCCCTTCTCCACTGTGAACGAGACGCCGTTCACAGCCTTCTTGGGCCCAAAAAAATTCTTCAAGTCCTGAACTCGGATCATGCAGAAAAAAACCATCAGGAGCAGACCTCGGCCAAATAAACTGGCAATTCGCGCCCACCAATTTGATGTTTCGCTCAGTGGCCGAAACGCTCACCCCGATGATGCAACAATACCGGCGCCTCCGTGCGAGCGTGCCGGCGGATACTCTTTTGCTTTTTCGGCTCGGCGATTTTTACGAACTTTTTTTTGAAGACGCAAAAGAAGCCTCCGGTCTGCTCAATCTCGCGCTGACCAGGCGCAATGACGTTCCGATGTGCGGAATGCCCTATCATGCGGCGCAAGGCTACATAGCTAAGCTCATCACCGCGGGACGGCGCGTCGCGATTTGCGACCAGACGAGCGAACCGCAGCAGGGAAAACTGGTCACGCGCGACATCACGCAAATCATCAGCGCCGGGACGGTGAGTGATCTTGACCTCCTGGAATCGAAGCGTGCGAATTATCTTGGTGCGGTCTTCGTCGATGACGGCATTTTCGGTTTCGCCTATGCCGATCTCAGCACGGGCGAATTTCGCCTCATGCAAGTGGTCGATTCTCGCGGTCTGCTCGATGAACTGGCGCGAGTCGCACCGTCCGAGTTGCTGATCAGCGACCTCCAGGGAAATGATTTCGGCGAATTCGAGCGCGCGTTGCCCTACGACCATTATGCGTTCCTGCCGGAAAATGCCCGCTTCACCCTCTGCGAGCATTTCAGGGTGAAATCCCTCGACGGCTTTGGCTGCTCCGACCTTCCGCAGGCCATTGCCGCGGCGGGCGCAATTGTTCATTATCTCAAGCACCAACTGCGGAGAAATATCGATCACCTCGCTTCGCTCCGTTGCGATACGCCCGCCGATCACGTTCTGCTTGATGCCGCGACCCAGGCCAACCTCGAACTGGTCAGCTCGCGTGGCGCCCGCGATACCAGCCTGCTCGCCGTGCTCGATCGCACTGTCACACCAATGGGCGGACGGCGTTTGCGCCAATGGATCTTGCAACCAATCCGCGATCTAAATGAATTGCACTGCCGGCAACAATTCATCGCCGACCTTCTCCAGGAGCCCGATCTGCTCGTGTCGCTACGCGATGCTCTGAAGGGAATTCGCGACTTGGAACGCGCTTCCGGTCGGCTCAGCCAGGCCTCGGGGAACGCGCGTGATCTCGTCGCGCTGAAGACATCACTTCAGCAGATTCCCGGCCTCAGGCGGGAGTTGCAAAAACTTCTGGACCGGCTGGCATTTGGTGCCAACCGCCCTAACGACCCTGCTTCGACCGAACTGCTCGCTCAACGTCTGCACAACGATCTGCACGAGATGCCGGAGCTGGCCGCCAAGCTGGATAATGCGCTCCTCGATGATCCCCCGCTCGCTCTTAAGGAAGGCGGCATCTTTCGCGACGGCTTTGATCCGCAGCTCGACGAACTGCGCCAGGCATCGCGCGACGGAAAGAATTGGATCACCGAATTACAAGAAAGGGAGATCGCCCGCACGGGAATCAAGTCACTCAAGGTCCGCTTCAACTCCGTCTTCGGCTACTTCATCGAGATCACGAAGTCGAATCTCGCCAGCGTGCCGACGCATTACACGCGCAAGCAGACTACCGTCGGCGGCGAGCGTTTTATCACGCCCGAGCTGAAAGAGGTGGAGGCGAAAATTCTCGGCGCGGATGAACGCGCACGGCACCTCGAATATCAACTTTTCCAGACGCTGCGTGATGAAACGCTGGGCGAACTGGCGCCCATCCAGCAGACCGCCAGCGCGCTCGCGACCCTTGACGTCATCTGTTCGCTCGCCGAAACCGCCCGGCTTTTCCACTATTGCCGGCCGGAGCTCGACGACTCATTGCGCCTGTGTTTGAAGGATGCGCGTCACCCAGTGCTCGATCAAAATCTCGCGGAAGAAAAATTCGTGCCTAACGACACCGATCTCGACGGCGAAAAACTGCGCCTTGCCATTATCACCGGACCGAACATGGCCGGCAAATCAACCTACATCCGCCAGGTGGCGCTGATCGTCTTGATGGCACAGATCGGCAGTTTCGTACCCGCGGCGAGCGCGGAGATCGGGTTGGTCGATCGCATTTTCACCCGGGTCGGCGCAAATGACGATCTCTCCCGCGGCCAGTCCACTTTCATGGTGGAGATGAACGAGACGGCCAACATCGTGAACAACGCCACCGCGCGCAGCCTCGTCATTCTCGACGAAATCGGCCGCGGCACCTCCACCTTCGACGGCCTCTCGATCGCTTGGAGCGTAGCGGAATTCCTGCACGACAAGATTAAAGCGCGCACACTTTTTGCCACGCATTATCACGAGCTGACGAAGCTCGCCTCCGAACGCAGCGGCGTCGCAAACTTCAACGTCGCCGTGCGCGAATGGAATGAGCAGATCATTTTCCTGCGCAAAATCGTTCTCGGCGGAGCGGACAAGAGCTACGGCATTCAAGTGGCCCGGCTGGCCGGCTTGCCGCAGGAAATATTGAATCGCGCGAAAGATATTCTGTCTCACTTGGAAAAGTCAAATGGCGCGACCGAAGAGAAACGCGTCGAGCGGAAAAAGCGATCCCGCAAGATCCCACCGCAAAGCGGGAAACCACAGTTGGATCTGTTCTAGCTGGCGGTGCCTCAGGGCGATTTTTCGCCTATCGAGTCAGGCCGTGGCTGTGTATAACTAACGATTGCAACGATGGCGCTAAAGCATGAGAGCGATTTGAGCGACCAGTCGCGCGCCTGTTGGCTCAAGGCCATGGCTGCGATCGAGCGGCGCAATTTCGGTTATGCGATCGAGCTTCTGCAAAACCTCCTCAAGCAGGAACCGGAATTCCTCACCGGACGCCAAATGTTGCGCCGGGCAGAAGTGACCCGGGTCAAGAGCGGGAAGAAGGGTTTCTTTAACATCTCGACCACTCCGCTCGAGGTCATGAAAGCGCAGCGCGAGCTAAAGAAGGATCCGCGCAAGACGATCGAGTTGGTCGAAAAAGTTCTCGAAATCGCACCATACAACTCGCAGGCCAACATGCTCCTGAAGGATGCGGCAATAGCGGCCGATTACCCGGAGATGGCGATTTTCGCGCTTGAAACCCTGCTCGAGAACGAACCCAGGGACGTCAAGCTCCTGCATGAGCTTGGTCGCCTTTATCATCGGTACGACCAGGCCGACGAGGCCGTCGAAGTTTACAATCGGATCTCAGAGATTGATCCTCTCGACCTGAATGCGGTCAAGCTGGGCAAAGACGCTTCAGCGCGCGGCTCGATGAAGAAGGGCGGTTGGACCGAAGCGGAGAGCTATCGCGATTTGATCAAGGATAAGGAAGCGGCTGTCACGCTCGAGCAGCAAAGCCGAATGCGACTCAGCGACGAAGCCCTCGAACAACAGATCAACGAAATCTTCGCCCGACACGAGGCGGAGCCGCAGAACGTGGACCTTGCGAAACGCCTCGGTTTTCTGCACGACCAAAAGGACGACCTCGAGGGCGCGATTGCCTGGTATCAATACGTCGTCGCCCTAACGAATGGACATGATCCAGGCCTGACACGCAAGGTGACCGACCTGCAGATGCGACAGCTCGACCGCCAAATCCGCGCCGACGAGCAATATCTCGCCCGGTATCGGCCAGACGATCCGGAGTTTACCGCCAGGATGGCACAGCTCGAATCAATCAGGAAAAAACGCGCCGAAACCTTGATCGACGATGCGCGCAAGCGCATCGATCGCAATCCGACCGATCTGCAATTGCGCTACGAACTGGGCGAGCAGCTTACCAACGCGGGTCTGTATCGCGATGCGCTCCCGGAATTGCAGCGCGCCCGCCAAAACCCGAGCGCGCGCCCTAAGGCGATGAACCTGCTCGGCCGCTGTTATCGCGAACTCGGGATGCTCGACCTCGCGGCCAAACAACTGGATGATGCCGCGCGCGAAATGGCGGTAATGGATTCGGTCAAAAAGGAAATCGTCTACAACCTCGGTCTGGTTTACGAGCAGATGGGCGACGTCGAAAAATACATCGACTCGATGAAGAAGATTTACGAAGCCGATTATGGCTACCGCGACGTGGCGGAGCGCGTCGAGAAGTCTTACAACCGCGGCACCGAAGGAACGTAATTTTTGCGCGCGCGCGCGCGCGAGGGATTTGGCAGGAAAGCTTTCCCAGCTTCTTGTTCCTGCCATTAGGTTCGGCGATGACTATACGTCGCCCGCCTCTCGCCCGTTAAGCCATGAAATTTTTCAAATCACTCGTTCAAAAATTCACCGGCAAACCGGTCGATTGGGATGAACTCGAGGAGATGCTCATCCGCAGCGATCTCGGCGTGCCGATGAGCCTGCGGATCGTTAACGCGCTCCAGGAACGAGCTCAGACCCAAACCATCACCGCCCAGGACGTGGTGGAAGTTGCCCGCGAAGAAATCCTGCGTGTCCTCCCGATTCAACCGGCGCCAATCCGTCCCCTGCCCGCGAAGCCGAAGGCGATTCTGATCGTCGGCGTCAACGGGACCGGCAAGACCACCTCCACGGCCAAGCTCGCCTCCTACTTCCAGCGCAACCGCCACACCGTGCTGCTCGCAGCGGCCGACACCTTCCGTGCCGCGGCCATCGAGCAGCTCGCCATCTGGGCCGAACGCCTGAAGATCGAAATGATCCGCGGCCAATACAACGCCGATCCCGCAGCGCTCTGTTACGAGGCCTACCAATCCGCCGAACGCCGCGACATCGAGTTCCTGATTTGTGACACCGCCGGACGCCTCCACACCAAGATGAACCTCATGGCGGAGCTGGAAAAGATTAAACGCTCGCTCGCGAAGCATGATCCGCAGGCGCCGCACGAACGCCTGCTCGTGGTCGACGCCACCACCGGGAGCAACGCGCTCGCGCAGGCGCGCGAGTTCCACGCCGCGGTCGATCTCACCGGCCTCATCGTCACCAAGCTCGACGGTAGTGGCAAAGGCGGCGTCGTGATCGCGATCCAGCACGAACTCGGCATTCCCACCCGTTTCGTCGGCACCGGCGAGAAGCTGGAGGATTTCGCGGCCTTCGAGAGTCGCGCTTTCATCGAACAAATGCTTTGAGCAATGCGCTGGGAAGCCAGCGTCGCCTTTTCTCTCCCCAACCCGCGTCAGTTCTGGAATAACAGCGCCCATGAAAATCCTCACCATCATTATCCGGTCTCTGCTCGGCCTCGTCTTTGTTGTCTTTGGCGCGAATGGATTTCTGCGCTTCCTCCCCAGCCGCCCCTGCCCCACGGCCTGGTGGGCGAATTCCTGCACGCTTTCATGGCCAGCGGATACGTCTACGCCGTCGCGGCCTGCCAGGTTATCGGCGGGCTCCCCTGCTCATCGGCAGCAAATGCCCCACTCGAACGTCATATCCGTATTCGAGCATCGATCGTGGCGCAAGATCGTCCAAATCTGTTCACCGCGACCTGGACGGATGGAGGCACGAGAATTTCGCTCCTGTAACCCTAAGGCCAGCACAGAGTCGGGATCGGCTTCACACCAATAACAGGTGGGTGTATCAGGGCTTCGACTACCAAGTCCGATTTACGCTCTTCGCGCGAACAGCGAATTCGTCCTCGCGGTCGCAAACTGCTCGGAGCGGGTGGCAATCGGCATGCCACGAAAACCGGGCAACTCCGTTGCAGTGAGACACGCATCCAGCAAACAAGGCGCGCGTGATCGCGGAGCGTGAATCGTCTCCGGCTGCGAACGATTCAACCAATCGCCCTCCGAGCAAATACTTGTGAGATGGCTCTTCCATTCCGATCAATTCCGCTGATTCTTTTCCCCGGTGACTCCGACGACCAAAGAGAGCGCCGCCACGGCGGTGGGCGATCCGCCGCTGGTGAAGACGGGCCTGGCTGGATTCCTTGCCAAGTTCGCTGTGCTGAAGGGCGCGCAACGCGAGCTGTGGCTCACGTTCCTGATCAAGTTCCTCATCTACACCGCCTACTCGATCACGAACAAGACGATGGTGCTGTGGCTCTCGCGGGACCTCGGCTTCAGCGATCAGGCGGCCGGGGCGTTGGTCGGCTGGGTCTGGGCGCCGGCGATGACGGTGTTCACCCTGCTCGCCGGCTCGCTCACCGATGCGATCGGTTTGCGCCGAACGTTTTTCCTCGGGGTCACGATTTGCACCTTCGCCCGCAGCGTCATGGTCGTGACCACGATTCCATCGCTGGCGCTGATTTGCGGTGTGCTGCCGCTCGCGGTGGGCGAAGCGCTCGGGACACCGGTGCTGCTGGCGGCGACGCGGATTTATTCGACGACCCAGCAGCGCTCGATCGCGTTCTCGATCATCTACATGGTGATGAACGTCGGTTACGTCGCGGCCGGATGGATTTTTGATTACATCCGGCAATCTGGATCTGCGGTTGAGCGTCTTTGGGTTCCAACCGACGACGCACGAGCAACTCTTCGTCGTTAGCCTTACGATCGAGATCCTGACTTTTCCCCGCGATTTACTTTCTCCGCCGCGGAGAGGAGGAGAAAGCGCGCGAGCGCGCGGATGACTGCGGCAACATCCGGCTTCTGGCGACGCATCGCCGAGACGGTGCGGCAAAGCGCGATCGATACCGATCCAGCTTTTCAGACGTCTCGTCAGGCAGTCTGCTTTCGCTCGCATCCTCGCCTTCTTTCTCCTGATCGGATTTCTCAAAGCGATCTTCCTGCAGATGGATTATGTCTTTCCGAAGTTTGGCGATCGCGTGCTGGGCTTGCATGCGCCGGTCGGCAAGCTCGCCAACATCAATGCGATTCTCATCATCGTGCTCGTGCCCACGATCGGGGCGCTGACGCAACGCTTCGCCGCTTATCGCATGGTCGTGATCGGTGGCGCCATTTGTGCGGCGGGAGTTTTCATCATGGCGTTGCCGCCGGTGTGGTTCGTGCCGTTGGCGAATGGCCCGTTCGGGCAATGGCTCGGCCACGGTTATCTCGGGCTCGACGGGAAGCATCAATCCCTATTACGTCATGACGGCGCTGTATCTGACGGTCTTTTCCGTCGGCGAAGCGTTTTATTCGCCGCGCGTCTACGAGTACGCGGCCGCCATCGCGCCGGCCGGCCAGGAAGCCTCCTACGGCGCGCTGGCCTATCTTCCGTTTCTCATCGGCAAGCTTCTCGTCGGCACGGCGGTTGGATCCTGGCGGCTTTCTGTCCCGCGGAAGGGCCGCGCCGTCCCGCCATGATGTGGCTTATCTTCGCGCTCGCGGCCTCGGTCGCGCCGGTCGGGTTGCTCGTTTTCCGCCGTTACATCCGGGTGCCGGAAGCCGGTCGACGAGCCGCCTAGCCATTCGGCCTGACGACGAACCCGTTGCCGCGGAATAAATCGGAGCGTAAAATTATCGTACCTCCGATGAACGAAACACCTGATTCACTTTATCAGCGGACGCTCAGCCAGCGACGTAACCGCGGTCCGCCATTTGGGTCGGCGCGGCCGTCTATCTTGACGTTGATCGCCGGCACCTCGCTTTACATTGGCCGCGCCGGCGACACGCAGGACATCGCTGCAACCAGGCGTCCGCAGCGCCAGCCGCGACCACCGATGTGGCGACCAACTCCAAACCTTCGGATAAAACCAACTCAGATCAAAACCATGTCAGACGCCGAACTACGCAAGAAACTCACACCGGAGCAGTATCACGTCACCCGCGAAAACGGCACCGAGCCGCCTTTCACAACGCTTATTGGGACAACCACAAGCAGGGCATTTACGTCGACGTGATCAGCGGCGAACCGCTCTTCGCTTCGACCGACAAATTCGAGAGCGGCACCGGCTGGCCGAGCTTCACCAAGCCAATCGACCCGTCGCACGTTGTTCAGAAGACCGATCGGACGCTCTTCATGGAGCGAACGGAAGTTCGCTCCAAGGAGGGCGACGCGCATCTCGGCCACGTCTTTGACGACGGACCCGCGCCGACTGGCTGCGCTATTGCGTCAACTCCGCCGCGTTGCGCTTCGTTCCGCGCGAAAAAATGCAGGAGGAAGGGCTACGGCAAGTATCTTTATCTCTTCGACGAGAAAAAATAGCGGATAACGGAGTTCCTCAGCCTGCGTCGGGGTTCGGTTATTACTTGAGGCGGCTCCTCCCATCCGAGGCGGTCACGGACTTCGATTGCTTGTTGAGGCAATGATGAAAGTTCCTTTCTCTCTTGGCACGGTCGGTCATTTCGGTCTGGCGGTGCGCGATCCAAAGAAGAGCGCAAGGTGGTTCGAACGGGCCTTCGGGTTAACGAAGCAGTTCGAGTTCGAGAACGGCATTGCAGTCGGGAACGACAATGTCACCATCGCCTTGCACACGGGGAAACCCGTGCCGCAGACGCTCGGCCACATGTCGTTTCACCTTCCCGACATGGCGACCCTCCGCAAGGCACTCAAACACCTTCAAAGCATCGAAGCTGATCTGGAGGATCCGGGCGACGAGATCGGCCCGGAGGCACCTGGTTCGCCGCACATGGGGCTTTGGGTTTACGACCCCGACGGTTACCGCTGGGAGCTCTCGGTCCAAGGCGGCGGCGACTAGCTTTTCTCGAAGCTAGTCTAGAATCACCAGCCAGCTGAGAAAAAAATACATCGCAACAAACGCGACGATCAGGAGAAGGGCGACAATCCACCAGACCGGCTTGATTGCGGTTGGCTTGAGAGACGATCCGAATTCCTGTTGGACGAACTCCGCATAGTTGAAGTCCCCATCCGACAGGTCAACCGCGTCAATCCGATTAGCATCCTCCTTCCAGCCTGAGCTGCGATCCGCCCCACACTCAGGACAAGCCAACGCCCCGGGCGGAACATCCTCACCGCAAACCGGACATACCTGAGGCGCTTCGAGCGGAGTCGTCTTCTTTATAGCCACTGGTTAATTTCGGCTTGGATTTGAGAACAAGGCAAGCCGCGGATGGGTCGGTGGGAAAAGCGTTTGCTGGGGCTTCCAATCATTACAATTTTGTAAGGCACGAAATATTTGTTTAACTGGAATAAGAATTTTTCGTGACCGGCTTCAAGGTCGGTGCTAGCCTCGGCGCCAAGCTAAGAGGTTTATTAGCTGCAGTTACTCCGATCCACATGAAATCCAAGCCAATGTCAGTTAACAAAGTACGCCTTTTCGCCTTCTACGGGTGCAGCGTGCTTGCAGTCACGTCCACCCTGGCGGCGAATCCTAATCGTGTCCAGGTCATCTCTTCCTACCATAACGACGTCTCGCGTCCTTTGCGCGAGATGGCCGCCACGGATCAACCCGGTCAGCGCCAGGAGCGCGAGGCCGCCGAAAACCCGAAGATACCAAACTCTCACGTCGATAGCCCGGACTCGGTAATCGAAAAGGGGTCGGTTCTTCACCTCCTCGCGCCCAGCATTCCCGCGCCGATCCTTAATTTCGACGGCATCCCCTTCCCCGGCGTCGGTTGCAGCTGCGCCCCACCCGATCCCAACGGTGCCGTCGGTCTCACGCAATACGTGCAGATGGTCAACGAAGGTTACCAGGTTTTCGACAAAACCACCGGCAACTCCGTCCTCGGCCCGAACAGCATCGTCTCGCTTTGGAGCGGCTTCGGCGGGGCCTGCCAGACTGGCGGCTTCGGCGATCCCATTGTGCTTTACGATCAATTGGCCGATCGCTGGGTGATCAGCCAGTTCGCCAGTGCGACCGGGGGCACGCCGATCACCGATGAGTGCGTTGCGGTTTCCACCTCGGGCGATTCCACCGGCACCTACAATCGATATGGCTTCCACCTCGGGTCGAATTTCTTCGATTATCCCAAGATCTCTGTTTGGCCGGACGCGTACTACATGAGCATGAACGTGTTCAACTCGGCCGGCACGGCTTACCTCGGTCCGCAACCTTTCGCGTTCGATCGCACCTCGATGCTGGCTGGCGCCCCGGCGACCTTCATCAGCCCGGTCGGCCCGCTCGGCAGCTCAGTTCCGCCCTTTCTGCCGGCCAACCTCGACGGTTTCACCTTGCCGCCCGCCGGCGCGCCGAACACTTTTCTAGGCTTCCCGAGCAGCAACAGATACACGGCCTATCATTTCCATGTGGACTTTGCGATACCGTCCAACTCAACCTTCACTACCTTCGCGACGCCCGCGGCGGCGGGCTTTACCCAGCTTTGTCCCACCACGCGCTCCTGCGTGCCGGAGTCGGGTGTGACTTCGGCAAACAAACTTGATGGTATTGGCGACCGGCTCATGTTCCGCCTGGCTTATCGCAACTTTGGCGATCACGAATCGTTGGTCGGCAACTTTACGGTAAACGCGAGCGGCGTCGCGGGCATTCGCTGGTTTGAACTTGCGCGGCGTGACTGCTGGTCCGGTGACCGTCTTCCAGGAAAGCACTTACCAGCCCGATACAACCTGGCGCTGGATGGGGAGCGCGGCAATGGATGGCCAGGGCAACCTGGCGATCGGGTTCAGCGCTTCCAGTTCGTCGATTCACCCGCAGATTCGCTATGCAGGGCGACTGGCGACCGATCCGATTAACAGCCTTGCGCAGGGCGAAGCCCATCTTTTCGATGGCGCAGGCAGCCAAACCGGTACCAGCAATCGCTGGGGCGATTACAGTGCCCTGACGGTTGATCCGGCGGACGACACCACCTTCTGGTATACCAACGAATACTACTCGTCCACGACCACCTTCAATTGGCGCACTCGCATCGGCACATTCAAGTTGGGTTCGGGTAACCCAACGCCAACGCCAACGCCTACTCCGACACCAACGCCGACGCCAACTCCGACCCCGACCCCGACACCAACGCCAACACCGACACCTGACTACTCACTCTCGATTAGTCCCTCGTCGGTCAGCGTTGGCCGCAACGGCGGCACAGCCGTCTACACTGTCACCATTAATCCGGTGAACGGCTTTAACTCGGCCGTATCCTTCTCCGTGACAGGTCTGCCGAATGGGACGACCGGCGCCTTCAGTCCGAACCCCGCTACAACTACCTCAACGCTGACCCTCACCGTCAGCTCGTCGACAAGGAGGGGTACCTACGTCTTCACCGTCAGGGGCGTGGGCGGATCTCCGCCACTCACGCGCACAAAGACGGCGACGTTGGTTAAGACAAACAGCCGGTAGCGAGAAGCCATTCGTCAATTTCGATCGGCGTGTTTGCAGCCGAAAGGCTGCAGACACGCCATCTTGCTTTTCCGAAACGACTGAGCGAATCCCACTTTGGACGCGTCTTCACGAATTGCAGCAAGTGGCTGGAGCTTCCCCAAAACCTGAATGGCCGCGGAACGCTTTGGACGGTCAGGCTTGCGCCGCGTGGTTCGAGGCCCGTGCCGCGCGCGCATTCTTCGCAGGTGTCTGCCGAAGGATGAGTGGGTTAGGCCGAAGTGCATGCCCCGTCACGAGCGCAACCAAGGCGTCCCAGACCCTCACCGCCATCAGGGACACGGCGGCAAATGGTAGCGCGACAAGCCAAAACGCGGCGGCGGCGACGGCCAGAACCGGTTCGAGTAGAAGCACCTTCGATCCGGAAAGCTCGGAGGTGAGAGCAGAATCGGAGAGGATCGTCGTGGCCATGGCGGTTTTCGGTGTTTGTGATGGGCTCTGATTCGATTGTCACCCTCATTTTGAGCAGGTCACATGCCGGGGAGGGCAGAGAGGGCCTCGATCGCCGGGCTTTCTCCTCTTGCACAGGACGTTTCTTCGTCTGTCACAGGGTCTGACCGCCTGGCCCGGAGTTGCGGCCACCAACCTTTGTCGAGGGTCTCTGCTTCGGAATGCACCTGTCAAACACGGTCCATTCAGACACAAATCGCGTCGCTCGTCCCATGAGATTTTCCGAGTCCTTCGCTGTGATACATTCAGATTGCCGGCACGCGCTGGACCACACTCGTCGGTTTCTTGATTTCGTAGGTCGCCCTTGGAAGATCGGGGTCGACCTCTAATGAAAGTCAGATTAGGACACCGACTCAAGAATCTTCTCGCTTGACTTTCGAACTCCGCACCACAACTATCGTCGCGGTGCGCGAAGCCATAATATTTTCAAGCCCGGAGCATCCGGGCGGTACAGCATTCGCCACATCGATAAGAGGGGTTTCATTATGATGGGAAAACTACGATTCGCGCTTGGCCTGTCTCTGCTCACTGTCGCCGGCCTCGCGCCGGCTCAAACGCTTCAGAATCTGGCTCACCAGCCTCCGGGTGGAGCGTATCTCAGCTTTCAACTCACCGACGGCACCGTGATGTGTCAGGCCAATAACTCTGCCAACTGGTGGAAGCTGACTCCGGATATCGACGGCAGTTATCTCAACGGAACCTGGACGCAACTCGCATCGCTTCAGTCTGGCTATGTCACCCGATGATTTTGCGTCCGCCGTCCTCGCGGACGGGCGGGTGGTAATAACAGGCGGTGAGTACAATTACGGATCCTTTACTCTCACGAATCTGGGGGCGATCTACGATCCGCTCGCCAACACCTGGACTCCCCTGAGCGCGCCACCGGGCTGGGATTTCATTGGCGATTCGCCATCGGTTGTACTGCCGGATGGCCGTTTCGTCGTCGGGCGGAAGCTCGACATGCAAGTGGCGTCGCTGGATCCTGCCACCCTTACCTGGACCTTGCTTGGTTCCACCGGTAAGAGTGACTTTAACGCCGAGGAAGGTTGGACGCTATTACCCGATGGAACCGTCCTTACCTGCAATGTTCTGAACGCACCTAACTCGGAGCGCTATTTTTCGTCGACTCAAATGTGGATGACGGCTGGAAGCACTTTCGTGGATTTGCATTCGCCATCACCCTTTGGTTGCATACCCTACGGCAATCAGGGTCAGTATTGCTATTATCCGCCGGGGGAAATAGGACCAGCTGTCCTGCGCCCCGATGGTACGGTCTTCGCCACTGGATCTTATTCCAATGCCGGTCCAGGTCACACCGCCATCTATACACCGCCGGCAATTATCACCGATCAGGGCACATGGGAAGTCGGTCCTGATTTCCCAAACAACGACGACGCCGGCGATAGCTTCGCTGCCCTTTTGCCCAATGGCAATGTGTTGGTGCTGGGTAATTCGGGGCAATTATATGAGTTTGATGGAACCAATCTGAATCAGACGCTTTCGGCCTCTGGCTGCCTAATGGTCCTGCCAACGGGCCAGGTGCTCGTGGCAGGCGGATCGACGGTCAAGATTTATACTCCCTCTAACACCACCTACTCGCCGGGCTGGGCGCCAATGATCAAACGCTACCCAAGGAGGGTGCGACGTGGCAGCACTTACCCGATCTCGGGACGACAGTTCAATGGACTATCGCAGGCGGCCGCTTTTGGCGATGAGTTGGAAACGGCCACGAATTATCCGTTGATCAGGCTGACGAATACTGCCACCGGCCATGTCTTTTACGCTCGCACCCACGACCACAGTACGATGGGGATCGCTACCGGCAGGCAACTCGTCTCGACCAACTTCGACGTGCCCGCAAGTATGGAGACGGGGAGTTGCATGCTCGAAGTGGTCGCAAACGGGATCCCATCCCCGGCGGTCACAATTACCGTGCGCTGATCTGCCAGGATCGAATAACTCGCCAAGCGCTCCCCAGTTTCGCATCGACAACCGCAGTCCGCGCAGACACAGTTTGGCGCGTGAACTGGATGAACAAAGTCGCCAGCGTCCTGCAAAAGGATTCCCTGGCTGAATGCGATACGCTGCTTTCGGCCCTTAGAACTTCCGATCTCCGACTTCATCCTCTGCTGCATGTTTTCCGACGCTGAGCTCCGTCAGTTGCGTGCGCTCAAGACGCCCGTTGGCATCCAGCGCTTCCTCGACGCGATGCCGTATCACCTCGCCCCCACGGCCTGGTCGCCGCGCGTTGTCCTGCGCGAACGCACCGCCCATTGTCTGGAGGGTGCGATCTTCGCCGCCGCTGCACTGCGCGTGCTCGGCTATCCGCCGCTATTGCTCGACCTGGAAGCGGATCAAGACACCGACCATGTCCTCGCCATTTTCAAAGAGCGTGGGCATTGGGGCGCGGTGGCAAAGTCGAACTTCACCGGTTGCAGATATCGCGAGCCGGTCTACCGGACGCTGCGCGAACTGGCCCTGAGCTATTTCAATATCTACTTTAACCTGCGCGGCGAACGCACCCTGCGCCGCTACTCGCGTCCGGTAAGCCTGGCGCGGTTCGATCGCGACGGGTGGATGACCTCGGAGAAGAGCATCTGGTTTGTGCCGAATCATCTTTGCGACATCGCGCACACACCGCTTCTGCGCCCGCCCCAGCTCAAAAGCCTCACTCGCGTCGATCCTCGCACCATTCAGGGCGAAATGGTTGGGCATCAACGGAAAAATGGTGCGCCGCTACCGCGTATCCTGCGAGGGAGCTAGCATCCCCCAGGTTTACGGCTGGATCTCGAATCAGGACGACAGCAAAAAAGGCGGACCGGCGAATTTCCTCTGCCACGCAGCTGGCGGCGAAGATGAACTGATCGCGGTATTCGGCGAGATCACGGCCAATTGAACTACGGCACGGCGGGAATGCCATCTTCCCTCCCGGGGACCAGGTATTGTCGCTCGATCCAATTTCAGCGATCTGGCTCGAGTTACAATCTTCCCAAACGCGCCCGGCTCCAGGACCGCGCGATGCGCCTGCGGCGCTTCCGCCAGCGGCAGCTCCTGACCGATGACCGGGCGCAGCGTCCCATTCTCCAAGCCGGCGACGAGCGCCGCATGAATGCTCGCCAACTCGGCCGGCGGCGTGTTTGGCAGCACCATCCCGCGGATGTCGGCATCGCGCGACATCGTCTCTCGCGCGTCTATTTCCACCCGGCCCCGGTTTCCAATCACCACCACGCGTCCCCGCCCGGCGAGGATTGTGAGGTCCTTCCCCAGATTCACGTTGGCGAGCATTTCCATGATCACGTCCACGCCCCGTCCGGACGTTGCCTTCATGATCTGCGCCAGATAGTCCATCGCGTGATGATCGAATACCTCGTGCGCACCTTGCTCCCGCACCAGGTCGCGTCCGCGCTCGCTTCCCGCGGTCCCGAGCACGCGCAGTCCGTGCGCCCGGGCCAGCTGCACCGCCGCAGTCCCAACGCCGCCGCTCGCGCCGTGCACCAGGACGGTCTCGTCAGGCTGTGCCGCCCCTCGCTGGAACAGGCCCCGATAGGCCGTTGCGTAAGGCGTGCCCATCGCCGCGCCCTGGGCGAAGGAAGCATTCGCCGGCAACCGATGGAGTTGAGCCGGGCTGCAAAGTGCATACTCAGCGTAGGTCCCGCTGCTTGATCCGGCGATGTAGACCCGATCGCCCGGGCGACGTTCGGTTACACCTTCGCCCATCTCCTCAACTACGCCTGCGCCATCGTTGCCCGGCGTGAAAGGCAGCGATGGCTTCCTCGCATACGTCCCGGCACGTATGTAAGTTTCGACCGGATTGACACCCGCCGCGTGGACCCTCACGAGCACCAGGCCAGGGCCGGGCTGTAACCGTGGCACCTCGACTAATTTCATCACCTCCGGCTCGCCAAACTTTTCCACACGGATCGCTTTCATCGCCTGCATTCTGCTTTGCCGATCCGCTTTCGCCAATCCGAAACTATCCTTTGCCTTCGGCGCTGATGGAAATAGGGAACAGGAATCGAGGCAACTGTCGAAAGGAGCGTTTGTGCCCCGATTCGCCCCGTGGTCCCTCCGGCGACCGTGCCTTTGCTCCGACCGATCTACTTGATACGGGCTCGATCGGCAACGGCAACGTCCCGGCCAAGTGCTTGCGAGGGGCGATCCGAGGATGTGACAGGCCTGGTTGGGGTAAACGGAACGACAGCTGGCTCCGTCGTCTGGGAGCGTTTGTGCTCACCAGACCACCGATCGAGAGTTGTCGGGGCGCTTTGAATCCAAACGTGAAACATTGCTGCCCCGAGAAACGCAAGGAGCAGGGCACACGTCGAAATGAACAGCCCCCGGCGGCCGGGCTGCGGCTGATCTTCGAAGCGCAAGGGGGGCGCCGCCGCCTCATACTTTAGCGCAGGGAATAGTTCATCGATCGTTTGCCACCTCGCGTCGCCTTTTGGTTTGCAAGCCTGTCGACCGCTGAACTGCCCTGAGCGGTAGAGCCGGGAGATTTCCCGGTAGTTCAGCGGACAATGAAAGCCTCGCGCCTTCACGTCGTAGAGATCCATTCACCCTGCCAGAGCAGAATGGATGCCGATGCGGCTTTGCTGAATCGCTGGCTCAAAGGATGGGATGATCGGGCTTTGGGCGGGGCGCATTTCGCCTCGAATTGTCGGGCTCCTTATTGCTGCTCTTCTGCCGTCAATGGTCCTCGTTTACGTACTTGTACACGGCTCAAAATTGATGAGAGTCCTCCCTTCTTCAGCGATTTCGCTCGGCACTCCGCCGCACGTTACGGGTCTGTGACATGTTATTCCCTGTTTATTCGCCGACTGACAGACCAGCGAGAACCACTTGCAAATCACGAAATCAGTCCGCTGGCCCGGCGTTTTGGTTTCGACCGAACGACAATTCGCAATGATCTTGTCCCCGGCGGGAATGGGAGTGCGCGGGCGCGGCACGACATAGACGAGGCCCGCAGGGTGAGCGAGTGCGCGAGCGAATCAATCGAATCTGCGCGTGGAACTATAATGAAGCGTGTCAGCAGGCGGCACGTTGAACCATGTCCCCGGCGGGAATGGAGTGCGCGGGCACGGCACGACATAGACGAAGCCCGCAGGGTGAGCGAGTGCGCGAGCGAATCAATCGAATCTGCGCGTGAAACTATAATAAAGCGTGTCAGCAGGCGGCACGTTGAACCATGTCCCCGGCGGGAATCGAACCCACATTTAAGGTTTAGGAAACCCTCGTTCTATCCGTTGAACTACGGGGACGCTGTTCCGCAGCATTCGTGATCCAACGCAGCGCATTTCAACTCCAGGCGTTCGACCACTCTTTAGGTTTATCCATTCTGCATCCGAATTCTTCCACGAAGACAATCGTTAGCAAGCGAGCGCGGCAGATCGCGTCAGAGCAACATCTGCATGGACTTGTTTCAGTGAATCGGTAGTCGGATCCGCAACGATCGTGGGCAATCGCGGGCCGGCTGGACCATCCGACCTTAGAGCCCTGGACAGCTGCCCACTACTCCTTGTTCCCTGAGCTCACCGAAAAAGTAGCTGCGCCAAAAAAAAGCCGGGCAGGGATTTCTCCCTGCCCGGCGAACGCTTGAGTAGGATTTCGGTTCTGCTTCCTTATGCGACCCGTAGTTTCCTGCGAAGGATCTCAATACCGGCGAGCGTCATGCCTAAAAGGGCAACCGCTGAACCACCATCTGGCACAGCGGCATTGCTCGACGAGAATGAGAACGTTACCACCGCCTTGATTTGCCGTGAACGTCCATGTGCCGGGCGTGTCGTCGAAGCCTGTAATCATCAGAGTGCCCATTCCGTCAAGGTCAAGCTGGTTATGTCCCTGGTGATCGATCGTGAGCGCTTCGAGATCGAACGAGTAGGTCGTTCCAGCAAACATGAATGTCCAAAGCGGCGAGATCGGCGGCGAGAACGGATTGAAGCTGAACGCGTTCATCGTGACGCCAGTGCCAACTGGGACTCCGCTGTAGTCACCAGCCATGCTGACAGCAAGAACGCCAGAAAACGAGGTGAAGGCGTGCGCGGTGTTTATGTTCCCGGTATCGGTCGTGTAGGTGCCGTCGAGCGAAATTCCGCCGCTAATCGCGGTCGCTTGAGCTTGCGTGCCGAAAGCGAGAAGCGCGACCGCGACGGCGGCGCGAGTAATTGATCTTTGTTGGATTTTTCATTTTCATATTTTCTTGGGTTATTGACTTGATACTCCGATTTGCAACCGGATTTCCTCATGGGGGAGCCGCTTGCGTTGCCAGTTAGGTAGCAGATGATATGCCATTGCCACCGTCGATCTCATTAAGTCTCATTCAGCCAGATACTTAAAGTTTTGGAATAATTAGTGAGCCGCGGCGGATTCGGCGGAATCGTAAAGATTTCCAACGATTTGGGAGAGACCGACGCGGAAGTCCGACGTTCTCTCAAAATAGTCACGGATGCGCGGAGGCGGCCAACGCTCGCTTTGCTTCGGCTGCCAAAGGGTCTTTGAGACCATGCGCCAGGGCTTGATCGAGGGTCTTGCGTCCGGCAGGTTTTTCATTCGCCGCCAGTTGGGATGCGCCCAGATAGTAGAGGCCGATGGCGTCCAGCGGCTTATTGTGCGCGCTCTCCTGCAGGAGCTGGATCGCGCGGATGTAATCCTTTTTTTGATAATTGAGTTGGCCGAGCAATTGCGCCACTTCTGGATCGTCGGGCAGCGCTTTTCTCGCCTTTGAAGCAAGATCGAGCGCCTCCGCGCTGTGGGCAGGATCGTCGGCATAAATAAGCGCCAGTCGCTTTTGTGCCGGGGCGAAATCGGGAAATCGTTCCAAAACTTGCCGGTATTGGTCGGTCGCGGCGGCTTTGTTGCCCGTTTGCAGGTCGAGGGCGGCCTCGGCCATCAATGCTGGGACATATTTCGGATCCGTTTTCAGCTTTGCGTCGATCTGCGCCTTCGCGCTGCCGAGAGATGCGGGGTCTCCCTCCTCCAAGGCGGTCAAGGCAAGGAACGACTTCGCGTCATCGGCGTTCTCGGGAGTGGGCGATGCCTTGAGGCTTCGCTCCATCGCCTCGCGGGCCGCATCTATTTTGCCGAGACTGTAAGCCGCCCAGGCAAGGTCATGCAGCACTTTGGGATCGGATTCAAGCTGGCGGGAGCTTTCCTGGAGAAGGTTGTAAGCCCAGGAATAATCGCCGCTGTCGAACGCGATCCGGCCCAAAACAGCTGTCGTCTGCGGGTCGTTTGGGGCAAGAGTCCGCGCCGTCTTGGCATAGGAAAGTGCCTTTTCCTTGTTCGGGACGGGTCCACTGTAAATCTGGGCCAATTTAAGCGCAGCGGAAGCGAGCTTGGGATTGACCTTGAGCGCGGCTTCGTAGGCGGCGGCCGCTTTGGTCCAGTCGTTCTGGCGCTCATACGCTTCCGCAAGACGCATCCGGGCGATGAGATCATTCGGTTCCTTCTGGAGCAACTGTTCCAGTTGGTCGGCGGTCAGCGAGCTGGCCGCACCGGACCCGTCGCCGAGCAAGGCGAGCCGGCTCTGGGCTTCGGCCTTGCTGGGAAAATCTCCAGGCGCGCCAATCGCTTTTTGGAAGGCGGCGCGGGCCGCGTCGGTCTGCGCCATCATGTAGTGCGCCATGCCGAGGTGGTATTGAACTTCGGGGTTGGCTCCGAGCTTGCCCGCGCTTTCCTGCAACAGGGTGAGCGCCTGCGGGTAATCGCCGCGTTTGAAGGCGGCCCAGCCGAGGGTATCGCCGACGGCCGCGTTGCCCGGATCGAGGGTGCGTGCCTTCTGCGCCAAGTCATAGGCTTTGTCTGGCTGGTTGAAGTATTCCGCACAGAGATAGGAAAGATTGTTGAGAGCCGGAACAAAGTTTGGATTGAGCGCGAGCAGCTTCTCGTAGACCTCGCGAGCCTTAGCGTAATCCTTTTGCTTCTCCCGAATCGACGCCAGGGTCATCAATGCACTTTGGTTTTGCGGCGATTTCGACAGGACCGCCTCGATTTCGCGCGCCGCGTCCGGCAGTCGGTTCGTGGCCAGATAGCTCGCGACCAGCATGTCATAGGCCGGTCCGGAATTCGGGTCCAACTGGAGTGCCTTTTTCAGGGCCACTTCCGCCTCCTTCCACTGCGCCTGAGCGACGCGCAGGCGCCCTTCCAGAATGAAGGATGCCGCGCGATCGGGATGTTTCTTCAATTGCTCCTGCACCCGCTGCGTAGCCGCCGCAAAATCCTTGGCTTTGAGGTCGAGATTAACGAGCTGCTCGACTGCCAGCAGATTGTCGGGCGACAATTCGAGGACCTTCTCGAAGGATTTGCGGGCATCCTCCGTTTTGTCCTGCTGCAATTGGACCAGCCCCAGGAAAAAATACGGATCCGGCACGTTAGGCGCCACCTTGATCTGTTCGCGAAAGATATTGGCTGCGTCATCCAACCGGCCTGTCGCACGGTAGGCATCGGCGAGGAGGAATTGAGCTGGTTTCAGGCTGGGATTTTTCTTGAGCAATTCCTCCAGCGCGCTGACGGCCGCTGGGGCGTGACCGGTGCCCAGGTTCAGTTGGGCGCGCAGCAGAATCGCTTCGGTGTAGTTGGGATTGGCAACCAGCGCCTGATCCAGTGCGGTGGCGGCTTGAGTTGGCTTGTTGTCCTGCAGATAAGCCTCGGCCAGCCGGTATTTCGCCTGGGGCAACCCCGGAAAGGCCTTGTCGAGTTTGTCCAATTCCGCCATTGCCTTTTTCGTCTCCCGCCGGACAAGCCAGACGTCGCTTTGAAGCAGGCGCGCATCGATGTTTTCCGGATCGCGCGAAAGAACGTTCTCCAAGTCGCCCAGCGCCTGATCGTATTTCTTCTCGGAAAAGGCCATCCGCCCGAGCAAGTTCCAAGCGGGCAGATAATCGGGCGCCTTTGCGGTTAGACTTTTTAGGGAAGTGACGGCTGCTTCTCCAGCCCCCGTCTGCCTTTGATATTCGGCATAAGTCATCCGAATGTCGGAACGGAGCGGAGCTAGCTCGGCTGCCGTCTTGAATTCCTCCGCGGCGCCCTTCGAATTCTTCTGGAACAGATAGATAACTCCCATGGCTTGATGGGCCTCGGGCGATTTAGGGGCAAGCGCGAGGGCTCTGGAGATCGCCTCTTTCGCGGCAGGCAGATCTCTGTTGCGCAAGGCAAGGTTGGCCTTGGCCAACTGGTAGGAGACCGTTTCTTTGTTTGAGAATTTCTCGACCACCTGTTCCGCCGCACTGATGAGCTCCGGGGCGCGAGCCATCTCAGTGAGTAAAACCAATGCTTCCCCATTGGTGGGGGACTGCTCCAATACCGCGAGCACTTCCTTCCTTGCTGCCGCAAATTGTCCAACGACAACGTAAACTCGGGCCAGTCGCAATCGGTTGTCGAGGTCCTTGGGCGCGAGCTCCTCGGCGTTCTTAAGGAAGGCTCCGGCGCGCAAAGGAACGCCTTCCTCCAGCCAAATCTGCCCGAGGCGAGCGAAGGCGGTGGCATTGCGCTGATCGAGTTGTAGGACCTTCATGTATTCGATCCTGGCCTTGTCGTAGGCGCCGGCCTTAAAATCCTCCGCGCCCTGCACGAGATGACGATTTTTTCTCGCCTCCCGGGTACATCCAGGCAAAGACGTCGCCAGGAGGAACATCAAGCCATAAAAGAAACAAGGACGAAGAGTAACATTCATCGCGGTAAAGTAGTTGGGTTGGCGGCGACGGAATTCGGGTCGGACAATAGGTCTTGGTTCTGGACGAGAGAACCCAGTCTTTCCAGCGACGTCCCGAGATTTGAATGTCCGCGCTGATTTTATCACTCGTTCAATTTTTCTGAAGGAGTAGTCTCTCGTTGGCGGAAGGTCAACTCAATTTTGTTGGCGTCGATCAGCCGGAGTAAAACGCGCATGATGCGATTTGGCAATTGTCGTGCAGTGCATACGTGAATCGATCTGCGTGCAAGTCTTACTGGATTAAAGAATTGAACATTATGGAAATTCTGGGGTCGATCTGAGATCAACTTCCGCCAAGGCTGACCGTTTGCGTCTACCGATCCTTGGCCCAATCGCGTGGGATCCCGAGCCTGTCCATCAGTTCGTAGAAGGTCGGACGACTAATACCTAGCTCGAGTGCCGCCGCTGTGATCTTGCCGGCGTGGCGTCGCAGCGCCTGCTCCACCAGCTCCTTCTCCACCTCGTCCCGAGCCTCGCGCAAAGTCGAAAGAGGGAGCGGTTCGAGACCCACCAGTTCCAGATCTGCCACCGTCACGCGCTTGCCACTTGCCATTATGACGGCCCGTTGGATCCGGTTTTGCAGCTCGCGGACGTTACCCGGCCAGGCGTGGCGATTGATTGCGCGCAACGTTTCCGGAGTAAAAACCAGCCCGGATTTGCTGTTTCGAACCGAATATCGCTGCAGAAACTCGGTTGCCAGAAGGCCAATATCATCACCCCGTTCCTTCAGCGGTGGCAGCGCGAGCACAACAACAGCCAAACGATAATACAGATCTTCGCGAAACCTTCCTTCGGCGACAGCCTGTTTCAGGTTCAAATTTGTGGCCGCCACCACGCGGGTGTCGATCTTGATCTCCTGGCGACCACCCACTCTTTGGAAGGTCTGATCCTGGAGAAACCGAAGCAGTTTCACCTGAATCGGCAGCGGAAGATCGCCGATCTCATCGAGAAAAAGCGTGCCGCCGGCCGCAGTTTCGATCAACCCTTTGCGCTGCAGGTGCGCGCCGGTAAATGCGCCCTTCTCGTGGCCGAAGAGTTCGCTTTCGAGCAGGTTTTCGGGAATTGCATTACAATTGATCGGGACAAACGGACCCTTTTTGTTCGGACTGCGCCGATGGATGGCGAGGGCTGCCATTTCCTTGCCAGTCCCGCTCTCGCCCAGGATAAGAACGGGCGCAGTCGACACGGCCACCTTGCGGATGAAGGAGAAAACCGCTTGCATTTGGGGACTCGATCCCAGCATCTCCTCAAAACTTTCCACTCGGCGTTCGGTTTGGAGTTCCTGGTATTCGCGCTCCAGGCCGACGACCCGCAGACAGCGTCGAATGAGAATTTTTAGCTCCTCGACCTCGACTGGTTTGCACAGGAAATCGTAGGCACCCAGGCCAACCGCACTGAGGGCGTTAGTCTTTTCACCCTGGCCGGTGATAATGACAACTTTGGCGTCCGGATCCAACGCCAGAATGCCCCGTAGCACCTCCATTCCTTCCTCTGGTGAGTTCGGATGCGGAGGCAGTCCGAGATCCAACATCGTCAGGGAAGGACGCTTGGCCCGAAATGTTGTTAGCGCGTTGGGCCGATCCTCGGCCAGAAGAATCTCATAGTCGTCGGCCAGCGCCCATTTCATTTGGGTCCGGATCGCTTCGTCGTCATCCACGATGAGCAAGCGGTGTTTCATGAATCTGCTTTGGGGATCGGGAGAGCGACGCGAAACGTGGAACCCTTTTCCGATTCGCTTTCAACCCGAATACTTCCCCGATGCGCCTGGACGATCGCCTTTGCCTGAAACATTCCGATGCCAATCCCCTTGTTCTTGGTCGTGCGAAACGGCCGGAACAAAGAGTGACGGAGGAATTCATCACTCATCCCGCAACCATTGTCGGCCACCGTCAAGATGGCTTCGTTCTCGTTGTGATCGGTCGTGATGACGATCCGCCCCGTGCCATTGACAGCATCGCGGGCATTCAAGAGCAGATTGTTAATCACACTCTGGAGCTGCTCGCGATCACCTATCAGAGGTGGCACTGGGGCGAGCCGCATCTCTACCTCCACTCCCAAAGCGCCATTGAAGCTGGCCAGCGTTTCCTCGATCAATTGATTAAGATCCAGCTCGACCGGCCGAATCTCAAACTTGCCACGGAGAAGGCTCAGTCTCTCTATCAGAGAATTGATCCGCTCCACCGTCCCTGCGATGCCGCGCAAGGCATCGGCACGAAAAGTCGGGTCGTCAAAATGAAGCGGCAAATTCTGCAGGGTAAGATTGAGACCGGAGGCAGCGTTCTTCAGGTCATGGACAAAAAAGGCCGACAACGTCTGGAAAGCCTCCAGCTCCTTGGCGCGCAGATTCTCCTCCGCCAGCCGGAGATTCAGCAGGCTTGCGGCTAGTTGGTCACCAATGCATTTCAGCAGTTCAAACTCTTCCACCGTATACGACAGGCCCCCCACCCGATCGGCAACTACGGCCAGACCGAGCCAGTGATTGCCCGAAAGCAAGGGAACCGCGATTCGATTTCCACCTGCATGAAACTCGCTCGGGTTCGACTGTCTCAAAGTTTCCGCCCACGGCTCGGGCACTGTTTCGAGATCGAAGGGAATCGAATGCTGGCGCAGACTCTCGATCTCTAATCCATTGTCCTTGGCCAACGCTTGAGACTCGCCTTCCTCCTGACGCGATTTTGAAGTCGAAGCGCCGATTACGATTTGGTCTCCGTCATCCTTAACCAGCCAGATGGTGACAGATAAGGCGCCAAACGTTTCGCAAAACAGCTTTGCGGCCGCGCCACACAAACTGCTTTCATCAGAAGTGTTCGAGATCCGCTCCGTAAACAGGGTCCAGACCTGTCGAAAATCATGTTGCGGCCGCCGGAAATGACGGCTGACAAAACGGCGGCTCTCCTGTCGCACCCGGTCGGAGAGGAGAAGCATACCCAGGCCGGCGAGTCCAAGCAGAACGAGAAAAGCTTGTACCTGGAAATAGCGGACTCCACCCATTGCGCTCACGACCTGAGCCAGGATACCGACCAGAAACAGATAGCCGCCGGCGATCAGAACGGTGATTGAACCACGCAGTATCGCCTGCGACGGATAGATGTCGATCTCCGCAAAGCCGCTCCTCAAATAACCGACCGTCATCAGACCGCAGCCGATGATCAGCGAAATCACTTCGACTTGAATCAAAGAGATGTCCTGGGTCGAAAAAAGCAGCGTCTGGCTTGAAATATAGATTCGCGTACCGAAAATGACTCCCAACCCCATGACAAGGAACTTGATCCGCCAGCGCATCGTTCCAACCGCCGCGCGAAAGGTCTTTTCCAGGTTCGAGAGGACCAGCACAACCGCGACCAAACCGATCGCGCTCAAAAGCCGGGCTGGCTGCCCAAACATGATCCAAGTCTGGCCGGAATCTCCGTACGCGAGACTGAGAAGCTCCCCCCAAAAACCGACGGTTATCCCAACCGGTAAGACAAACGCAGTCAGCAATAGAAACCGCCACTTGATCAGAAATTCGCGATAATTTCCCCGCGCATAGGTCAGGCTGAAGCACAACCAGAAACCCGGCAGGAACGATTTGGCGACGAGAGCGAGCCGCTGCCATGAGATGGCTTCGGAAGCGGAAAGGGAATCGAGGCTCAGTTGGGAAAACGCGACTATTGTCGCAAGCGCAAACATCCCCGCGGCAAAACTCCAGCTCGCCACCGACCACCGCTTGCGGATCAAGGCCGCCATGACCAACGAGCCGCAGAGAACAATGGCGATAAGAGCCAATATGGGTTCAGAAATCACGGTTTAGGCAGGCGATCCCAAGAGCCGGCACGATGCCACCGAGCAGTCTCGGTGATCCAGATGCAGAAGCAGCAAAAATTGACCGGTCGCTCTTCGAATTGCCGAACCAGATGTATTGCCAGCGCCCGTCAGAACATGCTTTCAGGAACATAGATCACGTCCCCGTTCCTGACATAGACCGCTCGTGTCGGCTGCCCTTTCAGCGTTGATTTCAAATCAAGGGTCTGCGTCGTCTGCTGGCCATTGCTGGTCCGAATGAGGTGAACATCCTTCAGGTTGCCAAATTCATTCACCCCGCCAGCTTCCATGATTGCTTGAAAAACCGTCGTGGGACGATCAAAAAAAAGCTTCCCGGTTTTTGCACCGCTCCTGAAACCACCACCGGAATCACCGCGCTGTCCAAAGTGACAACTACCTCGGAACTCTCCAGTTGAGGCTTGTAGCGGGCAGTAAGCTCCGCCTGGAGGCTCGTGATGGACTTTCCTGCCGCTTCGACTTGACCAATCATTGGCAGATTGACTTTCCCGTCGGTCTGAATTTTTTGTGTCTGATTCAGATCCGGGTCGCCCGGGAAAGTCAGTTTCACGACATCGCCCGGAACTAACGAGACCGGTGCGGAAGCGTTGGTTCGTTCCCCGACGTTGGACGGAACGGGAGGAGTCTGACAACCGCTAACGACGACAAGCGCAAGCAAAGAAACGCCGACGACAAGATGGAAAAGATCAGAGCCGTGCGAGCGACCAGCGAAATTGACTCCCGGAGCTTCTGTAATCTCGATTCGGAGTCTCCGGCATTGCGGTGGTTTGGGTGTTGAGTTGTAACATATTTGCCTCGTTCGCGAAGGAGTAGAGCGATCATGGGTTTATTAGGTGCGGGGTGTCCAGCAGAAACTTTTGGAATAAAAGACGAGCGACACCGATTATGGGAGTTTTTTGCGCAGTTCACAAGGCACACGGCGGAACCCAAGGTTGTGACCCAAAGAAAAGCGGTGCACGGGTGGGAATCGGCGGAATTCTTTACGATTCTCTCAGAACGTGCGGTTGGGGCTCAAAATGGGGGTATTTTTTTAATTGGTTGATTCTGTTGAGCTTATACAATGAAAGCGGCGGTACAATATTGCATTGGCATGAACTCTGCTAGACCTTGTCCGCCAATATCAAAAAACTATGAACATTAGATACAAACTCCTCCTCACTTTATTGGTCGGCGCGGCTTTCTCAGCCGTTATCCTGCCGCACGCATCGGCCAACACCATGCAGGTCACGATGAATTACGGTAGTCGTCATTCCGGTAGTGGCGGCGAATTCAACGCCTCGGGGCCAGATTTCGTTCCCGCCACGATGGGTTATACCGCAAACACGATTGTTAATGGAGGTTTCGAAACCTTCTGCGTGGAAGAGAACGAGTATTTCAACCCCGGCTCCACCTACTATTATGCGATTAGCCAGGGAGCGATTAACGGCGGCGTGGGGGGCGGCAACCCGGATCCAGTCTCCCTGGGAACGGCGTGGCTCTATCTGCACTTCGCTCAGGGCAACCTTGCCGGCTATACTTACACGACCGGTGCTGGTGGCGATGCCAGTGCGGCAGACCTTCAGGCGACCATCTGGTGGCTCGAAGGTGAACAAGCTAATAATCCGAACAATACCTTCAGCAACGCTGTCATTACTCAATTCGGCAGTGCGGCCGGTGCGATGGCGGACAACAACGGTTTTTACGGCGTGGGCGTTCTCAATTTGTGGGGTGACATAGGTCACACTCAACTCGCTCAGGACCAGTTGGTCCTTATCCCCGGTGTGCCAGACGGCGGAACGACTGCCATATTGCTCGGCTTTGGATTGCTCGGTCTCTTCCTGTTTAACCGGAAAGTAAGTCGGCGCCAAGCTGCCGGAGTGTAAAGACGCTTTCGACGAAACTCATCCCCCGCCTCGGGGAGATATACTTGTTCGACGCCTCCGGCGAAAGCCGGGGGCGTCGCTGCGTACAGGGAAGAAACAGAGAGCCCGGACGACCGACCACTGTCCCGTTGTCCTGTAG
>CAVZNJ010000019.1:0-269064 GCA_963776615.1 uncultured Verrucomicrobiae bacterium
TTCGAGTCGGCTTACTCGGGCATACCCTTTTATTTCGTAGAGCTACCAAGTTGAAGATTTCCCCGAGTACTGTCGAATCCTTCTTCGGATGTCCTCGGCGTGAATGCAGCACGTCTAAACGTGCGACAACAATGCGATGGGGCGGTGGAGTCTCGTCGCCGCAGTCGAGAGTGGGCGGGCCCCGGCGAGGATCTCGCGCGGATAATCAATATTTCACCGGCCCGGGAAACCAAATGGAGACGGAAGCCGCGATTGGGACAATAATTGCCGGGTCACCATCCTGACTCTATGATTCAAGATAAAAATGGACTCGGTCTCGATGGCCGTGGACACTGATACAATCGCCCAATGAAGAAAGAATTAAACGTCGTTGATTTAACACACGGACTTTCGGCTGATATTCCGACTTGGGATGGACGGTCTGGCTTTAACCTGGCAGTTTCTAGCGATTATCAACGCCGTGCTAGGTCTGAGTCGTTTCGCGTGCAAGAGATAACCTGCGGCGCAGGTAGCGGCACGCATTTGGATGCGCCAGCGCATGTCATTCCCGGCGGTCTTAGCATCGATAAACTGAATCTTAACGACTTAGTTAGTAGATGCGCTGTTATTGATGTCAGCGATGAAGCGGATGAAAGTTATGTCATTATGCCGGTCGTCCTTGAAAAGTGGGAGAAAGAATACGGAGAGATCGCGCCGGATTCTTTCGTAATCTTCTACACGGGTTGGGACAAACATTGGGACAACAGAGAACGGTACCATAACAATCACATGTTTCCGTGCGTCCACTTGTTTACGGCTGAAAGGCTTCTTGAAAGGGGTGTCGTGGGTATTGGTATTGACACTCTTTCATGCGACAGAGGAGATAATGGATATCCCGTACATAAGGCTATTTTAGGGGCGGGCAAGTATCTGGTAGAGAACATCGCTAATGCCAGGGGACTGCCTGCGACCGGTGCGCGAGTTTTGGCACTTCCGATGAAACTGATCGATGGAACGGAGTCGCCAATTCGCTTGATCGCTTTGATCTAAGACGGACTTTTCGACCAAACCTACGGGACTATGCGATTGGACACGTCGGGTGGAGTTTCGTTCCGCAGGTGCGGGCTTGAGCCGGTACACGCGAGGTCCGGGCGCTCACTCGCACCCGGAAGACCGGCTTCTCGTAATCACGGTCACGATTTACGAAAACTACGGGAATCTGGTAACCCACACCCGACCGGGTGCACGTGTTGCCTGCCGAAAACATCGTATTCAACAGCCCGATCCTCGTACGGCCGGGCGTGAAGTCATCGCGGCGATTTGGCCGAAAATGAAACGAGTTCGCTGCTCGGCCTACTGAGCGCGAGTGAATCAAAAGCAGGCCCCAAACTCGGCGGCAATTTCATTACGACTTCGAGAAGCATCTGCCTTACCTCGAACGCGCTCCGTTGGCGGCAAACGCCATCTCTTCCGGGAAATATCGGGCAGCGTCAATACGCCAGGCAGCGCCCCTCGGCCGCCGCCTTCGAGTGTTACATCGTTCCGGCTCCTGATCGCATTTTGCGGCAAGTCGCTCTTGCGAATTTCTGGGATTTTAGTCTGGACGCGCCAGCGCCATCAGATTTAATTAATGTTTCGCGTGTGCCGCGGCTCCTGGTTGCCGGCGGCAAAGATCGCGTAGAGCCGGCCCAGAGGGAAAAAACATGCCTTCAACCAAAGAGGTATTGGATCATCATCTGAAGTGCCTTGCAGCCGGTGACCTCGCGGGATTTCTTGCCGACTACGCGCCGGACGCCGTGGTGTTCAGGCCATTGGGATTTGCCGGCGCCGGCGGTATCGCAAAAGGACTCGCTGAATTCGGCCCCGCCTTCTCCGCGCTATTTAAAGAATTTGCCCAGCCCGGCACACGATTCGAAGTACGGCAACAGGCGATCGAAGGCGATTACGCCTATATCGTCTGGGAAGCGGAAACTGCGGACAATATCTACGAGCCCGGGTCCGACACTTACGTCATCAAAGAAGGCAAGATGATTTTCCAATCCTTCGCCGGTAAAATCGCCCCCAAATGACTCCCGGCCGAACCACGTCCAAGTCTGAGCTCGACTGGAAACTTCTGACAAAGAAACGCACGAGCTCGACCAAGGGCATTACGGCCCGCAAGGAAGATCTCGCCTGGGTGAGCAACGTGTCACTCTCATTTATGGCGAACACGACGCTATTCTTGTCGACACCTTCCTGACAGATCAGCTGGCGACTGTTTGTTTCAATAAAGGCGATTGTGCAAGCAGTCGCCTGACATTATGGAGAAGATCCCAGCGATGCGTTGTGTTACCAAGGCTGAACGATCTTTAGCTAACAAACAACACACTGAGAAACCAAATCATTCAATCTTATTCACTCGACTGCCACCAGGACAGGAAAGAACAAACCTATAGTTACGAGTCAACCATCAAGCAAAGGAGAATCGCATGAGTCACGAACTAGAACGAAAGCAAAAATCTAAAACCGCCGCATAGAAACGCCGAATGCTTCCGAGATTGCCGACCGACACGACGCAGGAGGGACGATTTGCTTCGACCCGCTGGACGGTTGTTATCGCGGCGGGCGAATCTGGATTTCCTTCCGGGCATGGGCTCGACGCACTCTCGGAGCTTTGTCGAATTTATTGGCGGCCGCTTTATCTTTTTCTGCGCCGCGAAGGAATTGGCCCCGAGGATGCGCAAGACCTGACCCAGGGTTTTTTCGCCGAGCTCATCCGTGATCGCGTCTATCTGCGCGCTGATCGGGAAAAAGGCCGCTTTCGTTCCTTTCTCCTCGGCGCGCTGAAACATTTCGTCGGTGGCGCCCGCGATCGTGAGCAGGCACAAAAGCGCGGCGGCGGGAAAATTTGCGAGCCATTAGACGAGCGCGCTATCGCCGAAGTAGAGGCACAAGTCGCATCCGCCAAAAACTGGGCCGCCGATTCCCTCTACGAACGCGAATGGGCCGCCGCGCTTCTCCGCCAGACGCTGGATCGCCTGCGGCAGGAATGCGCGATCGCGGGCAAGGCTGCGCTTTTCGATTCTTTACAATCTTACCTATCAGCCGCGAGAGACAAAGTTATCCCTTATGACGAAATCTCGCGCCGATTAAATCGCCATCCTGGAACCTTGCGCAGCGACGTGTCCCGCTTGCGAATGCGCTATCGCGCGATTCTGCGGGAGGAAGTGCGGGGCACAGTCGTAGAGCCCACGGAGGTGGATGAAGAACTGCGTTATCTCTGCCGGGTGATCGCTCGAGCCTAACGAACACAGGGGACGAGTTATGATTGGCGAAAAAACTAACGCGACGGTCTGCGAAGTCTGCGGCAGTCGGATTGAGAGCACGGCGTCGGGCGAGCTCGGCTGCATGGTTTGTCTGCTGCGCGAGGGGATGGGCGAAGCGCCGGAGGAGGCTGAGAGTTCGTCAGGCACGCTCCTTTTGTCGTTAGGCCAGTATGTTATCCTGCGGCGCGAGGATGGCACGCCTTGGGAGCTAGGTCGCGGTGCGATGGGTGTCACTTACCGCGCGCAGGACACCTCACTCGACCGGGAAGTTGCGCTCAAAATCATCAAGACCGATTTGGTTGGGCCACTGTCAGAGGCACGGGAGCGATTCATGCGCGAAGCGCGCGCCGCGGCGGCGCTCCGGCATCCGAACGTAGCGACAGTTTACCAATTTGGGATCGACGAAGAGAACGGGCAATGCTTTTGCGCCATGGAATTGATCGAGGGTGAGACGCTCGACGAGCGCGTGCAGCGAACCGGTCCGTTGGACGTGCCGAGCGTCATCGAGATCGCGCAGCAAATCACGGCAGCGCTTATGGCCGCCGAAAGGCACGGTCTGATCCATCGTGACTTAAAGCCCGCCAACGTGATGATCATTGGCGGGGGAGAACGCGGCGCAATCGAGGCCAAGATCATCGACTTCGGTTTGGCCAAAGCGCTCAATGCGCCGGTTGATCCGATGTCTTTGACCCGGGGCGACTTTGTCGGTACGCCGGCATTCGCCAGCCCCGAACAATTTGAGCATTCTGCGCTCGACGTGCGCTCCGACATTTACTCCCTGGGCGAAACGCTTTGGTTCGCGCTCACCGGGAAAACGCCCTTTGCCGGCCATAGCGTGGAGGAAATTCATCGCGCTCAACAATTGGACGCGCCTCCCATCGCGCAACTGAAAGCGGCGCACGTTCCGCATCGGCTGAGGTCGCTGCTCGAATCGATGGTCGCATTCGAGCCGGCGGCCCGGCCCGGCACACACGATTTAGCAGCGCGGCTGCAACGCTGCTCCGCGCAGGCAAGCGGCGTGCGACGCACCCGCGTCGCTCTCACAGCGGTTGTCATCCTGATTCTGCTCGTCGCACTCGTCACCGCTTTCATGCTCGTTTCGAAGCAATTGACAAGATCGACGTTAATTGTTCCGGAAAAAAGTATCGCAGTGCTTCCGTTTCAAAACCTGAGTGACAAGAAAGAGAACGCTTACTTTGCCGAGGGTATCCAGAATGAGATTCTGACGAAATTAGCAATGGTGCGTGATCTCAAGGTTATCTCGCGCACCTCGACGGCGAAGTACCAGAGCAAGCCGGACAACTTAAAGAGGGTCGCCCAAGAACTCGGCGTTTCCACCATCCTCGAGGGGGCCCTGCAAAAAGTTGGCGACAAAGTTAGGCTGAGCGTGCAGTTGATCGATGCCCGCGCCGATACGCATCTTTGGGCAAAAAGTTACGACCGTGACCTTAAAGATGTCTTAGGGGTTGAGAGCGAGGTTTCACAGGAAATTGCGGAGGCGTTGCAAGTGAACCTTTCGCCAAGTGAATCCGATACTCTGGCCTCAGCCTGGACGCAGGATACAGAAGCTTACGATCTTTTTTTGAGAGGCGAGTATGACTTTCACCGGGCCGAAAGCAGTCTGTCCGTGGATGCCTACGATCGTGCGAACGCGTTTTACCGGCAAGCGTTGGCACAGGACCCAAACTTTGCTGAGGCTGCTGCGGAGCTCGCGCGCAGCCGCCTAGAGCAGCACTGGGACGTCTCGCCTTTGGCGCCAGCGGAATTAGAGGAAGCGAAGTCGATCATCGATCACGCCCTGGCGTTGGCGCCGAATTTGCCGGAAGCGCACTTGACGCTGGGATTATTCTTTTATTGGGGTCATCACCAATTCGAGACGGCGCTAGTAGAGTTCAACCGCACGCTGGAATTGCAACCTAACAATGCTATGGCCCGAGAATATCGTGCGGGGATTTACCGCCGCCGCGGTGAATGGGAGCACTCGCTGGCGGATTTTCAACGAGCAGAGGAACTCGATCCACGCGATGCCTTCATTCCGGCAGGGTCTCGCACTGACTTATCTGTGGTTGCGTCAGTGGAAGGAGGCAGAGCGTGCCGGATCACGAGCTCTCATCATCGATCCGCACAACGTAGGGGCGGCGATCGGACCTCTTCGCCAGTCGCCTAAACGCCACGGGTGACGTTGCCTCGGCCTGGCGAGCTCTCGATGGTTTTCCAGAGGCCAGTAAGTCACTCATGCCCGCCGCCTTTCGCGGCGTTGGTGTAGTCGGCGACGTACAAGCCATCACCGGTGTCTGGGTTTATCTTGAGGTCATCCAAAGACGTTTCACCGATGCTTTCCAAGATTTCGAGAAGGAAGTGGCCAATGACGATCGTGTGCGTCTTGCTTGCCGGGCGCGCCGCCCTTCGCGTGCTGGCAGGACAGACTGAGGCAGCCAAGTCCGCGGGAGAGAGAAGCGTTGCCATTACTCGAGGCCAGATTTAGGGAGCGGCCAGATGACACTCTCACGATGACGGAGCTATCCTGGGTTTACCTCGCCCTCGGACGCAATGCCGATGCGCTGCGCATTTTCAGGCAAGCGGCGGATTCAATGCCACTCGAACAAGATGCTTTTTCTGGTCCAATTTACCAGAACGGACTGGCGCAAATCGAGGCGCGGGCCGCACCTGAGGAAGCCATTAAGAGACTTCGACTGGTTGCTCTCCATCCCGGCGGGCAGGGACATCTCCATAGCTCGCTTGAAGACTGACTCGGTCTGGGATCCAATCCGTAATCGACCGAATTTCCAGCAGCTGCTCTCAGGTCCGGAACAGATCGGACCTAACAAGTAAAACGAAGTGAATCTTCGGAACTTCCTAACGAATTAAATCCGTTCGTGTCCGCTAGTGGTTGAGATTCCGGCCGTCGACCAGGCTAACCGATAGCAAGTCCTTTTACGCACCTCCAGTTTAAAGTCGGGCGTCTGGCCTGACTTCATTGCGCAGCCATCCAGTCTGCCAACGGACGGACTTGTCCCGCCTTAGGCGGGCGAGCCTGCGCGAGCCGCCGCCGGGTGGGATGACCGCCCGCCGAGTCAGTCAGCATGACTAACTTCCGCAGCCAGCGCTTTTCTAAGTCTCCAAAATATTCTGCAACATGGTCGAAAAATTTCCCAAGGAAAGAGAGGAGACACAAATATGAAAACCAAAATCCGAATATTGCTTAGTTCAATCACGTTTATCGCCGGGCTGGCATTGCTTTTTGCCGCGCTGGCATTGCCGGGCCCGCTCGCCGGCGCAGGACAAGCAGGACCACAACAACAAGCACCATCATTACAAGCTCATCGACTTGGGCACCTTCGGCGGCCCAACGAGCTACTTCACCAACGGGTTCGATGGCATCCTGAACAATCACGGGACGGCCGCGGGCTGGGCGGATACGTCCACGCCCGATCCTGTCCCATCCTTTTGCTACAACCCAGACTGCTTCGTCTCGCACGCCTTCCAATGGCAAAGCGGTGTCTTGACCGATTTGGGCACTCTGGTCGCCGGCTGGAGCAGCAACGCTTTCTGGATCAGTGGAAATGGGCTAATCGCCGGAAATTCCCAAAACGGAGAAATCGATCCATTGATCCCCGGTTTCCCGGAGTTTCGTGCCGTCCTTTGGCAGAAGGGCGGTATCACCGATCTTGGAACGTTGGAGGGTGGATACGAGAGCTTGGCGGGCGCCGTCAACAACCGCGGCCAAGTGGCTGGCGCTGCCCTGAACACGATTCCTGATCCCTTTTGCCTGCTTGCCCCTGGCTTCTGCACAACGCAAACCCGAGCGTTTCTATGGCAGAACGGAGCGATGCAGGATTTGGGTGCGTTGGGTACCGGCAACGATGCGCTCGCCTCCTTTATTAACGAGCCTGGCCAGATCGCAGGTATATCCTATACGAACACAACTCCAAGTCCGGTTACCGGGCTCCCGACCCAGGATCCGTTCCTATGGCAGAACGGCACCATGCTCGACCTCGGCACGCTCGGAGGCACGTTGGGTTCCGCCACTGCTCTGAACAATCGAGGTGAGGTTGTCGGCCAGTCTAACCTGGCCGGAGACCTGATCTTCCACCCCTTCCTTTGGACGAAGAGCCGGGGGATGCAGGATCTGGGCACCTTCGGAGGAGACACCGGCACCACGGAATGGATCAACGACGCAGGCGAAGTTGTCGGCAAGGCGGACTTACCAGGGTCCCAGACACACGACGCGTTTCTGTGGAAGAATGGCGTGCTGACGGATCTCGGAACCCTGCCGGGTGATGCGTGTAGTCTCGCCTATCAAGTCAATTCACGCGGTCAGGTCGTCGGCACCTCGGAGGATCAAACACTTTGTTCAATCCCTACAGGTGAACACGCGTTTTTGTGGGAGCACGGCGGACCCATGGTCGATTTGAACAGCCTGATTCCGCCTGACTCGAGTCTGTCGCTAGTATTCGCCTTTGCTAACAACGACCGTGGAGAGATTGCCGGCATTGGCGTACCGCCCGGGTGCTCTCTGCAGGATGTTGGTACCTGCGGGCACGCTTACGTGCTGATCCCGTGTGACGAGAGTCATCCTGGCTTGGAAGGTTGCGACTACAGTTTGGTTGAGGCTCCCGCCGCCGTTGCTCAACCCGTCCGGCAATTCGCAAGGCATCCAGCCGCACGCTACCTCAATCACTCCTGCGCCGGATGAGTCGGTATCACTTCCCCGGCCGCGCATTTAGCCCAGAGGGCTAGCCAGTTTCGACAAAGACAGAAAGAAAAGAAGAGGAAACACAAATATGAAAACCAAATTCCGAATGTTACTTAGTTCAATCACGTTTATCGCCGGAGTGGCATTACTTTTTGCCGCGCTGGCATTGCCGGGCCGGCTCGCCGCGCAACATAATCAAGGCGCTAACCCAAAGCACCATCATTACAAGCTCATCGACATCGGCACCTTTGGCGGACCACAGAGTTATGTCGCCGGGGAAGGCAACGGTGGGTCCCGCGTCCTAAACAACCATGGAACGCTCACAGGTACGGCGGACACAGCCATCCCAGACCCTTTCCCCGACTTTTGTTTCGACGAAGACTGCTTTGTCGGCCACGCCTTCCAATGGCAGAACGGCGTCATGACCGATCTCGGGGTGCTTGCCGCCGGCACATCGAGCGGGACCACTTGGATCAGCGCCAACGGGCTGATCGCCGGAGTGGCAGAAAATGGCGAGATCGATCCATTGATCCCAGGCTTTCCGGAGCTTCGCGCCGTCCTTTGGGAGAACGGCGGCATCACCGATCTGGGAACATTGCCGGAAGGAGGGTATGAGAGTTTCGCCATCACTGGCGACAGCAGAGGACAAGTGGCCGGCTTTGCCACAAACACCGTTCCCGATCTGTACTCCATGTTTGGCCTCGGTTATCAGACACGGGCGTTTCTGTGGCAAAACGGGGCAATGCAAGACCTGGGCACTTTGGGCGGCCCCGACGCCATGGCAACTTCTATCAACGAGCAGGGGCAAATAGTTGGAGTTTCCTACACCAGCTCGGCTCCGACTCAAGCTGAGCCGTGTGTATTAAGTGGTTTCGGCCTAACGACCGGCGCATTCCTTTGGGAGAACGGCCAAATGGTGAATCTCGGTAGCCTTGGTGGCACCTGTACCCTTGCCAACTTTGCTCCCAACGGCCGAGGTCAAATAGTCGGGGAAGGTTCGCTAACTGGAGACCAGGACGCGTCTGCCTTTCTATGGGAACACGGTTCAATTCACAGGCTAGGCGGATCGTTAGGCGGACACTTCACCGGGGCCATCGCGATCAACGATCGCGGCGAAGCTATCGGCTTTGCAAACCTTCCGGGAGACACCAAAGCTCATGCAGCTCTCTGGACGCACGCGGGCGGCTTCGTCGACCTGGGAACAGTAGGTAACGACCCATGCAGCTATGCCTCCGCGATTAATGCGCAAACACAGGTTGTAGGCGCATCGGCTCCGGGATGCAACTTCAGCGGCTCTGCCGTGCGTGCTTTTTTGTGGGAGAACGGCTCGATCGTTGACCTGAACACTCTCATTCCATCTGGTTCTGCGCTCCATCTGCAATACGCCGAGACCATCAATGATCGCGGCGAGATCGCGGGCACAGGCGTGGACGCTCTCGGCAACGTGCACGCCTTTCTGCTCATCCCGTGCGGAGACGGCGATAAGAGCTGCGAAGGCGAAAGCGCAACCGGCGTAACTAAGAGTGATTCAGTGCCCGCCATGCAAAGCTCGACGGCTGCAAACCAAAGTAACCCGATGCTACGTCTCTTCGGCAAGGCGCGCGATGTCTTGGCAGCGCGGCGTCGCTTTGCAAGCCGACCAGTTCGGAGGTGGCGGACACTGTAAGGTGAGACTGTAGTGGGAAACTTACCGGCTACTGCCTCTCCCAGGCACCAACGGGCGAATGCATGCAGCAACACCCTTCAGTTTTCTGTCCTGTGGGGGCGAACGCAGTAAGCACGGGAACGACACGTTGCTGCTTAGGTGGCTTTTGTGGGCCACCCATTACGATTGATGTTGGTAGGTTTGGTTGCCATTGATTGGAAATGCTCGGGCCAGTGCAGATGGCGGCAACAGCTGAAATCTTGGATGGTGGCGAAACCTCTCCCCTGGCACCGCCCAGTTACCCTCGGCCGGGCAGCGCGCATGGCGCCGCTTAACGCTCGTCACGTCCTAAATGATCTTCAACCAACAAACTAACACAGACACACAATCCTTAAACCTTATCCACGTACAATCAAAACCAACCTACAACCTATGAAAGAAAGAAGAGGAAACACAGTATGAAATCGAAATTCCGAATATTACTTGCTGCCATCACATTTTCCGCTGCGCTGGCGACTTCGGTTGAGCTATCTGCGCAGGAAAGACCAGTCGGCCACAGCTTGGCCAGCCTGCCCTTGGAAGCCCAAGCCAGTATCTCTGCGCAACTCGCCAAGCTGACTGCTTCCGACGGTGCGGCCTTTGACTATCTCGGCTACTCCGTAGCTATTAGCGGCAACACTGTCGTGCTCGGGGCGTGGCTAACCACGATCAACTCGAATCCTTTGCAAGGCGCAGCCTATGTGTTCGTCAAACCGGCGAGCGGCTGGACCAATATGATCGAGGTAGCTAAACTAACTGCCTCGGACGGCATTGCTGGTGATAAGTTCGGATACTCGGTCTCTATCAGCGGTGACACAATAGTTGTGGGCTGTCCGGCTGCCAGCATCGGCTCCAAGTTTGCGCAGGGGGCGGTGTATGTCTTTGTCAAGCCGGTAAGCGGCTGGGTTAGTGAAACGGAGACCGCCAAACTCACTGCGTCGGATGGACAAAGCTTCGGACAGTTTGGGCTCGGCAGTCTCCATCAGCGACAACGCGATTGTGGCGGGAGAACCCGGGCCACTCCTTGGCGGCGGCATCGATGCTGGTCACGCCGCGGCTTACGTGTTCGTTAAACCAGCCACAGGTTGGAAACGCATGACGCAAACCGCCGAATTACGGGCTTCCGGCGGTGTTCTGAGTGATGAGTTTGGTTTCTCTGTAGCCGCAAATGGCAACACCGTGGTGGTTGGAGCGCGAAGCGCGACGAGTTCCGGGGTCAGGAAATTTCAAGGCGCGGCTTACGTGTTCGTGGAGCCCGCCCAAGGCTGGGTAGACATGACCCAAACGGCAAAGCTGACCGCGTCAGACGCTGCTTACGCAGACTATCTGGGGACCTCGGTGTCTGTGAGCGGGAATACGGTGGTAGCCGGAGCGTCTGGCGCGGGTTCCAGTGCCGGGGCGGCCTATGTCTTTGTCATGCCGGCGGGTGGTTGGACAAACATGACTGAGACTGCAGAACTGACCAGCGGAATAAGCGGTGACTTGCTGGGCTATTCTGTAGCCAACCGCGGGAACATCGTGGTGGCAGGAGCGCCTCGCTGGCCGGCCTACGACGGGAAGGGTGCAGCGTATCTGTTCGTTGAGCCAAAGACCGGCTGGAAATCCACCTCCAAGTTCAGCGCCAAGCTGACGGCATCCGACGGCGCGGTGAACGACTACTTTGGTTTGTCGGTAAGCATTAGTGGTAACACCATTGCGTCGGGCGCATATGGGGCCACCATCGGCTCCAATTCTCAGCAAGGAGCGGCATACATCTTTGCGGGTGGGGATTCGTTCAATGCATTGGCGACGAATCAACGGACTTACAGGGAAGAGCAACCGGGGCAGTCTGAAGCAAAGAAAGGGCATCCTCGATACAAACTTGTGGACTTCGGGACCTTCGGCGGTCCCAACAGCTACTTCATTGGTGGTGTGCCTGTCCTCAACAACAATGGAGTCGTTGCAGGCTATGCCGATACTCCCATACCTGATCCTTTTCCTTCGTTTTGCTTTAACCCGGACTGCTACGTTTCCCACGCGTTCCAGTGGCAGAATGGCATCCTGACGGACTTAGGCGCTCTCCCCGGAGGCGGTAGCAGCGAGCCTGCCTGGGTAAGCGATACCGGACTCGTTGCGGGAGTTTCTCAAAACGGACAAATCGATCCGTTGCTTTTCGGTTTCCCAGAGCTTCGTGCCGTTCTTTGGCAAGGCGGTGGTATCACCGATCTCGGAACGCTCGAAGGAGGATACGAGAGTCTCGCGTTTTCCGTTAACGATAGGAACCAAGTGGTCGGCCCAGCGCTTAACACGATTTCTGACCCGTATTGCCTGTTTGCCCCGGGCTTCTGCACAACCCAGACCAGGGCCTTTCTTTGGGAACATGGCGTGATGCAGGACTTGGGCACTCTGGGAGGCCCGGACGCCTCTGCGGTTGCTATCAATGATTCCGGCACCGTAATTGGATTTTCCTACACTAGTAACATCCCGGGCCCGACGGGGCTACCGCCGATCGATCCTTTTCTGTGGGATAACCATAAGATGCTCGATCTCGGGACGCTTGGAGGGACTGCGAGTTTTCCGAATAGCTTCAACCACCATCGACAGGTAGTCGGGCAATCCAATCTCGCGGACGACGTGGAGTTTCATCCCTTTCTTTGGGAGCACGGGGTCATGACCGACCTCGGCACTTTCCTTGGACCGGGCCATCCCTCCGACGGTGTCGCTAACTCGATCAATGACTCCGGTGAGGCGGTCGGCTGGGCCGACAATCGGAACAACGATTTTCCTGCTCTCTGGAAGGACAATGTTACCACCAATCTTGGGAGTGTCGGCGGGGATTCGTGTGCCTACGCGAACAGCATTAATGCAAAGGGCCAGGTTGTAGGGAGGTCCGGGCTGTGCCTTGGGGCCCTTGGGGACGTGCACGCGTTCCTATGGGAAAATGGCGGCCCGCTGGTTGACTTGAATACTCTTGTCTCCTCCGGCACCGGCGTGCACTTGACGAGCGCACTCTTCATCAGCGACCAGAGCGAAATCGCTGCTACTGGACTTCTCGCCAACGGCGACCAGCATGCTTTCTTACTGATCCCGTGCGGGGAAGGCGATGAGAGCTGCGAGGATAACGCCCGGGACGCGACGACCGCAACTGAAGGCAGCTCGACGTCCATTGCTCAACGCTTACCGGCGACGATCCCACTTAATGCCGCCCTTGGCGGCCGAGGAATCCTGGATCGGTTTCGCGGCCGTCCCTTCCGTAATCCCCGCACACTTAGTCCAGGGATTAACCCATAGCTCTAACTAACTCACGAGTCCATCAACTTCAAAACACAAAGAAAAGAACAATCATGAAAACAAAATCAACTAACGCCGCATTCTTGAACTTACGCATCTTAACCGGCTTCGCTCTTTGCTCAGTCGGCATCCTGCTGGGTTTGGCTGGATTAAGTAAGTCTGTAACTGGATCGATCGCCACAACCTCAAGGTCTCCCGTCCCACTGATTAACCAGCCTCTGGTGCCGGACGCGATTGCGCCGGGAGGAGCAGGTTTCACGCTCACGGTCAATGGAACCGGCTTTGTGTCCGGGTCGGTGGTGAACTGGAACGGCAGCGCGCGGACTACGACGTTCGTCAGTCACTCACAGCTGACCGCGAGCATCCTTTCGTCCGACGTCGCCACTGCCGGAACCGCTTCGGTGACGGTAGCCAATCCTGCCCGTCGCGGTGGCACTTCGAATGTCGCCTTCTTCGACGTCACTACTCCTACCTCATCTGTTAGCCTGGGGCTATCGGACGATGCGGTTGGTGCAAATCCTCACTGGGTAAGTACGGGTGACTTGAACGGAGATGGAAAGCTCGATTTGGTGACGGCTAACCGATCTGACAATACGGTTTCCGTTCTGCTCGGCAACGGCGACGGAACTTTTCAGCCGCAGGTTACCTACGCCACGGGTACAGGTCCGCTAAGTATAGCCATCGCCGACTTCAACGGAGATGGCCGCTTGGACTTAGCGCTCGCAGACGAGACTGCGAACACCGTTTCCATTCTACTGGGCAATGGTGACGGGACGTTTCGACCCCATGTCGACTACGCCACTGGCAACGAGCCACTGTCAGCGGTTGTCGGCGACTTCAACGCGGATGGCAAGCTTGACTTAGCCGTAACAAACGGGACGGACAACACGGTGTCGATCCTACTCGGCAACGGGGATGGCACGTTCCAGCCCGAAGTGCCCTACCCCACGGGCGCGCGCCCATTTCCGGTAACGACGGGCGACTTCAACAGGGATGGTAAGCTCGACCTTGCCGTCGGGAACCAGGACGACAACAGTATTTCGATCTTGCTCGGTAATGGCGACGGCACGTTTCAGCACCAGGTTAGTTATGCCGCAGGCTCGCAGGTGTATTCGGTCACTACCGCCGACTTTAACGGTGACGGTAAGCTCGATCTAGCCACTGCGAACAATGGCGACGACACCGTTTCCATCTTACTAAGCAACGGCGACGGGACGTTCCAAACTCAGGTTCCATACGCTACGCCATCGGGTCCCCACAGCCTCACTACCGCCGATTTCAATGCAGATGGCAACCTGGACCTGGCGGTTGCCAGCGAGAGCGCCGGCTTGGCTTCTATTTTGCTAGGCAACGGCGACGGGACGTTTCAAGCTCACGTCGATTACAGTGCGGGCTCGAGCGCAATTTCGCCCGCGGCAGGGGACTTCAACGGGGACGGTCGCCTCGATCTGGCCATCGCCGACTATGACCAAAATACGGTTTCCGTCCTTTTGCAAAGTAGCATTGTAGCTCTCGCAGATGGCTCTAAACTTTCCTCCACAGCTAATTGGAACCAGCAGTGTTCCACAGAGAGTAAGACTCACGAATCTCGGTAACTCAACGGTCATCATTAACAGCATTGCGGTGACGGGAACGGATGCAACCGATTTTGATGAGACTGATACGTGTGGCCTGAGACTGCGAGCCGGAAAGAGTTGCACGATCAGCGTAACCTTTACCCCGGCTCAGCTCGGGATGCGAACGGCGGCGATCACCATCACCGACGGCGCGCCGGGAAGTCCACAGTCGGTGGCGCTGAGTGGCACCGGTATTACTTCAGGACCGAATGCTACCTTATCACCCACGAGCATGCATTTCGCCTACGTTAGTGTCTTCAATGAGTGCATTCCCCCAGCAGCGCAGCCAGCAACATTGACTAACTTTGGGAGTGAGACGCTGAGTATTACCAGCATCACCATTACGGGTTTCGGCTTCTCTGAAACGAATACTTGCGGCCCAAGCCTGGGATCAGGGGAATCCTGCGACATCACGGTGTCATTCGGTTTTTTCCTTAATGGGACTTTTTCCGGCGAACTCGACGTCACCGACAATGCCCCTGATAGCCCCCAGATGGTGACCCTGACGGGAACCAGGTCATGCTTTCAGTGATGTCCGCTACTGGAATTGCTGATGGGTTGGCAGTGAGCGAAACCAAGGTCTCCCGCGCCTTTTGTCACGCTGCAAAAGACTCTCTTTGCCGATATCGGCGGCATTTTGAATGCGGCGAACGTTTCCGTGCCGGGCAGAATCTTCTCCGACATAAACGGGTTAGCTCAGCTTCCCGACAAAATTGAGGGTTACGCCTGAGGTCCTGATCTTCCCGATGGCCGCCATTTGCTTCTTGCCACGAACGATAATGACTTCGTCCAGCCAGGTGGCGCCGCGGGGACCGGCTACCCAAACTACATCTGGGCCTTTGCGGTCGATCCGTCCGACGTGCCGGATTTTCAGCAGCAGAGTTTCGCAACACCAACCAACAAAGATCAGTGCAAGGGTGGTGGCTGGCAGGCGCTTTTCCGCACCGACGGCACGCAATTCAAGAATCAATGCGACTGCATCCCGTACGTCAACACGGGAGAATAGCGCTTAGCGCTCCGTCTTTGAGGCCGACGAGATCGAAGCCGAATCACGCTACTTTATCTCGGAATGGTGGCTTGAGCCGTACACACGAGGTCCGGGCGCTCACTCGCACCCTGAAGACCGGCTTCTCCTAATCACGGTCACGATTGGCGCGTATCCGAAGTTCTGGCACCGGCGAGATCATCTCGGTGAGCACGGAGACCCCGAGCGATCAGGCGCAGGGGAAAACCGCGGATCAGGCGCACGGCGGTCACTGACAGGTTCGCGTTCATTTATCGGCAGCGAATCTCCTTATTAATGCTACTAATACCCGTGCGACTAATATCTCTTCTAGCGGCAGTGGCCGGTTTGGCAGCATTAAATAATGCTGGCGCGCAAACCGATGGATCTTATCATCTCCAACGTGAAATCCCGATCGGCGGCGAAGGTGGGTGGGACATCCTCACGATCGATGCCCAGGCGCACCACCTCTATCTCTCGCATTCGACCAAGGTCCTAGTGGTCGACCTGGAGAAGAACGCGGTCGTGGGCGAGATCGCGGATACGCCGGGAGTGCACGGTTTCATCGCAGTACCGGGAGCCGGACGCGGCTATTCGAGCAACGGCAAGGAGGCGAAAGCGAGCGTGGTCGATCTTAAGACGCTCAAGACCATCTCGAAAGTGGAAACGGGCGAGAGCCCAGACGCACTCGTTTACGAGCCGAAGCATGGGGAGGTCTACATCTTCAATCATCGGGGCGGCTCGGTGACGGTAGTGGATGCAAAAACCGCCAAGGTGGTGAGCACGATCGCGCTCGGAGGCAGCCCGGAGTTTGCCACCGTCGATAGCGCAGCGGATCGAGTCTACTGCAACGTGGAAGACAAGAACGAAGTGGCCGCGATCGACGCGACGAAACACGAAGTGGTGGCGCATTGGCCGCTGCGCTCCGGGCGAAGCCCCCAGCGGCATCGCTCTCGACGCGGCGCATCACCGACTTTTTAGCACCTGCGACAACAAGCTCATGACCATGCTCGATACCGAGAGCGGCAAAGTCGTTGCGACCGTACCGATCGGCGAAGGGCCGGACGGCTGCGCCTTTGACGATAAAGCACAGCTCGCCTTCGCCTCCTGCGGAGAAGGGGTGACGACGATCGCGAAAGAGGAATCTCCCGACAAGCTTGCAGTCGTGCAGACGCTGAAGACCGAGCGGGGCGCGCGCACGATGGCGCTCGATCCGACGACTCGACGGATTTATCTACCGACCGCGCAGTTTGAGCCGATGCCCAGTCCCGCGCCGGGTGCGCCGCGGCAACGGCCGAAGATCGTGCCGAATACTTTCAAACTGCTCGTTTACGCTCCGCGGGCCTAACGATCGCAGTGCCCCGCCTGACGACAGCGCTAGGACTATTTTTCACGACGAGTCTCTTCGCCGTCCCGCAGCTCCGCGCGCAGGGCGGGCCGCCGATGATCACGGACGATCCCGGCACGCCTGGGAATGGGAAGTGGGAGATTAATCTACCGATCGCGTTTGAGCATCGCCCGGGGGAATGGGCGCTCGACGCGCCCGGCCTCGATCTGAACTATGGATTGGGGGATCGCATTCAGCTCACCTTGCAGACGGCGCTTGGGCTCCTAAAGCGCAGTGATTCGGGATTGATCGGCGGGCTCGGCGGGGTGGAAGCGGCGGTGAAATGGCGCTTCGTGGACGAAAATGTATCCGGTTTCGCGCTCTCGACCTTTCCGCGGGTGCTCTTTAACCCCGTCCGTTCCTCGGTCAGGCGCGGGCTGGCAGATGCGGGCACGCGTTTCCAGGCCCCGGTGGAATTTGCGAAGACGATCGGCCGGTTCGGAATTGGGTGCGAGTTTGGCCCGCTCCTCAGCACGGCGGGCGCGAGTGGATGGCTTTACGGCCTCATCGGCGGCGTGAACGTGAGCAAGAAGATGGAGCTAATGGCCGAATTGCACGGGACGTCGCGCACCAGTTTTTCGCGCGATATGCTGACGGTGAATGTGGGCTTTCGACACGAGCTGAATGCGCATTGCATCTGGATCGCATCCCTTGGGCATGACGTGCGCGCGCCGGCACACGATGCGCTTGCCTTCATCGGCTACTGTGGAGTGCAGTTGCTTTATTAAAAGGGCGTCGCTCAGTGCGCCTGCTCCGCCGGTTTTTGCGGGAAGATGCCAATGAGGGCAACGATCACCACGAGCAGGCTCGCGGAGGCGGTGTAACGGCTGAGGTGCAAGCCGCCTTTCGAAATTGGCTTGTCGAAATGAAGCCCTGGCTTTTCCGCCACCCACGCCATGGGATCCGCCCATCGCCCAGCAGGTGCATGAACGACGAGGTGTCCGAGATGGGACTCGCAACGGCGTAGACGGCGGAAGGATCGACATCGAATCGCGAACCGCACAGTGAAATCCTGAAAGGACGCCTTCCTCGCATTGTCGATCGTCATTAGCACGCGCCCCCCGGCGCGGCCTCTACCCGTTGGGCGCTTTCGAGTGCGATCCGAGTTGCTATCAACCCGCTTTGCAGCGCGTTTGCGTAGTCGTTGCAGCGCCGCTTTTGGGACATTGGACACACTGGAATCCCTCACCTTCGCGAATAAGCGGAATTAGTCGGAAATTGGCCACTTACGCTGCAGCACGAAGGTTGACGGAGCCGACAGGCACTTGGCTTCGGTCCTTATTGGCGACCGGGTGGCCGATGGTTCAGGCCATTTTCCCGTCGAACTGGGGAACGCGCCTTACCTGCTCTTCTACAAAGCACTCGATCCAAAGACGCAACTCGCACCAGCTTATGAGGTTTGCTTTTATCCTCTCTCGGCGTCACTGCGGCACCAACAGGCCCTGCGCTCGAAGATCGCTGGCTTCGGCGGCCTCGTTCTCCTTGTCGGATTTGTTGCCAGCCTCTTCCTCGCCAAGGGCCTCTCCAAGCCGGTCGACAAGATTATGGCCGGTTCGATGGAAAACCTGACACTCCGTCGCCAGGCCGAGCGAGACTTGCTGGAAACAAACCGCGAACTGGAGAAAGCACTGGAAGACCTAAAGGCAGCCCAGCAACAGGTCATTCAGCACGAGCGCTTGCGGGCATTGGGGCAAATGGCAAGCGGGGTAGCTCATGACTTCAATAACACGCTAACCCCGATTGTCGGATTTGCGGATTTGCTCCTCGAGCGGGAAGACTTGCTGAGTAACAAGGCGGAAACGACCACTTTCTTGAAGCTCCTGCGCACCTCCGCCCTCGACGCGGCCAATGTCGTTAGGCGGTTGCGTGAGTTTTATCGCCCACTCGACCAGCATGAAGAACTGGCGCCAGTCGACCTGACCGATCTTATCGCTCAGGTCATCGCATTGACCGAGCCGAGATGGCGACAGCAAGCCCAGGCTAATGGCGCAACGATCCGAATCGAAAAGAAGCTGGAGACCCTCTCTCCGGTCGCAGCCAATGAATCCGCCCTGCGCGAAGCCCTCACGAACCTGGTCTTCAACGCGGTCGACGCGATGCCCTCGGGCGGAATGATCTCGTTCGAGACAGGGACCGAGAATGGGCAAGCCGTCATCCGCGTACGAGATACTGGCAGCGGGATGACGGAAGCGGTGCGACGCCGTTGCCTGGAGCCCTTCTTTTCGACCAAGGGCGAACATGGGACTGGGCTGGGACTGGCCATGGTCTACGGCATTGTCGAACGCCATCGCGGTGATTTGAAAATAGAGTCGGCTCCGGGTGATGGAACCACCTTCGTCATTCGACTTCCTCTTGCCGAGCCGACGACCGCGGAGGCGAAAGTGCCGGAAGCCCCGGAGATCGCGAAGTCGCCGCTCAACGTGCTTGTGGTGGACGATGAGCCCGGAATCCGTGAAGTGATTGCAGCCTTCCTGCGTAGCGATGGCCACGAGGTCACGACGGCCAGCAACGGCCGCGAAGGACTCGAACAGTTTGAAAGTCATCCTTTTGACATGGTGGTGACCGACCGCGCGATGCCCGAAATGAACGGCGATCAAATGGCGGGGCTTATAAAAGAATCTCAGCCCGACATACCTGTAGTTTTGCTAACGGGGTTCGGAACACTTATCAGGTCGACCGGCGTCCAACCGCCCTCGATCGACGCGGTCCTGGATAAGCCGGTGACACTTAAGACGCTTCTCAGTACAATCGAGAACCTGCGCCATGCGGCGTGACAGACTGCCACTTGTGACCCGGCTTTGTTGGCGGCATGCCTTGCCCGGCCTTCTTTTGGCCGCTGGCGCAGTTCACACCCTGCAAGCGGATCTCCTGGATGACGCAGAACAGGCATTGTCCTTCAGCGCCTATGACGGTCGACTACGGCTAAAACTTAGCGGCACGCTCGACCTGGAATATTACAACGTGGACCAACCTCCTCCCGGATTGATTTTTACGAGCCAACACGACCTCTTCAATCCACGCCTTACGGTTTACCTTGACGCCCAGATTGGTTCGCAGATTTTACTCCTTCGTCCAGGCTCGAGTTGATCGCGGGTTCGACCCCAGCGACGATGACGCCCAGGTGCGTCTCGACGGAATACGCCGTCCGTCTTATCCCGTGGAAAGATGTGCCGCTCAATTTCCAGGCCGGAAAATTCGCAACCGTCGTCGGCAATTGGGTGCCGCGCCATTATTCATGGGACAACCCATTTATCAATGCGCCTTTACCCTACGAAAACCTTACCGGTATTTGGGATAGTCAGGCACCTAAATCAGTTGATACTCTCCTCTACTGGGGCCACGTGCCTCACGATGGAGTCACACAGTTTGGGGATGGTTACTCCGACAAATATCGCCGTTTACCCGTAATCTGGGGGCCGAGTTATGCCAGCGGAATCTCTATTCGAGGCACGATTGAAAAGTTTGACTATGCAATCGAAATGAAAAACGCTCCACTCTCTTCGCGGCCCGAATCATGGGACCTCACTCAAACCGGTCTGGATAACCCCACTTTCAGCGGCCGGGTCGGCTTTACCCCAGACGCAGCATGGAATCTGGGGATATCCGGCAGTGCCGGTTCCTATTTACGTCCGGAGGCGGTGTCTTCGCTACCAGAGGGAGCTAGCATCGGCGACTATCGCGAAATTCTCTTCGGGCAGGACGCGAGCTTTGCCTGGCATCACTTTCAACTCTGGGCGGAGGTTTTTGAAACACGTTTCGAGGTGCCGAACGTCGGCGACGCTGATGTCCTCACGTATTACGTCGAGGCGAAGTATAAGATAACGACACAATTATTTGCCGCGGCTCGTTGGAACCAGCAGTTTTACGGAACGGTTCGTGACGGAAATGGAGAGATACGGTGGGGCAACGATGTTTCGCGAATTGACGCGGCGCTTGGCTATCGCTTCACAACCTGGCTGCAATTGAAGCTACAATACAGTTTCTCCCATTACAACGCCGACGTGAGGGAGGGCGAGCAGCTAATCGCCATGCAGGTTACGTTGAGGTTCTAGGGTCAAACACGAGCTTCGTTTTTTGGCCACGGGTTTTTACGGATCACTCGCCGGAATGCTCCTGCAAACGCCGCAGGTCGTGTGGAGCGTCGAAAGACTTTGGCGAAATCTTGGGGCGCGTCGATCCACCCGCAACTCGGTTAGGCTTTTATTCCGAAGCGCAAGCACACGATCACCCTATTCGGGATCTAACGATGATCGTCCGGGACTCGCACTGTCTCCAAAGAAAAGGCTTTATTGCGAGAATGGGATATGGGGTGTTGGCCCGCGACAACCTACACAAGGTCTTGCCAAACCGAAGCAGCTTCATAGTGGAGTGTTCGAAATCAACCCGATCGCAGTGGTTTCAACGACCCATTCATTGAATCCGGCGATGCTCATAAGACCGTGCTAAGTTCAGTCCTGAAACTCGACAGAAAAGGCTCATTTCGGCTTCGGAACGGTTGGGAAGACGTCCCCGGAGCAGTGCTGATGATCTGGAAATCTGAAACCGGAAATTTGCCGGAGATTTCTACTGAAACGGCGCCGCGTCCGACGGTCGGCCGGCTAGGTGAATCGTCAGGCTCGGGGACGTTTTGGATACGTGATCGGGGAACGGCGCTGCAAGACGGTTGTCTTCATATTGTTTGCGGAGCGCGATTTTGGACATTGGACACGCCAAGACACTTCAAATATTCCGTGAAGGGACACCGGCTGTGACTATCTTGACGGAATATTTGAGTATTTTCGCGGAAAGGTCGTTCGAGGCCGCGAAGAACCACTGCGCCCTTTATCCGGGTGCTCACGAATCTGTTTAAATCTCCTCTCGTGACGATTGACACCTCTGCCCCACTTGCACCGTTTCGTTGCCGTTGAACCTGGATCAGAACCGACGACACAGCTTCCGTGATCAACGTTCTGCAGGAAATTATCGAAGCAATGAAGGCACAGCAAGGGGGTGCACATGTGAATGACGACTAGCGAAGTTAGGACAGCGCTGGCCGCTGCGGTTCGCGATTTCATCCGCGATTGGAGGACGCTCGCTGGAGTCGAGGTGTTCGTCGCAGCGGTCGCCTTCATTGTGATCACGCCGATGAGCGGGGCGTTGCTGCGAATGCTCGTGTCTCTTTCGGGTAGCTCCGCGGTCACTGACGCGGACATCGCCTTCTTTTTCCTCATCACGAAGTCCGGCCTTGCGGCGTTGCTACTGCTGGTCGGTACGAGCCTCGGGATTGCCATCTTCGGACAGGCTTGTCTGATGACGGTGGGACTCGCTCGTGCGCGCGGCTCTCGCCTGCGGATTCGGGATGCGGTCATGCATGGTGTCGCGCACGCGGGCTCGATTCTCTGGCTAACGCTCGAACTCTTTGTGCGCGTTTTTCTTTTTTCGGCGCCGTTCCTCGTCGCGATCGGTGTGACCTACTGGATGCTGCTACGCGAACATGACATCAATTACTACCTGAACGCGCGACCTCCTGTGTTCATCACCGCGTTTGCGATCGTCGCGGTTCTCGCGCTATCGCTCGCGATCGTGCTCGGGAGGAAACTCGCGGGCTGGGTGTTAGTGCTTCCGCTGGTCGTTTTTGAACGAATGCGTCCGTGGCGCGCGTTCGCCGAGAGCGAGCGCCGCATGAGCGGGTGCCGGGTCCATGCCGTGCTGGTGTTCGTGTCCTGGGGTGTTCTCACGCTTGTGGCGTCGCTTGCGACCTCCGTGGCGATCAAGCTACTCGGCCGCGCGGTGGCGCCGGCCTTCGGCGGTACAATGGTGGGGTTACTGGTGCTGGTTGGTGTGGTTGTGACCGTCTGGTTCCTGTGTTCGCTGGCGGTGAACATTGTTTCCGCAGCGTTGTTCGCGCTGATCCTCGTGCGCCTCTTTCTCACGACCGGTCCAGGCACGCAGCTGCATCTGCCGGTTCCGTTTACTGACGAGTTGGAGATCCATGGTAAACGTGTCCGGGTTTCGTGGACGGCGCTGGTCGGCGGACTCGCCGTAGCGGTCGTAATGGCGTCTGAACTAGCCTATCTGCTGACGCGAGATACATGGACGGACCGGCCGGTACTTGTAATCGCGCATCGCGGTGCGTCCGCGTCGGCGCCGGAGAACACTCTGGCGTCATTCCGGCGCGCGGTCGAGGAGCACGCAGACTTCGTGGAGTTGGACGTGCAGGAGTCGTCGGACGGGGTGGTGGTCGTGGCCCACGACCGCGACCTAATGAGGGTGGCGCGCTCGCCGCTGCAAATTTGGTCATCCACTGAGAAGCAGTTGCGGGAGGTAGACATTGGCACCTATTTCTCCGACGCGTTCAAGGACGAACGCGTCCCGACGCTGGCCGAGGCGCTCGCGGTGTGCAAGGGCGTCTCCCGCATGGACATTGAGCTAAAGGACTACGGGAAGAGCCAGCGTCTCGAGGAGCGCGTCGTTGAGCTCGTCGAGGCGGCGGGAATGCAAAACGACATCATCACCATGTCGTTGAACCGCCACATGGTCGAGAACATGAAGCATCTGCAACCGAGCTGGATGGCCGGGCTGTTAGCGGCGAAGGCGATCGGCGATCCGAGCCGGCTACCGTTCGATTTTCTCGCGATCGAGTCGCGCATGGCAACGCGCTCGTTCATCCGCTCCGCACATGCGGCACACAAACCGGTCTACGTATGGACGGTGAACGATCCGCAACGCATGATCCGCCTGATTGGCCTAGGCGTGGATGGCCTGATCACCGATCGGCCGGCGCTGGCCCGAGAGGTCTTGGCGCGCTACGCCGACATGACGGAGGCCGAGCGCCTATTGCTCTTCGCGATGACCCAGCTCGGCGTCCGCGAGGAAATCTCGGAGCCAGAGGAAGCTGTGCGCCCGTGAGTCCTCCCGCTGGCGGCATAACGGTTATTACGGGTGTCACCCCTAGTCGAAGCTTATTTTGCCGATCCTTGCCCGGGAACATCTTGCCCGGGATCGGCCTGGTTGCGACTCCCTCTTCGGGGGTAGATACGCGAGGAAACGGGAGTCACGTGCTCTATGAGACTGACTACAATCGTTGCGAAGCGAACACTGCTTCCGGATCAGAGCCGGAAACTTTGCCAACTGCGATCCAGCCGAAGCGGCTGACGAGCGCGCCGAGCAGAAACGAAATCGCCGCGAAAGGGATAACACCAAAAAAGCGCAGAACCAGCGCGAACGGTCCGTTTAAGGCTTCGCCGATCCGAATCAACCAACCCGAGCCATGTTCGTGGATCGCGCGATCAGCGACGCCATGTTTATTGAAACTGAGCCAGATCAGGAGCGCCGTTTCAATACCGGCCGCATAATACCCGAGAAAGTTAAGCGCGGGGATTCGATATCCGAGTAGTTCCAACAGCCCCGCCGCAGATCCTAATCCGGCGGTCCCGAAATGGATCGGCAAGAGCGTGCGATGCAGAAACCAGGCGGGGATCGCGGTTGCGCCGATGAGCACGCCCGTATATGTCGCGAGTAAAGTTCCGAAGATCGCCGAACCAATAATGAAAACGCCGGCGGCGAGGCGCACCAGTTGGCCAAGCGTGCCGGGGAAAACGCGATGCGCGTGCAACTCGAGTGCGATCAAGCCCGGCACGACACACCCGCCGAACGCGCTAAGAATCCAGGCGCCCATCGACATCGCCGACCGATGCTTGAACACGCGCAGCATGTTGAGGAAGAGATGGGGACGGCCTAGGTCCATGATCAGCAGAATTGGTGAAAGAATTGCGCCAGCAATGGTCGCGACCCACATGGTCGTAAGCGCAAGATCGAAATGATGAAAGACGACCGCGCCGCTCGCAATCACCGCTGACATCCCAGCAATTCCGCCGAAGAAAAAATAGAGCGGAACCTCCCATGTCCAGACCGGCGGTTTGACGACCGGCTGGCCGTAGTAACCGGGCTTGCGCGGAATGGGGCCGCCCGCAACATCGACACCTTTTCCCGGCACGACGCCGTCCTTCCAAGCTTTCTCGCGCAGCTCTTCGAGTCGCTTCTCCTCAGGCGAATTTGAGGTCATGAGAAAAACGCGAACGCCGCGAGGGTCGCGGCAATCGACGCAATCGCAGTCGCAAAGGCTGCGACCCAGGCTGACTTCAGATAGATGGTTGGTATCTGTGGCTTCGGCGGAAGTCCATAGGCTTCGGGTTCGCCGAGAATGAGAAAGAAAGCGTGAATGCCGCGTACGCTGGTCTCCTCCGGATCATACAACTGTGCGTCGGCGTAACCGCTTTCCTGCAATTGCTGCACGCGCTGTGCACCGCGCGCACGCAAGTCATCGAGCCGGCCGAAGACAATGGATTCAGTCGGACAAACTTTCGCGCAAGCCGGGACGAGCCCGCTCTTCTGTCGATCGTAACAAAACGTGCATTTGAATGCGCCGCCGGCATCGTGGAGGGGCGCTGGGCGGCGATCGATCACGCCGAACGGACACGACACGACACAATAGCCGCAGCCGTTGCAGACATCGTTCTGGACCAACACCGAGCCGACTTCAGTGCGGACGATCGATCCGGTCGGACATGCCTCGAGGCAACCGGCTTCCTCGCAATGCTTGCAAACGTCCGACAGGAAAACCCAGCGGAAAGGATCCTGATCCATCGACATCGGACCCGTGACTTGATTTCCCTTGGCGCGGTCCTGTTCCAGGAACATCACATGCCGCCAGGTCGATGCGCCGAGATGGCCGGTGTTGTCGTAGGAATTACCCGACCACGTAAAGCCGTCATCGGGTACCTGATTCCACTCTTTGCACGCGACCTCGCAAGCTTTGCAGCCGATGCAAACGCTCGGATCGGTAAAAAATCCAACCTCGACGCGATCCTGCACGTAAGAATGCTTTCTCTGATTCGTGCTCTGGATTCCTTCGCCGATCATCGCGCGTCAATCTTTCCGTGTTGAGCGTGGCCACCGGCTTCCGGGCCGGGAGAGGTGTCCGGAGTCGGTTGTTCGGGATGCAAATTCGGCGGGCCACCCGTCGGTACAAATTTCTTGATCCAATCCTCGAAAGCCGGTCCGCATGGCAATCGGCCTGGGACGATATTACAGGCCAGCGCCTTGGCTTCCATGATCGTTACGTTTGGCTCGCCCGAAATCGGAACGAGGTCGTTCGTCGCGCTACCCTGGACCGGTCCGGCCGAACCAAAATGAAACGGCATCGCGATCTGATGGACGGTTTTTCCATCGAGATGCATCGGTCGCATGCGGCGACTGACGAGGGCACGCGATTCGATTGCTCCGCGCAAACTAACGATCGAAATGTAATCGCCGTTCCTGACCTGTAGCTCAGCGGCGAGTTCGGGAGACATTTCCGCGAACAGCTCCGGCTGCAACTCCGCGAGATGACTGAGGAAACGCGACATGCCGCCAGCGGTGTGATGTTCTGTCAGTCGATATGTCGTGAGGACAAACGGAAATCGTGGATCACCCGGCGGTGCGAACCGATTTTCCTGGCGGGTAAACCAATTGACGACCGGGTTTGTGTCGCGCGAGTAAAGCGCGTTGCGCACCGGCGACTCGAGTGGTTCGTAGTGCGTGGGCATCGGCCCGTCCTGCAAACCTGTCGGAACGTGAAGCCAGCCGAGCCCGTCTTCGTGCAACATGAACGGCGCGTCGCCGGGAATCGCGTCCAGCCCGCTTTCGTTTCCGGTTGGGCGAAACTCGGGCGACTTTTCCAGCGGAAAATCGGGGACGTCGACTCCGGTCCATTTGCGCTGGGCCTTGTCCCACCAGATCAATTTCTTGCGGTCGCTCCACGGTTCTCCATTTGGACCCGCGCTCGCCCGATTGTAGATGATGCGGCGATCGCCCGGCCAAGAGAAGCCCCAGCCGTGCCCAAGATAGTCCTTGGCTCTGCGTGAATTGGCCTTGTTGATCTTGTCTGGCCCAAGAACGCCGGAGTAGATCCAGCAACCACACGCAGTCGAGCCATCGGCTTTGAGTCGAGGATAACCATCGACTTGCCCACCATGATGCAAATTACCTCCGCGATTGCGGCCGAACACGATCCCTTCTGCCTCAGTCTGAGGATCGGTGTACCAGCCATTGATCTCGGCCAGCACCGCTTCCGTTTTCGGCTCGCCTTCTTCGTCCTCCGGATACCACCAATCTAGCGCGCGCAATGGTTCATCGATCGGATCGCCCGATACGTTCGCTTTCGCGATCAATCGCAGCGCGAGTTGATGCACGAACCACTCTTCAGACCGACAATCTCCCGGAGGATCGACCGCTTGCTCACGCCACTGCACAAGGCGTTGGGTATTCGTGAACGCGCCGTCGTTTTCGGCGTGACCGGCCGCCGGAAAAAAGAAAACTTCGGTCTCGATCTCCTGCGTCTTCAACTCTTCGCGTTCGATCTCCGGCGACTTCGACCAAAATGTGGCCGCCTCGATCTCGACCAGATCGCGTACGATCAGCCATTTGAGCTTGGAGAGCGCCGTGCGCTGCAACCGCGAGTTTGCGCCGGCTACGGCCGGATTCTGGCCCATCAAGAACATGCCCTCCATTTTCCCATCGGCCATGTCATAAAGGTATTCGAAGAACGAATGGTTCCCGGTGATCTTCGGGACCCAACTGTAGCCGAAGTCATTTTCGGCCGTCGCGTTCTTGCCGTAGTAGGCTTTCAACAGGCTGACGAAGTAGGCCGGAAAATTATGCCAGAGGCCAGTCGGCTTCGTCTGATGCGCCAGGTAATCGCTGAGTTTCTCTTCGCTGCCGTCGCCGCGCGGCATCGGCAGGTAACCGGGCAGGATGTCGTAGAGAGTTGGGATGTCGGTCGAGCCCTGGATCGAAGCGTGACCGCGCAAAGCCATGATGCCGCCGCCCGGCCGGCCGATATTACCGAGCAGCAATTGCAGGATCGAAGCGGTGCGAATGATCTGGACGCCCTTGGAATGTTGCGTCCAACCAAGCGCATAACAGATCGCGGCGGTTTTATCCGGCCCCGACGCCCTAACGAGCGCATCCGCCACCTTGTGGAAGAGCGCGGGCGCAATCCCACAGATCCTCTCAACCATCTCTGGCGTGTAGCGAGAAAAATGGCGACGCAACGTTTGGAAAACACAGCGCGGATCTTGCAACGTGAGATCGCGTTTCGGAAAACTCAGACCGCCCTCTCCCTCATACGCCCAGCTTCCCTTCTCGTAGCTGCGTTCCGCCTCATTCCAGCCCGAGAAAAAGCCGGTCGCGCCGTCCTCGGTATCGCGAAAATCTTCCCGCAGAAGGCAGGACGCATTCGTGAAGTGCACGACGTAATCGCGGAAGAAAAGATTGTTCTCGACAATGTGCCTAACGAGTCCGCCAAGGAAGGCGATATCGCCGCCCGCACGGATCGGAACCCAGATGTCGGCCAGTGCGCTAGTGCGCGAGAACCTGGGATCGACATGAATGATGGTCGCGCCGCGTTCCTTCGCCTTCATGACCCAGCGGAAACCGACCGGATGCGCCTCCGCCATCGACGAACCCTCGATCAGAATACAATCGGCGTTGGCCAGATCTTGTTGCGCGCTCGTAGCTCCGCCCCGGCCGAAGGAGGTGCCCAGACCGGGCACCGTGCTGCTATGTCATATCCGGGCCTGGTTGGATATGCAAACCATCCCCAGGCCGAGAGTGAATAGTTTTCGGATGAGATAATTTTCTTCGTTGTCGAGCGTGGCGCCGCCGAGATGACAGATCGCCGTGGTGTGATTGACGGTCGCGCCGTCTTTCTTGTGCACGAAAGTGCGCTTGCGCGACTCCCAGACGCGATCCGCCACCATGTCCATCGCGCGATCGAGCGAAATTTCTGTCCACTCCTTCGCGCGCGGCGCGCGATACTTCATTTTCGTCTCGCGCCGATCGTGCGTGAGCAATTGATACGAAGCCGCGCCTTTCGGACAAAGATTCCCCTGGTTGATCGGACTCTCCGGATCGCCCTCGATGGAAATCAGCTTGCCGTTCTTGTGAAAGATGAGCTGGCCGCAGCCGACGCCACAATACGGGCAAATCGATCGCGCAACTTCCGCGTTGTCGATGCGAGCGTGCATCGCCCGCGTCTTGTCCGACATCGCCTCGAGACCGGTCCCATCGGCCCGCTCACGAATCTGCCGAATGAGCGGCCATTTGGAGAGCAACGCAGTGAGCGACGTCATGTCGTTAATCCTCGCGGAAGCGGCCACCTTCATTTTGATTGTTTTTGCTGGAGGGTAAAGCGCAAAACAGGATGTCGATCAAAGAATCGAGAATGACGCGAGTCCATGTTCCGGACGTGGTCCGGGATCCGGCTCGGGACTATGCTCGAATTGCTCGCGATCGGCGCGCGAATGATGATCTACCTGTGCAACCATTCACCGCGAAGCTGATTGTGCTCTGGAGAGTGAGCGGTTTGATCGAAATGATTATTACTGGTGCGATCGTCGGTGCAATTTACGGCTCCGGCAAAACGCGAACGTAGGGGTCGTTTAAGACTTTGGCGTGTAATTCTCTCGGGTTTGAGCTTTTGCCGTGTCCAAACGCCTGCGCACTCTAACGACCGCTTTCACGAGCGAAAAGCGCTGCTTTTGGAAATCCTTTCGCCGGAATTAACGCGAGGGTGTCAGGTATGACACGTTTCTGCCTATGGAGTCTTTTTGCCTTCTTCGGGCTCAGAGACGAAGGCCTTAAGCGAAGTGTCAATCTCTCCCGCCTGACGTGATCTCCGCCGAGATCATGGAAGATTTGATCTGAGTTCGGCTTCATCGAGTGGCTCCTCTTGGTGCGCCAACAAATAGAGCAGCCAGCCATAGGCGCCGCCTATACCAGCCAGAGGTAATAAGTATTTCAAAGCGACGGTGCTCTGCTCGTTAGTGAGGCATGCAAACACTAATCTTAAGCACCCATGGGAGAGGTGGTCAGCTGCGTAATTCGAAAACTTCGATGCGTTTGCGCCTTTCGCGCTTCCTCAGCGAACGCTACGCGCAACGCGAGCAGCCCGGTGTTGCCGCCGAATTTCTTCTTTTCGCACTGATCGTCCTCACGGCCATCTGGCCTATGTTCACGCTGGCTCACGCCCTGGGCCTGAGCCGGTGACAGGAGCTCACTTTCGCCTGACGACGGATTTGTCGGCGCAGGGCGGCCACCCCACTCGACCGCGCCAGGCCGGCTCCGTCCGGCCTCTTCCATCCAGATAGCTTCCTGCGTTCCTAAGAGATACTCGACCTGGTCAGAGTTAAGAAGGCTGCCTTGGCTTCCTCGCGGAACGCCGCGGCAGCTTTACTCTCGAAGCGCAAAGGATTGCGCAGCAAAGTCAGCTCGCGCGTCGGCACCGGGCGGGCAAAAGGGACGGCCGCGCATCCCCGGGTAAACCCCGCCTCCACCATCATCTGTGGGATCACCGTCACCCCCAGCCCAGCCGCCACCAAGCTCGCGATGGTTACGAGCTGAGCGCCCTGCAGCACCACCTCCGGGTTCAACCGATTGGCCACGAGCAATTGCCGAACCTTTTTCGAGAGCGAATGCACCTCGTGGAGGAGGAGAAACTTCTCCGTCGCGAGATCGCTCCACTTGATGCTCTTCTTGCGCGCCAGCCGATGCTTCTGCGGGAGCAGCATGAGCAGCGGCTCCTCGCCCAGTGAATGCCGCTCCAGCGTGGGCGGTTCGTCGCCCGACGACGCCAGCACTACGTCCAGCGTCCCGTCCTCCAAGCGCTGCGCCAGTTTGTCGGTCGTATCCTCAAACAACTCGAAGGTGACCTTCGGATAGCGCTGCTGAAACGCACGGATGAGTCGCGGTAACACATAGAGCGCGATCGATGGAATCGCGCCGACCGCGAGCCCTCCGGCCACCTCCTGCTCAAGCGCGGCTACCGCGCGGCGGGCATCGGCGATCGCCGTGAGAACTTGCCGGGCGTAGACGAGCAGAGACCGGCCGGCGTCGGTCAAAACCGTCGCGCGCGGCAGTCTATCGAACAACTGTTGGTTCAGCTCCGCTTCCAGTTTGTGGATCTGCTGACTCAGCGACGGCTGGGAGACATGCTCGCGTTCGGCCGCACGCGAGAAGCTCCCTTCTTCCGCGACCGCAACAAAGTAGCGGAGCTGATGAATCTCCATCGTGCAACACTCCGCTGCGAACGGCGGTTTGTCGAAGTGTTGGTCTCCCGAACCCTGGAGTGGCGCTCCGTTGATGCACCGGCGCACTCCGGGAACGCCAATGCCTTAAGCAGTCGAGTTCACAATCCACCGTGAACGCCGTGAACCTGTTGCGTAACAGCTCACAGTTCGCCGAGCAATCCAGAGGCAACCGCCGAGGTGCGTCACATGTTGAATGGTCGCGATAAATCGCCTTTTTGATACGCGCATCTAGTGCCACTGCGCCGATTATATTAGTGATACGATGCTCGTTGACGAAGCCCAAATAGCTTCAATTTGAATGGTTTGCAGCGTATCAAGTCTTTTGTTTCAAAACGCTACATATGAAAACAAAAATCGGATTATCTACTTTCGTGCTCGCGGCGCTACTCTTCTTGGGATTGCCGTTGGCTTCTTCTTCCGGCTATGTCGCCATATCGGTGGGGTTCGCGCCGCCGCCGATACCGCTCTACGCGCAACCGCTCTGCCCGGCTTCCGGCTACATTTGGGCTCCGGGCTATTGGGCCTATGGCAACTTCGGCTATTACTGGGTGCCGGGCGCCTGGGTCTTTCCGCCACAGGTCGGCTTTCTCTGGACGCCTGGCTATTGGGGCTACAGCAGTGGCAGCTACGTCTTCAATGAGGGTTACTGGGGCCCATCGGTCGGGTTCTACGGTGGAATCAACTACGGATACGGTTACTACGGCAGCGGCTACTATGGTGGCCAATGGGTCGGCAGTACCTTCCGGTATAACACGGCTGTGAGCCGCGTTAACACCAATGTGATTCACAACACTTATGTGAACCGCGCGGTCGTGAGGAATGCCACCGGCACTCGGGCGAGCTTTAACGGCCCTGGCGGCGTGCAAGCTAAGCCGACTGCAAGAGAACAAGCAGCGGCGAAGGCAGAGCATGTTGCGCCCACTTCTGCGCAGCGGTCACGCCTCGCGGCGGCAGGGAACGATCCGGCTTTCCGTGCCAGGAATAATAACGGAAAACCGAAAGCGGCCACGGTGAAGACATTCGATCGCGGGCACGAGCCGAAGGTCGCCGAGACGGCGGCGGCGGCAAATACTGAACGAGCGGCCGGGAAGAATGGCGCGGTCGACCAGGCTCGCGCCAAAAAGGAGGCGACTGCGTCCAGGCAAGCTCGGACCGAAAAACGAGCTGGGGCAGCAAAACAAGCTCGGGCAAGGGAGGCAAATGAGCGGGTAGCCAACAAAACCGCTTCTCGTTCACGTTCGTCCGTAAAGACCGCTCGGAATGAGGAAGTAGCGTCGTCACATTCCCATAGGGCAACGCAGACGCACCACAGCACGCCTCGGAAGGTGGCGAACGCTTCTCACGCTCGTCATCATGAACAGGCAGCGTCGCATCACGAGCGCGTGGCGTCGCATGATCGGCAGGCGGCCCCGCATTATCAACACGTGACCTCGCATTATTATCAACACGCAGCCCCGAGCCAGCACCGTGCGGCCAGCACGGAGAACGGCAAGAAGAAGAGGAAGCACGGAGGCAATAGTTAGAGAGCCGGTGCCAGGCTGTTGCTCCGGACCGGCACCCATCGGCCGACAAGGCCTCCAATTGGAAAGAATGGAGTTGGCTCCTTTGGCGAGGGGGGCGCTTCGCAAAGGGCGAAGCGTCGTCGGGACAACGGAGGCCTTTTATTTGCCTGCTTTGATCGCGCCGAAGAGACCGTGCTCCTCTTCCACGATTCCGGCCGTGAAGTAGACCGTCTTTGCCCCGAGGGCGTGAAGAGCCCAACTCGTAGTCTGGGAGTTCGATGTCGTCGCGCAGATCGCGGCCAACGACGAAGTCCGCCACGAATTCAATCTGCAGCAGCCGGCCAACAAGGTCGCGAAAGCGAATACCCAAAGTTGTCCGCGGTGCGAATGCGGACGCAAATTTTGTTGCTGAGGCCTTCTTTCTTCCGAAGACCGGATGCATCAGCGCCCGATGCATGCAAAAGGCCATGACATGATTTCCTGCCGATCGCTGCGGTTCCCGCGCGAGCACGCGTGGGTCTCCATCATCGCGAGGCCTGTGCCTTCGCCGGCTACCAGCGAAACGCAGGCCGCAGCGTCACCGAACAGCGCCGTGCGTCCCTTTGTCCAGTTCTCCATGCGGATTTGACCGACACGGTCGAAATAGATCTCGGTGACCTCCTCCATAGCCTCGAGAATTCGCGGGCATTCCCAGCCAACTCCAGCAAAAGACGTTGCAAAGCGCCGCCTTGCGTTCATGGTCGTTCGAAGGAGCACTTTCGGACAGATACTCGTCGCGAAACACGAAGAGAAAGATTGTCTTGTCGTTACGCAGCGAAGGCCGCATCACCTGTCTCGGCGGAACTGAGTGGTTGACGGCGACCAGGTAGTCGCGCGGTCGATAGCCTTCGACCTCGAAAGTGGCAACGTGATAGCCGAGACGGCATTCGACCGCCTCTTCGGAGGCAAAGACAAGCCCGCGCACGCGTGAATGCAACCCATCGGCACCTACAACCAGATCGAGCTCACGCGGAGCAGAATGATCGAAGCTGGTGCGTACTCAGTCACCCAGGTCCTCGATCTTAGCGATGGAATCACCGAAACGCGTTTTCGACTTGTCCGCCGATCGCGCTGTAGATCGTGGCTGCGAGATCGGAACGGCGCAATTCGGTGAAACGACCCGTGGGTCATACGGCAGAATTCGTCCACCGGTAAGCCACCAGTTCTGCCCCGATGCTCGTCCCTATGGCGGACTTCACGGATCTCGTATCCGAAAGGCCCTCGATTGTGGAATCGAGCCCATCTTCTCGGCGATGTCGAAGCCGCCGCCCCAAAAATCGATTAGATAGCCACCGCTTCTGAGTCGTGGCGCATGCTCGACAAGTAATACCTCGTGGCCGGACCTGCGCAGCCAATAGGCGAGTGTCGTTCCAGCGATCCCGGCTCCATTAACGGCAATCTTAATGAATGCCTCCTATAAAACCTGACGAATCGAAGCCGAACCCCTGCCGCCAGAAAGGGAAGCAACCCTCCGAGCGAGCGGACGCTACCGCTCGTGCCGAGATCCTAATCAATGTTGTAAGCCTCGACGAGACCGACACCAGTGGCGGCAGTGGCCCCGATTCCACCGCTCAGAATCACGGTGTAGTTGCCGGGGGCAAGGACTTCGTACAGGGCCGACTCGCTGGCGTCGCTCGGAGCGAGTCCATTGTCAATGATCGTCTGCATGTTGGGATCATCCATCCAGTTGTCGTTGGAATCGAGCAGGTCCCCGTTACCGTTGTGGACTTCGATCATCGGATCGGGCAACACGCCGATAACGCCCTGGCCGGCCAGCGAAGGGCCGAGACCGCGCACAATGAACTGGGAGAACCCGCCACCACCTCCGCCGACGATAAAGCCCCCGATCATGACATCGTCGCCGGAACTGACAGAACCGCGAGTACTGATATTGGCGAATTTGGAATCGGTTGCGCCGACACCGAGGTCGTAAGCCTCGACAAGGGCTATGCCAGTCGTGTTGTTGACGCCGCGCACAATCGCCGTGTAATTGCCCGGATTAAGGGTCATAACGATCGCGGACTCGGCATTATCGGTTGGTGCAAGGTTGTTATCGGTCAGGACCATTTGGTCGCCCGGGCTTAAATCCATCCAGTTGTCGTTCGTCGCGATTGTCGCGCCGGTCGAGTCATGCAATTCAAGAAAAGGATCGACCAGGACTCCGCTCAGGTTTTGTAGAATCAGGGACGGTCCAAGGGCGCGGAGGACGACCAGCTTCGGATCAGTGCCGGTAATGATGAAGCCATCAATGAGGACATTATCATTCGTGCCGACGTTCGCACGGGTCGAGATGTTCAAAGCCTGCGACGGCGGATCAACCGTCGCGAGAAGCGTATTTAACTGGAAATCGATTTGCTGCACGTTGAGGTCCAGAGTGACCGGGCTAGTCGCTTCTGGTTGACCTCCGGCGGAACCGAAGTCGATTGTCAACGTTCCGGAGAAGTCTCCCGTAGAGTTCGTCGGGAATGGGGACGGCATGGCAGCAGTTCCCTCGTAAACATGCAAGCCTGGGGTGAAGGTGCCGTTGATCTCGGGGATAGGAACGCCGGATACGCTTGCCGAGATAGTATAGTTAACCGACGTCGCGGAGTTGAGATCGACGGCGAATTTGTAGGCCACAGAAAACTTTTCCCCCGCTATGGCGGAATAGGTGCCGCTAACCGTGACAACCGCTGTGTTGTCCACGTCGGGAGCGACGATCGTGCTACCTGCGAGGTGGATTAGACCGCCTTCCACCACGGTATCGGCGACGATTGTATTTTGGGAGAAATCGCCCGCTGGAGTGAACGACGGACTCTGGCCATCGAGAGTAAGAATCCCAGCAGACACCGGACCGACGACGGAGAAGAAAGCTGCGACCGCAGCGACCAATGCACGGACTATATTTTCTTTCATGACTATTGAATATTGATATCTTGGTTGAAGTCCTCTTATGAAAACCGTAAATATATTCGGCGATCGATCGACGTTTGGACGTGCGGATCCTTCGCTTTTTTATATGGTCGTCGCGCGCGATCCGCGCGGACCGCGGCGATTGCCCGATGCTTGGATAAACGCGTTCTGGCTACTCCCGGATGCCGTGCCTTAGCTCCCAGACTCGTAACGCTGCCAGGAGCAAGCTTTTCGTCCGTGCCAGCGTGTCCATTCGAGATCGAGTCAGTGGTTCCGTCGACCGAATGACGGCTTTGCGAACGCGTCTCTTCTTCCCGGGTTCGACGGATTCGGAAGTTGAGGGACCGATCGGTTCAGAGGTATCATAGGACTGCATCAGAGCGGAATCGGCTCACACGGAGAAAATGCGCGTATTTATCTGCCGCCAGCACCACCTGATTTCTGGTCTTCTGGAGCCTGCCCGACCGATCCACGTCACGCGGGGCTGCGGCCCGCTCGCAATGTGCCGAATGCCTTAGCGAGCAAATAGCGGAGACTCAGGGAATGGTCTTCCGGGCACGGCTGGTTAGCTCGCTAGTCCCGACTTGGCTTCCATCGCCCGATCGATCGCGGCGTCGAGCTTTTCGAACGTTAGTGGCTTGACAAGATGCTCCGCAAAACCCGCCACCAGGCTTCGCTCCACATCGCTGCTCATGCCAAAGCCGCTGATCGCAATCCCTCGCATGCCGAAGGGCCGCAATTTGGTCATAAGTTCAGCGCCTGTCCCATCCGGCAGTCCGAGATCGCTGATCACCAGGTCGAAGGGATCACGGCCCGCCACTTCCAACGCGGAACGCACGTCGTGCGCGGTTTTGACGCTGTGACCACGCCGGAGTAACAGATTCCTTAGCGCTGCGGATGTGTCGGCGTGATCCTCCACCAGCAGAATCCGGAAAGCGCTTCGTTTGGAATTCGCCCCTCCGCCTGTCGGCGGCGTCGACGGCCCTACCGTCGACATCGTCAGGCGACAAGTCGTCCCGCGATTGCGGCCATCGCTCATCACTATGAGCGAGCCGCCGTGCGCATCCGCGATCGCCTTCGAAATGGCCAATCCCAGACCCAGGCCGCCCTGGCGTTGACGAAGCGACTCGTCCCCTTGTTCAAACGCGTTGAAGACTCGCCCGATCAGCCCAGGTTCGATGCCAATTCCGGTGTCGCGCACCGCGATGGAAAGCTTTCCCGGCTCATCGTTGGCTGAGATAATCGTGATCTCACCTTTTTCCGGAGTAAACGCGATTGCGTTCTTGAGCAGATTCCAAACGATCTGGTTAAACTTGGCAGGGTCCACCGCGACGTGGGAATCCTGCGCCCGCAGGTCGAGTTGAAGCCGCAATGCCTTACTCTCGATCCCTGACCGGCACATCTCTGCCACCTGCTCGATCGCTTCGTGCGCATCGATCGGTTTGATTTCAAGCTTTAGCTTGCCATGTGCTATGCGGGTCAGATCGAGCAGATCGTCGATCAATCGGCTCTCGAGCTCAATATTGCGCCGGATAATTCCGAGATGTTCGCGAAATTCCTCCCTTCCTGCCGGTTCCGTTTCGAGTAAGTCAAGGAGCATCATCACCGGTGTGAGCGGCGTCCGCAATTCATGCGATAACATCGCGAGAAAATTGTCCTTGGCCTTATTGGCTAACTCCACCGCCGCCTTTTGCCCTTCCAGCGCCGCTTCGGCTCGGCGACGTTCCGCCATTGCAGCCGCCAGAGTCATCGCGGTAAGTGTTAAGACAGCGGCCCATGCTTGCAGGACGAGGAGCGATTGGTTCGCGGAGCCAACTTGGTATGGGCCGCGACCGTGCAAAGTGCCCCACAGCGCAATCGCCGAGAGCACAGAAATGGCTGTGATTGTTTCTCGCTGGGTGAACCGAAAGGCCGTCCAAAGAATTACCGGTCCGCATATGAATGCGATCGGGTAAACCTCGAAAAAATGCGGAAACCAATTGCCGAAGACTGCTTCGCCCAGCAGAACAACCGACACAAGCAAGAGCAGAGTTTCAAGTGTACGCTGTCGGTCTTCCTGCCAGCGCGGCCTGATCCACCAGAGAAGAACCAGAGGCGCCACTACAATATAGCCCGTCATATCGCCCAGCCACCAGGTCAACCAGATCGTGCTGTATTTTTCCCAGCTGACAAAACCAGCGAGAGCCAGGCTCGTTGGGCCGATCGACGCGCTCACCGCCGTGCTGACAGCCGAGATCAGTACCAAACTTGAAAATATCCTGCGCCCGGTCAAAAACGCCGGTTCCGCCGGCAAATCGATTTACGAGCCACGCGCCACAAAGCGCTTCTAGAGCATTGGCGCTCGCGATGCAAAGCGAAGTGGCGAGATTGCCGGCAGTCGCCCAGTTAACGAAAAAAGCACCGACGAAAATGGCGGGCCAGACGCGATAACCAAGCACGAGCAGGACCGCGACTGCGATCCCGGCTGGCGGCCAGACCGGGGACGCGCTCGGCTCGAAGAAAGCGAGCTGCAAGCTGAGCTTGGCCACCACGCCATACACCAGCGCGACAATGAGTATAACCGTCAGGATCGAAGAACGTCGCAAAAACATGTCCGGCTCCGCTTGGGCTGGCGCTATCATTACTGCCGTGCGGGGCACAGATCAACTCAGTAGAAACTTCCCTTCAAAATCTCGACGGCGGCGACTTTCTACGTCTCCTTGTTCAAAAACTCAAGGGTCAAACAAATAACTCATTACAGAGGAGAAGCCGACCGGGCAAAAAGGCTCGGTGATGACGGTGGCGTTCGAGCTGGATGGCCAGGAATTTGTGGTCCTAAACGGTGGGCCGCGCTTCAAGTTTACCGCAGCGCTCTCGTTTTGTGCTGGGAGAAACTTACGGCTGATGGCGGCGAGGAGGTACAGTGCGGCTGCCTGACGGACAAATTCGGTGTCTCGTGGCAGGTGGTACAAACGAAGATATTTGAATAGGCCTCGGCCGCAGTCGGGTTCCAACGCGTGATGCACGCAGTGACGCCGATGAACGAGATCGAAACGCTACGCTGCAGCGGGCCTTTGAGCGAGAATGCCGGCCCCCAAACAAGCCAGCGGAACCATTCTCATTTCTGACTCTGCGACCTGCCGCTACAACAACGAGATCGATAAGAACGAGACATTACCCAGCAAATCAAAACACACCGGCGTGTCGCTCGAACTTCTACTTATATGACTCTCGCGTAATCGGCGACCGACACCGTCGCCGTTCACACGCAAAGAGCGTGCAACGGGACGGGTCGTTTTTTTCGCCGCACCGAGTTCAATCTTTAGTAGCCGGGGTTCGATACCTGGCGCGTTACCGTTGTACTGGTTGTCGTCGGCGTGCGGGTGACCGCTGACTCAGTGTGGGTGGTCGTGGTCGTGGCAGCGGGCTCCTCTACAGTCGTACAGGACGACAGGGCTATTGCGCTTATTGCTAACAAGGTATGTATTTTCATAAATCAGCTTAATGCTACCAGAATCGACAGAGGTCGCGGCTTTGGATGCATTAAGAGGCAAGATTGTTTCCGTTCGACCCGAATCAAAGGAATGGCCTGATGTGAAAGTGTCGGCTCCCTTTTTAAACAAACGACAGGGGATCTATTCTTTTGTAAAAGGCAATACACGCAGACTCTGTTTGAAAGCGATATGGGGGTATCGCGACACCAAGTGAAATCTTAAAAACAACCAAGGAGGACGAAGGGGAAAGACTCTTGTGATAGTTGCGTGCTGCGCCATTGCTCCCTGGCTTTGGCGCAAGCGAAGCACCATGACAACCGAGACGACGACCCAAGATCCGGTCCTCAGCCAGAGTGACACTACGACGACAACCACCACGTCGTCGGCCGACGGCATGGTCACCACCTTCTCGCGGGGCACACTCTCGTGGTTTCCGAGGTCGGTGTCACCGATCCGGTGAGCTATTCCTTCGATAATACGGTGCTTTATGTAGATCGGAATGGTAAAAGAATCGGAACATCGATGATTCATCCAGGTATTTCGGTGCACGTGTACTACGACAAATCCGGTAATACCCGGAAGGTTACGAAGATTGTCGTCGTAGAAGAGAGGCCAGGTGGCGGGAGCCCACTGCGGTTTCTATTGTACGAGCAAAAGTGAAACGCTGTAACGCTGTCCTTCGCTAAAAAGGTCCAGCTCACCGAGACTTTATCGCTCACCGGCACGCAAACGTGGGGGTCGATTTGTCGAAGGGAGCTCGATTGCGTTTTCATGACCCCAAGTGATACCTCGCGGTTTTCAATAAAGGACGTGGTTTACCCGCACGCTGATGGCAGCCGTTTTATCAACGGTTGAAGGCCGTCCCGGTTGACGGATAATTTCTTATCTACAGCTTGGCATTACTACTGCGGCCGCCTTTCCTGGCAGACGACTTGTCGGTCCTTTCCCCGCGCCGGAACCCCTCTTCTTCCCGCCGTGATCCATTTTGTTTACGGTTGCCCGGGCCCGAGCCTTCGCGGTCTCCTTTGAGATGCCTCTGTCTTCGTAGCCCTTTCGATGTCCTCCGCCTGGCGCTTTTGTTTATTGGTATAGCTGCTTTTGTCGCCTTGAGACATATGGGTAAATGAGGTTTTTCCTTGCGATCGCGCGGCGTGCCGCACGCTAACGTGTAAAAATGGAACCTTGCCAAGCCCCGTCGAGATCTTGCCAGTCAAAAGGAATTATTGGAGCGGTGGGCGGTGGCAGAGAGAAGATAGCGCGCTCAAAAAAAGGAATGCGCACTTTACGCAACGTTCGAACGAGCTTGAGTTCGCGGTTTAGCGAGGAGAGGTTAAGATCTCTCCAGCGGGGATGCCTGGGAATCTGGCAGTGGACCCGAGCATATGAGTGATCACACACCAACCGTCGTCGTAATTGACGATGAGCGCACCGTGCAGGCAACGCTGACCGCCGTGCTGCAAAGGCACGGGTTTGCGGTGGAAGTGGCTCCGAACGCTGCGCAGGGACGGCGGAAAGTGAAAGAGCGGAAGCCTGACCTCGTATTGCTCGATTTGGAATTGCCCGATGCCGGCGGGCTGGAATTACTCAAAGAACTGCAGAGCCATGCAACCTGGGCTGCCCATAATGATTTTGACCGCCCACGATTCGCTCGCCAATGCGATCGAGTCGATCAAACTCGGGGCATTTCATTTTCTGCCGAAGCCGTATGCGGCCGAGGAGCTCATCAGTCTTTGCCACCGCGCGCTGGAGCAGCAGGCCCTCGTCGAAAAAACCGTTGCATTAGAGACGGGAGAAGACGGAGTTGCAGGTCAAACTCCGCGCGGCCGAGGAGCAGCTTACGCCGGTCGCGCTTAGCCGGCGAATGCGTGAGGTGGACCAGGTCCTGACTCGGGTCGCGCCGAGCCAGGCGAATGTCCTGATTACGGGCGAAAGCGGCGTGGGCAAGGAGATCATCGCCCGGCGAATCCACGAGCGGAGCGCGCGAGCGGGCGGGCCGATGGTGTGCACTGAATTGCGGGGCGTTTCCGGCGAACATGATCGAAGCGGAGTTATTTGGCTATGCGAAGGGGGCGTTTACCGGTGCGGTTACCGCTTTTCCAGGAATGGTCGCAGAGGCAAATGGCGGAACACTTTTCCTCGATGAAGTGACGGAAATGCCCATTGACTTGCAAACCCGTTTCTTGCGCGTGCTCCAAACGCGGGAATACCGTCCTCTCGGAACTACGAAGAACTGCCAGGTCGATTTTCGCCTGATTGCGGCGTGCAATCGTCCGCCCGCCGCAGCCGTCGAGGAGGGGTTGCTCAGACCGGATTTATATTTCCGGTTAAAGACGTTTGAGATTGAGATCCCGCCGCTACGCGAACGCCGGGAGGACCTGACCAAGTTGACCGACACGTTCGTGCATGGCTTCGCCCAACAGATTGGCAAACCCGCGCCGCAACTCGATGCGGACGTGCTCGAATTGCTACGCGCTTACCCGTGGCCCGGCAACGTCCGGGAACTTCAAAACGCGATCGAGCACGCGTTGGTGTTATGCGACGGTCCGTCCATTCTGACAAGACACCTGCCCCTGGGAGATACAAATGCCGGAATTTGCCGCCGTCCGAGCAAAAGCCGCGTCGAACCGGTTTCTCTGCGCGAGGCGGAGCGCGAGGCGCTCGTCGGTGCTCTGCGCCGCGCAAATGGCAACAAGGCGCAAGCCGCCAGGTTCCTCGGGATTCATCGCGCGACAATCTACGCAAAACTTCGGCAGTTCGGATTGGCCCGCTAAGGAGGGAAACCAACCGCGCTTGCGAACACGCGGTCGATCCTTCTTCCGATGACTATCCCGCTATGCCACAGCCAGCAACGCACGTTTGACCCGCAGGGAATCAGCGAAGAAAGCTATGACGAAACCTATCGTTGGATCAAGTAATCCAAATCGAGGACTTTTTCGCGCTTGGCTCCGTATACGTAAGCCGCCCCGTAAGCAAGCGGAATGATTCAAATTCGGATTCGGATGACGCCGACAATTGTCCCGGGTCTTACTCGCTATTTGCCGAAGACCTTCTTTACGTCGCCGACTTTTCGCTCCACTTTTCCGGCGATCTTTTCCGCGGTGCCACGGTCTCTCAAATCTTGGTTTCCAGTGACCTTACCCGTTTCTTCTTTGACCTTCCCTACAGCCTCTTTTGCCGTGCCTTTAATTTTGTCTTCCGTACTTGAGTTCATGCACGGGTATCGCCGCTCATCCTGCCTGCGGCCGTATTTCTTCTGCATCCCGTTAGCAACCTATGCTTTTGATATCCCAAGCTCCGCGGCACAAAGCCTGAGATGCCCGACCGAACAAACCCAAAACATTCCGCCGCGCTCCTGGTGATCTGAAGGCATGCCGTTGATGGTTAATCGAAGCAATAAAGGCTGAGGACGTCCCGCCCGATTGAACGATCATTGACGCCACAGTTTCTGCATCCAAAAGGCGCAAACGACTCGCTCCATCGGTGAAAGGCCCGTTCTTTGAACGCGGAGCATCAGGTCAACTGAGAAAATCCGCCACCGCCTCCATCGATTCAAGGTGCGCGCAAAAGATCTTAAAGGAGGCGAGGATTGGTACGCCTACGACGATTCCAGCGATTCCCCACAGCCACCCCCAAAAGATGAGTGATAATAGGACAAGCATCGGATTCAGCGTCAGCGAGCGACCCATCACTACAGGGGTGATGAAATTGCCTTCCAGTGCCGCGAACGAAATAAGTCGTCGGACAAAGGAACGCATATCCGACGCTTTTGAAGGTCAGTATCGCGCCCAGGGCCATGCAGATTATACCAGTGAAGGCCCCAAAGTAGGGGACGAAGTTCAAAAGAAACACCAGAGCGCCCCACATGAACGGATTGGGTAAGCCAAGCAGGCCAACTGTCGTTCCGACTACTATCCCCAAGCAGCCATTGATAACAGTCACGGTCAAAAGGTAACGAGAGATTTGTGCTTCGATATCGTTGGCGATCGAAACAGCGCGTTTCTTGTCGGAAAGTTTGGGCAGGAGTTTGATCACCCGCAACATGAACGCCCCATCGTAGGCGAGAAGAAAGTAGAGCAAAATCAGCAGGATCACCGCGCTTGCGATCACCTCAGGTGTTTGCACGTACAACACGTCGATCAGGGAATGGCGTTTCACTTCGACTACCGGCTTTGTCGGCCCATTGTTCGGTGTCGCCAATTTCTCAATCTCGCTCCCCGCGCGTGCGACACTCTCGATGGGTTGTTTCAAGGGCAACAACTTCCGCTGAAGCTGCGGCAAACTTTCCGGAGCTCTTGCCATCCAGTCCGATGCCAAAGGAGTCAAGACTGAAACGGCGTAGACGATCGTTCCGATCAATGACAAGAGGATCACCCCGGCGCTAACGCCAGATGGAATTCGCAGGCGCCGAAAGCCGCGCACAAATGGCCGCAGGAGGTAACTAAGCAGCAGGGCCAGGACGAGCGGCAATAGTACCGCGCGCATAAAGTAGATTGTGTAAAAGATCGCAAGGACGAGAAGCCCCGCTAACGGTAGCGACCAGGCATTATATGGTCCGGGCAACGCGTCTGCTGACGAACGCTGCTGCGTTTCCTTGCTGTCTGATTGCTCCTCGGTTCGGGAACTCTTCACATTGAAAACATCTTTCCAGGTTGCATAACGTTATTCCTTTGCAGGGAATCGAATCTCGCGAGCGATTTAGGGGTGCTGATCTTGAGCAAGGGTTCAGGCCCGGTGTTTCTATCGGACTGGGTGCTAATCGACGAAAGCGGCGATGGGAGGCGAAAAACTCCTGCTGCAAATGCGATTCGGTTGAGACGCTGCAAAGAAATCTCAAAATGCGGACACCCGCGCGGGCGATGGCCTGCGAATACTAGACGAACAACAAAAGCGATTATGCGATCTATTCTTCTATCCACGCTCGGCGCCATCCTTCTGCTAGCGGCCTTTTCAAGCTGCTCGACGACGGTTCGGACAGACAGCGGCCACGCAGTGACAACCGGAGTGCACGCAAACTAGTTCCGGCGCCAAAGCCAACAATGATTCGATGCGCAGCAGGTCGGCGTGACAGGGCGCTTCAGAATGCGGCCGACAACTGAACTCGAAGGTACGGCGAAGGGTCTGTGCGGTAGGTTTCACCGGCGCGGGCAAAATCGAACTGGCGCTGGAGGGAATAGCCCGCGCCAGCCTCAAGCAAAAGACTTTTCGAGACCGTATAGGTCAGGCCCGCGCCCGCGCGGTAATCGCTGAAATTTACTTGGGCGCCGCTGAGTTTGGTCGGACGAATGCTTTCGTTTCGATCTGTCCGATAAGAGGCGCCGGCGAACTCACCGCCGATCCAGATATTGAGATTGTTCGTCACGGAATAAACAAGTTGTGGCTCCGGGAAGACGGCCATGAGGCGAATGTGGTCGCTCGGGATCCAAATCACGCCCACCAGTGGAAGGATAGGAAACCTGCCTCGCAAGAAGGACGCGTAGGCACCGCCCATAACGTAGAACTTCTTTTCTTTAACGACAAAGATTCGACCTAACGTGATCGGGACGTCGAAGGACGAAAGCCCAATCTCGTTCTGGAAATAGAAGCCCGGACGCACCTGCAAAAACGCGCCCACATCACTACCGTGCATGTACTCAACTCCAAAGACCCCGGCAATCGACTGGAGATGGTCGGGCACGGGTGCGCTCGTGTTCCCGAAATCGTAGCGATCGTATGAAAGACCGAGGTGAAAATAGTAGTTTCCCGCCAACTGGATGCGGTGACCATATTCAAAACTGGTTTGGAGTTCGTCCTGTTTTCCGAAGCTGCCGCCGTGATTCAAGTCGCTCTTAAAAACGTATCCGGATTCGACCTTGAATAAGTCGAGCGGAACGGCCTCGGATGTCTGCGTGGTGTCCGCGACCACTTCGGTGTTCGCCTCCGTTCCCGCACGGGCGAAAGTGGCGGCGAAGAGGATGCAGCAAGAAATAGCGGGGTAAATTTTCTTCATCGCGTTGATCTAGTTCAGGTGGCGGGAGTCAGTCCGGGGACGTTGTCACGGAGGTCGCCGAAGGCGACCACCGCAATCCGCAACTTGCGGAGCCCAAGTTCGAGCCGGGTTTTGATGGTGCCGAGCGGAACACCGGTATGCGCCGCGATTTGGCGCTGGCTCATGCCGCGATAGAAGGCAAGATGAACGGCTTCCTGCTGCGGTTCCGGCAGCTGAGCAATCAGCTTTTTCACGGCCTTGGCATGGTCCTTTCGGGCGACTTCCTCATCCGCCCCAAGGAGGCTATCGTCGTCTTGGGCAGTCACCTCCTCGCGGAACCGCTCCCGGGCGCGCCCATAGGCGGCGTGGCGGCGGACCCGGTCGATACTACGACGCCGGACAATGGTGACAATCCAACCGAGCGCGTAGCCTTGTTCGGCCCGGTAGTCCCCGGCGTGTCGCCAAAGCTGATGCAGACATTCCTGGAGGACATCGTCGACGTCGTGATCGTTATTGAGGATGCGAGCAGCGATCGTGCGGAGCAGCGCCTGATGCCGGTCGTAGATGGCTGCGAGAGCCTGTTCATCGCCATGTTGAATCCTCTCCATCAATTCTTCATCGGCGACTTCATCGCTGATGGGAATCGATGGAAGGTCTTTGGTCGGATATTGATCGAAGGAGTAGAGCATAGTGGGTTTGGTTGTGACCCACTGCTCTTGCCTAACCCATGCCAGACCTCGATTCCCCTCGGAAAGGCTTGACGTCGGCAGGAAAAAGCGTCGCGAAAAGCGACGCTGGTGTCGCGGATGCGCGACACTTCAGACTTTCCCGAGCAGCGCCAATATGAGCAGTATGACGAGGACGAGACCCAAGCCGCCGCTCGGACCGTAGCCCCATCCACTGCTGTAGGGCCAGGTAGGCAGTGCCCCGATAAGAAGAAGAACGAGGACAATGAGTAGAATCGTATTCATGGCCGAAGATCGCGGCAACCGCTACGGTCGGTTGTAGCGTATTTATTCTAGAATGGAAACCGAACCTGATATTCCCTGCGGACGTGTCGCTGCATTTGTGCGCGAGCATGTGCATGACTTGCGCAACGTGCTGAATAATCTCGACCTGGAGACCGGGCTTTTACAAGAACTCGTGAGCGGAGGTGAAGCGCAGGCCAGCGCGGATCGTCTCTGCAAACAGGTGCGTACCTTGGCCGATCGACTGCGTTCGCTCTCCGAGTTCTTCCGCGATGCTGAGCCCATGCTCGCGCCCATTGCCGCGCGGGAACTCTTGCTGATCTGGCGCGAGCAGCATGCAACTCTGCCACAGTCGCCCGAAGTTCAGTGGGCGGACGAGCTCGGTCAGGAACAGGTCAAGGTGGATATAGAAATGATGGTGACGATCTTCCGCGAGATCCTTTCCAACGCCGCGGCGTTCTCCCAAGGTGGCCCGGTTGCGATCACTGTGCGATGTGAAGGCGCCTCAGTGACTCTCGAAGTCAGAGAGCCGAAGACCACGCCGCTGGATCCAGCCGGATGGGTTCAGCCTTTTTCGAGAATTCGGCAGGGACACTACGGCTTGGGCTTCTGGTCGGCGCGGCGTCTGGCGCAAACCCAGGGAGGTACTCTCCAGCAACGTTATGTGCCAGCGGAACGCCAGTTGATTACCCGACTTTCCGTGCCCGTGGCATCAGGGTAATACCTCTAACCGCTAATCGTATGACGCCGGCGCTTGGTCGATTATGCGACCGGAGGCGTGCGCCGGCCGAAAACCAGCGCGAGGACAAACAGTACGAGAAAGACGAAGAACAGAAGCTTCGCGATTCCGACCGCGGTACCCGCGATTCCGCCAAAACCAAGAACGGCTGCGATCAGCGCGATGACAAGAAAAGTGATGGCCCAGTAAAGCATTTGTAGGATTCCTTTCAATTTGAATTGTCTAACCATCAAGAGATCGCCGGAGCGCGCCCCTTTGCGTGTATCAAAAGACAGGACTCCCTCCGGTGTGCCCTTGGCAGACGGCGGCTTCGGGACAGCCCAACTGTTGATTGCCCTGACGAGACAGACAATCTCTCAATATTTTACGGATTGCGGGCATTCTTGGTCCGAAAAGATACACGCGCTCTTCAAGGTCGGCACGAACTGAAACTAGTCGTAGTATGGCCAAAACGAAAAACGTGCAACCCGAAAGTCCACTTCAGAATAACCGATGCGTTTTCAGTCTTTGCCCGTTCGATCTCAGCGGTTCTCGGAAGCGCATGGGCGTTCGCCGTCGCGCTTCTTGTCATAGTTATCTGGGTCGTCACTGGCCCCGCCTTTCATTTCTCCGATACCTGGCAGCTCATCATCAACACCGGGACGACGATCGTAACGTTTCTTATGGTATTCTTGATTCAGAATACGCAGAACCGCGACGCCAAAGCCGTTCATCTCAAGCTCGACGAGCTTATCCGCGCACTCCGCGGAGCTCGGAACGACCTGGTGGATATGGAAAAGATGTCGGACGAAGACTTGAAGAAACTGGAGGACGAATTTAGTCGGGTGCGGGAAAAGGCCATCCGGCCACTCAAAAAGGGTCGGCGAGAATGAAGCGGCTAATTCCTGGAGGCCGTGAAGGACGCGAGTTCCATGACACGTCAGGCGTTAGCAGTAAAGCAACGATCGGATAGAAGAGGCTACGTGCTGAGACTCCTCGTAACGCGATCAGAAACGTAGGCGCCTTCCAATCATGTCGTTCTTCCTCGCGCTTTGCCAGAAGCGCGTTACCCTGTCGCGCGATTCGTTGGCTGATCCGTTCATCATGAGCTGGAAAAAAATCTCCCGCACGCTGAGCCTCGTGGCTTTATTCATCGGCGTCGCTGGCTTTGCCGGCTGGGTGTTTGGCATCGAAGGGCTCAAGCGCGTTTACCTTGGGTGGGTCACGATGAAAGCAAATACTGCGCTGTGTCTCATCCTCGCTGGCCTCGCCATTGCGCTGCTAAGTGACGAAAATGTGGGCGGGCTCCGTCGACGGGTGGCGGAAGCGTGTGGAGTTATCATCGCCACCGTCGGCTTTCTTACTTTCGGCGAACACCTCGGTTGGTGGAGACTGGGCATCGACGAAGCGCTCTTCCACGAATCGCTGGCGGCCGCCGGGCGGTCCTTTCCTGGTCGGATGGGCCCGGCCTCGGCGATAAATTTCGTCTTGATCGGGCTGGCGGTGCTGATGCTCGACGTGCGATCGAGACGTGGCGAGTGGCCCGCGCAATTCTGTGCATTAGGCGTGGTTGCGGTCACGGTCCTGATTTTTCTCGCCTACTTCTGTGGAGTGGAAATTCCGAGATATGCGGAGCATTACGTGTCGATCGCGCTGCATACCGTCATCGCGTTCCTGCTGCTCGCCGTGGCGATCCTGCTCGCGCGTCCCGATCGTGGCTTCATGGCCGTCTTCCTCGCTGACGATGTAGGCGGCCACGTCGCGCGGCGGATGCTGCCCGCCGCACTTCTCCTGCCAGCGCTTCTAGCCTGGCTTTCCATCGTTGGGCGGCATCTCAGCGACTACGGTGTCGGTGTCCAAATGGCGTTGCTCGCCACTTCGCTGACGCTAATTTTCACGGGCCTGGTGTGGTGGTCTGCACGGGCCCTCGAAGAGGCCGCCGTCCGACATCGGGCAGCGGCGGCCGCGCGTGACCGCCTCGCCGCGATCGTGGATTCTTCCGGGGATGCGATCGTGAGCAAGACACTCAACGGCATTGTGACGAGCTGGAATGCGGGCGCGGAGCAGCTCTTCGGCTACAAGTCGGACGAAATGATCGGTCAGCCGATTATGCGAATCATACCCTCGGATCGGCAAGACGAGGAAGCCGAATTTTTGCGACGCCTGCGCGCTGGCGAAATGATCGAACACTTCGAAACAGTGCGCCGGACAAAGGACGGCCGGATGCTCGATATATCGGTCACCATCTCACCGGTCCGGGATGAAACGGGCGCAGTCGTCGGCGCTGCGAAAATCGCGCGCGATATCACGCCGCGCAAGCTGGCCGAAGCGGAGCTCGCGCAGGCGCTCGAGGCAACGGAGGAGGCGAACCGTGCCAAAGACAATTTCCTCGCCATACTCAGCCACGAGTTGCGGACGCCGCTCACCCCCGCGCTCGTCGCGGCATCGGAACTGGAAGGCGCGCCGCCGTCTGATCCCGCAGTCGTACGCGAATCAGTTGCGCTGATTCGGCGTAACATTGAACTCGAAGCGCGGCTCGTCGATGACCTGCTCGATCTCACGCGTATCACCAGCGGCAAGCTGCGCATCGCGTCCGAACCTCTGGACCTCCACGCTGTATTGTGCGACGCGCTCGCTATCGCCGAGCCCAAACTGAGCGAAAAGAACATCTGCGTGACGAACGAACTAGCTGCGCATCGACACCTTGTCCGCGGCGACGCCGCGCGGCTGACGCAGGTCTTTTCAAACCTGCTGACCAATGCGGCAAAGTTCACGCCCGAAGCGGGCCTTGTGGCGATCCGAACCGCAAATACCGACGAGGGAAAATTGCGCATCGAAGTAAGCGACACCGGTATCGGGATCGCACCGGAGGTGCTGCCGAAGATCTTCGACCCCTTCTGCCAGGGCGAGGTCGGAACGACGCGGCGTTTCGGCGGGCTGGGTCTCGGTCTGAGCCTGGCGAAGAATCTTATCGACGTGCATGGTGGCACGATCGAGGCGCGCAGCGAAGGACGCGATCGTGGCGCTACCTTCTCAGTCACTCTTCCTGCGCTCGGCGCCATGCGCTTGAATCCCAAAGACTCTGCCGACGACGTTGCGCCAACAGCACCGGCCGGGTCGTTGCGCGTCCTACTTGTCGAAGATCATGAAGACACGCGCCACGTGCTCCATCGGCTAATGACGCGCTGGGGCCATACTGTTACAGCCGCTGGTGCCGTGGCACAGGCCCGCAGTGCAATTGCGGCGGGTTCTTTCGACCTGCTGCTCAGTGACATCAGCCTGCCGGACGGCAGCGGTATCGAAGTCGTTGCAGCTCTACGCGAGAAGTCGAACGCCCCCGCCGTGGCGATGAGCGGGTATGGCATGGACGCGGACCTCGCGCGTGCGCGCGCCGCCGGCTTCACTGAACACATCATCAAGCCCGTGGGCCGTGAATTGTTGCGCGAGTTGCTTGCTGAGGCCTCCGCCGCTCGGGATCGGCAGATACGCCATGCCGCGATTGATTAATTCGCCACGTAATTCGGGCAGACGCCATTACGTAAAATCGGCGCCGCCACGCCCTCTATCTAAGCTTCAACCTTCTGCCAATAATCGTGACGGAACGCGCTCATGCGATGGCATGTCGGACGGGTGCAGCCGCGTGAGTGCCTTCACTTCGTCGAGGGTCCGCTCCAGTTCCGCGTCGCGCGCGGCCAGCCGCTCTTCCAATGCGAGCACTCGCTTTGCGCCGCGTAGCCGTGCGAGCATTTGCGGGACGCTCACCGGCTTGCTCAAGAAATCGTCCACGCCGGAGGCAAACGCATTCAGCAGATCCTCCGCGGAATCGCAGGCGGTGACCATGATAAGGTAGGTATAGCGATCCGTCGGAATCGAGCGCACCGCACGGGCCACGCGCAGGCCGTCGAGGCGGGGCATATCCCAATCGAGCAAGACGACGCTCGGCGCGTTTGCGCCCAGGAGAATGTCGAGCGCGTCCTGACCATCAGCGACCAGTTCGACCTCGTAACGGTGCCGCTGGAGAAGGGAAGCGAGCGCGCGTCCGGAAATCGGATCGTCTTCCGCTACGAGCACGCGCACTGTGGGCGGCGGCAAATCGGGATCGCTCATCACCTCTGATTCGCAGCCGCGGTCCCGATGCGCGCCCCAAAGTGGAATGGAAAGCAAAATTTTCGCGAAGCTAACACAACCACCGGTTGGGCCGGCGGCGATCCTCGTATACAGTTCACGCAATCAAGAAATGAACGTTGATACACTCCAAATGCTTTTCATTCACGAGTCCCAAGACCTCTACAGTGCTGAGACTCAACTCGTGAAAGCCTTGCCAAGAATGGCGAAGGCCGCAACCAACGAAGACCCGCTCGGTTCCCGGACATCTCCATTCTGGGTGCATCGCCTAACCATCGCTCTCGCGGCGTGAATGAACTTTTAAGAACACACCATGGTCTCATCCGAACGTTCAAAGCCAATCGAGCCCCGTGTCGGCGCCCAACTTGGCGCATTCCTTGGCGATCGCCGCGACCGGATTATTTCGGAATGGGCTGCAGCCGTGCACCGTGACCGCAAGATCAGCGCCTCCGAGGCCCTGACTCATAACCAGCTCAGAGAGCACGTTTCGCAACTTTTGGAAAGGCTGAGCGAAGTCATGTCCAACGCTTTCAACCAGGACATTAAAGAAGACGCCGCCTGGACCGCTGCCATGCACGGTCACACGCGTTACCAGGCGGGATACGATATTTCCGAGCTGCTCCGCGAAATGCGGGATCTGCGTGCTACGCTGATACCGCACCTTATCGAGTTTGAAGAGCGTCATCCGGATGTCGGTGCGAGCCGAAAGCTCTACGCGCGGACTACCATGCACCGTTTTCTTGACGACATGATGCGCATATCCGTGGAACAGTTCATCGTAACCGGCGAGCGTGCCCACGCGGACGCCTAAGGCATCGTGGCTGCTGAGGAAAATGCCGCGTCGATTGGAACTCCGTGGGCATGGGTGTGTGAGATGCCACTTCCGTTGATCATAAACCGCGATGTTTCGATTGGGCACACATCCGGCCTGCGACGACTGATGCATCGATTTTCACAATTCTGTGTGCTCGGTGCGACCTTGGCGATCTTGAGCGGCTGCGACACTCTGACGGAAAGGTATTCCGGTCGACCATCGATTATCGTGCGATTGCGGGAACAGGAAGCATATCTCTACCGCGGGGGAATCGAAACCGCGTCATCCCCAATCTCGAGCGGTCGCGAGGGATATCGGACTCCAGTTGGTCGTTTTCGGGTTATCGAGAAAGACTTAGATCATCGCTCGAGTATCTACGGCGACTATGTTGATGCGTCGGGCAAGGTCGTGAAGGCCAACGTCGATAAGCGACGTGACGGCCAACCGCCGGGTTCGCACTTCGTCGGCGCCGCGATGCCCTACTTTCTCGAATTCTCGCCGGGCTACGGATTGCACGAGGGTTACTTGCCGGGCGTGCCGGCATCGCACGGCTGTATCAGAATGCCCCGTCGGAAAGCGCGCCAGTTTTATTCCGTCGCGCACATTGGAACACCGGTGGTGGTGGAACCTTAGCGAAAAGACTGAGGGAAGTCTGTGCGCGGCAACATTCCGTCAACGCCGTCTGGCTTTCCGTTCACCGTGCGCCCGGGAATCCAAAGGACCGCAGCAGCGCGAGATTCCTTAGGCGAGGAACAATTCGGGAGCGGACGTGTCTCCGGTCGCGATCCGAAGGTGGTATTTGTGCATCGGCCGTGCATGTCGAGGAGGAATTGATTCGCTCCCCTCGCTTCCGCTGAACTTGGATCAGAATCGACGGCACAGCTTCCAAGCGGAGCTGACGGCGAGGCGGCGTGCAGCGAAGGGGCGCGCGAAGGAGTTGCCGATTGCCCGAGGGTTATGGGGCCATCCCCAGACGTAGACGGCCGCCGACTGCTCGAAGGCGGTCTATTACGCCTTTTTCGATGTGTCGAGGTCGAAGCGCGCTTCGATGATCGAGAGATCATCGTCGAGTTGTTGCGAGCCGCGAAGGAATCGCACATGCTCGATTAGCTCATCCATCACGGTTTCTGCACCCTGGCTCAGGGTCGCAAGATAGCTGACACAGGCGGTCCAATCCCAGGCGGCATCTTTGTCACTCCAGATTTCAAACACACCGTCGCTAAAGATGAGCAAGCGCGCCCCAGGTGGGATGAGGAAAGAGTTAGCAGGAAAGCTCGCGCGGGGCAGGATTCCCATCATCGGACCTGTCGAGGAGAGAAAAACCGGAGCCGGCGCGTCTGAGGCAAAGAGAAGCGAGGCGTGGTGCCCCCCGCCGGACCAGGTCAAAACTCTCGTAGATGAGCAGTAAACACCATACCAGATGGTAAAGAACTTGTTGCTGTGCTGCCGCCCTTGGAACGACTCATTGAGGCTGGCGAGAACCTGATCCGGTCGACCCATTTCCGCCCCCGGAAGCGAGCCGGATCGAATCACATTGTTGATGCTTACAGAAAGCAGCGCCGAGTCCAGGCCGTGCCCAGTCACGTCGATAAGGTAGAGCGCGAGGTGATCGTCATCGATCCAATGATAGCCGATGGTATCGCCTCCCAACGTGGAAGAAGGAATGTAGCGCCAATCCACGACAACCTTTCCCTGCATCGGCGGCGGTATGCAGTCCCGCACATAGGCGACACCGGCCGCAAATTCATCCCGCATTCGGTCGTCACTTAATTCCCTTAGCAACGCCGCCGCCTCCACGAGATCGGGAGTGCTGAAGCCCTCCGAAAAATCGCCATGCACCGCCGTCATTGCTTCATAAGCCTCGTGGCCGCGATCCTGCCTGCACCAGAGGCGCGCGAGGCTCGTGGTGGCGCGCAGTTCAAACGACCGGCTTTGTTGACGGCGAGCGGTCTCGATCGCCTGACGAAAGCAGTCCTCGGCCATTTTTTGATCGCCCGACTCGGCCAGCAATAATTCACCGCGAAGGCGGAGCAACTCGGCTTCCTGAAAATGCTCGTCATTCTTTTCAACGAGGGTGAGGGCCTCATCCAAAGCGAGGCGCGCGTCGTTGAACCTGTGCGCCAGAATGCAGGCTTCTGCCAGTAGACTGAGATAGTAAGGAAGCCCGAGTCCGGCACCCGTGGCGCGATATGCCTTCAGCCCATTTTCCAGAAGCGCCAACCCTGTTTCCAGCTTGCCTTGCACCAGCAATCCGGCGGCGCGGTAGAGTATCCCAGTCGCGTGCCAGAAGGGAAAACCTTGATCCGTCGCGATCCGTATTTGTTCTTCAGCCGCCGCTTCGGTTTCCGCGCCGAGGCGGCAGTGCTGATGCAGCCAAGCGCTGTGATGCAGGGCATATGCGAGACTGAAAGAATGATTGATCTCCCGCGCCAGCGTGAGCGTCTCACGACTCAGTTGCCGAGCACGGTCGGGATAGCCGAGATGCCACAGGGCCAGCGCCAAATAACATCTGTTAGTGACGCCGGCGTCTTCGCCAATCAGTGTAGCCCAATAGGCAGTTCGAGCGCGGTCATCGTATTTCGCGATCGAGCGCTCGCACCACTCCTGAGCGCCGGAGAAATCGCCGCGATAAAGCATCGCCAGCCCGCGCAGGAAAAGCGCTTCCATCAAAATGCCGGGGTCGTTCAGCCGCTCGCCAAATTCCATCGCCTCCTCGGCAAGGTCGGCACAGAGGCGAAAGTCGCCGCGCACCACATGAAAGGCATAGTCGCCCCACATCATCGCGAAGCGCTGGGGCGTTTCTCCGAGCCGTTCGCAAAGGGCGCGCGCGCGATCGAAAACCGGGCCGACTTCAGGATCGGCATATCCGCGCGACGCGATAGTCGCGGTTCCCAACAATCCAAGCAGTTCCAGTTCACGGGCGTCCCGCTCAGACGAGGGAGCCAGCCTCTCCAGCAACGCCAGTCCTTTCTTCAAGTGGGAGATCGCCTCAACATTGGCAAACCTGTCGCGAGATCGGACCGCCGCCTTGAGCCTGTAACCCACGGCCTTCCCGGGAAGACCAGCCTCGGTGAAATGCTGGGCCAGTAACTCGGGCTGCCTTTCCGCCACTTCGGGAAAACGTGTTTCCATCGCCTCAGCGATCTTGCGATGAAGCCGCTTTCCGTCATCTTCGGATAGCGCATCGTGCAGCGCCTCCTCCAGAAGAGCATGCTTAAAAGCGAACGTGCAGTTCGGTGGCTGCCCTTTCACGCAAAGAATCTCGGCACTGACGAGTTTCTCGAGTTCAGCCAGGAGTGTCTGTGTGTCCGTGCTCACTACCGCAGCAAGAATGTCGCAGTGGAATTCGCGCCCCAGGGTGGCGGCCAATTGAACCACCTCGCGATTGCTCGACATGCGGTCGAGTCTATCCAGCACGAGGTCTTGCAGCGTGGATGGAATGTCGCTCGCATGCACCGATTCGCGAACGATGCGGGTAAATTCCTCGACCAGAAGAGGCACTCCGCCGGTGCGTTGATAGATCTGCGCAACGAGCGAATCCGGAAGAGTGCTCGCCGTTTCTCTGCGCATCAATTCACCAACCTGGCGCCGCGTCAGGCGATTGAGAGCGAGGCTGGTCTGGTGTGCCATCGCCGGCCATGGCGTCGTGAATTCCGGGCGAAAAGTGAGGACCGTGAGGATACGATCGTGCAACCCCTCCGTGACAAACTGTCCGAGAAACTCCAGCGTCGATGCGTCAATCCAATGTAGATCCTCAATCACAAAGAGAAACGGTTGCCGATCCGAGCAAGCCTTCAGCCATTGCCGCATCGCGCGAAAGGTTTCTTCCCGTTCACGCACGGGAGTTAGGCCCGCCGCGGGATACCGCTCGTCCGGGGCCAGAAACAGAAGCTTTGCGAAAAGCGCGACCAGATCCGCCCGGCCCAGGCCAAAGTCATCGAGGTGCCGCGCGAGCCGGTCGAATCGCGCCGAGGTCGATTCATCACGGTCAAGATTGAGAAAGCGACTAAAGAAGTCCGAAATTGGGAAGAGTCCGGAATTTCGAAAGCGAAGCGAGCAACGCCACTCGACGACTGAACAATCTTGCGAAACGTCCACGGCTTCTGTCTCGGCTCTCGGTACCTTCGCGCTCCCTTGCTCCGTGACGATCTGTTTGATTGTGTGCGCAAGACGCGATTTGCCCAAACCGGGTTCCCCAACGATCAACACCACCTGACCCATCCCTTCTTGAGCCTGCTCCCAGCGATCTCGGAGCAAGCTGACTTCGGTGTCACGACCGGTCAGAGAAGTAAGCGTGAGCGGCGCTGCCGCGCGAATTCCATCTCGACCGGCCGCACTCTCCTGTCGTCTCGCAAGCTGTTTGGGCGTATTCAAGATTCGATGAAAGATCAAAGTTCGCCGGCCATGGGTGTCGCACCGACCCAGATTCTATGGAAGCCCAGCCGGGAAACTATTGGATTTGCTTTTAGTCCGCAACAGTTCTGCGCGGGTCGGAGCAAGGCTTCGTCGTTGAACAGTTTTGTTTTGCCGGATCATGGCCGTGCGCGAACAAGTCGTTCGGCTCACTGGATGCGAGATGTTTATCCAGGAGGTGATAGTGTTTCCGAGTGCGCGCGTCGAGGCCAAGTTTGGAACCACGCGGAAAGTCCAATGATCAAGTCTGAAACCAACTGGTGGACCAGAAATTGGAAATGGTTCGTGCCGGCTGGTTGCCCACGATGGGATTTTTCCCGGCTGCCTCGTCGGCTTGATCGCCGTGATTGCCTTCAGTGTGATGAAGACGAGCGACGTTTACCGGCAAGCGTTGACGGGCGAAAGCTTTGGACACGGTCGTTGAAGCGCTTGATTCACCCATCAAGGATGGCCTGTTCGTCTCGGGCAGCCCAAACGTGAACGGCGCTCCGGGCGAGGCGAACCTGGCTATACCGGGCTCTGGCCCGAAAGGCAAAGGAACCTTCTATGTAGCGGCGACCAAATCGATCGGGATCTGGAATTAGTCCAGCATCGTCTTGGAAGTGAAACAGACAAAGAGGTGCATCGACATCCTTCACGTGAGCAAGTAGACTGGGCGTTTCAAGCGCATTTTGCCCGACTCGAGGATTTGCGGCCTGCGCGGCAACAATGCCACCGTGATGAACCGAAAAGAGTCAGTGCCATTAGCGGTTTTCACAAGGGAATTCCGCATCGCCGACTTTGGCGAGGCGCTTTCCATTTGGAGGACAGCCGAAGGCGTTGAGGTAGCGGAGGGAGATTCCGAGCGGGGAGTAAAACAGTATCTCTTGCATAACCCGGGCCTCAGCCGTGTTGCCGTGAGCGGAGAGACGATCGTTGGCGCCGTGCTCTGCGGTCACGAGGGCCGTCGCGGTCTGATCTACCATCTGGCGGTCGCACCTGCACACCAGGGAAAGGGGATCGGCCGGCAGTTGCTTCAGGAGTGCATCACTGGCTTGCGCGGCGTTGGAATCACTCGAGCGCTCATTCTGGTTTCGAGAGAGAACACGAAAGGCCGCTCATTCTGGCTTCGGAACGGTTGGGAAGCCGTTCCCGGAGCAATGTTGATGGGTCTGGATATCCGAAACCGAAAAATTGACGAGAATTTCTACTAACAACGGCGGAGCATCCGACGGCCGGCTGGCTATCAGCTTTGGAACCGACTCGTCCGCATCCTGTTCATGTGAAGAGAGTTTGAGGCTTCTCCACCGGGGACAGACGAGCGTTTTGCAGAGTGAATCATGGCCGCTGGCAATCTCGACCAGTTTTAGGACAGCGTCTCATCCCAGTGCTTCCACGACTTTCTGAAAGCGGGGGTGGCTGCGCAAAGGGGCCAAGGTCGAATCGTGCTGTATCCAATCCTTGCACCGCCCGCCGAGTGCCACGACACGTTCGAGGATGTCGAGTGCGTCCCCCTTTTCGCCCAGTCCGGTGTAGCAACACGCCACGTTGTATAACGTGATTGGATCATTCGGCTCAATCGCGAGGGCGCGGGCGATCCAGGTCGTCGCGGGGCGGCGACCAGTGAGGCGCAGCCAGCGCCGTGACGGCGGAAAATGCATATGCGGCGACAGCGGCGACCACGGCGGCCCGGCCAAACGGTCTGCGACACCTTGACTGTCGGATGATTGAAATGGAACGAGTTGGCTTCATGAAACAATTTCCGTGTCACGAAGCGGACACGCTCTGCGATGTTGGCGAAACATTGGTCTTTTTTTTGCTTGGCCTTACCTGCCAAAAAGGAGGCGACTTCTTGTCACTGACGGATAAGAAAGCAAGCTGTGTAGAATCTCTGGATGGCAGGAACAAATCCGCGAATCCCACCCCCGATCATTGGTCAACAAAGTGCTGCATAGGCCTATTCCTCGACAAAGAAATGCCCCCGCACCCGAAGGCGCGAGGGCATCTTCCCACAAAGAAGTGGACGACTTAGTCGTGATCGATTTCGTAAACCTCGATCAAGGCAATGCCCGTCGAGTCATTAGCTCCGGTCACGATCGCCGTGTAGGCGCCCGGCTCGAGTCGGTACGAGGATGCTCGCTTCGCTCGGGTCCGACGGAGGGATGGTTGTCGCGATGATGTCATCGGAGTTGGATTCACTCTGCCAATCATCATTCGATCTCAGTTCCGTCGCGCCGCTCATGAGCTTTAGCACCGGATTCTGCAGCACAGGGGTCACACCCTGGCTCGCCAGCGAAGGACCGAGCGCGCGGACGAGAACCAGTTTCGGCCCGCCGGTGATAATGAAACCACCGATTAACTGCCCCAGGCCCGTGTTCACGAAGCCGCGGGTTGAGATGTTCGCAAGGTGGTTCTCCGAAGATTCCTGCGGAGCCCGAAAGGAGTATGTCACGCCCGCTAGGGTAAAGTCACCAAGCTGCGCGCCATGTCCGAAGGTGAGATTGCCGGTAACGGCTTCACCACTCAGGAGAGTTAGCGAGAAGGTCGCATTCGGGTGATCATCATTGAGATCCTCGTTGAAGTCTTCCAAATCATCCGCGTCCTGGCCGTGATCATCACCCGGAGGATCATCATTACCGTGTTTGTTGATGCTCATCGTCGCAGCGGGTGGCGTTATCGTTACATTGCCGAAGCCGCCACGCACAGTGCTGGCATCCTCGACGATGAAGAAGATCTGATTCTGTGAATCGATGACCATCTTGATATCCAAAGTGTCGCCGGCAACGCTGCTCGCCACACCGGTGAAGCGCCCTGGTATGTCATCGCTGGCTCCAAAGCTCGAAGTGCGATTCGCCGTCACGCTCTGGCCCGCGACGGTCGCGCTTACCGAGTCGTCATCCAATTTGGACGAGTCGTCGTGGACCGAGCCGGTAATTGTATCGCCGGCGCTGGTCGTGACAGAAAAGGATCCGTCGTCAGCAATGGCGCCGCCCGCGAAACTGGCCGTCGTCGTCGCCACGTTAAACACGTAGACCGACAGGGCATGGTTTCCCTGGACGAAGAAGACGACCTTGCCGCCGCCGGAGAGATCAGCTTCAAACAAACCACGATGGCTTTCTTCCGCACGCCCCGGTTCTGTGAAAGCGAACAGCAAGCCGAGGAACAATAGGAAACGAGTCAAATGTGTTTTCATGCGGGCACAATATTGGAACGAACTGCGCCCTGCGAATCGGCAATGGTTTCACGGTTGTAACCTTTCCAGCGCCCCAATTTCGTTCGTTAGGCCAGAGGGAAATCAGCCGGAACAAACCGGTCAGGTCCGTCCTTAACCCGGCGGCAACGACTCACGGACCGCAATCACATAGGCTTCGACCGCGGCCTGATCTCGCGGCTTTAGACCGGCCCGGGGCGCCATAATGCTCAGGTAATGCCGCCACTGCGCGGGCGTGTAATTGGCGATGGTGCGAGCCACATGACACTCCGTGCAACTGGTGGTGTAAATCTTCCGCCCTCGTTCGAGTGTCGCGATGTCTGCGCCCTCTCCACGACCGATGCGCGCGGCGACTGCGTGCGCGGTCGGAAAGGCTGTCCCCGGGCTGCTTTCGCAGCTCCCAAGGGCCAAAATGCAGAGCAAACCAAAAAGACCCCCCCGTGTGGTGCAAGTGTTCATCGACTAAAAGCTGAAGCCGAAGATCAGACGCGTCTGCACGTCCACTTCCGAGGCAACGTCAGTGAGTTGAACGAGGGGCGTCACTGTCGCCCACCAATTGCCGTGCCGATAAGAAATGTTGGGACCGCCATAGACAATTGAGTCACCTGGCTCCGACCAATTTGGCAGATCAATCTCATGGAGAAATTCCGCGCCGACCAGCAACGCAGGTGAGACCTCGTAGCTGACGCCGAGCGACTGCGAGACCTCCCCGCCTCTTTCTTCCAGTCGGTCGCCTTCCCACTTTGCCTCGAATGTCCCGTTATAGGCGACGACACAGCGACCGAGATTTTTCTGCAGGATGATTTTCGATTCCAGCTCCAACTCCTCCGGTCCACCACGGACCTCGCCGTAAAGCGCCGAACCGAGCAGATCCGTGGTTGGGTTGGACAGGTTATAGATCAACTCAAGCGCGGAGGTCTGATAACTGAACCCGTGTTCATGCGCCGTCGGGTCTTCCCGGTAGCCCCAGTCGGCGAGATAAAGGCCAATCTGAAAATGCTCCGTCACGCCGAATTCAATCTCATTTCTGAGATCAACCGCGTTGAAGCGCCGCTCCTCCTCGGGGCTGGTAGCCCACGTGATCCAGTTCTCTGATTCCACGCTTCCAGGGGCGGCGGTAGTCGCTTCGTAGACGTAAGTGAACCGGCGCGCCCCCGCTTCGGCGCTGCTGACCGCGACAAGATGTAGTGCAGCCAGACACGCGGCGATGAGCGATATCGGGACGATTCGGAATTTCTCCATGCGCCGATCCTAGCAGCCCATCAGCGGGTCCGCTGTCGCACAGTTGCCAATTTTTAGCGCACGATTGCGCAGGTCCCTTCGCGTCACGCGGCGCGCTGCCCCGTCGCGGGTTTTGGCCTCAGGTAAAACACTCTCTATTACGTGATGTACCCGTGACTGAGTTCGCTTCGTTAGGCATGCCAGCCCGCTGAACTCAAGGCGTCAGGGCAAAGACGGTACCGGTTCCGTTCAACCCGCCCTCCGACGTGGTGCCGTAGCATCGCATTGCTCCGCCGCACCAGCCGTGACAAGGGGCGAAAGCCGTCAGGTCCGCCGAACGAGTGAAGTACGGTCTCTGTCCATGGATCGCCCTTGTTTACCGGAGGATTAAGCCGAAATATAACTCCTCCGGAGAGGGGACCGCTACCCCCGGTGGAGGCGGTTCCGAAGAGCCTGCCGTTGCTGTTGAAAATGACCCCGGCTACGGGGTTACCCCCATCTCTGCTGCCTCCGGAAAAATTGAATAGAACACTCTGACTCCAAGAAGCACCGAGCCCGATGACGGGGCAAGCTGGAAGACCGTGCCTTCCTGTAGTGAACCTCCACCATCGGTGGTTCCATAAAGCTCGCCGGTTTGGTCGAACTGCAATTGGCCAGAGGGCAGGGTTCCATCGGGCCCACTGAACGAAAATATGACTGTCTCCGTCCACGATTCTCCTTCGGCGGCTGGCGGAGAGAGTTGATATACTGCTCCCAAATTGTTGGCGCCCCCTAACAAGGTCACTCCATAAAGATTTCCTGCCTGGTCCGCGATCAATCCACCCGAAGGAAACGCCGCATCACCTGAGCCGGCAAAGCTGTAAAGGATTGTTTCGCTCCAGTTAGTTCCACCACCAACTGGAGGCGTCACTAGAAAAACCGTTCCGAAGCCATGGTCGCCTCCCTCGCGGGTGACACCATAAAATCCGGGATTTGCAGGCAGCAATCCGGCATTCGGAATCGCTCCATCACCGGCCGAGCTGCCAAAGCTGTAAAGAACCCGCTCCTTCCACGGATCGTCGGGATTCTGGGGCGGTTTTACTCCAAATACAGTGCCCATGTTATGCGCGCCACCTTCCTCAGTCGTGCCAAATAATCCCCCCGAAGGAGAAATGGTCAGGGAACTCACGGGCACTGCGCCATCCGGTTGTCCCGCAAACTTGTGCAGCACCGACTCAGTCCACGGCGCGCCTCCGCCCTCCGGCGGCGTCAAGCTGTAAACGATGCCGTTTCCATTCACGCCGCCGATGGTAGTGCCGTAAAGGTTGCCCTGCTGGTCGAACACCACGCCGGCTTGGGGATTCTGCCCATCGTGGCTAGAGCCAAAGTCGTGGAGGGTCGTAAGCGTTTGAGCAACGGCTCCGGTTCCACCCAGGAGAATTACGCTCAGCGCCAGGCTGACGGCTCCGACAAATAGAGCCATTTCTTTTTTTCGTCTGTTGTTGTTTGTCTTCATCGTCTCATTCCTTTGTTTATTGTTTTGGGGTTTTTAAAGTAGCCGAGCTCCAACCCTCGTTCCGTGGTCGAGAGTCTGCGACTGAGATGGAGCCTCGATTTCATTTCGGCGAGTCTCGCGACTGCAAATAAGATGTTTTTTCGAAAAACATAATCAGGCTCAATCCGCCGTGGTCCCGCAATGTGAGTTTCGAGCATGAGGCATCCTTTCACTGTAACGCTGCACTACTGACATGACGGCATTCTCGGCGGAAAGCAGCCAGCTGGATCCGGAGTAGTCGGGTTTTCGCAGGGTTCGAGTGGCTCTTAACGAGGAAATGTTGCGGCGTAGACTTTGTTGTTGCCGAAGCCGAGAAACCAGACACTCCGTCCCGTGCCGGCTGTGATACCGGTCGGTTCGGCAAAGCGAAACTCATTCGACTCAGTCACAACCCCATCCGTCGTCATGCTGGCAATCTTATTTGCACCAAATTCGGTAAAGAGAAGTGTGTTACGAGGGCCGCGGGCGATCTGCTCCGGCCATTGCGGCGTTGGGAAAAAAGTGATGTCACCGCTTGGCGTGATCCGGCCGATCATCGGACTGAAGGCCAGCGTGAACCAGACATTGCCGTCGGACCCGTCGGTGATCGAGCGAGGGTTATCGATGCCGCTGCCGAATTCTGTGATGATTCCGCTGGTCGTAATCCGCCCGATCTTGGCCCCGGCCCGCTCGGTAAACCAAAGGTTTCCGTCCGCTCCGGCGGTGATCCCTTCGGGCGTTGAATTCGGTGTCGGCACCTGGAACTTCATGAGGGTCTGTGCGGCCAGATCATAGCGCCAGATGTTGTTGCCCGTTTCGTCCGTAAACCAAATGTTGCCATCGGGGCCGGTGGTGATGCCACCCGCCGCGTCAAAAAGCGAGAACTGAATTTCGGTTATCTCGCCTGACGGCGTGATAAAGGCGATCTGCCCGGCCGAGCCTTCGGTGAACCAGACGTTGCCGTCGGGACCCGGAGTGATGGCGAAGGGATTGCTACTGGTCGGAGTAGCGAACTCGGTAATCACACCCTGCGGAGTAATACGAGCGACCTGACTGCTATTCTGGAGCGTAAACCAGAAGTTGCCGTCCGCTCCCTGTATAATCGAGATCGGCTGGCTAGCCCCGCCCGGGATAGGCAAAGCTCGTGCTTGCGCTCTCGAAGCCGCCCCTATTGAAAGGGCAACTAGAATGCAAGCAATGACAAGCCTAGGACGCAAAAGAGTGCCAAGTTCTGTATTCGACGCGTTGGAAACAGCCCAAGTTGATTTCATGTCGCCACTATCCGCGGACCTGGATCCAGGAGCGACCCATAAAAAGTAACGCGACTGTAACTTTTGCGCGCCTTGGGCAAAGTGGAATTGCAGCAGGCCCATCCGTCGACGACCATCCATCATGAACAGAAAAGACGATTCGCTGCGTCTCGGAATTATTGCCAGTGTCGGCGCCGAAGGCCGTGACGAAGAACGACCGCAAACCTTAGCGCGAGCGTCGTAAGATCAGATCTGCCGAGGCGGGAACGGAGTTGCCGTCACCCTCACGGCCGATCTCCAGCGGGCGAAGCGAGGAGTCCTGTTCGAATGGGGCTTCAACAACGACGGTATCTTTGCTACCGGGCCTAGAGCCTGTCATTCATTTTGGAACAGAGCGTTCGGCATAGGGTAAGGAAAGCCAACCAGTGAAGTCCGGCGAGGGAAGTGGGCAGTCTTTCATAGTCTCGGACGAGCCGGCGGAAACGAGTGGCCCAAGACTTGCGCCAGCTCGCCCAGAGTCGAAGGGCAAGAAGTGAAGACCATTCGGCGCGGGCGAATTGTTCTGGCCCTTGGCCAAGGAGGGTCGTTGCGCAAGGTTGGCGCGCGGGAGCAATGCAGTGTCAATACCGGTAAGGTTGCTGACCTTTATGAAATTTGTCCTTCGCATGTTAGGCCGCGTGCCGTTTGACGATATCGTAACTACTTTCCTTCGGCCGCCCGAATCGACAGAAAGGCGCCCAAGGAACTTTTGTCGTTAGGCCGACTGTGGCAGGCGGACATGCAACTCGGTCCAGGCGGCATCCGAACGGAGGAGCGAGATTTCTCCGCCATGCGCACGGGCCAGCTCGCGCGCTGTGCTCAAGCCCAGTCCGCTGCCGCCGACGCGTTCGTCCCCGACCGCGCGATAAAAGCGCTCAAAAAGGTTGGGGACACGCTCAGGCGGGATTCCGGCACCGGTGTTTCCGAAATCGACTTCGACTGCGCCGTTGACTGAACGAGCGGACACCCGGATGCGCCCGCCGCGCTTGTTGTATTTGATGGCGTTTTCGAGAAGGTTCTGCGCGATGATTCCGACAAAGACGCGATCTGCCGCAAGCGGCAAGTCGGGCGGAACATCTCTTTCCACCGTAAGCTCGAGGGGCTCGGCCAGCGCGACCGCGTCATCGAGCACGCCTTCGAGCACTTCGCTGAGATTGAATTGCTCACGATGCACGTAGAGCCGGCCGGCATCGGCGCGCGCGAGAAGAAGGAGAGTGTCCGCGACGGAATTGAGCTGGTGAATACGATGGAGCAATCCCTCCGCCGTCGCCTGAGTTCGCGGGTTATCGGATTCCATGAGAATTTCTTCAATCCCGGCGCGCATGACAGCGATCGGCGTTTTGAGGTGGTGGGACGCATCGGCCGAGAAGCGCACCGATTGCTCAAAGCTCCGTTGCAATCGTTCGAAGGCAGCGTTGAGCACTTCGATCAGGCCCGCGACCTCGTCACCGGTGGGCGGCACCGGCAGCCGCTTGTCGAGTCGCTGCGCGGTGATCTGCGCCGCTGCCTGGCGGATTTCTTCGACTGGCGCGACCGCTTTGCTCGCGACCCAGCGACTTCCGATCACAATCACGACCAACACCGTCGGCACGGCGACGAGCAAACCGCGAAAAATATCGTGGCCGATCTGGTTGATCTGCATGAGTTCAGCGCCAACCCGCAGAGTCAAGCCGTTCTCGGTGAACTCACCCATTCGGACGTTGCGACCGCTGATTCGGCGCGTATGAAAGTCGCGGATGCCATCGCTGGAGAGTGGCTCTCGCAGCCCGGGCGAGAGATAGACCATCTTTCCCTTCGCATCGGTCACCTCGACGAGTCGTTGACGTAGGGCGAGCGGGATAAAGATTTCGCTAAACAGACGGCCCTTGGAAGCAGGGTCACGCTGGAAATGCTCGACGTCGCGGAAAAGCTCGTGCGCGTCCATCGTTAGGCGCTGATCGAAGGCCGCGATTTCCTCGTGCCGCATCACCGTCCAGGTAGTGACGGCGCCGGCGAGCGTAGCCGTCATCGCGAGGAGAGCGGCGTAAAGCGCCAGCTTCCAGCGCAGGGGCCATTTCTTCATTGTTCCTTGTGAATCGTGTAGCCGAGATGCCGCACGGTGCGGATGAGCGGTGGCGAGTCGATCTTGCGGCGCAGTCGGCTGATGAAAACCTCGACCAATTTCATGTCGTAATCGTGCTCCCGATCCCACACTTTCTCGCAAAGCTCCGTCCGCGTAAAGACCCGGCCGGGTTCACGCATCAGCACGCGGAGCAAGGTCAGCTCGCGGACTGAAAGATCGATCTTGCGCCTCCCGCGATGGAGTTCATTGTTCGTCAGATCCAGAACCAGATCGTCGACCCGGAGTTCGATCAGGGGTTTCTCTGCATAACGGCGCCCGAGTGCGGCAACGCGCGCAATCAACTCCTGCATCGCGAACGGCTTCGCCAGATAATCATCAGCCCCGAGAGCGAGTCCGCTTACCCGATCGCTTAACTCGCCGCGCGCAGTCAAGACGATGACACGGCTGTCGACGCGCGCTTTGCGCAATCCACGGAGGACTTCAAATCCGTCCATTCCCGGAAGCATAATGTCGAGCACGATCAAGTCGTAGCGTCTCGCTACGGCAGCACGCAATCCCGACTCGCCATCGTGCAAAGCCTCCGGTTCGTGACCGGCGTTGCTGAGCGCACGGAGAATATGGCGCGCGAGTCTCACCTCATCTTCTATGATCAGGATATGCATTTGATCAAAGAAACAGGGTATCATATCAACAGAGTCGAAGGCCAGAATTGATCCCGCCGCCGGTTGCGGCGAGTTGTGAAAAGTTACACGACCGTTACCTTTTCCGCGCTGGTTGTCCGGGTAGTCTGGGGGCTCGCGAATTCGCCAAACCATGAAACGAAAGCATCCCTGCGAATTGACGAGCGTGGCGCACCCGGCGATCGAATCTGATACGTCGGAGTGATGAGATGGATCGTCCCTGCTGCGGTAGTGGCGACGTCCCTGAGGTTGCCCGTGCCCTCCCTGGCGTAGGGCACAATCGAAGGCAAGGTCGGTCTACCCAAACCCACCACCGCGAAAGTGCCTGGTGATCGCTATCGGATCGTGAGCGGGGGGCGTACTTGAAGATCGATCCCCCGCGCGCAATAGTCTCTCTGGAAGGCAATTTCCCGAACCCGAAAAGACCTGCCGAAGCAGCGGATAGCGCAAAAGGATTCCAAGTTTATTCCCTCGCTTCCATCGATCGAGCGCGGGACGAGGATCGAGTTCGCAGTCTTACCGTCCTCTGACCTGAGCCGATGCGCTCCCTCCGAAGTTACTCGTGACGGTTATGTTCAGCGGGTTGCTGATCCCGGTGAACTTAGCACTGTAGTTGCCACCGCCGAGGTTCCTCATCGGGCCGAGGATCGTTCCAGTGCTGGTCACAGAGACCGTCAACGTTGCCGTGGGATTGCTGTCTGTAGCCTGGACTGTAAGCTGGCTCCTCGAGCTCGCATATTGCGCCCGCGTGATTTGCACCGTATCCACGACCGCCGTCACCGTCACCGATCCGATCATCCCGCAACAGATCCCATGGACGGAGCAATAATACGCGAAGGTCCCTGGAGTAGAGAAGATCTGGTTGAAAACGAACCCGCTGTTCTGCACACCAGAATCCCACATCCCATCCGGATTTCCCGGCGTTCCGGAGGTCGAGCTGTGGCCGCTCGCGGCCCAAATCCATTGCACGGTGTCTCCCGCCTGAATGGTCACGGTCCGTGGGGTGAATTTTAACCCGCCGGCTCCGACCTGCACCTGGACGGTAGCAGCCTTCGAATTCAACAGCGGAATAACCGCTGCGCAGCAGACAACAAAGACGAATTTAGTATAGGATTTCATGTGTTTTCGCTGCATCATGGCCGCCTGGCGTCCGGATAGAAGCCAAATTCCGTAACAGTTCGGTTACATTCCGCCCGCCGCTTCTTCCTTTATCTTTGCCGCAAATACCATCGACAGGATTACTATTCTCTTTCCTTCGTCGGAGATAGCGTTCGGATATAATTAATCACCTTCCATCGGTCAGTCGCCGACAAACGAGTTCCAAACTCCGGCATTGGCTTCTTGCCTGTGGTGATTTTCCAGTAAAGCGCTCCTTCTGGTTCCTCGCGCACTTTTGGATCAGAGAGCTTCGCCGGATAAAAGCCGAACGCAATTGCATCATCCCCATCACCATCACCAGTTTTCCCGTGGCAGGCCGTGCACCTTGCCAGGTAAATCTTGCGCCCCGCGGCAAGGGAAGACTCATCGGGAGGAATCGGATTAGTTTTCTGGGCCTTCTCCGCTGGGACCAGCCATTCCTTTTCAGGGCCCGGGTGTTGCCCCCCGGCGAGGCAGGATCCCACGAAAACCATCCACGCGGTAAGAAGAAGCATCAGGGACCGTAAAATTGCAGTATTGGTTCGAAAGAGCGAGAGAGAGAAATTCGTCATTACCACCGAAATAAGAGAGCTTGAGCCCCGCCCCGGCAAGCGAGTAACCGTAACACTATTGTTACGGTATTCTCCGGGCTATCGTCTTGCATCCTCGAAACTGGATGCGATAAGGCACTCATAGCTTCAATTCGTATGAACAGAACATTGTATTCTTCAAACACATCCCTCGACGCAAAACAGGAGGCCGGAAAATCTCTGGATCGGTTGAGCCCAAGTACGACAGGTTCGACTGGCTTCGCCCAATTTTCATTTTTTTGGTCGCTGAAGATCAAGCGACGACTAACGATCCTGACATCGATTCTAGCCCTCGTCGTTTTGGCTGGATCGGCAAAAGCGACGACCTTTAACGTTGATGTGGCGCCGGGAGGTGATCTTGTCTTTTCGCCCTCCACGGTAACGATTCAAGCCGGAGATACGGTTACGTGGACCTGGAGGGATTCACCGCACACCGTTACCTCGGGGCCGGCAGGCCAGAATACCGGTCTGTTTGACTCCGGAGTCCAAAATAACGGATTTACCTTTTCCTTTACCTTCCCCACCGCTGGAACGTTTGCTTATCATTGTTCGTTGCATGGTCTTTGCTGCGGAATGATCGGGACGGTCATCGTCGCCGCAACTAGTCCGACCCCAACACCGACACCAACACCGACCCCAACGCCTCGGCCACCGTCGCAAGCTCAATTGCTCAACATCTCAACCCGGATGAACGTGCAGACCGGCGACAATGTGCTCATCGGCGGATTTATTGTTACCGGCACTGCACCGAAGAAGGTGACTGCTTCGGGCAATTGGGCCTTCCCTGGCAAACGGGAATCCACCGGTCCCGGACGCGCTCGCTGACCCAGTGCTCGAATTGCATGCGGCCGACGGGAGTTTGATCACGAGCAATGACAATTGGCAGGACGATCCGGTGCAGGCGGCCGAGATCATCGCCACCGGCATCCCGCCGACCGACATCTTGGAGTCGGCGCTCGTGATAACGCTTAATCCCGGCAACTACACTGCCATCGTGCTCGGGAAAAACGGCACGAACGGGATTGGTCTCGTCGAAGGCTATGACTTGGATGAGGCGGCCGCCTCCCAGCTCGCCAACATCAGCACGCGCGGCTTTGTCGAGACGGGGAGCAACGTGATGATTGGCGGCTTCATTCTTGGGAACGGAACCGGCACAACCAACGTGCTAATTCGCGCGATCGGACCTTCGCTGGCCAACGCGAATCCACCGGTCCCGGGCGCGCTCGCTGATCCGACCCTGGAATTACACGATGAGAATGGCGTCCTTGTCATGAGCAATGACAATTGGAAGGACAGTCAGCAGGACGAGATCGAAGCGACTGGTATTCCGCCAACGAACGATTTCGAGTCCGCCATGGTCGTGACGTTGCCCGCGACCGCCCACACCGCGATCGTTGCCGGCAAGGATGGCGGTATGGGTGTAGCCCTGGTGGAAGCTTATCGCCTTCCCTAGTTCAAGCTAACCAGACATCTGAGGTAGTCCGTCAACAGTTTTGAGTGAAGTTATTCAAGGGGCTGTTGGTGGCGGGTGGAGCAAGGAATGGGAGCAAGGGTGAGTGGCTCTTTTGGAGAGACTTGAGTCAGCGGATTTCATCGCAGGGAATGCGCTCCTGTTATCATGCGCCCTGGTCAGCTCCGCACCTCTACGATTCTTCGATTGCACACCGTATACAAAATGATTGCGACGCGCGTTGCCTGGAAATTGTCTCCCGGATCGAATTTAGGAAATTGGACACGCCGGAATCCCTCAAAATATTCGGTTAATCGACAGCCTGATCCGCCATCAGGCTTTCCTCGCGAATGGCCGTGAGCAGCTTTCGCCTAACGACCAAAGATCCCGCGGATTCCTGCGCGTGACTCCGGCTGGGCGACAAGCTGGGCCGGCCAGCATTCCACAATCTCAAGCGCGACAAAGCGGAAGAGAGTGAGCTGCGCAAACTTGATGTCGAGCCGCAAATTCTTCGTGATCTGTGCGATCGACCGGCTCCCGTTGAACTGCGAGGCGAATTGCGCCTCGGCCACGGTCAAGTGCAGTTGTTGGACGCGTTCGAAGCCGTCGCGCGTGTAGGCGGGCACGGACGCCGCGTCCATCATCGCCTTCTCTCCCAGCTCTGGATATTGCGCAAAGCGCAGCGCACCCAGCGCCCACTGATCCATCTCATCCTCGAAGGAGGGCAATTCCGCCGCGTAGCCTGGCAAGTCGTGCTGCACAAAGATGAAGCGAACGCGATCCGTCCAGAGCTGCGCAAAGAGCCTTTGCCCGTAATGCTGCACCAACTGCAATCCCGGCTCGCGCTGGATGAGGTCTTCCCTGGCCAGCGTGACGAAGGTCGGGCAACCGTCCGTCGCCTGACGCGCCCGGGCTGCGTCAACCTGCTCGCCCGGAACGTTAAGGAGCGCGACCGGCGCTTCCTCGCAATAGAGACCCGGGTTGCGCGTCGTGACGATGACGACCCGGCCGTCGCGCGCTAACAGGTCAACCGAATCGCGCGACCAGAAGGAGCGCAAAGTACCGGTCAACTTCTCGGCCGCGATCGTATGTAGCGCCCGGTTGAGCGAGAAGAAGCTCGAGTCGCCACAAAAATAGGCCTTGGCTGAGCCGAAATTCTCTGCGGGCGTTTCCACGACGGGCACGTTCGTCGAACACGGTCCATTACCGGTCTCCACCCATTCCGCCGGCGGTGGCGGCGGCACCGGCCTGGTTGGCGGCCTCTGCGTGGACCCTGATGTCATTTCCCGCGACAACGACGCGGGCATTCCCTCGTTGGGATCGAACTCTCCGGAAATATAGCCACGGGCGGCACTGACCAGCGCCTCAGAGGTAAACGGCTTGCTAAGGGAGCCAATGATATTCGGAAGCTCTGCCCGACCCGCCTGCAATTCACTGCCAAAACCCGACACGTAAACGACCGGAACCTTGGCCGTAGCCGGATCAGACATTAGTCGCCGGCAGACCTCATCCCCCTTCATGTCGGGCAGGACGAAATCGAGCAGGACAAGGTCCGGCGACTCGGCGCGGCAGAGGCGCAAACCTTCCTCTCCCGTCTCCGCCGTGACGACCTCGTAGCCCTGTTCCTCCAAAATCTCTTTCACAAAACTGAGCAGCATCACGCTGTCATCGATGACAAGAATCCTGTGGCCGGTCGTTGGCGCCGCTTTCGCGCTGTCTTCTGCGGCCCTGGCCCCCCGCGACTCATCCATCTTGCGCACCGCCTCCATCAGCAGGACCTGCCAGTCGAGATCGATGGTGTGCGGTATTCCATGCGGCACGGGCACCTCAGAGATCAGACCACCCTGCCAATCGATGATTTCGCCGAACGCCGCCATCCCTTCTTTGCCCGATGCGGTAGCATGGCGGACCTGACCGTTTTCGAAATAGACTCGTGCCTTCTCCCCGCGCGGCCCGGTGAACTCCAACATCGAAGTGGCGCCACTGATGCATTTCAGCTGAATAATGTCGGCCACGTGCAGATCGCTCAGCGTGCCTTGGAAGCGTGCTCCCTCTGCTTTGTCGGCCGGCAAGAGCAAAGCCTCAACCAGGGTCATAAAATCGGCGCGCGGGAATGGCTTCTCGAGGAAATGAATCGCGCCAAGTCCAGAAACCTGCTCGCGGTGGGCGGTGACATGTATCGCCGTCAGGATGATCGCACGCGCCTTGGGATGACTGGTACGCAGGTCGTAAATGAATTCCTGCGCCATGTCATAGGCCCCGTCGACATCGAGAACAAAGAGCGCCGGTTTCTGGTCGATCACGCAGTATTGCGCCTCACCTAACGACCCCGCGACCCGCGCTTTCGTCCCTGGCGCGGCCTCTTCCAGAGCGGAAAGGATTTCCATCGCAATTCGCTCATCGGGCTCCAGGATGAGAACCTGGACATCGTGCGATGGTGGATGATCGGGAGAGCTAGCCTGGTTCACGGTGCTAAGGAGTTGCAAGTGACAGAGCAATTTCTTCGCCACTCACCCCTGCGATTAGCAATGTCGGTTCGGCGCGAAATGAAAAGTATTTTTCCCTCCGGCAAGCGGACGGATCGGACGGAAAGGCGCGACCGGAGCGTCAGTTCGTGACGGTCAAAAAATCAGCGCGCGAAATGTCGCGCGAGAGCGCGGCGACTGATCTTCCCGCGCTCGTTCTCCGGAAGCGCTCCGAGCAGGTAAATCCGTTTCGGCACCTGCCAACCGCTGAGCCGCGCGCGACAAAACTTGAGCAACTCCGCTTCGCTCGTCTTCCCTCCTGCAACCACGCAGGCAACCACCTCCTGGTTGCGCAAGAGTGATGCCCGGCCAAAAACGACCGCTTGCCGCACCGCCGTGTGACTCGAGAGATGCGCCTCGACTTCAGCCGGATTCACCTTTTTCCCCGCCACGTTGATCAGATCCGAGACCCGGCCGACGAGCCGCACGCCCGCATCGCTGAAGGTGACAAGATCGTCCGGCACAAAAAAGCCGTCGCCGAGGTTCTCGGGTTCCGGGTGTGGAAAATAACCGTCGCCCACAGCGGCGCTCCGGACGCGGAGCTGGGTTCCGGCCGCGTCCTGATCGGTCGGTTGCAATTCGACCCCTCGCAGCGGCCGCCCGACAAAGCCTTCCTCTTCGCTTGTCGCCTCGTCGTCGTAGCAAAGGCCGCCGCATTCCGACGCGCCGTAAAAGGAATGAATCGGCCGCCCAAATTTTTCGCGAAATTTGCGCGCCACCGCGAGGCTGAGCGGCGCCCCGGCTGAAATGCACAGGCGCAGCTTCGGCAGCGGCGGCGCATCTGTCATTTCGCCGAAAGCCTGATAAAACAGCGGCATGCCAGGGAATACCGTGGCTTCGGTTCGCGCCAGATCATCGAGCACCGCACGCGGCATCCGATCGCGGCTCGATCACCATCGGCACGCCGCGGATCAAGAGCGGCGTAAGCAAATTGCTAAAGCCGTAGGAATGCGAAACCGGGATGACCGCGAAGTTCAGGTCCGCGTCGCCAATGCCCATTGTGTCGCAAATTTGTTCGGCGTCGGCGACGAGTTGCGCGCTGCGAAAACGGATCGCCCGCGGCGCAGCGGTCGTGCCGGAAGTAAGTTTGAGCAGGGCCGGCTGGCGCTCCTGCCAATCGATCGGATCGCCAGCGTTTATCCGCTCAATCGGTTTCTCCGGATCGGTGATTAATCCGGTGGCGCTGCAAGTTTGCAGCGCCGAGGCGCGTTCCCGCTCGCTCATTGTTTGCTCAAGCGGCAAGACGACGACCCCGCGGCGGAGAGAGGCGAGAAACAATGCCGGCCAATGCGGATGATTCCCGATTTGAATTGCAACGATTTCGCCCGCCTGGAAATCTTTCAGACCAGCGCCGACCGCCTCGTACTCGCGACTTAGGTCTTCGATCTCTCCGAAACGAAAGAGCACGCGACCCTTCGGATGGAAAATGGCCGGCTCGTCACGGTGCCGCTTCAGCGTTTCGCGCCAGGCGATGCGCAAGAGATCCGTGCTTTTCCTCACTTGCGGCATGGTCCTTCCGCGGCTATTATGCCGACTCTTTTTCCACCATGAAACCGGAAATTCATCCTGACTATTACGAGACGGAGATTAGCTGCGCCTGTGGCGCGGTCTACCACACCCGCTCGACCCGCCGGGATATTAAGATCGGCATCTGCGCCGCCTGCCATCCGTTCTTCACTGGCGAACAGAAGTTCGTCGATACCGCGGGCCGGGTCGAGAAATTCGCCCGCCGCTACGGCAGCACCAAGGCCACTCGCGCCGGCGCCGCCAGGAAAGCTTAGCTGATTTCGCCTAACGACCGGTGATCCCGAATGCTCTCGGGATCGCCGTTTTTGTATATGGACTTCCAATCCCTTATCCAGCGCAAACGTGAACGCTTCCAGCAATTGGAGAGCGAGATCGCCGATCCGCGTCTGTTCGACAACCGGAAACGGGCCAGCGAGACGATGCGCGAGCGTGCCGCAATCAAGGACCTGCTCGCGAAATGCGATACGCTCCAGACGGCGCTCCGCCAGCTCGAGGACAACCGCGAGCTGGCCGCTTCCGAAGAGGGCGATCTCGCGCAGATGGCCCAGGAGGAGATTCCCGTGCTCGAAAAGCGCGTCGCCGATCTCGAGTTCGCAGTTCAGATCGGGCTCCTCCCCCCAGACGAAAGCGATGATCGCGACGCGATCGTAGAAATCCGCGCCGGCACCGGCGGCAGCGAGGCGGCAATTTTCGCGGCCGATCTTTACCGGATGTACAATCGTTATGCGGAAACGGCCGGATTGAAAATCGAGGACCTCGAGTCGAGTCCATCCGAGCTGGGCGGTTTGAAGGAAATAATCTTCAAGATCTCGGGCGAATCGGTTTTCCGAAAGCTGCGATACGAGAGCGGAGTGCATCGCGTGCAACGCGTGCCCGCGACCGAGGCCCAGGGCCGAATCCACACTTCGACCGCGACCGTTGCCGTTCTTCCCGAAGCCGAGGAGGTCGATCTCGAATTGAAACCGGAAGATCTGCGAATTGAAGTTTGCCGGGCGGGCGGACCCGGGGGCCAGGGCGTGAACACGACCGATTCCGCTGTGCAGGTGATGCATATCCCGACCGGCCGCATCGTTCGCTGCCAGGACGGTCGGAGCCAGCAAAAGAACAAGGAAAAAGCGCTCAACATCCTCCGCGCCCGCCTGCTCGAGGACAAGAAGCGCGAGGAAGAGGCCAAGTATTCCGCCACCCGCAAAAGCCAGATCGGCTCGGGCGGCCGCGAAGAAAAGATTCGGACCTACAATTATCCGCAAAACCGGATCACCGATCACCGCATCGGGCTTACGCTTTACAATCTCGATCGGGTCATGGAAGGCGACCTGGAGGAGATGATCAGTGCTCTGCAACACGCCGACCTCGAGCAGCGGCTCAAGGAATCGGCGCTCGCCTGACGAGTTGGTGCTCTTTCTGTCATTTAGATGCAGCGAGAGACGACAAACGAAGGCCAATGACCGTCCTCGAAGTCCTGCAATCCACCACCGCCTATTTCAAAAAGCGGGAAATCGAGAGCCCGCGCCTCAACGCCGAGCATCTCGTTGCTCATTCGTTAGGCAAAAAACGCATTGAGCTTTATCTCGAGTTCGAGCGTCCGCTTTCCGAGCCAGAATTGGCGCCGCTGCGCGAACTCGTCAGGCGCCGCGGGCAGGGCGAGCCCCTCCAGCATCTCCTCGGCACGGTTGAATTCGGCGAGCACGTTTTTCTGAGCGACAAGCGCGCCCTCATCCCCCGCCCCGAAACCGAGCAACTGGCGGAATATCTTTGCGACTTCGCCTGGCCGGAAAATCCACGCATGCTCGATGTCGGCACGGGCAGCGGTGTTATCGCGCTCTCGCTCGCTGCCCGCTTCCCCACCGCGGAGGTTCACGCCGTTGATCTTTCCGGAGATGCGCTCGCGCTCGCGCGCGAAAATGCCGAGCGCCTCGGCGCCTTGGATCGCATTCGATTTTCCCAGGGTCATCTTCTCGACAAAGTCGAAGGTGCGTTCGATCTCATTGTCGCAAATCTTCCCTACGTCGCCGCCAATGAGGCCGTGCAGCTCGCTCCCGAGGTGCGACACGATCCCGCCGTTGCGCTTTTCGGCGGTGCGGCAGGCGACGAGTTGATTCGCGAACTGATCACCGCCGCGCCGCCGCACCTGCGCCCCGGCGGATTGCTCGCGCTCGAGATCGGTCACGATCAATCGAACGCTCTCGCCGACTTTCTTGTGCAGAAGAATTATCACGACATCGACACGAAAAAAGATTATTCAGGAGCCCCACGTTTCCTCTTCGCCCGGTATGGATAAAATTCTCGTGCACGGCGGCCATCCGCTCTCCGGTTCGATCAAGATCAGCGGCTCGAAGAATTCTGCGCTGCCGATCATCGCCGCCACCTTGCTGACGCGCGAACCGTGTGTGATCCATCGCGTGCCGGACCTGAGCGACACGAATTACATGCTCCAGATCCTGATGCATCTCGGCGCAGAGGTGGAGCGGGCGAGCGGCACCGTCACGGTGAGAGCGGAGAAGGTGAACTCGGTCGCGCCCTACGAAATCGTGCGCAAAATGCGGGCCTCGGTCTGCGTGCTCGGGCCATTGTTAGGCCGGTGCAAGGAGGCGACCGTTTCGCTGCCCGGCGGCTGCGTCATCGGCGATCGCCCGATCGATTTGCATCTCAAGGGATTCGAAGCGCTCGGCGCCGCGGTGCGAGTCGAAAGCGGCAACGTCAAGGTTTTTGCCCCCAAGCTCACCGGCGCGGTAATCAATCTGCGCGGCAAATTCGGACCGACCGTTCTCGGCACCGACAACGTGATGATGGCCGCCGTGCTCGCCGAAGGCGTGACCGTCATCGAAGGCGCCGCCGCCGAACCGGAAGTGTGCGATCTGGCTAATTTCCTCAACAAAATGGGCGCGAAAATCGAAGGCGCCGGGACGCGGCGTATCATCATCGAAGGCGTGAAGGAATTGCACGGCGCCGAGCACGACATCATTCCGGACCGGATCGAAACCGGCACGTTCCTCGTCGCGGGCGCGATCTCCGGCAGAGGCATTACCCTGAATCGCGTCGACCCGAGCACGTCACCTCGGTCACGACTGCGCTGACGAAATCCGGTTTCAACATTGAGAGCACGACGAATTCGATACGCGTTTCGCCTAACGGCGCGGTAACCAGACCGCTCGACCTCATTACCGAGCCTTATCCCGGTTTCCCGACCGACATGCAGGCGCAGATGTGCGCACTTCTTTCCACCACGGAAGGCATCAGCGTCATCACCGAAAACATTTTCCCGCAGCGTTACATGCACGTCGCGGAGCTGAAGCGGATGGGCGCGCAGGTGCAGATCGAAGGCGCGACCGCCGTCATTCAGGGCGTCAATCGCCTTTACGGCGCGCCTGTCATGGCGAGCGACCTGCGCGCCTCCGCGGCGCTCGTGCTGGCGGGTTTAAAGGCCGATGGCGTGACCGAGATCCGCCGCGTTTATCACATCGACCGCGGCTACGAACATCTCGATGAAAAGCTGAGCGAGCTTGGCGCGCACATCGAACGTGTGAAAGAGTAACGTCATGGAAACGATACCACCAACCAGTTCGGTCACGTCATCCAACGCCCGCACCTGGTGTGTCCTTTGTCACGCCAGTGCCTTGCTCGGACTCTTCTTTCATTTCCTCGGCCACATCTTCGGGCCGCTCATCGTCTGGCTGCTCAAACGCGGCGATGCGCCCGAAATCGACGCCCATGGCAAAGAGTCGCTCAACTTTCAGCTCTCGATGCTGATCTACGACGCCGCCGCGGTCATCCTTTGCTTCGTTCTCATCGGAATCCCGATCCTGATCGTGCTCTGGGTGCTGAACACCGTTCTCGTCATCGTTGCCTCCATCAAGGCAAGCGACGGCGAGCTCTTTCGTTATCCTCTGACGATTCGGTTCATCAAGTAGGCACTCCCTGACATTGTTGGCTGAGCCTGCGGAGCGTCCGCATGTTTTCACGTCTTCGCGCAAATCTTTACCTTTCGGAGTTTCCAGCACCTTCGGGATTTTGCGGAAACGGCGGTCGCGCATGATGACCCGAAATGCGTCCAGTCCGATTTGACCCTTGCCGATGTGCTCGTGACGATCGACCCGTGATCCGCACGCAGTCTTGGAATCATTCAAGATGCAGCGCGACCAGGCGCTCCATCCCAATGGCGCGATCGAATTCACGAAACATTTTTCGAGTTCCACCTTCAGTCGTCAGGTCAAAACCTGCGGCGAAGACATGGGCGGTGTCGAGACAGACGCAGAGTCGTTCCGGTTCGCGCACCTGGGCAATGATCGCGGCAAGATGCTCGAACGTGTGCCCGAGCGATGAGCCCTGGCCCGCGGTGGTCTCGAGCGCAATCCGCGACTTCACTTTTGGAATCGCGGCGAAGATTTGATCGATTGACCTGGCGATCTTCTCAATTCCGACTTCTTCGCCGGCGCCAAGATGCGCTCCCGGGTGCAGGACGATAAAGGGCAGGCCAAGTTGATCTGCCCGCATCAACTCTTCCGCGAGCGCGCGGAGGGAATTGACGTGGAACTGTGGATTGGTCGCAGCCAGATTGATCAGGTAATTGGCGTGCGCAAACACTGCCGCCAACTTCTGCCGATCGGCGTGTTCGAGGAACGCGCGGATCTCGTCGCGGGTGAACGGCCGCGCAAACCACTGCATGTTGTTTTTCACGAAAATCTGCATCGCGCGGCATTGGATCGAACACGCACGTTCAATCGCACGGTGGACGCCGCCACCGATCGACATGTGAGAGCCGAGGAGAATTTCTGGTTGTGCGCCTCTCGATCCTGCTCCGTCAGGCGCGACGATTTTGTTCATTCAACAATTAGAAAATTCTCAGAACCTTTTCGGTCGCCAGACCGGTTTCGTTAGCGTGCCTTCGCCGTGGTATTCGAAAAGTTTGTAGATCGGAGTCAGGACCGCGCCCGGTCCGCCAGCGTCGATTCGAATATCGAAGTCGAGGTTGTTCTTGAGAAAGTTGATATCGCCGTGCCCGACCATGGAAAAGAGTTTGCCCGGGACGGTCAGCTTGTCGGTGTGAATCACGCCGTCCTTGATCGTGAAAGGCGCAGTCGCCTCGTGCGCGATGCTGTAGCCGACGCCGGTGAACATCTTACTGATCACGTCGGAGAGCGGCCCGAAGACCGGAATCGCAAAGACGTTGCCATTCGTGACCGTCGACATTGCCAGTGCCGTGCAGTGCGCGCTTATCCCCGCCCGTCCCACCGAAATCGAATTTGCCGCTGAGCGCGCCCTGCGATGTCTTATACTTGAAGTAAAGATCGGTCACGCTCGGGAAATCGATTTTTTCGACCGCGACGTGCGCGGTGTAATGATGATCGTTGCGCGCTAACGAAATATCGGCGCCGCCGGTGATCGCTCCCGAGAAAGAGCGTCCCTTTCAGGTTCAGGATTTGGAGCCGATCATCGGTGAAAAGGAGCTGACCGGAGACTCTTTCGAACCGGCAGAACCTTATCGATGAAGGTGTAATCCATTCCGGCGGGCGCATCGACGTTGAGCTCAAGATGAGTCTGTTTCCCGCCCGCAAACTGGACGATTCCATTCACGGTCACATGCGGCGTGCGATGAAAGCGGTAGGGCACAACATGTTCCCAGAAAGCGCGGCTCGACCCACATGATGGCCTCGCTCGGTTTCGAGTGGCTCACCACATTCGTTAGGCGAAGCTCGTGCTTTCGATCGTCGTAGAAGAAACTGCCACTGCCGCTGCCTTCGTCGCGATTGACGCGGAAGTTCTCCAGCCCGATCGCACCATCACCAAAGCGAATGTTTGGCGTAGCGTTGTTCATCCAGACTCCGCGAAAGCGGGTTCGGCCGAGCGCCAAGAGTGCCCTCGCCGTGCCAGGTGCCGGGATCTCGGCTGGTTCCGCGGATGGTGAGATGAATATTCGGCGGCCGTTGCCATTCCCATTCCCGCAGAAATGGTCGCAGACTTTCCGGCGCCAAGCGGCAAAGCGACGCACGGCAAAATCGTGCTCTCGACATTGAGCCGAAAGTCGTTGGGCGCTTCGAACAGGTCGGCGCTTAGCTCGCCGCTGCGCTGGCGCAAGCGAATGTCGCGCAGCATGGTGCGCTCGCCGTCCCAGGCGAAGTCGCAGGAAAATTTTCGAATGCGAATTTCCCGGTAGGCGAAATTTCGAGGGCGACATGGCCGGTGATTTTCATTTCCTGGGTGTCCGCGCCGACATTGACGTAGCCGGAGGCCTCGATCTGCGGCGGGCACTGGAAGGTGATCCCGTTGAGCAGCGGTCAAAACCGAAACCGCCTAACAATGACTTGAGGTCGGCGCTGCTCCGAGCTGGAAATTCGCGCGTCGATTTTCGCCGCTCCAAGTCGCGGTGCCGGCCAGGCGCCCGGTGCGATCGCTCCATTCCACCCGCGGGATGTAGAGCGTGCGGTCCTTCCATTCTCCCGCGAGATAAAAATTGTGCGCTTCATATTGTTCCCGCACGATTTGATTGCCTCGTAGGGTCGCCTCGACATGCGCATCCTCGAGATGGGAGAGGTCGCCGGCGAATTTCACCTGCAATTCCGGCGGCCGCGGCCGGGTAATGAAATCGCTGCAAGGTGGTGACCAAAGTCTGGAAAAGACGCAAGCGCTGGGCGGCTTCCTCGGCCGATTCCTTTCCGTGCCGGTCGATAGGATTCGCGCTTGATCAATTGACCGCTAGCCGAGATTCGAATTCCGCAAAAGATTCCCTCCGCCTGGCTGACCTCAATCCTTTCCGGCGGAAAATAAACATGCGCACGAAATCGCTTCAGTTCCGCGTTTGGCACCTGGCCGGGAGTGGCCGGCAACGGAATGGTGAGGTTCCCGTTGCGAATGTCGAGCGCGTTGAGGAATGGCTCGTGATGGAAGAGCGCGGCGTAATTGATATCGAGCGAGATTTCGCTCACGACCGCGAGCGTTTTCTCGCGTCGCTTGTAGTCGTAAATGCGCACGTCACGCGCGATCAGCCCGCGAAAGGGATCGAGCGTCAGGCGGCGAACCGAGGCTTCGACCCCGCGCTTGTGCAATTCTTCCACCACGAGGTCTCGCCAGTTTCGGCTGAATCCTTTTTTCGCCAAATACCAGCCGCCGGCCGCGAGTCCGCCGAGAATAACTACCGTCGTTAGGCGAAGAAATGAATGCCAGAGTCGCACCGCGGCCGGATGACGAACACGGCCGCGATGCAGCCGTGGCCGCGGAGGCGATTCGCGCTCCAAAGTCGAGGGCATGCTGACCCGTACTGCGCGGGACGGGGAAAGCGAAGGGGGTCCCAGGGACGGAGGATTGGAGTGTTGGCTGCAGCGATGAAGCGTTACATCGTGAATCGTTAAATCGTTAAAACTGAACCCGCCGATTTACGAGTCGCGCTTGCCAGCGCATGATTGGGCAGATTTATCACTTCAACGCTTCAACACTCGAACCCGTCAGCTTCATCAACCTCGATGACCATCACCGATCTTCCCACGTTCAACGCGACCATGCAACGCGATCAGCACCGTCTTTATTTCGTTAGGGTGGTGGTTTATTCGGCGCGGGTTTTGGCGGCAACACATCGCCTGCATGATCACCGCAATCGTTTCCTCCTCATTTTTTCTCGCCGGCTACATTGTTTATCACCTCCATGTTGGCGAAAAATCTTCCGGCTACACCGGGCTGATCGCGTGGTTCTACTTTCCGCTTTTGATTTCCCACATCCTTCTCGCCTTCGTCACTCTGCCGCTGGTGATCCTGACCCTGGTGCCAGTCTTTCGCCGTCGCTGGGAAAGCCATCGCCGGATCGCGAAATGGACGATGCCGATCTGGCTTTACGTTTCCGTCACCGGGGTGCTGGTTTATTTAATGATCTATCAATGGTTCCCGCCGGCCAGTCTTGCGCTCGGGCGCTAGTTGATGTTTGATCCATCACGTCCAACGCGCGCGCGACATTTTATGGTAACCATCGCGACCTACAATGAACCGGCGAAAGCCAAGCGGCTGAAGGAAAAGTTCATCGCCGCCGGGGTAAAAGCCGATCTGCATAACGAAGCGAATCTGCAGACCTATGCCTTCATGTCGAAGCCAAAGGCCAACGCGCAGGTGATGGTGGAGGAAAAGGATTTCGAGCGAGCGCACAATCTGATGGTGGAATGGGAGGCAGCCGATCCCGATATCGCCGCCCTGCGTTGTGCGCAATGCAATTCGACTCGAATCCAGTACCCGCAGTTGACCCGCAAGTTTCTCATCCCGGAGCAGCGGCGATCTTGCTCGCGCTGAAAGTTTTTCCGAAGGAATTCTACTGCCAGGATTGTCATTTCACCTGGACGGACGAGGTGGAGCGACCGCGTTATCGGCTCTGGAACATGCTCTCTTTTCGGGACGGAAGACCGAGAGTTGACCGTCGCGCGCCGCAGTCATCACAACCCTCGGCGGCGCCGGCCGACGGCCTTGTCGTTAGGCGAAATCACCCACGCCGATGAAGTGGATCTTCGCTTTCCTGCTCGCGGTCGCGATCTTCGGCAGCGCCGCCTATTTCAGCTACAAAATTTTTATCCGGCCGGAAATGGTCATGCGCGCGGAAAAACAAGCCGTGCACAGCCCCATGCCAACGCCGGACGTCAGTCTCCCGGAATTCGAAGGCCGCGTAAAAGAATAAAAGAGGACGGCGAATCTGCTCGAAGCCCGCGCGGCCTTGACCTCGTTGATTCAGAAGGTATCCCAGCGGTCTGCACGTCGGCGAAGCGCAGGATCTTCTCGGGGAGATCAACACCGGCATTCTCCTTTCGAATTATCCGGCGCCCGAAAAGGAGGAATACGTCGTCCGCCGGGGCGATGTTCTGGCGCGGGTGGCGACGAAGACTAAAACAACGCCGGAGCTACTCATGCGCGCAAACAATCTCAGCAACACAATGCTCCGGATTGGGCAGAGACTGCTCGTTTCGCGTCCCGAATTTTCCATTCTGATTCAGCGCAACGCGAAGTGGCTGTATCTGCTCGATCACGACCGATTTTTTAAACGTTACCGTTTGCTAGACGAAAAACTACCGGTTAGTTCGGCCGCAAAGATTGACGACCCACGTCGCCGAGATCATGGCCTGGAAGAACGGGAAACGAATCGGAGTCGGCAGCCCACATTTCCTTGATAGCACCCGTTGGATTCGGCTCGTCACACCGGGATACGTCCTTTATTCCGAGCCCGACGATTCCCATCAGATTCTCGAAATGCCCGCCACCGGGGCAGGGAGTTGGGATGAGCGCGACTGACGTCGAGGAGCTAAGCAGTCTTGTAAACCCGAAAACGGCTGTCACCATTGTTGAGTGAAAAATCGAGATTCGTTACCTCGAGACTGGATCGGACCCTGCGCGCTGGGAAGTCGATGTAACGATTCACGATTCACGATTTCACGGTCAACGTTTCACGCCGGATGGATTCGCAACCGCTCGACTTCGAAAAACCGGTGCTCGAACTGCAGCGCCGGTTCCAGGAGTTGAAGTCACATTCCGACAAGCACGATCTCGATTTCGACTCCGAAGTCGAATCGATGGAGCTCAAGATCCGCGAAACGCGCCGGCAGATTTACGAGAACCTGACCGCCTGGCAGCGAGTGCAAATCGCCCGCCATGTGCAACGACCGTTCGCACTCGATTACGTCTGGCGCTGTTTCACCGACTGGGTCGAATTGCATGGCGATCGGTTTTTGGTGACGACAAGGCGATGCCTTGCGGTCTCGCCCAGCTCGGAGCACATCGCTGCGTCGTTATCGCCCAGCAAAAAGGCCGGGACACAAAGGAAAACGTGAAACGCAATTTTGGTTGCGCTTACCCGAAGGGTATCGCAAGGCCCTGCGAATCATGCGTCTCGGGGAGAAATTCAAGCTTCCGATCATTGCGTTAATCGACACGCCGGGCGCTTATCCCGGGATCGGTTCCGAGGAGCGCCACATCGCGGAGGCGATCGCGGTCAATTTGCGCGAGATGATGACTCTGCGGGTTCCGATTCTCGCCTGCGTCATCGGCGAAGGCGGTTCCGGCGGCGCACTCGGAATCGGCGATTGCGGATGCGCGTTCTAATTCTCGAAAACGCTTACTATTCGGTTATCAGTCCCGAGGCCTGTTCCGCCATTCTTGTGGAAGGATCGCAAACACGCCGCGGAAGCGGCCGAAGCCCTGAAGCTGACAGCGGAGGACTTAAAGAGCTCGGCGTAATCGATGAAGTCGTCGCCGAACCAGAAGGCGGAGCGCATCGCGATCACGACCTCGCCGCCGCCAATCTCGGGTCGGGCGTTGCGCCGCAACCTGAAGCGCGCGCTCGAGACGCCAATCGATCAGCTCTCGCGGAGCGCTACGCCAAATTTCGCAAGCTCGGCAACTTCGCCGAACCAACAAAGAAAAACGGCGCCTAACGAATTTTGATTCCCGACAGGAGCGGGCCTCGGCCACCGCGGCTTTATTTTTGGCGCACCGGAGGATAGAGAAAACCCAGAGCATCGCCGACCCGCGCTCCCCACGCTGACTCGTTGTGCCCGGCGCCCTTGGCTTCAAAATATTGGAGATCAACCGACAGCCGCCAGCCTTTCGCGATCAGCCGATCGCGCACCTTTTGCAGCCGTTCCCAACCGATCTCGTCGGTTCCGGTGTCGAGCCAGATCTTAAGCGGAAGCTTGCCGTCGAGCTTCTCGATCATGCGCAAGATCACTTCGTCGTCCCACCACACGGCCGGTGACATGACCATAAGGCGATTGAAGAATTCGGGGAACCAAAGCCCGAGCGCCAGCGTGATCAGCCCGCCCATCGATGATCCCCCCAGCCCGGTAAATTCCGCTTCACGTTTCGTGCGATATTTCCGGTCGATGTAGGGCTTCAACTCCTCGGTCAGAAAGCGGCCGTATTCCCGGCCCAGACCGCGACTGCGTTTCTCTTCCAGCGCGCTTTCAAAAATCGCACCGGGCGTGGGGGCGTATTCATGAACGCGATCTTCACCCGTATTGGCCACCGTCACGATGATGAGTGGCTCGATCTGGTATCTCGGGATCAGACGTTGCACGGTTTCGTCCACGCCCCATTCAACGCCGGCAAAGGAAGTCGCGGCGTCGAACACATTCTGGCCGTCGTGGAGATAGAGCACCGGATAACGATGCCGGGAAAATCGCCGGTAGCTGCGGGGCAGATAAACCAACACATCACGCCGGTTGCCCAGGATGCGCGACTCAAACTGCGAATGGGATTTAATGTTCCCGGTAAGCGTGTGTTTTTGTTCCATCGGCGCGCTTGTATCGGCGAGGAGAATCCTCCGTGCAAGCCATCGCTCGGCTTGCGGTGGAAAAATCACCTCGAGCCCGGGATTCCGAGGCCCTTCGCTGTATCCACGAGCCGGGTTTCAGCCCGAGAATACCGGTGTTCCACCACCTCTACCCCGATTCGCATGAGCACTTATTCTTTCCCATCGCGAAGCGCGCTTTCCGGCGAGCGCGGATTGTTGAATCGGAATTTTGCCCTCTTCTCATCTGCGGAAATCTGCGTAATCTGCGGACTCTTCTATGAAAAAAATCGGCATTCTCTACGGCCAGGAAAACACCTTCCCACCGGCATTTGTTGAGCGAGTGAACCAGAAAACCGGCGGGCACGGCATGATGGCCGAGTCGGTTCGGATCGACAAAGTCGTCCAGGGCGAAGCCTGCGGCTACGACGTCGTGATCGATCGTATTTCGCAGGATGTGCCGTTCTATCGCGCCTGGCTCAAGAACGAAGCGCTCACCGGCTGTGCGGTGGTCAACAATCCGTTTTGGTGGAGCGCCGACGAGAAGTTTTTCAATAACGCGCTCGCGACCAAGATCGGCGTGGCGGTACCAAAAACCGTCCTCCTGCCCTCCCACGCACTGCCGACGGACACGAGCAACGAGTCCTTCCGCAACCTCGCCTACCCGCTCGATTGGGACTCGATTTTCGCCTACATCGGCTGGCCGGCTTTTTTCAAACCCTTCGCCGGCGGCGGCTGGAAAAATGTCTACAAGCTGCATAACCCGGAAGAGTTTTTCCGGGCCTACAGCGAGACCGGCCAGCTCGTCATGATGCTGCAGGAGGAAGTCCAATTTCAGATGTATTTCCGCTGTTACTCGATCGATCAACGCAAGGTCCTGATCATGAATTACGAGCCGCGTAATCCTTATCATCTGCGCTACAGGACCGATTGGAAGGCACCGCGCGACATCCTGGAAAAGGTCGAGCAAGGCGTCCTGACGCTGAATCAATACCTCGGCTACGACCTGAATACGGTCGAGTTCGCGATTCGCGACGGCGTGCCGGTGGCGATCGACTTTTGCAATCCCGCACCCGATGCCGAACGGAGCAACGTCGGGGAGGAAAATTTCCAGTGGGTGGTGGAAGCCGTTTCCGACATGGCGATCCGCAAAGCGCAGGAGCACGTTTCCGGACGCGACAACCTGAGCTGGGGGAGATACGTCCAGGCCGCGGTCAATCGACGTTCGTTAGGCGAGCTGGCCTGACGAAGGTCGCATTGTTCCGGAGAGTACAGACCATTGACCGGGCCGTTGCCTGCACCGGATGACAAATTGCGGGTGCTCCTCTCTTCGGCTTAACTTGCTCCTCCCATGAGTATCGAAGTCAAAATCCCGCCGGTGGGCGAATCGATCGAGAGCGGAGTCGTTTCCGTCTGGCACAGGAAATCGGGCGACTTTGTCGAAGCCGGTGAGGCGCTCCTGACCCTCGAGACCGACAAAGTTTCGACCGAGATCACGGCCGAGAAAGCCGGCTTGCTGGAAACGAAAGTGGATGAAGGCCAGGAAGTGAAAATCGGCGAAGTAGTGGCGGTAATTGACGATCAGGCAACGGAGCCGGTCAAAACCAACGCGGCCTCGACCAAGGACCCGGCGCCAGCCGTAAAATCCGACGGCAAACGGTCGCCTAACGCCGGCGTTCTCTCCCCGGCGGTGCAACGGATGACCATCGAAGAAAAACTCGATCCTGCCACAATCGCCGCTACCGGCAAGGGCGGCCGCCTGACGAAAGGCGACGTGATTGCTCATCTCAAAGCAGAAACGCAACCGGTCGTCGACGACCAGGAAAAGCCGCGCCAGCGCAAGGAAGCTGCCGCCGAGATTTCAACCGGGGACGTGGGGCGCTTTACCCGCAGGAAGATGTCTCCACTCCGTCGCAAGATCGCGGCCCAGATGGTCATGGCGCAGCAGACTGCCGCCATTCTCACCACCTTCAACGAATGCGACATGAGTGAAGTGATGGCGCTGCGCAAAAAAGCGCAGGAGAAATTTCAGGCCGATCACGGAGTCAAACTCGGCTTCATGTCGTTCTTCATCAAAGCGGCCGTCGACGCCCTTAAGGCGGTGCCCGCGATCAACAGCCGGATCGAAGGTGACGATTTTATTACCAATCGTTACTATGACATCGGAGTCGCGGTCGGAACGGAGCGCGGCCTTGTCGTGCCGGTGGTGCGCGATGCGGACAAGAAGAGCTTTGCCGATCTCGAACGTGACATCGCCGATTTCGCGACCCGGGCGCGCGACGGGAAAATCAAGATCGAGGACCTGCAAGGCGGCACCTTCACCATCTCGAATGGCGGCGTTTACGGTTCGCTCATGGGTACGCCGATCCTCAATCCGCCCCAGAGCGGCATCCTCGGCATGCACGCCATTAAGGAGCGTCCGGTGGCAGTGAAAGGGACAGTGATCGTTAGGCCAATGATGTATCTCGCGCTCAGCTACGATCACCGCGCGGTCGACGGCAAGGAAGCGGTCACTTTTCTCGTCAAGGTAAAGGAAGCGATCGAGAACCCGACCGCGCTATTGCTCGAGCTCTAATCGCGTTCGTTGGCAACGCTCATTCCCTGGTGGGACGAGACTTCGTCGGGCCAGAGGACAAACGGGATTTGCAGCGAGAGCGCGCTCCCGGCTCGACAGAGTCTCGCCCTACCGAAGATTGCCTCCGGGATGACAAGGTGGAGCGACGCGCTTAGATAATACGACCCCGGCAACCAACCCTTTTCTGTCCATGGACAAATTCGACGTTATCATCATCGGCTCCGGCCCGGGCGGCTACATCGCCGCCATTCGTTCCGCGCAGCTCGGACTCAAAACCGCCATCATCGAGAAAGATCCGGAGCTCGGTGGCACCTGTCTCAACATCGGTTGCATCCCGAGCAAGGCGCTCCTTGCTTCGAGCGACCATTTCGTCTTCGCGAAAAAGGAAGCCGCCCAGCACGGCATCGTGCTCGACAAAGTCGGACTCGATCTCGCGACCATGCTCGCGCGCAAGGACAAGGTCGTGAAAACCCTGACCGGCGGCGTGCGCGCCCTCATGAAGGGCAACAAGATCGCCGTCTTTACCGGACTCGGCACCATCACCGAGCCAGGCAGGATGCGCATCCAGCCTAAGGACGGCGGCGTAACCGAGATCGCCGCCGATCACATTGTCATCGCAACCGGCAGCGTGCCAATCAACCTGCCGAGCATGCCGTTTGACGGCAAAACGGTCGTGAGCAGCACCGACGCGCTTTGTTTCGACAAACCACCGGAGAAATTTCTCGTCATCGGTGCGGGCGCCATTGGCCTCGAGCTCGGTTCGGTCTGGAATCGTCTCGGCTCCGACGTCACGGTGCTGGAATTTCTCCCGCGGATCGCCCTCGGCTTTGACCTCGAAATCTCGAATCTTCTTCAGCGCGCTCTCACCGCTCAGGGGATGAAGTTTCATCTCGAGACCAGGGTCGGTTCCGTCAAAGTCACCAACGGTCGCGCCGTCGCCACTGCCACCAAAGGTGGCGAAGAACTGAATTTCGAAGCCGACAAAGTCCTCGTTTCCGTCGGTCGTCGCGCTTTCGCCGAAGGCGTCGGTGCGGATAACATCGGCGTCGCGCGGGACGATCGAGGCCGGATCAGAGTCGACGAAAGATTTCGCACCAATGTCCCCGGCATCTACGCGATCGGCGATGTGATCGCCGGCCCGATGCTCGCGCACAAAGCCGAGGAGGAGGGCATCGCCTGCGTCGAATTGATCGCGGGCAAGGCCGGGCACGTGAACTATGAAGTCATCCCCGGCATCATCTACACCAACCCGGAGCTGGCTGGTGTCGGCCTGACGGAAGACCAGGCCAGGGAAAAAGGCCTCAAAGTGCGCGTTGGCAAATTCCCCTTCCGCGCGAATGGCCGTGCCCTGGCCAACGCTGATGTCGAGGGCGTGGTCAAGTTCGTCGCCGACGCCCAGACCGATCGCATTCTCGGCGCATCGATTCTTTCACATGCTGCCTCCGAGTTAATCGCCGAGATTGTCGCGGTGATGGAATTCGGTGGCAGCAGCGAAGATCTTGGCCGCACCGTGCATGCGCATCCCACCTTGAGCGAAGCGGTCAAGGAAGCGGCGCTCGCGGTCGAAAAGCACGCCATCCATATTAGCAACCGGTAAAGAAATGTGGGAGGGACCTCTGTGTCCCGATCAGTTGGCGCACCGCAATCCCAGCGGGGCACAAAGGCCGCTCCCACTTTAATTCAGCCCCAGCGCGACACGCGAGTCGCGCGCGAACTTGAATCCGCCTAACGAATTGTCCCCGGGGAAGCCTTTGGTCAGCCCGAGAAACTGAAATTTCATCCCGAGAAATTCTGGATGAATCAAGGTCTGTAAGGCACGATTCTTTTTCGCACCCGCAGCCGCAAGGTCGGGATGACTCGAAAGCAATCCAGTCAGGAAATGATGCTGATCGGTGAATCCGCCAATCGTTAGACCGCACTCTTCCGCGTGTTCCGCGAGGCTGGTCCATTCGACATGGGTCGTCAGGTCGCATTGCCCAACGTTTTCAAGGAGCGAGGGCAAAACCTGGTGGTTGGCGTAAGATTGCAGCGTGCCGGTGCGGCGGCTGGACGCGTAGAATTCAGACCGCGGCAACCCGTAGTCCGCGATCAGCACGACGCCTCGTCGCAACTTCGCCGGCGAGCACCTCGATCCAGTCGAGCGCCGCCAGGTTGATCTCCGTCTCGTAACCGCCGTCCGGCGCCGGCGGGATCTTCGTCAGGCGCAACCGCAGGTGGGGATCGACAATTGGACGATCAACAAAAGTAAAACCGCAGGAGGTTTGCTCGACCAGTCGCTCGCGCCAGCGGCGCTCCTCGCCCGTCGCGACGATGAGATGCACCGGCATCGCGTCGATCAGCTCGTTGGAAAAGTGGACGCCGCAAAACGAGTCCATCGTTTCGAGCGATTCCGCCCATTCCGTTCGCTCCCGGAACGACCGGAGCGCGCCCTGCTGCTGACGTTCCCGCAAGACCGCAAACGGTTCGACGATCCGATAGCGCACGGTGGCGAAGAACTCGGGATTCTGTTCGCACAGCGCTCCCAGAACATCGCTCGCGAACTCCCCGTGATGCGCCCCCTGCTCGACGATCACGAAATCGTCAGGCCGACCGAGCGTTTCCCAGATTTCCGCAAATTGCCCGGCCAGCAATCTGCCGAAGAGCGGCCCCACGCTCACGCTCGTAAAGTAATCGCCTCGTCGACCGATCGCGCACCGGCCGGAGCTGTAAAAGCCATGCTCGGGATGATAGAGCGCCTGCTCCATGAAGCGCGCAAAAGGGATCGGTCCCTCGCGACGGATCAGGTCGCGGATGCTGTCGACGAGCGGTTGGTCGGTCACGTTGATCGTTGAAGGCTTGAAGCGTTGAGGAGTCAAAGCGTCGCAACCAATAACCGCGCAGCGCGCCTCCGCTTCAACCCTCCAACGCTCCATCGCTTCATCGCCATTTGGCTTTTGCCAAAGTTTGCCGCTAAATTGCGCGCGATCTCGATTCCTCGGGTCTTCACCCATCTCGCCGCATGCCTGTCGATTATTACACACCGACCGAGTTCTCTCGCCAACAACGCGCGTGGTATGCGCGCCCCTGGTTTTATCTCCCGGTCATACTCGTGCTGGTCGTACTCCTCGCCGGCCTGTTGGTTTTCATTCCGACGAGCCCTGAGCCTCAAAGAGCAGGCCGCCGGCTTCGATCTCTCGCATCTCGAGCAGATGGAGTCGGCCAGCGTGATCCTCGATCGCACTAACAAGATCTTTGGCCAGATCTACGTCGAGAATCGCGAGACCGTCCCTTACGACCAACTCCCGCCCAACCTCGTGAACGCGATTATCGCAACCGAGGACAACAAGTTCTACCAACACCATGGCTACGACCTGCTCGGAATCATCCGTGCCGCGCTCAAGAACGCAGTCGCAGGTCACGTGCGGCAGGGCGCGAGCACCGTGACGCAGCAATTGGCGCGCAACAGTTTCGATCTCAGGGGCAAGACCTTCCGGCGCAAACTGCTCGAGATGTTTGTCGCACGCCGGATCGAGGATCATTTCTCAAAGCAGCAAATCATGGAGCTTTACCTCAACCGAATCTATTTCGGCGGCGGACTCTATGGTGCGGAAGCGGCCGCGCGCGGCTATTTCGACAAGCCGGCCCGCGAGATGACGCTGGCGGAATGCGCTACGCTGGTCGGCCTGATCAAAAGCCCTAACAAACTCTCACCCTGGGCCGATCAGCAGGCTTCACACGAGGCGCGCAACTTCGTCCTTGGCCGAATGCGTGAGCTTGGTTTCATCGACGACGCGGAATACCGAAGGGCGGAGGCAGAAGAATTGGTCGTCGGCAACCGGCAGAACGCGCGCGGGCAGAATTACGCGATCGATTACATCCGGCAGCAGGTCATCGCGGCCGTCGGCTGGGACCGGGCGATGAGCGATGGCTTCCGGATCCACACGACAATCGATGCCGACCTGCAAAACGTGGCCGAAAAATCGTTGCGCACACAGCTCGACGCGGCCGAACAGACACCCGGTTACAATCACCAAACCTATGCCCAATATGCCGCGCTTTGGAAAGGAGCGGGCAGCAGCAAGTCGCCTAACGACAAGTCAAAGGCACTCCCTCCACCGGATTATTTGCAGGGCGCAGTCGTTGCGCTCGATAACAAGACCGGTGGCATTCTCGCCCTCGTGGGTGGGCGTGACTTCGAGCATAACGAATACAACCGTGCCCTTCAGGCCCGCCGGCCACCCGGCACGGCGATGCTTCCTTTTGTTTATGCCGCAGCCTTCGAGAAGGGACTCTTTCCCGGTTCGCTGGTGGAGGATTCCGCGCTCGATAATCGCACGGTCATGATCGGCGGCACGACGGGTATTCTCGGCGAGTGGGGCCCGGAGGACGCCAACAATCGCTATGAGGGCTCGATCACGGCGCGCGAAGCGCTGGTCAAATCGAAGAACGGCGTGGCCGTCCGCATTGGCACGACGGCCGGCCTCGATACGGTGACAAACCTCGTGCACGAGGCCGGAGTGGAGAGCAAATTGCGGCCGTATCCCGCGACCTTTCTCGGCAGCAGCGAGGTCACCCTCGCGGAACTGGCACTCGCCTACACGATTTTCCCTAACGAGGGCTGGCGCCCGCCTCCGCCGCATATTCTCGACCGCATCGAGGACAAGAACGGCAATATCGTCTGGCAGCCGGAGCGCAGCCGGGCGCGCCAGCCAGTGCTGAAGGCGGAGGTTGCCTACGAGGTGACTTCCTGCCTGACAGATGCATTGACGGAAGGCACCGGACACCTGGCTTACGATCGCTATGGGTTGAAGAATTTCCCCGCCGCCGGCAAAACTGGAACAGCCTACGATTTTACCGATGCCATCTTCGCCGGTTACGATTCGCAGCTGACCTGCGTTGTCTGGGCCGGCTTCGACAAGCCGCAAAAAATCTATCGCGGCGCTTTCGGCAGCGTACTCGCCTTGCCGGTCTGGGTCGACATCATGAATGCCGCGGCCGCCAAATATCCGCCGCAGCAATTTCCCGTGCCGCCGGGTCTGCACAAAGTGGAGATCTGCTCGAAGTCCGGCCTGCTCGCGACCAACAAGTGTTATGAAAACGTGCGGAGCGCGAGCGGCAACATCGTGCGGAAACGGACGAGCTACATCGAATTTGCCGACGATCAGCAGATGCCGACGGATTACTGCGATGTCCACAGCGATTCGGTGCGGACGCAACTGGTAAAGAAATTCGACAGCAGCGAGTGGCCACGCGCCGCGCTCGCGATTGATACCACACAGGTCAGGCCCATTGTGATGCAGGGACCGACCCTGCTCGCGAGCGACGATCCATACAACGCCATTGGCTCGACCTTTAGGCCGAAAACGGTGGCAAAACAGGATACGCCGTCGGAATTCGATCCGGCCAAGCCGGTAAAGCGCGCCGTTCCTGTCGTCCCTGTCCTGGATGGACAGGTGCAGGTCCGCCGGGCCGAACCGGTCCGACCAATCGATGAGGCCGGGCAGGAGCCGCTCCTGCAAAACGAACCGCCGGCGCCACTCAATTTCAGTGACGACCACTGAGCGCGTAGGGGCGGGTGACTTTCGCCTCACCGTCCTCAATCCCGGCGGCCGTGACCCGGAGCAGGATTTCTCGTCAGGCCCAGGCGGGCCTAACGACAATATTCATCCACCGGTCAACTTTCACGGTTACGCCGCCTGCACCGGCGGCGTTTTTCACCGCGATACACGGGGCGCGCTGGCCGAAGGGCTGCCCGTGCTCCTGCTTTTGCGTGGCGACTTCAAGGAAACGCAGCGCGCGCTCGGCATGCTCAAGCAACACAGGTTGCAGGTCGCGGTCTCTCTGAAGGAAACTGGTCTGCATCAGATCGAGAAGCAGCTCAGCGATCCGCGACGCGCAATGCGCTTCCGCGAGATCGTGCTGGCGGCGGACGGTTGTTTGGCCGCGACGCCCGAGGCGTTGCCCTTCTATGGGGCGGGTGAGTTTATTTCCACGCCCTACCCGCTGACTGATCCGCGGTGGGATTTTTCCCGTTCGTTAGGCGAACGGCGCGGAGTTTTTGTTGGCACTCGCGAACGGGATGTGCCGTCGCGCCATCATCTCGTTGCTCTCGTCATGGCGCTCGAGCTGGGCGAACCGGTGACCGTCTTCGATCGAGACCCGAACCGCTGTCGCAAGGTTCTGGCCACGTTCGGTCTACCGGTTGATTCGCTCCGCGTGCTCGAGAAACGGTTGCCCTACCCCGATTATCTGGCCGAGATGACGCGGCACAAGATCGTCCTGCAGGCGGATCGCAGCGCCGTGCCCGGACAAGTCGCGGGCGACGCCCTCCTCTGCCGCATGCCGTGTGTGGGCGGCGACGGCGCGATTGAGCGTCTCGCTTATCGCTGCAACTTGCGGTCACGGCCGTTCGTTAGGCGAGTTGAAAAATCTGGCTGTGGAATTGCTGCGCGATCCAGACTTTTATACGACAACCGTGATCGAATCGCAGCGACAAGCGCGGGAAAAATTGAGCTACGAAGCAGTTGCCTCTCAGCTCCAGCAATTCTTCAAAAGCCTGGCCCACCCCGCCTAACGGGACCGCGCCGGTCCCGGAGGGTTGTCACCCTGAGCCTCGCCCGTAACGCAGCCCGATCTAGTCCCGGTGCCCGAGCGCTTCGAAGTAGATGTCCTCCAAGGCACGCGTTTGCGCGCTCTGCTCGAATTTCTCCGCGACGGCACGAGCTCCTTCCTGCGCCAGCTGGCTCAGTATCTCGAGATCGCTCCGTCCAGCTGAGAAGTGCCTCGGCCAGCGCCGTGGCATCGCGTTCCTTCGTCAGGACGCCGCTTACTCCCGGTTCGATCGCCTCTGGAATTCCGCCGTGATGGGTCGCGAAAACCGGCAGCCCGCTCGCCATCGCTTCCAGCATCGCGTTGGGAACACCCTCCTGATTTCCGTCCGGACCAAGTTCGCTCGGGTGCAAAAAAATGTGTGACTGATAGAACTGCTTGCGTAATTCAGTCTGCGAAAGGAAACCGGCGAAGCGCAGTCGATCTTCAATCCCAAGTTCACGCGCGCGGGCAGCCAACTGATCTCGCATCGGACCTTCACCCGCGATCGTGAAAACCGCGGCCGGATTCTTTTGCTGAAATTTGGCGAAGGCACGCAGACTCGTCGCGAAGCCCTTTTTCTCGATCAATCGGCCGGCTTGCAGGAATCGCCACCTGCCGTCGTTAGGCCAGGTTCGCGCCTGGAATGGGATTTCGTCCAGCGGAATCCCGGCGCGCTGCAGCCGAATCTTTTCGCCAGGGCAACCCAGTTCTTGGACGGCGCGAGCGAGCGATTCGGAACGGACGAGGATGAGTCGCGCTGCCGCCAGCATCTCGCGCGTCACGGCGCGATAGTGAGGCTTGTCGAGATCGACCAGCACATCTGCGCCATGAAACGACACGACCGTCGGCCGCGGCCAGTGCCGGATCAGCGGCAGGAGATGAACCGCGATGTGCCCAAAGTAAATGTGCAAGACCTGCGCCTCATTCTCGGAAAGCAGACGCTCGATCTGCGCCACCTCGCGCCGCGAAATCTGCCAGGGTGCGTCGCGCACCGTTCGAAACCAGAAGCGTCGCAAAAAGTGTGTCCACGGTTTTGCCACGAGGAAGAGCGGGACAAATGGAAACCGCACTTCTTCTTCGCGCTTCCCCGCAATGACCACCGGGTGCAGGCGCTTGAGCGCGGTGATCTGCCGGTAGATGTGCAACATCTCCGGCTTGAGAAACGTCGCGCAATAACAGGCAACGACGGGCGGAGAGCGCTCAGGCACGCCTAACGTTCAACGCGCGGGCGCGCCGTTCAACTCGCTCGAGCAACGAACTTCCTCAAAAGCTCCAGCCGAAAACGACGATGCCCTTCGCTTTGCCCGGATCCTTCGGGTCATGCATCGCGCGATCCTGACCATCACCGTAACGCGCGGGTGCAGCCGGATTGATCATTTGCAGTGGATGACCGCTTTTGATGGCGACCTGCACCACGCCGATATTGGGAATTAGCGGCACCGCTGAAGGCGGCCTCGGCTTGGGAAACTGCGTCTCCAGTTTCCCGGTGGCGGTGGCAGCGGCGGTCGTCGTTGTCGTCGTGGTCGTAGCGGTCAGTTGGCCCTGACCTTGTCCAAAGGCTACGCCGGTCGCGGTCGCCAGTAGAATACTGAGAAGTATCTTTTTCATAATGTCCTCCCAAGGCTTTGGCCGGCGCGCAATGTCTTGCCCGCAGTCTGACCTCGCCGCACTATTATAGATCGATGGACTACGTTGAAAAGGCCGTACGTGTAATTGATTTGGAAATTTCTGAGCTTCAGCGGTTGCGCCAAAGGCTGGGTAAAAGCTTCATCCGCGCCGTCGAGTTGATCAAAGAAACCGTTGAAGCACGCGGCAAGGTGATCGTCCTCGGCGTCGGGAAATCCGGCCACATCGGCGAAAAGATTGCCTCCACCCTCACGAGCACCGGGTCGCCAGCTATCGTCCTCGACTCACTGAACGCGCTGCATGGCGACCTCGGGATGGTGGCGGATGGCGATGTGGTACTCGCGCTTAGCTACAGCGGCGAGACGGAGGAATTGCTCCGCATCCTGCCTGCGATCGCGCGTTTTCAGGTCGGCGTGATCGCGCTTTGCGGTGCGGCCGATTCGACCCTGGCGCAAAATTGCGATGTCTTCCTCGACGTCAACGTCGAGCAGGAAGCCTGTCCGCTAAACCTTGCGCCGACCTCGAGCACGACCGTCATGCTCGCGCTGGGCGACGCACTCGCCATGGTATTGCTCGAGGCGCGCGGGTTTCAAAAGGAGGACTTCGCAAAATTTCATCCCGGCGGAATGGTCGGCCGCAGCCTCCTCCTCCGCGTCCACCAGATCATGCGTTCGCACGGCGCGCTGGCGCTCGTTAGGCCGGAGGCCACCATCCGCACGGTCCTCGAAGCCATGACCGCAGTGCGCGCCGGTGCCGCGGTCGTGGCGGGCGACGACGAGCAGCTGCTCGGCATTTTCACCCACGGCGATTTTGTTCGGCATTTCCAAACCGATCCGCGTATCGGCGAGCGCCTTGTGGCGGATCTGATGACCCTCAATCCGGTCGTCGTGCACCAGGACAAACTCGCGGTCGAAGTTCTGAATCTTCTCGAGCGCCACCGGATCGATGACCTCGTCGTGGTGGACGATCGCGGTGCGCCAGTCGGCATCGTCGATTCGCAGGACCTAACCAAGCTAAGGTTGCTTTAAGAAATCGGGCGTAGTAAAAGACGACGCTTCAACTATTCTAACGACTCTAAATTTTCACCGGACCTAACATCACATGGCCGCCGCAAACGATCTCCGCAAAGGAATGGCAATTAAATACAACGGCAACACTGCCATTGTGCTCGACGTGCATCATCGCACGCCGGGAAATCTGCGCGCCTTTGTCCAGGCGATCATTCGCTACATCAACACCGGCAAAAGCGCCGATGTTCGCTTCGGTTCGACCGACAAGGTCGAACTGGTCGACATTTCGCGCACCACGCTCGAGTTCAGCTACAAGGACAACACCGGATACCACTTCATGGATCCGCAGACCTACGAGACCATCACCCTTCAGGATAGCCTGCTGGCGGACGCGAAGGACTACCTGGTCGAGAATCTGCCGGTGGAAGTGCTTTTCACCGAAGGTCGGCCGGTACAGGTGGAATTGCCGTCCTCCGTGCAGCTGAAAATCGTCGAGGCCCCGGAAGGGTTGCGCGGCGATACCGCCAGCAACGTCACCAAGCCCGCGGTGCTCGAAACGGGCAAGACGGTCAACGTTCCGCTCTTTATCAACGAAGGCGAAACGGTGAAGATCGACACTCGCACGGGCGCCTACATGGGCCGCGCCTAACGAATGGCGGAACGCCGCGTCACCCGGCAGCCGGCCCGGCGCAAGCCGGCGAAACGAGACGTGAAGGTCTCTCCCCATGTCGTCCCGATGCGAGGGACGCTGCCTGCTGCGGCGCCGCTCATGGTCCCGTCCAAATGGGTCAAATTCGTCGTCGCGCTTTTCCTTCTTCCGCTTTGCGGCATTCTCAGCCAGACTTTTTTCACCTCCTTCGCCCGCGCCACGCTGACGGAGCGCCTTTGGACCGGAGAAGAATTCTGGTTCTTCTCGTTAGGCGTAGTTCTTTGGCTGATCGCGTTTTTCGGACTGCCCCGGCCGATCGTGCTTTATGTTTTCGGTCACGAACTGACGCATGCGCTCTGGGTTTGGATGATGGGCGGCCGGGTCAGCCACTTCAAAGTGGGCCGCGAAGGCGGTCACATCCTGACGGACAAGAACAACTTTCTCATCGCGCTCGCGCCCTATTTTTTCCCGCTCTACAGCATCCTGGTCATCGCGCTCTACGGGGCACTGAGCTTGTTTTTCAACATGCAACCTTATGGCCGTCTGCTCTACGCCCTCGTCGGTGCAACGTGGGCTTTCCATCTCAGCTTCACCTGCTGGATGATCCCAAAAAATCAGACCGACCTGAGCGACAACGGAACCATCTTTTCTCTCGTCGTCATTTACCTGGTCAACCTGCTGCTGCTCTGCGCGATGCTCGTGATTGCATCGCCGCGTATCACCTTCGTGAGCTTCGGCGCAGACATCGTGCGCAACATCGCGAACTTCTCACACGCCGTCGTCGGCCTCTGCGAACGTTTCAGCCGCGGCGCGCCGTGATCGCCGCTAGCCGCTTCGGATGGTAGGCCAACTTCCAGCTTGCCGGGTTAGAGGTCTGGTCCGGTGGGAGCTCGCGCTACCTGCCTGCTAGCTGTGCAAAAACGCGAAGGGCAGTTGCCCAAAGCTCTCCGCCAGCGGAAACGATCCGTGCGCCGCCTCGACTTCCCGTCCGGTAAACAAATCACATCCGGCGACGAAGCCTTCCGCAATCTGCACCGCGGTATCGTGCCAGGCGTTCCCGATCGGTGGAAAGCCGACCCGCATCGTCAGCCGCGGCGCAAGCACGAGGAACGACCTGTCTTGCCACTCGCGCGCAAAAGCGATGCAGCATTCGGCGAATTCACCCGTCAGGGTAAGCGACCGATAACTTCCACTTCGGAAGATCTCCGGGTTCTCGCGCCGGAAGGTGAGCAGGCGCTGGGTGAGGAACAACTTGATGCGCCCGTCGCGCCAGTTGCCCAGCAATTCCTCCGGCGTTACTTGCCCCAACGAATCGAGCATTCGCTTTCGCCTCTCGTAATCGACCGGACGCCGGTTATCCGGATCGACCAGGCTGAGATCCCAGATTTCATTCCCCTGGTAAATATCCGGCACGCCCGGTGCCGCCAGTTTCAGGAGCGTTTGCGAAAGCGAGTTGATCGCCCCGGCGCGCGCTACTTCTTCCGCAAGGGGAATGAAGCTCTCGAGGAAACGATTCTTCGCCGAAGGATCAAGAATGTGCGCGATGAACTCCGCCACAGCCGAATCCCAGGATTCGTTAGGCTGGACCCAACTGGTATTCAGCTTCGCCTCCTTCATCGCTTTGGCCATGTATTGCTGGATTCGCGCAACGTACTCGGCGCGTCCCTCGTCGCTCAGCTCGCGGAACGGATCGAACGGCCAGGTTCCGAGCAAGGTCTGATAAAGCAGGTATTCCTCGTTGCCGTCGGGTGCCTCGCTCTCCTCGATCCATTGTTTCCAGCGCCGGTTCAGCGTGCGCCAGCGGCCTGATGAACGCCGCCATTTTTCCGGTATTTCCGAAATCACCGCCATCCGCGCCCGCACGTCTTCGCTTCGTTTCGTATCGTGGGTGGAGGTGGCGACCAACGTCGAAGGCCAGTGCTCCAGTCGCTCCGCGTTGCGCCGATGGAATTCCTCGACCCGCATCCCGAAACGCTGCGGTTCGCCACCCACTTCGTTGAGCGCCGCGAGCCGGTTGTAAATGTAGAAGGCCGTGTCCTCGAGTCCCTTCGCCATGATCGGTCCGGTCGTTTGCTGAAATTTCAGAACGAAATGCACGTGCTCGGCGCGCGCTTCCTCATCCAGGTTCTCCGGAAAACGGAAGAGCAGGATGTCACGGAGAAAGTTGAACACCGATTCTTCGAGCGCAGGGTTGCGCCTTTTCGCGGCCGCGACCGCCCGCTCGATCACGGTGCGATCGTCGTCGCTGATCGCCCAGCCCGGCGCGAGATATGTTCGATAAACCGGAAAGCAGGCAATCGTTTCCTGCACCGCCAGGGTGAGGGCATCGAGCGTATAGTCGCGGTACCAACGGTTCTTCTCCGACAGCCGGTCGAACATCGTCCCCAGCACATTGACGTCGTTCGCCAGGGAGAGGCGCATGACGAGGCGTTTCTTGGCATAGACGAGGTGGCCGAAATTCAGGCTGTGCCCGATGAACTTGTGAAAAGTGGTCGTGATCGCGCGCTCGGCCGAAGAATCGACCAGCACGCCAATCGTGTCATTCATGAAGTCGTAACCGGTCGTGCCGTGCACCGGCCAATCGCCTCGCAGTTGCTCGCTGCCGCTGAGAATTTTTTCGACCAAGAGGTAGATCGCCCGCTCGTTGCCAGATAATTCCAGCCCCATTGCTTCCGCCGCTCGACGCTGCAACTTCTCGAAATATTCGTTAGGCAAATACAGCCCGTCCGGGTGATCGATGCGCAAACCGGTCACCGCCCCGGCCGCGACCAGCTCGAGCAGAAGCCGGTGCGCTTCGTCGAAGACCTCCGGCAGTTCAACCCGGATCGCCGCCAGGTCGTTAACGTCGAAGAAGCGCCGGTAGTTGATCTCCTCGGCCGCGACCCGCCAGAAGGCAAGGCGATAAGCTTGGTCGCTGAGGAGGGCATCGAGCGCGTCGAAGCTGCGCGGGTCGCCCGGGGTGCCGTTGATGATCGTGAGGGCTTTTTCGATCCCTTCCTGCACCGGCGGCGCTTCCTGGGAGCGGCGGTCGAGGCGGCGTTTGATGATTTCCTTTTCCCGGGCCCGTTCCGCAATCCGCTTCGGATCGTGTTCCGTCCGACGCGGGAGATATTCGAGCGCGGTCAGGATGCTCTGGAGTTCAGCATAGAATTCCTCCGTCTTATGCTCGCGCAATTGGTCGAGCGCGATCTCGAGGACATGCCGGTAGGTGCCGGGCGCGATCGGAAATTCGTGCTCGAAGTAGCGCAAAAAAAAGCGGCCGCTCTCGAACCGCACCTTGAACTCGCCGCGCTCGAGGACGCGCCCGTATTGGTCGCCCAGGATCGGGATCAATACCTTGTCGCGCAGATCGGACTTAAGCGGCTGCCAATCGATGTCGAAATAGCTGGCGTAGGCTGAGCTGGGCCCGTTCTCGAGCACGTCGGACCACCAGAGATTTTGTGGCTCACCGACACCCATGTGGTTGGGCACGAAGTCGAGCACCTGCCCCATCTCATGCGCGTGCAGTTCCGCGACCCAGGAATCGTAATCCTCGCGCGAACCAATCGCGGCGTTGAGTCTGTTGTGATCGGTAATGTCGTAGCCGTGCAGGCTATCGGCTCGCGCCTGGAAATAGGGCGACGCATAGCAGTCGCTGATCCCAAGGGCATGCAGATATGACACGAGTGCACGCGCCTGGGAGAAAGTGAAGTCGCGATTGAACTGAAGGCGATAGGTGGAGCTGGGTATGCGAGGGTACGGCGTGCTCACGGGATTCCGAACTTAAGGGCGAATCCGGAAGATGAACAGAATTTGCGCGATCGAGGACGCGCTTCCTCTCGCCTCTGGCAGACCGAACGATTTACATTTTTTCGGGAACGCCGATTCCCAGGAGTTCGAGGCCACGTTTCAGAACGCGGGCGGTCAATTCGCAAAGCGCGAGTCGTGTGGCGCGCGCGGGTTCATCGGCTTTCAACACCGGGCAGGCTTCATAGAAAGCGTGAAAGGCGTTGGCCAGCTCGAAGAGATAATTGGCAAGCAGGTTCGGGCGAAAATCGTTCAGCACCTGTGGGACTGTCTCGGCAAATTGCGCCAGACGTTTGGCGAGTGTGAGTTCGGCTGGCTCAGTCAAGGCGAGTTCCTCAGGCGCGCGAAAACCTTCGCTCGCCTTGCGGAAGATTGAACGAATTCGCACATACGCGTTCTGCAAATAGGGCGCGGTGTTTCCCTGCAGCGAAAGCATGCGGTCCCAGGAAAACACGTAATCGGTCATCCGGTACTGCGAGAGATCGGCGTATTTGACCGCACCGATGCCGATCGTTTTCGCGATCGTGCTTTTCTCCGCCTCGTCCAAGTCAGGATTTTTCTGCTCGATGATTTTCCGGGCCCGCGCGACCGCTTCGTCAAGCACTTCGCGCAGCGGCACATTTTCCCCGGAGCGCGTCTTCATCAATTTGCGGTCCTCGCCCAGGATGCTCCCAAACGGAATGTGACGAAAATCCGCAGAACGGCCCTCGCGCCGGGCAATCGCGAAGATTTGCTTGAAATGCAAAGTCTGAGGCGCACCGACGACGTACCAGAGCGTGTCCCGCTTCAACTCGTCGATGCGATAGTCGACGGTGGCCATGTCGCTCGTCGCGTAATTAAAGCCGCCATCGCTTTTCCGCACGATGCAGGGCCGCTCCGCCAGTTCGGGAATGTCGCGAAAAAAAACGCAGACCGCGCCCTCGCTGATTTCCGCGACGCCGGACTTGAGCAGCCGGTCCACCACTGCCGGCAGCCGATCGTTGTAGAAACTCTCCCCGCGCTGGATGTCGTAATGGATGTCGAGAATTTCGTAGACGGCTTCGAATTCCTGCTGCGAAAGCGCGACGCATTCACTCCAGATGCGGAGATTTTCCTCGTCACCGGCCTGCAGCATGACGAGCTCGTTGCGGCACGCCTCGCGGACCGCTTCGTCGCTCTTGCTCAGGTCGTTGGCCGTTTTGTAAATCCGGACCAGTTCGGCGATCGGGTCGCGCTCCATCGCGGCGCGATCGAGCAGATTTTTCCAGCCGTAGATCACCATCCCAAACTGCGTCCCCCAGTCGCCGAGGTGATTGTCGCGAATGACCTCGTGCCCAAGAAATTTCGCGATCCGAGCGAGCGCGTCGCCCAGAACCAGGCTGCGGATATGGCCGACATGCATCGGCTTGGCGACGTTCGGCGACCCGAAGTCGATCACGATGCGGTGGCGCCTTTCCGCGAGCGGCACGCCGAGCCGATCTTCGTGCAAGAGCTCCGCCGCCCGGGCCGCCACGGCCGCTGGCTTGAGACTGAAATTAATAAAGCCGGCACCGGCAACGGTGGGAGTTTCCGACCATTCCCCAACATCGAGATGCGCGATGATCTTCTGCGCCAGCGCGCGCGGATTTTCACCTCGCTGCTTGGCAAGCACGAGCGCGGCATTCGTTTGATAGTCGCCGAAGCGAGGGTCGGTGGCGGGCACCACTTCACCGGCCAGCGGAAGACCGGCCGCGGCGAGCGCGCGCGCGAGCTGATGTGTGAGCGAACTCTGAAAGGTCTGCATCTGCGAATTGCGACGAAATTAACAGGCGATCGCAGCCTGTCACCCGGCGTGGCACCGCTGTCGCGGGATGACTATTTCGGCGAGCGCTCCTGGAAGATAGCGAGAATCTCCTCTTTCGTCCCAGCAGCAGCAAGACCATCGCGCACCGAGCGATCGTTCAGGAACTTCGCGATCGAGGCGAGAGTGCGGAGGTGAGTCTGGAATTGATTCTTCGGCACGATGAAGAGGACAACGAATTTCACCGGCGCATTGTCGAGCGCGTCGAACTCGATCCCCTGCGAAGAGCGTCCGAAGGCCGCAACCACTTCCTCGACCGCCTCGGATGAAGCGTGTGGGATGGCGATCCCGAACCCGATGCCGGTGCTCATCGTTTCCTCGCGCTGCTTGAGCGCGGCGAGAATGCTCTCACGAGCGGTCGAGGCGATTTTTTCCAGATTTACGAGCAGGTCAATCAGCTCGACAATCGCCGGCCAGCGCTCCGTCGCCTTCATTTCAGGAATGATTTGCTCGGAAGTAAGAAGGCTGGCCAACGACATGCGGAGTTCCCCGAAAGTGGAGCGGAAGCTTAGCGTCAGGGGTCGGGATGACAAGTTGAATGGTAAAGCGGCAAAAGCAGTGCAAAAACCCAAGCATAGAAAGGAAACAATCGAATGCAGCCTGTCTTCTTCGGTCCTCTCATTTTCCGTTGGTTCTCATTGTGCGATCACCTCAAGCAGAGAACTTAAAGGACATGGCGAATGGATTGACCACCCCGGAGTTGTGTGGACCAGTGCGTGCGGTCCATGTGCAGATCTGTGTGCGTAAATAGTGATGGTGTGGGCCTAAGATTTCCTTACAATCGCTCCGCTGACGCCGACGCTGATTTCGACCGCCTGTCAAAATTTCCGATCCCAACGAAAACACGTCGCTCCTGTTACCGAAATCATCACTGTTGGCCTCGTCGTTGCGGCGATGATGGTTGGGCTGCTCCGCCGCCTCGCGACAATCGCGCCGGATGCAAGGCGCGGAGCGCAATTGCGAGGCCGGAGAGTACGACGAAGCGAAGATCGATTACATGGCGGCGCTGCGGGCCGATCCCAGGAATTCGTTGGCGATTCAGCGACTCGGCCAAATCTGGACCGAGGAGGCGCGTCGCTCACCGCTATACCCTTCCCTATGAAATCGCGGGACCTGCAACCGAAGGACGTCGCGACGCGGAGGAGGTTGCTCGCGGGCCTCGTTGGGATCGATGCGTTCGACCAGGCGAAACAGGAAGCGATGGAGATCTTTCGCCTTGCGCCTTCCGACGGTGAAACGCTTTTTCTCCTCACCCAGGTTGCCCAGACCTTGGAGCAAATCGCCGAGGTGGAGAAGTTTCCCGCGAAGGATTCCCTGGAGTTATACCTCGCTGCGGCGACGATTGCGTTGCGCAAAAATGACATTGCCGCTGCCCGAGGAGAGCTCGAGCGTGCGGTGACGCTCGATCCAAAATCGTACCTCGCGCACTCGGCCCTCGGACAAATACTTCGCAGCCAGCAAGGATTTGGAGCGAGCCGGTAAAGAGTTCAAGGCGGCCGCTGATCTGACCCCGACGCGCTCGATCGTGCGGCTGCAATGTGCCGACTTTCTCTTCGCTACAAGAAAGGCCGACCAAGCAAAAGCTTTGCTTGCGGAGGTGACTAAGGCCGCTCCTGATTATCTCCAAGCTTATCGCCTTTCGAGTAAGATTGCGATTTCAGAGAAGAACTACAAGCAAGCGCTAGCGACTCTCCAGAAACGGCCAGTCCGCCCTTGATCCCCGTCGCCCTTGGGGAGCAATTCCGAACTCGTTTCGTCACCCCGGGCTGCTTGAGGGCAATCACTGTGTTGCGAAGCGTGGAAGAGTATTTGCGCGGCGTTCCAAGGCCGTCGATAAACTTCGCGAAGACGGTAATTCATAACATTCTATCGCGACGGCGAGCGGGCGAGCCCGATCTCCAAGGAGGTAGACTGGCTATGAGCAAGAATAATAGGACGGCAGATAGCATTCATGCCGACATCGGCGGCAAATACCTTTTTGTCGACCCGCCCACCGGCGATTGATCCGCTCGCTTTCTTCAGCACGGCCTTTGTTCTCCTCGCCGGCTATCCGCTGGCGCGCCGCACCACGTACCTCAACCCGACCGGCGCGCTCTGCTACGAGTGATTCTCTAATCGCGGATCTTGTAATTTAGCTGCCGCGAGAGCAGCCAGCGCACGCCGAACATGTCGACCGTGGCGCGAACCGCGCGGTTGCCGAGACCGTATTTACTTTGGCCGAATTTGCGCGCGCGATGATTGACCGGAATCTCGACCAACCGGTAGCCGGCGCCTTTCACGAGTGCGGGAATGAAGCGATGCATGCCTTTGAAGGGAATGAGCGCGCTGACGCATTCGCGCCGCATCGCCTTGAGTGTGCACCCGGTGTCGCGCACGCCGTCTTTGGTGAAACGACTGCGCACAAAGTTGGCGATGCGACTCGTCATGAGCTTGACCCGGGTATCCTTGCGTCGCTCGCGATAACCGCAGACGAGATCGGCGCCGCGCTCGATTTCCGCGAGGAGGCGCGGAATGTCGACCGGGTCGTTTTGCAGGTCGCCGTCGATCAACACCACGGTCGCACCGCGGGCGGCGTTGGCGCCGGCGTAGATCGCCGCGCTCTGGCCGGCGTTCTTCTCGAAATGCAGGACCCGGACCTCCGGCGCTCTCGTTAGGTGCTCCAGCGTGCGATCGGTCGAACCGTCGTCCACGAAAATGATTTCGTGGTCCAGTCCGCCCAGGACGGCGGTCAGCTCGGCTTGCAGAATCGGGACGTTTTCCTCCTCATTAAAAAGCGGGACGACGACCGAAACCACTGCCTTCGACGGATCATCGCTCATAGAGGCATCGTCCGATAATCGTAACAGGCATAAACGTGAAGCCGGCGCAACAACCGTCCGGCGTTGCGCACCTCGATCTTTGCAATCTCGTGGGTGTGGTCGAAACCACCGGTAATGCTGCGCGGCGGTCCACCTTTGTCTCCGAGCTGGAGGTAAAGGGCGGTGCGGCCGACAAAAAGATTCACGCCTTGTTCTTCGGTGTAAATCTCATTCGGGTCGCGTACCGTGTTTGGTGGCAGTGGAACAAATTCATCATAGCGCGGCCAGAAGGAGAACTGGTTTACCATGTCCTGCGATTCCGGGATGTAGACCGGTGGATGGCCTGGCCCTTCTACTCGTTTGTCGGGCAAATAAAATGCCAGTTCGGAAGCGCGGTCGCGCTCATCGGCGATCAGGAAAACCGGCGTGCCGGTTCGTTTTTCAAAATCGACCCGGACCTGGTTGACCGCGTCCGCGAACGACCGCCAGCCGCGCAAGCGATCAACCGGATCACGTCCTGGCCGATGGACCCCGATATTGCCGACCATCAGCCCAATGAGCAACGCACTCATGACGAGGCCGAGAATGACCGCGGCTTTCGTCCATCTCCGCGCCGACGCGCGCGAAGCGGACCGCTCACGCCAGTAGGAAATCGTGAGAACGCCGAAGCTGAGAAACGCGAGTCCATCCCAGTTGGGCGCAGCAGCTTTATTGATCGAAAGGACAGCGTAGAAGAGAAAGACCGGCAGGCCGAACCAAAGCAAATAGAAGACCTTGAAATTCTGCTGGGCGCGCCGCCAGCTTGCGATCGTCGCCCAGACCAGTCCGAGAAAAAGCAAAGGCGAGTAGGTGGCGAAATGTTCTGCCAGAAAAGCAAGCAATTCGAGCGGATGAAAGCCGGGCGCTTTGTAGAGGCTGCCGCGCTCTCTGAGATGCTCCAGCGTGATCCAGGCGTGTTGCGAATTCCAAACGATCGGCGGAATCGTGCAAAGGGCGAAGGCGAGCAGGAGCAAATAAAGGTTGGGCCGCAGAAATTCGCGACGCAATCGAGGCAGGAACAGGACAAGAACGACTGAGATCAATTCCAGGGCATCGGTGAATTTGCAGAGAAAACCGAGCCCGATGAGCAGCCCGGTAAACGGCCACCACCAGGAAAAGAGCGGGCTTCGCTCGAGCGCAATCCAGAAGCTGTAGAAGGCCGCGACCCAGAAGAAAACCGAGAGCGGATCGATCGTCATGACGAGGCTGCCGAGATTGAAAATCGGCGTCACGTTCAAGGCCACAACCGTCCAGAACCCAGCCAAAGAGCTGAAGAGACGCTGGGCAAAATAATAGAGGAGCAGGCTCGTGCCGGCAGCGAGGAGCGGGCTCCAAAAGCGGACCCCGAATTCATTGTCGCCGAAGATCGCGATGCTCGAGCGAATCACCAAGGCGACCCCGGGACCCTTGCTAAAATAAGAGAGCGCGGGCCGTTGTGCCCACATCCAATAGTAAGCCTCGTCAGGCGAAAGCTGCGTCGCGTTCAAAAGCGCGAGGCGAAGCGCGGTCAGAACGAAAAGGAAAAGCCAGACCGCGCGCGTCGTGCTCATGAAATGGCGTCGCCCGCCAGACGTGGATGCCTGGCGAAAAACTCTGGCGCCCATTTCGCCGCCGCCCAGCGATAGAGCGTTTCAAGCAGGGCGAGGAGCAGCGCAGTCGTGCCAGCGGCAAGGAAAAAAGTAGCCGCGACGTCGCTCGGCCAGTGCGCGCCCAGATAGACCCGCGACCACGCGATCGCGCCGGCAAAGAGAAAATAGAGCCACCCCCAACGCCGAAAAAAGAAAGCCAGAATCATCGCGATGGTTACGTTGTTGGTCACATGCCCGGAGGGAAATGAGGGCCCGGACCGGGTGCGATCTCTCTCATCGGAATAGCGGATCTTGACCGGTTTGAAGAGCGTGAGAACTTCCGGGCGCGCCTTAGCCAGCTCCACCATCCGGACTCGCTCGACTTGTTTCGGCCGGCGGCGATCGACGAACTTTTTCAGGTTTGCGGTCAGGTTATCGTTCACGAGAAGAGCGAAGCAGAGACAGAAAAGCATCGCGCGTCCCTTGAAGTGCCCGAAGATCAAGGCATAGAGCACGAGCACGATGATCAGTGGTGTCCAAATCTTGGGATCGCTGAGCGCGGCCATGAACAAGTCGAGGGCGGGATGCGTCCATTGCTGGTTGATAAGATGAAAGAGCGCTTGGTCCACTGGAAACGGTTTGGGCTTTGGTTTTGATCTTCAGAGGATATCTGCCGCGATTCGGACTTGGAACTTAACACTTAAAGCTCAAAACCATCTTTCATGCACAGACAGATCGCATTAGTTGGCGTCATTCTCGTGAGTGCCACTCTCGCCAAAGCGGATCCGCCCACTGCCACCGAGATTCTCGACCAGGTGCGCCTTCAGCAAGCGCAACAGCAACTCGATCTCCAGGGCCAGTTGCGCGTCGACGCCAATGTCATCCCTTTTCGCATCACCCAGACCGGACCGGTGATTCGCTACACCTTTTACAATCGGCCGGAAGTGCTGCAACTGCGGCTGGGCGAGAAAAGCTCCAGCCTTGACCTCGTGCTGGAAAACAGCACAAAAAAATTCGCCGCCTCTCGGCTCGACGACAGGATCGGCGGCACAGCCGTGACCTACGGCGATCTCGCCCTCAAGTTCCTCTACTGGCCGCGGACAGAGATGCTGGGCGAAGAAACCATTCGGACCCGCGACTGCTGGAAACTGCGCCTGCAACCGCCGTCGCGCGCTGCGCAATATTCGAATGTTCTGCTCTGGGTTGACAAGGAGGGCGGCGCGATGATGCGCATCGAAGCGTACGACTGGCGGGGCCGCCTGACGAAGCGCTTCGAGGTCGTCTCCGCGCAAAAGATCGAGGGCCGCTGGTTCCTGAAACAGATGCGGATCGAGGACTTGCAGCCGGGTACAAACAAGGTGCTCTCGCGCACCTACCTTGAGATCAAGAAATAGGGAGCCGGTCTGGCAACTCTGCGAGATGTTCTAGCCTGCATTGATTGAGCAAACCTAAAAATAGCGTATTAACCCCGATGTTTTTGGTTCGTCTGCCGCTCCTCGCTCTCACCCTGTTCGCTTTTCGGTTGGGAAGCTCGTCGCTCCACGCTGCACCGGTTGTTTCCGCGCAAATCCCCGACCTGACCGTCTACGATTCCACGCCCGCGAATGAGATCGATCTCAACACCAAGTTTAGTGATCCGGATCTGCCTGCGAACACGGTTCGCTTGACGACCGATCTCGGGACCATCGATATCACTCTTTACGATCAGCGAACGCCAATCACGGTCGATAACTTTCTAAGCTATATCGATTCGGGAGCATACCTCCCGAACGACCCGAACTTCGGAACTCCGGCGCCGATATTCTTCCATCGCTCTGTCCCAGGTTTCGTCATCCAGAGCGGCGGTTATGTTTCGACCACAGACCCCTTCTCCCCTCCGAACATGCTCCCGGGACCGGTCACAACCTTCAGCCCAATCCCGAATGAAGCACGCCCCGATCTGCACAATGTGCGGGGCACGATCTCGATGGCGAAACTGTCGACCGACCCCAACAGCGCAACCAGCCAGTGGTTCATCAATCTGGCCGACAACAGCGGACCGCCAAGCAATCTCGACTCCACCAACGGTGGCTTTACCGTTTTCGGAGTTGTCTCCGCAGCCGGCATGACGACGGCCGACGCGATCGCGGCTTTGCCGGTCTTCAATTTCAGCGCTATTTACGGCTCGGCTTTTACCAACCTGCCACTGCGCAACTATTCGTCGGGTTATCCGAGCGTGACAAACCTCGCGCGAGTCAACGGGATCACTCGCCCGATGATCTTCTCGGCTATGAGCGATCATCCGGCGATCGCGTCGGCCAGCGTGATCTCGAATGACCTTTTCGTGCAAGGCAAGAGCGTCGGCAGCGCAACCATCACCGTGACCGCGACCGACGCTGCCGGGGCGACAGCCTCGCAATCATTTCAAGTCACGGTCGAAAGCACGCCGGTGCATTTGGCCAACATCTCCACCCGGCTCCAGGTCGGCACGGGCGACGACGCCTTAATCGGCGGCTTTATCGTCGTCGGCACTACGCCCAAGCGGGTCATGATTCGTGCGCTCGGGCCGTCACTCGCCAATGCGAATCCACCGGTTCCCGGCGCGCTGGCCGATCCGACGCTGGAACTGCACGATGGAACCGGCGCGTTGCTTTCTTCCAACGACAACTGGGATAACGCGCCAAACAAACGCGACATTATCAACAGCACGCTCGCGCCGACCGATCCAGCCGAGTCGGCCATCCTGACGACGCTGCCGGCAACGAGCACCGGCTCGGCTTACACCGCGGTGATCTATGGCGTCAATGGGACGACCGGGAATGGCCTGGTGGAAGTCTACGATCTTGATAGCGGGCCAGGCTCGAGCGTTTTGAACATATCCACCCGTGGCAATGTGCAGACCGGCGACAATGTCATGATCGGCGGTTTCATCATCACGGGTAACGGATCGCAACGCGTTCTGGTGCGTGCGCTCGGTCCCTCCCTCGCCAACGCCGAGGTAAGTAATCCGTTGTCGGATCCGACGCTTACGCTTTACAACAGCCAGGGCACACAGATCGATTTCAACGACAACTGGCGCGACACCCAGGAAGCCGCGATCGAGGCCACCGGTATTCCGCCGAGCGACGACCGGGAATCGGCCGTTCTGGAAACGCTCTCACCCGGCGGATATACCGCGATCGTGCGCGGCGCGGGCACGGCGACTGGCACGGCCCTGGTTGAGGTTTACGCGCTCCCGCCTGCCATGTAAACGCTTTGCTCCGGAGAAGCGCGGACTGGTTCTCGGAACAATACCGCCCGGAGAACAGAGAGCGACATCTACTGCGAGTCGTCAGGCACGCCAGCCCGCACGATCTGGGCGAAGCTGCGCGGATCGAGACTCGCGCCGCCAACGAGCGCACCATCGATGTCCGCTTGCCAGAGCAAACGGCGCGCGTTGTCCGTTCTCACGCTACCGCCATACTGAATCCGGATTTTCTCCGCGGTCGCGTCATCCGACATCTCGCACAGCGTCTGACGAATAAAGGCGTGCGCTTCCTGCGCCTCTTCTGCGGTTGCGGTCTTGCCCGTGCCGATGGCCCAAACCGGTTCGTACGCGATCACCGTCTCGAGCAATTCCTTTGCCTCGACATTCGCGAGACTGCCCTTCAATTGCGACGAGAGAACCTTCTCGACCTCTCCTTTCTCGCGCTGCGCGAGCGTCTCTCCAATGCAGAGAATCGGCCGCAACACTTCCTCGTGCGCCGCCCGCACTTTTCGGTTCACGATTTCATCCGTCTCCCCAAACATCGCCCGGCGCTCGCTGTGCCCGAGGACGACGTAACGGACGAAAAGTTCGCGCAACATGGCTGGACTGATCTCGCCCGTGAACGCGCCGCTGCGTTCCCAATGCATGTTCTGCGCGCCGACCTTGATGTTCTGGGTCTGGGTAAGCAGCTCGGAGACTTTCGGGATCGACGTGAAGGGCGGTACGATCACGATCTCGACTTCATCGAGGTCGCCGATCTCCCGCAGAAAGGTGGTAATGAATGCTTCCGACTCGCTCTGAGTCATGTGCATTTTCCAATTCGCCGCGATGATTTTTTTGCGCATCAAATTCAGCTCTTCTCCGTCAGTGCCGCAACGCCGGGCAACTCTTTGCCTTCGATCAGCTCGAGAGAGGCACCGCCGCCGGTCGAAATGAAAGTCATTTTGTCCGCCAGGCCAGACTGTTTGACCGCGGTCACAGAATCGCCGCCGCCGATGATGGTGGTCGCGCTGGACTCGGCCATCGCTTCCGCAATCGCCTCAGTGCCGGCGGAGAATTCACGAATCTCGAAAATGCCGGGCGGGCCGTTCCACAAGATGGTCTTGGCGCCTGCGATCTCGCTTTTGAAAAGCGCGATCGTGAGCGGGCCGATGTCGACCGCCTGCCATCCGTCCGGAATATTGTAGTCATGCGAAATGCGTCCGCTGTGTCGCGTCGCGGCGCCGGGCTTGATCTCTTCCGCGCCTAACAAATCGATCGGGAGGACTAACCTGACATGCTTCTGCTTCGCAAGCTCGATCAGCTCGCGTGCCAGCCCGAGCTTGTCGCGTTCGACCCGGCTGCTTCCCATGTGAATACCCTCGGATTCGAGGAAGGTGTTCGCCATCGCGCCACAGATCAGGATGGTGTCGGCTTTCTCCATCAGCGCCTTGATTACGCCGATTTTGTCCGAAACTTTCGAGCCGCCGAGTATGACCAGGAAAGGCTTGGCCGGATGCGCCAGTTCCTCGTGGAGATATTTGAGTTCCTTTTCCATCAGGAACCCCATGGCCGCCTGCCCGACGAACTTCGTGACGCCCGCGGTCGAGGCGTGCGCGCGATGGGCCGCGCCAAAGGCATCGTTCACGTAAAGGCCGTCGCTCAGTTTGGCGAGGGACTCGGCAAACTTGGGATTGTTCGCTTCTTCTTCCGCATGGAAACGAACGTTCTCCAAGAGTGTGAGGTCGCCCTCGTTCATTTCAGAAACGATTTTTTCCGCATCGGCACCGATGCAGTCGTGGCTGAACGCGACTGGATGATCGATCAGATCGTGCAACGCGACACCGACCGGACGAAGCGAATATTTCTCCAGCGGCTTTCCCTTGGGCCGACCGAAATGCGCCATTAGGATCGTCTTCGCGCCCTGTTCTCGGAGGTAATTGATCGTCGGCAGACTTTCGCGCATCCGGGTATCATCAGTGATGACGATCTCGCCGTCGCGTTCCTCCGTCGGGACATTGAAATCAACGCGCACCAGGACGCGTTTTCCGCGCACTTCGAGGTCGCGAATGCGGAGTTTAGCCATTAGTCGATCCTTGGTAGGAAACCGTTGTCAGCCCGAGCCGCAAAGACGGCGAGGGATCCCGCAAGCAACGTGCGAGGTCGCTCTCCGCTCGACAACCAAGGTTTGTTTGTGAGGTCCTTCGCGGCGCTCAGGATGACAGATGGGGGCCGCATCGCTTGCTCCTACGACAGCATCTCCAGCATTTCGACACAACGGTTGCTATAACCCCATTCGTTGTCGTACCACCCCACGACCTTCACGAACTTTCCACCGTGCACCATCGTGAGTTTGCTGTCGAAAATGCAGGAGTGCGCGTTGCCCACGATGTCCCTCGAAACGAGCGGCTCGTCGCTGAACTCGAGCACCCCTTTATAACTCGCATCGCTGGCCGCATTCTTGAAGGCGGCGTTGATTGATTCGACCGTTGCGTCCTTTTCTAAAATCGCGGTGAAATCGGTGACGGATCCGTCCGGCGTCGGGACGCGAAAGGCGCCGCCGTTCAGTTTGCCTTTCAGCGCCGGCAACACTTCGCCGATCGCCTTGGCTGCCCCGGTGCTCGAAGGAATAATGCTGACCGCCGCCGCCCGCGCCCGGCGCAGGTCTTCATGCGGGAAGTCGAGGATGCGCTGGTCGTTCGTGTAGCTGTGGATCGTGCTCATGAAACCGTTCACGATCGTGAAATTTTCGTGCAACACCCTGGCGAGTGGCGCCAGGCAGTTGGTCGTGCAGCTCGCGTTGGAGACGATGTTCATTTTCGCCGCGTCGTAGATGTTGTCGTTGATCCCCATACAGATCGTGGCGTCGGGATTTTTCGCCGGGGCGCTGATCAGCACTTTTTTTGCTCCGCCAACGAAATGCAGTTCCGCCTTCTCGCGACTGGTGAAAAAGCCGGTCGACTCGAGCACGACATCGACGCCCAGATCCTTCCACGGCAACTTCGCCGGGTCGCGCTCCTTCAGGACCTTAATCTTGTGGCCGCGCACGATGATGTTCTCGTCATCATAGCCGATCTCGCCATCGAATTTACCGTGCACTGAATCCCATTTGAGGAGATGGGCCAGGGTGTGGGTGTCGGTGAGGTCATTAATCGCGCGGACTTGCGCAACCTGGTCCTGAGACATGGCACGCAAAACATTGCGCCCGATGCGGCCGAAGCCGTTGATGCCGAAGTTTGCCATAAAGAAGTTCGAATAAGTTGGTTGAGAGTTGGTCGTGCCTGATTCGGCGCGGGCCTAATCATTAGAACGCTCCGAAAGCGGAGGCAAGTGAATGAACAAAACCGCCGCAGGCGGCTCGCCTAACGTTCAAGCCGGGGCCGGCCCCGTGATCTCGCGGAAGGTGGCAAAGAAGGCCTCCATCTCGGCTTTCTTGCCGATGGTGAGACGTATGTGATTCGGCATCGGCCGGAATAATCGGCCGACCTCGACTTTGTGCTGCTTGAGCGCCGCAATCAGCGGCACGACCGGACGTTTTGCGTCGAACATGATGAAATTTGCCTGGCATGGAATCGTCTTGTATCCCATTCGCTCGAGTTCGCTAACCGTGAATGCTCTGGTTTCCGCATTGAGCCGGCGGCCTTTGGGCACTAGGTCCGGGTCGTCGAGGCTCGCCGTCGCAGCGGCAATCCCCATGATATTGGTGCTGTCCCACGTCTGGCGTTCGCGCAGCCGCTCAATCGCATAATTTTGGGCCACGCAATAGCCGCAGCGCAGGCCCGCCATTCCGTATATTTTGGAAAAGGTGCGCGCGACGACGAGGTTGCGATGCTCCCCGACCAGCGGAATCACGCTCTCATACTCCGGACTGTCGGCGTAATGATAATACGCCTCGTCCACCAGAATCATGGTGTCGTTAGGCACGCGCTCGATAAACTCGCGCACTTCGTTTTTCGGAGTGATGCTGGCGGTGGGATTATTCGGATTGCAGACGTAAACCAGGCCGCCCTTCGCTGCGGCCAGCATCTTCGCCAGATCGTGACCAAAATCCGCCGTGAGTGGAACTTTCACGATCTCTGCGCCGTTGCGCTGCGCGTGGTAAAGGATGGCTTCGAAGGTCGGATCGGCGACCACGAGCACGCCGCCCTGGCCTTTGCTCAGCGGACCGGTGAAAGTGTCGGCGGCCAACTTGAGAATCTCGCCCGAGCCGTCGCCGAGCAGGATCTGATCGCGGCCCACGCGATTGAGTTTGGCGAGCGCTTCCACCAGCGCATCGGCGTGCTCGTCGGGATAACGACAAGCCAGAGGAAAGGCATCGCTCATCGCCTTGAGTGCCCGGGCCGAAGGGCCGTAGGGATTCTCGTTCGAACTCAGACGAACGATACCGGAGATGCGCGGCCGGGGATTTGCCCGCCGCGGTTTCGGCAAACGAAAACGCGGGCCGGGCGACTGCCGCCGCCGCGCCCGCGCCTAACAATTGGGCAAACTTACGTCGTGAGATGGTCATCGGCCGATGATCGCATGGCGTCGCTGTCCGCGCGCTACTTTTTGCGAGTGTAGTCGATCTGCATCGTCTTCGTTTCGCCCTGGCCGCGATCTTCGTCGTACTCCATGGAGTGGTGGTTCTTGTCGCCCACCTTGATCACCTGGCGGACCTTGCTCGTCATTCCCGGCATCATCTCGGCGGTCCCGGTGTAGGTCAGGCTTTGCGTCGCCGGATCGTAGCTCCCTTCCATCGTCATGACTCCGGTGCCCATGTTGTCGATCCAGGTCGAAACGAATTTCTGTTTCACGTTGTCGTAGGCGTCGATCGACATTCCTTTGAATTCCGTTTTCTTCATCTTGCCATCCGCCCCGGGCATCTCCATTTGGCCGGTGACATCGCCAATGACATAGCGGCCAGCCATGATCGATTTATAGACCGTCGCGCCGCTCGACTCGCTCGGCGGAGCGTCGGGCGCCATCCAGAATTTCACCTTGTATTTCCAGGTGCCGACCATGTCGGCCAGAATCTTGTGATTATCCCCCGGTTTGGCCAATCCCATCATTTTGGCCATCATCTCCTTTTCGTCCGGTTGGCTGGCCGCGGGCGAAGCAGCAGTGTTGGTCGTCTTCGGTTCCTCGGCGAAGATTGAAGCCGCAAGCAGAGTCGCTGCAAAAGCGACTGTGAGTGGTGCAAGTTTCGTGTTCATTCGGCGATTCTTCTCGGCAAGCCGCGGTCGGTCAAGCCCAACCAGTGCGGACTTGTCGGGGAGGGACTTGGCCTACCTCTCGCACAGTGACCGCACAATAATTGCACAGCGAAACGCAACGGGTGTTTAGCTTCGAAAAGAGGCAGCCATTACTTTTCCGGCGAATGCAACCGTCGAATAAGAAGATCACAAAGCGCAAAGCCACGTCCGAGACGAAAAACGCGGTCGGCAGTTTGGCGGACGGACGCGACGTGGCGAAGAGTTCCAACCCTGACTTTCGGCACGAGGCGCGACGAGTTGCGAGAAATGGCCGCCTCAAGCCCCACTGCAAGACGGTCGATGCCAACGAAGCCGTCGCGCGGATTGCCTACGCGCTGAACGAAGTCATCGCCATTTATCCGATCACACCGGCGTCGCCGATGGGCGAATGGGCCGATGCCTGGGCGGCCGGCGGGATGAAAAACCTGTGGGGTACGGTGCCGGCCGTCCTCGAAATGCAGAGCGAAGGCGGTGCCGCCGGGGCGATCCATGGCGCGCTCCAAACCGGCGCGCTCAGCACAACGTTCACCGCCTCACAGGGTCTGCTCTTGATGATCCCAAATATGTACAAGATTGCTGGTGAACTGACCCCGGCCGTCTTTCACATCGCGGCGCGCTCGCTGGCCACACAGGCACTTTCCATTTTTGGCGATCACAGCGATGTCATGGCGGCACGGGCCAGCGGTTGGGCCATGCTCTGCTCGGCGTCGGTGCAGGAAGCGCAGGATCTCGCCCTCATTGCGCACGCGGCTACGCTCGAGGCGCGGATTCCGTTTCTCCATTTCTTCGATGGCTTCCGCACCTCACACGAAATCTCGAAGATCGAAGTGCTGCCGATCGAGGTCATGCGCGCGATGATTAACGAAGCGCGTGTACTTCAGCATCGCGCGCGTGCCCTCTCGCCCGATCATCCGGTAGTCCGCGGCACGGCGCAGAATCCGGATGTTTATTTTCAAGCGCGCGAAACGGTGAATCCATTCTACACCGCCTGTTCTGACATCGTACAAAGGGCGATGGATGATTTCGCGGAGCTGACCGGCCGGCGTTACGAGCCGTTCGAATATCACGGCGCGCCTGACGCCGAACGCGTCATTGTGCTGATGGGTTCCGGCTGCGAAGCGGCGCACGAGACGGTCGATTTTCTCCGAGCGCAGAAAGAAAAAGTCGGCCTGCTCAAGGTGCGGCTCTATCGGCCATTCCATGCGCAACATTTTGTGGAGGCGCTCCCGCCAACGACGCGGGCGATCGCCGTGCTCGATCGCACCAAGGAACCCGGCTCCGGCGGCGAGCCGCTCTATCTCGATTGCGTGACTGCGCTCTACGAGCAGGGCCGCGACAAGGTGCGCGTGGTCGGCGGTCGCTATGGATTGTCTTCAAAAGAGTTCACCCCGGCGATGGTCAAAGCCGTCTTCGAAAACCTTTCCCAGCTGGCCCCGAAAAATCATTTCACGATCGGGATCGACGACGATCTCTCGCACACCAGCCTCGAGTTCGATCCGAACTTCTCGATCGAACCTGCCGACGTAGTGCGGGCGCAGTTCTTCGGGCTGGGCTCGGATGGGACGGTGGGCGCGAACAAGGAGTCGATCAAGATCATCGGCGAGAACACCGACAACTTCGCCCAGGGCTATTTCGTATACGACTCGAAGAAAGCAGGCGCCACGACCATTTCGCATCTGCGTTTTGGGCCGCGCCCGATTCGATCGGCCTATCTCGTGACGAGCGCGAACTTTATCGGTTGCCACCAGCCATTCCTGCTCGAGACCTACGATGTGCTCCAGGACCTCGCTCCCCGCGGGACCGTCCTGTTGAATTCGGCGTGGGGACCGGACCGGGTTTGGCAGCACCTGCCTGAAAATGCGCAACGCCGAATGATCGAGGAAAATGCGCGATTCTTCGTGATCGACGCGAACAAGGTGGCGCGCGATTCCGGGATGGGCGGCCGCATCAATACCGTGATGCAGACCTGCTTCTTCGCGATCTCCGGCGTTCTGCCGCCGGAGGAAGCAATCGCGGCGATCAAGAATTCGATTCGCAAAACCTATGGCAAAAAGGGCGACGAGATCGTGGAGAAGAATCTGCGCGCGGTAGATGAAACGATCGCACATCTGCACGAAGTGGAAGTGCCGCGCGAGATCCTGCCGCGGGTCTCCCAGCCAAACGGCAAGCTGAGCGCGGCGCCGGAGTTCGTGCGCAACGTGCTGGGCGAAATCATGGCGGGGCGCGGCGATCGCGTTCCGGTGAGCGCCTTGCCTAACGACGGGACTTTCCCGACTGGCACCACGCAATGGGAAAAGCGCAATCTCGCCCTGGAAGTGCCGGTCTGGGATCCGCAGGTCTGCATTCAATGCGGCAAATGCGTCATGGTCTGCCCGCACGCCGTTATTCGAAGCAAGGTCTACGAGGAAGTCCGGCTGGAAGGTGCGCCCGCCTCATTCAAATCGCGCGAGGCCCGACTGCCGGAATGGAAAGGTCTGCATTACACACTGCAGGTGGCGGTGGAGGATTGCACCGGTTGCGGGATCTGCGTCGACGTGTGCCCCGCCAGGAACAAATCGGAGGCGCGCTTGAAAGCGATCAACATGCAGGGGCAGACGCCGCTCCGCGAAACCGAGCGCGCCAACTGGAATTTTTTCCTCTCCATTCCAGAGTTGGATCGGCGAAAAGTGCCGCTTGGCTACGTCCGCGAAATGCAGGTGCAACAGCCGCTCTTCGAGTTCTCGGGCGCCTGCGCGGGTTGCGGCGAGACGCCCTACATCAAGTTGCTCACCCAGCTTTTTGGCGACCGGCTGATCATCGCCAACGCCACCGGTTGCTCGTCCATTTACGGCGGCAATCTGCCAACCACACCCTACGCCAAGAACAACGACGGACGCGGCCCGGCCTGGTCGAATTCGCTTTTTGAAGACAATGCCGAGTTCGGACTCGGGTTCCGCGTTTCGATCGACAAACAGCACGAGTTTGCCGCCGAACTTCTGCAACAGCTCGCGCCCGTCGTGGGCGACAAACTCGCGAAAGAAATCCTGCACGCGCCCCAGCGCGACGAAGCGGACATCTTTGAGCAGCGGGCGCGCGTGACCGAGTTGAAACGCAAACTGGAAGCGCTTGGCCGGGCCGATGCACGGCGCTTGCTCGCGCTGGCCGATACCCTCGTGCGCAAGAGTGTCTGGATCGTGGGCGGCGACGGCTGGGGTTACGACATTGGCTATGGCGGCCTTGATCACGTCCTGGCCAGTGGACGCAACGTCAAGGTGCTCCTGCTCGATACGGAAGTTTATTCGAACACCGGCGGTCAATGTTCGAAATCGACGCCGCGCGGCGCAGTCGCGAAATTCGCCTCCGGCGGCAAACGTGGTCCGAAGAAAGATCTCGGCCTGATGGCGATGAGCTACGGCACGATCTACGTCGCCTCGGTCGCGATGGGAGCGAAAGACGAGCACACCTTGAAGGCCTTCCTCGAAGCGGAAGTCTACGACGGTCCGGCGATCATTATCGCCTATAGCCATTGCATCGCGCACGGGATCAACATGACGACCGCGATGCAAAACCAGAAAGCGGCGGTGAATTCGGGACAGTGGCTTCTTTATCGCTACGACCCGGAGCGCGCGGCGCTCGGGGAAAATCCGCTCCACCTCGATGCGGGACCGCCCCGGATCAAGGTGGCGGATTATTTCAAACTCGAAAACCGCTTCCGGATGCTGGACAAGATCGATCCCGAAGCCGCGAGGGCCTTGCTCACCCGGGCGCAGGAGGACGTGAGCGTCCGCCGCGGACTTTATGAATATCTCGCCGCACGAAAATCACAACCCGAACCATCAAACACATGAACCTGACGACTACCTACCTCGGATTTAAGCTGCGAACGCCGCTCGTCCCTTCGGCTTCGCCGCTCACAGAACACCTCGACAATATCAAGCGCCTGGAGGACGCCGGCGCTTCGGCCATCGTGTTCCATTCCCTCTTTGAGGAGCAACTGCGTCATGATCGCCACGAATTGGATTTTCATCTCAACCAGGGCACCGAAAGTTTCGCCGAGGCGCTGAATTATTTTCCCGAGCCGCAGGAGTTCAAGGTCGGTCCCGAAGCGTATGTCGAGCACATCGCGAAGGCGAAAGCGGCCACCAGCATTCCCATCATCGGGAGCCTGAACGGCTCGACCTTCGGCGGCTGGCAAACCTACGCGCGCCAGATCGAGCAGGCGGGGGCCGACGCCCTCGAGCTGAACATTTACGCGCTGCCGACCGATCCGGACCTTTCCAGCGAGGACATCGAGGAGAGCTACCTTACGATTCTCGCTTCGGTCAAAGCGCAGCTGAAAATTCCCGTGGCGGTGAAGCTCAGCCCGTTCTTCACCAACTTCGCTCGCTTCGCCCGCCGGCTGGATCAGCACGGAGCGAACGCGCTCGCCCTGTTCAATCGTTTTTACCAGCCGGACATCGAGCTCGAGACGCTGGAGATCACGCCTAACGTGCTCCTGAGCACGCCAATGGCGATGCGGTTGCCGATGCGTTGGATCGCGATCCTCTACGGCCGCATCGGAGCCAGCCTGGCGGCGACGAGCGGCATCCATCGCGCGACCGACGCGCTCAAGCTGCTCATGGCCGGGGCCGATGTAACCATGCTCTGCTCGGTCTTGCTCCGGCGCGGCATCGCGCATCTCAACGTGATCGAGCGCGAGATGCGGGAATGGATGGAGGAACACGAATACGAATCGGTCGAGCAACTCAAAGGCAGCATGAGCCAGAAGAACTGCCCCGAGCCGGCTGCCTTCGAACGCGCGCAGTATATGCGCGCCCTCCAGACCTATCCTGTCCGTGGTTGAGCTTGCGGCCGCGAGAGTCGATGAACCCGGGCACGCGCAGCCGATCTGGGACGATTTCGTCACTTGCTTTCACCGCTCGCATGCAATCCTGGACTCGAAGGGCCCTTGGCGGCTCGACCGAAACCCAAGGCACCGAATTTGGTTACTTGAAGCGCCTCTGCATCCATCCTTTACTGCTGAGCAAGAACCAACTGAGGCAACATCATGCCATTTGAAACCATTGACATGGAAGGAATCACGGAAGAGCGGCGCAAAGGCATCGGGGCGTCCATCCGCACGATCAGCGTCGAAGAGCTGAAGACGCTCGGCGAACGGCTCTTCCCGTTTACCGATGACCCGTGGCAGCAGAAGTTCTTCGGCTTTATCGCGGAGAATTCCAGCACCACATTCCATCACGCGATGACACATGACGGCGTTCAAATCATCTACTGTCACGCCAAGGGGAAAGGCATGTGGTTCATGCCGGGAACCGGCATGGGGCCGATGCAGCCGAAGGGGCTGGCGACTCTCAAGCAGATCGTCGAAGGGAAGTAAGGCGCGCAGTTCATGGCGGGATTCCCAAACGTCGCTTCCATTGCACACGCCTGAGTCGGTCGTGCTCGTCGATTCAGCGTTCTTAGACTAACGAATGCAGACCCACTCCTACGACCTCGTGGTCATCGGCGGCGGACCGGCCGGAATCTGCGGAGCAAATACCGCGGCGATTTTTGGCCGGCGTGTCGCGCTGGTGGAGAAACTCCGCGACATCGGAGGTGCCGGTATCAACACCGGCACGATCCCGAGCAAGACACTGCGCGAAACCGCGCTGGCGCTTTCGGGCTGGCGTTCGCGCAAGCTCTTTGGGGTTGATCTTTCGCTCCGCCGCGGCGCCACCGTGGCCGATTTCATGCATCATAAGGATGGCGTCGTCAGCGAGGAGCATAAGCGGCGTGAAGAACAATTTCGGCTGTTAAAGGTTGAGCGATTCCAAGGCGCGGCGAGTTTTGTCGATCCGCATACCGTCCGCATCGCCCCCGATACCTATTTGCGGGGTGAGAAGATTCTGGTCGCAACCGGTTCGTCGCCGGTTCGTCCGCCCGAATTTCCATTCGAGCATCCGCGCGTCCACGATTCAGATGAAATTCTTCAAATCAGCGCGCTCCCCAAAACGCTTGCCGTGGTTGGCGCGGGGGTGATCGGAGCGGAGTATGCCTGCACCTTCGCCGCGCTCGGAGTCGAAGTGCATCTGATCGACGGACGCGACTGGCTTCTCGGTTTTCTCGATCGCGAGATTTCCGAGGCCATTCAGCGTGCGATGACGGCAAACGGGGTGCACTTCATCTGGAAAGAAAGAGTGACGCACTGCGATGCGTCGCCCACAGGCGATGTCACGCTCAGGCTGAGTTCCGGCGCGACGATTGCGGTCGACGATGTCCTGATCGCGGCTGGCCGGCAGAGCAACACGGCCGACCTGAATCTGGCTGCCGCCGGGCTGACTCCGGGCAAACGCGGACTTGTGCAGGTTGATGCGCAGGGCCGCACGGAGGTGCCGCACATTTTCGCCGCCGGAGACGTTATCGGTGCGCCGGCTCTCGCTGCCACTGGCATGGAACAGGCGCGACTGGCGGCCTGTGTCGCATTCGATATCTGGCAAAAGGAAGCAGCGGCGCCAATTCTGCCGACCGGCATCTATACGATTCCGGAAGCGAGCATGGCGGGAGAGACCGAGGAGTCTTTGAAGGAGAAGAACATCCCGTATGTCGTCGGCCGCGCTCGCTATGCCGATAATGCGCGCGGTCAGATTATCGGAGACGAAAGTGGCTTGCTGAAACTGATCTTTCGTCCCGAGGACATGCGTCTGCTGGGGGTACATGTGGTCGGCGAACAGGCCACCGAACTCGTCCATATCGGCCTCGTCGCAATGCTGGCTGGAGTAGGCGCCAGCGTGTTCAACCGCGTTTGTTTCAACTACCCGACCTTGGGTGAGCTCTACAAATTTGCCACCTACGAGGCATTGCTGAAACGCGCCGGACTTTTCCCGGGCGCGCCCGCACTGGACGCATGACGAAGCTCAAACTGCCCTACCGGTCGTGAGCAAACCAAGCGTGAAGTCGGGGCCCGCGACGACCTTGGTAAATAGCCTGGAATCAAGGCTTGCTCCCGGGCGAGTTCGTTGATAGAAAGCAGGTGGAAGCGAGCATCCAGTTCGCTGCCAGGCAAGGAGGCAAACCAAATGAAAATAGCTCTCTATCTCTGTGTGGTGGTCAGCATGGCGGTAATCCTGGGTGGCTGCGCGAATCAAAACGGTTCGGCCACGACCAGCGGCAAGCCCGGATCGGCCGAAAACGCGGTTGCCTTCGGCTCCGGCGGAGGAGGGGGTAGCCCTCTGCCGCCGAACAGAACTCCGGTCAAGACACAACCCTAGACGTGATTTCTGGCGCGGCATGTTGCGTCGCGACCAGGGAATGCGGCAAAGGCAAGGCGGCAGCACGCGGATTGCTCGGCGCAGATTATCGTCGGGCTTCATTGGACGGTTTTCGATTTAGACGACGGCGTGCTTTATCTGATGCCTGCTCTGGGGAGATGACAAGGAAGGCGCGCGCGTGATCCTCGCCCTGACCCTCGCAGTCGCGATCGGCTTTTCGCTGACCGTGCTGGGCAGCGGCGGATCGATCATTACTTTGCCGGTGCTGGTTTATGCCGCGGATGTGCCACCGCAATCGGCCGTCGGCATGTCGCTCGCAGTTGTTGGCGGAACGAGCCTCGCCGCGACATTGTTGAATGCGCGCAGCGGTCTCGTGCACGCAAAAGCCGCCGCGCTCTTCAGCGCTACCGGCATCGTCGGCGCGCTCGCCGGGGCTCAGCTCACGCATCTCGTTTCACCCGCGCTGCTCATGTTGCTCTTCGCCGCGCTCATGATCGTGATCGCCACCTTGATGTTGCACGGCGGCAACATCCACGCGTCGGATTCCACGAAACAATGCCATTGGCAACGCTGCTCGCTCGCTGGTCTCGGCGTTGGCGCGCTCACCGCCTTTCTCGGCGTTGGCGGCGGATTCCTCATCACTGCCGGGATGTTCCTCGGTACGTCGCTCATCGGGATGCTCGCCGGCCGTCTTGTCGCGCGGCGGCTGGCGGTCGCGCAGTTGCGCGTGGCCTTCGCCTGGTTCGTCCTCGCCGTCGGCGCCTTTGTCATCGCGAAGAACTGGAGTTACTTTTTCTGAGCGGCACTGACCTGCATTCGAGCGATCCTGCTGGAACCTCTTGGCCCGGCGGGCGGAAATGCGCTGCCTGATTAGCCTAACGACACCTCAAGCCAACAATTCACACTATGTATCTGAAACGTTTCTTTATCGAAGGACTCGCTCACGCCTCCTACCTTTTCGGCGCCGATGGTGAAGCCGCCGTGGTCGATCCAAAACGCGATGTCGATGATTACCTCGCCGAGGCCGAGCGCGAAGGCTTGCGCATCGTCGCCATCTTCAACAGTCATCCGCACGCCGATTTTGCTTCTGGTTTCCGCGAGCTGGCGGACCGGACCGAAGCGAAAGTTTACGTTTCGCATCACGCGCCGGTGAACTACGAGCATGTCGCGGCGAAAGATGGCGACCGCGTGAAGATCGGTTCGCTCGAGGTCGAGTTGCTGGAAACGCCGGGACATTCGCCGGACAGCCTGTCGTTCCTCGTGCATGAGGGCGGTAAGCCGACCGCCATCTTTACCGGCGATCTGCTTTTTGTAGGCGACGTCGGCCGTCCTGATCTGCGCGACGCCGATGAAGATCCGAACGCGCTCGCGGGCAAACTTTACGACTCGCTCTTTTATAAGGTTCTCACTCTGCCGGACGAGGTGAAGGTTTATCCGGCGCACGGCGCCGGCTCGCTCTGCGGTCGCGCCATTTCCGACGCGCCTTTCTCCCTCGTTGGCCAGGAACGGAAACTGAATTGGGCGATGCAAATCAAGGACCGGAATGACTTCGTCAGGCAAATGACCGCCAACCTGCCCGATCGTCCCGCTTATTTCTCCTACGACGTGGGCGTGAACCTTGAAGGAGCCGAACCGTTCAGCGCGCTCCCGCCGCTCGACGAAATGAGCGAGGAGGAATTGCAACACGCGGTGAAAGACCAGGCGGTTGTGCTCGACCTGCGTCCGCCCGGCAAGTTCGGTGCGGCTCATTTTCCCGGCAGCATCAACATCGGCCTGGGCAGTCCGTCGTTTTCCACCTGGACCGGCTTCATGGTCCCGGGCGACAAGGCGATCGCGTTCGTGGTCGGCTCGGCCGAGGAGGCTAGGCGGGCGCGCCTCGAATTGGCGCGGATCGGTTTCGACAATGTGCTCGGTTACATCAAAGCCAGTGCGCTCAAGCAAACCGAAAAGCTCCCGCAAGTCAGCGCACCGGAACTGAAGGCACGCCTGCAAAATGACGGACCTCTCGTGATCGACGTGCGCACGCCTTCCGAATGGAAGAGCAATCATATTAATGGCGTGCAACACGTGCCCTTGTCGTCTTTTGCCAAACAATTGCCTGATCTGCCTAACGACCGTCCAATCGCGATCATCTGCGCCAGCGGCTATCGCAGTTCCATTGCCGGCAGTCTGCTCAAGGCGCGCGGTTACATGGAGGTTGCGAACGTCGCCGGGGGCATGAATGCCTACACGGAAGCAGGCCACTAAGGAGGATCCCTAAAATTGCAATCGAACTGCAAGAGACGAGCGGCGGCAAGGTGCTGGAAGTCAAGGTTACCGGCGAGCTGATGCATGGCGATTATCAATCTTGCTTGAGGGGTTGCCTAATCAACTGGCGAGCTGATCGGTCCCTAAGGAGCCGTAACCGATCGCATCGAGTTTCTCCCGCAGCGGTGTCTTGTCATCGCCGCTAAGCAGGCTCGTGATCGCGCCGGCCAGAAAGGCGCTAATGACCAACTCCACCCCGAGCGCCTGCGTCAGCGTGACGAGGGTGACCAAGAGCGCGGAACGCCCCGCACACCCGCAAGTGCACGGTGGCATGCGAGAGCTCGTCGATCATGGAACAAACCGGGAATGCGTTTGGCCGTTGCGCGAGCTGCGCGGCGGCCAGAAAGACCCCCAGCAAGACAAGCAAGAGCAGAATCTCGACACCGAAGCCGTGGCTGATGATGCCAATGACAAGACTGAGCAGGAGGAGCGTCGCGAAATCGCTGATCAACGACGAAGCGTGAGTTGGCCATAGGGCGTCGCGTTCAGTCCGTGCTCTTTCAGGATCGGGACGGGCCGAAGCCAACCGAGCCCAATGCGCTTCGGGCTCGGCGCCCGGTGCAGTGTCGCCATGATAGCGGATTCTTGGTCGTGGGCCCCGGGACGTCGGTTCGATGATCTGCTGTTCATGGGTGTCGCGCTAGTCGTCGGGCTGGAAAAACAGGCGCGTAGTCCAGCAGCAGCTGAAGCTTTCGGGTCCGCAGGAAGGGCAAGAGGAACGACCTTTGGCTCCTGGGGAAGTCGAGCCAAGTGGGCTAGTTTGCTCTGCCGGGCGGGGTCCCAGGTAAGGTGACCGGTGCAAGCGAGTAGACCTCGACCAGCGCGACACCGGTGGTGTCGTTCGCTCCACGGACAATCGCGGTGTAGGCACCCGGCGGAAGGGTCGCGACTATCGCTGATTCCCTGTCATCCGTGGGCGGGATTGTCGTATCGATGATTTGTTGTTCCTGATCGTCGCGCCAATTGTCGTTGCGGAAGATCAGCGAGCCACTGCTATCGTGCAGTTCCACGACTGGATCGTCCAACACTCCGCTGACACCAGCGCTCACCAGGGAAGGGCCGATGGCCCGCACAAGCACCTTGGTCGGCGCCGTGCCACCGATGATGAAGCCCCCGATCATGACGTCGTCAGTCAGCCCAACCTCTCCCCGGGTGGAGATGTTGCGCACGCTGGATTTGTCTGGCGAGAGATCGTAGAGCTCGCACAGCGCCACGCCGGTGGTGCCGTCTTCGCCCCGTACCACCGCGGTGTAGTTGCCTGCGGGCAGGTAGGCAACGATGAGGGCCTCCTTCGGATCGGTGGGTTGGAGCTCAACCGGGACGCTGCCCGGCGGGAGCGAAGTCCAGTCAGCGTTCTGATCGATCAACGTGCCGCTGGAATCGTAGAGTTCCACCTCGGGGTTGGGCAGGACTTTGGAAACTCCCGACCGCGCCAGCGACGGTCCCAGTGCCCGGATCACCACCTCCTTGGTGGCATCGCCCGTGACGATGAAACCCCCGATCAGGACGCTATCGCCGCTGCGCACTCGAACCCGGGTCGAGATGTTGAGCAGACCATCGGCTCGCGCTGGCGACGGGCTCGGAGTTGGCGTTGGGGTCGGAGTTGCCGTCGGCTCCGGAGTTGGTGTCGGTGTCGGGGTTGGCGTCGGTGTTGGTGTCGGGGTTGGCGTCGGTGTTGGCGTCGGTGTTGGTGTCGGGGTTGGTGTTGGGGTCGGTCTCGGGGTTGGCGTTGGAGTCGGGGTTGGGGTCGGCGTTGGGGTTGGCGTTGGAGTCGGGGTTGGGGTCGGTCTCGGGGTTGGCGTTGGAGTCGGGGTTGGTGTTGGCGTTGGGGTTGGTTCGGCGTTCACATGCCATCTTGCAATATGACTTGTGACGGTTCCTCCGCCGTTGCTGACATCAACGCGGAAAATTGTGTTGTCGTCAGAGGGAGTGGCAGGGGGAGTTGTATAAGTGCTGCTCGTAGCTCCTGGAATTGGGGTCTGGTTGTCTTTCCACTGGTAGACAAGGTCGTCACCCGTCGCTGTCACACTAAAGGTGGCAGATTGTCCGACGAACACCGTTTGGTCGGTGGGCTGAATAATAATTACGGGAGGCGGAGTCGGCGACGGAGTCGGAGTTGGCGTTGGAGGCGGAGTAGGGGTCGGAGTCGGAGTTGGCGTTGGAGTCGGAGTTGGGGTCGGAGTCGGGGTTGGGGTCGGAGTTGGCGTTGGAGTCGGAGTTGGGGTCGGGGTTGGAGTCGGAGTCGGAGTTGGGGTTGGGGTCGGAGTTGGAGTCGGGGTTGGAGTCGGGGTCGGGGTTGGGGTCGGAGTCGGAGTTGGGGTCGGAGTTGGGGTCGGAGTTGGGGTTGGGGTCGGAGTTGGCGTTGGAGTCGGAGTTGGGGTCGGAGTCGGGGTTGGAGTCGGGGTCGGGGTTGGGGTCGGGGTTGGTGTTGGGGTTGGGGTTGGCGACGGGCTCGGGACAGCGTAGGAAACCTCGTTCGAGTAGCCGCTTTCCTCCCCCTCCGTATTATAGGCAGTTACGGCAAAGTAATAGACCACGCCCTCAGTCAAATCTGGAACCGTGGCGGACGGCGTCTCTACCTCCATCGTCTGGGTGTAATGGCTACTGCCGGTTCCGAAGTAGACCCGATAGCCGGCGAGATCCTGTTCTGAATTCGGATCCCATGCGAGGTTGACCGATTGCGAAGCATGAACCTGGCAAGTGAAGAACAGAGCGACCGACGCGAGGACGATCGTGAAAAGCCGTGAGAATACCATGAGACAATCGCAGTCTATGGTATTTATAGCAGCTATGGTGCCTCAGGACGGTTGTTTGAAAATCGAGGGGCTGCCTTCCGGCATCTCTGCATCGTCACCTCGATACAGCAGCTGAAGCTTTCGGGTCCGCAGGAAGGGCAAGAGGAACGACCTTTGGCTCCTGGGGAAGTCGAGCCAAGTGGGCTAGTTTGCTCTGCCGGGCGGGGTCCCAGGTAAGGTGACCGGTGCAAGCGAGTAGACCTCGACCAGCGCGATACCGGTGGTGTCGTTCGCTCCACGGACAATCGCGGTGTAGGCACCCGGCGGAAGGGTCGCGACTATCGCTGATTCCCTGTCATCCGTGGGCGGGATTGTCGTATCGATGATTTGTTGTTCCTGATCGTCGCGCCAATTGTCGTTGCGGAAGATCAGCGAGCCACTGCTATCGTGCAGTTCCACGACTGGATCGTCCAACACTCCGCTGACACCAGCGCTCACCAGGGAAGGGCCGATGGCCCGCACAAGCACCTTGGTCGGCGCCGTGCCACCGATGATGAAGCCCCCGATCATGACGTCGTCAGTCAGCCCAACCTCTCCCCGGGTGGAGATGTTGCGCACGCTGGATTTGTCTGGCGAGAGATCGTAGAGCTCGCACAGCGCCACGCCGGTGGTGCCGTCTTCGCCCCGTACCACCGCGGTGTAGTTGCCTGCGGGCAGGTAGGCAACGATGAGGGCCTCCTTCGGATCGGTGGGTTGGAGCTCAACCGGGACGCTGCCCGGCGGGAGCGAAGTCCAGTCAGCGTTCTGATCGATCAACGTGCCGCTGGAATCGTAGAGTTCCACCTCGGGGTTGGGCAGGACTTTGGAAACTCCCGACCGCGCCAGCGACGGTCCCAGTGCCCGGATCACCACCTCCTTGGTGGCATCGCCCGTGACGATGAAACCCCCGATCAGGACGCTATCGCCGCTGCGCACTCGAACCCGGGTCGAGATGTTGAGCAGACCATCGGCTCGCGCTGGCGACGGGCTCGGGACAGCGTAGGAAACCTCGTTCGAGTAGCCGCTTTCCTCCCCCTCCGTATTATAGGCAGTTACGGCAAAGTAATAGACCACGCCCTCAGTCAAATCTGGAACCGTGGCGGACGGCGTCTCTACCTCCATCGTCTGGGTGTAATGGCTACTGCCGGTTCCGAAGTAGACCCGATAGCCGGCGAGATCCTGTTCTGAATTCGGATCCCATGCGAGGTTGACCGATTGCGAAGCATGAACCTGGCAAGTGAAGAACAGAGCGACCGACGCGAGGACGATCGTGAAAAGCCGTGAGAATACCATGAGACTACCGTCTTTGCATGGCCTTGCATAGCAGTTGCGATGCCCGACTCCGCTTGCCTGTGGCTTGCGATGGGCAAAGGCTCTTTGGATCGGGTCCGTTTCTGTCCCGCTTGAAACAGGGACGCCCCGTGACCAATTGGTCACGTTATTAGCACGGACGAAGCGTTTGGCCTATGGCGCCGATACCGAACCCGCGATCTCTCGGATCAACGCAGGGCCGCGGTAAACGAAACCCGTGTAGAGTTGGAGAAGCTGCGCGCCCGCCTCAAATTTCTCTTGCGCGGAGGCTTTGCCGCAGATGCCTCCAACGGCGATGATCGGCAACCGCGTTCGCGAACGGAGGAAGCGGACGATCGCAGTCGACCGCAAACGCAGCGGTGCGCCACTTAGACCGCCCGCTTGTTCGCCTGCAGAAGCAACCGCTGAATGATCGAGCGTGGTGTTCGTCGCGATTATCCCGGCAAGCTCGCATCCTTCGCAGGCGGCAACGATCCGCTCGAGCGCTTCATCGGATAGATCCGGCGCGATCTTCAGAAGGATCGGTTTTGGTAACGGCAGAAGCCGCGTTTTCCTTCATCACGACCCGGAGCAAGGTAATCAGCGCGTCGTGTTCCTGCAGCGAGCGGAGCCCCGGTGTGTTCGGTGAGCTGACGTTGAGGGCAATGTAATCCGCCACCGAGGCCAGCCGTCGGAAAGAGTAAAGGTAATCCGCCGCCGCCTCTGCGACGGGCGTGACTTTGCTTTTCCCGATGTTCACGCCGATCGGAATGGAAGGACGAAAACGACTCTCGCGCAACCGGCGGAGTCGTTCCCCGACCGTATCCGCGCCATCGTTGTTGAACCCAAGCCGATTGATCAGCGCGTGCTCGCTTGGATAACGGAAAATGCGCGGACGCGGATTTCCCGGCTGCGGCTTTGCGGTCACGGTGCCGATCTCCACAAAACCAAAGCCGAGTGCCTCCCAGGCGGGAATCGCCACACCGTTCTTGTCGAAGCCGGCCGCAAGTCCGACCGGGTTTCGAAACTGCAAGCCAAAGAGAGTACGCGGCTGCGGCGGCGGCGCGAAAGAGCGCAAGAGCGCGAGCCCGCCCGGAACGTGGGGAACCGCGCGGAGAAGACCTAACGCGAAATGATGCGCCGTTTCCGGTTCCATCCGGAAAAGCAAAGACCGCGCGATCCGGTCATACGAACTGTTCGTTAGGCGCCTCATTTTCCGATGCAGAATCGGGCGAAGAGCGCGTCGAGAATTTGCTCCATCCCGGCGTGACCGATTACATCGCCGACCGCCTGCAATGCGCCTCGCAGATCCACCGCCACCAGCTCCGGCGCGAGATTCTGCGTAAAGGCGTTGCGCGCTTCATCGCAAGCAGCAAGAGCGCGCCGGAGACAATCGCGATGGCGCGCGTTGATCGCCACGGCGCTCGATACGTCCCAGCGTTGGTCGCTTACTTTCGCCAAAATCGCCTCCTCCAATCCGGCGAGGCCGGTCTCCTCCAGGCAGGAAATTCGTAGCGCGTCACAGTCTTTCCAATCCGCGTGCTCGGGCAGATCGCTCTTGTTCAAAAGCAAAAGCTCCGATCGATCTTCGGTGTGCGCATCGAAATGCGGCGGCCTCGCTGCGCTCACGTCGACCAGATGCAGAGCCAGATCGGCGTGGGCGAGGGAGCGCTCGGTTCGCGCGATTCCTTCGGTCTCGACCGCGCTCGTGTTGTCCGGCCGCAGTCCCGCCGTATCCGTCAGGCGCAACGCAATGCCGCGGAGATTGACCGCCTCCTCAATTGTGTCGCGAGTTGTGCCGGGAATCTCGCTCACAATCGCGCGCGGAAAGCCGAGGAGGCGATTGAGCAGACTCGATTTGCCGGCATTGGTCGCGCCGTAGATCACAACCCGCACACCTTCGCGAAAGATGCGGCCCTGCTCCGCGGTCGCGAGGAGCGCTTCGATTTGCGCGCGGATGCGTCCGAGTCGCGCGAGGAAGGCGGTCCCGACATCCGGTTCGATGTCTTCCTCCGGGAAATCGATGTAGGCCTCGAGATTTGCGACCAGCGCAACCAATTCTTCGCGCAGCTGTGAAATCTTCTCGCCGAGCCGACCCTCCAGTTGTTCCGCCGCCGACCGCAACGCGAGATCGGTTTGCGCGCGGATTAGGTCGATTACCGCTTCGGCCTGCGTCAGGTCGAGCTTCCCATTCAAAAAAGCGCGCTCGGTAAACTCCCCGCCGCGCGCCGCCCGCGCCCCGGCCTGCAAACAAGTTTCCCAGACGCGCGCCGTGACCAACACACCGCCGTGGCAGCTGATTTCCACCACGTCTTCACCGGTGTAACTCGCCGGCGCGCGATGGACCGAGAGCATCACCTGATCGAGAGCGCGGTCGTCTTCGACGATCTCTCCAAATTGTTGGAAGTGCGATGGCGCAGTCGACGGTTTTTGTTTCCCGCGAAAGATTTGATCGGCAATCAAGACCGCCCCGGGCCCAGACAGCCTAACGAGTGCGATGGCCCCTTCGCCGCGCGGGGTCGAGACCGCGGCGATGGTCTCATTCGAAAGTCCGATCATCGCCCTGCGCTACGACTGCAGCACCTCACGGAGTCCGGCGATGCATTGGCGATTCTGCTCCATTGTGCCAACGGAAATGCGAACCCATTCCGGAAGGTTGTAACCACTCAGGGCGCGCACGATCACCCCCTTGCGCAGAAGCGCCTTGAAGAGCGCCTTGCCGTCGCCCACCCGCACAAGAACGAAATTCGCCACGCTGGGGACAAAAGGCAGACCCAGTGCGGCGCATTCTTCCTCCAGGTATCTCCGGCCCTCGTCGGTCAGCCGTTTGGTTTCCGCTCGGTGCGCCTCGTCGGCCAGCGCCGCGACCGCGCCGGCCTGGGCGACACCATTTGTATTGAAAGGTTCGCGCGTTTTTTGCAGCACCCGGATCAATTCCGGCGGCGCGATGCCGTAGCCAAGCCGCAGGTTGGCGAGCGCGTGAATTTTGGAAAAAGTGCGCAAGACAACCACATTGCGTTCCTGCCTAACGAACTTCAGCGTGTCAGGCGGATCGTCCAGGTATTCGAAATAGGCCTCGTCGAAAACGACCACGACATCGTGAGGCACGTCCGCCATGAAGCGATCAATCGCCTCCTGATCGACCAGTGTGCCGGTCGGATTATTCGGGTTGGCAATGAAAACGACGCGGGTGCGCGATGTGATCGCCTCCCGAATCGCCTCGAGATCAAAGCGATAATCGCGATCAGTAACCGCAACGGTTTTGGCGGCAAAGAGCGAGGCGACCAAACGGTAGGCTATGAAAGCGTTCTCCGAGGTGACCATCTCCGCGCCCGGTCGCAGGAAAGCGTGCCCGATGAATTCGATAATCTCATTCGAGCCGTTGCCAAAGATGAAGCATTCCGGCGCGAGACCCAGTTTACCGGCCAGCGCCGCCCGGATGTAGAACCCGCCACCATCCGGATAAAAATTTGCGCCCGCCAGCGCCTCCTGTATCGCCGCCCGCACCCTTGCCGATGGTCCGAGCGGATTTTCGTTCGAGGCGAGTTTTACGATCTGGTCAGGACACAGGCCGCATTCGCGCGCCGTTTCTTCGATTGGTTTGCCCGGTTCGTAAAGCGCGAGATCGCACAGGTGCGGATTAGCCAGGTTCCAGATGCTGTCCATGTCTGAATTGAACCACAGAGATGGCCGAGTTCACAGCGATTCGATTTATTTCCAAAAAATCTCCGTGCACTTCCGGCCTCCGTGGATAGTGCTCCCACATGAGCACCTTCGAATTCATCGCGGCGGCCAAGCTGTTTAACATCACCCTGACGCCGTGGAAAATCGTCGGCCTCACTGGCAGCCTCATCTTCGGTCTGCGTTTTCTCATTCAGTGGATCGCCTCGGAGCGCGCCAAAAAGAGCGTGATTCCCTTCGGCTTTTGGGAATGCAGCGCGCTCGGGTCGATTTTGACCCTGAGTTATTTTGCGATTTATCGTCACGATTCGGTGGGCGTCCTGCAAACCGCGCTGCCGTTGCCGATTTACCTGCGCAATTTATACTTCCGTTGGACGCATCAACATGCACAACATCCGGGGAACGAACCGCGGCCGCCGGAATAACTGCGCGACTCATTCAACCCTCGAATCTTATCATGCCAGCTGATTTCGAATTCATCTATCTCGACAACAACTCCAGTACCCGGATCGATCCCGAGGTGCTCGATGAAATGATGCCCTTCCTGACCAAGCAATACGGCAACCCATCGGGCTCACATCGTTTCGGTGCGCGGGTCAAGGAGGCAACGAACCTCGCCCATGAGCGCGTCGCTGCGCTGCTCGGCTGCCAGCCGAGCGAAGTTGTTTTCACCAGCGGCGGGACGGAATCGGACAACACCGCGCTCCACTCCGCCCTTCAGATGTCGCCCGAGCGGCGTCACGTCGTCACTACTTCGGTCGAGCACAACGCGGTTCTAAATTACTGCGAAGCGGCCGTCAGGCGTGGCTGCCAGGCGACGATTGTCCCGGTTGATGAGCAGGGTCATCTCGATCTCGACGAACTGGAAGAAGCCATTCGGCCCGACACTGCGGTCGTTTCTGTGATGTGGGCAAACAACGAGACCGGCGTTATTTTTCCTCTGGAGAAGATCGCGCAAATCTGCCGCGCCAGAGGTGTCTTCTTCCACACCGATGCGGTCCAGACGGTCGGGAAAATGGCGATCGATCTCGCCAACCTGCCGATTCATTTCCTCTCCCTTTCCGGGCACAAATTGCATGCTCCAAAAGGCGTTGGCGCGCTCTACGTCAATCGCAAGGCGCGCTTCCAACCCCTGCTCGTCGGCGGGCCGCAGGAAGGCGGCCGGCGTGCGGGGACCGATAACGTGCCCTCCATCGTCGGACTCGGGAAAGCAGCCGAGCTGGCGTTGTCGACGCTCGAGGAAGAGAACACGCGCGTTCGCGCCTTACGCGATCGCTTTGAAGCAACCCTTCTCGCCCAGCTCGAAGACGTCATGGTAAACGGCGACGCGGCCGTGCGGCTGCCCAACACCTCGAATCTCGCCTTCATTGGAGTCGACGCCCAGGCCATCCTCCTCAAGCTCGATCAGGAAGGCGTTTGCTGTTCGTTAGGCTCTTCCTGTACCACGGGCGCGGTGGAGCCGTCGCACGTTCTGCGCGCGATGCACTTCACGAACGAGCGCGCTCGCAGCAGCCTGCGTTTTTCCTTCGGTCGCTTCAACACCGAGGCCGAGTTGGACAAAGTGCTCGAGATCCTCCCGCGCATCGTGCGCAAGCTGCGTCAGCTCTCCGCCACGCCGGCTTGATCGGCGTTACGGCCGCGCCCACTATGAGATCTTCTTTTTGGATCGCTATCTGGGGATTCGAAGGCGATACCGAAGCGCGCCCGGCGCTCCAGCGCGAGATGGGAAAAGCGTCAATTCTGCTTCTCGTTAGGCAAACGCAGCCGCCGAGGTTTGCGCTTTCGACGCGCCGAAACGATTGTCGTCGGTGGCTTCCAGCAACGGTAATAAATCCCGCGTCACCGCGCCCGTGGAGCGGGGCTGCATTGAAATTCGTGGAGCCCGCCAGAACAACCTCAAGGGCTTCGATCTCGACCTGCCGCTCGGCCAGTTGACCGTCGTCACCGGCCCGAGCGGGAGCGGCAAATCGAGCCTGGCTTTCGACACCATCTACGCCGAAGGCCAGCGCCGATACGTCGAGACCTTCAGTCCTTACACGCGGCAATTCCTTGAGCGCATGGACAAGCCGCGGGTCGACGCAATACGCGGTATTCCGCCCGCCATCGCGATCGAGCAATCGAACCGGGTGAAAAGCTCACGCTCGACCGTCGGCACGATGACGGAGATCAACGATTACCTGAAGCTGCTCCTGCCGCGAGTGGCGCGCGCCTTCTGCCCAAGCTGCGGTCGTGAGATCAGGCCCGAGACCGCAAAGTCGATTGCCGAGGAGGTGTTTCGCCAGTTTGAAGTGCATTCGTCCGCCTCGCCTAACGATGACGCTTTGCGCCTGAACGTGCAGAAGCGCGTCCCTCCGGAGGGACCTGCTTCCGCACGTTCAGGTGCCAGCGTCCTCATCACGTTCTGGGTGGCCGTGCCGCCGAAAACGGAGCCGAAGGATTTTTTCAGTTTCCTCCAGCAGCAAGGTTACCTCCGCATCTGGTTGAATGGCGAAGTCGTCAGGGCAGACAGGCACCCGAAGAAAATCCGGCTCGGCGCGCGCGTCCAGGTGGTCCAGGATCGCCTCGCCATCTCGCAAGAAAATCGCGCTCGGCTCGTCGAGTCGCTCGAGACCGCGCTTCGTTTCGGGAAAGACAAAATCAACGTCATCGATCTTGAGACGAAGGAGGAGCATCCCTTCTCCACCGGCTGGCATTGCGCGCATTGCGACCTCGACATTCGTCCGCCGACGCCCGGGCTCTTCAGTTTCAATAACCCGCTGGGCGCGTGTCCGGAGTGTCGCGGCTTCGGCCGTACTATCGCGATCGATCTCAACCGCGCCATTCCCGATCGCGCGCTCTCGATTGCGCAGGGCGCAGTGCGCGTTTTCCGCGGCGAGGAAATGGGCGAATCGCAAAAGGATTTGCTCCGCGCCTGCGCCCGCGAGGAGATCGACGTTGATCTGCCGTTCGAGGAATTGCCGCAACACGACCAGGATTTTGTCATCAACGGCGAGAAAGGCGCCGGGGAATTCACCGAGGACGATTACGAGAACGATCGTTGGTACGGCGTCCGGGGCTTCTTCAGATGGCTCGAGAGCAAGACCTACAAAATGCATGTGCGCGTCTTGCTCAGCCGCTACCGCGCTTACACCACCTGCCCGAGTTGTCAGGGCGGACGCTTTCAGCCGGAGACGCTCAATTACCGGCTCCTCAGGCAGGATGGGATTGCCTTCACCCTGCCCGAGTTCGCCGCGCTGCCGATCGCCGAGGCCCGCGATTTTCTCACCAGCCTGGTCCTTCCGCCTAACGACTCGCCGGTCGAGATGCTGCGGGCCGAGATCGGCACGCGCCTTGGTTATCTCTGCGAGGTCGGCGTCGGTTATCTCACGCTCGATCGCTCAACCCGTACCCTGAGCGGCGGCGAAGTGCAACGCGTCAATCTCACAACCTGCCTCGGCGCTTCGCTCGTAAACACGCTTTTCGTGATGGACGAACCGAGCGTCGGTCTCCATCCGCGCGATGTCGGGCGACTCGTCAGGGTAATGCACAACCTGCGCGACAAGGGCAACACCCTTCTGGTCGTTGAGCACGAGGAAGCGATCATTCGTGCGGCCGATCATCTGCTCGACATCGGTCCCGGCCGCGGCGAACGCGGCGGGGAACTGGTATACCAGGGCCCGCGGGCAGACTTTCTGGGGAGCGCACCCGACCGGCGTACCGGTCGTGCCGACTCGTCGCTTCCTTCCACGCGCCCAGAAGCTGATCGGCGAGTTGCCGATCCGCGCACGCGAGTCGCGCGCGCTCCCCGATCCCTGACGCGCGATTACCTCGCCGGAAAGAAATCGATTCCGATTCCAAAGGTCCGTCGCCAATCCTTGGCGGCGATCAAGATTAAAGGCGCCACGCAGCACAATCTCAGGAACCTGGATGTCGAGATTCCGTTAGGCATTTTCACCTGTGTGACCGGTGTCTCCGGCTCGGGCAAATCGACCCTCATCCACGAAGTCCTTTACCAAAATCTCCTCCGAGCACGCGGAACGGGAAGCGAAGAAGCCGGCGCCTGCAAGAGCGTGACCGGGGCGCATCGGGTGGGCGAGGTCGTGATGGTCGATCAGGCGCCGCTCTCCCGCACCCCGCGTTCGACCCCGATCCTTTACCTCGGGATTTACGATCGGGTGCGCGACCTTTTTGCCGCGTTGCCGGAAGCGATGGCGCAGGGACTGACTGCGAGCGCGTTTTCCTTTAACTCCGGCGGCGGACGTTGCGAGCGCTGCGGCGGGACCGGCTTCGAGAAGATCGAAATGCAATTCCTGAGCGACCTCTACGTGCGGTGCGCGGAATGCGAGGGTCGACGGTTCCAGCCGCATGTCCTGAAAGTGAAGCTCCGCGGCCACTCGATCCACCAACTGCTCGATTTGACCGTCAGCGAGGCAGTGCATTTTTTCCGCGAACTCGACGAAAGCGAAAGGCTGGCCTGTCCGCTCGCAGTCTTGGAGGAAGTCGGACTCGGGTATCTGCGCCTTGGACAACCACTCAACACTCTTTCCGGCGGCGAATCGCAACGGCTGAAACTCGTCCGGCACCTTGGCGAAACCGGAAACCGGAAAGGGGAAACCGGAGACCTATTCATCTTCGACGAGCCGACGACCGGACTGCACTTCGATGATATTTCGCTTCTCGTCAGGTTGTTCCAGCGACTGGTCGAAGCGGGCAATTCGATCGTTGTGATCGAGCACAATCTCGAGGTCATCAAGTGCGCCGACTGGATCATCGACCTCGGCCCGGAAGGCGGCGAGGAAGGCGGAAGATTAGTTGCAGCTGGGACACCAGAGGACATGGCGAAAGTCGCCGCCTCCCACACCGGCCAATTTCTGTGCCAGACGCTGGGGAACACACGCGACTCGCGTGCCGTTTTTGGCGACTCGCCCAAAACTTCCCGGCGCGTTGCATCCTATTCTCTGTCGGAATTCGACGACGAACTCCTACGCGCCGCCGAAGAGCCGTTCGGCGAGTCGTCCAATGGAGCACGCGAGTCGCGTGCGATCCCCAATCACTCCATCGCCATCCACGGTGCGCGCGAGCACAACCTTAAGAACCTCTCGCTCGCCATCCCGCGCAACCAACTGGTCGTCATCACCGGCCTGAGCGGCTCCGGCAAATCGACTGTCGCTTTCGACCTCCTTTTCGCGGAAGGACAGCGCCGTTTTCTCGACAGCATGTCGCCCTATGCGCGGCAGTTCGTTGAACAGTTGGAAAAACCGGATGTCGACCTGATCGAGGGTCTTCCACCCACGGTCGCGATCGAGCAGCGGGTCACGCGCGGCGGCGGCAAATCGACCGTCGCGACCGTGACCGAAGTCTACCATTTTCTCCGCCTCCTTTTCGCCAAAACCGGGACGCAGTTTTGTCCCGACTGCGATTTGTCGGTGGAAAAGCAGAGCCTCGCCGCGATCGTTAGGCAGGTGGAGACGGCGGCGCGCCGCGGAACGCTCATCGTCCTCGCGCCACTGGTCAGGGCACGCAAAGGTTTCCATACCGAAGTCGCGCGCTGGGCCGAACGACAGGGATTCGACACGCTTTTCGTCGACAACCGCTTGATTGCGATCACGGAGTTTCGCAAGCTCGAGCGCTTTAAGGAACACACGATCGATGTCGTCGTCGGTACGATCGATGCGCGCCGCATCCGGAAGGCGCGCAACCTGGTGCAACGCGCCCTCGAGATCGGCCGCGGCACCGCACATCTCCTCGACGGGAAAAATCGCCTAACGACGATGAGCACCGAGATGAGCTGCCCCGGCTGTGGCCGCGCCTTCGAGGAACTCGACCCGCGCCTTTTCTCCTTCAACTCGCCACACGGCTGGTGCGAGACCTGCAGCGGCTTCGGCGAAATCTGGAATGAAGCGGTGCAGCACGGCGATCCCGAGAGCGGCGAGTCGCAGCTCGAGAGCGAGCTCGACGCGGAAAAGCAATTTGAATCGATCGAGGAAGAGGAAGCGCGACCCTGCCCGGACTGTCATGGCGCGCGTCTCAACGCCATTGCCCGACACGTGCGGTTGCAAGGCTTGACGATCGACAATTTCAACGAGCGTTCCGCGGGCGAAGCGCTTGCCCTGATTGGCAGGTTGCGCTTTCGCGGGACGCAGAAAGTGATCGCGGCCGATCTTGTGCCGGAGATCAAGCAGCGCCTGCGCTTCATGGAAAATGTCGGGCTGGGTTATCTCGCGCTCGGACGGTCCGCGAAAACGCTGAGTGGCGGCGAATCGCAGCGGATTCGTCTCGCGGCGCAGCTTGGCTCCAACCTTCGCGGAGTGCTCTACGTGCTCGACGAGCCAACGATCGGCCTGCACGCGCGCGACAATCTGCGGCTGCTCGACACTCTGACTGCGCTGCGCGAGAAAGGGAATTCGCTCGTGATCGTCGAACACGACGAAGAAACGATGCGTCGGGCAGATCACATCATCGATCTCGGTCCCGGCGCGGGCGTCCATGGCGGCGAGTTGGTGGCGCAGGGAACGTTGCGCGACATCGAGCGAGATGCGGACTCGCAGACCGGCCGCTGCCTGCGCACTCCCCTTTGTCATCCGGTGCGGAAATCGCGGCGTTCGTTAGGGGAGGTTAAGGACTGGCTGGAAATTCGAGGCGCGCGCGCGAACAATTTGAAAGATATCAACGCGCGATTCCCGATCGACCGGCTTTCGGTCATCACCGGCATTTCCGGATCCGGTAAATCCACACTCATGCGCTCGGTCTTACTCCCAGCGGTGCAAGCTGCCCTCGGAGGGCCGCGCTTCCGCGCGTCCAAGGACATGCGGAAGCATGTCCCTCCGATTTCTGGTACCGACGCCGTCGAGGCCGTTTACGAGGTCGACCAATCGCCCATCGGCAAGACCTCGCGCTCGACGCCCGCGACGTACATCAAGGTCTTTGACGAGATCCGAAGTCTCTTCGCACAGCTGCCGGTTTCGCGGGTGCGCGGGTACAGCGCGAGCCGGTTTTCCTTCAACACCGAGGGCGGCCGCTGCGAGAGCTGCGGCGGACAGGGCGTGATCAAGCTTGAGATGAGTTTCCTCCCCAACAGCTATGTGCCGTGCGAAGATTGCGCCGGAAAACGCTACAACCCGCAGACGCTCGAAGTCCTCTATCACGAGCGCAGCATCGGCGACGTCATGGACATGACAATCGCGCAGGCGGCGGAATTCTTTTCCGCCAACCCGAAGATCGCGCGTCCGCTTTCGTTGCTGGTCGAGACCGGCCTCGGTTACCTGAAACTCGGGCAGCCGAGTCCAACCTTGAGCGGCGGCGAAGCGCAGCGGCTCAAGCTCGCGACGAAACTGACCCGCGGCGTAAGCCGGGCGACGAACGAACGCCTGCGCAAGATGCGAAAACCGAAGTCAATGCTCTACCTGCTCGAGGAACCGACGATTGGATTGCACATGGCAGACGTGGAATTGCTCCTCAACGTGCTGCATCGCCTGGTCGATGATGGAAACACCGTGATCGTGATCGAGCACAACCTGAGTGTGATCGCGGAAGCCGACTACATCATCGATATCGGACCAGAAGCGGGTTCGTTAGGCGGCGAGATCGTGGTGGCGGGAACGCCGGAAAAAGTGGCGAAGAATCGGCTCAGCCGGACCGCGCCGTTCCTGCGCGCAGTGCTGGCACAAGGCGGCGAGGTGGTGCGCGCGCAAGAAGCTCTGTCATCCCGAGTCGGCACAGCAGGGCGAAGGACCCCGCAACTGAAGTAGACGAATTCTTCTCGATGGGGAAACTCGCATTTGCATGCGAAAGGTCCCTCGCCGTCCACGCGGCTCCGGACGACAAGGCTTTGGGAGAGTTGCCGCCTGTCCCGATCTCGCGGAAAGTCGCGCCGCCTGATGCTCGCTTATTACCTGCACGATCTCGATCCGTTCATCTTTCGGCTCTGGGGCGACTTCGGGCCGCGCTGGTACGGGATGGCCTACGTGCTCGCGTTCGCCTGCGGCTTCTGGCTGCTGCGCGTCCTGGCGAAGCGCGGCTACACTCAGCTGCGCGTCGAACAGGTGGGCGACTTCATCACCTGGGCTGCGCTCTTCGGCGTCATGCTGGGCGGCCGGATTGGCTATATCCTTTTCTATCGCCCCGATATGTTGCTCGACCCGCTCTCGATTGTGCGCGTCTGGGAAGGTGGGATGTCCAGCCACGGCGGGATGATCGGGCTCATCGTCTACACCTATTGGTACGCCTGGCGGCACAAACTTTCGTGGACCAATCTCGGCGACAATCTCGTCGTCGTGGCGCCGATCGGTTTATTCTTTGGGCGCTGCGCGAATTTCATCAACAGCGAACTCTACGGCCGTCTGACGAATGTGCCGTGGGCAATGCTTTTTCCAAAGGAACTGCTCGAGCCGGCGAATGCGGCCGAAGCCGAACGCGCCCTCCTCGTCGCCCAGCGGGTTAATCCCAGCCTAACGACTCCGGAGACGATCGTAAGCGCGCTGCGCGGCTCGCCGCGATTGCGCGCGGTGATCCGACCGATTCTCACCCCGCGCCATCCGTCGCAGATTTACGAGGCGCTGCTGGAGGGCGTGGTGCTTTTCGCGATTCTCTGGCTGGTGCGAACGCGGACACGCCAGCCCGACGGCGTGCTGACCGGTTTGTTCTTCGTCTGCTACGCAATCTTCCGGATCGTGGTGGAATATTTTCGCGAACCGGATGCTTCGCTCATCGAAGGTTTCACGCGTGGACAGTTTTTCTCCTTCTTCCTTGTCGCGATCGGACTGGCCTTCATCATTGTCGGGAAAATTCGAAATCAGCACGCTGCTCCAAGTCCGGCTTTGTGACTCGATTGGTCGCTTTCGTTTCGCGCGACTTCCGCTATTACTAACGCAGGATGACGGACCTGATTTTCCCAGGTTTTCTGGCGGCGGGCGGGCTCGTTTTCTCCTTCGAGCACGCCACCGTCGCGGGAAAGATGGTGCTCCTGCTGCTTGCTATCGCTTCGATCTTCAGCTGGTCGGTCATGGTGACCAAGATGCGCGTTGTGCAGTTCGCGCGAAAACAGACCGACCGCTTTTTGGCTGCATTTCGACAGGACCGCCAGCCGTTGCGTCTGTTCGAATCCAATGTGCGGTTCCCAGGCTCGCCGGTTTTTCAGGTCTATCGCGCGGGTTGCGAAGAGCTGACTTTTCATCTTCTCGGCTCGGCCGAGATCGATGAAACCTTTCGCGCCCGGCTCGAGATCGCGGACAAGATCACACCTGCGCAAATGCACGCGGTCAGCGCAGCGATGGAACGTGCCGTGGGCGAAACCGCACTCAAACTCGAATCGCAAATGATCCTGCTCGCCACCGCCGTGAGCGGGGCGCCGTTTCTTGGATTGTTAGGCACGGTCTGGGGCGTGATGGACACTTTCACCGGCGTGGCCGAAGCCGGCTCGGCCAATCTCGCCGCGATGGCACCCGGCGTTTCCGGCGCGCTCATTACGACCGTGACCGCGCTCTGCGTCGCGATCCCGGCGATGTTTGGCTACAACTTTCTCGTTACCAGCATCCGCGGGATGATCGTGGAAATGGACAACTTCGCCGCCGAACTGGCTTCGGAGTTTGAACATAAATACGTCGAGCACGGCGCGCGCCTCTCCGATTTTCGGCGATGAAAAACGGGCTGAATCAGAAAAAGAGGAAAGCAGGAAAGAGATCAGAAGCGCTGCCTCCTTCCTGTTTTCCTGCTTTCCTAATTCAGCAAGATCGAACCTGAGATGCGCCGCTATTCCAGTCGCACGTCGTTCACCACGCTTTCGGAGATCAACGTCACTCCGCTGCTCGATCTCGCCTTCGTTCTCCTGATCATTTTCATGATCACGACCCCGCTGATGGAGAACAGCAAGTCGCTCATCATTCCCTCCAGCAACACGACGAACGCACCGATCAATCCGGCCGCGGTCCAGATTCTCTCGATCGACCACAACGAAGTCGTTAGGCTGAACGAGCAGGTGGTCGAGCCGGCGGCGCTCGAGAGCCGGCTGGCGGCGCTAAAAGCAGCCGACCCGAATGTGGCTGTCGTGATTCGCCCCGATCGCAGGCTGCCGGTACAGAAACTCGTCAATCTGATGGACGCGCTGCAACGTGCCGAGATTACGAAGGTCGGAATCGCGACGCAGGAAGAACAACCGCGACGATGACCCGCGACGCGCGTTTCTGGCGCAACGTCACGATCATCGCGCTGATCCACGTGGCGCTCTTGCTCGGCCTGCTTTGGTGGAGTCGTTCTTCGCGTCAGCAGGCGAAGAACATTGTCTGGATGGAAGGCGGCGCCGGCGCGGCGGCGGGCGCGGAATCAATGGCTGGGCCGCCGGTAGCCACACCGGAAATGGCGCCCGAAGCGACACGGGAAGCGACCGTGGAACAACCGACGCCCGAGGTCAGGCCGACGGTGCAAAGTGAAATAGAAATCCCTTCGCCGATCCTTTCGGCGACGCCTACGTTGACTCCTAGACCGACGCCAAAAGCGACTCCCACTCCAACGGCGAAGCCGACGCCAACTCCCAAACCCACGCCGCGCCCGACGCCGAAGCCGACGCCCAAACCAAAGGCAAAGCCGAAACCAACCGCGACGCCGAAATCAAAACCAAAACCGACTCCAAACGAGGAAGAGGAAGCCGTCGCGAAAGAACTGGAGAAGAAAAAAGCAATTGCGAAAGCCGCGCGCGCCCAGGAGAAAAGCGGCGAAGAGGAGGAAGAGTCTTCGGAAAAATCAGCCAATAAGGCGGCCGTCGCAGGTGGCGCAGAAGAGTCCAAGGCAAAAGGGAGTAGCGGCTCCGGTGGCAAGGGTTCCGGAAAGGGCGGTACTTCGGAGTTCGGTTGGTACGGCAACATGCTGCATGACCGTTTCTACAGCGAATGGGTGCAGCCGACCTCCGTCGTGCACAGCGCCAAGCTCTCCGTCCTCCTTCGCATCCGAATCCAAAAAGACGGTCGCATTTCCGATTACTCGATCGCGAAGTCGTCCGGCAATCCGGTGGTGGACGACTCAGTCACGGCGGCGGCGGTCCGAGTCAAACGAGTCGACCCATTGCCCGCGGGATTGGGCGATGATTATTATGATGTGAACATCAACTTCGAATTACAGTGAGACGATGAAGGGACCAAGAATTTCAAATTTTGCAGTGCTCGGGCTTTGCCTTTGCCTAACGATTTCGACGGCGATCACCGCTGAAAACGTGCCGACGATCACCGTGAGCAAGGGCGATCAAATCAACCTCGCGGTTTCGCCGCTTGGCGGAGACGAGGGCGCGCCCGCGACGAAGGTGGTACAAAACGACCTCGCTCTCTCCGGCTATTTCAAGCTCGGCGGCGCGGACAGCACTTACACTGTTCGCGGCACCGCAAGCGGCGGGAGTTTACAGGGCCAGGTGGTCGATCACGGCGGCGGGACGGTGCTTGTCAAAAGCTACAGCGGCAGCACGCGCGAAAATGCGCACCAATTTGCCAACGACATCATCGAGACGCTGACCGGGCAAAAGGGCATCGCCGGGACGAAGATTGCCTTCATCGCCACGCGCAGCGAGCGAAAGGAAGTCTATGTGGCCGATTGCGATGGGAGCGATGTCAGGCAGCTGACTCATGACAACACAATCAGCGTCCATCCTTCGCTCAGTCCCGATGGTCGCCGGCTCGCCTATACCGGTTACCAGAGCGGCTACGCGGATGTCTATGTGATCGATCTCGGAAGCGGCGCGCGCAATCGGATCGTCAATTTCCCGGGCACAAACAGCGGCGCGGCCTTTTCGCCCGACGGCGGCGAGCTTGCCTTAACGATCAGCAAAGATGGCAACCCGGAGCTTTATACCGTAAGCGCGAACGGTGGGGGGGCGCGGCGCCTGACTCGCACCCGCGGCGTCGAGTCGGGGCCGACTTGGTCGCCGAATGGCAGCGAGATCATTTACTCTTTCGACGGCGGGGGTAGTCCACAACTCTATCGAATTTCGGCCTCTGGCGGCACTGGAAGATTACTTTCGACCGGTCAGGGCTTTTGCACGGAGCCGAACTGGTCTCCGGATGGGAAGAAAGTGGCGTTCAATGTGCGAAGTGGCGGTGAATTTCAAATCGCGGTGCTTGATTTGGCGGGCGGCGGAACGCGCCTCCTGAGTTCCGGACAAGACCCGGTATGGGGCGCAGATTCGCGCCATCTGATTTTCTCGCAAGGCGGCGCGCTTTACATGCTCGACACCGTCAACAGCCGAAAAACCAAAGTCCTCGACGGCCTCGGAAAGATCACCGAGCCAAGCTGGGCGCGCTAAGCCACTTGCCGGGCAGCCGTATGGCCCGCTGCGATGCATTTGATGTGGCGCCCTTGATCTGCGGGCGACACGGTCGCCACTATAGCTCGGGGCGGCCGGTCCCCCTCTTGTCACACGCTTTTCGGCAATCCTGTTCATCCCGTGAATCCTGTCTAGAATAGCGCCGATGAAACCCGGCTTTCTGGAGAAATTGATCGGTCGCCTCGGCCGGATCGGACCAGAAGAGGTGCAGAATTACCTCCTCCGCCTTGCCCAGGAAAAAGGCTTCCTCGAGACGATTTTTAACGCCATCCAGGAAGGAATCATCGTGACCGATTCGAACGGCCGGATCACTTACCTGAACGATTCGGCCTGTGAAATTTTCGGGCTCGACGACGAGAATGCGGTCGGCAAGCCGCTCGAAGAACAGGTGCGCGGGCTCGATTGGAAAGCGCTCGCGCAATCCGACTCCGCCCTCACCCGCGACATGGAAATCTTTTATCCCGCGAACCGCTTCATTAATTTCTACGTCGTCCCGCTGATCATCGAGCGCCGAGCGTCGCACGATTCGCCTGACGAATCGATCTCAGAAGCTGCCGGTCACGCCATGATCCTGCGCGATATCACCGAAGACCGGCGCTCGACCCAGCAAACCATCGAGTCCGAACGCCTCTCAGCGCTCACACTGCTCGCGGCCGGCGTCGCGCATGAAATCGGCAACCCGCTGAATTCCCTGCACATCCATCTTCAGTTGATGGAGCGCAAAGTGAAGAAACTGCGGGCCGCGGAAGACAGGCGCGAGCTGCAGGAATCGATCGATGTCGCGCGCGCCGAGATCAACCGGCTCGACTCGATCGTGACCCAGTTTCTGCGGGCCATTCGACCGTCAAAGCCGCATCTTCATCCCGAGGATGTAAACACGATCGTGGAGGAAGCCGTCCGTTTCTTCCGGCCCGAGATCAAGGACCGCGACATCGTGGTCGAGACGGAACTGCGATCCGATCTGCCCCGGATTGAGCTCGACCGCGACCAGCTCAAACAAGCCTTTTACAATGCGATCAAGAACAGCTTCGAAGCGATGAAGCGCCGCGGCATCCTGCGCATCCGGACCGATCGCGACGAGACCCATGTGAAGATCAGCTTCACCGACACGGGCGGCGGCATCTCGCCGGAGAACCTGAGCCGCGTCTTCGAGCCCTATTTTACAACGAAGAGCGGCGGGTCCGGCCTCGGACTCCTCATCGTCAGGCGAATCGTGCGTGAGCACGGCGGCGAACTGGCGATCGAGAGCACGGAGGGAAAGGGGCTAACGCTGACCATTCGGTTGCCGATTCTCGATCGCAGGGTGCGCATGCTGCCGGAGAAAACGGAGCGATGATCGCGACGCCTCCCCACCTTTGTCATCCCGATCCGCCGAAGGACGGAGAGGGACCTCCCAACTGTAGACGCAACGTGCCCTTCTCAAGAAAACGTGGATTCGCAAGAGAAAGGTCCCCTTCCGCGCGGCGCCCGATCGAGATTACGGATTTTTGGGCGACACTCTGTTTCGGGTCCCTCAGTTTTCTTTTTCCTCTCGCAGCGTCTTCCTCCACTGTTTCCATCGGATGCAGCCCACGGTCTTGATTGTCGATGACGAAAAGCATACCCGCGACGGTTTGCGGAGTTTGCTAGACGACAACTACGACACTTATGTCGCGGCTGATGTCGCGGGCGCGATCGACGTGCTGGAGCGCGACCAGATCGATGTGCTCCTGACCGATCTCCGCCTCGGCGGCGAAGATGGCATGACCCTGATTGAGCGCGCTCTGAAAATGCCGCATCCGCCAGTCTGCATCATGATGACAGCCTACGGCTCGGTCGACACCGCGGTTGAGGCGATGAAACGGGGCGCCTACGACTTTGTGACCAAGCCGCTCAATCTCGACAAGGTCGAGATGTTGATCGCGCGCGCCCTCGGCAGCCGCCGTCTCGAGCAGGAAAATCGCGCCCTCCGTCAGCAGGTGGATGAGCGATTTGCGCTCGAAAATATTCTGGGCGAATCGGCTGTCCTGCGCGAAGTGCTCGACACGATCCGCCAGGTTGCACCTTCCTCAGCCAACATCCTGATCGAAGGCGAGAGCGGCACGGGCAAGGAGCTTGCGGCGCAAGCGATTCATAACCTGAGCCGGCGGCACAAGGGGAAATTCGTCACCGTGCATTGCGCGGCGCTCTCTCCGCAATTGCTCGAGAGCGAGCTCTTCGGTCATGAGCGCGGCGCGTTCACCGGCGCGCACGAACGCCGCATCGGACGCTTCGAGCAGGCGAACGGCGGCACGATTTTCCTCGACGAGATCGGCGAGATCGACTCCCCGACGCAGATCAAACTGCTGCGCGTGATGAGCGAAGAGCGCGCCTTCGAACGCGTTGGCGGCTCCCAGACCTTGCACGCCGACGTGCGGATCATCGCGGCGACGAACAAGAACCTCGAGGCCCTGGTAAGCGAAGGAAAATTCCGCGACGATCTCTATTTTCGCCTCAACGTGGTCAAGATCACGATGCCGCCGCTGCGCCAGCGGAAGGAGGACATTCCACTCCTGATGCGCGCTTTTTTGCGTCACTTCTGCAAAGCAAATGATAAACCATTGCTCGACGTTACTGCCGACACGATGGACACTTTGCTCGCTTATGATTGGCCGGGAAATGTGCGCGAACTCCGGACCGCGATCGAGCACGGCGTGGTGATGGCGACCGGCGCGAAAGTCACGGTGCGCGACCTGCCGGCGGCAGTCCGGCAGGCAGCTCCCGCGGCTGGTGCGCGCATCCGCTCCTTCGACGAAAACGCGAGCCCCCTCGACCTCCACGCGACGGAGAAGCGCCTCATCGCGCAGGCGCTGGCCGCGACAAAGGGCAACATCACCGCCGCCGCGAAAAAGCTCGGCATCAGCCGGCGTACGCTGCATCGGAAGATCAACGAAATAAAAGCGGCCGAGGGCGGTGCCAAAAATGCCGAGTTCCGAAGCCCAAAACCCGAAGATAGGAGCAATGCCGCGTCATGATATCCCTTTCGGATTTTCAAGAATATGGATTCGGCAGCGGGTATCATACGAAGTGTCGATGGAGGAAAATGTCGGCCGAAAATGGGCACCCTACTCGGGCTCGATGATGAGCGGGTCTTTTTCAACGATCAGGACTGGAGCCATCCGAGCCGCGGGTCACGATAAATGGTGAAAGGGAAAAAGATTTTTGGAACGGACGGCGTGCGCGGGATAGCGAACGTCGAACCGGTGACGGCGGAGACGGCGCTCAAGCTCGGGCGCGCCGCGGCGCATGTTTTCAGCTCGCTCAATCCGCAGGCGCACCCGCCCGGCTCGCGAGCGAAGATTGTGCTCGGCAAGGATACGCGGCTCTCCGGCTACATGCTGGAAAACGCGCTCGTCGCCGGGATCACTTCGTTAGGCGTGGATGTCCTCCTGATCGGGCCGCTCCCGACTCCCGGCGTGGCCTACATCACGCGCTCGCTCCGGGCCGACGCCGGCATCGTCCTCTCCGCTTCGCACAATTCCTACGAGGACAACGGGATCAAATTCTTCCGGCACGACGGCTACAAGCTCGATGACGAAATCGAGCAGAAGATCGAGCAGCTCGTCTTTACCGGCGAGATCGATTCCGTCCGGCCGACGGCAAAGAAGATCGGGCGCGCCACCCGCATCGACGACGCGCTCGGCCGCTACGTGGAGTTCGCCAAGGCGAGTTTCCCGCGAAGAATGTCGCTCGAGAAAATGCGCATCGCGGTCGATGTCGCGAACGGCGCCGCCTACAAGTCGACCCCCTGCATTTTGCGCGAGCTGGGCGCGGAAGTGATCATCGCGCACAACCAGCCTAACGGGACCAACATCAACGCCGATTGCGGCAGCACGCATCCGGAGGAGATCCAGCGGCTGGTGAGGAAGAGCGGCAGCGAGGGTCGGGATTTCAAACGACGGCGATGCCGATCGCGTGCTGCTTTGCGACGAACAGGGCGAGGTCGTGGATGGCGATGAGATTCTCGCCATCGCCTCGGTCGATTTGCTCGCCCAGGGCCAGCTCGCCCAGAACACGCTGGTCGCCACGGTCATGAGTAATTTCGGCCTCGACGAAACGCTCGCCACGCATGGCGGAAAGGTCATTCGGACCAAAGTCGGCGACCGTTACGTGATCGAAGAGATGGTGCGACGCGATCTGAACCTCGGCGGCGAGCAGAGCGGCCACATCATCTTTCGCGATTTCACCACCACGGGCGATGGCATCGTCAGCGCGCTGCAAATCCTGCGCATCATGCAGGCGACGGGCAGGCCGCTGAGCGAGCTGAAGAAATGCCTGATCAAATATCCGCAGGCCCAGCGCAACCTGCGGGTGAAAGAAAAGCCCCCGCTGGAAACCTTGCCGGCGATCGGGAAACTGGTGTGTGCAGCGGAGAAGGAATTGAGCGGCAAGGGCCGTGTGTTGCTTCGTTATTCGGGCACCGAACCGAAGATTCGGCTTTTGATTGAAGGCCGGGAGCAGGCGCAGATCGACCGCCGAGCCGATGAGATCGCCGAGGCGATCGAGGCGGCAATCGGCGCCTGAGGCCGTGCCTGGCTGAATGCTTCCGATTTTCTCTTTCCTGCCTTGCCACCCCGGCGTCGCGCTTGCGCGCTACGTTACGGCCTGCTTTCCTGATTCGATTTCATGAAACTCGTCCAGGTCATCGAAGCCCTTCTTCTTAGCGCGCGAAAACCGCTCACGTCGGGGGAGCTGACGGCTGCGATCAAGGGCGCGGGCGCGGAGGATGAACTCACGCCTAACGAATTTGCAAAGACGAACGAAGTGGAAGTGGTGGCCGCGCTCGAGCAGTTGAAACTGGATTATGTCGGCCAGGAGCGCGCCTTTCAGCTTCTGGAAAGAGCCGAGGGGTGGCAACTGGCAAGCGATCCGCAGTACGCCCGCTGGGTGCGGCAGCTTTTCCCGGCCGCAAAGCCCGCCCGGCTCAGTCCGCCCGCGCTCGAAACGCTGGCCATCATCGCCTACCGGCAACCGATCACCCGGGCCGATGTCGAGGCCGTGCGCGGGGTGGCGATCGAAAGCGTTTTGCAAACCTTGATGGAGCGCGGCCTGGTCAAAATCGCCGGGCGCGCCGAAGTGCCGGGCCGCCCGTTGCTGTACGAAACGACCCAGTTTTTCCTCGAGCACTTCGGTTTGAGAAATCTCGATGAACTTCCAAATGCCGAGGAGTTGAAGCGGCGCGAGCTGCCCAAAGCGGCTGTCCCGGCTGCGCCGGAATCTCCACCAGAGTCCGTGCCTAACGAACCAGAGAAAGCCGCCGAACATGCCGAATCCAACGCCAGCTGAATCCGAACCGGTCACGCCGCGCCGACTGCTCGAGATGGCGTGGGGCTACGCGCCGCCCATGATTTTGAGCGCCGCGGTGCATCATCGTCTTTTCGACCTGCTCGAAAGCGGACCGAAGACCGCCGCGGAAGTATGCGCGGAGAACGGCGCGTCGCTCCGTGGCGTGCGCGCACTGCTCAACGCCCTCACCTCCTTCGAATTGCTGAGCAAAGACGCGCAGGAGCACTACGCGTTGACGCCGGAAAGCGCGACCTTTCTCGTTAGGGGAAAACCGGGCTTCCTCGGCGCCTTCATGCAACACTGTGATTTAACGATTCCGAAATGGCTGCACCTGACGGAAATCGTGCAGACTGGAGATCCGCCGGTGGCGGTCAACCAGGAGGACAGCGGGAGCGAATTTTTCGAGGCGTTTGTGGAGGATCTATTCCCGGTTGGTTACCCGGCGGCGCGGGCTTTAGCGGCAGCTTTACCCGACAAGAAGCAGGTTCTCGATCTCGCCGCCGGCTCCGGTGTTTGGAGCATCCCGCTGGCGCAGAGTTCCAAAGCGGTGCGCGTGACGGCAGTGGATTGGCCGGGAGTTTTGCCGGCCACGCGACGGATGACGCGGCGGCTCGGCGTCGAGGATCAATATGAATTTGTCGGCAGCGACCTGCATCAAGCCGACTTTGGCAGCGGCTACGACCTGGCGACGCTCGGCCAGATCCTGCACAGCGAGGGCCGCTCGCGGAGCCGCGAATTGTTGGGCAAAGCCTTCCGCGCCCTCGCGCCGGGCGGCACCATCGCGATCGCCGAGTTCCTTGCCAACGACGATCGTTCCGGCCCGCCGCTGGCCATGCTTTTCGCGGTCAACATGCTGGTCAATACAGAGGAGGGCGACACTTTTACCGTTCCAGAAATCACCCAATGGTTGACTGACGTTGGATTCGTCGACGTGCGCACGATGGAAGTCCCGGCGCCGTCGCCGCTAATTCTCGCGAGCAAACCGGCTTGATTTAGCGTGTGACATTCCGGACGATCCGGCAAAGTTAGTCTGCAAACGAAATCCTTAAGATGAAAAAATTTGCGTTTGGTTGTGGCGGAATCCTGCTCGTAGTCGCTTTCATTGCCGTCCTCATCGCGATCGCGGTGATGGGGAAATACAACGCTCTGGTCAAGCTCGACCAGAGTGTGAACCAGTCCTGGGCACAGGTGCAGAATGTTTACCAGCGGCGCGCCGATTTGATTCCGAACTTGGTCAACACCGTGCAGGGCGCGGCCAACTTCGAGAAGTCGACCCTGATCGCAGTGACAGAGGCGCGCGCCAGCGTGGGCCGCTTGCAGATCAACCAAAACCAGGCGCCGGCGACGGCCCAGCAGTTGGAACAGTTCCAGGCTGCGCAAGGACAACTGAGCAACGCGCTCTCCCGCCTGCTGGTCGTGAGCGAGAATTATCCAGAGCTAAAAGCGAACGCGAATTTCCAGGCGCTTCAAGCGCAGCTCGAGGGAACAGAAAACCGCATCGCGGTCGAGCGCGGTAATTTCAACCAGACAGTGCAGGCCTACAACACAGCCGTGCGCAGCTTCCCGACGGTGATCTTCGCCAGCATGCTCGGATTCCCCCAGAAGCCGTTCTTCAATGCTCAGCCCGGCGCGGAAAAGGCGCCGACGGTGAACTTCGATTTTGGAAATGCTTCACCGGCGCCGCCCGCGAACGCTGCACCTGCCGCGACCGCGGCAGCCACGCCCTAGTCGGTCCGAACGGAAGGAAACACAGTCGAGGAATCCCGTGGAATGAACCGAAAGGTGAGGCAGCGGGAGCGATCGAGGTCGCGTGCGATCGCGTGGAAGGGCTTTTGCCTGACGATCGTCGCGCTCTTCCTTGGGCTCGGCGCGGTCGCCGCGGAAAAGATGCCCTCCAAACCGGATCGTTATTTCAATGATTACGCCGGGGTGGTTGACCAGCAGACCGCGCTGCAACTGAACGAGCAACTTGCCCAGTTCGAACGCGAGACCTCGACCCAGATCCTGGTCGCGATCTACCGCACGATGGAGAGTGATTCGTCGGTCGCGGATTACACCCAGCGCATCGCGCAGACCTGGGGCGTCGGACAAAAAGGCCGCAACAACGGCGCGGTGCTTTTCGTTTTCGTCGAAAACCATCAGATGTTTATCCAGACTGGTTATGGTCTGGAAGGCGCGCTGCCGGATGCGATCTGTTACGACATCACGCACAACGTGATTGCGCCGCGCTTCAAACAGGGCGACTACGCCGGCGGCTTGCAAGCTGGCGTGACTGCGATGATGCAGGCGGTGCGCGGCGAATACAAGGGGACGGGGCGGACCCATCAGGAAGAGGACAATCACGGGACCGCGATCCCGTTCTGGGTGATCATTCTCGTCCTGATTTTGATTTTCATCATGATGTCGCGGGCCCGACGCGCAGCGCGGCGCGGTTACGGATACAGCGGGTGGGGCGGTCCCTACATCGGCGGATTTGGCGGCGGGGGATGGTCGGGCGGAAGCGGTGGTGGAGGTGGCGGCTTCAGCGGTTTTGGCGGCGGCGGCGGCGGCTTCGGTGGCGGAGGTGCCGGCTCGAGTTGGTAAAGGCGTATGCGCACGAAGGAATTCGTCGAAAAGCTGGAACACCAGCAGATCGTAAACGCAATCGCCGCCGCCGAGAAAAAGACTTCCGGCGAGATCCGCGTCTACATTCAACGCGGAGAGATTGCCGATCCGATTCCGGCAGCGCGCCAACAATTTGAGAAACTCGGCATGACGGCCACGAGGGAGCGAAACGCCATTCTCATCTTTGTCGCGCCGCGCTCGCAAAAGTTTGCCGTCATCGGTGACGCCGGCATTCACGAGCGTTGCGGCGACCAATTCTGGCAGCAGCTGGTCAAAGCCATGCAGGCACATTTCAAGGCGGAGAACTTCACCGACGCCGTGGTCCACGCGATCAAGCAAACGGGCGATCTGCTGGGCCAACATTTCCCTCGCCGGCCTGACGATTGTAACGAGTTGCCAAACGCCGTCGAGGAAGGGCAGTAACTCCGGGCGTGCCGCACTTGCAAAGCGCGCGCGATGGTGTTCATTCCCCGTCCCGCAGCGAGTTTTTAAACGTTGCGCCGTTGGTCCCTGGGTTTCCGTCGCTGGACGCGAAACCACGCTCGCCAGGGGAAACCCGGCGCATTGGAAGGAAGAAGTAAGAAGCCAGAAGGATGAAGCGCCGCCAGGCCTCCACTTTTCTTAATTCGTAATTCTTCATTCATCCCTATTCCTATGCCAGTTCGTTACGGTCGTTTTGAAATGCCGAAGACCCTCGTCAAGGACGAGACTTCCGCCACAGACACTTACGCAAAATTCGTCGCCGAGCCCTTTGAAGCCGGCTACGGCCACACGGTCGGAAATTCCCTCCGCCGCGTCCTGCTCTCCTCGCTCGAAGGCGCCGCCATTACCGCGGTCAAAATCACCGGCGCCCAGCATGAATTCGGCACGCTCCCCGGCGTGGTCGAGGACGTGACCGACATCGTGCTCAACCTGAAGCGGATCAAGTTCAAGGCGTCCGATCACGAAGCGCGCAAGCTCTGCGCTCAGCGTGAACAAGGAAGGCGAAGTGACCGCCGGCGACATCCAACTTGTCCAAGGCTACGAAGTGCTCAATCCAAAGCAGGTCATCTGCACGCTCGACAAGAAGCACAAGTTCGAAGCCGAACTCGAAGTCCGCGTCGGCCGCGGTTTCGCCACCGGCGACGAAAACAAACGCCCTGACCAGCCGATCGGCCTCATCCCGATCGACTCGATTTTTTCACCCGTCACCCGGGTGAAATACGCGGTCGAAAACACCCGCGTCGGCCAGCGCACCGACTACGACAAGCTCATCCTCGAAGTCTGGACCGACGGCCGCCTCACGCCGGACGACGCGCTGCTCCAGGCCTCCGCGATTCTACGCCATCACCTCGATGTCTTCGTCAACTTCAACGAAGACGTGATCGAGTTCGACGAAACGCCGGCCGGCGTAAGCGAGGAAAACATCAAGCTGAAGAAGCTGCTCAACATGAGCGTGAACGAGATCGAGCTCAGCGTGCGCGCGGCGAATTGCCTGAACAACGCCAACATCACCACCGTCGGCCAGCTCGCGCAGAAGACCGAGGCGGAGATGCTCAAGTATCGCAACTTCGGCAAGAAATCGCTCAACGAGATCAAGGACAAGCTGCAGCAGCTCGGTCTGGGTCTGGGCATGAAGTTCGATCCGGGCCTGGTCGACATCCCGCTCGCCGCCGATGGCGCGAACGGGGTCGAGGAAGAGTAGTCGTCAGGCAGAAATCCGCCGGAAGAACCAGCCATGAGACATCAAAAGAAGACCGTCAAACTGGGCCGCACCGCGGAACACCGCAAAGCGCTGCTCGCGAATCAGGTTTGCAGCTTGATCGAGCATCAGCGGATCAAGACCACCCTGGCCAAGGCCAAGGCCGTCCGGCCGCTGGCGGAAAAGATGGTGACGCTCGGCAAGAATGGCTCGCTTCACGCGCGTCGCACCGCGCTCTCCGTTTTGCGGCAGAAAGACGCGGTGAAGAAACTGTTCGACGACATCGCCCCGCGCAGCGCCGATCGCAAGGGCGGTTACACGCGCATCATCAGGCTCGGCCAGCGCAAAAGCGACGCGGCCCCAATCGCATTTCTCGAGTGGGTCGACGCCGCCGAGGTAGTCGAGGAAACGGCTCCGGTCGAAAAAGGCAAGAAGCGCAAAGCCGCCAAGGGTGAGATCGAATCGAAGCCGGCAGGCAAAGGCAAGAAGAGCGAGCCTAACGACAAAAAAGCCGACGCGGAAGAGTAAGTCTCCGATACACCCCGCATCGTCCCGCTTTTGGCACGGAGGTATCCCGGCTCCGTGACATGGTCGATGACGCAAGGTTTGGTCTGTTGGTTCATAACAGTGTTGTTTCCTGAGAATTACGCAGCGCTGGAGACAATGGCACGGCGATTGCATTACTAGGTGGTGTTCAAGAAAGGACACACACCATGATCACACCAGTCCAAGCCAGTCCAATTCACCGCGAAAGTACCTATCAACTGCTCGTTCGGTCGGAAGAAAAAGAACGCGGGTTGATCGAAGGCATCGTTTACCTGCTGCTCGTCATCGCCACGACCGCGTCGATTTGGCAACTCAGTCACGAGCCGGTCACCTTTGCCAAAATCGGCAAAGCGCGCGCACAGCAAATGGCCGCGCTGCTGCAAAGCTAACGTTGTCGCCGTTACAACGAGCGTAGACTCGTTAGGCGCCAACTTATTTCACCGTCGGCGCCGATCGCGAGGGTCGCGACGCTCGGCGGCGCACCGCGGTTCGGTCGGGTCACGCAGCCGGGGTTGAGAAAAAGCACGCCGCCTTTGCGCTCGTTGCGCGGCACGTGAGTGTGAGCGTGCAAGAGCACGTCAATGTTTTCGGGCAGGCGCGAGGGCGGGATATGCACGAGACGGAAGCGGACGCCGTTGCGTTTCAAATCGACCACCAGCGGCCATTCGAAATTGGCATCGCAGTTCCCGCGCACAAGCGTGACCGGCGGCCCGATACTTTCCAGCCTAACGACTAATCCAGGCGCGCAGACGTCGCCGAGATGCCAGATTTCATCCGCGCCTTCGGCCAGCGCTTCGAGATTTTCTGGGAGGTGATCATGCGTATCAGCCAGGACAAAGATGCGAAGCGGCGGCACACCGATATTCTTGCACAAAGGTCGCAGTGGACACCAAAGTGGATAAGCAAATCTCGTGGAGAACCTTTGCGTCCTTCGCGCGAGGCGTTAGGTTAGATTCTGTGTCTTTCAACAACTTCGGGCTTTCCCCGGAAGTCGTGCGGGGCACCCAGGCGATGGGCTTTGCTGAGCCAACGCCGATTCAACTCCGCGCATTTCCAATCATTTTATCCGGCAAAGATCTCGTCGGCACCGCGCAAACGGGTACCGGCAAGACCGCCGCCTTCGCGCTGCCGATCCTAACCTTGCTCGCGGAACACGGCGGTTTCCGTTGCCTCGTGCTCGAGCCGACCCGCGAGCTCGCTGCGCAGGTTGAGACCGCCTTTCGCGACTACGGGCGTTTCACCGACATCAGAGTGACCGTGATTCATGGAGGCGTCGGCTACGGGAAGCAGCGTGAAGATCTGAAACACGGGATGGACGTCGTCGTCGCCACACCGGGGCGGCTGCTCGATCACCTCCAGCAGGGCACGATGAACTGCCGCGACGTGAAGATTCTCGTCCTCGATGAAGTCGATCGCATGCTCGACATGGGATTCCTCCCCGATGTTCGCCGGATCGTCAGGCAGGTCTCCACCGATCGCCAAACCTTGCTTTTCTCCGCCACCCTTCCGCCAGAGATCGAGCGGCTGGCAGCGAGCGTCCTGCACGAGCCGGAGACGGTTGAGATCGGAGCGTGGCGCTCCCCGGCAGAGACCGTGACTCACGCCGTCTATCCGGTCGCGGCGGAGCAAAAATTTGACCTCCTCATGTCGTTGCTCGAGCGCACCAATTACGACAGCGCGCTCATTTTTTGCCGAACCAAACATGGGGCTGATCGCATCGCCCATCAGTTGAAGGTCGGGAAACACGCAGTCGCGGTGTTGCATTCCAACCGCACGCAAAGGGAGCGGATTGAGGCGCTGGAGGGATTCAAGAGCGGCAAATACGAAGTAATGGTCGCGACCGATATCGCGGCGCGTGGTCTCGACATCGCGGGTGTGAGCCACGTCATCAATTATGATGTGCCGGAGCACCCGGAGGATTACGTGCATCGCATCGGCCGGACCGGCCGCGCGCAAAACGTCGGCGACGCCTTCACGCTCGTGAACGGCGAAGAGCTGCCCGCGCTCCATGCGATCGAACGCTTTATTGGGCAAAAAATCCCGCGTCTTAAGCTGGAAAACTTCCCCTACATCTACACCGTCCTCTTCGAGCCGGAATCGGCCAGTGGCGGGAAACGGGCGATCGGCGGCGGACGCACCCATCGCGGTTATTCCTTTGGCCGGCGACGTCGTTAGGGCCTAACCACGACTGCTCCGCCCCTTGAACAAAGTTGACAGAGCGAGACTCCTTCGGGTCCGTCGTTTTTCGTTAGCTATTCGGTAAAGAGCTCGATCGCGTCGATCAACGATTCCGCAATCAGCTCCTTCGAAATCCAGCGCTGCAACCCGTCCGCGGGATTGTCGCGCTGCCCCGGCGCCATGAGGAAGACCTCCGTGCCGTCGAGCCGCATCTTGGGTCAGGATCTCGAAGACAGACGTGTCCGCGCTGATTACCGCGTGCCCTGTGACGCGATCTCCGCAACCGTCGTGTCCTGCCGCGGCTTCCGGACAGCCTTGAGCGCGGCCGTGAAGGTGATGACACCGGTGATTTTTTTTCGTTCGTTACCACGAAACAGGCGTCCTCCGGATAGGCAGGCAGGACAATCGCCAGCTCCGGCAGGGTCATGTCGGCCTCCAGCCTAACGATGCCAGCGCGATCATTCGCGGGCCGGTTTCATGTATTGAATGTTCGCCTGCCAGGCGGGAATGCGCAGCCATTGACCAACCGTCGAGCCGAAGGCCGAGCCGATTTGAATGATCGGTCCTTCGCGTCCGACCGATCCGCCGCTCCCGATCGAAAGGGCGGAGGCGAGCGCCTTCACCACCGACACGACCGGCCGAATGATGCTCTTGTTATAATAGATTGCATCCATCACCTCGGGCACGCCGTGGCCGCGCGCTTCCGGGGCAAACGTTTTCACCAGCCAGGTCACGCCGATCGCGCCGATCACCGGCCCAAAAATGATCAGCGCGCCCCAGGGGCTCGGCGGCGTATGGACGCTGGCGTCGTAGAAAACAGAGAGTTCTCCCGAGGAAAAAGAGATTGTGAAAGAACCCGATCATCCCGCGAAAGACGACCGCACCGCATCCACCGACGAGACCGATCAGGATGGAGAGCAACCAGAAACTCAGTGGCGAAAGCGGGACCTTTTTTGGCGCGTGCTCCGCTGTGCGAGGTAGCCGTCAACCCGGAGTCGGGGAGCGGCTCAACCACGGCAACAATCTCTCATTCCTTCGAAAATGGACGACTGAAGCAGAAGCGCAACTTGGAGCACAGCCGCATTGACTCTGCCCCGCGCGATACGCGAGACTCCCGCGATGGAATGCCCCATCAATCACGAACGCCCGACGCAGTATTACGGCGACTACCTCGGGATTGAGCGCCTTCTTGAGCTGCAGAAACCACTCAGCCTGCACGAGGGCAAGCTGATCGCGCACGATGAGATGCTTTTCATCATCATCCACCAGGCCTACGAGCTTTGGTTCAAACAGATCCTGCACGAGATCACCGCCTGCGGCGAAGTGCTGAGCAAACCGGCGGCCGACGACGACGGCCCCGATATGAGCGTGGTCGTGCATCGCCTCAAGCGCGTGGTCGAGATTTGGAAGCTGCTCAATCACCAGGTCGACGTCCTCGAGACGATGACGCCGCTCGACTTTCTTGAGTTCCGTGAGCTGCTTCATGGCGCCTCCGGATTTCAGAGCAAACAATTCCGCAAAATCGAGGCGTCGTTAGGCCTGCAGATGGAAAACCGTTTCCGGCCCGATTATTACAAGCACACCCAGTTTGGCGGTTTTGACGAAAAGGATTTCGCCGAGATCGAGGAGTTCGAAGCAAAACCGAGCCTGCTGCAAATGGTCGAGAATTGGCTCGAACGGATGCCGTTCTTCAACGACGAATTCTGGCGCGACTGGGAGGAAGTGCCGGACGGAGACCTAACGAACGGCCGGTCACCATTCTGGACTCGCTACCGCGCACTCTACGAGCAAAGTCTCTCCGACCGGGACGACAAAGTCGACCTGCTCGGCAAGTTCGACGACATCTTTTTCAAGGCGGGCTGGGGTCCGTTTCGCCCGACCGCTTTGCGGGCCGCGCTTTTCATCATGCTCTACCGCGACGAGCCGCTTTTCCGTCTCCCGTTTGGGTTGCTCAACTCACTCATCGAGATCGACGAACAATTGGGCAACTTCCGCTATCGCCACCTGCAAATGGTCCGGCGCATGATCGGCACCCGGGTCGGCACCGGCGGGAGCAGCGGCGAGCAATATCTGCAAGGCGCGGTCAACCGGAATTACATCTTCAAGGAGCTGGCCGGCATCATCACCTTCCTGATCGAGCGCCGCCACCTGCCCAAGCTTCCGCCGCGCCTGCACCAGGCGCTACGCTTTAGCTTTTCAAACCGTTAGCGTTTTGAAGTTTGGTCCCGGCGCTAATAGCGCATCGTCACCGCCCCCGCAGCCTTTTCGCAACGCTCGAGCAGCCGCGGTGCTTCCATCCGCTCCGCCCAGGCCGCGAAGACCGGTGTCGGACCGCGCCACCGCAGCGTCTCGACCTTCTTAAAGAGCGGCGCATCCGTGCGCAGGGTCGCGAGATTCTTGAAGAGCAATGCGAGATTGCGCCGTTCACCGAGAACGTTTGCCGGGAATTTTTCGATCGGGCCATGGCGGTTCAAAAGCGTGGTCGCGGTCCTGGCGCCGATCCCGGGAATGCCGGGGTAGCCGTCGGCCGCATCGCCCACCAGCGCGAGCAAATCCGGAATAAGAGGCGGATCGACGCCGAACTTCTCGCGGATCCCGACGGCATCGCGAATGATTTTGCGCCGGCCATCGATCTGCACCACGCGCGTGCCGCGCACGCATTGCGCCAGATCTTTATCGGGCGTCCAGATGGCGACTTTCTCGACCTTCTTGTCCTTCGCCGCGAGATGCGCGACCGAAGCGAGCGCATCATCGGCTTCGAGCTCGATCATCGGCCAGACGACAACGCCCATCGCCGCCAGCGACTCCTCGAGGGGATGGAACTGCGCGCGCAGCGCGGGCTCGATGCCGGCGCCGGTCTTGTAGTCCGGCCAAAGCCGATTGCGAAACGACTCGATCACGTGGTCGGTGGCGACGCCGAGATACGTGGCGCCGTTCTCGGTTTCGATTATCTGGAGAACGGTCTGCAGCACGCCGACGACCGCGCCGTAAGGGCGGTCCTTGCCTTTGGTAAACCGCCGCAAGCCGTAGAAGTGCCGGAAGAGCTCGTAGGTGCCGTCGACGAGGTGCACGATCATCTTGGGTCAATGCTACCGCGGCTCACCGCGCCCGAAAGGTCGACGTCTTCAGGCGAAGTTGCCGGTCAACTACAGAGGTAGGTATTTATTTAACAATTCCTACAATAATCTTGTTGACTTACCTTTTGGCGAGTAGTAGTATTACTCATCATGAGTTCAACACAAAAAACTGACACCGTGTCATTCACGGTGAAGGGGCAGGTCGTGATCCCAAGCTGGCTGCGCAAGGATTTTGAAATCAACGAAGGGACGCGAGCCGTCGTTTACAAGCACAACGACCATATCGTACTGAAGCCGCTGACGGCGCAGCATTACCGTCGTCTGCGAGGTTCATTGAAGGGGACAAAGGCCATGGAGGTCTTCATGTCGGAGCGGAAGCGCGAACGAGAACTGTAATCATGGCCACGATGGTTTTGGATGCCCACGCGCTGATGGTCTTGTTCAACGACGAACCCGGCGCGGAGGAAGTCGAAAAGATTTTGCTGAAAGCGGAAAAGGGAAATCCCCGATTGCTCATGAGCGTCGTCAATTGGGGCGAGATTTACTATTCGATTATGCGCGGGGCATCGCAGGAAATTGCGGACTCGAAATCGCACGAGATTGCTGGAATGCCGGTGGAGCTTGTGCCGGTGGACGTGCGCGATCTGGAATTGATTCGACAGGCCGCGATTTTCAAAGCGATCAAGAAGATGTCTTACGCGGACTGTTTCGCCGCGGCGTTGGCCAAGACCCAAAATGCAGAATTGATGACCGGCGATTCAGAATTCAAAGCCCTTGAGAGGGAATTGAAGAAAATCCACTGGCTAAGATGAGTATGGACAACCAGGCAACTGACGTGCTTTGTCTCGCGCTGTAGCGAGTCAGACCCGTCTGTGCGCAAATTTACGGCGCGGCAGTAGTAAGCGTCAGAAGAATGCGCGGGGCGTCGGTGCCGTTGGGATGGCTCGTCCGCGGAGCGGGAGATCGTGAAGCCGCATTTTTGCAGGACACGGAGCGAGGCGGCGTTGTGCTTCGCCGCACTGGCGTAGAGCGGCCGGGTCTGCTCGAGGCGGAGGAAGGCGGCGAGCGCTGCGGCCGCGACGCCGCGGCCCCAAAAGGCGCGGTCGAGTCAGTAGTCGACTTCCCGCTTCCCGTACGAGGTCCAACTGTTGATGTTCCCGGCGACTTGATCCTGCCCGGGGGAATCCGCAGAGGCCGCGGTTGCTAGCACGATTGTCCGTTTCAGGATCGTTTCGTCGGTCGGGACCTTGGCCCGGTCGCGCGAATGGTAGGCGACCATCGCAACGGCCACCGGATCGCGCCGGTTTTCGAAAAAGAGCGGCAGGTCGTCCGTTTCGACGTCGCGTAATCGGATGACTGGCGGCTCGGATTTGGCAGGCATGAAGTCGGAAGTTAAATCCGGGCGGGCAATTCGGCGAGACGATGCCGTTTTCCGGAAGGACAAAACGGCGCCGCCGGCTACAGCTCTCTCGTGGCAGTTTCTTTTTCGCTCGCGAATGCGAAGTTGCTTTCATGGCGGACGTGACAATCGAGATCATCAAGAACGGCCCTTATATTGTGAAGGGCGAAGTGGAACTGAAAGACGCTGATGGCAATCGCTACCCGGTCGAAAAACGGATGGCGCTTTGCCGCTGCGGCGCCTCGACCGAGAAGCCGTTCTGCGACGGGACGCATTCGAAGATCGGTTTCCAGGCCGCGGAGAAGGCGGTCCCCGAATCAGCGGAAGGTTGATCGGAGGGACGCGCTTCCGCGCGTCCATTCAGGTGAGCGAAATGGCGGGGGAAAGATCCCGGACATGCAGAAGCACGTCCCTCCGTTAGGCTTTCGCCAGGGGCAGGGCTTCCGGCCAGAGAAAATACGGGCCGAAACGCGCGCTGACCCGCAGCTCGCCGCCAAGCCGACGACCGAGCGGCGTAATCTGTTTCTGTCCGTCGCTGATCTCGATTGCGCCGAGATGGACGAGGTGATTGGTTAGTTCCTGGGTCTTGAGGCCGAGCTTCTTGGCCAGGCGCGAGGTGCTCAGTTTGCCAACGCTTTCCTGTTCCTCCGCGCCGTTAGGCGCGTTCTCTTCGCTGATACGTCGCACCTTTTCGAAACTCATCCGCACTTCATCGCTGATCCGGATTATCCGGTCCGCTTCATCGAAGAGATGCCGGAAAAGCTCCTCGTCTTCGTCCCGTGAAACCAGGACGCCGATCTCGTTGCTCTTGGCGTGACTCAGTTCGTGCAGGTTCAGGCTGCTCACGATGCAGAACTGCTCGTTGAGGTAGCATTTCGCATGGAGGTTGCGGCAGAAGCTGGTGCGAATGAAGGAGAGTGCCCGCAGCCAGTTTACCTCTTCCGGGAGAAGCTCGTTTTTTTCGTAAGCGACGTGGACGTCGATCTTCCGCTGATTCTTGTCTTCCAGAAGCTCTTTAACGCGGTCGTTTAGCCTCAGGACCGGCGTGATGAGAATGAGCCGGTCGTGCGCGAGCCGAATGATCTCCTCGAGATAGTAGTTCGCTGCGCTGGTGTTCAGAAACTTCGCCATAATTACTAGAAAGCAGCAACGGTACCACGCCCTGGCCGCGATTTGCTGTAGCAGCCGCCGCGGGGCGGGGCTGCTGCCCGCATTTCCAGGTGCGCGAAACGATGCTCCGTGCTGGCGGCACTCCGAAAGTCTTCGCGAGCAGGCACCCGCCCCTACACGGCAAAATTGAGGACGACCTTTCCGACGCTGCGGTTCGATTCGAGGTGTTCGTGGGCGGCGCGGATTTCTATGGGAGAATAAACCCGGTCGATAATCGGCCGGATGATACCACGCGAAACCAACGGAAGGACGTGCGCGGCAAAAAGGCTGACGGCTTCCGCTTTCTCCTCGATCGTCCGCGCCCGCAAGATTGTGCCTATGATGGTCGCTCGCTTGCGCAGAACGAGACCGAGGTCGATTTCCGATTTCCGGCCCGCAGCGGTGCTGACACAGATCAGGCGCCCGCGCTCGGCAAGCGCCTCGAGGTTCAACGGGAAATAAGCGCCGCCGACGAGATCGATAATGACGTCGACTCCGGCGCCGTTAGTTAGTTCGTGCACGCGCTCGACAAAGTCCCCCGGTGAATCGCGGACGATAATGCTTTCGTCGAGTCCCAGAGCCCGCACCTGCGCGAGCTTGTCCGCGGTGCGCGAAGTCCCATAAACCGTCGCCCCTCCGATACGTGAGAGCTGCACCGCTGCCGTCCCGACGCCGGACGCGGCGGCATGAATCAAGACGCTCTCGCCCCTTTGCAGCCCGGCCCGGGTAAAGAGAGCGTCGTGCGCTGTGATGAAAACCTCCGGCATTGCCGCGGCCTGCGTCCAGTCAAGCTCCGCCGGAACGCGTGCGAGATTGGTTTCTGGTACGACGACAAATTCCGCCTGGCCGCCGCCGGCCGTGATCCCAAAGACGCGGTCGCCCAATTTCCAACCGTGGGCTGACTCTCCCAGCGCTTCCACTTCGCCGGCAAACTCGAGCCCCGGGATGTCGGGTGGATAGCCGGGCGGCGCGGGATATTTTCCCGCGCGCTGCATAATGTCGGCGCGGTTCAACCCGGCCGCTCGCACCCGCACGCGCACCTGATCAGCGGTCGGCGACGGCGGTGTTTCTACTTCCTGCCAGGCGATTCCCTCGACTCCGCCAAAGGAATTGATGACAACCGCGTGCATGATCTTGAGTCGTTTAAACGCCGGCGATTTATTTCGTCAGGCCGGCAGGACGAAGGTCTGACCAATCTCGCGCAACGCAATTCGCCCTTGCTCGTTTTGGAGCGCAGCAGTGAAACGCTCGATCGGCTCGCGGAAGGGCTCGAAGCTGAGCTTAAAGGTTTGATGATGGACCGGCATAATGAGGCGCGCCCCGGCGTCGTTCGCCATCGCGATCGCCTCTTCCGGATTGCAGTGGGAGCGGATCCACGGTTGGTAGGCCCCGATTCCCATGATGGCGATGTCATAGGGCCGATCGTCGCGCAGGTCGGCAAAGCTGTTCGTTAGGGCAGTGTCGCCGGCAAAGATGACCCGATACCCGTGGCGTTCCAGCACATAGCCGTTGTAACCGCGATAATTGTCGGTCTGAAGTCGCGCACCCCAATGCCGGACCGGAAACGCCCTGATGAGAAGCGGTCCGGCAGCAAACTGAATCTCTTTCTCCTCGCCCCAGCGAAGCTCGGTGATTTCGCGCAGGCGCGTCCAGCCCAGCAAATCGCGCGTACGCGGTGCGGTCACGACCCGGGTATGGCCATCGAACCGGCGCAAGGTACGCCAGTCGATGTGATCAAAGTGCGCGTGCGAGAGCAGGATAAGATCAATCGGCGGCAACTCCTCCACTTTTAGCGCTGGTTGTGTGAGCCGTTTTGGACCGATGGCGGTGAAGGGAAGCGGGATCCCGATCCGGCGGAGGAGGACCGGATCGGTCAGGATGGTAACGCCAAAAAAGTTCAATAGCACGGTCGCGTGACCCAGCCAGGCGGCGGTCAATCGATCGCCCGGCCATTCGTTAGGCTGCGGTCGGGCGAAAGCCGGACGGATCGGCCGGTGCAGTTCCAAAAGCCATTCGCGCCAGAGGTGCGCGATCCAGCCACGGGCGGCGGACGCGGAGAGCGTGGGACGCGGCATGATGCCAGACCCTGAGCAGGCTTTGCTGGAGCCGCCGCGCCGTTATTTCACAACGCCAATCTCGGCGCGGCGATTTTTCGCCCAGGCTGCTTCATTCGATGCGGGGTCAGCCGGCATTTCGGCGCCAAAGCTCACGGTCTGGATTTTTTGTGCGTTGGCTCCGAGCGCGATGAGGGCTTCGCGGACGGATTCAGCGCGGCGTTCGCCCAGGCCGCGATTGTATTCCGGTGTGCCGCGTTCGTCGGTGAAGCCGGCGATGATGATCCGGCTGTTGCTCTGCCGCAGGAAGCTGGCGATTTGTTGAATCTTGCCGTTCTCGGCGCTACGGATGGTCTGGCTGTCGAAGTCGAAATAAATCGGCTGAAATTGCTGGCGATCGACGTTCCCGCTCAAGAACGAAGTGCCTTCCTGCCGTTCTGGCAACGGCGTGCCGGTGACGTAATCGCCAGTGCTCCCGGCAGTCTGTTCACCCTGCTTTTTCGAGCAGGCGGGCAGGAGAAAAAGGGCGAGGACAAAAAGCGAGCCCGAGCCTAACGAGGACGAAAATTCGAGAAGGTTTTGGATTCATATGCGGGCTCGCGCAGCATAATGGCAGCAGTTTGGCATGCAAGCCGCGCTCCCCGCGGACAGACTCTATTCGTTAGGCTGCTTTGCCCGCGCCGAAACCGTGCAGGAGCCGGTGGAAGAAGCCTCCCTCGGCATCCTCGTAATCGACGATCCTACCCGCCCGCGCCACCAGCACCGGGCACTCAGCGCGGTTCAGAATCCCGCGGGTCAAATCCCCCATGATGTAATGCCGGAGGGGGCCCCTCGCCTGTGAGGTCCCAGTTACAATTAGGTCGTTTTCTCCATCGCGCACTTCAGCGAAGATTTGATCGAGCGCCAGTCCATGACGGATGCGCACTTCTACTGTCAGTCCCATTTTTTCCAGGTTCTCCTTTTGTCCGCGCAAGTTGCGGCCGAGCTCGGAATCCGAGGCGAGCAGGCGGTCCACGTCCTCCTCAAGCCGGACGAGATCGGCATAGATCGCGGGCGGTTCCGCCATGACGTGCAGAAGAGTAATGGTAGCCCCGACGCACTTCGCGATTTCGCCCGCCAGCTGCACGGCGTCGTCGATGTATTTTTTCCCGCCGGTGCAGACCAAAAGGCGCCGGACGCTCTCACAGGCGCCGATCGCGACCAGAACCGGTGGTGGAACCGCCTTGATCACCTCGTAGGTTTTCTCAGGTCGCCAATATAATCCGCCATCCCCCTTACGGCGCGCCCCGATAATGGCGAGGTCATATTCGTTCGCGGTCGTCTCAGCCAGGATTTGGCGGATGGGCTCGCCGGAACGGACCACAATGTCTGGAAAAACCTCCAGTTTGTTGAGCATGGCTGCTTCGTTTTCGAGCGCGCGGCGGAGGGGCTCTTCGTCGCCGGAATCTTCCACAATGCCAAGCAGCGTGGTCTTCGAGTGACACGGACCGGCGATCAGGCCGCCGAGCCGTGTCGGCTTATCGGCCGGATCCATTCCATCGCTGCAAATGAGGATGCGCATGGCGTGCCTTAAAGTTTGTGTCCGGTGAGCAAGGTGTAAAGCACAAGGCCCACCCCGATGAGTGGAAGCGGCACGAAGGCGAGCCTGATTTTGGGACCCGGGAAATATTGCGTCGAGATGGCGCCGATTTGGGCGCCGATGGCGGCGCCGGTCTGCATGACGAGCGCGATCAAGATATCGACATTGCCTTTGAGTGCGTGGCTGAAGGTCCCGTAGCTGGCCGAAATAATAATCTCAAAGAGGTCCGTCCCAACTGCGAGATGAGTCGGCACGCCCAGCACATAGACCATCATGGGCATCCGGATATAGCCCGCGCCGCCGCCGAGGAAGCCGCTGAAAACTCCGCCGATGAAGGAGACCGTCAGAATCGTCCAAAGCGAGATTGATTTGATGCCCGAGACCGGCAGAGAAATCATCGGCCAGAGCTTGAACCGGTGGATCCAGCTCGTGACATGACCAAAAGCGGTCGCATCCTCTTTGACAGATTTTTTCGCCTCTCCGGAACGCCTGCCTTTGCGTTGCGCGCGCATCGTCAGGCCGGTTTCACAGATCATGAAAATGGAAACACCGGAGTAAACTACGATCGAAACCACGCTGACGACGAAGTTGACGTTCCCCGCTCGCTTCAACATTTGGATGAGCTGCGCCCCAACCTCCGCACCACCGATTGTTCCGACCGCCATGATGAGGCCGAGTCGGAGATCAACATTGCCGAGGGCCCGGTGGCGCTTTGCGGCCACCACCGAGGTCCCGACGATGTGTGCCAGGTCCGTCCCAACCGCGAAATTCCAATTCAGCCCAAGAGCACGCAGGGCCGGGCCTGCGATAAAACTTCCGCCAACACCAAAGAAGCCGCCCATCAGCCCAATAAAAAACCCGAGCACTGCGAGAGCGATGGGGTTGATCTCCGTGCCGGAGATCGGAAAAAACATTGCGATCATTCGGAGCGACCGCGCAACAGGCGAAGGAGGAAAGTCGTGATGGACTCAAGGATAATCGACTGACCCAGGACAAGCGCCACGCAAAGGAGCGCGTAAGAGCGAATGTGTTCCTTCTCGATTCGCGCCAGCAATGGACCAAGCAAGTGCAGAACGAGCAGGAAGTAGCCGGCAATGAGAAAGCCGTAGACGACCATCTCGATCAGAAAAGAAAGGAGTGCGCGACGAGCTTCGTCTTTCATCAGTAAAATGAGCTTCGACAGGGAAGGTTCGGCTGCGGGTTATGTGGCGGTTGGGCTGCAAGGCGTCAACCGAAAATCCGATTGCGTGGACGGTGAATCTTCCTACTTTCGAGGCCAAACTTGCCCCCAAAGATGCTTTATGGCTGATGTCGCAAATAAATATTCCGAGAACGTCGAGGGGAAATTCTACGTCGATGATCAGTGCATCGACTGCGATCTTTGCCGGGAAACCGCGCCGGCCAACTTCAAGCGGAATGACGACGGCGGCCATTCCTTCGTCTACAAGCAACCCGAATCGCCCGAGGAGGAAGCCCTCTGCAAGGAGGCGATGGAAGGTTGCCCGGTCGAGGCCATCGGCAGCGACGGGGCGTAGGTCCGTGAATCGAGACTCGTGAATCGTAAATCGGGGCCGATCCACGATGTAAGCGATTCCCAATTCTCGAATCCGCCATGGGAACACAGCCTGTCGTTCTTACCATCGCCGGCTCCGATTGCAGCGCGGGGGCGGGACTCCAGGCCGATCTAAAAACGTTCAGCGCGCTCGGCGTTTTCGGCCTCACCGTCGTGACCTGCGTGGTCACGGAGGTACCGGGAAAAGTTTCGCGGATCGACGCGATTGACGCGCGGATTGTGCGCGAACAGGTCGAGTTGTGCCTCGCAAATTTTCCGGTGCGAGCGATCAAGACTGGCTTGCTTTGCTCGGCTGAGACTGTCGAAACCGTTGCCGACGTTCTCGAGGCATCGGCAAGAGAAATTCCGCTCGTTGTTGATCCGGTCATGGAGGCGACAAGCGGCGACGTCCTGCTGCAGCCGGAAGCGGTAGACCTCTATTGCACGCGCCTCTTTCCGCGCGCCACTCTCGTCACCCCGAACATGGCGGAAGCATCCGCCCTGACCGGGCACTCGGTGCGCAACCTGGAGGACATGCGCGCGGTGGGCGAGGAGCTGGCGCGGAAATTTAAGACGCCGTTTTTGATAAAGGGCGGTCATCTGGGCGGCGAGCGCGCGATTGATTTGCTCTGCGACGGCACAAAGGTCGCGGAATTTTCGGGCTCCTTCGTCACCGGGGTTTCGACGCACGGCACCGGGTGTACCTACTCGGCGGCCATCATCGCACGTCTAGCGCTGGGAGATTCGCTCGAGGAAGCGATCGTCCAGGCCAAGGACTTCGTCAGCCGCGCGATCCGCGAACATTTCGCCTGGCGTAGTTCGTTAGGCGAAATCCACGCGCTGAATCACGCTGGGTAGGAACAAGCGAGCGCGCTTTGGCTCGATCAGGGGACGGTCGGAATGATAGTCTTGATCCAGCGCTGCTCTTTCAACGCGACGAGGGCGGCGGCGCTCTCCGCCTGTTTCTTGCTCCGTCCGCTGCCTTCGCCAAGCACCTGACTCTCCCAAACCACCCGTATGGTAAACGTCTTTTCATGCTCGCGTCCTTCCTGCCCAAGCAACTCGTAAACCGGACTGCGCGGCGAAATCGCCTGAAGCAATTCCTGGAGCTGCCCCTTCGGATTTACCTCCAGCGGTTCCTCTTCCAGACGTTCCATGTCTTCCCGCATCGCCTCGAGGATGAAACGCCGGGTTGTTTCCAGATCGCTGTCGAGATAGATCGCGCCGAGGAGAGCCTCGAAGGCATCGCCCAGAGTGGAATCGCGCTGCCGACCCCCGCTCGCTTCCTCGCCGCGACCCAGAAAGAGGTACCGCCCGAGATCGAGCCGCGCGGCCTGCACCTTCAGCGCTTCGCGCGAAACCAGCCGCGAACGCCGCGTCGTCAGACGACCTTCTCCCGCCTCGTTGTAGCGGGCGAAGAGATATTCGGAAACGACGAGCTGCAAGACTGCGTCTCCCAAAAATTCCAGGCGCTGATTGTCGAAATGTCTTCGCTGCTTTTCGTGCGCCACGCTCGGATGAGTGAGCGCCTCGGTCAGCAATTGCGGATCGCGGAACTGATACCGGATGCGTTCTTCGAGAGGATGCATGGGACGGTGCTGTTAAGGCGGCCGGACGGGTTGCTTTTCGTACACCTCGATCGAAGTCACGAGATCGATCGCCCTCTGCAAAACCGTATCGTTCGGAAAGGTCTTCTCATCGCCGCGGGCGTGCCGCTGCGCGGCCGCCTGGGCGGCATCGATCTCGGGATTGGTCCCAGCGAGGAGCGCCGCTTCATTGAAATGCGGCCGGTCGGCTTCAAAAACAAACGGTGCCATGCCTATCGTCAGGCTTCGTTGAAAAATGTCCTGCTTCTCCCCGGGCGGCAGCGCCACCGCGAGATCGGGTTTGATGCCGTCGGGAAAACACGAGCGTTGATCGGGCAAAATCACCTCTGCGACCGCGATTCGCAGAATTTTTCGGCTTGGGAGCGGCAGATCAGCGTAATCGACTGCCCGGCCGGCCGTCGTCTGGCCGATTAGAATCGTCTTGTCGTAATGGCGCAGGATGCCGGCCAAGACTTCGGTCGCGCCAACGGTTTGTCCATCGATGAGCACGATGCTGAAGCCGGAGTAGAGCGGGTCCTGCTTGGAAGAAAAATCGCGTGCCGCGGCAACCTCAGGTCCGCGCAAGGAGAAGAGTTGCTTGTCCTTCGGCACAAAACGATTCGCGAATTCCGCCGCCGCCGCGTAGTCGTTCGTCGCGACGCAACCGCGCAGATCGAGGACGATCGCATCGACCTTCTTTCCGGCAAAACCGCGCAGAGTGGTGTCGAATTCCCCGAGTTGGGACTGGCTCAAATCTCCCGGCCGCAAATATCCGATGTGGCCGTCGATGATCTCGCGATAAAAAGGCGCTGGCGTCGGCGTGACCGCGGGATGCGCGGGCAGAAGCATGGCGCCGCGGCCGAGGCGTCTGAGCACGCCATCGAGCGTGGCGCGATTAAGCTCCGCGCCGCTGACCGCCCCTGGATTCACGTAGTGATCCTGGATAAGGGGAATCGCCCGCCGAAGGTCGGCTGCGTCGAGCCCATCGACAGGGTCTGTTCCGGGAGAGAGAGCTGGCGTGGCCTGGATTGGGGAGGGAGAGGGCGTCGCGTGCGGCGAGGGTTGAGCTGCGACTGAGACGGCGAAGAACAGTGCAGTCGTTAGGAAAACACTAGGGACGAGACGCAGCATCGGTCGGAGCGACCTTAGCCGTTACCGCGGCAAGAGCAATATCGTGGCGGTAATGGCAGCCTTCGAAGTGAATCTTGTCGACCGCCTCGTACGCCAGATCGCGCGCCGCCGCGACCGTGTCGCCAAGCGCGGTCACCGCCAAAACGCGTCCTCCGCTGCTCACGATCTCGTCATTCTCCCGCCGGGTTCCGGCATGAAAAACGTGCACGTTCGCCATCTGCGCACAGGCCTCGAGACCGGAAATTTTCTTCCCGGACTCGAAGCGGCCCGGATAGCCAGTCGACGCCATCACGACGGTGACCGCGGGCCGTTCGTCCATCTCGATCTTCAATTCACCGACTCGTCCGTCGATCGTGGCTTCGAGGAGCGGGAAGAGGTCGCCCTTGAGCCGGGGAAGAATGACCTGCGTCTCGGGATCGCCAAAACGGCAGTTGAATTCAAGCACGTGCGGAACCCCGTTTCGAATCATGAGGCCTGGGAAAAGCAGCCCGGAAAAATGCAGCTTTTCGTCGTGCAAGCCACGCAGCAGCGGGCGCATGATTTTCTCCTCAACCTGCAACGTCAGGCCATCATTCCAGGCTACGGGCGGACTATAGGCGCCCATCCCACCCGTGTTCGGTCCCTGGTTGCCATCGTTCAGTCGCTTATGATCGCAGGCAGCGCCGAGCAGCCGGTACTGCTGGCCCGCCAGCAGGAGGTGGAGCGAGCATTCCCAGCCTTCAAGAAATTCCTCGATCAAAACGCGCGTGCCGGCCGCGCCGAAACGCCCGCGGTCGATCATGTCCTCGATCGTGCTCTTTGCACTCGCGGCGTCAGGGGCAATGATTACGCCTTTGCCGGCCGCGAGGCCGTCGGCCTTGATCACCGCCGGGTAATGCAGCTGTTCCGCGAAGCGGAACGCTTTCTTGCTCTCGTCGAAAATGCCCGCCATGGCGGTGGGCACGCCAGTGCGGCGCATGAGTTGTTTGGCAAAGACCTTTGAGGACTCCAGCCGTGCGGCTGACTTGCCCGGGCCGAAGATGCGGAGGTTCTCCTTTTGAAATTCATCGACCAGGCCAGCGGCGAGCGGATCATCCGGACCGACGATCGTCAGCCCAATATCGTTGTTACGCGCAAACTCGACCAGCCCGCGCGAGTCGTTCGGCGAGAGTGGCACATTCGTGCCCAGCGCTTCGGTTCCGGCATTGCCTGGCGCGCAGAAAATGGCGTCGACTTGCGGAGATTTCTGCAGTTTCCAGGCGAGCGCATGTTCGCGCCCGCCTCCTCCCACGATCAGCACTTTCACCTGGGGGACAATCTTCGTTCTCGTGTAGCCATAGTTTCGGCGTCCACAAATACGACCATTCGCAAATCCGAAGCCAGGCTGCTGATTTTACGAGAGGCGGGGACCGCTCGCCGAGGAGAGTGACGGTATCTTTCGTTTTTTCCAAGAAAAAAATGCGACTGGAAGACCTCCGCCAGGTGCCCGTCTTTTGGGCGGATACCAACCTTCAGGCTTGTCACTCTCCCGTTGCGCGCGCTGCAGAATCCGATAAAGAACCAAATGGCCGAGCGCGCCAAACAAGCTTCCGTCATGAACGCGCATTGTCTCTCGCGAGTCGTGCTCAGCCGCATCGCCGACAAATGGACTGCGCTTATCATTCACGTCCTCGCGACCGGCACCCGACGCTACGCGGAATTACAGCGAGAGATCGGCGGTATTTCGCAGAAAATGCTCACCCAGACCCTGCGCAGCTTGGAGCGCGACGGACTTGTTAGTCGTAAAGTGCATCCGGTCGTCCCCCCCAAAGTCGAGTATGCGCTCACCCCGCTGGGTCGAACTTTGATCGAACCCCTTCGAGCTATTTGCCATTGGTCGGAAAAGCATCTGCCGCAGCTCGAGGCAAATCGCGCTCGCGCTGGCGCGCGCGCTTCCAATGGCGCGGGGCCTGGGCGTTAGGCCGTCCGTTCCGGAAACGCCATGCATCACGCCGAACCCGTCGTGTTGTTGCTTGTGCTGATGGCGGTGCTCGTCATCGTCGCGCAAAAGTCGGCCATTCCATATCCCGTCCTGCTCGTCCTTGGCGGGTTGTCGCTCAGTTTCGTTCCGACACTTCCCGTCATCCGGCTTGATCCGAATCTGGTCCTCTTCTTTTTCCTCCCGCCGCTCCTCTATCCCGCGGCCCTCTTTACTTCCTGGCGGGATTTTCGACGCAACCTGCGCGCGATTTTGTTCCTCGCCATCGGCCTCGTTCTCATGACGATGACCGTGGTGGCGTGGGTGGCGCATTCCTTCATCGCCGGTTTGCCTTGGGCGGCCGCGTTTGCCTTGGGCGCAATTGTCTCGCCGCCCGACGCGGTCGCGGCCGAAGCGATTTTGAAACGATTGCACGTCCCGAGCCGAATCCAGACCGTCCTCGGCGGCGAAAGTCTGGTGAACGATGCCACCGCGCTCGTCGCCTACCAGTTTGCGGTCGCGGCGATGGTAACCGGCTCCTTTTCGTTAGGCGAAGCCAGTCTGCGCTTCGTCTTCGTGGGCCTGGGCGGGGTCGGACTCGGGTTGCTCGTCGGCGTCATCATGCGCTGGATCCAAAGCCGACTAGATGATCCACCGGTCCAGATCACGATCTCGCTCCTCACACCTTTCGCCGCTTATCTCCTGGCCGAACGGCTCGAAGTCTCGGGCGTGCTCGCCGTCGTCGCCGCGGGGATGTATCTCGGTTGGCATTCCACCGCGTTCTCCGCCCGCACCCGGCTCCAAGTGCTCGCTTTCTGGGAGATGGTCGCCTTCTTCCTCAACGGATTCATCTTCATCATGATCGGGCTGCAGTTGCCCGGGATCCTGCGCAACCTGAGCCACGAACCGTTGTCGCGCCTGACAACCTACGGGTTTCTCATCAGCGCCACTGTTGTGCTGGTACGCATCGCCTGGGTTTTTCCAGCCACCTATTTGCCGCGCTGGCTTAGCCCGAAAATGCGTGCGCGCGATCCCATTCCACCGTGGCGACACAGCGTCCTCGTCGCGTGGGCAGGAATGCGCGGCGTCGTCTCGCTCGCGGCCGCCTTCGCGCTCCCCATCCTCCTCGGCAATGGCCAGCCCTTTCCCGGCCGCAGCTACATTTTGTTTCTCACCTTCTGCGTCATCCTCACGACGCTCGTTTTCCAGGGCCTGACTCTGCCGGTCCTCATTCGCAAACTCGGCCTGAAAGACGACGGCGTGATCGATCGCGAAGAGCGCGAGGCCCGATTGAAGGCGAATGAAGCCGCGGTTGATTTCATCGAACAAAAGGCGCTCGAAGAACATTTTCCCGAAGAAGTGATGGCGCGCGTGCGGGCCGAGTACTGCGACCGCGTCGCGCAGCTCGAGGCTTGTGGACAGAGCACTGAAAATCCCGGGGGCGAAGTGGCGACACCGATCTACCAACGCCTCCAGCACGGCGCCCTGCAAGTCGAGCGCCGGACGATCATCGCACTCCGAAATTCGCAAGCGATCAACGACGAAGCCCTCCGCCGCATCCAGCGCGACCTCGACCTGGCTGAGGCGCGATTGACGGGCTAGTGTTGGTTGATTGTCAGTTGTCCTGAGGCGAGGCCCGTCGTCTCGGTGACGTGTTCTTTGAGTCTGGAGCAACTGGGAAGAGGCCCGTCTGCTGAACACCGGACAATCCCTGCGACGGTTCGCTGTCGTCCAAGCAGGCACTCTCGTCCAAGCCGGTGCATAAGCTGGGGAAAAAACCTGGAAAAACGACATGCGCGCATCTGGCTGCGTGTGGCGGGAGGCGCGACCGACGGATCACGTTTGCGTGGCTCCCGAATCTCGTGCGCTGGTCGGACAGGAGAACAGCCGATCTCCATGGCCCTGGACTGCTGGCGCTTAGGCACCCACACCTGCATCAGGGTTATGTGTGGCGTAAGGCCTTCCAAGGAAACGACGTCTGTGTAATGCCAGAGCGGCGCGATCAGAATGCCACTTTCATTGGTCAATCTTCGTCGCGAGAAGGCGCTACCCCGCATGGATTCGAACCATGAATAACGCCTCCAAAGGGCGCTGTGTTACCGTTACACCACGGGGTATCGACTGGAGTCTGAGTCTGGCATCACCGCGCTCGGTCTGAACCGTCGCCGCGCGACCAAGCTTAAGAAATTAAACCGGAATTCGCAACTTGCCCCGCCCGCCGTGAACTCTCCGGCCCGGGACAAATCAAACCGGACCGAGCGCGCGACATTTCACTCGGAAGCAATCCCTGTTAATTTGCTCTTCTGTGAAACTGCACTCATCAGACTTCAGAGTCACGCCCGGTCGCGCATTGCAGTTGAAGAAATGCCCGACCGACATCAAGCCGCTCTATAAATCCAAGTCGCATTATCGCGGGATGCTGGCGCAGCAAGTCAAGGAGTTGAGCGCACAGCAGAGCCTGCTCTACGCCTCCAATACTTATGCGCTTCTTCTCATTTTCCAGGCAATGGACGCGGCCGGAAAAGACAGCGCGATCAAGCACGTCATGTCGGGCGTCAATCCGCAGGGCTGCGAAGTCTACAGTTTCAAGCACCCGAGCGCCCTCGAGCTGGAGCACGATTTCCTCTGGCGCACCACCCGTTGCCTTCCCCAGCGTGGGCGGATCGGAATTTTCAACCGCTCCTATTATGAAGAAGTGCTGATTGTACGGGTGCATCCCGACATTCTGCGTGGCGAAGACTTGCCGGCTGAATTGCTCAATCACGAGACGATCTGGGAGGAGCGTTACCGTTCGATCAACGACCTCGAAAGTCACCTTTTGCGGAACGGCACACGGATTTTGAAATTCTTCCTCCACGTTTCAAAGGAGGAACAGCGAAAGCGTTTCCTCGACCGGCTGGAGAATCCGGACAAGAACTGGAAGTTCAGCGCCGGCGACCTCGCCGAACGGGAACTCTGGAATCAATATATGGTGGCTTATCAGGAATGCCTCCGCGCCACGAGTTCGAGGAACTCGCCGTGGTATGTAATCCCGGCCGACGACAAAAAGAACGCCCGCCTCCTCATCGCGGAAGCGATCGTCGAGACGCTTAAAGACTTCAAGATGTCTTATCCGCATCCCGACCAGGCGCATCGCAAGGAGCTGGCGGCCATCCGCAAGATCCTGGAAAAGGAGAAGAAGGCGTAGCCGCTCCTGGTCCTGAGCAAACGGTTGGAATAGTCCACAGATTTCACAGATGAACACCGATTCGAGAAATTCATCGACCGGCTTCTCTGTCGGAATGTGCGCTGCAACGGACGCGCAGCGACGGCCAGGCTTTCCAATCTGTGGATGAAAATCACCATCCGGAGTTTCTCGACAATCTGATAAGGCACGCCCATTGACTCCGTCGCGTTTGAATTTTCGAATCGATGCAGAGGCGGGCGATTCGCCCGCCCGGGCCGGGACCTTTCGCACTTTGCATAACGAAGTGCGGACGCCCGTCTTCATGCCGGTGGGCACGAAGGCGACGGTCAAGGCGCAACTCTCGCGCACGCTCGAAGAGGCGGGATCGCAGATTCTCCTCGCCAATACCTACCATCTACTCCTGCGGCCGGGCCCGGAAGTCTTTCGACGCACTGGCGGCATCCATGGTTTCATGAGTTGGGACCGCTCCGTCCTGACCGATTCGGGCGGATTCCAAATCTTTTCGCTTCCGCACTCGCGTGCGATGAGCGAGGAGGGCGCGGTCTTTCAGAGCTACCTCGACGGACGAACGATTCTCCTCAGCCCGGAGGTGAGCATCGAGACGCAGAAGGCGATCGGGAGCGACATCATGATGGCGCTCGATCAATGCATTGCCTCGACTGCGGACGAAGCGAGCGCGCGGCCGGCACTCGAGCTAACGCATCGCTGGGCGGCTCGGAGTCTGGCGGCTCGGGGCGATTCGCCGCAGTCGATCTTTGGCATCGTGCAGGGCGCGCTTTTCTCGGAATTGCGGCGAGAGAGCGCTGAGACGTTAGCGGAAATGCCTTTTGATGGTTTTGCGATCGGCGGTCTCGCGGTCGGCGAAAGCAGAAGCGAGCGCGAGGATCTCACGCGAGTTCACCGCCCAGCTTCTGCCGGCCGATAAGCCGCGTTATCTCATGGGTGTCGGCACGCCGCTCGACATTCTCGAAGCGGTTCATCGCGGGGTCGACATGTTCGATTGCATCATGCCGACGCAGCTCGCGCAACGCGGCGCCGCTTTCACCTCGCGCGGGTTTCTGCAGATGCGCCGCGGCGTTTACAAATTTTCCAACGATCCGCTCGATCCCGCCTGCGCCTGCCCGACCTGTTCCCGCTACTCCCGCGCCTATCTGCATCATCTCACGAAGACCAGCGAGACACTCGGCTGGCAGCTCCTCGGCAAGCACAACATCCATTTTTATCACCAGCTCATGCGCGACATCCGAGAGAGCATCCTCGCCGGCCTCTTCGGTGAGTTCTACCGGGAGAAGCGTGCGGTTCTCCAGGAATCGGATCGCGAATATCCGATCCGCCGTCCGAAGCCCGCCCGCCGAAAATCGAATTCGTTAGGGAAGTACGAAGTCCATATCGCGCACGAGGGGTTCGCCAGCATCCGGCAGATGACTTCGGGCGAGATCATGCACATGCGCACGCCGCCGATGGAGGAGGCGCGCAGCCTTTACATCGAGCAATCGAATCTCGCGCAGCGTGTTCAATCATCCGTGGCGGAGCCGCTCGTGATTTGGGATGTCGGCCTGGGCGCAGCGGCCAACGCGATGGCGGCGATCCAATGCTACGAAGAGCAGGCGAAGCTCGGTCCCGTCCGTCCCTTGTGCCTCGTCAGTTTCGAAAACGATCTCGATTCCTTAAAGCTCGCCCTGCGCCATGACGATAAGTTTCCCTATCTCCGGCACGCGGGCCCGATCGGCATCCTTGAGAATGGAGAGTGGCGATCGAAGCACTACCCGGGGTTGAGCTGGCAGCTCGTTCAAGGTGATTTTCTCGAGACGGTCGGACGGGCACCGCTCCCGCCCGACCTGATTTTTTACGACATGTTCTCGAGCAAGACACACGGCGAACAATGGACGATCGAGATCTTTCAGCGGCTCTTTGTCGCCTGCCGGGGCCGGGCCACGGAGATCTTTACCTACACGCATTCGACTGCGGCCCGTGCCGCCCTTCTCGCCGCCGGCTTTTATGTCGCGAAGGGTCGCCCTGCCGGGACCAAGGAGGAAACCACGATCGCGCTCACACCGGCCGCCTTTGGTTCGCCCTTTGTGCGTCGCTATGAGCTTCTCGCTGCGGAATGGATCGGGCGCTGGCATCGTTCTCACGCTAAATTCCCAGCAGAAATTTCGGCGGAGCAAAAGCCGGCCTTCGAGAGACTGATCCAAGCGCACGAGCAATTCCGGTCAGGGTAGCGCAAGCTTCCAGCTTGCCTGTTCATTAGGCTGCGAGCAGGAAGCTTACTCTACCTTGGCGGCAATTCCGCTTTCTCCGCGTATGGGCCAGCCTTGAGCAAATCGTCGATTCCGCCCTGGTTTCGCAGCAGCGCTTTCATGCTCCAATGGATGTGGCCGGGGGATGAAGTATCGCGACGAGTGAGAGCAATCTCCTCGATGATTTCGCGTGCCGGCCTCTTCGGTCCGATTCGCTCGGTTGCGATTCCGGGCCAGACCGGTTTGCCGTTACTCTGCGCGCGCCACCAATTAAGGAGGACGGGAAAACTCTGCTTCGCCGGCTCGATGCTCCAGTAGAGCTGTGGCGCGAGGTAATCGACCCAGCCTTGCGCGAGCCACTTTCGCGAGTCAGCGAAGAGCTGCGCGTAGGCGTCGAGCTGCGCTTCGATCGTCGGTGGCACACCGGGTCGCCAGATTCCGAAGGGACTGATCCCAACCCGTGCCCGAGGCTTCACCGCTTTGACCTCGCGATACATTGAGCGCACGAAATCGTTGATATTTTCGCGACGCCAATTGGCCCGGCTCAGTCCGCTCTTGCTTCCGTAACGCTGCCAGGTCGGGTCGTCGGGGAACGAAGTGTCGCCCGGTTTGAGCGGATAAGGATAAAAATAATCGTCGAGATGAATACCATCGACATCGTAACGCCGGGCGATATCGGTGATGACCTTGTTCACGTAGGCGCGCGCGGCCGGTTCGCCGGGATCGATCCAGAGTTGTTTCCCGAAACGCCGCACCCAGTCCGGATGTTTCTTCGCGACATGATTGGCGGGCAGTGTCTCGCTCGTACTCGACGGCGGCGCGAAACGGATTTACCCAGGCATGCAGCTCGAGCCCGCGTGCGTGCGCTTCCGCAATCGCAAATGCGAGCGGATCGTACCCCGGAGACACGCCCGCTTTGCCACCGAGGAATTGCGACCACGGCTCCATCTTCGAAGCGTAAAGTGCGTCGCTCGCCGGGCGCACCTGGAGCAGAATGGCGTTGAGTTTCAACTGCGCCGCCCGATCAAGCAGTGTGCGCAGCTCCGCCTTTTGCGTGGCAGGGGCCAGCCCCGGCTTCGATGGCCAGTCGAGATTGTAAACCGTCGCGACCCACGCCCCGCGAAATTCCCGCTCCGTACCGTGGGCGGAAAAGGCGAACATACCTAACGAAAAGAAAACGTAGCCTAACGAACGGAGAACAAACACGATCTAATTTAGTGCGGCCGCCACAGCTGGCGGAAAAATTTCGTTCACTTCGCCCTCGAGCCGGAGCGAGACGCAGGCTTCGCGATCGTGCTCCGTCGCGCCGCGATTTATGATGACATAGGGAACGCCACGCTGCGCGGCCAAAAGCGGAAAAGCGGCTGCCGGATAAACGGACAACGTGGAGCTGAGCGCGACCACGAGGTCGGCTGCCATCGCGCCGGCCCGGGCGCGCGCCAGTTCCGCGGGATCGAGGCTTTGCCCGAAACTGATCGTGGCCGGTTTCAAGAACCCGCCGCACTGGCAACGCGGCGTGGCGCGGTGTTCGCGGAAGAAATCGAAATGTGGCTGGGGATCGCTTCGCTTTTTACAGCTCTGGCATTCCACCAGCGAATTCATCCCATGCAGCTCGACCAGTCGCTTCGGGCTCGTTCCGGCCAGGATGTGCAATCCGTCGATGTTTTGCGTCACCACCATCTCGATTTTGCCCGCTTGCTCCAGCCGGACAATGGCATAATGGACGTCGTTAGGTCGGGCGTTCTTGAACGATTCCCATCCTTCCAATTTGTAATCCCAGTGCTCGATCCGGGCCGCCTCCGAAGCCATGAAGTCGTTGTAGTAAACAGGTTGCCGCCGCGTCCAAACGCCATTTGGTCCGCGAAAATCAGGAATGCCGCTCCCGGTGGAGATCCCCGCCCCGGTGAAGATGAGGATGTGTCGTGCCGCGCGCAGATAATCAGCGAGATTCTTCAAAGTTCATGTCACCCGCCCACGCCTACTTCAGGACATGCAGAAGCATATCCCTCCGGAGGGACTCGCCGCGGCGAGTCCGCGAACTACCTTCACGCTTCGTTTTCATCGTTGCCTTTCGCGATCGACTGCAGGCCGTCGGCCCTAAGCTTTCCGTTTAGCACCTCAACTTCGCGCGCAATAGCCTTCCAGGCCTCCATCGCGTGACCCGTCATTTTCTCAAGCTCAGGCACGGCCGCTTCCTGCTGCGACGTTGGCGCCGCATCGACCTGCTGTAGATCGTCGAACGACTTCCTCACCTTATTCAGCACATCCAGCTCGAGCCTTTCCTCCCGCACCGCCGCCGGACTCGCCAGGTCTTCGAGCTTTTTCCATAAACCTTCGATCTCGATGCCTTTCCCTTTCGCCGGTTGGCGAATGCGCTCCAGACCGCGGACGAGCGCGTCGTATTGCTTGCCGATCGGCTCCAATTTCTCACGCAGTTCCGCAAGCTTTTGCGAGGCTTCGAACTGTTTCACCAGGTCAGCCGGCGAGGCTTTAACCCGTGGGTCCATCTTCACGACCAGCGGCTGCGTCAGGATCTTTCCGCCGATCGTTAGGGCAACGGTGTAATTCCCCGGCAAAACCCAGGGCGCAGTCGGTCGCGGCACGGTTTCGCGCTCGACTGCGGTCATCGGATATTCCGGGGTGATCTCAGCCAATGGCTGTCCATGCAAATCCCAGAGAAAGCGATGCAATCCAGGCTTGGCAGAGAGCTGTTGCGGCGGGCGCACCCAGTAGCGCGGAATTTTCAATTTCGGATCGGGCGTCGGCGCCGGATCGCTGCTCGCATAATGGCGAACGACCTTCCCTTTCGCGTCCTTGATTTCGAGGACGATCGGTCCGGAAACATCCTGGCCTAACGAGTAATCAATCATCGCGCCTTCCGGCGGATTTTCCCCGGCGGGTTCGTCGGGCGGGAGCGGAGTGTCGGTATTTGTGTCCCAGCGTACCCGCAAGGCGGTCTGCGGTTTGAAGAGCCGCGTTTTGAGATTGGACGAGCGGAAGCTCGTCCCTCCGGAGGGACTCGCTTCCGCGAGTCCGGGCGCGAGTTGCCGGAGCGGCGTGATGTTGTCCAGAATCCAGAAGCCGCGTCCATGGGTTGCGATCGCGAGATCGTCGTCTTTCACGATCAGGTCGCGCACCGAGGTCGCCGGGAGATTAAGGCGAAGCGATTGCCAGTTGTCGCCGTTGTCGAACGAGACGTAGACGCCGCGCTTCGGTCGCGGCGAACAACAGCCCGCGCTGCTGCGTGATCCTCGCGCACCGCGTTGACGTTTTCGTCCGCCGGAATTCCGCGCGCAATTTCCTGCCAGGTTTGGCCGTCGTCGTTCGTCCGGTAAATATGCGGGCGCAGATCGTCGAGCCGGATCGTGTTGACCGCCGCGTAAGCCGTCTTCTCGTCAAAGTGGCTCGCGTCCGTCAGCGAGATTTTCCACCACGCGCCGATCTGCGGCGGGGTCACGTCGCGCCAGGTCTTGCCGCCATCGATCGTTAGGTGAATCAAGTCCATCATCGGTTCCGGCCCAGATACGGTTCTTGTCGAGTGGTGAAGGTGCGACCGTATAGATCACGCCCCGCTGCCGCGGTTGCGCCGTTGGTTGACCGCGGAATTTCCCGACGCTCGCCGGCATTTCGAAAGTCTTTCGTGTCAGGTCGGGACTGATCGTTTTCCAGTTCAGCCCGCCGTCGCGCGTTTGCCATAGCGTGTTGGCGGCGAAGAAAAGCAGGTGCGGATCGAGCGGCGAAAAGATCACCGGCTCGGTGCGAATCAACCGAAAATCATCGCTCCGAAACGGCTTCGGCAAGATATCCTGTGCCTGGTGCGTGCGCCGATCGTAGCGGGTCAGTTTGCCGCCGTAGACCATGTCGGGATCGAGCGGATCGGCTGTGACGTAGCCGTATTCCTCCGCGCCAACCGGCTGCCAGTCGCGAAAAGTGATTTCGCCGTTTGGCCCGCGGCTCGCGATCCCGACCGAGCCGCTTTCCTGTTGCCCGCTGTAGAGGCGATAAGGGAAATGGTTGTCCGCGCTGACATGATAGAGTTGCGCAGTCGATTGGTTATACCACGAGCTCCAGGTCGCGCCGCCGTTCACGGTAATGATCGCGCCCTGGTCGCTCCCGAGCATGACGATTTTTGGATCGTTAGGATTGATCCACACGTTTTGATAATCGTCGCCACCCGGCGCCCCGCGCCAACCGTCCCAGGTTTTGCCCCCGTCGGTCGATTTCCAGCAAACCACGCTTGCCGAATAAACCACCTGCGGATTTTGCGGATCGAACCGCACGACCGGCAGATCGCCGCCGCCGATGCGACCGATCGGGCGCTCGTCGCTCGTCGCCGGCCTCCAGTTTTCACCCGCGTCGTCGGACCGATAAAGTCTGTACGGTCTTCGGCGTGGCAACGGCGGCGAAGAGCTCCCGCGACGCGCTCGGAGCGATGGCGAGGTTGGCCTGCGTGATGTCGTTAGGCAAACCGCCGCTCAGTTGCTTCCAGGTCTTGCCGCCATCGCTCGACTTGAAAATGCCGCCGTTGGTTCCCTTCCATTCCGCGTTTTCCCACGGACCCTCGCGCGCTTCCCAGAGCGACGCGTAAACGATCTGCGGATTCTGCGGATCGATCTGCACGTCGTTGCCGCCGATGTTCTCGTCCTTGTAGAGGGTCTTTTGGAAAGTCCTGCCGCCATCCGTCGAGAGGAAGATCCCACGCTCTTCGTTCGGCCCGTAGGGATGCCCGGCTACCGCCACCAGCAGGTGATCGGGATTGCGCGGATCGACCGCGAGCTGCGCGATCTGCTGTCCGTCGCGCAGGCCGAGATGGGTCCAGGTTTTCCCCGCGTCGGTCGATTTGTAGAGTCCGTTGCCGACGGAGAGATCGGGACGATGCAACCCTTCACCGCTCCCGACATAGATGATATTGGGATCGGAAACCGATACCGCCAGCGCGCCGACCGACGCGGTCGGTTGCTCATCGAAGAGCGGCTCCCAGGTGCGGCCAAAATCATCCGTGCGGAAAACGCCACCGTTGACCTGCGCGAAGTAGAAAACGTTGGGCTGCGACGGTACGCCCGAGATCGCGCGCGTCCGCCCACCGCGAAAAGGCCCGATGTTTCGCCAGTGCAATAGATCCGAGAAGCCCTGCTTCGGCTGCGCCGTGGCCGCGGTAGCCATATCGCCTAACGAGAGCGCGAGAAGGAAGAAGGAAATGAGGCGGCAAAGCATGTCGGCTATCGTCGCATCGACTTTCTTGCCTTCAAGAAAGCGATTTTGTCGCGCGGCCGGTCTCAGCACCTGGAGGGAAACGCGCCGTCGCTTCCCCCAAAGAAGCACGGCGGATCTTACCGTCTCTCCCAAAGGCACCGACAACGCGGTGCTCTCCAGTGCGTCTCGTTAGGGCGCTGCGGAAGTCGCGGGCGCGGCCGACGGCGGCGCAGGTTTCTTTTTTGCGGCGGCCGCGGCGAGCGCAGAGTCGACCTGCTCGGCTTCGAGCGGATGGATGCTGTGATAGTAGGTGTTCGACTTCGCGAGATCGCTCTTGCGCATGAGGAGGGCATCGAAACGCTCGCGCCGGCTCAGCTCATATACCTTGTCCATCTTGATCGCCTCGAAGGGACAAACCTCGACACAGATCTGGCAGCTCATGCAGACCGAGATGTCGATGTCGAAGATCGCCGGATAAAACTGCGGCTTGCCCATGTAATCGGGCTTCTTGTCTTCACTCTTGACAATGTAGATGCACTGCGGCGGACATTCCTTTTCGCAGATCTTGCAGGCGACGCAGCGCAGTCCGGCCTCTGCGTCGTTCGTGTCATAGACGAGAAAAGGGAAGTTGCGCGAGTTTTCCGGAAGCGGGCTGCGCTCCTCCGGATATTGCACCGTGGTAAGGCGGTCCTTTTCGAAATAGCTCCCGACGAAATTCCGCGCCGTCACTGCCATGCCTTTGAGAATTCCAGCGCCAACCATCATCGATCCACCTCTCCCAACACAATATCGATGCTGCCGAGAATCACCATGACGTCCGCCACGGTGTGCCCGAGGCACATGTCTTCGAGGATTGTCAGGTTGATGAAGCTCGGCGGGCGCACCCGGTAACGATACGGGTTTCCGCTGCCGTCGCTGATCAAATAGAATCCAAGCTCGCCTTTCGGCGCCCTCGATGCGGCCGTAGGCTTCGCCGAGCGGCGGTTTGAAGGCGCGGATCTTTACTTTCGGATTCATGATCGGGCCTTCGGGTAATTGCTCCATCGCCTGGTCCAGGATCTTGAGTGTTTCGCGCAGCTCGAGCACGCGCATCATGAGCCGATCGTAGACGTCGCCGTGGTCGCCTAACGGCACCCGGAATTTGAAGCGCGGATAAAGACCGTAGCCGTCCACCTTGCGAATGTCGTAGTTCACGCCGGAAGCGCGCAGCATCGGGACCGGTGATGCCGGCGCTGATCGCCAGCTCGGCGGAAACCTTCCCAACATCCTGCGTGCGGGCGATGAGGATTTCATTCGCCGGTAATCAGCTTTTCGAACTCATCGAGAAAACGCGGAAATCGATCAACGATTTGGCGCGCGCGCTCGATCCAACCCGAGGGCAGATCGCACCGGCAGCCGCCGAAACGCATGTAGTCACACATCATGCGCGAACCGGAAAGCGCCTCGAAGAGGTCGAGAATATTCTCGCGCTCGCGGAAGGCATACATGAGCGGCGTGCCCCACGCGCCCATGTCGCTGAGGAGGAAACCGAGCAGCGAAGCGTGATTCACGCAGGCGAGTCAGCTCGCCAAGGATGACGCGCAGATATTCGGCGCGTTCGGGCACCTCGATGCCCGGCCAGCTTTTCCACGCTGAGCGCATAGGCCCAGTTGTTGGTCATCGAGCAGAAATAATCGAGTCGATCGGTGTAAGGCATCGAGCCGAGGTAGGTCGTGTTCTCGCCGATCTTCTCGTGGTTGCGATGCAGATAACCGAAGACGGGCTTGAGCTTGCGCACGATCTCGCCTTCGAGCGCGACGTTCATCCGGAAGACGCCGTGGGTCGATGGATGCTGCGGGCCCATCGAGACCTCGAGAAGCTCGCCGTCGAGGCGCGAAGTCATGCCCCGTGGCGCTTCTTTCAATTCCTGGATTTCGGTGGTCACTTCAAAAGGGTTTACATCCGCGGATTTCGCAGATTCGCACAGATGAAGCAGTGAAGAAAAAACCTCAAAATAATCTGCGTAAATCTGCGAAATCCGTGGATGAACTCATTGCGCTGCGATGTGTTCCGCGCCATCCGCAGCCGGACGCGATGGGTAGTGTTGCTTCGCCCTTTCCAGGATCTCGTCGTGCGGGGTTGGCTCGTATTCGTAATCGTCCGGCTCGCGGTAATCTTTGCGCATTGGGAAATCGGTGAATTCGTCCCACATCAGAATGCGACGCAGATCCGGATGGCGCTCGAAATGGATGCCGTAGAGATCGTAGATTTCGCGCTCCTGGAATTCGGCGCTGCGCCAGACCGGGGTGAGCGATGGCAGCGGCGTTTTCTCGGCGCGATCTTCCGTCCGCAGCCTAACGACTACCGGGCCGTGCTTGTGGACCATCGAGTAGAGGTGATAAACCGCTTCCAGATAACCTGGGAAAAGCTCTTCCTGTGTTTCCTCGACTTCTTTTTCCTCGCCCTCGATCAGCTTTTTCACCTTCACCTTTTTCTTCACCGTGCGATCAAGCCAGTCGACTCCGGTGACGTTGGAGCAAAAATCGAGGCGCAAGGCCGGATCATCGCGCAGGAAGCGCGCGACGGCGACCGCGTGCGCGTGGTCGAGAAGAAGCGACGGCTGATTGGCGGGGCCGGGATTGGGAATGACTTCGACGCGCGCGCTGGGAATCGCCTGCTCGATCCGGGCCTTGATTTCCTCCAGCGACTCCATGTTCAGGCGCGCTCGATCGCGGGCGGATGAAAGACAGCCGGATTTGCCGGCGGTTCAAGATCGTGCGCGCCGAAAGCCGGGACCGGAAACTCGCTCGGCGTGGTGGTCTTGAGAAACTCGGCCTTGCCGGTCCCGGTCAGTTTTTGCTCGTCGATTTTTCTCTGCAATTCCATGAAGGCGTGGAGCAGCGCCTCCGGCCGGGGCGGGCAGCCCGGGATGTAAACGTCGACCGGGATGTAACGGTCGATTCCCTTGAGGACGTTGTAGCCTTGTTTGAACGGTCCGCCCGAGATGGCGCAGGCGCCCATCGAGATTACATACTTCGGGTCCGGCATCTGATTGTAGAGGCGGACAACTTGCGGCGCCATTTTCTTCGTTACCGTGCCGGCGACGATCATGAGATCGGCCTGACGCGGTGAGGGTCGAAAAACTTCACCACCGAAGCGCGCCAGATCGTAGCGCGAGGCGGCGGCGGCGATCATCTCGATCGCGCAACAGGCGAGCCCAAACTGGAGCGGCCAGATCGAATTGCGCCGGCCCCAATTGTAGAGCTCCTGCATCGAGGTGACCCAGATGCCCTGCTTCTGCAGCTCGTTGCGGAGCCCATCATCGGTTGCGGTCGCACCTTCCATTACCGCGTCCAATGTAAACAACCTTTGCCCCAGGCCCAAACCAGTCCTTCCAAAAGAAGGAGCAGGAAAATTAAGATCGCGATGAAGGCGCCGTAGGCCAAACCGGTGAACGCAACCGCAAACGGGACGAGGAAGATCGCCTCGACGTCGAAGATCAAAAAGATGATCGCGTATAAATAATACTGCGAGTGAAACTGGATCTGCGCCTCGCCCAGCGACTCAATTCCGCACTCGTAGGTCGCGTTCTTGGCCTTGCCCGGTTTGGGGGGTTGGAAAAAATGCCGCCAGAGCCAGGCCAGGGCCAGCGGCATGATCGGAAAGGCGAATGCGACGCCGACGAAAATGATGAGGAAGAAATATGGCGACGGAGTCATGACCACCATCTCGCTGCATCGCACAAAGTGAATGGCTCTGTTTTTCCTGCTTTCCTGCTTTCCTGATTCATGTCCGCTTTAATCAGACAAGACCCTGGTCGAGCATCGCGTTCGCGACCTTGAGGAAACCGGCAATGTTCGCGCCGTTGACGTAATTTCCCGGGGTGCCAAACCTTTCCGCGGTCGCGTAACAGGTCTTGTGGATCGCCTGCATGATGCCCTGCAGGCGCGCGTCCACTTCTTCGCGGGTCCAGGAGAGGCGCATGCTGTTTTGCGCCATCTCGAGGCCGGAAGTGGCGACGCCGCCGGCGTTGGCCGCTTTCCCGGGACCGAAAAGAATGCCCGCATCAAGAAACTGTCGAACCCCGCCGATCATCGTCGGCATGTTCGCGCCTTCCGAGACGACGTAGACGCCATTGCGCAGGAGATTCGTCGCGTCCTTCTCGCTGATCTCGTTCTGGGTCGCGCTGGGAAACGCGCACTGTGCCTTGTGATCCCAAAGCGGATTGTGATCGAGCGTGCCGTCGTCTGCCATGTAAACCGCGCTCTTGAATTTATCGGCATACTCGGAGATGCGGCCACGTCGCTTGTTTTTCAGCTCCATGATGAAGGCGAGCTTTTCCCGGGTAATGCCGGGCTCGTCATAAATGTAACCGGTCGAGTCGGACAACGTCACCGGGCGGGCACCCATTTCGATCAGTTTCTCAACCGTGTATTGCGCGACGTTGCCGCTGCCAGAGACGAGGCAAACCTTGCCATTCAAATCTTCGTTGCGCGTCTTCAGCATCTCGGCTGCGAAATAAACCGCGCCGTATCCGGTTGCCTCCGGGCGAATGAGCGAGCCGCCCCAGCCGATTCCTTTACCGGTCAGGACGCCGGTGAATTCGTTGCGCAGCTTTTTGTACATGCCGAAGAGGTAACCGATCTCGCGCGAGCCGACGCCGATGTCGCCGGCCGGCACATCGCGATAGGGCCCGATGTGGCGCGACAACTCGGACATGAATGCCTGGCAAAAGTGCATCACTTCGTTGTCGCTCTTGCCCTTTGGATCGAAGTCGGAACCGCCCTTGCCACCGCCCATTGGCAGGGTCGTCAGGCTGTTCTTAAAGACCTGCTCAAAGGCAAGGAACTTGAGGATGCCGAGGTTGACCGAAGGATGAAAGCGCAGCCCCCCCTTGTAGGGTCCGATCGCGCTGTTCATTTCGACCCGGAACCCGCGGTTGACGTGAATCTCGTTTTTGTCGTCCTGCCAGGGAACGCGGAACATGATGACGCGCTCCGGTTCGATAATCCGCTCGAGGATTTTGCCCGCGCGGTATTCCGGGTGACGATCGAGAGCGAGCATCAAAGACTCGACCACTTCCTCGACCGCCTGATGGAACTCCACCTCGCCCGGGTTCTTCGCTTTGACCCGCGCCATCAACTCTGCAACGTCGTCTTTCATAGGTAATTTTTTGGACAGTCTGCCGCCGTGATTTGGTTTTCGCCGACCTCGCCTAACGAGTTATGATAACGCGTGGCGGGCCTCGGTGTGTTCGGCCATGTGCTGAGCAGGAATAGCGTCCCGCAGGTCGGAACGAAACAAAATTCATAATTCACTTCAAACCTATGCCAGAGGCCGGAAGAAACTGAAGGAGAATTTTCCCGGAGCCGCATCCCCCACCCCGCCATGAGCAAGCGCGAATGTCGCTGGGCATTTCTTCCGCTTTCCGCGGTGAGATCTCGATTCCTGACTTGCTTAAGAAAACAGACCCCGCTTTTCTTCATCGCAACGTGAGCGGTTTTCTCGACCAGATTTTCGTGATTGGAAAGGAGTGGCTCCTGTCGCCGCTCGCCGGCGCGCCAGACTGGGTCGGGCAGATTGCCTCCAGCCTGATCAATATCATCGCGCTCCTGACCGTCTTTCTCACCCTCTTCGCTCTCATGTCGTTGTTTGAGAGGAAGATTCTCGCCCGCATCCAGAACCGCTACGGGCCAAACAGGGTTGGTCCGTTTGGTCTCTTCCAACCGGTGGCCGACGGGATCAAGATGTTGATCAAAGAGGACATCGTGCCGGCGCGGGCCGACAAGGTGGTGCACTTCCTCGCGCCGATCCTGATTTCCGGAGCGGCCATCCTCGCCCTCGGCATCATTCCTTACGGACGCAACATGACGCCGTTCGTCATCGATGGCGGCATTCTCTTTTTCTTCGCCGTCGGCTCGACCAACGAGGTCGGCGTTTTCATGGCGGGATGGGGGAGCAACAACAAGTTTTCCATGCTCGGCGCGATGCGCGCGATCGCGCAGATGGTCAGCTACGAGTTGCCACTCATCATCACGGTTCTGCCGGTGGTGATGGTGACCGGATCGCTCAAGCCCGACGCGATCGTCGCGGCGCAAGCCGGTTACTCGTTCGGGATTCTCCCTCACTGGTTCGTCCTCACGCCGTGGGGCGCGGCCGCCTTCATTTTGTTTTTCGTCTCCGGGTTGGTAGAATCAAACCGCACGCCGTTCGATGTCCCGGAGGGCGAATCGGAAATCGTCGCCGGCCACATGACCGAATATTCTGGCTTCAAATACGCCATCTTTTTCCTCGCGGAATATTTTGGCATGTTCGCGATCAGCGGGCTGGCGGTGACGCTTTTTCTCGGCGGCTGGCACGCGCCGATCAGCGTGCTGGAAGTCATTCCCTCCTACGTCTGGTTCTTTTCCAAGCTGGGAGTCCTGCTTTTTGTTTTTGTCTGGATTCGCGGCACCCTCCCGCGCATGCGGGTCGATCAGATGATGAATTTCGCCTGGAAATTCATGCTCCCGATGGCCTTCACCTGCATCCTCGCCGCTGCGGTCTGGCACTACGCGGGACACCGTCTCGCCGGCTGGCTTTGGTCGCTCCTGGTGATCGCGCTGGTTTACCTTGCGCTCTCGCGTCTTCTCGGGGCGGGAAAGAAATTCGCTCCGCGCACCTATCGTTTCGCCGAATGAGCAGCGCCGCGTTCATCGTCATTGCGATTGGCACGCTCGCGGCCGCGCTCGCCGCGGCCACGCTTTCGAAGTTGATCCACGCCGCGCTTTGTTTCGCGGCCGCATTTGTCGGCGTGGCGGCGCTTTACTTTTTGTTAGGCGCGGAATTTGTCGGGCTAGTCCAGGTCTTCGTCTACGTCGGCGCGGTCGCGGTTTTGATTGTCTTTACCATTCTTCTCACCCGGCACGAGGCGGGGAGGAGCCATGGCTTCAACTGGTCCGGCGTCGTGATTGCGCTGGGCGTTTTCGGCGGTTTGCTCTGGGCGATCCTGAAAACGACTGGCCTTTCGTTCGCCGCACCGTCTATCGCCGCGCTGACCGTCAAACAAATCGGCGAGACACTCATGACCGATTATATCTGGCCCCTGCAATGCATCGGCGTCGTTCTGACCGCCGCGCTCATCGGCGCGCTCGTGCTCGTGATGGAGGAGAAGCGATGAGCCTGCCGCCAGCTGCGCGATGAATCCTACGATTCAACTTTTCCTCATCGTTTCGGCGGCACTCTTTTGCATCGGCCTGCTCGCCGCGCTCAGCCGGCGCCACGCCATTTTCATCCTTATCGGCATTGAGATGATGCTCGCCGCGGCCGGTTTGAATTTCATCGCCTTCTGGCGTTTCGGTCCGCAACCAGCGCCGCCCACCGGCGTGATGGTGACTATTTTTGCGATTGCGATCGCGGCGGCGGAAGCGGCCGTCGGACTCGCGCTCGTCGTCGCGGTTTACCGCAAGTATCGGACGATAAACGTCGACCAGATCGACGAACTCAAAGGATGAGTAACTGGATCGTCGCTCATCTCTGGCTGATCCCGGCGATTCCACTGGCGGCGTCGCTCATGGTCCTGAGCCTTTCGAACGCCCACCGCTCGAGCGCGGCGCTGCTCTCGATCGCCGGGCAGGTGATTGCGCTTTTTCTCTCGCTTGGCGCGTTCTGGCCGACGTTGCAAACGCCGGGGTACCGCGTCTTCAAAAATTTCACCTGGTTCACTTTTGGCGAACAGAGCCTCCGCCTCGGTTTTGTCCTCGATCCGCTCGCGGCTGCGATGCTGGTCATGATCACGCTCGTTAGCCTCTGCATTTTCATTTTCAGCGTCGGGTACATGACGGCGGACAAAAATTTCACCCGCTTCTTCGCTTATCTCTCGTTCTTCTCTGCCGCGATGCTCGGGGTGGTCATCGCGAACAGCCTGCTCCTTCTCTTCATTTGCTGGGAACTGGTCGGGCTCGCCTCCTACCTGCTCATCGGATTCTGGATTTACAAACCAAGCGCAGCGGCGGCTGCGAAGAAAGCCTTCATCACGACCCGGATCGGCGACATCGGGTTCTTTCTCGGGATGCTCTGGCTTTTTGGGCGGAGCGGCACGCTGCTCTTTTACGACGGCGGAAACGGCGCGCTCGAAGGCGCCGGGCTTCTCTCGTTAGGCGCGAGCGCCACTTTCATCGCACTCTTCATCTTTTGCGGCGCGGCGGGAAAATCGGGACAATTCCCACTCCATGTCTGGTTGCCGGACGCGATGGAAGGTCCGACCCCGGTGAGCGCGCTAATCCATGCCGCCACCATGGTCGCAGCCGGCGTCTTCCTGGTGGCGCGGGTCTATCCGCTCTTTTCGTTAGGCGCAATCCACGGTGTCACGGCTTCGCTGACCGTGGTCGTCTGGATCGGAGTCATTACCGCGCTCATCTCCGCGCTGATCGCGCTCGCCCAGGCCGACATCAAGCGCATTCTCGCCTACTCCACTGTCTCGCAGCTCGGGCTCATGATGGTGTCGTTGGGCGTGGGCGGCGTGGCGGCGGGGATCATGCATCTGCTCGCGCACGGTTTCTTTAAGGCGCTCCTTTTCCTCGGGTCCGGTTCCGTGATTCACGGCTGCCACGAGGAGCAGGACATCCGCAAGATGGGGGGCTTGCGCGGATTGATGCCGGTTACTTTTCTCACCTACGCCATCGGCATGATGGCCTTGAGCGGGGTGCCGCTGTTTTTTTCCGGCGCCTGGACGAAGGAGGAAATCCTGCACGCCACTTCGCAATGGAGCCCCTCGCGAATTCCACATTATCTCATGCTAGCCGGCGTGGTGCTGACCGCGCTCTACATGACGCGGCAGATGATTTACGTCTTCTTCGGGGCGCGCCGGGCGAGCGCGGAGCACGCCCACGAGAGCCCTCCGGTCATGACCCTGCCGCTCATTGGGCTGGCGGTGTGCGCGGTTGTTTTCAGCGTGGTGCTGACGCCGGCCTGGCCTTGGTTGCACGAGTATTTGCTGGGCGAACGACCGACTCTCAACTTCGCCTTGCTCATCCAACCGGGGCTTTATCTCGCTCTTGTCCTGGTCGCGGCCGGAATTGGTCTTGGGATTTTGGTCTATCGCAACGCTCCCGAGGTCGATCCGGTCGAGCGCGCGCTGCCGCCGCTCTTTCGTTTCCTGGAAAATCGAATGTGGCTCGATGAGCTTTACGATTGGACGATCCTCGCTTTCGCGCGCTTTGCTTCGCGGCTCTCCGATTTCCTCGACCGTTACTTCTGGGATGGACTGGTTCGCCTCTGTGGCGGAATCGGCCGGCTCTTTGGCGGCCTGACGAAAAGATTCGACGAACGGGCGATTAACGCCGGGGTGAACGATGCGACCGATGTCACGCGCGGTTTCGGCCGGATGATTTCGAACCGTCACACCGGCCAAATCCAAACCTACCTCGGCGTCATCGCCGTCGGCATGCTGGCATTGCTGATTCTCTACGCATGGCTCATCTGATTGCGGGATTAATTTACCTTCCGATTCTCGGGGCGCTTTTCGTGAGCGTCGCGCCGCGGAATTATGCCCGGGGCGTCGCGTTGGGGAGCAATCTGCTGACGGCGCTTTGCGCGGTGATGTTGTGGCGACACTTCGATCCGGCCGCGACGGGTCTGCAGGCGGTCGCGCGCCACGCCTGGGTTCCGGCGATCGGCGCGGAGCTGCATGTCGGGATCGATGGGTTAAGTCTGCTTCTCATTCTGCTGACGTCGCTGGTCTTTCCCTTCGCCTTGCTGGCGCAACGAATGGAACGCGGGTTCTGCGCGCTCATGCTGGTGATGCAGGCCGCGCTCTACGGCACCTTCACGGCGCAGAACTTTGTTCTTTGGTTCCTCTTTTACGAGATGAGCCTGGTACCCGGCTTCCTCCTGATAAAGATCTGGGGCGGCCCAAACCGCGACCGGGCGGCGACGAAGTTCTTCCTCTACACCTTCCTCGGCAGCGTCGCGATGCTGCTCTCGTTTCTCGGGATTTATCTCGTCAGGGAAACTTTTGACTTCGCCGCGCTCGCGGCGCTCGGCAAAGACGGCCTGTTGCCCGGGAAACTCGGCTGGCTCGCCTTCGCCGGGATTTTCCTTGGGCTGGCCGTGAAGGTGCCGCTCTTTCCTTTTCACACCTGGCTGCCGGATGCCTACGAGGCCGCGCCGACCGGCGCGGCGATGGTCTTGACCGGCGCGCTCTCGAAGATGGGCGTTTACGGATTTGTGCGCCTCTTGCTGCCGCTTTTCCCTAACGAAATCTGCATCGCCGGGCCCTGGCTGCTCGGGCTGGCGGTCTGCTCGATCATCTTCGCCTCGCTCGCGGCCTGGGCGCAGTCGGATTTGAAACGGATGGTCGCCTACCTTTCGATCAATCACCTTGGCTACTGCATGCTCGGTCTTTTCGCCGTGACCGCGACGAAGGTTGTCCCGCCGGTGGAAGCGCAGGCTGCCTTGAGCGGCGTCTTCCTGCAGATTTTCAATCACGGCATCACGGCGGCCGCGCTCTTCTATTTTGTCGGACTGCTCGAGCAACGGCGCGGCGCGCGCGGGCTTGGCGACTTTGGCGGCCTGATGCAACGCACACCGCTGCTTTGCGGCTGGATGAGCGTGGCGATGTTCTCGTCGTTGGGCTTGCCCGGCCTCAACGGCTTCGTCGGCGAATTCCTGATCTTCAAGGGCTCTTTTGCGCTCGAAGCGGGATACACCGCAGTTGCCGTGTTCGGTTTGCTCATCACGGCGATCGTTTTCCTGCGCGCGATGCAGGCGCTCTTCAGCGGCCCGCTGCCGGAGAGTTGCGGCCAGTTCCCCGATCTTCGCCTCGGCGAGAAGTGGGTCGTGGTCCCGGTCGCGCTCCTCATGTTCGCGGTCGGCATCTACCCGCAGTTCGTCCTGAACATCTTCAACTCCACTGTCACGCAGATGGCCCGATTGTTAGGCTGAGTCTTGTGATGATTAAAAAGATCATTTCAGCAACGCAGATCGCGCACAAGATCCATTTGTTCCGCGGGCAGAGAGTGATGCTCGATTTCGATCTCGCCGCTTTATATGGCGTTACGACCAAGGTCCTCAATCAGGCAGTCAAACGCAACGCGGCACGCTTTCCCGATGATTTCATGTTCAGGTCGTCCAGCGATGAGATAGCAACGGTATCACAAATTGTGACACCCTTGCGAGGGCGGAAGCGATCAAGGTCACAAATTGTGACCTTGAAGCGCGGACAGAATCTTAAATACCTCCCCCACGCTATTACCGAGCAGGGCGTTGCCATGCTATCGAGTGTCTTGCGCAGCGAGCGCGCAGTGAAGGTGAATATCGCCATCATGCGTGCCTTCGTGCAATTGCGGGAAGCGCTGGAGACGAATCGGGCGCTGGCGCAGAAGTTTTCCGAACTCGAGCAGCGGGTCGGGAAACATGACGACGAGATTGCGGCGATCATCGATGCGATTCGGCAGCTGATTGCCCCGCCTGGGAAGCCGCGGCGAGAAATCGGATTTCACGCCCGCGAAACGTCACCGCGCTACGGAGTACGCTCTCGCCGATGATTGCTTGGGCGATTTATCTCACCTTGGCCGGCGCGGTTCTCGCGCTGCTTCTGCCGCGGGCCTTGGCGCGCTGGATCGCGCTCGCGACCGCGGCGAGCGGACTCGCGATCGATCTGGCCGCGTTCTTCTCGCGTCAGACCGATTTTGCGCACTTCACGACGATCGTCCGCCTGCCATGGGTGCCGGCACTCGGAATGAATTACCACCTCGCGGCGGACGGCATCAGCCTGACAATGACGCTCGTGACCGGGCTGACCACGCTCGCCGCCGTTCTCTTTTCTTGGAAGGTCGAAAACCGGCCTAACGAATTCTTCTTCTGGCTGCTTCTGGTGGTGGCCGGTTCCTACGGCGTCTTCCTGAGCGCTGATCTCTTCCTTTTCTTCGTTTTCTACGAGCTGGTGATCGTGCCGAAATATTTCCTGATCGCGATCTGGGGATCGACCAACAAAGAATACGGCGCGATGAAGCTGACGCTCTATTCCTTCTTTGGTGGCGCGCTCGTCTTCATCGGCATCCTCGCCGTTTACGCGACCGCCGGCTCCCTCGATCTCCCGCAGCTCGCGCAGTTTCAATTTGATCCGCGGCTCCAGGCCTGGGCCTTCCCCGTCCTCTTCCTCGGATTCGCGGTCCTCGGCGGCATCTGGCCGCTGCATACCTGGGCGCCGACCGGTCACGTCGCGGCGCCGACCGCCGGCTCGATGTTGCTCGCCGGGATTGTGATGAAGCTCGGCGCTTACGGCGCGCTGCGGGTCGCACTCAATCTCTTTCCGTTAGGCTTCCAGATGTGGAGCAAATGGATCGCGGTCGTCGCGGTCATCGGGATCGTTTACGCGGCGGCGGTCGCACTGCGCCAGAACGATCTCAAGTTCGTCATCGGCTATTCGAGCGTCAGCCACATGGGGTTTGTTTTGCTCGGACTGGCGGCCGGGAATCTTCTCGGGGTTTCGGGTGCGGTATTGCAAATGTTCTCCCACGGCGTAATCGGCGCGCTCCTCTTCGCCCTCGCCGGTGCGGTCTATTATCGGACCCACACACGCAACCTGAATGACCTCGCCGGAATGGGACTGAGCCGCGCCATGCCGTTCCTCGCCGTTGCTTTTGTGATTGCTTCAGCCGCGTCGATGGGAATTCCCGGCTTTAGCGGATTCGCGGCCGAAATCACGATTCTGATTGGCGTCTGGAAAACTTTTCCCCTGGCAGTGGGGATCACCGGTATCGGGATGGTATTGGTGGCGGCTTTCACCCTGCGCGCGCTGAAGAAGTCATTCTTTGGTGATGACCGCTTCGGGCGCATGGGGAAGGAAACGCCCTTGCCTGAAGAACCGGCGACGCTGGCGGAAAAATGTGGCGCCAGTCTGCTGATTTTTGCGACCCTCGCAGTCGGACTTTATCCCAGGCTGCTGTTCGATCGGATCATGCCGGCGGTGGAAACGATGCGGTTTTTGCACCGATGAGCTACCTCGAACTTCTTCATCTGGCCGCGCCGGAAGCGATCATTGTCCTCACGGCGCTGGTCGTTTTGGCAGTCGGGCTCATGACTGGCCGGGGAAAAGCGGGCGACGCGCCCGTCTCGACCCTGGCGGTTTGTTCGTTTGTGGCAGCGCTCGGTTTGGCGATCGCAGCGGCCACGATCGTCAGGCTGCCACCGCACGCGATGCTCTTTCACGGGATGATTGTGATCTCGCCGCTCAACTCCCTCTTTCAGGCGATCATCCTGATGCTGGCGTTTTTCACTCTTCTCCTCGTGCGCAATGAGCATTCCCTGCCGCACAAGAGCGAATACACCGCGATGATTTTGCTTGCCACGGTTGGGCTCATGCTGCTCGTCGGAAGTGAAGAGTTGCTCATGATTTTTATCGGGCTCGAACTGACCGGGCTTTCGCTTTACGTCATGACCGCGTTCGACAAAGCCAGTCAGTCTTCGGCCGAAGCTGGCCTGAAGTATTTTCTCTTCGGCAGCATGGCGAGCGCGTTCACGCTCTTCGGTCTCAGCTTTGTTTATGGCCTGACCGGCACGACCGCGCTCGCCGCGATCGGGTCGCGCCTGGCCGCGCCCCCGCTACCGCCCCTGCTTTTTGCCGGGATTATCATGACCCTGGTTGGATTCGCCTTCAAGATTGCGGCGGCGCCGTTTCATCTTTGGGCGCCGGACGCCTACCAGGGCGCGCCGATCTCGACCGCCGCTTTCATCGCTTCCGGCTCGAAGGTCGCGTCGTTTGTCGTCCTCGGGAAAATCCTCCTGATTGGCTTCGGTTCGGTCCATGGCAGCGCTGACTGGCACGCGATGATCGTGGGCTGGGCACCCATTCTCGCAGTCCTCTCCGCGCTCTCGATTCTTGTCGGCAACCTTGTCGCGCTCGTGCAAAAAAATGTGCGCCGGTTGCTTGCCTACTCGGCCGTTGCTCATGGTGGTTACACTCTGCTCGGTCTTATTGCCGGCGGCCGCGCTGGATTTTCCGCGACCCTTTTCTACACGACGATTTATGCGATCACGCTGGTCGGCGCTTTCGGTGTTGTCGGATTCGTCAGGCGCGAACAGGGTGGGGACGATCTGGCCGATTTCGCCGGGCTACGTACGCGCTCACCGCTCCTGGCCGGTTGCATGGCGATCTTCATTCTCTCGCTCGCCGGTTTGCCGCCGCTGGCCGGATTTTTCGGCAAATTCTACCTCTTTAGCACTGCGATGCGGGTCGGTGAAAATCACGGCCTCCTCTGGCTTGTCGCGCTCGCGCTCTTCGGCAGCCTCATCTCGCTTTATTACTATCTCATTGTCCTCAAGGTCATCTTCCTCGGTGAAGGAGCGAAGGCCGCTCCCGCCGCGCGCTACGAGTTTGAGGAACGCGCCGACTATCTGCCGAGGCTGGCTTTGCTCGTGCTGGCCGGGGCCGTGTTCCTGCTCGGAATCACGCCGGGAACGCTGGTCGCGCGGATCCTCGCTTCCTTTAACTAGTGTAGTTGCCGAAAATCATTTCGGGGTAGCGCACTGGGAGGCTGCGACGGTTTCGGGATCATCGATAGAATTTGAGCGCGCTGAGCAAGCGCTCGGTCAATTGCTCGGGAGTGCGGGCGATGGAGTCGGCGATCCCGCCCCGGTTGAAGGCTAAAATCCAGAGCCGCACCATCCGCTCGCACCGGCCACAGAGATCGGCCACCTGCGCCCGCGAATGACCCAAAAGCAGCGCGCGCATCGCCTCCAGATGCCGGTAGCTGCGCTTGTTGGGCGCGGCTTCCGTTGCCACGAGCAACTTCGCCTCACTCGCGTTTTCTCCGTTGGGCTCCAGGCAATCGCTGCGCAACAATCAGCTTCAAGCATAAAAGCCAAATTCGTACAACCACAAAATGTCGTCAGCCGGAAACTTTCTTGGGCAATTGCTCTAGTTCGTTAGGCGAACTTTGGACGCTGCCTGAGGGCGCTTACGAGAAAAAGTTGCCGGGCCGCTAATTCCCACCACCGAAGAAGCGCTTAAAGCTTTGAAAAATGCTGCGCGGAACTGCCTTCACTTTTTGCTGCATCTCCTCCACCCGGCGGCCGAGCAACGTTGGGCTGCCGCCGTGCGCCTGACAGTATCCGCTCGGCACTTTGTCGACCGGAAGATCAATCGTGTAGGCCGTGCCGGCTGCGACACAGCCGCTGGTTGCGAGCGCGTTGGAGATGGAACAGACCGTCGCCTCCTGCAACGCGACCGGTGACTTGAACGGCTCCGCCGGATAGCGATCGGACGCCTTTGACATCACCTGTGTCCAGACCGGCAGGGCGAGCGCCGCGCCGTAGCCGTGCGGGATGATGGTGGTCGGTTGATCGAAGCCGACCCAGACGCCGCAGGTCATGGAGCTCGTGAACCCAACGAACCACGCGTCCTTGAAATCGTTCGTCGTGCCGGTCTTGCCGGCGGCCGGGAGTTTGAAGCCTAACGAGCGCGAACTCGCGGCCGTTCCCTTGGTCATCACATCCTCCATTAACTCGGTCGTCATCCAGCTCGCGCTCGGGTCGAGCACGGGCAGGGTGACATGGGCGGCGCGATAAATTGGTTTGTGCTCGGGGTCGTCAATCCGCTCGATAATGTAGGCCTGTTTGCGGATGCCGTTGTTCGGAAAAACGGTGTAGGCAGCGGTCAAATCCTTCAGGTCCGTTTCAAAAGAGCCGATATAAATGGCGGCGCCGTGGGGGATATCGGTGCCCAGGCCAAGCGCGGTCGCGATTTTTTGTGTGTCATCCAGCCCGGCAAATTCACCGACGCGAACGCTCATCGTATTCCGGGAATGGATCAACCCATACGAGACGGGCATGATCCCGCCGTAGTGGCCATCGGAGTTGGCCGGAGACCAATTGCCCGCGCCCTGCACTTCGCCCGGCTGCAGCGGTCCATCGCTCACGGCCGCGCCAGGAAGAAGCCCGTGGGTGAAAGCGAGCGTGTAAACAAACGGCTTGAAGGCCGAGCCGACCTGGCGAACCGCCGGGGCGAGCGCGCGGTTGAATTTGCTCTGCGCATAATCGCGGCCGCCGACGAGCGCGCGGACGCCGCCGCTGCTGTTGTCGATCGCGACGAGCGCGCCCTCGAGATAAGGCATCGCGTTGTCCTCGCCCTCCGCCGGGGCATGATATTGCGACTTGAGGGGATGATGGAAACCGGGCTGCCGTTCGATTTTGGCGAGCTGTTTTTCGATCACATCGGTCGCCGCGTTTTGCACGATGGGATCGAGCGTCGTGTAGATGAACAATCCACCGTTATCTATCTGATCGGGCGTGAGGAGTAGATTGAGATCCCGCTGCACCGCGTCCATCGCATAGTTCTCCTGAATCAAGGTGAGACGGCGCGGATGCGAATTGATCTTCTCGTGTTTCGCCTGCTGCGACTGCCCGGCGGTGATCTCTTTCAGGTCGCACATCCGATCGAGCACGGTGTCGCGCTGCACCGCCGCGCCCTGCGGATTCTTGAGGGGTGAAAAGCGATTCGGACTGCGAATCAGTCCAGCGAGCAAAGCCGATTCCGAGAGATCGAGCTTCGCTGCGCTTTTCCCAAAGTAGGATTGCGACGCGGTCTCCACTCCATAACAACCGGAGCCGAAATAAATCCGATTCACATAAAGCTCGAGAATCTGGTCCTTGGTCAATTCGCGCTCGATGCGCAAAGCGACCATCGCCTCAAGCAACTTTCGGCTGACGGTGCGTCCGCCTAACGGGAGACTATTGCGCGCCAGTTGCTGGGTGATGCTGCTCGCGCCTTCCTTGACTGAGCCGCTCGTAACGTCGCGATAGAAGGCGCGCGCCACGCCGCGCCAATCGATTCCGCCGTGTTCGTAAAAGCGGGTGTCTTCGCGCGCGAGGAGCGCTTTGATAAAGAGCGGCGAGACTTGTTTGAGCGGCACCTTCAACCGGTTCGCGCCGGCGAGCCGGCTGTAAATTTTGCCATCGACATCGAAAACCGTGTTCCGTTCCGGCATCGTGCCGAGGCGTTTCAAGTCGAACGTCTGGGCCCAAACGGCGTAGAACGAAAGCACCGTAGCGATCACAGCGGCCGGAAGCGCGACGACGAAGAACGCGAACACCCAGCGCCAGCCGTGGCGGCGATGCTTTTTGTTTCTGGACGCTCTGGGGCGACGGGCGGTGCGCGCGAAGAGGCTCATCGTCAAAGCGTCGCAGCGATGAATCGTTGCAGCGGTCTGATTGCCGCGTCGTTCTGCCGCTTCAACGCTTCAACATTCTTGATTCTGCAACGTCCTCAAAAACGCAGCTTCACCGGCTCGCCATGCTGCTCGTTGGCGCAGGGCGCGTTGATCGGCACCCCGGCATCAACGTCGTTAGGCTGGACCAGCTTGCGCTCGACCAGGTAGCGCTCCACGTCCTCGCCGCTCACGTCGGCCAGCATTTCGCCGTTCACTTCCACGCAGGGCGAGAGCGGCTGACCGCTTTTGGATTCCATCTCCCAGCGGAAAGCGGGATTCTGGATGATATCTTTTTCGGCATACGGGAGATCATATTTGGCGAGCACGGCGCGGACGCCGCCGCTCCAGCCGCAATGGGTTTTCAAATAGGCGGTGATCTGTGGCTTTTCCATGGCGAAAGGTTAGCATCGCCGGAACTTTCGGCCACCGATTTCCCGCTCGGTTGCTTGGACGACCGAAAAAGGAAGATGCGCATGTTCTGTCGGGACTGGAGATCGTCCATCCTGGCTGTCTCGTCAGGCACGCCTCCAGCATCTCCTTTTCAACTGAACCGACGGCCTGGAAAGCCGTCGGCCGAGCCAGGCTGGAATCCCGACTTCCGGGGTGCCGGCTCAATCGCGCTTCGGCCGGAGGAGCGGAAACAAAATAACGTCGCGGATCGAATCCGCGCCGGTCAGGAGCATCGTCAGGCGATCGACTCCGAGGCCGAAACCTCCGGCCGGCGGCATCCCGTGTTCGAGGGCGAGGAGGAAATCTTCGTCGAGCTTTTGCGTTTCCTCGCCCGCCTGTTCGAGCAGGCGCTGGCGTTGCACGAAGGGGTCGTTCAACTCCGTGTAACCGGGGGCAATTTCCTGACCGTTGATAATCAGCTCGAAAACGTCGACGACCGAGTCGTCCTCCAGGTTTTGCTTCGCCAGCGGGACCAGTTCTTTCGGACAATGAGTCACGAAAACCGGATCGAACGTTTTCTCTTCGACCAGCTTTTCAAAGACATGCTGGGTGACTTCGAAGTCCGCCATCTGCGGTTGAATCTCGACTCCCAAGTCGCGGCATTTCGCGCGCCGCCCCTCACTCGTTAGGTTGAACCAATCTGCGCCCGCCGCTTCGCAGACAAGATCGCGGTAGCGTGCCCGGCGCCACGGCCTCGTCAGGTTGATGGTGCGCGTCACGTTGCCTTCTGCATCGCGGTGCTCGATTCGGAGGGACGAGCGTCCGCTCGGCCCCGGGTCCGCGGGAGCGCGTCCCTCCAGTGCAACTGTCTCCGCGAGGTGGCAGATCAGCTCTTCGACCAGGTCCGCGATTTTCTTGAAATCCGAATAGGCCCAGTAACCCTCGAGCATGGTGAACTCCGGATTGTGCCGGCGCGAGATGCCTTCGTTGCGGAAGTTGCGGTTGACCTCGAAGACCTTGTTGAATCCGCCGACGAGCAATCGCTTCAGATAAAGCTCCGGCGCGATGCGCAGATAGAGATCGATCCCGAGCGCTTTGTGGTGGGTGCGGAATGGCTCGGCCGCGGCGCCGCCCGCGACGGTTTGCAGCATCGGTGTTTCCACTTCCTGGAATCCACGCGATTCCATGAAGCGCCTCATCTCGCTCACAATCCTGATCCGCTTTGCGAAAACTTCGCGCGAACGCTCGTTCGTCACGAGATCGAGATAACGCTGACGATAGCGCGCCTCGACGTCCGTCAGGCCATGCCATTTCTCGGGCAGCGGCCGCAGCGTTTTCGCGAGCACTTCGAAGCTCTGAACCTTCAGCGTCGGCTCACCCGTCTTGGTGAGGAAACAACTTCCCTCCACCCCGATGAAATCGCCGATGTCGAGCAGGCCAAAGGTTTCCATCACCTCCGGCCCAAGCTCCTTCGCCTGCACATAAATTTGGACGCGCCCGCTCACGTCGCGCAGATCGAGAAAGTGACTCTTCCCCATGTCGCGATGCGCCGTGATCCGCCCGGCGGTACGCAGCGTTTCGCCCTCGGCAAACTTTTCGCGTACTTCGGCAATCGAGCCGCTCGTCTCGAAGCTTCGGCCAAACGGTGCCACACCCCGCGCCCGCAAAGCTTCAAGTTTCTCGCGCCGGAGCGCGATCAATTCATTTTCTTCGTCCATCGTATGTAGAGGAGGCCGTGTCGGCCTCGTCAGGCGCACCGAATGTAACCGGGATTCGGAGGCTGCACAGATTTTCTCCGCCTGCGTGAGGTTCACGACTTGCTCTGGTCCACTTATTGGTTCAAGGAGAGGACTCCGACAGAATCATGCAGCGCATTCCAAAAACACCGCGGCGCTTGCTCGGCATTTTCATTGTTTTTCTCGCGATCAGCGTGCTGGCAGCGCCGCTGCGGGCGGAGGACGAGAAGTCGATCAAAGGCTTTCGCGACGCGATCGTGAAGCTCGCGCCGGACGTCGATCCGGCCGAAGCACAGCTTGTCTCAGAGACCGCGCACCATACAGCTCGGCGATTGCAAAAGGAATGGCGGGTCTTTCCGATCTCGGTGGTGCAAAACTTCCTCATCCATGTCGGGGCGCGGGACCACGGCTACTGCTTTGACTGGGCGCACGGTATCGGGGTGGATCTGAGAAAGCTGCCGCTCAAGACCCTGGTACTGCATTGGGCCGAGGCTTACCCGGACACTCGCCTCGAACACAACGTCGTGGTGGTGACCGCGCGCGGTCAGCCGATCAGCACTGGATATATCATCGATGCCTGGCGCGCAGCCGGCCGGCTGTTGTGGTGGCCGGTGGTCAAGGATGAGTATCCGTGGAAAGAAAACCTGGCGGAGACAGCCTGGCTGCAGAATCGTGGTCCCGATCCACTCCGGTCGCTGGATGCGACCGCCCAGGGAACAACATCCGGCAGCAAGGCGAGCCGCAAGACTGCCGGTTCGCTCTAGGGTCTTGACTGGCTCACTCAGGCGACGCCCGGCTTGGGTGGAAGCTCGAATCCAGCATGTAACTCCCGGAGGTTCGACCGCGACACGATGAAGATACTGATTACCGGAGTGTGCGGTTTCGTGGGTAGTTCACTGGCCCGCGGGTTTCGGGATGCGAACGGGACGATTGAGATTTTTGGGATCGATAATCTGAGCCGTCCTGGGAGCGAGCTGAATCGGCCCCTCCTCAAGAAACTTGGCGTCCATTGTTTGCATGGCGACGTGCGAAGCAGAAGCGATATGGAACTCCTGCCTGAGGCCAACTGGGTGATCGATGCCGCTGCCAACCCCAGCGTTCTCGCCGGAGTAGAAGGCCGCACAACAAGGCAGATGCTCGAGCATAACGTACTCGGCACCGTCAACATATTGGAATACTGCCGGAGGCGAAGCGCGGGGCTGATCTTGCTCAGCACTTCACGCGTGTATTCCGTCAACGCGCTTTCCGCCCTTCCGCTCGAAAGGCGGGAGAATTCCTTTTACCTGCAAACGGAGGGTGAGCTTCCTCCCGGTGTTACCCGCGCCGGAGTCGGGGAAGACTCTTCTACTTTGCCACCCTTATCCCTCTACGGAGTGAGTAAGTTTGTTTCCGAACGACTGGCCTTGGAGTATGGGGCGGTGTTTCGTTTTCCCGTCTGGATAAATCGATGCAGTGTCCTCAGCGGTGCGGGCCAATTTGGACGCGCGGACCAGGGGATTCTGTCATTTTGGATTCACGCCTCTCAGCAACGGCAGCCGCTGGCTTACATCGGTTTCGGCGGCCAAGGGCATCAGGTGCGAGATTATCTGCATCCGCGCGACCTCGTTCCCTTGCTGGCGAAGCAATTTGAGCGTGGGGGAGTCCGGCGGGTGTCGCGTTTTCAACGTCTCCGGCGGAGTCGAAAATTCAATGTCGCTCGCGCAAGTGAACCTCTGGTGTAGTGAACGATTCGGTCCGCACCCGATTCGCTCCGAGCGCGACAGGCGCGTCTTTGACGTCCCTTGGCTGGTCCTCAACTCCGCTTTGGCCACCGCGGCATGGGATTGGCGACCGCAGACAAAACTGGATGACATTCTGGAGGAAATCGCCCTTCACGCCGAAGCTCATCCGGAGTGGCTCGAGCGAACACAGAGCTGATGGTGCCGCCGACAAAGCCGTTGCGATTGCTCTCCGTCGTCATTCCGGCGCGCAACGAGGCGGACTGCATCGCAGCCACGATTGAGCATCTGCATGTCGAGCTGAGGCTACAGAACGTTCCTCACGAAATCATCGTGGTAGATGATGGAAGCACGGACGCAACCTGGGCTTTGCTGCAAACGCTGAGCGAGCGGATCCCGACGCTGCGCCTACTCCAGAACAAGGGACGCAACGGCTTTGGACGAGCGGTGATTTGTGGCCTGGACGCGATGAAGGGCGACGCGGTGGTGACGATGATGGCTGACGAATCTGACGATTGCCGGGACGTGGTGCGCTATTGGGAAACTCTGCAGCAGGGGCACGACTGCGTCTTCGGCAGCCGATTCATCCGGGGTGGTCGCGCCTTGAATTATCCCCGTTTCAAGCTCCTGCTCAATCGCCAGGCCAACCTCTTACTCAAGCGCTTGTTCAACATTCAGCTCAACGACACGACCAACGCCTTCAAGGCGTATCGCAGAGAAGTCATCGAGGGCTGTCGCCCTCTCATCTCTCCGCATTTTAATCTCACGATCGAACTGCTGTTGAAAGCGATCGTGCGTGGCTACAGTTGGACGGCCATTCCGATCACCTGGCGAAATCGCGCCAGCGGCACCTCAAAGTTTCAGCTCAAGGAGATGGGTAGTCGTTATCTGTTTATCTGCCTTTACCTCTGGCTGGAAAAATATTTCAGCCGAGGCGACTACGCGAAACGTTCGCCGGCCCAGGAAGAGACGCGGCCGACCGCAGATACTCGTTAGGCGCTCCCTTTTCGCGGGTTTGTCAGGCGAAACACCAGACTCGGCCGGCACGAAATGATCCCCAGGATGCCGGAAACCACGATCAAGGTTTCTGCCGGAATGCCGTAACGAAAATCGTAGGAAACCGTCAAGACCGGTACGAGGTAGAGAGCCAGACCGCTCAGACCAAAAAGGAAGAGAACGAATCGGATTTGACCTTGGCTCCGAACCAGTCCGAGTAAAGTGAAGACGATCAGCGCGAGGAGAGCCAGGCCGCCAACCCGGAAGAGGTTTTGGTAGGCGCCGAGAATCTGCGCCCCACGCAGATGAACTTTTGTACCGCGCTATTTCTTGGAAAACGTCTTGACCACCAGGCGTTCGACTGAGCGGTCGCGCCAGGCAAAGGAAAGAATCTCTCGCGGCTGTCCGGAATAGCCGCGCGGCGGTGCGACTGAAGGTTCGACATAGCGCAGTAAATCGATCGCGACCGCTTCAAGGTAGTCACCGGGCTGACGGAGGATGGCCCGGCGGGCGAAGGCCTTCAACTTGTCGTTAGGGCGGAGGGCGAAATGGCGCCGCGCGATCGAGTTCACGTCCCAAACGTACCCAAACGGACCGGGACGTTGCGAACTGGGCGTCGCTTCGCAAAGCATGGTGGTCCCGTCCGGAGGTGCGAACTTCCGGCAGTCAGCAAATGGCGCGACCCGCGAGTAGAGATTCCAACCGCTCATGTCCGTTAGGCCGGCATACTGCCCGTGCGCGAGTTTGAAAGCAGTGAAATAGAAAATGAGAACCGCGGCTCCGGGGAGAAGCGCGACGGCCAGCACGAGGCCCCGGTCGCGGAGCGAGCCTCTGGCGCTTGTTGCCGTGCAGAGAAGGAGGATCGGTAAGCAGACCACACCGACACTGCGCGTCAGCGCCGCCATCGCCAGGAGCGCGCTCGCCGCTGCCAGCCATCCGGTTTTTTTTCCCTCTACCCAAAAGACTGCGGCACCCAAACCGGCAACCGCCAGAAAGGTGAAGAACGAATCCGCCATCAGTTGGTGCTCGAGATAAAGATGATCGCCAGAGAAAAAGACAACCGCCGCTGGCAGACAGGCAATCCAGCGTCTCAAACCCAGGCGCGCCATCGTCAGGTAGAGAATGACTCCAGCGGCCAATCCGAGCAGATGTTGAATTGCGATCGTGAACCAGAGTTGGCGCGTCATACCGCGCAGGAGATGCAGCAGGAGCGGATAACCGGCCGGCATCCAAAAGTCGCCGAAGAGCTCTTGCGGCCAAACGCGGGCGTAGCGTGGCGAGTCGAACGACAACATCACCGCTGGATAGTACAAGAACATCAGCCCGATCCGGACGATGAGACCCAGAACGAACAGGATAAGAAAGGGGGCGTACTTCAGGTCGCGGAGTGTGTTCATGGGTCTGGAGGTTGAGGGAGCCTCAGTGATCACGAGTTAGCGCCGTCCTCGGACTAACCCTTGGCCTTCACCTGCCGCAACTGCACGCAGTCGACCAGCACATCGCCCGCGCGCACGTCGCTCAGGACGATCAGGTTGTCGTTGGGCGCGATCAGTTTCTGCGCACGCAGATATTTCTCGGCCGCTTCGATGGTCGCGTCTGGATCGTCGGTAAAATCGAGTTGCACCGGGAAAATGCCCCAGCCGACGGCGAGTTGATTGCAGACCTCTTCGTCCGGCGTAAAAGCGAAGATCGGTGCGCGCGCGGGACGCAGGTTCGAAACATAACGCGCCATCGTACCGTGGCGGGTGAAAACGACAAGCTTGGCGCGGGCAAGCGAGTTGGCGAGGGCCACCGCGGCGGCGACCGTTTTCTGGCGTGAGTCTTCGAGCAGTGCGTCCTTGCCGTAACCGGCGCCGCCGCTACGCTCGATTCGCAGCGCGACCCGGTCGAGCACCTTCACGCATTCGACGGGGTAAAGGCCGCTCGTGGTTTCTCCGGTGAGCATGATGGCATCGGCCTGCTCGAAGACTGCGTTCGCAACGTCGGTCACTTCCGCGCGCGTGGGCACGGGATTGTGAATCATTGATTCCAGCATCTGGGTCGCAACGATCACCGGTTTGCCGATTCGCAAGCAGCGTTTCACGATCCGGCGCTGAATGATCGGCAGCTCTTCCATCGGGCACTCGATCCCGAGATCGCCGCGGGCGATCATGAGCACGTCGGTCGCCCAGATCATGTCATCGATCGAATCGACTGCGCTCTGACTTTCGATCTTGGCCACCACCGCCGCCATGCTCCCGCCTTTTTGCAAGACCCTGCGCAACTGGTCGAGGTCCTCCCTTTTTCGGGCGAAACTGAGCGCAACAAAATCAACTCGAAGCTCGATCCCAAGCGCAACGTCAGCCAGGTCCTTCTCGGTCAACGCCGGCAGATTTACATCGACGCCCGGCAAATTGATGTGCCGCCGCGAACCGAGCGTGCCTGCGGTGAGCACTACGGTGCGGATGCGGTTGTCCTCCTTGGCGAGAACGCGCACCTGCATGAGGCCGTTGTCGAGCAGGACCACATTGCCGACCGAGACGTCGTCGATCAGGTCGTCGTAATTCACGGTGATAGTTTTCGGCTCGGTGCTCTGCGCGCCGCGGACAGTGATTTCCAAAATCTCGCCGATCGCCAGGTCGAGATCGTGCTCGAGCGGACCCGTTCGGATGGCCGGTCCTTGCGTGTCAAGCAAAAGGCCGACCTTGCGATCGAGTTCGCGCACGATGGCGCGCACCCGCGGCACGATATCGCGCACCCAGTCGTGCTTCGCGTGGCTCATGTTGAACCGGAAGGCGTCCGTGCCAGCCAGGATCATTTTTTCAATGATCTCGGAGCTCTCCGAGGCCGGCCCGAGCGTGCAGATGATTTTGGTCCTGCGCATCGGCGAAAAGGATTAAGGTTGCGCCCGCAAAAGCAAGACTCTTTTGTCCGATTGGAGACTTGAAAAGGATGCGTCAAATCCGGGCCAGACCCTTGTTTGCGCAACGTCCGGCGATCAGCCAGATAACCATGATCCGGGCTGTGCTTGGTGCGAGATGACTGAATCGTGACCTGTTGGGGATGCGAGTCTTGTCGATATGACTAACGATTCTGTCAGTCGCTCGGATTCCTTTGCTTTGATCTCGTTGGGCAAGAAAACGAACACCCGTCTTGCGCTTTCGTCTGCCGCCGCTTTCGTGTTGCCTCCGGCTCCGATTCAATTAGCTGGAATGCCGGATAATCTCTTCGTTGCGGCGATTCACTTTCTCACACCATGAAGCAGTCATCGATTTGGAAAGCAGCGGCTCTGGCAAGACCTAGTTGGCGCGATATGACTGTTCGGTTTCTCGCTTCGTGGTTGCTTGCAATCGTCGCTGTGAATAAGCTCAACAAATGAGGCGTGTTTGCGTCTATACCGCGATCTACAGGGACTACGACACGCTGAAGCCGATTCCGGAGCACGATGTTGCGCGTGATTACGTTTGTTCCACAGACAACCCGCTTCTTCGTAATCCAGGAAGCTGGTCAATTATCTACACGCCCGTGCTCCTCGACCAACACCCGAGAATGCGTGCGAGGTTTTTCAAGGTCCTTCACGATCGGGTCTTCAAGCAGGCGCGGCTAGCTTATCCGCTCTCGATACTGCACCGATTGTTCCGCGGGCGGACTCGCTACGATTACACCGTTTAGATCGATGGCAGTATCCAGGTCAAAAACTCGGCCTTCGTGCGCGAATTCACCGAGCATGTCCGACTCTCGGGCTGGTCGATGTTTCTCCACCCGGATCGCAATTGCATCTACACAGAGGCGGAAGTCTCAAAAACTATGCCGAAGTATCGCGAGCAACCGATTGGCGAGCAGATCGAGGCCTACGGCAGTGAAGGTTATCCCGCCGATAATGGTCTCATGGCTACGGGTTTGATTCCGCGCGCAACTTCCGCCGATCTCTCCGCAATCAGCGAGAGGTGGTGGATTGAAAACATTCAGTGGACCTATCAGGACGAGATTTCGCTTCCTGTGGTACTTTGGCGGCTCGGAAGGACCTACGATGCAGTGCAGAATAACCTCTGGACTAACGAGTGGTTCGATTGGATTCCGCATCGGAGTAATGCTTAAGGCGAGAGATCAGGATTTTACGGACTGCAATGCATTTTCTTTCGTCCCGGCTCTAGCGCGAGAATCTCGGAGGGCTCGCGAACGACCAAAGGGCGAGCCGCTTGTCGACATTCACGCTGCCGTCCCATTGGGGGCGTTAGGTCAGAGACGTGCCAGGGAGCTCCCCCCCAGTGCCTACTGCGTTTCCTATTTGCGGCGGAGAATCTAATCGTACAAGAAGGAATACACTAATCCAGCGGCCGACCGCGCCAGAGTCACCTCCTAGGAGCCATGTTTATCTGATGCCCGATAGTGTTACGCTCTCTCCAAAGGTTCAACCTGCTAAGACACGCACTTCCAAATCCGATCGGACGAGAGAATTTTCGCACCTGCCAGACGATGGTATGGCCGTTACCGACCTTGTCGTCAGTTTCCTGATAAGCAAGCTCATCGAGTCGGGCCCAAAAGTGCGCGCGGTTAAACCATGCAGAGATCTGTCTGAGCAGCTGCGGCGAAAAGACTGTATAATGGCCGCGGCTGCTACCTTTCCCTTGTGCGCGGCCGTCTTCAAAGACTTCCTTCTCGTGGTAATGCTTCAGTAACTCAGCAAACGATGTTAAGGGTCTTTCCTTATCCGGCGGGGCCGCATCCCGCTTTGGGACAATAGCAAAAACGAAGCCGTCCGGCCTCACGACCCGGACCCACTCGTCAAGTGCACTCAGCGCATAAGGCAGATGTTCCCATACATGCGAATGCAGCACAAAGTCAACGCTGTTATCTGGCACCGGAATTCTCGCCGCATCGCCAGGGATGTCGATGGGCGAGAAACTCCCGCACATTTGCAACTGCACCTGTCTAAAAAATTCGTAATCCTCCGGATCTTGATCGGCCGTTAGGCCAACGCTGCGGGTCTTTAAGCCGAAAGGGTTATGGCAGGCCGGTCCAATTTCAAGGCCTTGCAGCCCATCCAGAATTTGGTGCGCGAGTTTGGACTCTGGAAAAATGTTTCGCCCTGCGGGAGTCGAAGCTTCGATAAACATGCGTGGCTGTCGGAAAGTCTCTCCATGGGAAACTTGCTCGCCGACCAGCTCAACTCAAGTCAAATCGCCTTGGAACACGACGCGGGACGGTCGCTTTGCGAGACAGCCCCTCGAGAAAGGCTGCGACCGAACCGGGCGCAGGGGTCTTCAGTCGAGCGCAGGAAGCTGCTGTCGGAATTTCGCGGCGGATGCTCACGTGTCAGTCTCAGTTTGCGGAAATGGAAGGAAAGTTGAAGTTGTGCTTTTTCATGACTTCCTTTGAGGCACATCAGCGTTCTCTCGCGTTTTCATCTTCCAGCGAGCCGCGTTTTTGGTGGCACCGGCTGTCGCGGAGCGATTATGTCCCACCGATTTACGCGAACCTGAACGAGCAGGAGTGGCAGTTCTTGCAGGACTGGTATGCAGAAACAAGTCGCGAAGACTTAGTGGGCGAGTGCGCGGTGCCGATCATGTCGCTGCTGCATGGTCTGGTGATGGGTAGTAGTATTCGGCGCATCGTTCAATTGGGCACTCACGCGGGCTACTCGACTTTGTTGCTCGGTTTTTTCCTGCGCCAAATGAACGCGAGGCGAGGTCTTTGTACATTCGAGATTGGCGAGCCTCTTTGTGTCTACACACGGGGCTGGCTCGAGCGTGCCGGCCTCACCGACTTCGTCCAGGTGGAGTTCCGGAGTTCGCTCGATTCCGTGTCGCCGAAGATTGCCCGGGAATATTTGGGCGGCGCGCCGGAGATGGTCTTCATCGATAGTTCGCATGAATATGGGAGCACGCGCGCCGAGCTCGACGCTTGGTATCCAGGGTTGGCGCCGGGCGGTTTGATCGTGCTGCATGACTCGAGTGAGTTCGCAGCTGGCTTCGACGTGACCGCAAAAGGCGGGGTTCGGCGAGCGCTGCGAGAGTGGCGCCGATCGCATCCCGAGGTCGAAAGCTTTTCCCTCAACCACGATGTCCGCGCGATCGAAAAGCCTGAGATGATTTATAAGGACTTCTGCGGCACCGGATTGATTCAGAAGCCGCTTTGATCACATGGGAAAAGCGTTTTCTGGTCCAATGGCGGGTGTCCAGCTTGATGTCCTTGTATGTCCAGGCGGAGTCCGTGGAGGAGGGCGCGGCCTGCACCACTCGCGCGCGAGGACGGCTTTTCAATCCCTCGGCGGTGATCAACACGGCAAAGCTCTTCGGGTTGAGAAGGTCTTCGCTTCCCGATAAGCTTTGGCAAGGTCGCGCACGACGCGCTGGTGGAATGAAACATCCGATATTGAGGCGTATTCCGGGAGCCCGGCAATGGATCGAGAAAATCGAGCGACTCGAAGCCGAACGGGACCGACTCGCTGGCAGATTGAGGGAGCTTGACGCGCGCTTGGAATCGTTGCTGGAGACTTCGCCCCAGCCGCAGCGCGCTGAGTACAAGGCCGTCTGGACGCAGCTCTCAGAGACGGAGAAGTCGGCAAAGTTTCATATCGGAGGCGTCGAAGAAGAGTCCTGGTTCGAACTCACCGGGGTTGCTACGAAGGAAGTGCTGACCAGCACCGTTGGCATTAACTCCACGGACACTGTAATAGAGATAGGTTGTGGAGTAGGTCGCGTCGGCAAGCAGATTGCGCCTTTCTGCCGAAAGTGGATTGGATGCGATGTTTCGCCACACATGCTGAAGCTTGCCGCGCAACGGCTCGAGGGGCTAAGTAACGTGGAGCTGCGCGAAGTTACGGGCTTTGACCTCCGCCCTCTGACGGATGGATTGGCGGATGTCGTCTATTCGACGGTTGTTTTCATGCATCTCGAGGAATGGGATAGATTCAACTACATATTGGAGGCCTATCGCGTGCTCCGTCCAGGAGGCAGGATTTTTGTCGACAACGTCAACCTCTGCTCGGACGAGGGCTGGCGGGTGTTTGAGATTCACCGGCAGATTCCACCAAACCTGCGACCAGCGCACATAACCAAGCACTCGACGGTGGGCGAACTCAAAACCTATTTCAAGCGGGCTCGATTTACCGAAATTCGCAGTCGAGAAGTCGGAGAATGGATCCAAGTTTGGGCGACGAAATAGAACACTTGCCGTTCCCGGCTTTACGTCAAGCGAGAGGACACTGCGCCGATATGAACTGCGGTGTCGGAAATTGTTGAGATTGAGCACTTCGCCGAGTTTTTTCATCGCGAGCGGTTGTCCGATCGCGACAACAACACTTTACCGCTGTGTTCATCTCCAGGAGCAGTTAAAGGTGCTCTGTCACGCAGCCAGGGTCGTGGATTGGTTTGATGAGGCAACGATCGATGTCGAGGAAGCGCTGGGTTTTGACGTCATCGTTCTTTATCGGCTTCCCATGTCGCCGGCGCTGGAGCGTCTGATCGACCAGGCCCACCGGTTGGGCAAACCGGTGATATTTGATACCGATGACTTGGTCTTCGAACCGGAGCTGACGAAGTGGCATCGCGCCGTGAAGAATCTGAGTCCCGGCGATCAGGCACAGCATCTCGAGGGGGTGCGGCGATATCTCATGACCTTGCTGGCGTGCGATACGGTGACGGTTGCCACGCCGCTCCTGGCCGAGCTGGTGGGAAAACGCGGCAAGTGCGCCTTTGTCCATCGAAATTCCTTGGGGCATGAAATGCGGGAGGTGGCTGACGAGCTTTATGCGGAGCGCCGCGCTCGTGTGCTAGATTCGAAGGTCGTGCTCGGTTACGGGAGTGGAACCGCGACTCACGACATCGACTTTCAAGAGGTCGCAGCGGCTCTGGAACACGTGCTCGAACAGTTTTCCCAGGTTGAGTTATGGATCGCGGGACCACTGACTTTACCTCCGGCACTCGAGCGGTTCGGAGAACGCGTGCGACGCTATCCGCTGACCGATTGGCGGGGTTGGTTTCGTTTGATGGCCAGGATGGACATTGCGCTTGCACCACTCGAAATGGATAACGTTTTCTGCCGCGCCAAGAGTGAGATCAAATTTGTTGAAGCAGGCGCGCTCGGCCTTCCAGTGATCGCTTCAAAGATCGATCCATTCCAGGATTCGATGACGGAAGGGAAGGACGGCTTTCTCGCCGAAAACGAAGGTGAGTGGACTGAAGCGCTCACCTCACTGGTCCAGGATCCGCAACTCCGAATGCAAGTCGGCGCAGCGGCGCGTGAAACGGTGATGCGAAACTATAGTCCGGAAGCGCGCATGGCAGACCTGGCGAAGTTGCTGCCCAAACTGGAGCAATTTCGGAGCAACTCATGACCACGCCCTTGCTCATTAACTGGCTGGTTCCAGAGCCGTTTCCCGGGGCCGGCGGAGATGTCGGTTTGTTTCGAATCATCCGTTATCTCGCTGAGTTCGGTCACACCTGCCGGGTTCATGTCGTGGCCTATGAGTCGATGAGTAACTACGACACCGAGCAGATCCGCGAGTATGTGCTCAAACATTTTGGTCCCACCCCGGCGCAATATCACCGTTTTACCGGATCGATCGGAGACGCCGATGCCACCTTCGCTACCTTCTGGCCGACGGTGGAGAACCTGCTCATGCTGCCGAAGGACGGGCGGCGCTATTACCTGGTGCAGGATTTTGAACCGTCCTTCTATCCGCACGAACCGCACCATTACGAACGCGCGGAGAATACTTATCGCGCCGGTTTGCACTGCATCACCCTTGGCCCATGGCTGGCGAAGTTCTTGCGAAAGCGTTATCACGCAACGGCTGACTATTTCGACTTTGCCGTTGACACGAGCGTTTACCATCCGCGACCCGCGAGACCTGGTTCGCGGCAGCGCGTTTGTTTCTATGCCCGCCCTGCCACGCCGCGCCGCGCCTACGAGACGGGTTTGGCGGCGTTTCAAATCGTCAAGGAACGGCTGCCAGAGGTCGAAATTTGTTTCTTTGGATCGAACGAGTTGGAGCCCAAGCCGCCTTTTGCCGTCACGCAATGCGGCATGTTGGGCCAGGAAGAGCTTGCGGATCTTTTTTCTCAGTCGGATGTCGGGGTCGTTCTCTCGCTCAGCAATCCTTCCTTTGTCCCGCTCGAGATGATGGCCTGCGGCTGCGCCGTGGCGGAACTGGCGAGCGAGCGCTTCGAGGGGATTTTGCATCACAACGAGGACGCGTGGCTCGTGGAGTTGAATGCGGAGAAGGTTGCGGATGGTGTTGTCGAACTACTGACTAATCGTCCGTTGCATGATCGCTTAGTGGAGAACGGCATGCGATTGACGGCGACAATGGACTGGAGCAATTCCGCTCGTCAAATCGAAGCCATCCTTCTCCGGCATGCGCCTCCGGAGAGCGAGCGATGTCTCGCAAGGAAATCGACGCCTAACGAATCGAAGCAGTTGCCGCTCGACCCGGACGGAATGCCGTCGCGCCACTTCGAGCCGTTGCGCTACGGACTAGGCGCCTGGACCGAGCATGTTTTTTTCGCCTATGACCTGGTTGCACAATTGCAGCCAAGGACGCTGGTCGAGTTGGGAACGGATCGTGGCGAAAGCTACTTTGCGTTTTGCCAGTCGGTACTCGAAAACAAGACGGGCACGCAATGCTTTGCAATCGATCACTGGCGCGGCGACGACCACGCCGGAAGTTACGATGAAACCACCTTCAAGGACGTGACGGCTCACAACCGCTCGCATTACGCGCACTTCTCGACTTTGATCCGTTCGACCTTTAATGAAGCCCTCGATCGCTTTGGGCAGGAAAGCATCGATTTACTGCACATCGACGGGCACCACACCGAGGAGGCGGTGCGGCACGATCTCGAAGCCTGGCTGCCGAAGCTGCGCCCCGGCGGCATTCTGCTCCTGCACGACATCGCGATGCACGGACGCGATTTCGGCGTTTGGAAAGTGTGGGCGGAGCTGGCGGCCCGCGGGCGATCCTGGAGTTTCGTGCAGCCGCCGGGTCTCGGCGTTTGGGAAAAGCCGCCGGCCGGTGGACTACCGCCACTTCTGGAAACGCTCTTCGCTTCGCCTGACGAATCCCGAACCTCTCGGCTCGAATACTACCGGCGGTGTAACGCCGATCTGCAGGAGATAATGGCGCGCCAGTGGCGCGACGGCACGATTCGCTCCGCGCCGATGGCGAGCGAGACCGTCATCCAGATCTTTTGGACGAGCGACGGCGGTTACGCAGAGGAGAATTCGACCGATATCCGCATCGGTCACGGGGAATGGAAAGATGTCGCCGTCAAGCTGCCGACGGAGATGCCGATCAGCGGATTGCGGATCGACTTTTACAGTCCCCTAACGATGATCGAGATCGCCGCGATCGAGGTGCGGACGGAAGTTGGGGCGCTGGTTTATCGGGCAGAGAACACGGCGGCCTTCGATTCGATTGCGTTGTTGGGCGATTGTTTGCGCCGCTCGCTCGATCCCTTTTGCATCGAAGTCACGGGCATCGATCCGCAGCTTCATCTCCCGCCTTTTCCGCAGCGGGAGACGAGACTGAAGGTGCGAATGCAGTTGCGCGTGCTTGTCGTTGTAGGGCAAGCGCATCGCTTGCCGACGAGTTGAAAGAGGCAGGAGGAGCGCCTGCCCTACAATTTCGCTTCGCGCAACGGCCGGGAAAGATCGTCTTTTACCCGGTCGAGAATTCCGTTCACAAAGCCCCCGGAATCCGGACCGCCGAATTCCTTTGCCAGCTCGATCGCTTCGTTGATCGACACGACTGGCGGGATGTCGTCGCGGTAAAACATCTCGTAGATTCCGAGGCGCAGGACGTTGCGATCGACCGCCGAAATCCGGCGGAATTCGTAGTTTTGGCAATAGCGCGTAATGCGCTCATCGATCTCTGGCAGGTGGGCCAGCATCCCTTCGATGAGTGGCTGCGCGAATTGCCGCACACTCTCTTTCGCTGGACAAAGCTCCCAAAATTCGTCGATCGTTTCCGGACCTTCCCCGCTGTGAAGATCGCGCCAGAAATGGTATTGAAGCGCAGCTCGGCGCGCTGCTCGACGTTTGCCCATGACTACTTGCGCAGATCCGCGAGGACGTTCGTCATCTCGAACGCCGCGCGCGCTGCCTCCGTCCCGCGGTTGATTTTGTCTTCGAGGCAGCGTTCCCGGGCCTGCTTTTCGTTTTTCAAACTCAAGACCGCATGAATTACGGGGACGCTGTGATCGAGCGAGATCTGCTGGAGCGCCTGCGTCACCACTTGCCCGAGGTGCTGCGCGTGTGCGGTTTCGCCCTCCAGGATGACGCCGAGCGCGATGATTGCGTCGGCATTTCCCTTCAAGGCCACTTCCCGTACTACGAGCGGGATTTCAAAAGCGCCGGGGACGAGGAGCACGTCGATCTTTGAGGCGGCCGAGAGCGCGCGGAGCTCATCGGTGCAATGTGTGATCAGGCCTTGGACGTATTTCGCGTTGAACTGGCTCGCGACGAGCACGAATCCACGGCGCGCGCTGATGAGACGCGGTTTTGGCGGAACGAATCGTGACATGCCTCGTGCCCCGCGATCCCTAAAGCAGGTGCCCCATCTTGATTCGCTTGGTCTCAAGGTAACGGGCGTTGTGCGGATTGGGCGCACTTCGAATCGGCACCTGTTCGACCATCTGGATGCCATAGCCTTCAAGGCCCACCACCTTCTTGGGATTATTCGTGAGGAAGCGGAATTTTCGCACTCCGAGATCGTAGAGAATCTGCGCGCCAATGCCATAATCGCGCAGATCGCCGGCGAAGCCCAGCTTTGCATTCGCCTCCACCGTGTCGAGCCCTTCCTCCTGCAATTTGTAGGCATGGATCTTGGCCGCCAATCCGATCCCGCGCCCTTCCTGCCGCATGTAAACCAGCACGCCGCCGGCTTCGCTGATCTGCTTGAGCGCCGCGTGTAATTGGTTGCCGCAATCGCAGCGGCGTGAGCCAAAGACGTCGCCCGTCAGGCATTCGCTGTGGACGCGCACGAGCGTTGGTTTCGTTTTCGAAATCTTCCCCTTCACCAGCGCGAGATGATGGGCGTTATCGACCGTCGATCGATACATGTGCAGATCGAAATCGCCGTAATCGGTCGGCAATTTCACGATCTGTTCGCGCACAATCAGTTTCTCTTTTAAACGACGATGCGCGATCAGGCTCTGGATCGTGCAGATCCGCAATTTGTGCTTTTTCTTGAACTCCATTAGCTCCGGCAGTCGCGCCATGGTTCCGTCGTCGTGCAGAATTTCGCAGAGCACACCGGCGGGTTGCAGACCCGCCAGGCGCGCCAGATCGACTGCCGCCTCGGTATGACCGGCGCGCCGCAGCACGCCACCTTCCTTGGCGCGCAGGGGGAAAATGTGACCCGGCTGCACGAGATCGTTAGGTCCGGATTTCGCCCTCGCAATTGTGCGGATGGTTGCAGCACGATCGTGTGCGCTGATTCCGGTCGTTACTCCCTTGGCGGCATCGACCGAGACGGTGAAGTCGGTCCGGTACATTTCCCGGTTCTGCGCCACCATGCGTTGCAAGCCGAGCTGATCGGCGCGTTCGCTCGAGATCGGCGCGCAGATCAATCCGCGCCCGTGAATGGTCATGAAATTGATCGCCTGCGGTGTGGCCTTCTCCGCCGCCATGATCAGGTCGCCCTCGTTTTCGCGATCGGCGTCGTCGGTCACGACCACCATTTTCCCGGCAGCGACATCGCGCAGCACCTCATCAATTGTGTCGAATTGAAAGACTTCGGACGCTTGTGCGATCACCCCGATACCATTGCCGTCGCACTCATGCTCGGCAATTGGAATTCATTTCAAGCTCGTGACCGCGATTGCCTCGGGGGACAAAGGTCGCGGTTGCACCCTGGAAGTCGGCCTTCAATTTCCCCTGAAAATGCGCCAGATCGACCCGGGGCCAGCACGTGAGTTTTCAATGCCTATCACTCCGTGGCTTGCGCTCAAACTCGGCCGGGTGAGGATGGAGCTCGCCAGAATCACAAACCACACGCGGCATATTTGGGCGATTCAAAGTTTCCCGGCATCGATCTCACAAACGCTTTCGTGATTGCAGTTCATATTCGAACCGGTAAAACGGGAGCGAGATGACGCGTCCCGCCTCCGACATTTGCCACGATAACGATGTCGTAGGCTAGACCGATAACGCCCGCTTGTTTCGTTACCATGTTCAACTCCGGCATTCTCGACGTCGCGATTGGGATCGTCTTTATCTATCTGCTGGTGAGTTTGATTGTGACGGCGGTGAACGAGTTGATCGCGGCAATCTTCAAGATGCGCGGGCGCGTGCTTTGGCAGGGTCTTTGCACTTTGCTGCCCAGCGAAACAAAGAAGGAAAATATGGCCGAACAAGTTTACCGCCATCCTTTGATCGCAGGGCTCTCTCATAGCGGGCGTCCTTCCTATATTCCGTCGCACACCTTTGCCCTAGCGCTCCTTGACGTTATTAGCGGAGGGACGGGGCACATTGCAAAGCTCACGCATTTGCAAGGCAAGATCGACCTCTTGCCGGCAAACCTGAGCAGATCGCTGAATCTGCTGCTTCACGAGTCAAAGGGCGATCTCGAAAAGTTTAGGGCGAATATCGAGGTCTGGTTCAATGACTCGATGGATCGAGTGAGCGGCGTTTATAAGCGCAAAGTGCAATACGCCCTCTTCTTTCTCGCCTTCCTGCTCGCGATTTTCCTGAACATCGACACGATCGTGCTGGCGAACCGGCTGTCGCACGATTCGGCCTTGCGCGCCGCACTTGTCGCGAGTGCGAGGTCGGTGGCGAATCAACCGGCTCCTCAAAGCAGTGCAGGTGAAGTGAAAGCTGTTCCGCAGCAGGAAACTGCCCTGGCCGCGACGATCCGGGAACTCGATCAGCTGAGTTTACCGATCGGCTGGCAAGGGCCCGGCGCCGATCTAACGCTTCCAGCCTTGTCGGCTCCTGGTCTGTGGGATTGCAGCGAGCGGCATTTTGTCGGATGGGCGCTGACTGCCTTTGCGGCCACCCTCGGAGCGCCGTTCTGGTTCGATCTGCTGAATCGCTTTGTGAACATTCGCAGCGCCGGCAAACCGCCCGACGAGAAACCGGATGGTCTGAAAGACCTGCCGTCTCAGGCCGAGTCGGCTGGTTCTGGTGCAACGGCCCAATCGTCTGACCCCGCCTAAGGGCTGCGGAATCGTCGAGCGCCGGTCGATTGCTGTTTGAGCGGCCGTTTGTATGATCGCTCATGGCGGAAAAGGAAGGCTCGGTCGAGAAGCGCATCGCTGCGTTGCGCAGCGAGATCGAGGAGCACAACCGCCGCTACTACGAGGAAGCGGCGCCGACGATTTCGGATCGCGAGTATGATCGGCTATATCACGAACTACTCGATCTGGAGGAGCGCTATCCGCAGTTCATCACGCTCGAATCTCCGACCCGCCGGGTGGGCGAAGCGCCGCTTAAGGCGTTTTCGCAGATCACCCATCGCGTCCCGATGCTCAGCCTCGACAACACCTATTCGGAGGAAGAGGTCGGCGCTTTTTATCGGCGGATAGAAAAGCTTTTGCCTAACGAAAAGATTCCGGTGGTAGTGGAACCGAAGGTGGATGGCGTGGCAGTTTCGCTTCTCTACGAGGAAGGCCGCCTGCAATATGCCGCGACCCGCGGCGACGGAACAACCGGGGACGATATCACGCAAAATATCCGCACGATTCGCTCCGTGCCCGAGCAGTTAAAAAGCGGCGCGCCGCGGCTTTTTGAGGTGCGTGGCGAAGTCTTCATGACCAAGGAGGGCTTTGCCAGGCTAAACGACGAGCGCAGCGAAGCCGGGCTGCCGGTTTTTGCGAATCCACGCAATTCCGCGGCCGGCTCTCTGAAACAACTCGATCCCGCGATCACGGCGCAGCGCCCGCTGGGCGCAGTCTTTTACGGGACGGGTGCCGTCGAGGGCATCGAGCTGACGCATCATTCGCAGCTCTTTGCGCTCCTGAAAAAGCTAGGACTACCCTGCAGCGAACGCTGGTGGGCGGCCGAATCGCTTGAGCAAATCCTGCAGGCAATTCGTGAGATCGAAAAGTTGCGGCACGATTTCGCTTATGAGACCGACGGCGCGGTCGTGAAGGTGGATCATTTCGCACAACGCGAGTCGTTAGGCATGACAGCCAAGTCGCCGCGCTGGGCGATGGCTTTCAAGTACGAAGCGGAGCAGGTCGAGACCAAGCTACTTGATATCCTGGTGCAGGTCGGCCGAACCGGCGTGCTCACGCCGGTCGCCGCGCTCGAGCCGGTATTCGTCAGCGGCAGCACTGTTTCCCGCGCCACCTTGCACAACGAAGATGAGATCAAGCGCAAGGACATCCGGATCGGCGACAAGGTGGTGATCGAGAAAGCGGGCGAGGTCATCCCGGCGGTGGTGAGCGTGCGGACAGATCTGCGCGATGGATCGGAGAGAAAATTCCGGATGCCGGCGAAGTGCCCGGTCTGCAGCAGCAAGGTGGTGAAGGACGAAGGGCAGGTCGCGATTCGCTGCGTCAACGCGCAATGCCCGGCCCAACTCAAGCGACGGATCGAGCATTTCGCGTCTCGCGGGGCGATGGATATCGAAGGCCTGGGCGAAGCAATGGTCGAGCAGCTTGTTAGCCGCGGCCTCGTCAATCAGGTGAGCAACATTTATCGCCTAACGAATGACGATCTGGCCGGCCTCGAGCGAATGGGGGAGAAAAGCGTGGCCAATTTGCTCGGCGCAATCGAGCGCAGCAAGCAGCAGCCACTCTGGCGGCTGCTGTTTGGCCTCGGTATTCTGCACGTCGGGGTGAGCGCGGCGCGGGCCCTGGCCGATCATTTCCCAAATCTCGATGCTTTGATGGAAGCGACCCCGGAAGAATTGCAGCGCATTCCAGATGTGGGCGAGGTGGTCGGCACGAGCATCGCGCAGTTTTTCCGCGAACCGGGCAACCACGAGATGATTGAGAAGCTGCGCGCAGCCGGATTGCGCCTGACAAGTGAGCCAAAGGCGGCGTCGGCGGGCGATTCAAAGATCAAGGGCACGACCTGGGTGATCACTGGGACGCTGAGCCGGCCACGCGACGAAATCGCCGAAGAAATCATTCGATACGGCGGCAAAGTGAGCGGGAGCGTGAGCAAGAAAACCAACTTTGTCCTTGCAGGCGAGGAAGCGGGCAGCAAGCTGGAGAAGGCGAAAAAGCTGGGCATCAGAATCATCGGCGAGGAAGAGTTCGGCGAACTTCTGGAATGCTAGTCCCCTGCCCCGGTAGCGGAAAAAGGATCGCCATTGGTTAGGCGACCCCGTAGCAGACAGGATCGTGCGCTATCCGAATCGATTCCGCCGACTTTCCTGTCTCGTCACCCTCCTCATTCCGCTCGTCGCTGACGGGGGCGGTTTTTCCTTAAACGAGTAAAGTGCCAGCGGCCTCGGCACGGCCTATGCCGGCGGCGCGGCGCAGGCCGAGGACGCTTCCACCCTCTTTTTTAATCCGGCGGGCATCACGCTGCTCGATCAGGGCGAGCTGCAGTTGGCGGCTCACGTCGTCATACCGAGCGCGACGTTTAATAACCACGGCTCGAAATATGTTCTGCCAAGCACGCCATTCGACGGGTTACCGCTGAGCGGCGGGAATGCTGGCGATGCCGGCGTCACGTATGTGATTCCGAACTTTTACCTGACCCAGCCGATTTTTCGGAACACGCGCTCCGGCGATCTTTCGGTCGGCGTTGGTGTGAGCGTGCCGGTCGGTCTCGAGACGGATTACGAGCCGGGCTGGGTTGGACGCTACCAGGGACTGCGCACGAAACGCTGCGCACGAAACTCATCACCTTCGATATCCAACCGACGATTGCGTATCGATTCCTCGACCGCATCTCGATTGGCGTCGGCCTCGATATCCAGCGTGCCTCGGCCCGCTTGAGGCAGGCGATCGACTTCGGTCTAGTGGCCCAACCGCTTCCTGGAAAAAGGAGTCGTCGCTTCCCTTCACGAGCGCCCTGGAGATTGATTACAATAATAACGCGGTCCGCTACGCGGCCGGCCTCGCATGGTATCCCACTCCCAAGTTGACTCTGCGCACCGGTTTTGCGTATGACGAGACGCCAATCAGGGCCCGGAATTTAGGACCCCACGCATCCCGGATAACAATCACTACTGTCTCTCCACCGGCTTGACGTCGTCGGCCACAAACCTCATGGATTTCGACTTCGGCTATGCCCAACTTTTTGTGAATCAGCCGGACGCCGAAATTGCTCGACACCCAGGGGCATTTGTTGCACGGGAATTACGATGCCTCGGTCACTACCGTGAGCGCCTCCCTCACTTTCCGTTGGGGCGGGCCGACCTCGCGCAAAGAAGTTTCCGGCTATCGGAAGTAAACGCGCCGCTCAGCAGGTCGACGACAACGCACTCGAAAAGGAGGAATCTCGGCGCAGGTTCTCCGCCTAACGACAGACGCGTATGGTTACGGCGTCTTGCTGGCGGGCGACTCAAGACGCAGTGGAACGGCTGATTTTTTGCTTGGACCCAGTGCCATCGCCTCGGGCTCGGTCGAGGCCGCTTCGACGTCAAAGGTCAGTTTCTTGTCTCCGCGCATGACTGTGATCGGCACGGAATCCCCTGCACTGATGAAAAACGACGCGTCGATCACGTCCTCCGGTTGATGCACCGGCACCTTGCCAACCTGCAAAAGGATGTCTCCAGCCTGCAAGCCGGATCCGCCGGCCGGCGTGCCCTCATGAATTTGTGTCATCTCTGCGCTCGAACCGGCCACGGTCTTGTCCGCTTCCTGGACGTCGATCCCGATCCAGCCGTGGCGCGCGTTGCCGAAGCGGACGTAATCGCTGCGGATTTTTTCTGCGGCATCGATCGGCAGCGCATAGCAGGCGGAGCCGCTGTCCACGCTGCTGACCAGAATGCCAACGACTTCACCCTTGAAATTCAAGAGCGGCGCACCGGCTTCGCCTCGTTGCGTCGGGAGATTGACGCGCAAATGTGTGGTCGAAAAATAGCGGCCGAGATATTTTCGATCGAATCCGGCGATCATTCCGAAGCTCGGCGACTCGGGCAAATCGAGCGGATAACCAATGGCCACCACCGGCGTGGCGAGGCCGAGCTCAGCGGACCTGCCGACCGACAGGAACGGCGTCGCGGTGTCGATCTTTAAGAGCGCGATGCCGCTCCGCAGGTCGGCCACCAACTGGGTGGCGTGGTATTTCTTGCCGCCGAATTGGACGGTAAAATTATTCGCCTCACCGCCGACTGAAAAGGAAGTGTAGATAGTGCCGGTGGGATCGATGAAAAAGCCGGTGCCGGAAAGCTCGCTGTGCTCGTCGACGGCGTGAATTTTTACGACCGCGCTGCCGCAACGCTCGAAGAGGGCTTTGACCTCGCGGCTGATCGCGCCGGCGGTATCCTCCTGCGCAAGCAGCGGAGAAGTGGCCAGACTAACGAGTGCGAATAAAGCAGCGAAACCCGCGACGCGCCCCGGCAACGACAACGAGCGCCGCCGCGCTTCGCTAAAATTTGAAAGACGGCTCATAACTCACGGGCAGCCGATCGAGCACGTAGCGCGGAGGCGTCGTTGCTCGGTGAGTGTAGGCGCGTTCATTCATCTGACGGGAGAGATCGGGCCCGAGACTGCGGGTCGAGATCGGCGCGGCGAGGGTGAAATTATCCGCCACCGGCTGGGCCGACATTTGATCGATCACACTTTGATGCGGAGCGAGCGCACTCGTGTCCACTGTCGCGACCCCGGAGGATTGCGGCGTCTGGTAGACCTTAAGCGAAATTACCGCGGCACAGACCAGGACCGCGGCCACCGCCGCCGGATAGGAGGTGAGCGACGGAATGTTGAGGCGGAAGAGAGAATCGGAAAGCCGCTGCCAGAGAACGCTCCAGACCGGCAGGCGTAACAGCTCATCGCGCTGGCGGCGATGAAATTCGTGGAGGAAATCTTCGAAGTAACCGGGCGGCGGTTGCTCATACTTTTTCAAGCGAAGCAATTTGCCGATTTCGTTTTCGTCGAAGTTATCCATGCGTACTGCGAATGCTAACCAACGGGGTTTTTGCGGAATTCGTCCAGATAATTTTGAAGTTGGCGGTTCGCGTAGAAGAGCCTTGATCGCACAGTTCCCTCTGAAACGCCAAGGATTTTGCTGATTTCCGCGTGTGGCATCCCTTGAATGTGAAACATGGTGACGACTGCCCTGTGTTCATCAGACAACTTCATCATGGCCTCGTTCAATCTTCGCTGGAGTTCGGAGAGGTCCGCTTCTCGCACTGGGCTGCTCGTGGAAGTCGCCTCGATAAATTCCTTGTCGTTCTGAATGCTGGCATCGACGTCGTCAAGGCTGAGATGGTAGCGGCGACCGCGCTTCTTCAGGAAGTTCAGCGTCATGTTGACCGCGATGGTGTGAATCCAAGTGTAGAACGACGATTTGCCGCGGAAGCCCTTAATCGCGCGATAGGCCTTGGCGAAGACATCCTGAAGCATGTCGTTCGTGTCCTCGTGATTCGAGGTCATGTTGTAAATCAGGCCGTAGAGGCGGGGCGAATATTTGACGACCAATTCATCGAAGGCCGCGGCATCGCCCGCTTGAGCGCGCGCGACGAGTGGCTGATCTTCGTCGGTTCGCGGTTGGTCCATTGCCTCCCGGCTACGTTTAGCACGCACGGGAACCCCCGACGATAACAAATCGGTTAGACGACGAGGGGCGGGCAGCGCGACAGCTGGTGTCATCATCAGCGACGATCGCGCACGGAAAGAAGCCAGAGCAGGTTGCCGAGCGTGGCGACGAAAGCGGCCACATACGTCCAGGCAGCGGCGTTCAGGACTTTGTTAACGCCGACTGCTTCTTCGCCCGGTTGAATGATTCCCATCTGCTGCAGGATAATTTTCGCCCGATGCGAAGCGTCGAACTCGACCGGCAACGTGATCAATTGGAAAATGAGAAGCGCGAGGTAGCAGTAAATGCCGAGGGTGATGAGCCCGGTAACGCGGAAAAAGAGTCCGCCCAGGATCGCGAACGGCAGGATGCGCGAAGCAATCGAAGTAAGGGGCACAATTGCCATCCGCGCTTTGAGCGGCGCGTAGGCGCGGGCGTGCTGGATGGCGTGGCCGGTCTCGTGCGCGGCGATGCCGAGGGCCGCGACGGAGGGCGTGTTATAGACGTTGCTGGAAAGACAAAGCCGCTTCTGGGTCGGGTCGTAGTGGTCGCCGAGGTAATCATTAATCTCGACCACGTTGACATCCTGGATCTTCGCCGCCTGCAAAATTTCCCGGGCCGCTTCCGCGCCAGTGATATTGGAGGTCGCGGGCACCGCGCCCCACTTTTTGAAGGCGCCGCTCACCCGGAATTGCGCCCATAAACCGATGATGAGCGGGATGCCGATGAGGATGAGGTAATTCGAGGTCAAGAGTCCGCCGAAAGCGTAGGGTGCGTACATGATTAGTCTTCCTTGGTTAGACGCCTGGAAGCGTCATGCGTTCATTGTTGCGGGTTATCGCCTGGGGGGATCGGGACGACGCGCTAATCAGATCTCAAGCTGATTCTCCAGGCGCGAAAGTTTGCGAATTCCTTTCTTCGTGATCGCGACCACATCTTCGGTACGCGTCCCGCCAAGGCCCGGGTAATACAGGCCCGGTTCGACCGTCAGCACCTGGCCGACCTTGAAAACCGTTTTCTGAAACCGCGGATGCTCGTGAATCTCCAAACCGAGCCCATGTCCGGTGCCGTGGAAAAATCCAGTCTGTCGTCCGTTGCGCACCTCAGTCGGATAGCCGCGATCGGTGAAAAACTTTTTCACCTCGTTATGCAACTTGAGACCATCGACGCCGGGCTTCATTCTTCGCAAGGCCAGCGCCTGGCCTTCGTTGACCGTTTCCCAAAGCCGGCGCTGCGCGTCGCTCGCCCGGCCGCGCAGGACGGTTCTCGTTAGGTCGCCGTAGTAACCGCTCGCCGCCGAGCGCGGAAAAATGTCGAGAATAATGAGGCTATTCGCTTTCAGCGGTCCATGCCCGCGCTCATGCGGATCGCAGGCCTGGTCGCCGCCGGCCACGATCGTGTTCGCGGGCAATCCGCCTGCGCGCAAAACCGCAGTCTCGATTTCCGCGCGCAGAATTTCCGAGGTCAGGTTTGCCGCATGCCACTGCAGGTTCTGGGCTTTCCCGGGTTTCGATTGCCCGAGAACCTCGATCCCGCGCGCCATGCCAGCTTCCGTAATCTCAAGCGCCTTGCGCATCAGGCGCAATTCCGACTCGGATTTCGCTTCGCGTTCCGGCCAGAAAAGGCCGTTCGTCGGATGGAGCCGAATTTTTTGTGCTTCCAGTTCGCGCGCAAAACCGAGCGGAAAATTTGCCGGTACGATCGCGGACCGGACCTTTCTTTCCCGAAGGAAATGCGCCAGCACTTTTTCATACGGCGGCGCCTTCTTGCTTTTCCCTTGCACCTCTTTCTCGAAGGCACTGTAGGGCAGAAATTCATCTGCTTGCGCGTGTTTGCGTCCGCGATCGATCTCGAGGTCGCTCAGGACGACAGTGCGTTTGCCGCTTTGTTGGAGGAAAATAAAAGCGTCCGGCGCGAAGAAGCGGGTCGCATACAGCATGTCAGCATCGTTTTCGGGCGCGGCGACGATGAGGCGCGTCTGGTCTTTGGATTTCGTCATGGCGTTCAACTTCTTCGCACTTCCAACTGCCGGCGCAAGATCCGGTGCAGCAAACAGAGAAGGACCAGACTCGAACCAATCAGCACCCCGGTGTTGAAAGTGAGAACGCTGACTGTTTCACCGAAATAACGCTTCTGCGCGCCGAAGAAAACATTCGGCTTGCCGCCGCGCCGGTAATCGTATTGCTCCATCTCCGCGTTTGCGATCAGGTCGGAGACCTTCTGGTTTATGAAGAGCTGTTCCGCCGTAATCGGGCCGTTCGCTGACTGAAAGGCGGCGCGATTGAAGCTCATTTTTCCGCTGAGGATACGGTCGATGATGGCCAGATATTGGTTCAATTCGCGCCCGTTGTGGGCTTCGATCCCGGAAAGGACGGCGAGCGTCTCCTTCAAATCGTCGAGGCGTTTGGAATCGCCCGGATTTGACTCATGCCGCGCGACGATGGCATCGATCTGGCGCTGCGCTTCGTCCTGTCGTTTCGTGAGGGGATTCAGCTTTGCCTGGGCCACGACCATCTCCTCGTAGGACCAGCGCATGGCGATAAACTCACAGACGAACGGCACCTCCAGTCGGCTGTCCAGCTTCTTCGATTCGTCGACGGTGGGATGTTCGTGGAACCAGCGGGTGAAGGCGTAAACCAGGCCGAGGTTGCGATTCATGTCCTCGTACTTGATCAACGCGCCACCCATGATGATCTGCGGAATGAGGACGAGCGGCACGATGTTGGCCGCTGTCTTCGGATCGGCGACGAGCGAGGAGACGACCAGGCCTAGCGACACCCCGCTCATGGCGGTCATGAAAACGATCGCGAGGTCGGGCCAGAACATGCCGCGGATCTGAAGAATGTAGTTGCCGATCAGGACGAAAAGAATGCACTGAACGAGGGCGAAAACGCCTAACGAAGCCGTCTTCGCGAAAACGTAATAGGTCAGCCGCACATTCAGATTGCGTTCCCGCTGCAGGACGGCCCGGTCGCGGATGATGTCGTCCGCGCTGTTCGTTAGGCCGAGAAACATCGCGACGATCAGGGTGAGGAAAAGAAACGTCGGAATGTGATAGGCGGAGGCGAAATCGTAATGGCCGCTGTCCGAATAGCGCAGGATGGTGGCGATGAGCAGGGCGAGGACCGGAGCGACGCCGATCGTGATGACAAGATTGGCACGGTTGCGCAACTTGCTGATGAAAGCGCGCCGCAGCAGAGTGCGCAGCTGCGTCCATTCGTCGTGCCAGCGAATTCGCATCCGCGGCTCCTTCGCCGGGACCGGCGGCAGCCGCTGTCGGATCGCGACGCAGCGACACCTGTTTGACGTCCTGGATCAGGCGAAACGCTTCGTACTTGTCGCGCCAGAATTCCGGCGAATAACGGCGCGCCGGCATGAGCTGGCCGCGATTATTCTCCTCGTAAATGATGTCGCCGCTCAGGTCGCGCAGCGGCGTCTCGAGCACGTCGAAGATAAACTCCGGCCGCGTTGTGCCGCAGGCCGGACAGGCGCCAAGATCGGCGCCGAATTGATGCTGGTGCTCCGCTTCCGCGAAATAGCGCAGCATGTCGGTCGGCGTGCCGAAAAAGACGAGTCGCCCGCCCTTGTCGAGCAGGATCGCCTTGTGAAACATCTGGAAAATCTTCGAGCTCGGCTGGTGGATGGTGACGATGATGATCTTGTTGTGCGCCATCCCGCGAATGATCTCGATGACGTGCTCGGAATCCTTCGAGGACAAGCCGGAGGTCGGTTCGTCGAAGAGATAGACGTCGGCCGATCCGATCATATCGAGACCGATGTTGAGCCGTTTACGTTCGCCGCCGCTCAGCGTCTTTTTGACCGCGCTCCCGACGATGCTGTCGCGCCGTTCGCTCAGGCCGAGCTCGATCAGCTTGCCCTCGAGCCGCCGGGTGCGATCGCGCCGCGAAAGGTGCGGGCGAACGAATGGCGGCGGCGAACTGCAGATTTTCGCCGATCGTCAGGTGCTCGTCGAAGGCGTCATCCTGCGGGATGTAACTGACGTAGCGCTTGAGCGCGTCGAGATTTTCGTAGAGCGACTGGCCGTTGAGCAAAATCTCTCCGTGCGAGGGTTGCAGCTGGCCGCCGAGCACCTTGAGCAAGGTGCTCTTCCCGCAGCCGCTCGCGCCCATCACGCAGACCAGCTCACCGCGGTTGAGCGCGAAGCTGATTCCCTCGAGCGCAACTTCGCCGCTGCCAAAGCGATGGTTGACGTCGGCTACTTCGAGGCTGCGAATGATGTTGCGCTCTTCCTCGATGATCCGTTCGGAAAAATTGCAGCGCAGGAATTGACCGACATCGATGCGGATGGTGTCGCCATTGGCCAGCGGCGCAGTCGTGCGCACCGCCACATCGCCGACCATGATCGGGCGATCCGCTTCCATGACTTCGAGAACGCCGACCCGTTTGTCGTAGTCGCAGGAGATCTTCAGCAGGACGTCGCCGGCCGTGCCGGGCGAGAGCAGGATGTCGTCTTCCTCCAGCAGGCTCGGATTGTTCGAGACCAGATATTCGGATTTCGAGGCCTTGAGTTGGAACCGGCCGCCGAAGGCCCGTGCACGGCGCCGCAGATCGGAGAGATCCAGTTCGCGTGTCGTTGTGAAAGATGATGCGGTCATCGAGCGCCGCTTCGACCTGCGTCCGGGCTTTGAGCTTGATGCCGTTCAGCGTCGCCCGGACATCACGCAAGGCCTTGACGCGCACCTTCAGACCGAAGGTGACTTCCAGAGAACTGTCGCGCGTCCGGGAACGTTCCAGTTCCACTTCGTCGGAGTCTCTGTTCACCCGCACAAAGATCTGCGGCATCGAGACGTTCTTCTTCGCGTTGAAATAGGTCGCGAGATCCTGGAAGGAGAGCACGTGGTCGCCGATCAGGATGCGCTGGCCGGGATAGATGCGGCAAAAGCCGCCGCGCACGAGCGGTCGGCCGCGGACCGAGACCGGCTGAGCGCTGTAGTTCTTGAGCAGGATCAGGTCGTGATAGCGAAAGGCGAGGAGGCGGTCGTTGCCGGGGAGACTCTTCAAGACGACATCGGCCGTGCCCGTTGGACGCCAAACGAGATCGACTCGAGGGGCGACGCGCCGCGCTGATAAATCGGCGGGTCGGAATCCTCCGAGGCATTGAGCTGGTAGACGATGTCGATGGCCTGCGCCGCCATCCCGAGCTGCGACATGAAGGAGTAAAAGGCGACGACCTGGTCCTGCTTCAGGCCGGCCTGCGAGATCAGGTCGTAGAGCTGCACGCCGAGCATGATCTTGCGATCGGCGCTCATTGAAGCGGCGAGCTTTTGCGCCATGGCGGAGAGGTCCTGCTGCTCGTAGAGCGCCTGGCGAAAGAGCTTGCGCAGCTCGGAGTAAACCGCCTCCGGATAATCGTAACGCAGGAAGCCGAGGCTCGAGTCGATTTCTTCCTCAAGGAGAACGCCATCCGCCTTGGAGAAACTGGCCAGCACCTGGATGAGGAGCGGGAGCAGGTTGGGACTCTCGGCCACGCTGCGCGGCTTGCGCATGGCCCGACGCATCCAACGCTGGCCTCGCCGTCGTAATCGATAGGCAAACGGGGTCACGCGCTGGACCGCGCGATCGATTTTATCCGCGAGATTGGAGGCTGGTTCCGACATCAAATGGCAGCGGGCAAAGTAAGTCCGAGCGACGGTTGGCGCAATGTGACGGCCCGGCTCCTGCTCTTTTGCAATGACTTCGTCTTCATGATACTTTTCGCGCTCGTGCCCGATCTAGGGTAGCATTTTCTATGGCCCAGCCAGATCGCAATTCTCAAAAAGACACCAAGCGAGGGGGCGACCCGAACTTCAATTGGCGCGGTGTTATCCTCTTCGCGATCGCATTTGCCTTGATTGGCTTGGCGGTTCTTTTCCGTGGCGGGACCGGCTACGGCACCGAGGAGGATGTGCCTTACAACCGCTTTCTCGATCTGCTCGCGCACAAGCAGATCGTGAACGATCCGAAGTTTCCGCTCCGTTGGTGGTCGAGGAAGGCCGACCAACGCAGACGATTCGTGGCGCTTACACCCGGCCCGGGGTAGGTAATGCTCCGGAGCAGCAGGTGCCGTTTCGAACCACCGTCTTTCTGAATTTTACCACCGACCTCCAGGAAAAGCTCGAGGCGGCCCACATGCCGATCGCGATTCGGACGGAGTCGAACGTCCTGGCCCAAGCCCTGATCGGCTTTGTGCCGATCGCGGCCTTCCTCCTCATTCTCTATTTTCTTTTCCGGCAGCAAATCCGCATGGCGGGCAAGGGCGCGTTGAACTTCGGCAAGACGAAGGCGCGCATGCTGGCGCGGGACAAGAACAAGATCACCTTCAAGGACGTCGCCGGCGTCGAGGAGGCGAAGGACGAGGTGCAGGAGCTGGTCGAGTTCCTGCGCGACCCGAAGAAATTCCAGAAACTCGGCGGCCGCATTCCCAAGGGCGTTCTGATGGTCGGGCCTCCCGGCACCGGCAAGACGCTGCTCGCGCGCGCCATCGCCGGCGAGGCGGACGTGCCCTTCTTCTCCATCAGCGGCTCGGATTTCGTCGAAATGTTTGTCGGCGTCGGCGCGAGCCGCGTGCGCGACATGTTCGAGCAGGGCAAGAAATCCGCGCCCTGCATTATTTTCATCGACGAAATCGACGCCGTCGGCCGGCATCGCGGACATGGCGTCGGCGGCGGCCACGACGAGCGCGAACAGACGCTCAATGCGTTGCTGGTCGAGATGGATGGCTTCGACACGCAGGAAGGCGTCATCATCATCGCGGCGACCAACCGTCCCGACGTGCTCGACCCGGCGCTGCTGCGTCCGGGCCGTTTCGATCGCCAGATCACGGTCAATCTGCCCGACGTGAAAGGCCGCGAGGAAATCCTGCAGGTTCATTCCAAGAAAGTGAAGCTCGCGGAAGGCGTCGATCTCGCCGTCGTCGCGCGCGGCACGCCCGGTTATTCCGGCGCGGAACTGGCCAACGTGATGAACGAAGCCGCGCTGCTCGCGGCGCGGCGCGGCCTCAAAGGCATCACCCTGGCCGAACTGGAAGAAGCGCGCGACAAAGTCCGCTGGGGCAAGGAACGCCGCAGCCTGGCGATGAGCGAAAAAGAAAAGACCAACACCGCCTAGCACGAAGCCGGCCACGCCTTGTTGCTCGAGCTTCTCGAACACCGATCCGCTGCACAAGGTCACGATCATCCCGCGCGGTCCTTCGTTAGGCTCGACCATGTGGCTTCCGCAGGAAGACAAATATACCCAGCGCCGCAACGAACTGCTCGACGATCTCGTCGTCAGCATGGGCGGCCGGGTCGCCGAGGAAATTGTTTTTGGCGACATGACTAGCGGCGCCCGCGGCGACATCCAGAAGGCGACGCGACTCGCACGCAAGATGGTTTGCGAATGGGGCATGAGCGAGAAAATGGGCATGGTCGAATACGGCGAGCACGAGGACTATGTCTTCCTCGGCCGCGATATCTCGCGGGCCCGCGATTACAGCGAAGCGACCGCCGAAGAGATCGACCGCGAAGTGCGCAAGCTGGTTGACGATGCCTATGGGCGCGCGACCGAGATTCTGCTCGCCAACCGCGACAAGCTCGAAGTGATCGCGAAGGCGCTCCTCGAATTTGAGACGCTCGACGGCGCGCAGATTCGCGAAGTGATCGAGCACGGGCGGCTGATCAATCCGCCGCCTGGACCTCCGCCGCCTACCGGGTCGAGACTTGCGCCCGAGAAGCCGCCGAAACAGGTAGTCGCGCCCGATGTGGCACCGCCCTTGGGTGGCGGCCTGAGCGGCGCTCCAGCCTAACGAGGGTAACCCCTCAGCTTTTAGGGCAGGCGCTTCGGGACTGTTCCGACTGGCGACTAATTTGGAGCGCTGCGGCAGGGGAAAAGGAATTGGTCAGAAGGCGGAAAAGGGGGCGAGATGAAGGCGCTTTACCTGAAGGGATGAGACGCGGAGGCCAAGCAAACGCTCGCCCCGAAAGCTGCGCCCTTAGAACCAGATTTGCCTGGCCGACAATTCGCATCCCCAGGTTGCGTAAGGGGGCGAACTATCGTAAAAGCTGAGGCTCGCGCCGGGTTGGTAGCTCAATGGTAGAGCAGCGCCCTTTTAAGGCGTTGGCTGCGGGTTCGAGTCCCGCCCAACCCACACCCCATTTTCTCCTCTATTGATCACGTTTCATAGTAGAAAAAGTCTTCGGACGGTAACGGCAGCTCTCAAAGCGCAGGCGGCGCAAATCCAGAAGGTGAGCAACGAGTTTACGGCGGATAAACCGGCACCGCGGGTCGTCGCCGACAACCAGTAAAGCCGAAAAAGCCCAAACCGGACTCAGGCTGCCCTTCGAGGGTGTTGAGCCTGATTCAGTGTGCATCCGGCGCCGGGCCGATTCGCCGAAGATGTCGAAGCGTCGGCGAAAACTGCCCAGCGTGGAAACATGGCGTTGAACACGGACCTTCATTTCGCAGGAAGCGCAATTCGGCCACGTTCGGTGTTAAAATAATCTTGACTCCAATGTAGGCGGAGGAGCGTAATCTCCGCATCGCATAGATCTGGATCTGGCGCGGACGCTAATTCCTGGGGGCCTCCACCCCTCTTTCAGACCTGGTAGTCGCAGGCAAACACCCCGGGCGAAAGGAAAGTCTCAAATGAACAATCGAATTCAGCTAAGTTTGGCATGGGCAAGTGTCACTAGATTGGGGCTCCGTCTCCATGGGTTCCAAGGGTATCCTCCCTCACCGGAGCGGGAAGTTGCCCGTCTTGGTGCGTTGTGTCCTGCTTTGCGGCGCACTCGTGGGCGCAGCTTTGGTTGCCATCCCGGCGCAAGGAGCAGATCCTAGCGATACCTTCTATGGGACGGGGGCGCTGGCGCACGTGACGACTGGCGTTAACGATTCAGCCTTTGGCTATTATGCCCTCAATCAAGACACAGACGGGCAGCTCCAACACGGCCAGCGGTTACTACGCGCTCTATCAGCAACACGACCGGCAACAACAACACGGCCAGCGGTCTTGAGGCGCTCTATAGCAACACGACCGGCAGCTCCAACACGGCCAACGGTCTTGATGCGCTCTATTACAACACGACCGGGAACAACAACACGGCCACCGGTTTTGAGGCGCTCTTTAGCAACACGACCGGGAACAACAACACGGCCAGCGGTTATTATGCGCTCTTTAGCAACACGACGGGGACCAACAACACGGCGCTGGGCTACAGTGCGCTGTTTAGCAATGTGACGGGGAACGGGAACACGGCGCTGGGGTTGAACGCGCTCTATGGGAACACCAATGGGTTGCAAAACACGGCGGTGGGAGTCGACGCGCTGCTGAGTAACGTGAGTGGGAGCTACGACACGGCCAGCGGGGTGCAGGCGCTCAACAGCAACACGACCGGGACGGGCAACACCGCGACGGGGATGCAGGCGCTCTCGAGCAACACGGTCGGGGTGAGCGATACGGCCACGGGCTACTTGAGCCTGTCTCGGAACACGAGCGGGAACAACAACGCGGGGTATGGGGAGAGCGCGCTCTCTTACAACACGACGGGGAACAAGAACACGGGGCTGGGAGTGAGCGCGCTGTCCAACAACACGAGTGGGACCGGGAACATCGCGGTGGGTTATACAGCCGGGCTGAACCTGACGAGCGGGAGCAACAACATAGAGATTGGCAATGTGGGCGTGGCGGCGGAGTCGAACACGACGCGGATCGGGACGAGCCAGAGCAGCGCGTTTCTGGCGGGAGTCTATGGGGCTGTGGCCTCGGGCGGGGTGGCGGTTTACGTCAACTCGAGTGGGCAACTGGGAACCAGTCCCTCTTCGGCGAAGTACAAGGAAGCGATCCAGCCGATGGACAAGGCGAGCGAAGCCATCCTTGCCCTGCAACCGGTCACTTTCCGCTACAAGAAGGAGTTAGACCCCAAAGCGATTGCGCAGTTTGGCCTTGTCGCGGAGGAAGTAGCCAAGGTCGATCCCGACCTGGTGGCCCGGGACAACGACGGCAAGATCTATACGGTGCGCTACGAAGCGGTCAACGCCATGCTCCTCAACGAGTTCCTCAAAGAGCATCGCAAGGTAGCTGATCAGGGCGACCAGATTGCAGAGTTGAAAGCGACCGTGAGCGGAGCTGAAATTGGCTCTCAAAGCGCAGGCCGCGCAAATCCAGAAGGTGAGCGACCAGCTCAGAACACAAGCTCCTGCTCCTCGTGTGGTGGCGAATGATTAAGGCTTCTTCTCTCTTCCGGGATTGGTTTGAGCCGATAAAAGGCAGCCGAGCGTATCCCCACGAATGAAGGTCGTCGAAGTTCGGCCATGTACGAAATTCAAAGGCGCATGGGTCGCGTTCGCAAACGCCGGGGGGCAGCGCATTGGCCGACCCGCAGGTGGAATTGTACGACGGCGACGGACAAATCATCGCATCAAACGACAACTGAAACAGTGGATCGCAGGTGAGCGAGATCATCGCCACCGGCATTCCGCCTGACGATCCGCACGAATCCGCCCTCATCGCGACGGTCGCTCCAGGAAATTACACCGCGGTGGTGAGCGCGGTTGACGGCGGCACAGGCATCGGGCTGGTAGAGATCCATGACCCCAATCAGTAAAGCGAAATTGCGCATAAGAGTTCTTCTCGTAGACTGATCAGGAGTCCATCAGGAGTCATTTGGCCCCTCGTTCAAACATGAAAAAACCACTCGGTTACCTTCTCTTCCCGGCCCTCTTTTCCCTCGGCTTCGTGGCCAACGCCACGACCGTCATCCCGCCGACCTTCGACGAACTCGTTAGTCGAGCGCAGATTATTTTCGAAGGACAGGTGACCGGCCTGAAATCGCAGTGGATCGGCGAAGGCGCCGAGCATCGCATCGTTACCTACGTCACCTTTAAGGTCGACGACACGCTCAAGGGCGACGCGGGCGCGATCTATTCCATCCGCATGCTCGGCGGCACGGTCGACGGGCGCACGATGGAGGTGACCGATGCCCCGAAGTTTAAGGTTGGCGATCATGACGTTCTTTTCGTCGAAAACAACGGCAGCCAGTTCATCCCGCTCGTCGGCATTCAGCATGGACGCTTCCGCGTGCAAAAGGACCAGACGGGCCGCAGCACTTTGGTCACGGGCGACGGCGAGCCTCTTGCTGACGTAAGCCAGCTTGGGGGCAATGAAGAAAGCTTGGCGCGCGGCAAAGCCGCTCTCTCCCTCGACAATTTCAAATCGATTATCCGTTCCCGCATCCGGGCGCAAGAACAGGCGAGCGGAAAGATTCAATAAGCGCTTCCTTCTCCGCGCGCTTGTTGTGTACAGGCTGAGCTTCGTTTCGACGCAGACGGTAAAAACGTTCGACCTCACGCGGGTTCGTTAGGTCGGTCCCGGTTCCAGAGCAGGAAGGCGGGGAAACCGCTCAGGACAATCGCAAAACCGATCCCGCACGTCGCCGGAGCGAGGATCGCCAGGTCGGCGATCAGCAAAGTGGCCAGGGTAATCGAGACGATCGGCACCAGCGGGTAACCCCAGGCCTGATACGGCCGTGGAATTTCAGGATTTTTCCGCCGCAGCAGCATCAGGGCCGCGACCAGCAGCACATAGAAAACGAGATCAGCAGCGACGATGTATTCGAGCAGTTGCGTGTAGACGTTCCCGTAGTGCAGAGAGCCGGCGGCGTCCACGCTCACCGTACGCGGGAGGGTAAGCAGGGCCGCCCAGATTCCCTGCGCCACTAGCGCCGCGGCTGGGACATGCTCCGCATTCGTGCGCGCGATCGCGCGGAAGAACAGCCGATCGCGCGCCATGGCGTAATAGACCCGCGCCCCGGCGAGAATGAGCCCGTTGTCGCAACCAAAAGTCGAGACGAGAATCGCCGCCGCCATTGCGCTCGCGCCCGCACCTCCGAAGACCGCGCGCATCGAGGCCACCGCGACCCGGTTCTGGGGCGCGTGCGCGATTTCGCCTAACGACAGGGTGGCGACGTAGGCCAGATTGGCCAGGACGTAGAGGGTCACGACCACTCCGCAGCCGATCAGGAGCGCGCGCGGCAACGTCTTCCCCGGTTCGCGAATTTCGCTCCCGGTAAAGGTAACATTGGTCCAGGCGGTCTGTGCGAAAAGCGGGCCGACCATGGCCTTGCCGAAAAGAATCACGAGGGCGAGCCCGCCCACCATCGTCAGGCCAGGTTGAGCGAATTGCGGCGACCAGCCATTAGCCCATGGATTCCACCAGGCGGAAGAGCGCGCCGCGCAGGACGCTTTCCAGCCTATCGAAAGACCCGCAATGATCAGGCCGATCAACGCCGCGGTCTTGGCCAAGGTGAAAGTGTTTTGCACCAACTTGCCGATTTCGAGGCCGCGCGTGTTTACCCAGGTGAGGAGAAAAATCAGGAGGATGGCGACGAGCTGCTCCGTCGAAAGACTGATCGCATAGGCTCCAAGAAGATGGATCGGTCTGACAAGATATTGCTCTGTTGCGATCACCGGCAGAAAGACGCCGGCGAACTTTGCAAAGGCGATTGCGACCGCCGCGATCGTCCCGGTTTGAATGACAAGAAAGAGAGTCCAGCCAAAGAGAAATCCGATCGAGGGTCCGTAAGCCTGGCGCAGGAAAACATATTGCCCGCCGGCCCGCGGCAGCATCGCGGCCAGCTCTGCGCAGCAGAGCGCGCCGGTGATCGTCATGAGCCCGGCCGTCGCCCAGGCGAGAAGCAGCCAGCCGGGCGCGCTGATCAGCCGGGTCGACTCAGCTGAGGTGATAAAAATGCCCGATCCGATCATCGAACCCATTACGATCATGGTGGCATCGAGCCGACCGAGCCCGCGAACCAGCTTTTCGTCAGGCGTTTCCATTCTTCAGGTGGAGGGCGGCGCGACAGTAATGCCAGCCGCGGCCAGATTCTCTCGGAGTCGCCGCGCAAACTGGGCCGCGCCCGGCGTGTCGCCGTGGACGCAGATTGTCTCCGCCCGGATCGCGATCTGGCTGCCGTCGATCGCCTGCACCACATTCTCGTGCAGCATCCGGATGATGCGGGCAGCTGCTTCCTCGGCGTCGTGCAGAAGCGCGTTTGGCTCTGTGCGCGGAACGAGCGAGCCGTCGGCTTGATAATTACGATCGGCGAAAACCTCTCGCGCCACGCGCAATTCGACCGCTTCGCCGGCGCGGGCGAGCGCACTATCGTCTGGGGCAAAAAGAATGAGGGAGGGAGCGAACGCCAGAATGGCGTGGGCCACGGCTTCGGCCAGGGCCGGGTCGCGCGCCGCCATGTTGTAGAGCGCACCATGCGGTTTGACGTGATGCGGGTGTACGCCTAACGAATTGGCGATGGCTTGAAATGCTCCCAGTTGGTAGGTGACGAGAGCGAAAACTTCCGTCGGCGTCACGGGCAGATCCTTCCGGCCAAAGTTTTCCCTGTCGGCCAGGCTCGGGTGCGCACCAACCGCGACGCCCGCCTCGTGTGCCGCCAGGATCGACGCGGTTATGCTCATTGCGTCACCCGTATGAAATCCGCACGCGATGTTGGCGGAACTGACCAGCGAGAGCAGTTCGCCCTCGCTCGCCGCGCCCTCGCCGAGATCCGCATTCAGGTCGACCGAAAGTTTCATGCGGCGCGCAGACGAAGACCAACCCGAAAACGTTGCAGATCATTTTCGCGCTCGACAAAGAGCGCGACCGCTTCGGCTCGTGTCACTTCCCGAAAACGAACTGAGTCGTTAGGCCGAAGCTGGGCCGCGATGGACAGGTCTACCGTGATCACGCTCCCGATTCTGGGGTACCCGCCGATGGTTTGGCAATCCCCCAGCAGAATGATCGGCTGGCCGTCGTTAGGCACCTGGATCGTTCCCGGGGCAACGGCCTCAGAAAGTCTTTCCTGGGCCTTCTCTCGCCGCAGCGCGATACCTTCGAGCCGCGCTCCCATCCGATCACATTTCGGACTGACGGTAAATCGCTCATTCAAAAACATGGCGCGACTCTCTTCGCCAAATTCCTCCCACTCAGGACCGGGCACGACGCGCAGGATTGGTCGCTCCGACGCCGTTTGGCTCCAATCCACCGGAGCGCTCCACGACGAAACGCGCGCGGTGGTTTCGGGGAGAATGGAGCTCTGTCCCATCGGCAACTCATCGCCATCCCGCAGTGCGCGTCCTTCCCAGCCGCCAAAGCCGGCGCGGAGATCGGTGGCACGACTTTCGAGCACGGGCGGGGTGCCGATGCCGCCGGAAACCGCGGCCCAGGCCCGACAACCGCAGCCTGCCGGCGCGACTTCAAGTTCTTCCCCGGAACGGATGTGGCAGACCCGTCCCGCCGGGATCGTTTCGCCTCCCGCTTCGAAGTGGAACTCGCCGCCGCACCAGGCGATCAAGCGGTCGTCATGAAAGCAAAAACGCGCGCTGCCAAGCGTGATTTCGAGCAGCGCGGCCGTCTCCGGATTCCCGACGAGAAGATTTGCCACCCGCGCCGCATGAAGGTCAAGCGCGCCGCCTAACGAGACTCCAGCCCGGCGATGATGGGCTCGCCCCAGGTCCTGTACGGTGGTGAGCGCTCCGGCGCGGACGATCGTCAGGCCGGCCATTGCTCGAATTGCTCCGCGGTGATGGCGAGAAAACGCACCCGATCGCCGGTGCGCAGGAGCGCCGCCGGGTCGCGCGCAGGGTCGAAAAGGCGCAGTGGCGTCCGGCCAATGATGTTCCAACCGCCGGGAGACGGCAGTGGGTAGACTCCGGTCTGGCGGCCGCCGATCGCCACCGAACCCGCCGGCACTGACGTGCGCGGCGAGTCGCGTCGCGGCATGGCCAGTTCCCGCGGTAGCCCACCGAGATAGGGGAAGCCGGGAGTGAATCCAACGCAACGGACGCAATACCGCGCGGAGGCGTGGCGCTTCACGAGTTCGTTAGGCGAGAGGCGGCAATGTGTCGCCACCTCGTCGAGATCAAGCGCAAACTCTTGCTCGTAACAAACCGGGATCTTGACCAGTCGCGGCTCCGAAGATTTCTCGCGACGGCGCGCTCTTTTTTGCAGCGCGGTCCGAATTTCCGTGGCGACGGAATCGAGGTCGCGCGGTCCGTCGAAAAATATTCCGACGCTGGCAAAGGCCGGGGCGATCTCGGTTACACCTAAGATTCTTGCCGCCTCCAGCTTCTGCGTGGCTGTGAGCACTTCGCCTAACGAGTCGCCAAGGCGGATGATCAGGACTGAATCGCCGAGCGGTGTCAGTTCAAAGGACACGGCCGAGTCTGCGATCGAGGCCGCCCTTTTGCAAAGCGATCAGGTCAGAAATCCAAATATGGCTTGTTTTGCGACTCACAATTTAGCGCGGAAGTGGTTGCTCGATGTTGGCGAGGCCGTAGGCGAGACGGCGTTGACTGCAGCGTTCTCGGACAAATGGTGCGGATCGATTTTGTCGAGCGTGTCGGCGGCGGTGTGGTGGTAGTTGAAATAGAAACGGCTGTCCTGGATCGGGCTGAAGTTGGGGACGCCGAGTTTGCGCAGTGGATCGATGTCGGCGCCAACTTCTTCGCGGGATTCCAGGAGACCCGCCCCGGAAGCGGTCAAGACCTTTGCAACCGGCCCGAGCCAGTCCTTCAGTTCACGCCGGCCCGCGAAGTAAATGCCGAGCGGATGATCCGCGCCCAGGTCCGTCTCGATCGCCGCGAAATGATTCGCGATCTCGCCCGCGTGTTCCTGCGCATAGGTCTTCCCGCCGCGCAGGCCGTTTTCTTCATTCATCCAGGCGATGACCCGGATCGTGCGCCGCGGATGCAGGCCGAGTTGCCTGATTAGATTCGCCGCTTGCATGGCCACGGCCACGCCGGCTCCATCGTCAATCGCGCCGGTGCCGAGATCCCAGGAATCGAGATGCCCGGAAACGATTACGACCCGCTCGGGATGCTCGCTGCCCTTCAGGTCGCCGATAACGTTGTAGCTCACCGCGTCGGGCAATTGTTGAGGGGTTAGCACGAGGCGCATCCGGACCGGACCTTGCGGCAGAAGCGCGGCCATCAAGTCAGCATCTTCGTCCGTGACCGCGGCGGCCGGAATCTTCGGTACATCTTCGGCGTAATCCGTCATCCCTGTATGCGGCAAGCGATAGGCCGCGCCGCCGACCGAACGAATCAAGGCGGCGACGGCACCCAGTTTCGCCGCCGCGCTTGGTCCGTCGCCTCGATAAACAACCGCTTCGCCATAGGCTTCACCGCCGCGGCCCTGAGCCGCCATTTTCTGGTCGAAAGCGTGATTGAAGAGGACGATTTTGCCTTTCACTCTGTCTTTGCCTAACGAGCGCAATTCGTCGAAGTCCCGCACCACCAAAATCTCGGCGGTCAGCCCGTCGCGCGGCGTTGCCACGCTGCCGCCGAGCGCCGTGAGGACGATCTTTTGCGTCGTGCCGGGCGCCTGTCCCGGGAATTCGGTCAAAACGGCGCTCTCCTCGCCGCGCACCCAATGCGGTACCATCACTTTCTCGAGTCGCACCTCGAGGCCGATCGCCTTGAGTTCGTCGGCCACGTACTCGACCGCCTTCTGGGCCTGGGCGGAACCGCTCGGGCGCGGGCCAATGTTATCCGCCAGATGCGCCACCTGACGGTAGGCGTAGTCGCTCGTCAGGGCGGCTTGCTGCAGTCTTTTCAGGTCCGCCACCGTCTGTGGGGAGTAGAGTGCCGGTGTCGGCGAGGGGGTGGGCGACGGCGAGGTCCTTTCTTTGGGCGCGGCGCCTAACGACAGGCCTACGAACAGAAAAATACCGCCGAGCGCCTCAGCGTGGACGATTCGAGACATGCCGCACTTTGTCAGGAAACCGTCCGATCTCAATTCTCTCCCTAAGCGGCCCTTCCGCTGCGCGATCTCTGATTGGCGACAAGTTCACGTTCGCGTTTATCTTATTCAAATTCCGCGACGTCATGCCTAACGAAACTCTTGTCTCGCTCGATCTTCCTGACCTGACGAAATTGCGCAGCGGAAAGGTCCGCGAAGTTTTCGATCTGGGCGAAACGTTGCTCTTCGTCGCGACCGACCGGCTCTCCGCTTTCGACGTGATTTTGCCCGATCCGATCCCGGACAAAGGCGCGGTCTTGAATCAGATCTCGGCTTTTTGGTTCGAGAAGTTTTCCTCGATTCGGAATCATTTTATCACCGCCGATTTCGCGCTCTTCCCCGCAAAGTTGCGACCATATCGCGCGCAGCTGGAGGGCCGCTCCATGATCGTGCGCAAGACCAGGCCGCTGCCGGTGGAGTGCGTCGTGCGTGGTTATCTCGCCGGTTCTGGTTGGAAGGATTACCAGGCATCCGGTGAAGTCTGTGGGCACAAACTTCCCGGCGGGCTCCAACTGGCCTCGGAATTGCCGCAGCCAATCTTCTCGCCCTCGACGAAGAATGAAGCCGGCCACGACTTGAACATCGATTGGGCACAATGCTGCGCCCTGATCGGCGAGAAGGACGGGGAGCGCGTGCGCGAGATGAGTCTGCAGGTCTATCGGGCGGGCAAGGAACACGCTGCGCAATGCGGCATCATCGTCGCCGACACCAAGTTTGAGTTTGGCCTGACGAACGGCGATTTGATCCTGATCGACGAATGCCTTACCCCCGATTCCTCGCGCTTCTGGCCGGCCGACAGCTACGCGCCGGGCAGTAGTCCGCCGAGCTTCGACAAACAATTCGTGCGCGATTATCTCGAAACGCTCGACTGGAACAAGACCGCGCCCGGGCCGCACTTGCCGACAGACGTGATCGAGAATACGTCTGCCAAATATCGCGAAGCATTTCACCGCCTGACCGGAAGTGAGCTGGCGTACTCCTGACGGCGCCGCCGGCGGCGCGGTTGAAATGAAGTCGTTCTGGCACGTAGACTCCGGCAAAGGAATGAGGGTTCCCGTCGCGAAACCGCGGCTTCCGACTTCAGATCAGATCGCATCGTATCTGCGGCGGATCGACAGCGCGCGATGGTACACGAACGGCGGTCCGCTCGCGCAGGAGTTTGAAGAGCGCCTCGCACTTCAATGTGGCGGCGCGGCACAGGTCGCGACCGTCGCAAACGCCACCGTCGGACTAACTCTCGCATTACTGGCTTCCGATTTGCCGGAGGGTGCGCTTTGCATGGTCCCGAGCTGGACGTTTGCTGCCACTGGCCATGCGATTCTGCTTGCCCGCCTTGTGCCGTGGATTGTGGACGTAAATCCCGAAACCTGGGCGCTCGAGGCGGATGAGGCGCGTGAATTTCTGGCTGACGCGCCAGGACCTGTTTCGGCGGTGGTCCCCGTCAGTCCGTTTGGCGCTCCGATTGACTTGGAGCCGTGGCGAAACTTCCGCGAGGAAACGGGAATCGCCGTAGTCGCAGATGCGGCGGCGGCATTCGATAGCGTGTGCGCGAGCGAAATTCCGGCCGTCGTTAGTCTGCACGCCACCAAAGTCTGCGGAATTGGCGAGGGTGGCTTTGTCGTTTCGACCGAGCGAGCCTTTGCCGAGGAGATCCAGAAACGGGCAAACTTTGGTTTCTGGAACTCGCGCGAATCCACCGCCCGTTCCTTCAATGGCAAGTTGAGCGAATATGCCGCTGCGGTGGGATTGGCCGGACTCGATACCTGGCCCGAAACGCGAACTGATTTTCTGCGGGTAGCCCGTGGCTATCGGCAGAATTTGGAGGACCAGGCGAGCGTCCGTTTGCAACCGGGATTCGGCGAGAACTGGGTCACATCCACCGTCTTGGTCGAGTCGCAAACCAGCGATGCCGACATGCTCACCCGGGTATTGTCGGAGAACGGGATTGCCTCGCGCCGCTGGTGGGGTGGCGGGTTGCATCAGCACCGCAGTTTTCAAAGCTTCCCGCGGCATCGGGTAGCGCAAACGGAAGCAATGGCCGCGCGGGTCGTGGGCCTGCCCTGCTGGCGGGATTTGCCTAACGACTCGATCGAAGAAGTCTGCGCCTTGCTCCTTTCATCAGGCGTTTAGTGTGTGTCCTGCACTTCATGGGTCGGGTCACGGACGAGGCGGTAGCCGCTTCGCTGTGCGAAGCGTTCGCGGGCGTGCAGACACTCGCGAGCTTTTTGGAACGCGCTCTCTGCGCCGCCCACAGGGCGGCGGCTACAGGGCGCTACAGGGCGCTACAGGAGGGGGATTTTGCTCGCCACGCAGCCTCCGCACCTTCATGACACGCCCCAGGCGCAAGGCAAAAATCTTTCAAGGAATGAAGCTGGCCGTCATGCAACCCTATCTCCTGCCTTACATCGGCTATTTCCAGCTCATGGCTGCGGTCGACAAATTTGTTGTTTACGACGACGTCCATTTTATCAAGGGCGGTTGGATCAATCGCAATCGCATTTTGCTCGGTGGCCGCGAGCATCTCTTCACGGCGCCGCTGCTTGGTGCCAGCTCCAATCGCCTCATCAGCGAACTCGAACTGGTCGCGAAATCCGATTGGCGTGGAAAGCTCCTGAGGACGATCGAACAGGCTTACCGCTCGGCCCCCAATTTTCGCAGGTGCTTCCTTTGCTGAATGACATTATTTCCTGCCCCGAGCGGCAACTGAGCAGCTACCTGGTGCATAGCCTGAAGAAGCTGAAGGTTTACCTCGATATTCCGGCGACCGTTATTACGACATCGGCGGTTTATCAAAACCAGGGACTGAAAGGCCAGGATCGAATCCTGGACATTTGCCAGAGGGAAGGGGCCAGCGTCTATGTCAATGCCAGCGGGGGACGTGCACTCTACAACCCTGAAACTTTTCGTGAGAAGGGAATTGCCCTCCGCTTCCTCGATTCAGAGCCTTTCGAATACAATCAGGGCACAGTACGGTTCCATCCCTCCCTCTCGATCATCGATGTGCTGATGTTCAACGATCGTGAAGAGGCCAGGGCATTGTTGCACAAAGCGACCCCAAATCCTTGAATGTCGAAACTCTCGGGCATGGCCAAGACTGACTGGAAAAGCTTTTGGAGTTCCTATCGCAAGAGAGAGGTGAGGAATGAAGAAGACCTCTATCTGGAGGTCGGAAAGACTGTCAACCAGCGGCCGATTTCTTCCGAGGCGTTTCAGTTAACGATCGATAACATCATCGAAGCGCTGAATCTGTCGCGGGACGATAGGCTTCTGGAACTCTGCTGCGGTAACGGACTGATGACGCGTCGCCTCGCGCCGCTCGTAGCCAGCATCCAGGCGATCGACTTTGCCGAGCACCTCATCGCACACGCGCAGGATTTCGAGCCGCCCGAGAATGTGACTTACATCTGCGCCGACGTAATAAAGTATCTACGGCAACTCGAGAGGATGCGGGCCTACATTCCGACCAAGGTTCTTTTAGGAGACGCTCTCGGTTACTTCGATCCGGATTCCCTCTGTGAGATGCTTCGCCGTATAGTTAGGCTAACGGATAAGACGTTTATTTTCCTGGCCACGGGTATCCCATGCGATGAGTTGAAATGGAATTTCTATGACACGCCAGAACGGGTTCGACGCTATGAAGAAAATCAACTCCTGTCGGGCAACACGAACGAGGGAGTGGGATACTGGTGGAAAAAGGAAGAACTCGAGCAAGTTGGCCGCCGGCTGGATTTAAGAGTCGGCCTCAGAGGGCTGCCGCCACCGCCTTTTGATTTTCGAATTGACGCCGTCTTTGCCAGCGGCCGCGAAGTTGGCTTGCGCGCGCATTGAGCAATGAATTACGAACTGGAGGTGCGTGTTCCGATCAGTCCGACGCCGGACTTCTTTCGTCGAATTCATTTCATGGCGGCTTCGTTGCAATACCTTGAACCAAAGCTGGGATCCTATCTGCTCGTGGTTTGCGTCGGCGGCGACGTGGTACGTCACGACCTTTACGAGGCGGAACGGTGGTCGAAGAACTATCCTGTGATCTGGCACTGGGCAGATCGCGGAAGATTCCAGCGCGACAGTTTTTGGGAAACCAGTCGCGAGATTTTTCGCCAGCCGATCCGCGGTCGCATCGTGATGTGTGCGGATGCCGACGTGATCTTCGTACGCGATTTTTCGAATTTGCTGCGCGAGTTACATGCGACGCCTGCCGTCGCGGGCGTAATCGCGCACGCTCCGCCGATCCGCGGTCCGGCGCTGGCCGGGCTCTGGCCGCGACTCTGCGATGGATACCATGTGCCCCTCCCGCCGCCAGTCCACGAATACACCGGCTGGAATTTCATGACCCAAGACCGAATGACTCCGGTCTATTACAACTTCGGGATGGTGCTGGCACCGGCGAGCCTGATGGAGGTGCTCGGCCCGGAGATGGAGCCGGCGGATGATTTCGTGAACGCCAATCTCGAGACTTTTTTTCGCTTTCAAATCGCACTCACTCTCGCAATCCAAAAGGCCGGTTTGCCGAGCCGCGCGCTTCGCTTGCGTGACAACTTCCCTAACGATCCGCAGTTCGACGAAAGATATCCGGCCGAGCTGGAGGAAGTCCGCATCCTGCATTATTTGCGTTACGAGATCGTCCATCGGGAAAAGGATTTTGCCGATCTGGCTGGCGTCACCGCGCTGATTGCTCGAACAGATCTCAAAGGCAGCAACGCGGTCCTGCGCGAGACGCTGGAACGGCTCTACCCGATCGTCGCGACCGGGGAAGAGGCGTTGGTTATTTGATCAGCTCGCCGACCAGTGATTTCTCCTCCTTCAGCTCATTGACTGATGCGTCGATCCTGACGCGGCTGAAATCGTTCAGCGGAACGTTCTGCACGATCTCCCATTTTCCGCTTTTCGCGCGGATGGGGAAGGAGCAGATCAGGCCCTGCTCGACACCGTAGCTGCCGTCGGAGTAGACCGCGACGCTATGCCAGTTGTTGGCTTCCGTGTCGGTTGTTAGGCTGCGGACCGTGTCGACGATCGCGTTGGCGGCGGAGGCGGCGGAGGAGGAACCGCGCGCCTTGATCACGGCGGCGCCGCGTTGTTGGACGGTCGGGATGAAGGTTTCCTTCAGCCATTTCTCGTCGCCGATTACCTGGTCGGCATTCTTCCCGTTAATCCTGGCGTTGTAGAAATCCGGATACTGGGTCGAGGAATGATTGCCCCAGATGGTCATGTTCGTGACCGCGGTGATATCGACGCCGGCCTTCTGCGCGAGCTGGGCCCGGGCACGATTTTCGTCGAGCCGGGTCATGGCGAACCAGCGATCGTGTGGGATCGACTTCGCGTTGTTCATCGCGATCAGACAATTGGTGTTGCACGGGTTACCCACCACGAGAATGCGAATGTCGCTGGCGGCGTTCTTCTCGATTGCCTTTCCCTGGCCGATGAAGATTTTGCCGTTGATGCCTAACAAATCGCCGCGTTCCATCCCGGCTTTGCGCGGGATGCTGCCGACGAGCAAGGCCCAGTTCACATCACGGAAGCCTTCGTCGAGATCAGCGGTGGGGGTAATGCCCTTGAGAAGCGGAAAGGCGCAGTCCTGCAATTCCATCACCACGCCGTCGAGCGCGCCGAGAGCCGGAGGAATTTCGATGAGCGACAGATGCACCGGCTGGTCCGGGCCAAATATCGAACCCGAGGCGATGCGAAAGAGGAGCGAATATCCGATCTGACCGGCAGCGCCGGTCACGGCGACCTTGATGGGTGAATTCATCTTCATTTCATAGTTGCGGATGAGCTGGATGACAATCGTCCGCTCTTTTCCAGCAGAGCGCGCACGAGTTCCAACTGCCGCCGCAGCGCGCGGCCACCGCCGAGCTTGGCCACCGTGGCATGAAGACGGCGCGTCCAGTTGGAACTGGTCGTCGTCCCCGGAACGTTAAACCGGTCTTTGCGACCGAACAGATCGGTAATCATGACGACGGCGATCCATGATTCACTGCGAAAAAGGGCGTCAAAAATTAGCGGATAGAATTCGCGCAGATAATCGGTGAATTCGTTAGGCGGCGGGCAACCGGCGAACTCGGCAATCTTCGTCAGGTCATGGTGCGCCTGTTCGGATCCCGCAGATTTTTCCCTAAACGCCTCCTCCCAGAGCGCGCGGAGCGGCTTGTGATCGTGGGTGGCAAAGGTCGCGACCGAGACCCGTTCGTAGGCGTAGCCCGGAATGGAGCGCTGGTCGGGATAGTTCTCCCATTGCGGAATCTTAAACCCGGCAATGCCTAACGATCGCAGACTTGGCCGGACGTAATCCGGCACCATCCCTAAATCTTCGCCCACGATCCGGGTCTCGCCGGATTCATCAAGCACGACGCGCAGATACTCCTCGCCCTCGAGCTGGTTGGCGACGCAGTTCTCCCAGGTCCGGTCGTCGCGCGGCGCGAAGTGCGGTTCGCGCCCGCCCGTCCGAGCGCGCATTTCGTCCCACCCAAGGGGAAGGAATTCATCGTTCCGTCGCGGCCGCCAGGGGAAGGCGTAGATGCGATAAAACCCAAGGACATGATCGATCCGGAAGAGATGAAAAATCTCCTTCACGCCATCCACCCGCTGACGCCACCAATCGAAGTTGTGCTTTCGCATTTCATTCCAGTCGTAGAGCGGAATGCCCCAGTTCTGTCCCCACTTTTGGGTAAAGGCGTCCTCTTTGAAATACGGCTCGGGCGGAGCGCCACCGGACCAGTCGAGATGGAAGCGGGCGGGACCAGCAAAGACATCGGCACTGTAATAGCTGACCCCGAAGGGAATGTCGCCCATCAGTGCGACTTCGCGCTCGGTGGCGAAAGACTTGATCGCCTGCCATTGCTGGTGGGCAACCCACTGGACGTAACGGAAGAATTGGCGGCGCCGCTCAAAGGCGACACGATCTGGTTCGCCTAACGAATCGACCCAGGCGCGCGCTGCCCTGATATTGCCTTGGGGCCATTCGTCCCAGATTTCGCGCTCGCCATTTATTTCCATCAGAACGCGAAAGAGCGAGTAGTCGTCGAGCCAGGCGTTTTCCAGAGAACAGAAGGCCGCGAAACTGTCGTCAGGCGAACGTTGCAGGAAGTCGCCGAAGGCGTGCGCGAGCAGTTTCTTCTTCAGCGGCTTGACGATTTCATAGTCCACACTGCCTCGTCGCAGAGCCGCCAGATCGATCCCACGGACAGTCTCGGCAAATGCCTCGGCGGAGAGGTCGGCTGGCGAGCCGGGAGCGAGGTGCAGCGTAGTCGGGTCGAGCGCGCGGGAACTGATCGCGTTATAGGGGCTGCTGTCGCCGCCCGTTTCGTTGATCGGCAGCAACTGGACGAGCCGAAAGCCGATCCGGCGCGACCACTCGATGAATTGCCGGAGCCCTTCGAGGTCGCCGATGCCGAGATCGTCTTCCGTGCGGAGAGCAAAGAGCGGGGTGAGGACGCCGGCGATCTTGTCGTTGGGCGAGAGGTTCATGAAGGAAATGACGAAATCCGAAAGACGAATGAGCGAATCAATGGCGAAGCATGGATAACGAATCAGCCGCCTGCTGCTCGGGATTCGGATTTCGACCTTCCCTCGGGCCTGGCCATTCGGACTTCGTCATTTTAGCCGCGGCGCACGTTCCAGTCTTCCACCAGGTGCGGCGGAATCTCTTTCAGGAAGCGCGAGGGACGTTGGAACATGTCGCCATAGCCGGCATTGAGGCGCATGTGCGGGTAGGTGAGATAGAGCTCGTCTTTGGCGCGGGTGATGGCGACGTAGAAGAGGCGGCGCTCCTCCTCGATTGCTTCGCGCGTCTCAAGCGATCGTGAACTCGGGAACATCCCATCGGTTAGCCAGATAATGAAGACGGTGCGAAACTCGAGCCCCTTCGCCTGATGAACGGACGAGAGATTTACCGCTTCCTGCTCGTTCCCTTGCGGGACCGCGGGTTCGGTGTCGACGTTGCTGATGAGCGCGAGTTGTGAAAGAAATTCGTTCGCGTCTTTGAACTGGCGCGCGAAACCAGCGAGCTGGGTGAGGTCCTCCTTGCGCAGCTCGTAGTTGGCGAAGTTGGCCTTCGCGTAATCGTCGTAGATCGCTTCCACGATCGACATGATCATTTCCGTGGGCTGCTTTGGTTCTCCGTCAGGGGCGATCTCGTCCAGGGTGTCGGCCAGTTGGCGCCATGATTTTTTCGCGCGCGCGCCGACCGACATCGGGAGCAGTCGATCGCTCCATGAAACAATGACTGTGTCTCGATTAAGTGATTCCTCCCAGCCCTTCCAAAGAGTGTCCGCGTTCTTGCCTCCGATCCCGGGGAGGAGGCGGACCATCCGTTTGAAGGCAACTTCATCGCGCGGATTGGCGACGAAGCGGATGAAGGCGGCGACATCCTTGATATGTGCCTGCTCGAAAAACCGGATACCGCTCGTGATCTGGTAGGGGATGCCGCGACGCGAGAGCTCCAGTTGCAGCTCGACCGCGTGATAATGCGCGCGGTAGAGGACGGCGATCTCGTTTAGCTCGATACCTTCATCGCGCAGCTCAAGGATACGCTGGGCGACGAACTGGGCCTGCTCGCTCCCGTCGTTCACGGCCACGACCGCAGGCCTGATCGAATTCGTTAGGCGAACGGCGCTCAGGTGCTTGCGAAATTGCTGTACGTTGGCTGCGATGGCGGCGTTCGCGACCTGCAGAATCTCCGGCACGCTCCGGTAATTGAGTTCGATCTTGAAGACCTGCGTCTTGGGATAGCGGCGCGGGAAGGCGAGGATGTTTTGGAAATTCGCGCCGCGCCAGGAGTAGATCGACTGCGCATCGTCGCCCACTACCATGACGTTTTGGTGCTCGGCCGCGAGCAGGTCGATCAAGTCGGCCTGGATCTTGTTCGTGTCCTGATATTCGTCGACCAGGATGAACTGGAATTGCCGGCGATAAAAAGCCGCGATCTCTTCGTGTTCCTTTAGCATCCGGAGCGTCTTCTCGAGCAGGTCGTCGAAGTCGAGCGAGTTGGTGGATTTCTTGCGCTTTTCGTAGCGCGCTTGCACCTCTTTGATCTGCTCGAGGAGCGGCAGGAAATAAGGAAACTTTTCCGCAAGCAACTCCTCGATCGGACGTTCGGTGTTGACGACGAAACTATAGATGTCCGCGAGGACATCGCCTTTGGGGAAACGAATCTCCTTTGGATCGATCCCGGAACTTGCCACGACTGCGTTGAGCAGATCTTTCTGGTCTTCACGGTCCATGATCGTGAATCCGCTGGAATAACCAAGGGCGTTGCCATGCCGGCGGAGCATGCGATTGCCGATGGAATGAAACGTTCCGCCCCAGAGCCCGCTGGCGTCGACCGGGAGGAGGTTGGCGACCCGGTCGAGCATCTGGCGGGCGGCTTTGTTAGTGAAGGTGAGGAGGAGGATGTTGCGCGGATCGACGCCGTTCTCGAGCAGGTAGGCGACCCGATAAGTGAGAGTGCGCGTCTTTCCGGAGCCGGCACCGGCGATGACGAGGAGCGGCCCCGGCGGCGCAGTCACGGCCGCGTATTGCTGTTCGTTTAGCTCTGCCGCGTAATCGATGCTGATCGTCGCCGCCGAGCGGGCGCGCTGGAGCATATATTCGCGGGACATTGGAGGCTTACGCTGGAGCGGCGGCCAAGGCTCTTCAACGAAAAGTTTCTGAGTGTAGAGGCGGGCGTGTCAGTCGCAAAACGAATGGCATGGGAACGCCGTGACGACTACGGAACGACGTAGAATGCGCCGGAGTTTTCCCTGAACGACGCTCTCCGCTCCAAGCCAAATGCGGGAACACGCCCGCCGCTTCACTCCCCTTCGCAAGCAATTGGGCAGCCTCCGGGCCGTGGCAAGGTTACTGCTTGATACGATTCTGGAAATTATGGCGACGGTTCACCGGACGAAATTTTTGACCTATGAAAATCCTCAACCGAGAATGCACCGAGTTTCTCGTCGTCGATGACGAGCCGGCGATCACTCGATTCCTTGCTGCCTACCTGAGCCAGAAAGGGCATAGCTGCGCAACGCTGACTGAAAGTTCTCAAACGTCCGCCTGGCTCGAACTCTACGATTGCGAGGTAGTGGTGGTCGACTTGAACATGCCGAAAATCGACGGCATCTCTCTCATCACCTACATTCGCGGGATTCAACCGGACCTGCCGATTATTGTCTTTACCGGGGTCGGCTACGAAGAAGAAAGAGTGCACGCCGCCCTGCGGGCCGGAGCCAACGGCTATGTGAGCAAGAACCTTCCGATCGAGCAGCTTTACTGCGTCCTCACTCGCGTGCTCGCGACCAGTCGACAACGCGCGCGGCACGAGCAGCCGTCCAAACCCGGCTCTTCGCTGGTCGGGGCTGCCTGACGAAAAGATCGGCGGCTTTTGAGCCTCAGCGGCGCGGCCGGGCGTCCCGTAAGAGATCGCGCAGGCCTTCCGGCGAGATCGTTTCCGCGCCGCATGCGCTGGCTGTTTCCTGCTCGAGATAATCGCCGGTCGCCACGGTAATGCGAAAGCGCTCAGCGTATTTGCTCGCGAGACGTTCGATAATCGAATCAGCCGTCTGCCCGACCCGCGAATAGAAAATCTGAATCTCGCCGGGCTCGGCTTCCTGCGAAACCGATGAGCCGCGCCCGTCGAAGACCACCACCACGCGCGTCCCGCTCCAATCCTGGAATTCGCGCAGTTGCTTGACCAACGCTTCGCGTGCGAGCGCCGTTCGCCGTTCATGCAGGAGTCGCAATTCCGGCCAGCCAAAAATGATGCTGTGGCCATCGACGATGAGGTAATCTGGCCGCACCGCAAACCATAGGGCAGCCGAAGGAAGGGAGGCAACTTTCGGAGGGAAGGAAGAAACGCCCGCCTACTCGCGATCCAACAGCCCAGCTCGGCCCTAGGATGCGCTCTCAGCCGCCGCTGCTTTTTTCCCGCGAGCTTTCGCCGTCGGCCGGCGCGGCACTTTGGCCGCGGCATGTTTCCGTTCGGCATACGCCTTCCGCCGTTTCCGCTTCGCTCTGACCCGGTGTTGTTGACCCATGAGGCAGTTGCTATAGGCCCGATGGGCAGCCGGCGCAATTTGGAATCGTGACCACAGACAGAGAGATTAGGGTCTGTTCGCGCCAAGAGGATGGACCGGTCGTGAATTTGCTATTGCAATTTCTACAGCGCCCAGGCTAAAAAGGTTCTGCTTAATTTTCTCTCTTATTCCTCACCTTAACGCTGCCCCTCCATGCCCAGGACATTATTCGGGACCTCCCTCCTGTTGCTGACGCTATCGCTCTTTCTTGGCTTTCTGAACAGGAACAAGGTAAACGGTCTGCGCAACGACCTTGCCAGTGCCATTTCCGCGAGTGAAAGCGCGAGCCGGGCGCGGATCGCGAGCGAGAAGAAGCTGAAGACACGCGATAACGAATTTGCAGCGGCGACCAGCAAGAGGGCGGTGGCGGAGACCAAGGCGAGCAACGCCGAAGCCGAACTGGCCAAGGCGCAGAACGAAAAAGCCGAGCTCGAATCGAAGCTGCAAACGAGTGAAAACCAGATCGCTGATCTACAGAAGCGGGTGGCCGAGGCCACAGTTGGCGGCGGCGCACCGGACGCGCCGGGGGAGGTTGCCCCTAACGAAATGAAGGCCCAACTGGATGACGTCCGGCGCCAGCTCGAGGCGACCGAGCGGGAAAAGTCGCTCCTGGCAGACAAGGCAAAGGCAGCCCAGGATCGCGTTGCCTCGATGGAAGAGGAAAAAAAACGCCGCAGCTCGGGAGCTGATGCGGCCGGGGTCCATGGCACGGTCCTGGCCGTCAACCAGGCTTATAATTTTGTCGTCCTCAGCATGGGAGATCGACAGGGTGTCGTCCCAAACTCCGAGATGCTGGTCATGCGTCACGGTGCGCTCATTGGCAAGATCCGCATTTCCTCAGTTGAACCGACAACGTCCATAGGCGATATCCTTACCAATAGCTTGGCGCGCGGCGTCCAAGTACAGCCTGGAGATACCGTCATTTATGCTGGAAGCAATAATTCGTAGTCGACCGTGGGCCCGTTGCCTAACGACCGCTCTTATTCTTGCGGTTGCCGGGAGTTTTTGTTCGTGTGCGACCGAGAAACCGCAAAACACCGCCCTGGTCAGTGACCCCGATGCGCAACGAGAATCGAGCATTCCGTGGAACAAGCCGGCCAAATGGGAAACCGGCGCGCAAGTCCCTGGCGGCATCGGCGGCGTTGGCGGCGGCGGCGTGGGTAATCCGAACGGTGGCCCTGGCTTGTGAGCCCGGTTCCAGATTGCTCCGGATATCCTTATTAAGATCACGCCATTTCACCTGCTGGTCTTCAGCTCAATCGGACCATACAAGTTATTGCCGCGCCTGTCACGAAGAGCTAAGGCCGTGTACCACAGCCGCCTGCTACTCTGCGGAACCGAGTCGGTGGAGGCAGGCATTTCCTTCAGGTTGGTGTTCAGGCCGCTTCCTTGGTCCTCACATGCTGGTTGGAAGAGCTCAAAAGAATCACCCGTTCAGATGCGATCTCAGCGCTTTCGGTGATCGGTGAAAAACTGAGGGCGACTAACATGCCCGCTCCTCTGGCGCAACAATTCGCCGAAAATGGAGTCGCATCTTTCGTGCCGGTCTATTCGGACCTGCTGTCAGAATTTTCGCATCCGGAATATTACAAAAGGGGCATATCATCCCATCGACTACATCGCAGCCAATTGGAGCCGGTATTTCGAGGTTTGGAATATGTTGAAACCAAACATCAGGATATTGTCATTCAGCGATCGCCCTGACAGAAATGAGTGGATCCGGTTGTCTGAGTCGATCAAGAACTGGCAAACTCGATGAAAGTAATTGGACCCCGGGCCTCTGTCTCCGAAGCGTGAAATGAACCGCGAACTGCTTCCCATCCTCGTTTGTCCTGCGTGCCGTGAGAAGCTGATTGAAAAGGATGGAATCCTTCGCTGCGGAAGTTGCAGTGAGGGCTTTCGTATCGTGAATGGGATTCCGATTTTTCTACGCGAGCCGGTCGCAGTTATTCCAGTCGAGCACCAGAGCAACGCTCTCGGGCCAGAGTTTGAACAGGTACTGGAGCGCGGGCAGGGCCTGACGCTCCACCTTGGGGCCGGCGCAACCGCGCGCCGTCACCCGAATTGCGTCGAATTCGAGCACAAAGTGTTTCGTCACACCGATGTCGTCGGCGACGCACACGCTCTGCCGTTTTGCGACAACGTTTTCGATCGCGTCTTTGCCTTTAATGTCTTCGAACATCTGCGCGATCCCGCCACCGTGGCGGGCGAGATTCGTCGGGTCCTGAAGCCGGGCGGCGCGGTCGTGCTGCACACCGCTTTTTTGCAGCCGTTGCACGAAACGCCGCACCATTATTTCAATGCGACCGAGTACGGCGTGCGGGAATGGTTTCACGACTTCGAGATCGAGAGGTGTGAGGTGACCGGCAATTTTTCACCCGGCTTCATGCTGGGATTTCTCAGCGCCAGTCTGCTCGAAGCGCTCCAACAAAGCGGTCTGCCAGCGACCGAGCAGGCGCAGATCGCTGACACCCGACTTGGGCAATGGGCGGAATTTTGGCGACAAAAGACCGAAACGCCCCCCGGGTTCGAGGCGCTCGTCGCGCTCCCGCAGGAGTTGCAAAAGCGAGTGGCGGCCGGTTTCGAACTGCGTGCGTACAAACGAATGGAGATTCGTTAGGCGTCGAGCTCGAAATCCGGACATCTTTCAAAAGCACTTTGTCGCACCCCGCTTGCGGTTGGACAAATCGCCACCTTTGGCAAGCTTGAGCGAGGGAACTGGCGCTTCAGCCCTGACTCCGATTCATGCGAACCAGCGATGAGACCAAAATTCAGCGGCGAGAGACTGATTCGCAGTCGAAAGGGATCCAATCGTGGGTTCAGATCACGCCCGTTGCGACGGACGCCGGGCCGGTCGTGCGGGTCGAAGGCTGGGTCTTCGGCGAGGGCGAACGCCTGAGTCAGGTCAGGGCAGTTGCGCTCGACACGACCTGGCCGGCCATTTATCCGATCGCGCGACCCGACGTTGCCGAAGCATTTCCCAATGCCGCGCACGCCGAAGCGAGTGGATTTGCGATCCAGATCACGAGCCCGCCGCAGAAGCGATTTAAGATCCGGTTGGAGGCGAGATTGCCTAAGGAAGAATGGACGGCCTTCTCGCGCGCAAGTCTTGCCGCGCCGGCGCAAGATGTTGTACCAAAATCACGGGGTTTGCCCCTAACGAACTCGCTCCATCCCGGTTTCTCCCTTTGGTTTGATGAGCCGCTCGACTGGACAAGACTCCCGCGGCGCTTCCGGCTTTCCGGTTGGTGCTTTGCCAAGAGCGGCGAAGCGATTGAGGCCATTAGGGCGCGCATCGGCTCGCACGAATATCCTGGGAGCTACGGCATTTTTCGAGCCGACGTCGCAGAGTCGCACCGCGAGCAACCCGGCACCTTCAAGAGCGGCTTCGCCATCGCCGCCGAAGCACCGCGCGGCCGTGCGATCTTGCGACTTGAGGTACGGGTGGCCGACGGATCCTGGGTCGAGGTTGTCCGGAGGAGGATCAGAGCACCTTTGATCAACCTCCGGCCGATCGCCGATACTCAACTCTGGGAGATCGGCGATTACGACACGTGGATCAGGCGCTACGACAGCCTGACTCGAGCCGATCGGCGGGAAATCAAAACGCAGATCGACGCGCTCACCGCGCGGCCGCTGATCTCAATTGTCATGCCTGTTTACAATCCAAGCGCCCCGAACTTGCGTGCGGCGATCGAATCGGTCCGCGCCCAACTGTATCCGGACTGGGAACTCTGCATCGTCGATGACGCCTCGACCGCGCCCCATGTGCGTCAAATTCTCAATCGTTACGCGCAACGCGATGTGCGCATCAAGGTAAGCTTCCGCGAAGGCAACGGCGGAATCGCGGCGGCTTCCAATGACGCTCTTCGCCTGACGAAGGGCGAATTTGTTGCCCTGCTCGATGACGACGACGTGCTCACGCCCACCGCGCTTTATTTTGTCGCGCTCGAAATCGGCCAGCACCCGGAGGCGCAGTTGCTCTACAGCGACGAGGACAAGCTCGATATCATGGGCCGGCGCGGGAACGTCCACTTCAAGCCCGATTGGAATCCTGCTCTCTTTCTCGCCCAGAATTTCTTTTCCCATCTGGGCGTTTTCAAATCCGGGCTGATCAAGGAGATCGGTTTTCGCGCCGGCTTCGAAGGCTCGCAGGATTACGATCTCGTCCTGCGCTGCGTGGAGAAGGTCGCCCCGGAGCAGGTCCGGCACATCCCGCGGGTGCTTTATCATTGGCGAATGTCGGAGAAAAGTGCGGCGCTTAACTTCAACGCCAAACCACACGCCCGCGCGGCCGCGATCAATGCGGTGACGCAGCATCTCGAGCGAACGAAGATCGCCGCGGAGGTGACGAGCTCGGGAGACGAGGATTTCCGCCGCATCCGTTACTTCTTGCCAAACGACAAGCCTCCCGTCTCAATCCTCATTCCGACCCGCGATCTGCTCGAGCTACTCCAGCCATGCGTCGAGAGCATCCTCGGGAAAACGATGTATCCGAATTTCGAGCTGGTCCTGATCGACAACGATTCGCGCGAACCAGAGTCGTTAGGCTTTCTCGACCAGATCGCCCGCGAGCCGCGGGTGCGCGTCTTGCGCTCACCCGGCGAATTCAACTTTGGCCGGCTGAACAATTTTGGAGTCACACAGGTAGACTCGGAGTTTATCGCTCTGCTGAACAACGATCTCACCGTCATTACGCCGGATTGGCTCGGCGAAATGATCAGCCAGGTGTTGCAACCAAGGGTCGGCGCGGTGGGCGCACGCCTGCTTTATCCGGACGATCGCATTCAACATGCCGGCGTGATTCTCGGCGGCGGCGGCGTTGCGGCGCACGCACACAAGGGTCTGCCGCGCTCGAATCACGGCTACTTCTCGCGCGCGATTCTCGTCCAGGAATTGTCCGCCGTGACCGCAGCCTGCATGCTCGTTAAGCGAAAAGCGTATCTCGAAATCGGCGGCTTCGACGAAGAACATCTCAAGGTGGCTTTCAACGATGTCGACTTTTGTCTGCGGCTCCGAGAGCGCGGTTACCATATCGTCTACACACCCTACGCCGAGTTTTATCATCACGAATCGGCTAGCCGCGGGCTCGAGGATACGGTGCGCAAGAACCAGCGGTTCGAGGCGGAGATCAAATACATGCACGACACCTGGGGCGAGACCCTGGAGCTTGATCCCGCTTACAACCCGAATTTTTCACTCGCCTCCGCCGACTTCACCCTGGCCTTTCCGCCACGCGTCTCATTTCCATGGCGGAAGCCATGAAACCGCCAAATGCGGCGCCGGCGGCGGCAGCCTATTTCTTCCACCTCGACGCATTGCCGCCTCGGATCAGTTTCAGCTCGCAAATCGAAGTCACGGGCTGGCTTTTTCATCGCGCAGGAGCGCCGATTCAGGGTCTGCGCGGGGTGGTGAGGAGCCCGCTGCGCCGCGAGCGTGTTTTCACCGCGCGGCGCAAACGCTCGCGCCCGGCGATTGGCGCGGCCTATCCAAATCTGCCGGAGGCTGCGATGAGCGGGTTTCTGGTCGGGATCGATCGCCTTCCGCTCGGTTCTTCGTCACTCGAGCTGCAAGTGAAGGATCAGGAAAAAATCTGGCGAACTATTTTTCTGACGCGCATCAGCACCTGGCCCTGCGATTGGCTGGCGCGGCTGCATCTGCCCGAGTTCCGGAGCGCTTTGGTGGCCCGGCTGCGATCGCGCTTTCCGAAAACCGAGACCAACCGCGCGATCGAAACTGGCAAGTTGAAAGAGATCGAAGCGCGTATCGCCAATGCTGCAATCGCTTCCGCGCCGGCTACAATCAAAACGGTTCATCTTTTCGTCACCTCCAAATCGAACCTCTTTATCGTCGAGATCGCGCAGCTCGTTCTCGCCGGTTTTCGCGACGCCGGCTTCACGGCGGAGTTGTTCGTCGATCGCATTCCGGAAGAGAAAATACCTGACGACACCATCCAAGTCGTGGTGACGCCGCACGAGTTCTACAATTTATTTTTCACCTCGCAATTTCCCGCGGCGGAAGTCCAGCGTCGCACCCGACATCTTTACCTGCTCGGAACCGAGCAACCGGAGAGCGACTGGTTTTACAGCAACCTCGTGATCGCGCCCTACGCCCGCGCCATGCTCGACATCAACAGCCTCGGAGTGGAAGGCTATCGCGCGCGCGGACTGCGCTGCATTCATCTCCCACTCGGTTATCATCCCCGGCTCGCCGCCACGGGCATCGTGCCGACGATCGAGCGCGAAATCGACATCTGCCTGCTGGCTTCCATGACCGAGCGCCGTGAAAAATTCCTCGCCGCGCACGCCGACTTTTTCGCGGCCCGCAATTGTCATCTGCGGCTCGTGCCGATCGGCTTTGCCAAAACGGAGACGACGAAAAGTTACCTTTCCGTCGAGGAGCGTAATGCGCTTCTGCAACGGTCGAAGATTCTGCTCAACGTTCACTACTCTGACCTGCGCTACTTCGAGTGGCACCGGATGCTGGTCGGCCTGGCCAATGGTTGCTGCATCATTACCGAAACCTGCGAAGGCTACGCGCCACTCGTCCCGGGCAAACATTTCGTCATGGTGGCACCGGACGCCCTGATCAGCGCATGCGAATATTACCTGGCACGTCCCGCGGAAAGGTCGGCCATCGCCGAGGCGGGCCGCGACTTTATCCGCGAGCACCTCACCCAGGCCGGCAATTGCGCCGAATGCGTGGGGCAGGTCGCGAGCGGACGCCACTTCTCGTTAGGCTCGGGTGGCAAAAGCGACACCGCGGGGGAGCCGCTCCCGGAAGCCCTGCGCAAATCCGGCGGGGCTGGGCGCGGCCCCGGGCTCGGCAGCGCACTGGCCGAAGACCTGCGCAACCTGTTGGTCCCGAAAGAGCGCGCTCCCCTAACGAGCACCACGGCGAACACGGATGAGAAGACGGTGGCGCTGATCTGCGAGAAACGGCGCGGCTTTGCCGAACGATTCGCGCAACAAGAAGAGGCCGCGAAACGCAGCGAGGATATTTGGCAGATCAGCGACAACGAACCTTACCGCGCCAACTCCACGCCGGCGATTTCGGTCGTCATCACGCTCTACAATTACCAGCGCTACATTCAGCAGTGCGTCGGCAGCGTGGAGCGCGCTTCCCGCGCGGGCATTCCTGGTGGGATCGAGATCCTGATTATAGACGACGCTTCGACCGATCGATCACTCGGCCACGCATATCAGGCGCAGGAAGTTTCGGCTTTTCCGATACGGATCGTGGCAAAGAAGTTCAACACCGGTCTGGCTGATGCGCGCAATGTCGGGCTGCGGCTGGCGCGCGCGCCCTACGCCTTCATCATGGACGCAGACAATCTCATTTTCCCGCGCGCCCTCGAGCTGCTTTACAAGGCGATCACGGGCTTCGTGTAGCGCCGCGGCCTATTCAATTCTTTGCCGGTTCCGCGGCCGGCCTGAGAATCGCCGCGGATTGCTCTCCTACTTCGACTGGGACCCCCGAATGCTGGTGGAGCATCCCTACATTGACGCGATGGCCCTTTTCGATCGCGCCCGGTTGATTGCGCTCGGTGGCTACGACAACGATCTCTTCAAGGTCGGCTGGTTTGGCTGGGAAGACTACGAGCTTTGGCTGCGAATGGCGGCGGCCCATCTCAAGGCGACGCTGATCCCCAACATCCTCTGCCTCTATCGGCATCACGAATCGGCCATGAGCAACACGACCAACCTCTTCGAGGTCGATCTCGTCCGGCATTTGATCGCCCGCTACCAGTCGTTGATCGATGAATATCGGCCGAAGGCCCGCGTCTTCGGCGTGGCATGGAGCCGGCTCGACTAACCGTTTCGACGTCCAAATGTTTGGCGTGGCAGCGGCAACCAGGATAACGCGCCCGCGTGGGGTTCGGCGCCCCAAGCGCCGCCTGAAAAAAACGCGCGGACGTTTCCATCCGCGCGTTCGTAATTCGTTAGGCGAATCTCTTCGTTAGACTTCCGCCGTCAACTCGACGTCGACCGGGCGCTCTTTCTTGCTCAGCGCGCGGCGCAGTTTCGAGAGCGCAATGTTTTGCAGCTGGCGAATCCGCTCGCGCGTCACGCCGAACTTCTTGCCGACTTCCTCGAGCGTCTTCGGTTTGCCGCCATCGAGCCCGAAGCGCGAGAAGATGATCTTGCGTTCGCGATCATCGAGCACGTCGAGCAAACCGCCGACTTCGTTGCGCAGGTTCTTGTCGCGCAGCAACTCGAACGGCGTTTGCGCTTCTTCGTCGCCGACGATCTCGCCGAACTCGGTCGAGTCATCGTCGCTGATCGGCGCGTCGAGCGAGGCCGGACGAATCGAAACGGTTTTCAGCTGCGAGACTTTTCCGGCGGCAATGCCGATTTCTTCGCCGAGCTCGTCGTCGGTCGGTTCGCGGCCGAGCTCTTCGCTCATTTGCAGCGAGACGCGGCGCATCTTCGAAATCTTGTCGACGAGATGCACGGGCAACCGGATCGTCTTCGATTGGTTGGCCAGAGCGCGCTTGATCGATTGCTTGATCCACCACGCGGCGTAGGTGCTGAGCTTGCCGCCCTTCGCGGGATCGAAGCGCTCGACGGCTTTCATCAAGCCGATGTTGCCCTCGGAAACGAGGTCGAGCAGCGGCAGACCGAGGTTGGCGTAGTCGTGCGCGATCTTGACGACGAGACGCAGGTTGGACCGGATCATCAAGGCGCGCGCTTCCTTGTCGCCCTTCTTGATTTTCGCGGCGAGCTCGATCTCCTGCTGCGGCGTCAGGAGCGGGATCTGCCCGATCTCGCGCAGGTAAATTTTGATTCCAGTGTCGCTATCTTCAGCGGCCATATAAGTTCTCATGAATAAGGTGGAAAGGTATTTGGCAAGGGCACAGGGAGCTGGTCCATTTCGGATCGGCCGGCATTTGTGAAGCGAGGTTTGTAGCATCAGCGGAAGTATTTAACAAGGTTAAATATTCGCGTATAAAGACAGCACCTGGATGGTTGTTGTTCATTTCTTTTGCACTGTCGAGCATCAAATTCGGTCGACGCGCGTTACAGCAGCCTTTCCTTAGGTAAGAAGCTCAAATTCGCGACTTATTCCATGAGTTCGGATGTGGAAGCCGGAGTGATCGTGCGCGACCTCATTTTCTTCAGCCGGGGCGGCTGGCCTTCATTGAATCCGACCGGACGAGCCAGCTTGCGCGATTCCAAACGCCGCCAGGAATCGACCTCGGCCTGCGTCGTGGTTGGGATTCGGAGAGCGAACCGCGCAGACCTCGTCGAAGGTAATCGATCCAGCGGAAAACGGCCGGGGCTGGAACAGGCCAGTCGGACCCTCTCATCCGTCGGCAGATTCGCGGTAACAGCAGACTGAGATGCGGATCGTAAACAAGGCCGCTCAGACCTAACGAAGCTCTGCAAGCTCGTCCAACATGGGCGTGGATCGGAAACGAACAAAAAGCGTCCTGCGTAAAATGCCGACGACGAAAAAAATACCGATCGTTTCCGAGCTGAATGGCCCAGGCGGCGAGTCTTATTTCGGCGCACGCCTGCAATTCGTCGACTACTCCCTAGGGTCAGTGCGGCTCAAACGACGGCGCATCGTAGCGCCGCGCGAGATCGGCGATGAGCGAACGAAGATTACGGTTTGGCTCGCTTCATCGGGGATTAGCCAGAACCGAAGTGGTGGAAGGCTTCATGCGTCATGGCGCATGTTCAGACTTGGCACTCAGCGAGTGCGGCGCGAAATTCCGATGAATCGCAGCGATGGTGGCACCGTTACGATTCTCCATGCCGACAAATGTGCTCGGGACGAACCTGCGAGCTGCTGCCGCGATCCGCTTACCGGCTTTTATCGCGATGGTTACTGTCGCACCGGACCGGAGGATACCGGTTTGCACACGGTGTGCGCGGAGATGACGCGTGACTTTCTCGATTACTCGGTGCTGATGGGAAACGATTTGGTTACACCGCATCCGGAGTGGGGCTTCCCGGGGCTGAAGCCGGGCGATCGCTGGTGCATTTGCGTGACTCGTTGGAAACAGGCGCTCGATCGAGGAGTGGCGCCCCCGGTCGATCTCGAGGCGACGCATTCGTCGGCCTTGGAATTCGTTTCGCTCGAGGAACTGCAGGCGCACGCTTTGAAATAGCAAGGAAACGTCACCTAACGATCCGCCTAACGACGTCCGCGCACTCCCATCGCTCCGAGAAGCGAACGGGTCAGAGTCCCGGTGACGTTTACCGCCACACTCGCGCAAGACCGAGCGCGCGACAGGGCTGCCGAAGATCTCGCGCCAGAGATTCGGTTGCGCGGCAACGGGAGAGGTGAACTTCGGATAGGGAATCCCGACCTGCGGTTGGGCGGCGCTTCGCCGCCGGACTGCGGGAACGCCAAGCGCACCGGCCAGCTCCCGGTCGCAGGCGATAGAAGCGGACGTCGGGCGAAGGTTCGTCGCTCGCCGCCAGCCATTGTTTGCGCCTGCTCCGGAGAGGCAGCGACGGCAATTTTGCCGCCGAGAATTTCGTAAGCACTCTGCGGGTCGAGCGTGGGTGTTGTACTTCTGCGCCAGCTGCGAGCGACCCACTACGGCCTGCAATTCCTCGAGTCGTGAGGGCGCCCATCCTGGAACGTGGCGCACAAAGCACGGTCGAAGCGAGCGGGGTCGGAGCACCGCGTTCATCGAGCACCGTGACGAGAGCTTCGCCAATCCCGAGTTCGGTCAGAAGCTGTTCCGTGTTGTAGAACGGTGTCTCCGGATAATTCTGGGCCACGAGTTGGATGGCCTTGCGGTCGTTGGCTGTGAAAGCACGCAGGGCGTGTTGCACCTTCATGCCGAGCTGACCGAGCACATCGTTCGGGATGTCGCTCGGCATTTGGGTGCAGAAGAAAATCCCGACGCCTTTCGAGCGGATCAGTTTGATTACCGTTTCGATCTCATCGAGGAGCGCCTTTGCGGCATCGTCAAAAATGAGATGGGCCTCGTCGATGAAAAGGACAAGCTTCGGTTTGTCCATGTCGCCGATCTCCGGGAAGCGTAGCGTAAAGCTCGGCCAGTCAACTGGAGCATGAAGGAGGAGAAGAGCTTCGGCCGATTCTGCATGTCGGTGAGACGCAGGATCGAAACCGCACCGAAACCGTCGACGACACGCAGCAGGTCGGCCATTTCGAAAGAAGGCTCGCCGAAGAATTGTTCCGCACCCTGTTGTTCGAGCTCGATCAGCTTGCGCAGAATGAGCGCCGTCGAGGTCGTTGGGACGAGGCCATACTCGGCGGTCACGTTCGCCTTCGCTTCGCCGGTGATGTATTCGAGGACTTTCTTGAAATCCTTCAGGTCGAGCAGCGGCAGATGTTTGTCGTCGCAGAATTTGTAGACCAAGGCGACGAGGCTCGACTGCGTTTCGTTGAGCCCGAGCATGCGGGAGAACAGGAGCGGCCCGAACTCGAGGACGGTAGCGCGCAGACGCGAACGCCGGGTTCATCGGAGAGAGTGAGAAATTCGACCGGATAGGCGGTCGGTGACCACTTCGAGCCGATCCGCGCTTGCGCGGTCGGTGATGCCCGCCGAAGACGTACCCGGCATGGCCAGGCCACTGAGGTCGCCTTTGATATCCATGAGCAATGTCGGTACACCGGCTTCGGAAAGCTGCTCGGTAATCATCTGGAGTGTCTTGGTTTTTCCGGTGCCGGTGGCGCCAGAAATGAGGCCGTGACGATTCATGGTGCGCAACGGCAGACGCACCGGCGCTTCCGCGAACACTTTGCCGTCGCGCATCGCCGCGCCGAGCAAAACGGTGTCGCCCTTAAAAGAATACCCCTCTTGGATGGTAGAAACAAAGTCGCCGTTACTCATGTCGCGAGAATAGATTTCGGTCTGTGTCGGCGCAAGCCCGCCGGGTACGCCCTCATGGCCGACTTCTGCGCAGGCGGGTTTTTGACGCAGTTCAGCAATTTGTCAGACCGTTGTAATCGGGAATTACGTGGCCGATTTCACCGCACTTGGTAAAGTGATCAACCGAAGCGGACGCCCGCTTTCCGAAAAACAAAACTAGAAATGAAAAATTCGTCTCTCGCACTTGTCATTGCCAGCCTCTTGCTCGTTCCATTTTCCGGCGCGTTCGCGCAATGGAGCTCCGACCCGATGGTGAACCTCGGCATTGCCGTAAAGCCCGACGAACAGGTTCAACCCAAGGTCCGCCCCACACCTGATGGCGGCTGCTACATCAGTTGGTTTGATAACGACCCGGACGGCAATCCGCCCTTCGGGTACGATGTTTTTCTGCAGCGGCTCGATGCCAGGGGTTTCGCGCAATTCCCAGCTGGCGGCATCCGCATCGCCGATCTTGGGATGAGTTCCACCCAGGATTATGGTCTCGACGTCGACCCCCGTGGGAACGCGCTCCTTGCCTTTCTTGATGATCGACGGCGCGGCCATATCACGGTCACGGTGGCAAAAGTCAGCCCGGCCGGCGAACAACTCTTCGGCGAATACGGACGCCAGATGACCCGCAGTAGCGACTTCCTCGGCAATCCCAAAGTCGCCGCCGCCTCCGACGGATCGATTGTGGTCGGGTGGATCCAAGGCAACAATTTGATGTTCCAAAAGCTTTCTCCCCGTGGCGCGAAACAGTGGGGCGACACCGGCATCACAGTGGCCGCCCCTTCCGGAAGCACTTACTCGTTAGCGGATCTTCATGGTTCCGACAACGGTTCTGTTATCGCCTCGTGGGTCTCGGCTGCGGGCTTCAACTCGCCGAAGCATTTGCTGGCAAATAAACTCGGAACCGATGGCAGCCTCCTGTGGGGAGCCGACCACGTCACTGTTTTTGACGGCGGCTCGCTCCAATTTGGAAACTTCCCACCATTTGTGACCGACGGAGCAGGCGGCGCGGTCTTCGGTTGGTATGAGGTGAGCCCGCTCCAGTCCCGCGCGCAACACATTCTCGCGGACGGCAGCGAGGCCTTCCCGCATAACGGCACACCCGGCTCGACGAACACGGCTGATAACCAGGTCAACCCGAGCGTCTCCTACGATCCGGCCACTGGCGCCACTTACCTCTTCTGGGATGAACAACTCCCCGGTCCGCTGACCAATGAAGGGATCTCCGCGCAGAAATTCGACACCGGAGGCGTCGCGCAATGGGGCGATACCGGTGTTGTCGTGCAACCGTTCACTTCTTCGGCGGTCATCAACGTCACGAGTGTTTTCACTGCCGCTGGTCCGTCCGTCGTCTGGTCGTCAGAGCCGGCCTTTGCCCAGGATACGATCATGGGCGCGAAGCTGGACTCGACCGGGGCACTCATCTGTCCACCGTTCGCGGTCTCATCCATTATCTCCTCTAAATCGCGCCTCGATCTCACCCTTTCCACCAACGGGGTTACATTTGCCGCTTGGAGCGACGGCCGGAATGATGGCGGTGACATCTACGCGCAGGATATCAAGGCGGATTGCACGCTTGGACAATAAGCTCGAACCATTCAGCTGCTGCCTCGGCTCGGGCTGGATCGGCTAGTGCTCGTTGATTGTCAGTTGCCCTGAAACCAGGGCAAAATGGTTGGTCTCAGCTTTCCAGCGGTCGTGACATGGACCGATCGTATTGCCGGATTCAACCTCCTCTCCGGCCGCATCTACGGCGAACTGGGAGCGACCAGTGCCGAGTGTATTGCCATGCGCAAGTTGACGGCGACCAAAGAAACGGGAGTGGGCCAAGCGGACGCAACAGGCTACCGCTCCGGAGTCGCAAATGGCAATGGCGGTGCCTGAGTCAGCTGCTAATTCCGACGCTTAGAATCAATCCCAGCTCGGCGGCAGCCATCCAGGCGCGAGGTGGCGAGGTTATCCGCGGTCGCACTTGCAGAACGAGGCGAGTGGCGCTTAGGTCTGAATCCCTGTGGTGCCTCGTGGTGTAATGGTAGCACGAGAGATTCTGGATCTCTTTGTCAAGGTTCGAGTCCTTGCGAGGCAGCCATCCCGTTGTCAGAACAGGTTTCGCCCTTATAGTCAGAACGACGTTCAGAGAAGGGATTTGCCTGATCCGTAGAGCGTCTCGTTCGCAATGAGCTAAGTGCTTGATTTCCAATGTCGATCCCAAGTGTGCCCAAGTCATCTTTCAGAGGAAAGTCACCGCTTCTGGATGTATCTCAATTCGACCTCAAATTGTCCCAAAATTTGGCATGAGTGTAATAAAATAGTGGATAAAGCGGCTCCGCGTTTTCGGACTCTTTGGTCGGCGACTTCCTCGGCGAACCTGCAGTCGGACAGGAAGTGACGCCGCCTTGAATGGACTGCAGCGAACCCCAACCATCGCGACCTGGTTGCAATCCCCGCGTCGTGCGATTAGTCCCTATCGCCGTACCAGAGCAACCCGCTACGAGCCCCCGCTGACTGGGCTGAGGAGTGCTCGAGTTGGCTCGGTTACTTCGACGGTGACTCCGGCTTCTCAAAATCCGTCCTCTCTAGGTTGCCGAGTGCTTGCTCAAACTCCGCAAGCCCTAGTTGCTCATCCGCTGGTCGTGAAACGGGCGTAGTCGCCGATATCTGCTCAGTCTCTGGCTTGCGCGTAAGCGACACGCACTCGCTCTGGCTCAGCGCCGGGAAATCCCGGAAGTCGCGGTTACGACCACTTGACGAAAACGCCGAGGAGCGGACGGCGCGAGGGCGTTTTCGAACGGAAATCGCTCACGAAACCATCTTTCGTCCGAATCTCCACGTGACCGGCTGCGCGATTTGCATCGTAAACGAGGACTGAGCCAATCGGTGCCTGATACGGATCACTTACCGCCAATTTTTTGAAACCGAAATTATTGACCAATTCCTGGCCAGCTTGCTTCGCGTAAGCAGTTGTCGGGCGGGACCCGATTACTCCCGATGCGAGCAGCGCCTCTTTCACGTAGTGCCAGCATTGCCGGCGCGAATGGGCGTGGGCGCGTTCCTCAGCGATAGTGGCCGCACGCATTAATTTGGGATCGACCTGGCCATCGATTTTGGCAAAAGGCCGTACGATCTTTTTCGGCTGATACGTTTCGACGACATCGACAGAGGTCGCTTTGCCGGAAGCGTCTTTAAAAACAAACTTGGATGGCTGTTGTGAAAAGAGCGCGTCAGAACCAATGGCCGTATTGCCCGGACCCGTCGTAAGGCTTTGGAGAGCAACCGCTCGTGCCGTCGGCGAAAACGCGAAGCAGACAAGCACCAAGGGGATGAGAAGGAGACCGAGCCGCAAAGGCGACCGGCCAATCGAAATTGCTAGAGATGGAGTTGCCATATTTCTTTTCATTTCTTGTTGAAATACGGTCGGCTCGATCATCACGTTTGGTTTCATTGCTACGCCTATTATACGCATACTTGGCGCATGTCAAGAACAGGTGTTGCGCCTAGGCTTTTTTCGCGTAGCTTTTGTTCCAGCTGCGAGATCGGCCGTGAAGAAGGAGGTAAAACCTGCCAATGGCAAGACCCAAAAAGAACAAGAACAAAGCGAAGCTCAACCTGACGGTGCGTGAGGAGCAACGAAACAAACTGGAAAAAATGGCATCTTTAGAGAGCCGTTCCGTCTCCAATCTTGTCGAGATTATGGCCGACGAACGTTGGGAACGATTGGCTGAACGGCAGGGGATTGCTTACGCTAAGACCGTCGCGGAGGCGATGAACCTTAAACTCGAAATGGACAAGCCAGCAGACCGCGAGAAATTACGCCGAGCAGTTCTCGATCTTGTGGCCGAGAGAGAAGTGCCAACGCAAAAACGGCGTCGTTGAAATTCTCTCGTTCTCTTCTGAATCCGTTCAGTGCTGTAGAACGGCTCGGAGGGGGCGCTTGAGGGTCGGGGCAGCGGGCCGGGACTGCAGGTTCACGGCCTCAATTTGGCTTTCGGGCTTACCGCTCGTTGGCTATGAGAATTGGCGTCATATTCCCACCTTCTCCCATTTGATCTGACGCGACTTTACCAGGGAAAAACGACGAAATCGGCACTTCCTACTTTGTCCCAAATACTCTCAAAAAATTTGGCCAGAGTCGACGAATCGTGGATAAAAGAAATCCACTCATTGTTGCCCCTCTTCGCCCCGTTGGAGGGCGGCAAGGCTTTCTTCAGCACGGGCCACGTCGGATTTTCGCGCGCTGCCGGCCGCCAAGAGTTGCTTCTGCCGGCGGAGATTGAGCGCCGCGGCATCGAGTCGCGCCTGTTGATAATTTGCATTGGCCGTCTGCGCCGCGGCGCTGGCGCGGGCAAGAGAACCTTCAGATGCCTCGAGATCGCCTTTGTCGATCTCACCCACTTCGAGACGTTTCTTTTGTGCTGCGACCTGTTCCTTCGCTCCCGCCAGCTCCGCATTCGCCACGTCTGCCTCTCTAAGCGCACCGCACGCAACGCACATTGTTCCGCTTCAGCCTTCGCCAATACGCGTCTGGCGCGGGAAAGACGAGCAGGACC
>CAVZNJ010000020.1:0-365928 GCA_963776615.1 uncultured Verrucomicrobiae bacterium
CGTCGGTCACTTCGCTCACGGGCCCGCTGTGAATGCCCATCCGGACCGGAATTTCCGGGTGCTTGCGGAGCGCCTCGGCGATCTCGAGCGCAGCGCGCGGGCTCTTCCGCGCTGTGATGAAAGACCAGCGCCATCCCGTCGCCGGTCGGCAGCCTAACGAGTTGTTCGTCGGTCGAATCGCGCACCTGCACCGTCCCGAGCACGATTTTTGTGAGCTGGCCGAGGCGCTCCTTCTGTTCTTCGATCAGGAGCTTGGAGTATCCAACGATGTCGATGAAGAGGACGTGGCCGATCTCCATTTGGGTCTCTCGCTCCTCTGCCATGAAGTTTGACTTTAGGCATTGGCTGCGGCCAATGCCTACATCATTCTTCTGCGCGCCACGCCGTTGCTGCACGTTGGCGGACAACGGTGCATCCAGGCGATCATCTGCGCGCGGAGAACGCTTTTTCGATGTCTTCGTCTTTGGGCGAGAGCTTCGCGTAATGTTTTTACACCACGCGGACCGCGCGAAGTCGCGACCTTGTAAATGCTCAAATTCTTTTGTGGTGCAGATTCAACTTTACTCCGGTGCACCAGCGTTCTGAGGCGCAAGCAGGATGCGACTAGCTATGCCCTAACACGGGTTAAAGGGAAGTGTGGTGATTGCCCCGGGGGCCACTGATAGCAGCACGATACGGCTTTCCCCAATGGGCATCGCCGTGATGATTTCGCCATTCCGGCCCAGTAAACGAATCTCGCCTGTGCGATGCCGCGTGCCTCCCCGGGCATAGTCGATCGCGTGTTCAATGGCGGACGGTCCTGTGAAGAAGGAAGACTTGCCGCCGCCCTCGCCGAATGACCGGCCGAATCGCCACGCGCAATAGGAACTCCTCGCGTCCGAACTCCGCGATCCTCCATCCGGTGGCGCGCACGATGCTTTAGCGTGCGGCCGCCCTGAGCTGCGGACCGAAGGATCTTGTCGAAATGATTGGACCCGGTGAGATCAGCAAACCGAACTTTTGCCAACCCGCGACCACCGACAAAATGATCGCTGCCGCGGGCAAGGCCAGCGTCCAGAAAAGGCTCACCTTAATAACCGAAAACGTTTCCGTTAGAATTGACTTCATATTCATGATTGTTAAGTCTACTAATCCAGTGTGGATTAGATACCTGACTAATTCAGTAGAGATTACAAATAAGTTTTGCACCTTCTTTTGCCGGCTGCAGAGCCTCAAGCGCAGGCCGGCGGAACTCGCGAAATGCTCAATCCTTCGCAGCGGCGTGTCTTGAGCATTTCCGCCTCAAAAAATCATATGGACCGCACTAACGATAAAATAATCATCATCTCCAATCGCGGGCCTAATGACTTTGTTTGGAAGGATGATCACTGGGAGGTACGCCCGCGGCGGGCGGACTCGTCAGCATGATTGATCCGCTGGCCCGCCAAGCCAACGTATCTTGGTTCTGTTGTGTATCGGAGCCACCGCCGAGTAGCGAATCCCGTCAGGGGTTATTTACAACGGCGGCGGACCAAACGGATCCCGGACACCACATCGTGCCCGTTCCCTTGCCGTCGAAAATCTACCAGGCGTATTACGGAGCGATCAGCAATGAGGTGCTCTGGATGTTGCAACATCACCTTGTGGGACAGTTTGGATATTCTTCGCTTGATGAGGCGCGGCACCGCGCCTGGACCGAGGGTTACCTGGAGGCAAATCGCCGCATCGCGCGCTCCATTTGCGAATCGGGAATCAGGCCCCGCGCATTCCTGATTCAGGATTATCATCTCTATCCGTTGCCTGCCCTACTGCGTGCGGTTTTCCCCCAAGTCCCAAGCTTGCACTTTACGCATATTCCGTTTCCTGACGCCGCCACGCTCAAGTTGATTCCGCAAGGATGGAGGGAATGCATTTTGCACGGTCTCCTCGGGGCCGATATAGTTGGCATGCAGACCAATTGGGACGCTCGCCCGTTCCTCGGTTGTTGTGAAGAGTTGCTCGGTGCGAAGGTTGATTACAAAAATGGGACGGTTTTAGCCCGCGATGGGAGGCTGGTCAGGGTGCGTGTGTTTCCAGCCAGCACCGACCCTTTGGCAGTCGAGCAATCGATGCTATCGCCGACGGTGGAAACCGCGCGCCATCGACTTGCCACGTGGAACGGCCGTTGCCGGCAAGATGCAAAACAGACGATCATTCGCGTTGACCGACTCGATCCCAGCAAGAATCAGATCATCGGCTTTCACGCTTTCGGACGACTTTTGGAGTTGCGCCCCGATTTGCGGCGCAGCATTCGCTTTCTCGCCTTCCTGGTTCCTTCTCGCACCGATTTGAGTGTTTATCGCAGCTATCGCGACGCAGTGTACGCCGCGATCTCGGAGGTGAACGTGCGCTTCGCCGCAGACTGCGGCGGCGAACCTATTCAAGTCTATTACACGAACGACCGTGAGCAGGCGCTGGCCGCGATGGAACAGTGTGATGTCCTGCTCGTAAATTCGCGTGAAGACGGGATGAACCTTGTGGTAAAGGAATGGGCGATCGTCTCGCGGAGACCGGGCGTGGCGGTGATCTCCGAGACGGCTGGCGTTGCCGCGACCACGGCAGACAACGCTTTGCTCGTTTCACCATTGGACATTGAAGGTACCGCCCGCGCAATGGAGTCTGCTCTAGGGATGTCGATAACAGAGCGTTCCTCCCGGCTGCAAAATCTGCGCGCGAGCGTCTATTCGTGGAGCGCAGCCAACTGGCTCTCCGCACAGCTCGCCGAACTCGGGATAAAGTCGCAATGATCAAACCTTATCAGATATTGGCGACTGATTACGACGGGACACTGGCGCACCATGGTGTCGTCAGCCCGGAAACCCTCGCCGCCGTCAAGCGCCTGCGCGCGTCGGGCAAGAGGCTCGTGCTTGTAACCGGGCGTGAACTTGAAGAGCTTAAGCAGATTTTTCCCGATATTGGACTCTGCGATTTGGTCGTGGCAGAAAACGGCGCGCTGCTTTACTGGCCGGCAACCGGCCAAATGAAACTTCTGAGCGAACCGGCTCCCTCCGCATTCATCGCGAAATTGACAGCGAAAGGGGTCCCCGTGGCGATTGGGCGCGCCATTGTGGCAACGGTCGAGCCGCATGAGGTCAGCGCCCTGCAAACGATCAAGGAAATGGGTCTCGAGCTAGAGGTGATTTTTAACAAGGGCTCTGTCATGATTCTGCCCACTGGTGTAAATAAGGCAACTGGCCTCCGCGAAGGCCTCTCGCGAATCGGTCTTTCCACCCGCTACACGATCGGCGTTGGCGACGCGGAAAACGACCACGCCTTTCTCCGTATTTGCGGTTGCGGGATCGCGGTTGCCAACGCGTTGCCCACCTTGAAGGAGCGCGCCGATTTCGTTACTGAACGACCGCACGGTGAGGGAGTAGCTGAGTTAATCGACCAGCTTCTCGCTAACAATTTCCAACCTGGTGGCGTAAAGCTATACTGATTGCTCGGCGACTTAAGGGGATCGGTGCACCGTTTCCACGTCAGCAAATCTTTCGATTCGCTGAGAGGTCGCATTTTTCGGCGTAATTCTTCGCTGCCTCGCATCTTAGAGGGAAAACAGGCTTTTCGCCGCTTTGTCGTATTCGCGCAGAAATCCGCAGGTCGAGTGTCCGAATTTGTCCGAACGATTTTTCAGCCTCGTGTGGACTGCGGCGGAAATGCCGGAAACAATCAATCCCGCATCGGACCAACCCCCAAGAGTCGTTCCCATTCGCGAAGGTCGCCGCGGAAGCCCAGTTCGCAGGCTTCCTGCCAGTTGAAGCGAGCGATTGCGTTCTTTGGCTCGCCATCGGCAGCTGTAGCGATCTTGAGAGTTGAGTTCGGTAGCGTCATCGCTCGGCGGACCGGGCCTTGTCACAGTCAGGCGATTCGACTTCCTGCCTTAACAGCCGAGCAAAACAAGGCGCTGGTAATTACGCCACCTGATGGGTTGTTGGCTTTGCCGATGCTTCCGCCGCGGATGGAGTTTAACGTGACCGGCATCGCTGGGCACAGCCTTCGGTTGCGCTGCGAACGAAGTACTAAGCGCAAGGCACAAAGCGAAAATGGATAAACGCATAGGTTGGAACCGTGCCAGATTCCTGGACGAGAATCGTATAATTGGCGGCTCAGCCATCAATATGCGCATCGTTTACAGGCGAATTGTCATACGAACTGGCATTCTAGCCATGATCTTGATCGTTCTGTGGGCAGTCGCTATCGGTCCGGAGCCTCCGGGACGCATCATCATTTCGCCTGATGAACTGGTGCGCGCCGTCGCGATTCGGTGTGATTCGCTTGTCGATTTATGTCCGATGGAACACGTCGATCCGAACGGACGTGACGGGCAAGGTCGCACACCATTGTTGATCGCGACGTCGCAACAGGATTCGAAAACGGCGCGCCGGCTGCTCGATGCGGGAGCGGCTGTTGATCTCGGAGACAAACACGGATTTACGCCAGTAATGGCAGCAGCGATGCACGGAGATCTGGAAATGTTCCAGTTGCTCCTGGCGCACTCAAGCAATCTTCACCCGGAAAAGCCTTGTGTGGACGGACAAGACCTCCTGAGCTTTGCGCTCGATGGCGGACGTCCTGAGATCATTAAAACTGTGGTGCAACGTTTGCCGATGATGCAGAAATGGACGACCACCAGGCGGCGCGCTTTGTCCAGAGCGCTGCAAGCGGGCAAGAACGATGAAATTCGGTTGCTGCTCAGCAAGCACTCGGCCCCGCCGACGCCCGAGGGGAAGAGCGTCCCGTTTCTTGCGTACGCCATCGCCAGCAGCAACGTGTCTCTTTTCAACACACTGTTGAATTGCGGAGCAGATCCCAACACGCTTCTGCCGTCGCATTGCGACAAAGATTTTCTGGCGTTGCTCCCCAACGGATTGCGCAGTTATATCGAAGAAGATCGCAGCGTGACGATGCTGATGCTCGCCGCCGGTCTGGGCCAGGTCGATTACTTGAAAGCTCTGATCGACGGCAGAGCTAACCGGACGCGCCTAACGAGCCGAAATAAAATGTCGGCATTAGATCTTGCAGCGGAGACCGGGCACTGGCGTTCCGCGCAAATTCTTCTCGGCGGCGGACCGGCGCCAGACAAATTGCGGATCGAAATTTCTCTGGCGACGCAAAGCGTCGCTCTGGTGAGGGACGGCGTCCCGATCTATTACGCACGATGTTCTACCGGTCGGTCGGGCTACTCGACTAAGCGGGGCGAGTTTGTGATCACCAACAAGGAACGCAATCATCGCTCCACGATTTACCACGTCGAGATGCCATATTTCATGCGGCTGAGTTGTCTCGATTTTGGAATGCACGCTGGCTATGTGCCGAACCATCCGGCATCGCACGGCTGCATCCGGTTGCCCGAAGATACTGCGCGCAAATTTTTCTCCGAAATTCCAGTCGGCACAGTTGTCGCCGTGCATTAACATTGAATGCACAGGGGAACGGTTGGAACACCACTGAGGAAGGATCGGGATAACGGAATTTCGCGTTTCGATGTCATGGGTTTCGGCTTTGGCTTGACTAACGTATCCAAATCGGCCCGGAGTCTCCGACGCGCTGGCGGGGTTGCTATTGCGTCGCGACACGCCACCGGGTTTGGTGCCAGGGATCGGCGGCTCATCAAAACCGTCTCCGCAGAAATACATCGCCGCACCGGATAGGCTCAGGTAGAAAAAAGCCGGTGCCGGAATCTGACGACAATCTTCGCCTCGAGATCGGGCACGTCCTCTTCATCGACATCGTCGGTTACTCCAAACTCCTGATCGAAGAACAAAAGGAGCGCCTCGGCCAGTTGACGAAAATCGTGCTCGGCACGGCGCAGGTACGGGAAGCGACAGACGAACAACTGGTCAGGCTACCGACCGGCGATGGCATGGCGCTGGTCTTTCGCCACAGCGCGGAGGAACCAGCCCGCTGCGCACTCGAAATTGCCGAAGCGCTCCAGAAGCACCCCGAACTTCCGGTGCGGATGGGCATTCACAGTGGACCGGTGAGCGAAGTGACCGACGTGAGCGGGCGCACCAATCTCGCCGGGGCCTCTTTTACCTATGAAAAGCGAAAGCGACCCTAACGGGATTCGAACCCGTGTTACCGCCGTGAAAGGGCGGTGTCCTAGGCCACTGGACGATAGGGTCAGGAGAGCGCCCAATATCCGGAGCGCGTCCTCGGGTTGCAAGTCATTTGCTGTTGGAACTGCGCAGGAATGCTGCTCAAAGCTGAAGCGCGTCGCAATCGAAAGTTCCCTGTAGCTGCCGCGTGCAGACGAGATTGCAGGCGTGAAAGCGGAAGGAAGGACCGAACATTTTTTTCTTCAGATCCAAATCAAAATGCGGAGCGAGCAGCAGCAGTAATTTGAAGGCGGATGCGTCATGCATCTCGCCGACAATCCATTTGCACTCTCGCAACATTTCCCCCGGCAAGGCGGTCAAAATGTCGTACTCGGCTCCCTCGCAGTCGATCTTGATCAAGTCGACTCTGTCCAGGCCAAGGTTTCTCATGACCTCGCCGGCGTGCTTTACCTCACATTCGGTCGTTGTCGCACCGCCGCGTGTCCCGGCGGACGTCGGCTTTGCGACAAAACCGCTAAAATCGATGCCGTCGAACACGACTGAAATCCCGGCATCTTCCGCACCCAACGCATAGTTGAAGACCTCGACGGAAGGAATCGCGTCGACGTTCGCCTGCAAAATGCGAAACGTCTCGGGGTGCGGTTCGAACCCGTAGATCTTTGCGGATGGAAACCGTTCGTGAAAATAGAGAACGGATGCGCCGATGTTACTGCCGACGTCCAGGATTACTTTGGGATCCAGGGCGAGTGGGAGGTAATACTCAGCCTTGCCACCCTGCCGCAGCAAGACTTGATTGATGACCAGAGGATCAGACGTCCCGGGACGATAGAAAACGTCATGGCCGTGCCAGCGCAGCTTTGCCAGGGCTTTGGTGCGAACCCCGGCATGGGCCCGAGATGCGTCCATCGTGAATCGGATTGATCGCGAACGGGCCAGGATCCTGAGAGTGTGCCGGATTTGCATTGACGCGCTTCAGTTGCGGCTGCCTAACTCCAGCACAAGCTTCGCCGTTCGGCGAGTCGCGCCGCTGTGTCTGGCGAGGACTGCCTGAGCATTCGCGACCAAATGGGAAACGGCTTCGGGGTCTCGCAGGAGCCACGCGATTTTCTCCCGTAGCGAATTCGCATCAAGAACTTGAATGGCGGCGTTATTCGCGACCAGCGCCCGGGCCAGGGCAGAAAAGTTTTCCATGTGCGGTCCGAAGAGAACGGGTTTGCTGGCCAGAATTGCTTCGACCGGATTTTGACCTCCACGCGCGGCGAGGCTCTTGCCGACAAAGACAATCGCTGCAACGGCGTGCCAGTCCCGCAGTTCGCCGGTGGTATCAATGAGCAGACAGTCAGTCGAACCGCCGGTGCCGGCTTCGCTTCGTCGCACCGATGGGAGACCGGCGGCGTGCAGCCGTGACTCGATCTCCCGGGTGCGCTCGGCATGTCGCGGTGCGATGATCAAAAAGAGCCCGGGAAATTCACGGCGAAGTTCAAGAAAAATTCGGCCGAGAATTTCTTCCTCGCCCTGGTGGGTGCTGCCGGCGAGCAAGATCGGCCGGGTTGACTCAATCCCAAGCGTTCGCAGGACCTCGCGCGGTCGCTTCGGGCGGGGCTCGGCGTCCTCCGGATCAAACTTGATGCTTCCGACGAGCTGGATCCGGTCCGCGACGACGCCTAACGATTCCCAGCGCCCGGCATCTTCCGGCTCCTGCACGCAGACTAGATCGAGTTTTTGGAAATACGGCTTAACGAACCAATTGAATTTCCGGAAGCGCTCCTCCGAGCGCGGCGAGAGGCGGGCGTTGACGAGCGCGAAAGGAATCTTTCGCCGATGCGCGATCGCGGTCAGGTTCGGCCAGACTTCCGCTTCGACGAGGACGATGCGCGTTGGTCGGACGGCAGAAAAGGCGCGATGCATGATTGGCCAAAAATCGAGCGGGGTGTAGAGCACCTCGATCCAGTCGGGTGCCTCCCGGGAGGCAAGGGCGAAGCCGGTGGTCGTGGTGGTGGTAAGGGCCACGCGCAAATTGGGATCGAGTTCCCTCATCCTCGCCGCCAATTTCAATGCGATCATTACTTCGCCGACGCTGACGGCGTGCATCCAGGTTTGGTGCCCCTGCGACAGCCTCGCGCGGGTCGCTCGACCATAGAGGCCGAGTCGCTGACCGAACTTGTTTCGATAATTCCCGCGTCGAAACATTTTCACCACATAACCCGGCAGGAAGAAAAGAAGCGCCAGCGGGAAGAGCAGGTTGTAGAGCAGGCGAGTCATTCCGGGTTTCGTCGCTGCAGAAAAATCGTTTCGGTGGCGCCGTAGGTCTTGCGCCGGACCACTTCCCAGAAATCGGTCGTCGGCAGGCGTTCGCCCGGGCGTTTCTCCAGAACGAAGATTCCCTCACTCGTTAGGCGGGCGGGCAGACGGTCATTGCGCAGGAGCAGCTTGGTGAAAGTGTCGCCCAATTTCGAATTGTTGTAGGGTGGGTCGGCGAAAATCAAGTCGTGCGGCTCGGCCGTGCTGGCGTGGCTGAGAAAATCAAAGACGTCCTGCTTCCGAATTCGTCCACTCAGGCCGGTTTGGGCGAGGTTGCGTTCGATCGCGGCGATGGCCTGACGATCGCTCTCGACGAACATGACAACGGCGGCGCCGCGGCTGAGGGCTTCGATACCGAGCGCTCCGCTACCGGCAAAAAGATCGAGGACACGCGCCCCGATGACGCGCTCACCGAGGCTGGAGAATATCGCGGCCTTCACGCGATCCATCGTCGGCCGAATCTCGGTCTTCGGAACGAAGAGGCGAAGGCCGCCGGAGGTCCCGGCGATCACTCTCATGGCGAAGGCGAGGGCGTGGCCGAGGCAACGGGCACCATTTCGTTAGGCGAGGCCGCAACGTCAGATTCGACCGACGCGGGTGATCCAGTCGCATCGTTAGGCGAGACAGGCGCCGGGCTGGACGCCGGCGTCGCTTCCTCCTTTGGCTTTTTCTTTTTCGCGTGACCAAAGAGGCTGCTGATCACGCCGCCGAGATCGCGCAGGTCGCGCCCGACGAGCTTGTCCATCAGGTCGGTCTTGGGCCGATCAACTGTGCCACTAACCTTGAAGTTGACCGCCGCGTAGCCCGCTGGCTCGGCGACCGGCTGAAAATTTTCGCGGATTGGCGCGAAGAGCTGGCGCCGCACTTTGTCGTTAAGCGCGAGTTGCGAATCGAGATGGAGTTTCCCGTGGAAATTGATCGTGCCGGTGGCGGTAAGCCGGATGTTCGGGGAGCGCAGGACGAGTTCATCGATCGTGATGATGCCGGGGTTGATGTGATATTTGACCTCGGCCTGGTCGAGCTGGAGTTGCATTAGTTCGTCGATTTGCAGGATTTGGCCTAACGCCACCAGCAGGCTGTATTGCTCCAATTTCCCATCGCGCAAAATGACCTCGCCATGCCCAGTGAGCGCGTTGCTGTCGGCGGTTTTGCCCTCGGCGTCGAGCGAACCCTCGATTCGTCCCTGGATCATGCCGGCCGGTCCTCCGGCGTTGGTAAGCAGTTGCTCGGCCTGAAGATCGCGGAATTTAACCATCGCGGTGAAGGGTGAATCCTCCGCCAGCAGTTGCATCTCAAAATGACCGCTGATCATGCCGCCGGCGGCGTGCGCCGAGATGTTGGAGAATGCGAGCGCGCCCGGCTCATAGCGCAACGGCGACTCGAGATCCTCGATAAAGAAGCGGTTGCGCAACGAGATCTTCTCGACCCTGGCATTTCCCTTGAGCTCGGTTGCCGTGCGAAAGCTGGAGCGAAAATCGAGCCCGGTGAACTTTGCGATCATCCGTCCGGCGGAATCGAGAAAAGTGAAATCGCCGTCCTTCAGGTTCACGCGTTGCACTTCCGGGGTAAAAGCGGGCGCCGGGGTTTCCGCGAAAACCGGCTCGTTAGGGGCGGTGGTCGCGACTGGCGAGACAGCCGTGATCGAAGGAACGCTGGCGGGTGCTTTGCCTGGCTCAGGAGCAGGGGAGGGCCCGGATGGATAGCTTTCCGATGGCAACTCGGGCAGACGCCATTTGCCCGAGGAATTTTGCGCCCAGACCACCTCGGGTCTGATCAAGGAAACCTGCCGAATGACGAGGCGCTCGCCAAAGAGCGACCAGAATTGCACCCGCAGTTGAAAGCTTTGCGCTTCGAGGAAGTTGCCGCCGATCTTGTCCGACTCCTGCGGGATGGTGATGCCGTTGAGTTTTAATCCACTCCAGGGCGTGACGCTAATTTGCCGCAAATGCAGCGGCGTGCCGAGGCGCTGGCTGAGTTCTTGCTGAACCCGATGGTGCGTGCCCTGCGATTGCACATACAGGTTGATGCCAATCAGAAGGGCGCCGGCCAGCACCATGATTCCGAGGAGAAGCCAGAGCAGAAGCCGGCCGAGTTTCTTCACCCGGGAAAACTACGCAACGCGTGGTTGAAGAAAAGATGAAACCCGCCTAACAAGTTAATCTCCTTGTCTAAAACCTGCGTCATTTTGAACCCGAGCGCGCGCGGCGAACGCGCGCGGCGCTGGGCTGAGCGGCTGCGCGCGATGTGTGGCGACGCGTTGTTTTGTGCGACGGCGAGCGCGGGTGAAGCGGAATACCTGGCGCGCGAGGCAGTCGCGGCTGGTTTTGCACGGATCGTGGCGGCGGGCGGCGACGGGACGATCCATGAAGTCGCCAACGGTATCGCGGGCTCCGACGCGGCGCTGGGCTTGATGCCGATGGGCACGATGAATGTCTTCGCCAACGAACTGGGCCTGCCGGCGAACGATCTCGGCCGGTGCTGGGAAATTATCGAGCGGGAACACACGCGTTGGATCGATTTACCGACTGCCAACGGCAAACATTTTGTGCAGCTGGCGGGCGTCGGACTCGACGCGCAGGTTGTGAAAGAAACCAGCCTGACCCTGAAGAAGAACTTCGGTCCGCTCAGCTATCTCATCTCTGCGGCCCAAATCGCCGCGCGCAAACCGCCGCGGTTATTGATCGAAGCGGAGGAGGCGATGACGGAGGAAGGGTCCTTCGTTCTCGTCGGCAATGGCCGATTTTACGGCGGGCCGTTTCCATTTTTCAAACGCGCCCTGCTCGACGATGGGTTGCTCGACGTGCTCGTCTTCAAACAGCTCGGTTACTTCGAGCTGATCAAGTATCTCCAGAACGTTATCTTCACTTCCGACATCACGACGCCGGAAGTGGAATACTTTCAGACGCAGCGTCTGCGCGTGAGCAGCGCGGAGGCGGTGCCGATCGAGCTGGATGGCGAGCTGGTCGGCAGCTGCCCGGTCGAGTTCCTGATCAAGCCGCGGCAGCTCAAGGTCCTGACACCAGCCTAACGGCTCGGTCTTCGTCTTTCGTCATTGGCATCCTTTCCCAATGACAACCGGAACCGTTTACGGTAATTTGAGGATATGCGTTTGTCCGGCCGCAAAGCATCGTCGCATGCGCCCCGCTGGACGCCGCCGCAGCGGGTCGTCCTGCTGTCGCTTATCGGCGCCAATCTCGCGGTCTTTACCGCGCAGCAGGTGCTCCAGGCTTACCAGCCGGCCATCGTTCCGGACTATCTCGGTCTTAGCTATCGCGGGATCGATCAGGCCTGCGCCTGGCAGTTTTTCAGCGCGATGTTTTTGCACGCCGGCGTCTTCAGTTTCGCCGCCAACATGTTCGTTCTCTATTTCATCGGCCGCGATCTGGAATCGATCGTCGGACAAAAGCATTTTTTTTACCTGTTCTTTCTCGGCGTGATCGGTGGCGAGATCGGCCATCTTTTCCTCATGCCCTCGACCACCGTGCTGGTCGCGGCCTCGGGTGGCGTTGCGGCGGTGGTGGTGGCCTTTGCCACCATCCTGCCCGAAATGGAAGTGGCGGATTCGCTCTTTTTCGTTCTGCCGGTAAGGCTGAAGGCGAAATATATCGCCTACGCCTTGTTTGCGCTTGGGCTCTTGCTGGTCGTCGTCGTTCGGGACGGTGTCGTTAGTCACAGCGCCTATCTGGGTGGCGGCGCGGCTGGATGGCTCTACGCCCATCTCCTTGGCTTTGGCCGACCCTCCTTTGTGCAGCGCGCCCTGCGCCACCGTCGTCTGGAGGGCGAGCGCCGCCGGCAGATGTCGGTGGAGGAATTTATCGCGGAGGAAATCGATCCGCTGCTCGAAAAGATTTCGCGAAACGGTCTCGCGAGCCTGAGCCGGAGCGAGCGGCGGATGCTGGCCCAGGCGCGCCAAAAGATGGCCGAGCCACCACAATAGCGTGGCGGTGGCCGATTCGTTAGGCGAGATTTCTCGAAGCATCCGCCCTACGCAGGTCTGCGTCACGCTCGAGGCGATGGGGGCGAACTGGCCGGCAGAGGCGCCGTCGCTCGCCGAGGTCATCGCCAACTTTCCGTTAGGCACGGAAGCGCTTTTCCATCTTTTCTCCGTCTCAAGCATCTGTTGCGCGCGGTTCGTACAGCAGCCGGAAATCCTCCTCTGGCTGGCCCAACCCGAAACGTGCGCCGACCGCCGCGGCTATGGACGCATGTTAACCGACCTGCACAATCTCGCCGGGCGCGAATCGATCGCGGCGGAAAGGTTTCGCATTCTGCGCTTTTGGAAAGGGCGCGAGATGGTGCGGATCGCCCTGCGCGAAGTCGCAGGTAGGGCTCCGCTCGAGGAAACGATGATCGAGCTCTCGCAGCTGGCGGATATTTGCCTGACGAAAGTCTACGAACATTGGAATGAGGAACTGCGGGAACGCTGGGGCTCGCCGGCCAGCCAGTTCGCCATGATCGGTCTGGGTAAACTCGGGGGACGCGAACTGAATCACAGTTCGGATGTGGATCTCATTTTTGTTTACAGCGAGGAAGGACAGCTGACCGCGACGTTCAGCTATCACGAGTGGTTTACCCGGCTCGGCAACAAAATCATGGAGACCTTCGCCTCCTCCGATCCGGCGGGATCGCTCTTCCGCGTTGACCTGCGGCTCCGCCCAGAGGGCAGGGCCGGCCCGCTCGTTCGTTCGCTCGAGAGCATGGAAAACTATTATGCTGGCTTCGGCGAGATGTGGGAGCGGCTCGCGCTGATCAAGGCGCGCTGGATCTGTGGCGACCGCGAGCTGGCCTACGATTTTCTGCGTCAACTCCAGCCTTTTGTTTTTCCGAAAAGTCCCACCCCTGATCTGCTCGACGAGGTCGCGGCGATCAAGAACCGGATCGAGCGTGATATCGTCGGATTCGAGGAACGGGAGCGGAATGTGAAACTCGGGATCGGCGGGATTCGCGAGATCGAGTTTGTGGTGCAGGCACTCCAGCTCCTGCACGCGGCGCGGCATCCGTTTCTGCAGGAGCCGAGCACCTTGAAGGCGATTCGCGGGTTGGCAGAGCTGGAATTCCTGCCCAACGAGGACACACATCAGCTCGAAACGGCCTACCGTTTCCTCCGCCGGGTCGAACATCGGCTTCAGATCGAGGCCGAACAGCAAACGCACACCGTCCCTGAAAACGGCGAAGCCCTCCAGGTGTTGGCGCAGAGTCTTGGTTTTAAGGAGGGGAGCAAGCTGGTTTCGAAATTGCGCGAGCAGATGCAACGGGTGCGCGCGGTCTTCAAACGCGTGGTGGGCGAGACCACGCCGGCCCGGGAGTCGGCTCCGGCTGATTTCCAAGATTTTCGCGATGAAGCGCAGGCGGCCAGGATCTTCGCGCAACTCGGGCAGAGCGCCGCGGGCTTTCACGTGGCGCCGCGCACCCGGCAGATCTTTCGCAAGCTGCGGCCACTCCTTCTTACCGGGCTTGGTCGGGCCGCTGATCCCGATGCAACGCTGACGCAGTTTGTGCGTTTCGTGGAGGCTTATGGCTTTCGCAGCCTGCTCTTCGAATTGTTGGCGGCAAATCCGCGATTGCTGGAATTGCTGGTCGAGACCTTCGATGCGAGCGAGGCGGCGGGCGGTTGGTTGATTCGCCGCCCACAGTGGCTCGAGGACTTGACCCGTGGCGGGATGCTCGATCGCGCTTTCAGCGTAGCGCAACATCGGGAACGGCTCGGGTCCTTAGGCGCGACGAGCGGAGATCTGGATCCGGTGCGAATCTATCGGCAGCGTGAGTTGTTGCGCATTCTCTTGCGCGACGTTCTGCGTCTGGCCTCGCTTCCGCATTTGCTGGCCGAGCAAAATGATCTGGCCGAGGCTTGCCTGCTTTGCGCCGATGAACTGCTGAATCCCGACGGGTCGCTCACCATCGTGGCGATGGGAAAATTTGGCGGTCGCGAAATCGGTTACGGTGCCGATCTCGACGTCCTCTTTATCGGCGAAGATCCGCGGACGGCGCAGAACGTGACCGTCGCCTTTGCGCAAGCGAGCGCGGAAGGTCGTCTCGGCCTGCTCGACGCCCGATTGCGTCCAGATGGCGAGAAAGGCCCGCTCGTTTCTTCGCTCGAAACCCTGCGTCTTTACTACGCTGCGCGCGCGCAGTTTTGGGAGCTGCAATCGCTGACCCGCGCGCGCGCCCTTGGCGGTCCGCTCCGTTTTGAATTTGAAGCGCTGGCGCGGGAGCTTTGGCGCAAAGCGGGCGAGCGGTCCGATCTCGTCAGGCAAATCGAAAGTATGCTGGTGCGGATCGCGAACGAGCGTGGGAGCGGGAACGATTTCTTTGACTTCAAGACCGGTATCGGTGGCATGATCGAAGGCGAGTTTTTGATCCAGGCGCTGCAGATGCAGCACCGCATCTGGGAGCCGAATTCGCTCGTCGCGGTGGAGAAACTCGCGGCCAGGCAGATCCTGGAAAGGACCGACGCGGAGAATTTCCGGAGCGCCTACAACTTCCTGCGCCGTTGTGAATCTGTCCTGCGCCGCTGGCAATTCCGCAGTGTTTCGACCCTGCCCGTTACCCGCGAGGAGGAGGACCGGTTCGCGCGCCGGATGAAATTCGCCACGATCGAGGATTTTCGCGCGCCCTACGGTCGAGCGCGGGAAACGATCCGCTGGCTGCGCACACGTTACCTGGGCGAGTAGGGGGATCGTTAGGGGGGAGCATGCCCCAGCAGTTGGGCAAGGCGGTAGAGCAGCCAGAAACTGACCGCCAGACTAACGGCGAGAATCGTCGCCAGACTGCCGAGAACGAGCGCGACAAAAATCCAGTCGCTTCTGGTCGAGCGTCGCGGGGCTGCGGTGTGGCGCCGGAGGAGCTCGTAATTGCGCGCGTTCGACTTGAACCAGAAGGAAAAGGCGTCGCCGAAAATCGGGAATAATGCCGACTGCTTCGTTGATCAGGATGTTGAGCGACATGCGGGCGAGAAGAATCTTTGGGATGCCGCGCCGGGCGGCAGCGACGAGGGCCATGGCCGAGATGAGGGCGGAGCCAGTATCGCCGAGTCCCGGAAGCAAGCCCAGGAGTGGATCGAGCCCAAAGCGGAACTGGGTTCCAGGCACGCGGAGGAGGTTATCCATGATGAGAGCGAGCCAGCGGAAAAGCGGCTCAAGCTCAGAGCGATTCTCTTTTTCCTCGGGAGGGAGGATTTCCCACTCCAGGGTTTTCAACTGTTGATCTTCGATCTCCGATTGCATCGGTGCCAGTGGGGCTCGGGTGAGCCGATCGAGAATCGAAATGCTCCTAGCCCGGGATTTCCTTTAGCATCTGCCGATTGGTCGGGAATTTCTTCACGAACATGAGCAGACGCTGAATCGCTTCGTCCGGTTTGTGACCGGCAAGACCGCGACGGATAAGATTGATCTTCTCCAGTTCCCACGGTTGGATGAGCAGTTCCTCGCGGCGCGTGCCGGAAAGGAAGATATCGACCGCGGGATAAATGCGCAGGTCGCTGATCTTGCGATCGAGCACGAGCTCCATGTTACCGGTGCCTTTGAATTCCTGGAAGATCAGCTCGTCCATCCGGCTGCCGGTCTCGATCAGCGCGGTGGCCACGATCGTCAGGCTGCCGGCTTCTTCGGTATTGCGCGCGGCCGCGAAAAGTTTGCGCGGAATCTCCATCGCGCGGGCGTCGATGCCGCCGCTCATGGTGCGACCGCCGCCGCCAGTTGCATTGTTGAAGGCGCGCGCCGTGCGGGTGATCGAGTCGAGCAGGATGAAGACGTCCTTGCCAGCTTCGACCAGCCGCTTGGCGCGCTCGATCGCAAGCTGCGCGATGCGCGTGTGGCTCTTGATGTCGCTGTCATTCGAGCTGGCCATTAGATTCGGCCGTCGGACAGGAGCGGCGGAAATCGGTCACTTCCTCCGGGCGTTCGTCGACCAGGAGGATGATCAGTTTCATCTCCGGATGATTCTTCACGACCGCGTCGGCGATGTGATGGAGGAGCGTCGTCTTGCCGGTGCGGGGTGGGGCGACAATCAAGCCGCGCTGCCCTTTGCCGAGCGGCGTCATCAAATCCATGATCCGCGTCGTGTAGCGATCGGGCACGGTTTCCAGTTTGATCCGTTCGTTCGGGTTGATCGTAGTCAGCTCTTCGAACGGCCGGAGATCCTGATACCTGGTCGGCTCTTCGTCGTTGATTTTGAGCAGTCGGGTGAGTTGCGGGCCGCGATTGCCGCGTCGGGTCTCGCCGTAGATCCACATCCCGTCGCGGAGCTGAAAGCGCCTGACGATTTCCGGCGTGACGAAAATATCCTGCGGTGTCTGGACGAAGTTGCGCTTTGCGTCGCGCAGGAAGCCAAAGCCCTTGCCGGAGATCTCGATGATGCCTTCGCCGTACTCGGGTTCTCGGGGCGGTTGGTCTCCGTTTGGGGAACTGCCCTGAATGCTTTCGGGTTGTTCGGATGGCCGGCCGCGCTCTTCCGTCGCTTCGCCAAACTCGCCTGTCGTTTCGTGCCGGCGTTCGCCTGGTTGCGAAACTTCGGCCCCTAGAGCCTCCGTTCCATCTCTGCGTTCTGGTCTCTCCTCGCCAGAATCACTGAAGGCTGCGGAGCGCTCCGAATCATCGCGGTCGTTGCGGCGTCCCGCCCGGCGACGGGATGAGCGGCGCCTCCGGAAGGGAGGTGGTGCGCTCGCGCTCGGTGCCTGGGTGGATTCTTTTTCCATTTCTTCGCTCATAATTGAAATCGCTTTGGCGGAGGCGACACGACGGGCGGTGTCGGCTCCCATTTGTCAGGCTGGCAGTTTGGCCAGCAGCTCTTCAGAAATATCTAAATTGGAATAGACGTTTTGAACGTCGTCGTCGTCTTCGAGGCTATCGCAGAGGCGCAGGACCTGAAGCGCGGCCGCCTCGTCGGCGACGTGAACATTCGTCTCGGGAATGAAAGTAAACTTTTGCCCATCGATGGTGACGCTCGCCTGTTTGAGCGCCTCAGCCACGGCGTAGAGCTGATCGTGGGAAGTAAGAATAACATACTGCTCCTCCTCCATTGTCAACTCATCCGCTCCGGCTTCGAGGGCTAATTCGAAGAGGCGTTCCTCCTCAATCGTATCTCGCGGGACGGTGATCTGACCCTTTTTGTGAAACATGTAGGAAACGCTGCCACTGCTCGCGAGGTTGCCGTCGTTCTTGCTAAAAATGCGCCGGATCTCCGCGGCGGTACGGTTCTTATTGTCGGTCGTGGCTTCCACGATCACCGCCACCCCGCCGGGGCCGTAGCCTTCGTAGACGATCTCCTCGAAATGCTGCGCGTCGACGCCCTCGCCGGTGCCGCGCTTGATCGCGCGCTCGATGTTGTCGTTCGGCATGCTTTGCGCCCGCGCCATCTCGATCACGCTCCGTAGTCGGGCATTCGCCGCCGGATCGCCACCCCCGAGGCGCGCCGCGACGCTGATCTCTTTCGAGAACTTGCTAAATATCGTGCCGCGTTTGACGTCGAGGGCACCTTTGGCGCGCTTAACCTTGGACCACTTGCTATGTCCCGCCATGGAATGGGGATAGTAAAAACTCGTTGCCCGACAGACCTGCGTTGCGCCGGAGAGCGGAACCGGAACGCCCCGTAAAAGAAGACCGACGAGGAGACGACCGGGCACCCATTGAACCGCAACGCGCTCCACTTGTCAACCTTCGCGGCGCGCCGGTCGCCCTCGCAGATGCATCTGGCGGAGGAAATCGCACGTCTTAACGCAGGATGTGTTCGAGTCTTTCCGGAAATCTGGATCGAGCGGACCGCAGCGCCCTTTGCCGGAAGCAGGGCCTCGCTCATCCATCCTTGCGTGCGCCCGTTTTCTTCGTCTGGTGCACTTCTCGTGGCGAAGAATCCTTCGAATTTTCCTCACGAACCGGCGTCTCCGGAGAAGCAATCCCGTTCCGGCACTCGTCTTCCCAATGAAGCCGACGCGCAACTGGTTAAGCAGATGAGAGCCGGCGATGAGACGGGCTTTGCAACCTTCTACGATCGCTTTGCGCCGGGTCTTTTCTCAATGATTTACTCAATCCTGCGCGATCAGAAGGAATCGGAGGATGTCCTCCAGGAGTCGTTTATCCAAATGTGGAAATGGACCGGCACCTACGACGCGGCCCGCACCAACTCGTTCACCTGGGCGGTGATGATCTCCCGGCACAAGGCCATCGACCGGCTCCGATCCAGGCAGCGCCGGGCCCGGCTCACCGAAGCCGTCCCGACTGAAACTCAGGATAATGTGGTCGACGCCGGGATCGACCGTGCGGACAACGCGCTCGCTCGCCGGGACGAACGGGAAAGGGTTCGTGCAGCCCTCGCGCAGCTTAATGATTCGCAACGCGAGGCGATCGACTTCGCCTTTTTCGCCGGTCTCACACAAACGCAGATTGCCGAGAGATTGGGTACGCCCCTGGGCACTGTGAAAGCACGCATTCGCCGCGGGCTGCTCGCCTTGCGCGAAGTGCTCGGGCAGGTTCCGTCGTGAAAGAGGAATTGGAAGAACAGGGGTGCCTTTACGTCCTCGGGCTTCTCGAGGGCGACGAGGCGCCTGCTTTCGAGCGGCAACTGGAGTCCGATAACGAGTTGCGCACTTTTGTCGATCAACTGGATGAAACAGCCGCGCAACTCGCGCACCATGCTCCACCGCGTCCGCTCCCACCGGAGCTACGGGGGCGCGTCCTCAGTCAGATAAGGTGTCAGAAAACGGTCCCGTTTTCACGGCGGACACAGTGGATTCCCTGGGCTTTCGCCGCCGCGCTAGCCCTTACCTGCTCCTATCTCATCGCGGAGCGAAATCAGTTGCGCCATCGAGTTGCGCGCCTGCAACACCGCGATGTGCTGGCACAAATCCAGATCGCTTCCCTGAGCTCTAAGCTGGCGAGTGCGCCCAACGCCAATGCGGTTGTGGTTTGGGACGAGAAGAAGCAGCGCGGCGTTTTGAAAGTAGCCCAATTGCCGCGCAACACCGCCGACCACGATTACCAGATCTGGCTGGTCGATCCGCGTTACAAAAATCCGGTCGATGGCGGTGTCTTTCATGTTGCGAATGACGGAACCCTGCGGGTTCCCTTCCGTCCCGCCCACCCGGTGCGCGCGGCGCAGGGATTTGCCGTCAGCCTTGAGCGCAAAGGCGGAGTGCCCAAGGCGGAAGGACCGATCGTGCTGCTCGGAGAATGAGGACTTTGCTTTTGCTCGTCGTTAGTCTGCTTGTGCTTGGCGCGACCGAACCGGCGCGCGCCCATTCCACCCTTGTCCGCTCCGAGCCGGCAAACGGTGCGACCCTGAAACAGGCGCCTGACGAAATCAGAATCTGGTTCACCGAGCCGGTCAAGATTGGCTTGAGCACGATTGAAGTCCGCGACGCCGCGGGCAAACAAATCGACCAACGGGACCTTCGGGCCGACAAAAAGGATCCGGCTCTCGTCCATCTTTCCCTGACGGCCGGCTTGAAACCGGGGTCTTATCGAGTTTCCTGGTCTGCGGTTGCCCAGGACCTCCATGTCAGCAAAGGCAGCTTCAGCTTTCGCGTGGCGCCCTAACGATCAAGTCCGTGGCTTGTTCGAGCGACGAATTCGACGCCGCGCTGGGATCATTGGCGTAAGGCGTAATTTCGGTGAAAGCTTGTAGCATGAATCAAAAATGCCTTCACCGTCACCGCGTCGTCCTGCTTCCCATCCTTGCCTGCGCTGCCCTCGCCTTAAGCGCCGTCATTCCCGGGATAGCCTCGGGAGCAGAAAACTCATCTGCTCCGGCCGCGCAAAAAAACCAGGAGGCCGGTCGCCTTATCATCAGCCGGTCCTCCCGTCTTTCACAACTCGTCGTCGGACTTTCGATCGACGGAAAGGAAGTTGCGAAGATACTCTACAATAATCGTTATGATGCGCCCCTGGCTGCAGGACCGCATACTTTGACCGTAGTGCCGATTCCCAATCGAGAACAGGCGAGTCCTACGAGCATACAGGTGAATGTGCAGCCGGAAAGACTTACACCTTCACTGCAGCACTGAACGACGTCCGGATCGTTCTCAAATAGTCCCGGACGTTTGACGTGCTGGGATTAAGGCGAAAAGTCACCAGCTCGGTCTGCATGATCGCGATCTGCCCGGCCGGTCCGCCGAAGCTGATGAAACCGAGCTTGAGCCAGAAAAGGAAAGCTTCGCGAAAACTCGGATGCGCGACGGAGAGCGCCGGTTGCTCCGATTCGTTAGGGCGGGCGTTCGTCAAGGCGTCACAGTTGCATCTCGTGAGCGAACAAAGGAGAAGAATTTGTGAGCGCGGAAGTTGTGAACGCCAAGACGGTGGCTGTGGTCGGCGCGGGCCCGGCTGGACTGCGCGCTGCGGAAGTGGCGGTGGCCGCGAATCTGCGCGTCGTGCTGTGCGACGCGCAAGCTTCAGCGGGGCGAAAGTTTCTTGTCGCCGGCCGTGGCGGCTTGAACCTGACCCACAGCGAAGCGGTGGAAGATTTTCCGAAACGTTATCGCGCCGAGCCCGAGCGCTGGCGCGATCTGCTGGGTGAGTTTGGGCCGGACGCTTTGCGGGCATGGGCCGAGCAGCTGAAAGTCGAAACGTATGTCGGCACCAGCAGCCGGGTGTTTCCACGCGGCCAGAAAGCGGCCGCCCTCCTGCGCGCCTGGCTGCAACGCCTGCGCGGCGCGGGAGTCGAATTTCGAACCGGTGCACGGCTTACTCGCCTAATGAGAGAAGGCGATCGCTGGCGGCTCGACTTCCCGGAGGGCGCAGCGTTGCTCGCGGATGCTGTTGTGCTCGCACTTGGCGGTGCTTCGTGGCCCGACACCGGCTCGGATGGCGCCTGGCCGCCCCTCCTCGCCGCGCATGGCGTGGAGATGAGATCATTTGAAGCGGCGAATTGCGGTTGGAACGTCGCATGGCCCGCTGGTGTGCGCGATCGTGCAGAAGGTCTGCCACTCAAGAATCTTAGCGTCACGGCTGGCGACGAAGCCGTCTCGGGAGAGTTGTTGATCACCCGCTACGGTTTGGAAGGGGGCGCGATCTATAGGCTCGGACCGGTCCTCCGCGCGCTCGCGAGACCAGAGTTGCGGATCGATTTCAAACCACAGGTAACCGCGGATATTTTGCGCGCGCGCGTCGCACACTCACTTCTGCCGGGCGAATGGTTTCGCGCCTGGAAACTCAGCACGGGCGCGATTGCCTTGCTTGAAGGTTTCTTCCCTGACGATTGCATCGACCGTGACCGGGCGATCGCCCGCGTGAAGAATTTCGTTCTTCGGTTGGAAAGCCCCCGGCCGATCGCCGAGGCGATCTCGACTGCGGGCGGCGTTCGCTGGCCGGAATTGAGCGAGACCCTCATGTTGCACAAGATGCCGGGCGTCTTCCTCGCCGGCGAAATGATCGACTGGGAAGCGCCCACCGGCGGCTACCTCCTGCAAGGATGTTTTTCCACCGGGACACGCGCCGGGCGAGCTGCCGCGACCTACGCGCGGCGCGAAAACCCTTGAAAGCAACCGCTCCCCTAACGAACCGCGCCTAGCTCGTCCACTGTTTCCAGCGTTTGCGCAGCGGCTTGACGTATTCATCCACGTCCACCTCTCGCACACGCCCGATTCCCTCCTTCACCGCATCGGCGGAATCGGAGTAGCCGCGTTTCACGCTGCGCACGAGTGAGGGCAGAAAGGCGGGCGCGATAGAGTTCCAGTCAAACTCCCGCAAAGCCCGCTTGAGCGAAGCCGAGGGCTCTTCCGGCCGCGAGGAATACCGAATCGCAAGCCCGATCGCCAACCCGAGGGCGAGCGCACCCAGCACCGTCGGCACTGGATTTTCGCGCAGGAAAAACTCCGTGCGCTCACGCACGACGACCGCTTTTTGGCGAGTCTGGTCCCAGGTATCGGAGGCCGCGCTGGAAAACTTCCGCGCATTTTCCGCCATCCGGTTTTGGGCGCTGCCGCCCTCCGTCGCACTGCCAAATTCCGTCTCAGACATCGGATCTTTCTCCGTGAAATTGTCTCCGTTAGAATTCTTCATACCTTAACTTCGCACATCGTGGCCATTTTGCGCTTCTCGATTCGCATTCGCCGGGCGATCGCGATCCGGAGCCGAACAGTGCGCGAAAGCACGTGTCTCCGGTTCGCTGAGTTAACTTTGGTTTTGCTTTTGGTTCGTATCGATCTGAAGGCGGAAGAGCAGTATTGGCGGGAGCACCATGAGTCGCAGCCGCACGCGACCGAGGGCACAACCTTCGAGCATTTCGCTCCGGCCTACCGCGTAGGCGCGCAGGCAGCGGCCAAATATCCGGGCAAACAATTCCACGAGATTGAGGACGATGTTGCGCTCGATTAGGAGAAGCACCAGGTGGGCGAAGCATTGCCATGGGACCATGTTCGCGGAGCCTCGAAAGCGGCTTGGGCGAAGGTCAGCGGGCTGGTTTCGCCGCGCGATCCCTCCCGCGGAATGCGCGGCAGTATTTGATTCTGGCCCCGGATCGGTAATCCCGGCTCAAAAGTTGGTTGGCGCGAATTGAGATCACCGATTCCGGCTGGGATCAGCGCCATTTGTGCTTCGGATACTTGCGTTGCAGCTCCTGTTTGATTTTCGGATAACTCTCCTGCCAGAAAGTGCCGAGATCGTCGGTGATCTGGATCGGACGATGATTTGGCGCGAGCACTTCGATTCGCAACGGCACCCGGGCTGGGCCAATGGCCAGACCGTTCGCCACCCCGTAAAGGTCCTGGATGCGCGCCGCGACGGTCGGAGGTTTATCGGCCCCGTAGACGATTTTCGCCGTCCGACCGTTCGGCAATTTGATCCGCTCTGGCGCGAGCTGGTCGAGCGCGGCGCGTTGCGCGGTGCTCAGCCACGATTTCAGGACCGGCCCCACCGGGCGCTCCTTGATTTCCTTGTAGCTCATCGCGCCCTGACAGACCTGTTCGATCAAGAGCGCGCGATCCGACTCCTCGATCGGCGGCAGCTCCAGTTCGGGGAATGTCTTCGCGGCGAAGTTGAGACGGGCGATCCACTGCTCGACGGCGTGGTCCCATTTCTTGAGCGGACAACTTCCCGCCATCACTTCCCGAGCGAGCAACGCCGCCGCCTCCGCCGCCGGAACGCGATCCGATTTCTTTTCCACCAAGACCAGATCGCGGAAAACGACCACCGTCCGCCCCACGACACGACGCGACGAGCTATCGAAGGCCACCTCCGTCTTTTCCTCAATGGCTTCGGGAAAAAATTCATACAGCCATTCCATCTTGATCGCCGTCGCGAGGGTGAGCAGGACCTGGCGCTCGCCATCGCTCGACTCGATTTCCCGAATCTCCGATGCGGCCAGAAGTCGGGCGCGATCGACCACGCTTTCGCGCGCCAGGACTCCACGCCGATTATGCACCAAGGCGCAGCGAAGCGTGCCTTCGTCGAGTCGCACCGCGACTTGGTCGGGAAAACCAGCGAGGACACAGCGTGCGATCGCGCCGGGCGCCGCTTCACGCTCTGCGATATCAAGGTTCTCGGCACGCGCGATGGAAAGAAACTGCTCCCAGAGCTGTCCTGCTTCACGGGCCGCGCCAGCGTTTACTCCAAGGCGCGCGCAACGGCGGGAATCAAAATTGTTCTTTTCCGCGAACCGAAACGCGCGGAGCAAAATAAAAAGATCGGATTCATCCTCGCTCCCGAGAAAATCATCGCGTTCGTCGCGCATCTGTTTGCCCTCGGCCCGGCGCAACAAACTGCGGCCTTGCGTCAGGGCCGCGATGAGCGCGACACCGCGCACGCAGCGCTCATGCTCCGCCATCAGCAACATGCGCGCATAGCGCGGATGGACGGGAAAGGCGAGCATGCGCCGGCCTAACGAGGACACTTTTCCAGCATCGATCGCGCCAAGATCGGCCAGGAGCTGCTCCGCGTTTTCGAGCGCCTTCGGGTCGGGCGGCTCAAGCCAGCGGAATCCGGCAATGTCCTCGATCCCGCTTGCCTTCAAGGTCAGTACGACTTCGGCGAGATCGAGCCGTTTCACTTCCGGCAGTTCCTGCGGCGCGCGCTCGAGATGCTCGCTCTCTGTCCAGAGTCGAAGGCAATGCCCGGGCGCTGTCCGGCCCGCGCGCCCGGCGCGCTGCTCGGCCGAGGCCCGGCTGATTTTCTCGATGAAGAGGGTATTGATTCCGCGGCGCGGATCGAAACGCGCGATCCGCGCGAGGCCGCTGTCGATGACCACCCGCACGCCCTCGATCGTCAGCGAAGTCTCGGCGACATTCGTCGCGACGATCACTTTGCGTTTCGCGGAGGGCGCGAGCGCGGCGTCCTGTTCCGCTGGTGGCAGCTCGCTGTGAAGCGGCAATGCGACAAAGCGATCGCTCAGGCGCGAGGCGCGCATGGCGCGAGAGGGTGCGGGTGATTTCGTATTTTCCCGGCATGAAGATCAGAACGTCGCCCGCCGTTTGCGCCGCGATGCGTTCCAGCTCATCGGACGCCAGGTCCCAGACCGGATAATTTTCCGCCCGCACTGGTCTCGCGAGGTATTCGATCGCGACCGGATGCATCCGCCCGCTCGACGTGAGCACCGGGCAGGGGGCGAGATATTTTTCCAGCTTGTCCGACTCGAGCGTCGCGGACATGACGACCAAGTTGAGATCAGGGCGCCTTGCTTCCTGCAAATGCAGGGCGCGCGCAAGGGTGATATCGCCATAGAGATGGCGTTCGTGGAATTCGTCGAAGAGAATCGCTGCGACCCCGCGCAGCTCGGGATCCTGCAATAATTGGCGGAGAAGAATTCCCTCGTGTCACAAAACGAATCCGGGTTTTTTGCGAAGCGACTTTTTCGAAGCGGATCTGATAGCCGACCTCGTCGCCGAGACGGCCGCCACGTTCGAAGGCGACGCGTTTGGCGAGGAGCCGCGTGGCAAGCCGGCGCGGCTGGAGGATGACGACTTCGCCGGCGCCGAGGAGGCCACGATCGAGCAGGATCTGCGGCACCTGGGTGGATTTTCCGGAGCCGGTCGGCGCCTGCAGGATCAGGCGGGGCCGAACCGAGAGCGACTCGACTATCTCGTCTTCGAGTTCGTATATCGGGAGATCGCGCAAATTCATGCGAGCGACCGTAACATGGCTGCACCTGGCACGAGCGAATGCTCAGGTCTTGGCATGCCCTGGACGCGCAGCAGCGCGTGCCTCCGCGAGGTCCGCGACGAATTCCTCAATCTCCGGTTTGGTCGTGGCCCAGGAACACATCAGCCGGTAGACGCCGGGCTCGAAGAAGTTTTGAAAATGCCAGCCCACAGCGTGCATCCGCTCCACGATCTCGTCAGGTAAGCGTACGAAAAGCGCGCTGGCTTCGCGGGGAAACGCGAGATCAGCCAGATCGAGTGCGCGTAACTTCTCTTCCAACAACCGCGCCATTGCGTTCGCGTGTCGCGCGTTTCTTAACCAGACGTTGGCTGCTAGCAGGCCGGTCCACGGCGCGGCGAGAAAACGCGTCTTGGAGGCGAGTTGCGCTCCCTGTTTCACCCGGTAATCGAACTCACGCGCCAGTTCGCGATTAAAAAAGACCACGAGCTCTCCGGCGGCGGTGCCGTTTTTCGTTCCGCCGAGGGCGAGAACATCAATCCCACGCTGCCAGCTTGTTTCCTTCGGGGCGCAGCCTAACGATGCCACGGCGTTGGCGAAACGCGCGCCGTCCATGTGCAGAAGGAGCGAATGCTCCTGCGCAAAAGCGGCAATCGCTTCCAATTCATCCAACGAATAGAGCGTGCCCGCTTCTGTGGCCTGCGTGACACTGAGGGCCCGCACCCGGGTGGAATGGACGTCGAGGTGTTGCCCGAGAATGGCGCTTGCCGACTTGAGATCGATTTTCCCGCCCGCCCCACCAACGCGCAGCAGCTTGGCACCGCCGGAGAAAAATTCGGGCGCGCCGCATTCGTCCGTCTCGATGTGGGCGCGCTCGTGGCAGATAACGCTGTCAAAGGGCCGGCACAGTTGGGCGAGCGCGAGCGAGTTCGCGGCCGTGCCGTTGAAGACGATGAAGGTCTCGCAATCGGTCTCGAAAATTTCCCGTACCTGGGCGCGGACGGTCGCGGTCCATTTGTCTGCACCATAGGAGGTCTCCGCGTCCTGGTTCGCCTCGGCCAGTGCGGCCCAGGCTTCCGGGCAAATCGCCGCGGTGTTGTCGCTCGCAAATTGATGGCGTTGGCGGGTCGGCATCTGGAGCATTCGTAACCGACATTGGGCGCCGCGGCAAACCCCCTAACGAAAAGCAAGCGTCGGAGGGCGCGGGGTGTAAAGCCGGGCAGGTGGCGTGCACGCTTCCCGATGACGGCGGCGCCTGCCCGGCTATGTTTGGCCACGCACTTCTGGACCTTGAATGGGCCGCCCATGACCAGCGCCATCACCGAAGCCTTTCAGTTCATCGTCGGAAATGATTTCAGGACGATCCTTGTCCGCATCCGGGCGCGCAATGTTCCGCCGCTCATTCAGTTTGGTGTTTATAGCCTGTGCGGCGGGCTGGCCACGGTCGTTTTCGTGGGCCTGACCATTTATCTCTCTTATCATGTCTTCCCGGCGATGGACCGCATGATCGTTGATGGTGCTCCGATTACCGATCAGCTGCGCGCGAGGAATTTGCTCATCAACAACACCATCGCTTTCGCGGTCTCCAACGTTGTGGCTTATGGCACGAATATTTTCTTCGTCTTTGAGACCGGTCGCCATCATCCCGTGATGGAGTTTCTATATTTCACCGCCGGCAGCACGGTCAGCTTCCTCATCAGCCAGTTCGCCGGACCCTGGCTGGTCCACGCCTATGGTCTGCCCACGGCGAGCGCGATCATGACGAATATCGCAGCGTCGGTTTTCCTGAACTTCGCGATACGAAAGTTTTTCGTCTTCAAAAACTAGTCTCCGAGAGGTTAATGGGACCCGGGCCGGTGACGGCAGTGCCGATGGTCGTCTTGCCAGGGCTTTGCCGAAACGCGCGGGCCGACTTATCCTCGCACCCATGAGTGACCTCCAAGCCGCCACCGAAAATCGCGGCCAACAAGTCTTTGACCTGGTCGATCAGCACCCGGAATCGATCTTCAGCAAAGCCGGATTTTATCAGCGAATGATGGCGTTCTCGATGCGGGACGAGGCCTTCAAGGTGCAGATGTTTCGCTTCGTTGATGTGCTGGCATCGCTCCGCCGCTCGGACGACATCGTGGAGCATCTGCGGGAGTATTTTCACGGGATGAATGGCTTTGTCCCGATGATGCAAACCGGTCTGCGCGCCGCCGGTATTTTCCCGTGGCTGACTGCCTACATCCTGCGGCGCAACGTTTCTGGTATGGCGCGGCAGTTCATTGCCGGGCGCAATCCCGATGACGTTATGAGGACGCTGCGCAAGCGGCGCCGGGAAAACATCGGCTTCACGGTGGATTTGTTAGGCGAAGCCGTTGTCAGCGAAGCGGAAGCGGAGGAATATGCGGCGCGCTGCCTTGCGATCTGGTCGAAGGCCTCCCAGAGCAAACGCGCGGTTGGAGCGATCCGCTGGGCGGACATTCGGATCTCTTCCCGGTGGTCAACGTGTCGGTCAAAATTTCCGCCCTTTATTCGCAGATGAATCCGGCCGATCCGGCCGATGCCATCGCCCATCTCGCCCCGCGCTTGCGGCCCATCCTGCGCCGGGCGCGCGCGTTGGGGGCGTTCATCAATTTCGACATGGAGAGTTACGCCCATAAGAACACCACGCTCGAACTTTTCCGAACGCTTTTCATGGAGAGCGAGTTCAGGGATTGGCCGCACGCGGGGATCGTGGTCCAGGCCTATCTGCGCGATGCCGAACTCGACCTGCAAGATCTTATAGCCTGGGGCCGGGCGCGCGGCACGCGTTTCGCCGTGAGACTGGTGAAGGGCGCCTATTGGGACTACGAGAAGATCAAGGCGGACCAAAACGGATGGCCTTGTCCGGTCTTCCTGCAAAAGCCGGAAAGTGACGCCAACTTCGAGGCGCTGACCGCCATCCTGCTCGAGAACGAGTCGATCGTGACCGCCGCTTTCGGTTCGCACAATGTGCGCAGTATTGCGCACGCGATGTCTTACGCGGAAAAGATCGGGGTCGAGAAAAGCCGCTTCGAGTTTCAGCTGCTTTACGGCATGGCCGGCCCGATCAAGCGCGCCTTGGTCGAGATGGGGTATCGGGTGCGCGAATATTGTCCGGTGGGCGAGCTGCTTCCCGGCATGTCTTACCTCGTCAGGCGGCTGCTCGAAAACACTTCCAACGAGGGATTCTTGCGCGCGAAATTCTCCGAAAACGTTTCTGCCGCGCAGCTCCTTCGCGACCCGAACGAACTTGTCGTACGACCGGCTTTGCCGACCCCGCCTGCAATGGAAGATCGACCTTCGCCAGATGGCGCTTCCCATGAAGGGTCGCCAGGAGATACTTATAAAAACTCGCCGCTTGTGAATTTCGTTTACAAAGAAAGCCAGGAACAAATGCAGGCCGCGCTGCGCGACATCCGCAGCCGGTTTGGCCAAAAATTCCCGCTTGTCATCAACGGCGAAAAAATCTGGACCGATACGCTCACGCCTTCGATTAATCCCAGCGCACCGGATCAAATCGTCGGCTACGCGGCGGAAGCGGGAATTCCGGAAGCGGAACGTGCCGTTAGTGTCGCCCTGGCCGCGTTCAAGACATGGGGCCGCACCCCGGTCGAAACGCGAGCCCAGTTGCTTGAACGCGTCGCTGTCATTCTCAATCGTCGTCGCTATGAAATTTCCGCGCTGGAAGTTTTCGAAGTCGGCAAAGCCATGGGCCGAGGCCGATGCCGATGTTCGCGAGGCGATCGATTTTTGCCACTTTTACGCGCACCAAATGCGGTTGATTGGCCGGCCGCATCTCACCCAGGAAGTGCAAGGCGAGGAGAGCTATCAACACTATTGGCCGCGCGGCGTTGCCCTTGTCATCGCGCCGTGGAATTTCCCGCTGGCGATCCTATGCGGAATGGTTTCGGCCGCTTTGGTCACCGGCAACACCGTGATCATGAAACCGTCCGAGCAATCGCTCTGCATCGGCGGGTTGCTCATGGAAGTTTTCGAGGAAGCCGGTGTGCCACCCGGAGTGTTGAATTTCCTGCAATGGCCACGGCTCGATCATCGGCGCCTACATGGTGGACCATAAGGATGTCGATTTGATCGCCTTCACCGGATCGCGCGAGGTCGGGCTGCGAATTTGGGAAAGCGCCGGTCAGACACGGGAAGGTCAGCGCGAGCTGAAGCGCGTCATCTGCGAGATGGGCGGCAAGAACGCCATGATCATCGATTTCGACGCCGATCTCGACGAGGCGATCGTCGATTCCATTTATTCGGCATTCGGGTTCCAGGGACAAAAATGTTCCGCGCTCTCCCGGCTCATTGTTCTGGAAGGAAATTACGATCGCGTGATGGAACGGCTGCTTTCCGCCGCGGCGAGTTTGCGCGTTGGCAATCCGGAGGAACCAGGCATCACCGTTGGGCCGGTCATCGACGAAGCCGCTTACAAGCGCATCCTCGAGTACATCGAAATCGGCAAGAGCGAGGCCACGCTTGCCTATCAGGCGAAAGATTTGCCACCGCAGGGATACTTTATTCCGCCAACCATTTTCACCGATGTGAATCCTCACATGCGCATCGCACGCGAAGAGATTTTCGGCCCGGTCTTGAGCGTCCTCAAAGTTCGCGACCTGGACGAAGCCATTGAGGTTGCGAATAGCACTGATTACGCGCTGACCGGGGGCTTTTTCTCGCGCAGCCCGGCCAACATCGAGCGCGTGAAAGCGGCGTTGGAAGCGGGCAATGTTTACATCAATCGCTCCTGTACCGGCGCGGTCGTCGGCCGGCATCCCTTTGGCGGATTCAAGATGAGCGGCGGCGGGACAAAAGCGGGCGGGGGCGATTACCTGCTCCAGTTCCTCATTCCGCGGGTCGTGACCGAAAACATCATGCGCCACGGCTTCGCTCCCGAGGAAACGCCGCCTTATCGAGACGAGTTTCTCGTTAGGTAACCGGCCTCAATGGCAGCCCCTAACGGGTCGTTACTTCAACAGTCCAATGACCTCGCGAATCATCACTATGATCGGCCAGGCCGAGACGAGCGTTACGAAAAAGAGCACGGCCGTTTCCAGTCTGAAGGTGCGACTTGCATCGGCTTGCAGAACCTCGCGGGCCAGGCGGCTGAAGCCGTGCCGGCCGCCCGGTTGACCGCCGCCAAAGTAGGAGCCGCCTTCTCGGCGAGCTTGAAATTCAAACGCGAGACGCGGAAACGAACCACCGCGCCGGTTTGGATCGTCGTAACGGGACAACCACTTGACCGATTCAGCTTCGTGATTGGGTTTCATTTGTTGTTCCTTGTGAAATGGAGAATTCCGAAAAGAGCGAACGCCCGTCCCAAGGTCGTCCGAGTTTCCATCGTGCCGGGGAAGCCGGCACAACAAGAACGCGTGCCTAAGCGAAGCCGGAAAGCGGCTGCGCACGGTCGTGCGTGAATCGATAGCATTTCGAAAATATTCTAAAACGAATTGCAATTTCGTCCAGTTTGACATGGCCTGGTACAATGATTGGATCAGGGGACAAATGCCTTGGGTTGTGGTTCTTGACGGTCGCAAAAACAAGCCGCAAAAGATCGATCGTTGATCGAAAACTAATGCTCGATCAGAGAGCGTCGTGCTCCAGAAAAAGGTACGCCCGATCACGAACGTATTCAGGCGCGGTACTTGAACGGACCAAGGGGATCCACGGGGCCGATCTTCAGTCGACGATTGAGCTGGCGGGTGCCCGCGCCGCCGATCTTTTGCAGGACACGCAGGCGCGCCACTTCGGGACTGTCGTGCCAGACCGGTTTGCGATGCAGCGCAAGGACGCCGTCCTTTTCCACGAGCAGTCCCCAGCCCAGGGGCGCCTCCGGTTCACGCAGGAGATCGTTAGGCAGAACGAGGAAAAAGAGATTGGCGCAGGCGTAGCGGGTGAGCTTTTCGAATTTGCGGCCGTTCCGCAACTGATTCTGTAAGGCCGCCAGCTCGCGCGTAACGCGCTGATAACCGCGATGCTCAATCGCGCCGAAATCGTGCGGGTCCCACTCTGGAAAAAGCGTCTCGCCGCTACGCAGTGTCGGGTAATGGATGCGCAGATTTTTCTCCAAGATCTGCCGGCGGCGGTAGACCGATTCGAGGCGTGCCAACGTTTGCGGACTGCGGCAATCGTCGCGCCGCAGGTCGGGCGCGGATTGCTTGCACTCGAAGACGGCCGTGTGACCAATCGTGCCATTTTTCTGCGGCCGATAGGCGGCGACATCGGCACGGTAACGGCATCGCGGAAGGGAAACTTCGAGCGCAGCAAGCGGGTAGCCATTCTCCTGCGCCCAGAGAAGGACGAGGCGTTTCAGCTCGAGATGAACCGCGGTCTCGCCGCGGCGGCTCGGAACCTTGGCTACCGACTCGTCCATTCCGCCAACTCCTTGGCCCAATAGGTGACGATGAGATCGGCTCCGGCGCGCTTCAGGCCGGTCATGATTTCGAGCACGGCCTGGCGTTCGTCGAGCCAGCCGCGTTCGGCTGCGGCCTTGACCATGGCGTATTCGCCGCTCACGTGATAAACCGCAGTCGTTAGGCCAAAGCGCTCGCGTACTCGCCAGAGAATGTCGAGATAAGGCAGGGCCGGCTTCACCATGATGATGTCGGCGCCTTCTGCCACGTCGAGTGCCGCTTCGCGTAGCGCTTCACCGCCATTGGCTGGGTCCATCTGATAGCCGCGGCGATCGCCAAATTGCGGCGGGCTTTCCGCCGCTTCGCGAAATGGACCGTAAAATGCGGAGGCGAATTTTGCCGCATAGCTCATGATCCCGGTCTGGTCGTAGCCAGCCTCGTCGAGCGCTTCGCGGATCGCGCCGATGCGGCCGTCCATCATGTCGCTTGGCGCGACGATGTCGGCGCCAGCCGCGGCATGGGAAAGCGAGGTTTTCACGAGCAGCTCGACGCTTTCGTCATTCAGAACATGGAAATGATCGCCGTCGATCCGAGTTACACCACAATGGCCGTGAATCATGTATTCGCAGAGGCAAACGTCCGTCATCACGAGAAGGTCGGGGCATTGTGCCTTGATTGCGCGAACCGCCTGCTGCACGACGCCTTTTTCCGCGTAGGCACCAGAAGCCTGCTCGTCCTTTTCGTTAGGGATGCCGAAAAGAATAACGGCCTGCAAACCGGTCTCGGCAGCGCGCGTGGCCTCGGCCGCGACTTCTTCTGGCGCAAGCTGTTCGACCCCCGGCATGCTGCTAATGGGCCGGCGGGCGCTGATTTTCTCGTTCACGAAAAGTGGAAGGATGAAATCGTGCGGGCTGAGATTGGTCTCGCGCACGAGGTTGCGCAGGGCGGCGGTGCGGCGGAGGCGGCGGGGCCGGTGAACCAATTTTCTCACGGCCGGAGGCTACGCGCATGGTTTGGGCGGGGCAAGCGTGCCGCGGTTGTGCAAGGGGGTGGGGCGGTGTTTGTTGCGCTCGTTGTGCCACGGTCCACGCCTAACGAGGAGCGCAGTTACCTGCTGATCGACGTGAGCAACTCCTTCACCAAGCTGGCCTTCGCTTCGACGAAGAAACTGGGTGCCGCGAAGCGGATCGAGACGGTGCGCCTGAGCGAGGAGGCGATCGCAAAGCTCTTGCGGAGCCGCGATGTCGGGCAGGTGGTTATCTCTTCCGTCGTCCCGAAAAAGAATGGGCTGATTCGCCGCGCGACAAAGAAGATTCCGACCTTGTTTGTGAGCGCGAAATGCCAGCTTGGCGTTGGCGTCGACTATCCGGAGCCGGCTTCCATCGGCGCCGACCGATTGGCGAACGCCGCAGCGGTCGCAGCCCTTTTCGGGTGTCCGGCAGTGGTGGTGGATTTTGGAACGGCGGTGACCTTCGATGTCGTGTCGGCGGAGTGCGCCTACGTCGGGGGCGTGATCGCTCCGGGCCTCGAAGCGATGACGGCTTATCTTTACGACCGAACGGCGCTTTTGCCGAAACTGAGTCTCGCTGAGCCGCGGTCTGTCGTCGGCCGGTCGACTAAAGGCGCGATGATGTCCGGCGCGATTTTCGGTTATCGTGGGCTGGTGAAGGAAATTCTGACTAGGATCGGCGCGGAAGCGTTCGGGAAAAAGACGCCGCAGATTGTCGCGACTGGTGGCTACGCTCGATTGATCGCCGCACGAATGCCGGAAATAAAGGCCGTGCATCCGCATCTGACCCTGGAAGGGTTGCGCGTGATTGGAAATTTGAATCGTTAGGCCAAGCTTGGCATGATGAACAAAGCAGCGATCGGGATCGATTTCGGCGGCACGACCGTGAAGCCCGGCGTGGTGGTCGATGGGAAAATTGTCGCGCGCCCTCCGCCGCTTCGGACCCACGACTATGCGGGACACGATTCGCTGCTGGCCGCAATTCGACAGGCAATTGAGGAATTGCGGAGAGAGCATCCGGAAGTCGTGGCGATCGGCGCCGGATTGCCGGGAATGGTTGATAGCATCAACGGCCGTGTCTGGCAGCTCTCCAACGTGCCTGGCTGGGAGGATGTCCCGCTCACAGCGCTGCTCGAGGAATGGTCCGGATTGCCGGCGGCAATTGACAACGATGCGAACGCGATGGCGTATGCCGAATGGCTTTTCGGCGCCGGCCACGAGGGCGTGAACGTCGTGTGCGTGACGTTAGGTACCGGCGTCGGCGGGGGGCTGATCCTGGATGGGAGGCTTTATCGAGGGAGCCGGCTCGGTGCGGGCGAGATCGGGCAAATGACGATGGATCCGAACGGTCCGCCGGGGCAGTACGGGAATAATGGCGCGCTCGAGAAGTATGTCGGAAACGTCCAGATCGCGGAGCGTGCGCAAGCCCTTTACCGGGAAGCGGGCGTGGCGAAAACGCCGGAAGAATGTTCGCCGCTTGGGCTGGAGGTGGCGGCCAACGCGGGCGACACCATCGCGCACAAGGTCTGGGGGGAGGTGGGCTTCGCCATCGGAATCACCCTTTGCGACATCGTCTGGCTCTTGAACCCGGACCGAGTTGTGATCGGCGGCGGAGTCGCGCGGGCCGGCGAATATGTCTTCGGCCCGATCCGACGTGTCATCGAGCAGCGGACCATGAGGATCTTTCACGAAGGCCTGACGATTGTGCCGGCAAAGTTAGGCAACGATGCCGGGATGATCGGCAGCGCCGCGCTGGCACTGGATAAGGCGGTGCAGCTTTCTGCGGAATGAATCACACCATGTCAACAAAGGCCGCACAGGAATTTCGGTTTCGACCCGAGTGTCCTGTGTGTCCTTGGCGTGAGAACGAAATAGCTCAGCCTGGCCTAACGATGATTTCACGACTCAACAGCTCCTCGCCGTCGAACTCGAAGTAGCCGGCGAAATGCGCGCCGCGAATAAGGAATGGGAGCCAGTGCCGATCGTCCGCCCACATTTCGTCATAGGGAATCTGGTCAAGCGGAGTCCAGAGCGGGATGGCCTCGTCGGTTTCGCGCGGCTCGCCGGTGAAATCGCAGGCGAGAAAGACCGCGCAATGCAGGCTGTAACCGTCGCGGAATTGGAAATGCAATTCGCCGCGCTGCTCGGCCCCGAGCGGCCGGATGCCGAGTTCCTCGAAGGTCTCGCGCAAGGCGGCGGCAAGCGGCGTCTCGCCAGGGTCCACCTTTCCTCCCGGCCCGTTGATTTTGCCCGCGCCGAAGCCGCGTTTTTTGCGGATGAGAAGAATCTTCTTCTCTCGTACGATGAAGAGAAGATTAGCGCGGTGCTGCGGTTGCCAGGTTGCCCAGTCGATCATGTCGCTCGATAACTCTTGGTGGTCCGCTCTGGTCGAAGCAGGCTGGGGGCGAGGTTGATGAAAGTCGGGGAAAGCGCGGTCATTTTATTGCTGGTTCTGAGTTCGTTAGGCGCGAACGTCGTCGCTCCGACCAAGGCGGAAGTCGAAGCGATGTATGCCGCGGCCGCGCAGGAGTTGAACGCCGGAAATTACGGTGAGGCTTTGAAGAAACTTGATGCGATCGACGCGCGCCAGCCGGATGTGGCAGCGGCGAAAAACCTGCGCGGAGTGGCCTTGATGCGCATGCGCGAGTACGGCCCGGCGGAGAAAGCCTTGCAAAGGGCGCGCGAGCTGGACCCGAACCTCTGGGAAGCACGCTTCAATCTCGCTGAGGTTCCCTTCCTGAGAAGGAGCTGGGCCGAAGCGCGCGATCGTTTCCAGGCGCTGGTCGAGAAATCGAGTGACGAGGTAGAGGGCGCCACTGCGGATCTCATTCAATTCAAGATCCTGCTCACCTATCTTCTCCAGAACAAGGAGAAGAATGCGACCCTGATCCTGGATAGGCTCAAGGCTTCTTCGGCCAGCCCCGCCTACTATTACGCCAAGGCGGCCTTTGCCTTCCAGGAGAAGGATGAAACGGGAGCGCGGATTAACCTGCACGCGGCAGAGAAGGCCTATTCTCCGCGGTTGAACAAGCTTTTCATGGAGTCGTTTTACGAAGTGGGCTGGATGGCGAAGCCGGACGACGCCAAGCTGGTGGCGCTCGAAGTGACTTCAGAGGCTGAACGGCTCAGGAATGCCCAGGCGGAATTCGAAAAAGCAACGAGCGCCTTTCGGCGACAAGATTTAGAGAGTGCGCTACAGCTGCTAGATCAGGTGGACGCGACGGCGCCGAACCAGGCCGCTTCCTACAATTTGCGGGGCGAGATTTTGCTCGAAGAAGGGAAGGAGAAGGAAGCGGAAGCGGCTTTTCGCAACGCGCTTGTCGCCGATCCGCAATTCCAGGACGCCCGTCATAACCTGGCGCGCATTCCATTCAAGAAGCATGACTATGAGGCGGCGCGCAAACAACTCGAAGAACTCCTCGGCGCGATCTCGGGCGACAAACAACAGCGTCATCGCGAGGAACTGATTCGCTACGAGATTTTTCTCACGCTGCTGCTCGAAGGCCGGGACGGGGCAGCGCAAAAGGCGATGGAGGAATTCAAGATGATGGACGATACGCCGGCGCTCTACTACGCGCAGGCGGCCTGGGCGTTTCAGCATGGGAATCCCAAACAGGCGGGCAACTGGGTGGCGAACGCGGGCAATCTTTTTTCGCCGGAGTTGAATCGTTCGTTCGCGAGTCCCTTGACGGATCTCGGCTGGTTGAATGGCGCGACTGAACGGCTGCCAACGCCAACCGCAATCGCGTCGACGAAGGCAAGCCCATCGCCCAGTGCAGAGCCATCGGCATCCGCGGTCGCGGGTCAAAGTTCGCCGGCAAAGGGCGCAGTGATCGCGGCATCTTCTGTGACCCCGTCGGCAGCGAAAGAAGAAGCTTCGCCGGCCAGCGCGGAGCCATCGCCATCAGCGGTCGCGGGGGAGACTTCGCCGTCCGGAGCGGTTGCGCTCACCGAACCCTCGGCGACGCCTTCGCCGCCTGCCGAAGCGCCATCGGCCGATCCGGAGCCACCCGCGTCGGCGGTCGCGATCGCCGAATCGTCCGCGACCCCGTCCCCGATACCGCGGGAAACTCCGGCATCGATTCTCGCGCAAAGGGAAACGTCCGGGATAACCCCTCGGCCGACTTTGTCGCCGCAACCTTCCGCCATTGGGAGAGGCGCCGCGCACAAAAAGAAGGAACCGACGTCCGAACCGGAGGAGCGCATCGCCAAGAAGAAGACAACGCCGAGTGCGCGGGCGACGCCGACCGCGGAAGGGACCGAAAGAGCTCCACGCGCCAAGAGAGCGACCTCGCAGACGCAGCCGCCGCCCGCGGCCGCAATGATGAGCCAGCCGCCGCATCAGAACCTCGGAGATAAGGTCGTTCGTTTTTTGCTGTATCCGTTTCGGCATCCGAAGGAAACAACGGTGAATCCGGCGCGCGATCACGCCGTCGCAAGAGGTAGTGCCAGTCCGACGCCGAGTCCGCCTCCACCGCTCCGGAGGAAGAATTAATCATTTGGCATTTTCGACCTCCGGCGGTTTGGTTCGACAGTCATGAAGTTCCAAAAACTCACGACAATTTCCCTCCTGTTTCTGACCTCCCTTGCGACTTCCGGAACTGCTGCTGAGAAGTCGCAGCTCGAGTCGATGTATGACAAAGCGTTCCAGGCTTTCGACAACGGCAAGTACGATGAAGCCCTGACGGCGCTGGACACGATCGATGCGCGGCAGCCTGATCTGGCGGAATCACTTAACCTGCGGGGGGTGGTTTATATGCGCCAGGGCAAGTACGACAAAGCTGAGAAAACATTGCGCAAGGTGCTCTCGATCGAGCCCAAGTTTTGGAATGCCAGCTTCAACCTCGCCGAGATTCCATTTTTGAAGAAGGACTGGAGCGAATCACGCAACCGTTTCGAGGCGTTGCTCGCGGGCGAGCACAATGGGCTACGGCCGGAGACGAATCAGCTGATCCAATACAAGATCCTGCTCACGTTTATCCTCCAAGGCAAAGAGAACATGGTCGACTGGATTCTGAGCAAGTTCGAGCTCTCGAAAGACAGCCCCGCGCTTTACTACTCGAATGCCGGGATCGCCTTCCAGCACGCCAATCAGAAGGAGGCAGAGAAATGGATGGATGCGGCGGACAAGCATTTTCCCGCGCCGCTTAACAAGCTTTACACCGAGTCGTTTTATGAGGTCGGCTGGCTGCAAAGGCCCCCCGGTGAACCGCACCCGACGATTGAGATTACGTCCACCGCGGAGCGCGCTGCGCGGTTGAAGGCGGACGCGCAGGTGGATTTCGAGAAAGCGGAGCGCGCCTTTCAGCAGCGTGATTTCGACGGTGCTTTAAAGTTGCTCGACCGCGCGGATGCGATTGTGCCTGACGACGCTGCAACCAAAAGTCTCCGGGGCGAGATCTTGATGGAGCAGGGCAAGTTTGACGAAGCGGAGGCCGCCCTGCGCGAGGCCTTGGCGGACGATTCAAAATTCCGTGAGGCGGAATACGATCTTGCGCAAATCTCGTTCGAGAAAGGCGATTACGAGAAGGCGCGTGATCGCTTCAAAGCGCTCTTCACAGAGACACTCGGGAACGAAAAGAACCAAGCGGCGCAGCTGATCAAATACAAGATTTTTTTGACGCTACTGCTCCAGGGTAAGAACGCCGACGGCCAGCAGTTGATGGATCAGTTCAAGTTCACCGGCGATACTCCGGCGTTCTACTACGCCCACGCGGCCTGGGAATACAAACATGGGCAAGGGGATCGCGGTTTTGACTGGATCAGATCGGCGCGAAAGATTTATTCGCCGGCGTTGAACATAGTGTTCGCCGATTCGTTTTATGATCTCGCTTGGCTAAAGGAGACTGGAAAGCGTGAAGCACTACTGACCTCCGCTTTGGCCTTGGCCGACGCTTCGTCGGCAAAGGAGCCTTCGCCCGCTCTGCGCCTCGGGCAGGCCGAACCGCTCCCGGTGCCGGTTGACGCGGAGCAAACCGGACCCGCGGTGAATCCAGTCGCGACCGCCTCCAAAGCCTCGCCATCGGCGAGTCCCGCAGTCGCGGCCGCGCCAACTGCGCTGGTCGTGCCACATGCTTCGGCGGCCCGGGTTGTAACGGTGCAGGCGTCTGCTGCTCCGGTCGCCGCGACGGAAAAGCCTGCGGCTTCGCCGGCCGTGACCAAGCGTAATCCCACTCGGGCCCGCGCCTGGTCGCAGACCTTTGTCGGCCTGATCAATCGAATACCCATACCGCGCGCGGGCGCATTGCTCTCCGGTTGTTTGCTGCTCGCCGGCATCCTCCTGTTCGTCTGGTTTTTCGTGCGACAGTTGCGCCGCAATTCGGCGACCGTCTCGGCTTATCAATCGTCCACTCCTTTCAGCGCGCCGTGCTTTCTCGCCGAGGAGTCGCCGCTTCCAGACCAAACCGAGGGTGCAGCCGAGCTGGTCGAAGCCGGCGCGCCGACGCTCTCGCTCAACTTAAAAGCGAGAGAGTCTGTCGTGTGTGCGGCGGTATTGCCTGTCGGTCTAAGCTCGACGCAGGACGCAGTCTCCGTCTCCGGGATTACGGAACCACCAACTGCCTCGCCTAACGAATCAAAGACGGCAGAACCGGGCGCCACTCTGGTTGCAGAGGAGAAAGATCCATCCGCGACCGAAGAGCCGCCACTTTGCGCCACGGAAGAGGTCTTGCTCCCGGCACCGGCCGAGACTGCGACGATCCGGGAAACCGCCCTCGCGAATCCAACGGCGGAAAAACCGGAAGCTACCACGCCTGCGCCGGATGAGCGAGACGTCGCCCCCGAGCCTGCGCTCGCGCTGCATCTCGGGGACGAGGAGGACTCACTGGAATTGGCCGAGGAAATTGGCGCGCCGAGTGTAGAACCCACCTGGGAACCAGTCGGCCAGGGCCAACCCATTCCGGAATTGGTCACGGCGCTCGCAGCCGAACCGGTCATTTCCGAGCTCACTCAGGCGGAGCCGAAAACCAAACTCGCTTTGATTGAGCCGGATGGGCCGATAGCTGCTCCGATTGCTGGTCGACAAGCAACACAGTCGTCGATTGAGGTTCCTTCGTTTGTTTCCAAAGTCATTTCCACAGGCTCCACGTCCCTTGTCTACGATACACCCCCCGCTATGCCTGAAATCGAAACCGCTCCCGCAGTTCACCACTTCGCCCCTCCCGCATTGGCTCAAGGTCCAACCGAGGTCGGGCATGCTACGGTCCAGCTCACTTTTTCCCTCGAGATCGCTTCGATGCAGCTTACGCCAACCCTGAAGATGAGCAGGTTGCATTTGAAGCCCCTTTCAAGAGTCGTCTCGGTCTGCCTTGGCTCCGCGCAGGACCCGAAGGCACCGATGAATCACAAGGCCACTTTTGAGATAGCCAAAATCGATGTTTCGAACGGAACCATTGGCAGCGTTCGCCTCGTTCCCTCGGCCTTGCAAAGTCCGGTGGCTGCGGTTCACCCCTCCTTGGCGATTTCGAGTCTGGAGTTCGTTCCCGAACAGGGGGCTGCCCCTGTCCAGTTGAGTCCGTCGCACCAGGAGCAGGCTTCGGTTCAGCTAACGGCGGAGTTCCGGATCGGGGCGGTCGAATTCGCTCCGCTTTTCAAAATTGCAGCCATCGTCCTCAACGCCAGCTCAAGAAAAGTTTCAATGCGATTACCCGGCGTCAAGGCGAGCTCGATCGACGACGTTGCGGGGTACGAGATCGAGAACGTCCAACTGGGTGCGAATAATGAGCTGGCTCTCATTCAGGTCGCTCGCGGCCGCACGCACTGAGAGTTTGCGACAGCCGCTGAATCGGATGCGAGACCCGCGCGGGGGGCGTAGGTCTATCTCGAGTCATTGACGGCTGATCGTCGACCTCCTGCTGATGGCAGGAATCCTGCTGTTGGCTTGGCCCATCGTGGAATCACTTGACCACAATGCTCCTTTCGGTCCGCTTCAAAGGGCGTCCGATCCGATGACTGAGTCACCAATCGCCCGTGATGAATCTGCGATGAGCGAGGAAGAAAAACGGTCGGGCAATGCGCTTTACATCGGTCCCCCGCAACTTTCGCTGGAGTTGCAGGCGACGGAGACTTCCGTCGATCCGGTCCTGCCGGTGCCACACCTGGTGGCCGCGCCACTCATGGAGCCCGCTTTCTTCATACCGACCCAGGGAAACCCTCAGGCAGCCGACGCGGAATGGATGGGCGGTCCGAGTGCCGCACGATCCGTCGTCGCACCCGCATCTTTTTCTTCTGAAATCATTGCAGCCGAATCGATCCTACCGAAATCAACCGATCCAAACATCATGCAAGAAATGACGATCACTCCACCTCCGGTTAGCCAGGCTTTTTCGCCCCCCATGCCGGTTCAGAGGCCGGCTGGTGTAATGCGCACCTCTGTTCAGCTAACCTTCTCCTTGGAGATTGCCTCGCTCCAACTCACGCCAGCTTTTGAAATGCGCGATCTGCAACTGAGATCGAGTTCGCAGCTCGTAACGATGCGCCTCGCGAGCTGCGAACCTTCGCAGCAACCTATCAACCTGGACGTCACGTTTGAGATTGCGAAGATCGAGCTCGAGAACGGGGTCATTCGCGCCATTCGCCTCTTGCCCTCCGACCGTCAAAGACCGGCGGTGATCTCCTCGTCTTCTTTCGCCGTCGCAGGGTTGGAGCTGGAAACAAGCTCCCGGGTCGCTTCGGTGCACCTCGCGCGCCCCGACCAGCCAGGCGCTTCGGTGTATCTCACGGCGGGTTTCCAAATCGCCGCGATAGAATTCTCTGCTTGCTTTGGGATAGCAGCCATTGTGCTCAATTCGATTTCGCGCAACGCCTCCCTCCAGCTACCTGGCGCAGAGTCGAATCCGATGCAGGACGCGCCGGTCTTTGCGATTGAGCGAGTTGAGATGAATGGGAGCCAATTGAGCCTCATTCAGGTGACTCAGCTCGGCTCTGGGAAGCCTTAAAGCTTCCGTCCTTGGGATCGCAGATCCCGCCCTTTCCTACTTGAAGCGTGCCCAGTTGAGCGAGCGCAGCGGCCCGGGCAGAAACCCGCCATCTCTCCGGATTAGTTTCCCATCGAAGTAAATTTCTCCGCCGCCGTATTCCTTCCGCTGGATGCTAACCATGTCCCAGTGCACCTGGCTGCGGTTGCCGTTGTCCGCTTCTTTGTAAGCCTGCCCGGGCGTAAAGTGGAAAGAGCCGGCGATTTTTTCGTCGAACAAAATGTCCCGCATCGGATGCAAAATGTAGGGATTGCAGCCTAACGAAAACTCTCCGATGTAGCGCGCGCCCGCGTCGGAATCCAAAATCTCGTTCAGCTTTTTTGTCTGGTTGCTCGTTGCCTCGACAATTTTCCCGTCGCGAAAATCGAGCCGGATGTTGTCGAAGCCCGTGCTCTGATAAATGCTCGGTGCGTTAAAGGTAACGTGCCCCTGCACCGATTCTTTCACCGGGCAGCTAAAAACTTCGCCGTCTGGAATGTTGCGATCACCACCACAAATGATCGCAGCGATTCCCTTGATGCTAAACCGCAAGTCGGTTCCGGGACCCTTGATCTGCACCTTGTCGGTTTTTTCCATCAAGGCCTTGAGTGCCTTCATCCCGGGTTGAAGCTTGCGGTAATCGAGCGTGCAGACCTTGAAGAAGAAATCTTCGAAACGCCTCCGTGCTCATCCCGGCGAGCTGCGCCATCGCCGGAGTTGGCCAGCGTAGCACGACCCATTTCGTTTTCTGGACCCGCTGGTCCTGCAGCGGCCGGAGTTTCTTTGCGACCAATTTCATCCTGTCGATCGGGACATCCGCCAGTTCGCTGATGTTATTGCTCCCGCGGATTGCAATGTAGGCGTCCATTTTTTTCATCCGGGCCAGTTCGTGCGCCGCCGTCAGGTTGAGCTGGCGTTCATCGATCTCGAGCGCAAGCTCGCGACTGACGCGCGCGCGCTGGATTTGCACGAAGGGCACGGCCTTCGCTTTCCGGGCGGCGCGGATGAGCGCGATCGTCATTTCATCCGGGGCGTCGACAGATTCGATCAGCACCTTTTCGTTGCTTTTCAGGCTGGTGGAATAATTGACCAGAAGGGCGGCGAGTTTATCGAAGCGGGCGTCTTGCATAGGACGGTATCATTCCACCGCGAAGAGGGGATGCAAACCGGCCCCGTCCTTGGGCCGCTGCTCGTAATCGAATGCGATCGAGCGCGGTTTGACGCGAGGGCAGTGGTTGCGACTTCGTTAGGCCGCAAGTTCCAGGCGTGCGGCAAAGGCGCCGTCGAACTCATCACGGAAGGGCAGGCTCTCTTTCCGATCCGTCAGCCGAAAGTTGGGAAGGCTCCGCAGGAACTCCGCGATCACAGCGTCGTTCTCCTCCGGCTCCAGGCTGCAGGTACTGTAGACTAACGAGCCGCCGGGCTTGAGCAGCCGTGCGACCGCGCGCAAGAGCGCCAGTTGCCGTCGCGACATGCGGATGAAATCATCAGGCCCCAGACGCCAGCGCACGTCCACCCGCCGCCGCATCACACCGGTGTTTGTACAGGGCGCGTCGACCAGGATTTTGTCGAACGACTCTTGGGCAAGACCAGCGGCTCGGATCGAGTTCTCGTCCAGCCAGTCGCAGCGCACCGGGCGAACATTCGTCGCACCCAGTCTGACGAGATTGTCGCGCAAACGCGCCAGACGCAGGTCGTCCTGGTCTGCCGCGACAAGGGGACCCTGCATGGCCATCATTTCCGCGAGGCAGGCCGACTTTCCGCCGGGCGCGGCGCAGGCATCGAGCACGCGTTTCCCCGGGGATGGGCGCAACATCTCGCAGGCAATCGCGGTGCTCGGGTCCTGGATGTAACCGTCTCCATTCTGCGCGACTGCCGTAGGACCAGGCAGACCGACAAAGTTCACGCTTCCCGGAAGAGAAAAGCTCCCCGGGTGTCGATGCAGGAAATCTGCGACCGTCGTCCTGAGTTGATTCACCCGTGCGTAAATCGGCGCTGGCCGGTTGTTCCATTTGCAAAGTTCGAGCGTGGCCGGTGCGCCAAATTGCCGCGTCCATTTTTCGACCAGGAATTCGGGTTCGGAAAATCGAACGGGGAGCGATTGGGCATCGGCTGCGTTCGTTAGGGAAGTTCTTCGCGAAGCGCGCGACGAAGGATTGCGTTGATCAGATTTCGCACGCGGGGTCGCGCCAGCTCGACGGTTTCGAAAACGGCGGCGTGGGCAGGAGTCCGGAGGAACATGATCTGATAGAGGCCGAGGCGCAGGAGGTCGCGTGCGCCGGCATCGATCGGCTCGGAGCGAAGTTGTCCGATCCAGAAATCGAGCAGGGTAAGGTTGCGCAGCACGCCGTAGAAAAGCTCGAGCGCAAACCCGCGATCGGAAGCGCCAAGATCGCTGAGCCCGAAGGTTTGTTCGATGATGCGGTCGGCGAACTCAGTGCCATTGCGCCAGCGGGTCAGCGCGCTCAAGGCGAGGGTGCGACCGGAATTCATAGGGTAGCGCTAGCTTCCAGCTTGCAACCGTGACGACGCAAGCGGAGAGCTTGCGCTGCCCCAGTTGGAACGCCCGTTCGTTAGGCCGGTTTGCCTTCGGGCCGGCCGATCGAGGTGTACTGGAAGCCAAGCTTCCGCATCGTTCCCGGATGGAAAAGATTGCGCCCGTCGAACACAAGCGGGGTGTGCATTTTTTCCCGCACGGTGGCGAGGTCGATGTTGGCGAACTCTGGCCATTCCGTGGCAATGACGAGAGCCTCGACGTCCTCCACCGCCTCGAGCGCAGAATTCGTTAGGCGCGCGCCTGCGAGGGCCTGCAATTCGCGGGCCTTTTCCATTCCTTTCGGGTCGTAGGCCGCGACCTGTGCTCCTTCTCGCAGCATGTCGGCCACCAGTTCGATTGCGACCGAGGAACGAATGTCGTCCGTGTTCGGCTTAAAGGTCAGGCCCCAGACCGCGATCTTCTTGTCGCGCAGGACCCAGAGTGAATCGCGAATCACCTTCAGGAATCGTTCCTTCTGCATCGCGTTAATCCGCTGCACTTCCCGCAAGAGGGTGAAGGGCACGCCAAGCTGTTCGCTAATCGTGATGAAAGCGGCAATGTCCTTTGGAAAACAGGAGCCGCCGTAGCCGATCCCGGCGTTGAGAAAATTCCGCCCGATGCGGTGATCCATGCCGATGCCGTCGGCCACTTTTTCGACATCCGCGCCGCTTGCCTCGCAAATCGCCGAAACCGCGTTGATGTAGGAAATCTTGAGCGCGAGAAACGAATTCGCGGCGTGCTTGATTAGTTCCGCGCTGTTGATGTCGGTGACGAGAATCGGGGCCATGAACGGCTCGTAAATTTTCTTCATCAGGTCGACGGCGCGCTCGCTTTGCGCGCCGATCACGATGCGATCCGGTTTCATCAGGTCGGCTACCGCGCAGCCTTCCCGCAGGAATTCCGGATTGCTCACAACGTCGAACTCGGCGCCGTGTTTGTTGTAGCGCTTGATCGATTCCGCGACTTTTTCGCCCGTCTTTACCGGCACCGTGCTCTTGTCGACGATCACGCGATAACTGGTAAGCACGCCGGCGATTTCGCGCGCGACCTTCTCGATGAAACTGAGGTCGACACTTCCGTCGGCATCCTGCGGAGTCGGCACGGCAATGAAAACGACCTGCGCGTTATCGACCCCGTCCTTAATGCTGCTGCTGAAGCGCAGCCGTTGGGCGGAAACGTTGCGATGCACGATCTCTTCCAGGCCGGGTTCGTAAATCGGCACCTTGCCCTGCTGGAGCGATTCGACTTTGCGGGCGTCGTTATCGACGCAGATGACATTGTGACCGACGTCGGCAAAACAGGCGCCCGTGACGAGGCCGACGTAACCGGAACCGATAATGGAGAGATCCATGGAGAATTGATGATGGCTGATTTGTGACTGCGGGTTGCGAGGGAGAACTCGCCAACCGATCCCAACCAAAACTCAGAAATCAGCAATCAGCAATCCTGATCACGGCTGCGGCTGCGCCTGGTTCGTTCCGGCCGGATCGAAATTCAGATTGAATCCCAACTTCGGAAACGCCTTGAGCGTGAAAGTAAGCAGGACCCCGTATTCCTTTACCCCGCCGTTGTTGGCGATGACCATGCCGAACGAAGCCACCCAGCTCGTCAGGTCGCGATAAATCGAGTAGCGCTGCTGTTCAAGGGTCTTGGTGTCGGCCTCGTATTGCTCAAGAAAGCCGAAGCCCCAGTTATCGTCGAGCCGGTAATAGCCGCCCACGGTAAAGAGGCTGCTGTTGAGAAAGAACGGATTGTTCTGGAGATAACGGTGACTGAGGGTGAGGACGGTGCTGGCCGTGGGCTTGAAATTCAAGCTCGTGTCGACCTCGGTGAAGCCTTTGGCGAGCAAAGGAATCTGCGATTCGATCACCAGTGTCGCCCAGGGCACCGGGGTAAAAGTCAGGTTGTTGAAGAGATTCGAGTATTTGGTGTTTTCAAAGGGGTCGTTGAAATTGACGTCGACGTAGGTTTCCAGCTCGAGCCAGCTCACGGTGAAATCGTCGCGCCGGGTTTGCAGGCGGTTGCGCACGCCGATACGCGCGATCGACCAGTTGTCGATCGAGTCAATTGCGGTGAATTGGGGAAAGTCGATCGCGTTGAGCTTGGTCGTCGGTTGCACGCGATCGAACTGCAGAATGGTGGTCGGATCGATATTCGGCTCCGAGACGTAGGAAAAATTCACGTAGGGCTGAAAGATGTGACGCAACCCGTCGAGCCCCAGAGCGCGGGTCTGCACGTCGTCCCATACGCGCGAGACCTTGAACGAGCCCTCGATACCGGCGTTGAAAATCGAGCGCCAGACCGGGCCAAGTTGCGGACTGGGAAGGCCGGTCTCCGGCGGGGGCAAGGGAAACTGGGGCGGGTTCGGACCGGGGACCACCGGAGGGAGCAGAGGATTCAACTGCTGCGTTTCGCCGTAGTACGTCTCGCGAAATCCTACCCGCGGGACGATGGAAAGAAATCCAAAGTAGGTGTTCGGATAGGTGAGTTGGTGAAACGTATCGAATCGAAAAGCGCTGTAATCCGCGAAGATCGAATTGGCGGGATTGTTCAGGCGCAGTTCACCCGCACTCGTATCGCCTTCGTAAAAGATCGGGCCGCCAAAGAGTCCGTGGCGTGTGATGTCGAGCGCGACTTCCGGCACCCGCTCGGTCGTTTCAAAAAAGGTATTGAGCTGGAAGCGGCTGTAAGCCGTCAGAGTGTAGAACGGACTCGTCTTCGTCACGGCCACGACGTTGTCCGGCTGGGGATTGATGCGGAATTCAGCCGGATAAAAATCTTGGAGGACAAAGGCGTCGCTCAGCTTGGTGATGTTGACGATGGCGCGAATGTCATCGGTGATTTGCGTGCGGTCCTCGAGCGTGAAGCGATAGCGGCTCGTCGGCGTGCCTTGGCGGGGAAGGCTGGTGTTATTCAGATTCGGATTTTGATCCTGGATAAAGTAGCTGACGATTTTGGCGTCACTCTTGTCGCCCTTGCCGTAACGCATATCGGCATCCAGCCCGATGGCTTCACCGCGGCGGCTCCGATAGTCGAGTCGCAAGGTGGCCGTGATTTTTTCGCCGATCGGGAAAGTGACCTGACCAAGAAGCGACGGACCCCAGGAGCTGAGGTAGGCCGGCGAGATCAGGTAACTGAAAGCCCGGTCGAGCGATTGATACAGATAGGGCCACCAGAAAATCGGCACCTTCCCGACATAAAGGGTGACATCCTTGAGAATGATATGGTCGTCCGGATAAATCCGCACCGTATGTGCGTTGAGATGGAAATCCGGCTGTGCGGAGTCGTGCGTTGTAAAAGTGCCGTGCTTGACGTCGTATTCCGCATCGGAGGAACTGGTCACGGTCTGCCCCGACATGAGATAGGGGTAGGTGCCAGTTCGCATGTCGCCGGCTGTGATCGCTTTGGTATCGACGTTGTAGACTGCTTCGTTCCCGATGTAAAACGTGATGTCGCGATAGATGCGGACGTGGCCTCTCAGCAGAAGAGTGTGCTTGGCGGTGTCGTACTGCGCGAAATCGGAATACATATCGGTGTCGCCGAAATGAATGGCGACGTTGTCATGCGCGGTGGCGAGACCGTTTTCGTAGGTCGTTCGGCCGGTGGCGTTGATCTCGATCGGAAGCGAGCCCGGGCCTTGCAATTGTTCCACTGCGAGCGCGCAACTGGCGGTCAGCAGGAAGAGGAAAAAGAAGGCCGGCGTGCGCATCGCGGACGCCGAAAGTAACGGTGCGGTGAAGCGGTTGCAAAGCCAAAACCCCTCCGTGGCGTTGTTGCCGTCTCCATCGCCTTCTCTTGCTCTGCTTTGGAGAAGCAGAGCAGGTGTAGACGTTTCGTTCTGCGGAATGCGAGAACAGGCGTCGCACGACCATAAAGCAAAAATCTGGCTTCTCGTCCGCGCCGCCTGCGGGGCGACAGCCTACAACTGCAGGGCGAGAGCGGCGACCTGCTGGTTGAGCCCGCAGGTGGTGACGATCGCACGTCGCCATGGCGTGCCGCCCGGGGCGGCGCGCGATCGTTAGGCGGGCGTGCTCTGGCGCGTGAAGGAGCGGCGGCAACTGCTGTCTGCGCAGCGCTTGCGCGGCGCAGATTAGTTGCCAAAAGGCGCCCGCCGCCACGCTCTCGCCCAGTGCCGGCTTTGGCGTGTAGACGGCTGCGGTAGCAAAATGTTTGGCCGCCGCGGCCCGCTCCGCTTCGTCGATAAACGTGCCATTCGCGCTCGCGATCAGCACGTCGGCTTCGCCGCTTCCGCGCAGTTGTTCGCAGATCGCGTCGAGCTGTCCGGCGACCTCCGGCTGCCGGGCAAAATTTCCTCCCGGATGAACCCGATCGAGTGTCAGCGTTCCGTCGTGCGCGAGCACCACCGCGCCCGCTCCTTCGCTCACGATCATGCCTCGCGGTCGCGATGCGAATGGCTCGATCGGCGGCGTTGGCCGCAGCAAGCGCCACTTCCGATACGCGTCGCAGAGCAGCCAGTCCGCTTCCTCCGCGCCGACGACGAGACAGCGATCCAGCTCTGGGTTCGTCATCAAGTCTTCCGCCATTTGCAAGGCGAGAATCCCGACCGCACCGTCGCCGACCAGGGTATAACTCGCGCCCGTGATCCCGAGGATCGCTGCGAGGTGACTGGCAGGGGCGTTAAAAACGGTTTCCGGAAAAAGCAGCGGACTCGCGGCCGCCGCGCCCGAGTGCACGATGTCGTGATAGAAGCGCCTGGTGTAAATCACCCCACCGTTCGAGATCGCGAAGATTAGTGCGGTCCGGGCCGCGCTCTCTTCATCCAGTGCGAGTTCGGCGTCGCGCAACGCGCTCAAGCCCGCTACGACCGCGAAGCGCGAGATGGCACTCGAGCGCCGCAGCCGCGGATAACGGGCGACTTCCGCGACCGCGCTTGACGACACGGGAAAAATGAAGTGATTCTCGTTCTTGCCTAACGAACTACTGACAACGGCCGCTTCTGCCTCAGTCCCGGCGCAGAGGTTTTCCCAGACTTCGTCGATCTGACTGCCGAGTGGTGTGATCCATCCCAGCCCAGCGAGGCGCAGACTCATTCTGCCCGCCTCTGGATGACAATGGAAGCGTTCGTTCCGCCGAAGCCAAACGAATTTGAGATCGCGGTGGCGACGGTCGCTCGGCGCACCTGGTTGGCCACAATGTCGAGATCGAGGCCGGGATCAGAAGCCCGAAAGTTGATATTGGCCGGAAGAAAGCCATTGCGTAGCGCGAGAATCGTTAGCACCGCCTCGATCGCGCCGGCCGCGCCTAACGAATGGCCCATCATCCCCTTGGTCGAGCTGATCGGTACCCTTCCGAGCAGCTCCACGATCGCCCTGCCTTCCGCTGCGTCATTGGTCGGCGTGGCCGTGCCGTGAGCGTTGACGTAATCGATTGCCGCTGGATCGAGTCCCGCGCTTTGTAGCGCGCGCTCCATCGCCTGGCGCGGACCGATCCCGGAAGGATGCGGCTGCGTGAGATGATGGTTGTCGGTCGAAATGCCGTAGCCGCTGATCTCAGCCAGGATCTCCGCTCCGCGCGCGCGCGCCTGCTCCAGATTTTCGAGCGCAAGCAAGGCCGCGCCTTCTCCAAGCACAAGGCCGCTACGCGCGCCATCGAAGGGACGGCATTTCTCCGGCGTAGCCGCCTGCAGGGCATCGAAGCCGACAAAGACCAGTTCGCTCAGCGCGTCATGGCCGCCGGTCAGGATCCGATCATAGCGTCCGGTGCGAATGCATTCGAAAGCATGCCCGATTGCGTTCGTGCCGGAAGCGCAGGCGTTCGCGATCACCCGGCAGGGCGAGGCGAGGCCGCAGGCCGCAAGCGCATCGAGCGCCGGTTTTGGCGGCGGATAATTCGCGATCCACTCCGGCGCACGAGTCGCGCATATTCCCGGTTGCCGGAGCGCCCGGTAATATTGTTCGCCGAAACTCATCCCGCCGCTCGTCGTTCCGACGACAGTCAGTTGCGGGCGAAAGTCCGGCGCCTGCTCAAGCAATTCGGCGAGCGCGGCGATCATCATGCGCGAGGCGCGGTGGAGGCGGCGAGTTCGCCGATCGCTAGGTAAGATGCTCGTCAGCCAGGCATCATCCACCTGGCCGGCGGTCTTGCAGCGGCATTGCGAGATCGGGAAGCCCTTGACCGGGGAGACGCAATCGCGCGCCTCGCTCAGGGAGACGAGCGTCGCTTTCAGTCCTGCGCCAAGCGGGCCGATCACGCCTGCCGCGACCACCGCCACGCGTGCCCTTTTTTCCTCGTGCCCGTTACTCGCTGGCATGGTCTTTATCCGAAGGATTGCCTCTTTTATTCCGCTTGATTTGACCCCTGACCTACCTTACATAGCCGCCAGAAATAGCGGTTCCGGACGTTGGTGGATTGTCAGTTGAGTTTATTCAGTGACGATTTGAAATCCGATAAGCGGGAACAGTGACCGAGCAGCGTTTCGCCAAAGAATAAACTCAGATGGGCACCAAACTATACGTAGGAAATCTTTCCTTCAATACCACCGAAACGGACCTCCAGGACCTCTTCGCTCAAGTCGGCGCGGTCAGCGAAGTCACTCTCATGCAGGACAAATTTACCGGCAAATCGCGCGGCTTCGCCTTTGTAACAATGGGCAATGAGGCCGACGCGCAGAAAGCCATCACGGAGTTTAATGGCAAAACGGTTGAAGGCCGGCCCTTGACCGTGAACGAAGCGCGCCCGCGGGAAGCGCGTCCGCCAGGCGGCGGCGGCGGTCGTGGTTATGGCGGGGGCGGCGGCGGTTATGGTGGCGGCGGCTACGGCGGTGGTGGAGGTGGAGGCTATGGCGGCGGTGGGGGCGGCGGACGCCGCGATGGCGGCCAGCGTCGCGGACGCTAAGCCACACCACCAGCAAGCAAAATCTTCAAGAAAGCGCCTGCGGAAGCTCAGGCGCTTTTTTTGTCGATCGACCCGGCGCCTCGAAAAAGCATGTCGCCAGCGATCCGAGCCAGGGCGAGACAACCCAGGAAAGCCAGAGGTTGTCGTGGGAAAGTCCCGCCAGATTGAAGGCGATTTGGAAAACGTGAACGCTGTTTCAGTCAATAAGGCTCCAAAAATACAGGGAAGGTCTGCTGAAACCAAGAGCAGTCTTCGCGATTCTGCTCGCCAATGTTCCCGAACCCGGCGTCATACATGCTCCACGGCGTGGGCATTGTCCTTTGCGGGCAGCGCTTTCTGCGGCGTAAGTCGGCCTGACGAATTTCTCGCCCTGGGCTGAAACCCGCGTTTTTCCGCCGTCGGGTTTTCTTGCCTAACGACGACCTAAAGTTCGCCAAGCAGTTCGTACGAAAGGATGCTCAGGCAATAAATGGCCGCCGTTTCCACCCGCAGGATGATGGGCCCGAGAGTGAGTGGAGTGCAGCCCTGCGAGCGCGCAAGCGCGATCTCTGCCGGAGTGAAATCACCCTCCGGCCCGATCATCATCAGCACGCTGGCCGGCCGCACTTCGCCATGCGCGCTGGCGTAGTCGGCCAGAATTTTCTTCAGATGCAGCGCGCCGGGTTGGAGCGAGCCAATCAGCCGCAGGTCGAAGTGCAGAGAGGCAGGAGTTGGGCGCTGTGGGGCGGGAGGAATGGATGCGTCTTCCTTCGTTCCCGTGAGCGACACGCCCGCCGCTCCGCCGGCATAGGGGAGGCCGGATTCGAGTTCGCGGAAGAATTCGTTAGGCGAACGCGGCTTGTGCACGTGCGGAAGCCAGTTCTGACCGCATTGTTTGGCCGCCTCGAGCGCGACCGTCTGCCATTTCGTCTGCTTCAGCGCGGCGTTTTCCTTGTCGAGCTGCACCACCGTCCGAGCGGAGAGGAGCGGGAAGATTTCCGCCGCGCCGATCTCGACTGCCTTCTGCACGATGAGGTCCATGTTTTTCCCCCTCGGAATGGCCTGGGCCAGGGTAATGCGAGTCCGCAACGGCGGAGCGATCCCAGTTTGCAGGATGCGCAACTGCACCGAATCCAGTTCCAGCGCGCTGATCTCGGCCGTGGCTTCGCGCCCGTGGCCATCGAAGACGCTCACGCGATCGCCTGGCTGGAGGCGCAGCACGCTCCGCGCGTGGTGTGCTTCGGAACCAGCGAGCGTGGCGAAAGACCACTCGTTAGGCGCGAGATAAAAACGGTGCATGAAACCGAGGGGTCAGGTTTCTGGGTTCAGAAGAAGATTCGCTGCCATCTGAAATCTGAAAACCTGCACCCTGATGTCGCTAGCGAAAGAATTCCTTGGCCCGTTCGAAGAAGCTGCGGTGCAGCGGTGCGTTATCTTCCCCACAGAGAGCGGCGAATTCTTCCAGTTTCTGGCGTTGCTCGCTGTTCAGGTGGCTCGGCACTTCAACGAGCAGGCGCGCGTAGAGATCGCCGCGTTCGCGACTGTTAACGTGCACCACGCCCTTCCCGCGCAAGCGAAAGCTCTGCCCGCTTTGGGTACCGGCGGGAACTTTCAAGCTCGCTTTTCCTTCCAGAGTCGGCACCGGAACTTCGCCGCCGAGTGCCGCGGTCGCAAAGGAGATCGGCACTTCGCAGAAGAGATTGTCGTCTTCGCGTTGGAAGATCGGGTGTTCCTTAACGTGGATGACGATGTAGAGGTCGCCCTGGCCGCCGCCGCGCACACCCGCTTCGCCGTTATGGCTGGAGCGCAGGCGCGAGCCATGGGCGATCCCCGGCGGAATTTTGATTTTGATCCGGCTGGTTTTTTCGACCCGACCCTCGCCGCCACAGGCGTCGCACGGTTTCTCAATCACTTCGCCAAGACCGCGGCATTGCGGGCAGGTTTGCGAGACCTGGAAAAATCCGCGCGAGCTGACGACCTGGCCGCGCCCGCGACAGGTCGGGCAGGTGACCGCGCGCGAGCCGGGTGAGGCGCCGCTACCGTTGCACTTGTCGCAGGTGTCGAGCTTGCGCACTTCGATTTCTTTTTCCACGCCGAAGGCCGCTTCCTCGAGCGTGATCTGCATGTCGTAGCGCAGATCGCTTCCGCGCTGGCTGCCGTCGGCCTGCGCTCCGCCTCCGAAGAAGGTCTCGAAAATTCCGCCGCCCGCCACCACCGCCGAAGACTTCGCGGAAGATATCGAACGGATCGTGGAACCCGCCGGCCCGGCCGCCCTGGGCAAAAGCGGCGTGGCCGAACCGATCGTAGGCCGCGCGTTTCTGATCGTCCGCCAGCACATCGTAGGCTTCGCCGAGTTCCTTGAATTTCTCTTCGGCGTGCGGGTCGTCCGGATTTTTGTCAGGATGAAACTTTACCGCGAGCTTGCGATAGGAGCGTTTAATCTCGTCGCCCGACGCCTTGCGATCGACGCTCAGGATTTCGTAGTAATCGCGTTTGGAAGTCATGTCGGAATGAAACTCATGCTCGCAATCGCGCTGCGTGACGTCTCGAGCACAAGCACAAGTGGAAGCGACTGCTACGCCGATCTGCCGCTCGAGACGACGACGCTCGAGGGGCGGAGGAGCCGGTCCTTGAGCCGGTAACCGCGCCGAGTCTGCCGCAAAACCACGCCCTCGGGCACTTCGTCGCTCGGTTCGTGCGCGATGGCTTCGTGCAGGTTGGGATCAAACCTCTGCCCCTCCGCATCGATTGGCTGGAGGCCGTTGTCGGCGAGGAAGTCGGTCAGCTGCTTCAGGACCATGCTCATTCCGGAGTAGATTGGAGAACTCTCGCCTTCGCCTTTCGCTGCCGCCAGACCGAGCTCGAAGTTGTCGACGATCGCGATCAGTCGTTCGAGCAGCGAGCTGTTGGCGTACTTAATCGCATCCTCTTTTTCGCGTGCGGCGCGCTTTTTGAAATTGTCGAAGTCAGCCTGGCTGCGCAGGGCGAGATCGCGAAAACGATCGAGGTCGGCCTGCAAACCGGCGATCGGATCGTCACTCTCATTGTTCGTGGTCGCCGTCCCAGGTACTGGGTCGTTGGGCTGCTCTTTCGGCCGCGGCTCCTCGGTCACGGGGATTTGGCGACGGTCGCTTTTGGAATGCTTCATGTCTTTCGAACTACAATCAAAGTAATGTCATCATGCTGCGGATGGCCGCCGACGAAGTGGCGGACGTCGCCGGTCAGGCGGTTGATCACTCCCTGGGCTCCTTCTCTCGCGCTGGCGCGGAGGGATCGGATCATCCGTTCCGGGCCGAATTCATTTCCGTCGGCATCGAGCGCCTCGGTGACGCCGTCGGTGTAAAGCAGCGAGGCAATCATCGCGTTCGAGGGGCACGGAAAGATCGCCGGTTATCCTATCGAACACGTCTCCACTGTCAATTCCAAGGGCCATCCCGGGCGGCTTCAGGACTTCGACTTCGCCGCTCGCGGCGCGATATAGCAAGCGGCGCGTCGTGCCCGCCGCGCGAGAGCGTCACGTGGTTATTCTTATGGTCGAGAATCACGTAGGCCATGCTGATGAACATGTCCTCCTTGATGTCGGGATAGAGCTGGCGATTGACCTTGCGCAGGACTTCCGCGGGCGATTGCGCGAGGCGGGCTTCAGCGCGCAGGACGCTGCGGCAGATCGCCATGATCAGCGAGGCCGGCACGCCCTTGCCGGAGACGTCGGCAATGACCACGCCGAGTCGGTCGTCGTCCACCCGGATGTAGTCGAAATAGTCACCGCTCACCTGGCGCGCAGCGTAGTTGATGCCCGCGATATCGAAGCCTTCAATCGCCGGCGGCTTCGAGGGAAGAAGGATGCGCTGGATGTCGCGCGCGATCTGAAGGTCGTGATCGAGCCGCTTCTTTTCGTTCGCCTCCGAATAGATGATGGCGTTGTAAAGGGCAAAGGCGGATTGCTCGGTGATCGACTTGAAGACGACGAACTCGCTCGCCGAAAAGGTTGCGCTCGTCGGGCCGTTGGCGATCGCGAGCACGCCAAGATTCTGCCGGCCGTAAAGCAAGGGCGCGACCATGACCGACGCAGTGCCGTGAGCGCTGTCGCGCAGTTTCGACAGCTCTGGTGCATCAGCGAGATCGGCGAGGAGAACCGCCTCGCCCTTTTTCCAAACGCGCCCGACGAGTCCTTCCTCGGGATGGATCGGATGGGAGCGGAGATAACTCTCCAGCGCGACTGGCGTCGTCGCCGCCTGCTGCAGGATGCGATCGGGCACATCGACCAGCGGCGGGCAGCCCTTGGAAAGAAAGGCGGGGATGAGCTTGGTGCCGTTCCGATCAGCGAGGTAAAGGGCGCCGCCGTGCGCGTCGAGAATGCGCACCGAACTCTCGACGATCAGGCGGTGCAGGTCGTGCGGTCGAATGACATCGCGAAAGGCTTCACCGAGGCCGTGCAGGAAATCGAAGACGAGATTTTCCTCCACTTGGATGGCCTCGTTCGAGCGTTCGAGAGCGCGGATGCGCCAGCGCTGGCGTTGATAAGTGATCAGCCAGCCAATAAGGGCGACAATAAGCAGCCCAAAGAAAAGAAAGCGCATGGAGCCGAAGCCGAGTTACTTCGCGGGGCTCTCGTGCCGGAGGTCTTGCTTGAGATATTCGAGGACGTCCTTGAACCGGGTCAGGTTCTCCGGTTGCGCCTGGCAGAGGGCCTCATGCGCCTCGAGCATCGTGCTCGTTTGCTCACGTTTCGCGGCTGCCTTTTCCGCCGCGTCGCGCTCCGTCTTCGCCAGTTCTTCGCACTCCGGTGCGTCGGCCCCATTGGCCTGGATATCAAAAATCTGGTCCAACCCCAGACCCGAAAGCAGATCGCGGCTGCGTGCGCTGCAATGGATCACGCGAAGCCGGCCCTGGCCGAGTTCCTTCAGGCGCAGCGCCATCCCGGCCATCGTTCCCATAAAAGTGGAATCCATCATTGCGCACTCCTCGAGATCAAAGACGAATTCGCGGTAGCCTCTATTCACCATCTCGCGGCCAAACTCCTTCAGACTGCCGCTCTCGAGAAAGCTGCCCCGCCCCGCCACTCGCACCCAGACTACCGGGCCGGTGACGCCTACTTGAATCGAGGACTGCACGACTAACTAATGATAAAATTTCGCCGGATACTGTCAATTCGGCCAGAAGGGTTTGCCTGCGCAAAGACTTTACGCTGAGCCCAAGATGCCGGATGCGATGCTCTGTGCAAGCGCGCGTGCAGTGTCTGCAATCAAAGAACGGCGTCGGTTGGGTCTACTCCCAGAGATAAGATCGCGTCAGCGCTACGATGCGGCCATTGACAATCAGCGAAGCGCGCCACGCGGTCACCCGTCCATCGTTCGCGTAATCGTCCCCGATGATTGCGAACTCGGTCTTGTGGTGGCCCCGGGCATGCGGATAACGCACCTCGCGCGCCTGGACGAAGGCGTGCAATTTTTCCTGCCGATACTCGAGCCGCACCTTCACATCCGCGTCGCGGCGCGCCCGCCAAAAGAAGTCGAAGTAAGTGCCGAACCGAGCGCGCGCATCGAGAGCGGTGATTGCGCCAAACATTCGGTAAGTCGCGTTCGAATGCCACGGAAGCGTCCGTCTGCGTCGTGATCCGCAGCGGCATCGGATCGAGGAAATATTCCTTCGTCTTGCGAAACTCGAAGTCCTTGTCGAGGGCGATCGGAAGCGACTGCGGTTTCTCCACCTGGTATGGCTGGGGCGGTGTCGCGGCGCAGCCGGCGAGAGCGAGGCAAAAAACAGCCAGCATGATTCTCACGACGCGAGCATCAAACGGGAAGAGCGCACCGGTGTCAATCGCCTGCGCTGGAGGATCGGGACCGCCCCGTCGGCGTTTCTCCGGTGCGGGCTCGCGCCCGGTGATCGATGCTGGCGTGGAGTAGCGGAGCGATGGGGAATGCAACCTTTACAATTCCCAGCGCTCAACCCCTGTGTTCGCGCGTGGTGTGGTATTCCGCTAATTTCCCACCGTGGTTCGCGTGCAATACGAGCGTGGGGTTTACCTGCCTAACGAGGACATATGGCTCGATCCATTTGACGCGAAATCGTTCGCTTTCATCTCGCACGCCCACAGCGATCACATCGCCCCGCACAACGAGATCATCGTCTCCGAACGCACTTCGCACCTCCTGCAGGCACGCCTTCCCGGCAGGCGCAACGAGCACATTCTCGCCTTTGGCCAGCCAGCCACCATTTGCGGACTTCGGGTCACGCTTCTGCCCGCCGGCCACATCTTTGGCTCGGCCCAATTCTTCCTCGAGACTGACGCGGGCACTCTTCTCTACAGCGGCGATTTCAAACTGCGGCCTGGCCGTTCCGCGGAAGCGGCGGAGTGGAAGCCATCCGAGACCCTCATCATGGAGACGACCTACGGTCTGCCGCGCTATCGGCTACCGCCGACCGAACTGGTCGTGCGACAGATCGTCGCCTTCTGCCGCGAGGCGCTCGAGGAGGGCGCCACCCCGGTCCTGCTTGGCTACTCGTTAGGCAAAGCCCAGGAAATTCTTTGCTCGCTGGCGGAGGCAAACCTTCGCCCGATGCTGCACGGCTCGGTTTACCGCATGACACGCATCTACGAAAAGTTCGGCCAGGCTTTCTGCGACTACGAGCGCTACGACGCCAGCGCGGTCGCGGGCAAAGTGCTCATCTGCCCGCCGAGCGCGAATCGTTCACGGATGCTCGATCGAATCAAGCGGAAACGGGTTGCGATGATCAGCGGTTGGGCGGTTGAACCAAGTGCCATTTACCGTTACCAGGTCGACGCCGCTTTCCCGCTCTCCGATCACGCCGACTACGACGACCTCCTGCGATATGTCGGGTTGGTACAACCGAAGCGCGTCCTAACCATGCACGGCTTCGCCGCGGAATTCGCACGCGACCTGCGCGACCGTGGGATCGAAGCCTGGGCGCTTTCGGCGCAAAACCAGATGGAACTAACCTTAAAGTCGACGCCGCCCGCGCGCCACGGAGTTCCGGGCGTGGTGCCGGACGCGCCCCAGCCTAACGAGCCGTCTGAATTCAGAGCCTTCGCCGAACTTGGTGAGCGAATCGCCGCCAACCCGGCGAAGCTCGAGAAGGTCCGTTTCCTTTCCGACTACCTGCGCACCCTCGTTCCCGAGCAGCTTCGCGTAGCCGCCACGTTTCTGACTGGGAGACCCTTCGCTCAAACCGATCAGAGAACCCTGCAAACTGGCTGGGCGATCATCTTCCGCGCGCTGCTCCAAGCGAGCCGACGCGGCAACGTCGAGTTGCGTCGAATCGCAAGCAGCCACGGCGATGCCAGCAAAGCCGCCTTCGAAGCGCTGCAAGGGCGAACCGCGCCGGAACCCTTTTCGTTAGGCGGCGCTCAGGCCTTTTTCGAAACGCTGCACAGGACGCGTGGACCAGCTGGCAAGACAGAGTTGCTCCAGGAACGGCTGCAAAAGATCTCACCGCTTGAAGCACAATACCTGGTCAAGATTCTGACCGGCGACCTGCGCATCGGCTTGCGCGAAGGATTGGTCGAGGAAGCGATCGCGCGAGCGTTTGAAGCGCCGCTCGATCAGCTGAAGGAAGCCCACATGCTGCTAGGCGACATTGGGCAGACCGCGCTCCTCGCCGCGCGGCGCGAGCTCGATCGCGCCGAAATCACCTTGTTCCGTCCGATCAAAGTGATGCTTGCCAGTCCCGAGCCGACGGCGGAAGCAATCTGGGATCGCTTCGCAACGGAGTCGCCTAACGAATCGGTGGTTTTTGTGGAAGACAAGTTCGATGGCATCCGTGCCCAACTTCATCGCGGTTCCAACCGAGTGGAGCTTTTTTCCCGCGATCTGCGCCGAGTCACCGCCCAGTTTGAAGAGATTGCGGAGCGGGCGCGAGAGTTCGTTTCCGATGTGATCCTGGACGGCGAGATCATGGCCTTCGAGCACGGCAGAAAACTGACCTTCTTCGACTTGCAAAAACGGCTCGGACGAAAGAGCGAAAGCGCGGATCTTTTTGCCACCCCTTCCGCAGACGTGCCGGTGGTTTTTATCGCCTTCGATCTGCTCTGGCTGGATGGCCGTTCACTCTTGAAAGCGCCGTTGCGGGAACGCCGCGGACTGTTGCGCGGCCTGACGATGCCGGCGCAGTTTCAGATCGCGGAAGTTTCAGCAGCAACCTCCGCCGCTGAAATCGAGTCGGCTTTTCAGATGGCGCGACGACGTTCGAACGAAGGCTTGATGATTAAGGAGCCGGAAAGCCAATACACGCCGGGTCGGCGCGGTCTTTCGTGGTTCAAGCTAAAGAAGGAGCTGGCGACGCTCGACGTGGTTGTGGTCGCGGCAGAGCGGGGACATGGCAAACGGAATCAGGTTCTGAGCGACTACACCTTTGCTGTGCGCGACGAGGCGAGCGGCCAACTGCTGCCGATCGGCAAAGCTTATAGTGGCCTGACGGACGGGGAGATCGCGGAATTGACCGTGCACTTTCGCAAGAATGCGGTGAGCGATCGCGGGCGCTACCTGGAGGTGAAACCCGATACCGTGCTGGAAATCGCCTTTGACTCCATCCAGCCAAGCACCCGCCACGCAAGCGGGCTGGCCTTGCGGTTTCCTCGCATCAAGGCGATCCGGCGCGACAAGACGCCGGACGCAATCGATACGCTTGCCTATGCCCGGAAGTTGGCGACCGAGACTCGTTAGGCATTCCTCGGCCCTTCATTCCGGGGCGCGCGAGAACAGGCAAAAACATGCGCAGCGTTAATTTCGTCAGGGTCGGCTTAGCCCGGGGGAGACGGAAGGGTTGGGTCTGGGACCAGCCTTGGCTTTTCGTTCATTCTTCCAGGTTTTCCTGTTTGATCTTCGATCGGGTGCCGTCTCGTTCGGTGAGGAGGCGTCTGGTGCTTCTGGAATGGCAGGAGTGGCGCCTGGGGCTGGCTGCTGAGGTGCGACCCTGGAAGTCGGCGAAGCGCTGAGTTGCTCCTTTTTTGCCCCGGCGTTGCAACATTTTCTGCTCGCGTTCGGCCCGCTGCTGTTCCTGCTCCTGCTGCCGTTCCTCTTGCTTCGCCGTTTTGGGCGAAGCGACGGTTTCCGTTGGGCTCGGTCGGGCCGACTGCGCCGATCGAACCGGTTTCGCAGAAGGCTGCGGTCTGGCGCCCGGCCGACTCTGTTTAGGCGAAGCCGCAGGGGTGACGACTGGCTGCGCTGCAGGCGGGGGTGTCCCTATGGAAATCGAGGTCGCGGCTGAAACGGCCGGAGACACGATCCTGCCCCGGGGTCGGCCGCGGGAGGACAGGGGTTTTCTTTTCCGGCCTAACGAACCGTTTTGGCGGCAGATTCGGTGGCGGAGTCCCTTCCGCTTCCCTCCTGGCGCGCGCTTTTTGCGCGGCTTGCACATCCTGAATTCCCGACCAGCCGCGTTCCACCTCGGGCTGTGCAATGTTGCGTACGACGCGATTTGGACGCGCCGCGCGTTCCGCTGGATGAAAGTCGGCCGTTGGCAGCGCGACGACCTGGCCACGACTCACCGGGCTTTCGTCGTTGAAGTCCTGCGTTCGCTCAAGACGCAGCCGCTCGATTGGTTGGTGGCTGCGCGCTCGCAGTTCGTCGTAGCTCGGGCCGCGATCAACGATGAGCGAATTGTTGTAAGTGATGTTGGTGACGTTGGTTGTCTGGTTGATGATCGTGACGTTGCGTTCTCGGAACGATCTCGCTTGGAGGCAGCTGGTGGCCGAACTCGTTCGTCGGGACGAAAGCATATTGCCCGGGCCCAATGTCGTAATAATTATCGGCCCAATTGCGAATGCCGATCCGCCGATCGAATTGCGCCTCAGGCGGGAGCGGTGCCCAGCCAGCGTAATCGTGGCCTTTACGCCACGAGACCCAGGATGGCGCCCATTGTTCGCCTGGCATTGGTCTCCAGGTTATTCGAAGCGAAGACGCCCCTGGTCGCGCTCTCGACTCGTTAGCGGTCGTTAGGCGAAGGCGAGGGCGAAACGGTGGGCGCGGGGATGATTGTCGCCGTTTCGATCCGAGGTCGCTGAAAATGCTCCCATTGTCCATAGACCGCGAGGAGGGCGAAGACAACGAGGATTGCGACCATGAGCTTCAATCCGCTGGCGGGGGCGCGCGTTGCGCTGGGTGAGCGGGTTGGTATGGCGGGCAAATTCATCGTGGAATATCGGCGGCGGAGGGTGGGTCGCAAACCGCAGACTTCGGTCGTTGGCGACTATTCCAGGCGGAGCGCGGCGATTGCGTCCATCACGCGCTGGGCGAGGCGGGAGTAGACTTCGCGGTGATTGCCTTCGAGTTCGGCGGTAGTGAAATAGAGCGGTTCGCCAACCACGATCGTGATCCGAAAAAAGCGCAGTCGTCCGCCGCCGCGAGGTAACGCTTCATGCGCGCCGAAGATCCGCATCGGCACCACCGGCGCGAGAGTCTTGGCGATGACAAACCCGATCCCGGGCTGGGGCGGCTGGAGATTTCCATCGAGCGTCCGCGCGCCCTCGGGAAAAACAAGCGCGCAATGATTCGCTCGCAGAATGCGGATGATCGCCTTGAGCGCGCTGCGATCGCCGCCTTCCTGGTCGACCGGGATGACGTTGAGCTTGGGCAAAAGCCAGCCGAGCAGCGGGAGGTCGAGAAGGCTTTTGCGCGCGAGAAAGTAAATCGCGCGCCGGCAGCCGCTACCGGCAAACGGAGGATCGAGATAACTCTGGTGATTCATCGCCAGAATGACTGGGCCTTCCTGGATGACGCGTTCAGGATGAATTACCCGAAACCGAAAAAAGACCCGTGCGACGAAACGCGTGAGATGGTAAATCGAGAAGTACCAGGGATTCACTGCGCGATCGTAAGGCCCTTGCGTTTCAACCGGCCAATGATTTCGCCCACCACCCCGTCGATCGTCAGGTTAGAGCTGTCGATGACATGCGCATCTTCGGCGATGATCAATGGCGCGGCGCGCCGCGAGGAATCTGCCTCGTCTCGTGCGCTGATCTGATCGCGCTGGCCCTGCGCCTCGCGCCGGCGCAGGCGAATCTCGGGCGAAGCGTCGATGTAAAACTTGAAGGGCGTCTCGGGAAAAACGACCGAGCCGATGTCGCGGCCTTCCATGACCAGATTGTTCGTCTCCGCATAACGACGGAGATGATCAACCAGGATTTCGCGAACGCGCGAGACGCTGCTGACGAGCGAGACGTTATTGTTTACGCGGTCTTCGTGCAGGAAGGGTTCGGGATCGATGCGGTCGATCAGCAGGACGGAATCGCGATCACGCAATTCAGAGCTCAAGGGCGCCTTCTCTATCAGGCGTTCGATCGCAGCCGTGTCGCGAGCGGAAATGCCGCGCTCAAGCGCGAGCCACGTCACAGCGCGATACATCGCACCGGAGTTGACGTAAATAAAACCGAGCCGTCGCGCCAGTGCCCGCGCCACGCTGCTTTTGCCGGAGGCAGCCGGGCCATCAATCGCGATGATGGTGTGCGCGGCAGGTGCTTTCATCGCGAGATCCGCGCGGAACCTATCCCTCTTCTATCCTGGTGTGCGAAAGGGAAGTGATGACCGGCGTGGTCGTGCGAAAGCCCTTCGGATTGGCGATGTCGTCCAGCATTTTTTCAAATCCCGGATACGAGGTTGCGACGCAGTCGACATCATGGATAACGGTATCGCCCTCGGCGAAAAGACCGGCAATGGCAAAAGCCATCGCGATTCGGTGATCGCCAAAACTGGAAAGCCGTGCGCCATGCAAAGGAGCGCGCCCGTGAATTTCGAGTCCATCATTTAGCTCGACCACCTGCGCGCCCATCGAGCGGAGATTGTGGGCGATGGCGGCGATGCGATCGGTTTCCTTGGCGCGCAACTCCTGGGCCTGGCGAATGATGGTGGTGCCGCGGGCGAGCGCGCCGGCGACGGCGAGAATCGGCAGTTCATCGATCAACTGAGGGACTTCCTTGCCCTGAATCACGGTGCCTTTCAGATTCGCGCCCGTGACTTCGACGATCCCGCGCGGTTCGACCTGATCGACATCTTCAACCGCTTCTCGAACTTTCGCGCCCATCCGGACCAGCACGCCGAGCAGCCCGGTGCGCGTGTCATTCAAGCCTACGTCCCTAACCAGCAAGTGGCCGCCCGGTTGCGCGGCGGCTGCCACCAGCCAGAAGGCAGCCGAGGAAATGTCGCCCGGGATGCTGAAGTCGCGTGATTCCGGCACGTGATCGCCGAAGACGCTCACCCCTTCCTCGTCGTTGTGGGTGCGAACGAGAAAATAATTTAGCATCAGCTCGGTGTGATTCCGCGTCGGGACCGGTTCGTGCACCGTGGTCTTTCCTTTGGCGAAGAGGCCGGCAAAAAGCAGCGCGCTCTTTAGCTGCGCGCTCGCCACGGGCAACGAATACTTGATGCCGTGTAGCGGCGCGCCTTCGATCCGCAATGGTGCGGTATCGTGCTCGCCTTCGGCCTCGATGTTCGCCCCCATCATGCGAAGTGGCTCAAGGATGCGGCCCATTGGGCGTTTCGAAAGCGAGCCGTCGCCGACGAGCCGGCTCTCGAAAGGCTGACCGGCCAGGATCCCGGCGAGCAGTCGCATGGTCGTGCCGGAATTGCCGCAATTGATGGCGTCGCCGGGTGCGAAGAGCTTGCGCTTGTTGCCGTGCACGATGAGTACTTCCGGCTCGGGCTGCTCGATCTTGATCCCGAGCGCGCGCATCGCGACCACTGTGTTCATGCAGTCGACGCTGCGCGAAAAGCCGCGCAGAACGCAGGGGCCGTTCGCCAGCGATGCGATCATGACCGCCCGATGCGAAATGCTCTTGTCACCCGAAACGGTGATCTCCGTTTCGATCCGCGGCGCAGGTTTTATCCGAAGTTCATCCATGAATTGAAGCAGCGCCGATCGCCGGCCATCCAGTGAAGCGAGGAGAAGAATCCCAAGTTGCAGGCAAATGTCCAGCGCGTCGGCGCAGATCAGGCGAGGCCGATCTCAGCGCAGTAGCCAACGAGAGAAAATCGAACTCGTCAGGGAACGAGAAAGATTTTATTCGTGTAGGGATCGCGCACCTCGGTTCCGGGCGGGAAGCCACGGACATCGACGTAGCCTTGGTTGGGCGCGTACGGGCTGGTGACAAAGCCCGGCTTGTTTGGCACGGGGATGCCATACGGGATGTCGCCCTTGGTTTGTTTGACCGTTCCCGCGGTCGCGGCCGGTGACGGCGAAGGTTGGGCTGCGATGTAATCCGGCGGCGTCGGAGTTGGTGTCGGTTGCTGGAAGGGTTGCTGGGCCGGCGGGTATTCCGCTTCGGGCGCCGAGTAGGTCGTAGCGTGCTGACGCCGCGGGGGCGGCTCCGGTTCGGAACAGGCAGCGACAAAAAGGGCGGTGAAGAGGGCGAGCGAGATCGATTTATTCATACGGTTGCGGCGGTGGACGGTCTGCCCATTTTTTAATTCATTAGGCCGGAAGTGACAAAGAATATTTGTTGTCCTAGCAATGGCGAGGGCGTTTCCGAGAAAAATACCAAATCGCGGCCACTCCTCGCCGGACCGGACGAAAACGATGGAACAGAAGAAAGAAGTAATTTTCGTAGTCGATGACGATCGCGCCAGCCGGCGAATGCTCGTGCGAGCGCTGAGCGAGGCGGGGTACGCGTGCCGTGAAAGCGCGAGTGGGTCGGAGGCGTTGGCCATGTTGCAGGCGGAAATGCCGGCGCTTCTTTTACTCGATTTTCACATGCCGGAACTCAGCGGTGCCGAAGTGCTCTCTCGCTTGCGCGCGCACAGGAACGCGGCCGTTGCGCAAGTGCCGATCATCATGCTGACCGGAGATCGCGGGGAGGAAAGCGAGGTGCGTTGTCTCGAGGCGGGCGCGAATGACTTTGTCACGAAACCGATCAGCCTGCCGGTCCTGCAGGCAAGGATCGAAACACAGCTGCGGCTGCAATCGCTCCGCCGGCAGTTGCAGCAGCAGAATGATGAACTGGAAGCGTGGCGCAAAAACCTGGAGGGCGACCTGGAGGCGGCGCGCCTGACGCAGCAATCGCTCATCCCGCAGAAACCACCGCAATTGGGGGGTTGGGAAGTCGCAACCGTTTATCGGCCGGTCATCCAGGTGGGCGGCGACATCTATGGCTGGTTCAAGATGACGGATCGGCGCACTCTATTCTGGATCGCGGACGCGACCGGGCATGGCGCCGCGGCAGCCTTGCTCACGACCTTGGCGAAATTGCTCTTCCACCACGGTAGCGCGGAGCACGCGGGGCCGGCGGAAATCATGGAGGCGGTCAACAATGATTTCCGCAGCATATTTGCCGGACGCTCCTTCATGACCGCGATGTGCGTGGCGCTCGATGCGGAGAGCGGTCGGCTAAGCGTGGTGGGAGCGGGGCATCCACCGCTCATCGTGCTGCGCCATGGGGCGGCCGCGGAATCGGTCCGGTCGATCGCACCGCCGTTAGGCTTGCTTGAGGGTTCCGTTTTCAAGGAAACGACGATCGACTTGCAGCCGGGCGACGGATTTTTTCTCTACACGGACGGACTCTATGTGCCTTCCGGGAAGGACGCGGGGCGCTGGACGCCGGGACACCTGCAGGCGCTGCTGGGCGGAGCCGATGGAAATGCGCAGGAGTTGCTCGAGAGAATTCTGAAGCGAATCGCGCCGGGAAATGGCCAGCCTTTGGCGGATGATCTGGCGGCGTTCGTCGTGCGGCGAACTCCGACGGTGGGCGGGAAAAATTTCTCAGAGGCGAAAAATTAGTATTGCTCTCGCGCTGCCAAGCGATTAATCAGCTTTTATGCCCAAAACCAAAGCCAAGAAAACACCCTCTAAACGCAAACCGAACGCCGCTTTCATGAGGCCCGTTCAGCCGGATGAGAAACTGTCCGCGATCGTTGGCTCGAAACCGCTGCCACGCTCTGAGCTGACAAAGAAGCTCTGGGACTACATCAAGAAGAACGGCCTGCAGGACAAAAAGAAACGGACGCAAATCAATGCGGACGAAAACATGCGGCCGGTCTTCAATGGCAAGAGCCAGGTGAGCATGTTCGAGATGACCAAGCTCGTCTCGGGACACCTCAGGTAAGCGGGTTTGCCTAACGACTCGATCCGGCCTGAAGGCCGTGTCGGGCAACTTTTTTTGCACGCCCGCGAGCAGTCTGCCTGCTCGCGGGCGCGCCGGTGTACTGAAGTGCGCCGGTGTGCTCCTCTTGCGCAAACCACGCCTTTCGCCGAAAGGTTTCACGTGAAAATCCTACGTTTTGCCGCTCTCTTGGCTGCTTCTGGTCTTCTCGGCCTCCCTTTGGCGTGGGCGGATGCGAACTGGCTGACCGATTTCCACCAGGCCCAGGAAGAAGCGAAAGCCAGTCACAAGTTGCTCCTGATCGATTTCACCGGCTCCGACTGGTGCCCGTGGTGCAAGGTGCTGCACGCGGAAGTTTTTTCCAAACCGGAGTTTGAGCAGTACGCGAAGGACAATCTCGTCCTCATGACCGCGGATTTCCCGCGTGCCCGGGCGCTGAGCAGCGAAGTGCGCCAGCAGAACCAAGCACTGGCGCAGCGCTACCAGGTCGCGGGATTCCCGACGATTGTGGTCTTAAACAGCGAGGGCAAACAAATCGGCCTGCTTGGTTACATGCCGGGCGGACCGGAAGCCTTCATCAACGAGCTGAGGAAGCTGCCGAAGGGTTAGATTCGCCTAACGAGTTTCTCGGCTAATTCTGCGTCGTCTCCGCCAGCGCCTTCTGCACCGCGTCCGCCAGCTCGCGCCGCGTGAAGGGCTTGGGCAACGCGCCGCGAAACCCGTAGGAAAGAAATTCCGAGAGCGCGGCTTCGTCGGAGTAGCCGCTGCAAATGATCGCGGTCACTTCTGGGTCGATGCTACGCAAGCGCTCGATGGTTTCTACCCCACCCAGTCCACCGCGAACGGTGGCGTCGAGAATCACGGCACGAAAATTCTCTCCCTTGCGCGCTGCCCGCTCATAGATCCGGACCGCCTCCGAGCCGTCCGGCACTGCGGTCACTTCATAACCCATCGTCCCGAGAAGCTGAGCAGTCAGTTCGCGAATCGCGGATTCGTCGTCCATCACGAGGATGCGCTGCTGATTGAAGTGAAAGGAGCGGTCGTTAGGCTGAAGCGGATCGCTTACGACCCTGCCGGTTGCCGCGGGGAGATAGAAAGCGAAGGTGGTCCTGTCTGGCGAGCCGTTCTCGAGGTGGAGAAAGCCGCCATGTTTGCGGATTATCGAATAGCTGATCGCCAAGCCGAGACCGCTTGAGGAAGGCTTGGTCGTAAAGTAGGGATCGAAGATCTTTCCCGTCAGATCGCCGGGCACCCCCGGGCCATGATCGGTGATCGCGACCTTGACGTAACGGCCGGGTTCGAGCGGCAGCCCGCTGCTTTCTTCGATCTCCACATTCTCAGCGCAGACGTGGACGCAGCCGCCGCTTGGCATCGCCTCCCGTGCGTTGATCATCAAAGCGTTGATCACCTGCTCGACCTGGCCGGCGTCGATTTCGGCTTTGCCGAGATGGTCCTCGATCTCGATCGCGGCCCGCAACTTCGAGCCATGCAGGGAAAATTCGGCCGTGTGCTGGAGCAGGTCCGAGATCGAGCAAACTTTTTTCAAGGGCGCGCCGCCCTTCGAGAAGGTGAGAAGCTGGTTGGAAAGGCGGGCGGCGTGCTGGGCCGCCTGTCCTGCCTTGGCGAGGAAGGAAAGCAGGTTGCCGCTGTGGCTCGGCACGTCGAGTTGGGCAAGGCCAATGTTGCCGGAGATGACGGTTAGAATGTTGTTCAAGTCATGCGCAATGCCGCCGGCGAGTGTGCCTAACGACTCGAGCTTGCTCTTCGTCAGGCGCTCATCCTCCGTCCGCTTCCGCTCCGTGATATCGCGGAAGAAGACGGACATTCCCTCTCCGCTCGCATAGGAGTGAACTTCGAACCACGACTTGCCGTCGCCGTTGAGCGCTTCGAATTGGAGCGCGCCCTGGTCGCTCATCACTTTTCGGTAATTCTCCTCGAAGATTGTGCCGCCGAGATGCGGGAATTTTTCCCAAAGATTTTGACCGAGCAAAGTCTCGCGCTTCGCTCCGAGCATCTGCTCCGCTCTCGCGTTTAGGTAGGTGAAATTCCACTTCGAGTCGAGGGCGAAAAAGCCATCGCTTGTTTTTTCCAGAATGTCGGACATGCGCCGAGCCGATTGCTGGAGCGCGATCCGGCTCTGGTTGCGTTCCTGCAATTCACGGATGTGCCGTTCCGCGACCGAAAGCCGCACGCTCAGGCGCCGGGCGTCAAGCGGCTTGGTGAGATAATCGTTCGCGCCCGCCGCGAGCGCTTGCTCGAGGTCTTCCGCATCCGCCCGGGCAGTGACGAGAAGAATATACATTTCGTCGCCATTCTGCTGCGCGCGCAGGATCCGACAAAGCTCCACACCGCTCTTCCCTGGCAACATCCAGTCGAGAATGAGGAAGGGAAACTTCTCGCGTACCAGCTCGGTTTCCGCTTCCTCGGCACTGCCGCAGGCGACCACTTCGTGCCCGCGCTTTTCGATCAGACGACACAAATTGCGCCGGCTCTCGGGATGATCCTCAATCAGCAAAATTTTCATGTCTTCAGGAGAAGCTTTCTTAGGCCACGATTCTCTCGCAGAGCGGGCCGTAATTTGGACACAATGAGAGAGTGACTCACCTCCGCGTTCCTTAAAAGCAGGTTGATTGCCACGGCACACTGACTTTTACTGGGTCCCGACCTAAAACCCGTTCTCTTGCGTTGAGTGCCCTGTCTGCTAGGTACAGCCAAAATCTCGATCCCGTGAAACTGTCGCGCTTCGTTTTTATTCGTTCCTTTGCTACTTATTCGTTTTTTCTAGGCCTCGCCGGATGCCTCACGGCGCAGACACCTGCGGCGCCTGAGACGAAAGCCCCCGGGCCGGCTGCGAGCGCGGCGACCGCGACTCCGGCCATCAGCTACAGCGCGGTGCATGTCGACGGGTCCTTTATCGCGATGACTTTTGATGACGGTCCGAGCGAAAAATTGACCCCAGAGTTGCTCGACATCCTGGCCCAGCATCACATCCACGCGACTTTCTTCGTCATTGGCGAAAATGTGGTTAAGCATCCCGAGATCCTGCAACGGGCGGTGCGCGAAGGACACGAGATTGGCAACCACAGCTGGTCGCACCCCGCTTTCGCGAAAATGTCGGATGCCAGGGTCCGGGCGGAGCTGCAAAAAACCGACGATGCGATTCGGGACGCGATTGGCGGTCGCCCGGTCCTGATGCGGCCACCCTACGGCTCGATTACCGCGCGGCAGAAACAATGGATCAACGCCGAATTCGGTTATCGCATCATTCTTTGGGACGTAGATCCGCTCGATTGGAAACGGCCGGGCCCGGCCGTTATAACAAGCCGCATCGTAAAGGAAACGCGACCGGGCTCCATCGTTCTCTCCCATGACATTCATCCCGGTACGATCAAGGCGATGCCGGAGACGTTCGACGAACTCCAGGCCAGGGGCTTCAAGTTTGTCACAGTCTCCGAGTTGATCGCGATGGGAAAGCCAATGACGCCGAAGCAAACCGGCTCGGAGGGCCCAACCCCGCTTGCCTCGCCGGCGAGCAGCCCGCCGCCGACCTCGCCCGCGCCCAGCCTAACGACTCCGTAGCGCGCGGCATGCTGGCCGACGTCTATCTTCAGTTTCGCACTCGCACCGAGACGGCCCTCTCCTCCCTGCTCAAATTGGCGACCAACATGCAGCGTGAGCCGGGCATGTTCGATACCCTGCAGAACCTGCTTCAGGACGTTCGCGAGCCCCTGCTTTTCGTCATTATGGGCGAAGTGAAGGCGGGCAAATCGACCCTGCTTAACGCCCTCTTTGGTCAGGAATTCTGCAAGGTGGACGTGCTGCCGGCGACGGATCGCATTTATATTTTCAAATACGGCCCTCGCGAACAAACAATCGATGTCTCGGCGCATGTCACGGAGCGCTATCAGCCGATCACATTCCTACATGACTTCAACATCGTCGATACGCCCGGCACGAACACGATGGTCGCCGAGCACCAGACGATCACGGAGAATTTCATTCCGCGCGCCGACCTCGTTCTTTTTGTCTTCTCGGTGGTTAACCCGTGGGGGGCCTCCGCCTGGGAGCTACTTCGCTTTGTGCATCAAAAATGGCTCAAGAACGTCGTCTTTGTTCTTCAGCAGGCCGATTTGCGCGAAGCGAGGGAAGTCGAAGTGATCGAGCAGCACCTTCGTGAGACTGCCAGCCAGAGGCTCGGCTTCATCCCGCCGATCTTTGCCGTCTCCGGGAGGAAAGCATTTCTCGCCCGCACCTCCGCTATCGATAAAGAGCGGCTTTGGAACGAGAGCCGCCTGGCGGCGCTCGAACAGCACGTTAACCGGATGGTAGATGAATCGAAGCACGGTCTGCCCAAGCTCATCACGACCTGCCAGACGGCGACGGTAATTCTCGCCGACAACGCCGCGCGCGTGCACAATATTCTCGAGACAATTGTGCGGGACGAAGCGCACCTCATCCGCTTGGACGGGATCCTTGCCGAGCGAAAAGAACAAACGTTGCGGCAAGTCGGCGGTTTCCTGCGCGGGATAGAGCAGGCCTGCCGGCGTTGCGAAACCGAGGGGCAACAGTTGCTCGAGCGCAATCTCTCTTTCTGGCGCACCTTGCGGCTTGTCTTCGGGAAATCGGAGTGGCAGGAGAAATTTCAGGCTGATCTCGAAGGCAAGATGCGCGATTTGATCCAGCCGGAGGTCGAGAACGCGCTCCAGTTGCTCGAGACGGATCTGCGCAGCCTTTGGCCGCAACTACTGGACACCATCGAGAGTCAATTCAAAGGCGACACGCGGCTGCAAATGATTCAGACGATGCCCGATTTCGCGCGGCAGCGGCGCGAGCTGCTGCAATCGATCGAACTCACGCTCGTGGAGCGCATCGCCGGTCGCGGCATGGAAGCGGAACTCGAACGAATGTTCCGCGAGACGGCAACCTGGTTGCGGCTCCCGGCGGGTCTCGCCGCCGCGGGCGGAATCGTGACCTTGATTGCCGCTATGAGCAGTGCCGCGGTGGCGGATGTGACCGGGATCGTCGCGCTTTCGGCGGCTGCGGTGGGCACGTTTGTCGCCTTCGGGCGTCGCCGAAAAGTTCTCGCCGAATACCATCGCCAAATGGAAGCAAAACGGGCGGAGTTGGTCGCGGCGATCGAGCAGCAACTGCGGCATGCGATCGATCTTTTCTACGCCGAGATCAGCTCCGTTTTCCAACCGCTTCGCGCCTTCTGCGCAGCGGAGCACAAGCGCTACGATCCACTCCTGGATCGAGTGCGCGAGCTCGAAAAGATCTTTGCGGATTTATCGGTTGAGCTGCGCCGCACCCGCTGACCAGCGACGGTTTAGAGGCGGTGGCGTCAGCCGCGAGAAACTGCGCCGTTAGGCAAACCCCGGCCATGTGATTCCAAAAAAAATCCCACTCTGCACGAGACCCGCAGGCTGCACAGCCGTCTCTACCGCTGCTTCTTCGCCTTGGATTTCGTCGAGTACTGCTCGGCTAAACGCTGCTCGGTCTGGCGCCGGGCGATGACGAAATTGTTGTTGTCGCCATAGTTCCGCCATGGCCCCGGTGGCACGTCGCGTACTTCGACAAACTGCCAATCGTTTAGCGACAACGGACCAAGCCCAAGGTAGTCGCGCACCGCGGGCGAGACATCGAGCCCCGCTCCATGGTTCAGGTTTGGCTTTGGCCTCTCGTTGCGGAAGACGTATTGGTAGTGATCGGTACGGAAGGGTCCGCAATCCTCCCACTGCGCGTAGCAAACCCGGTTGCCGTGGCGAATCGCGACCCAGCGATCTTTGCAGACCGAATGCCCCTGCTGCACGAATGCCTGCCGAAACCAGGGCACCACAATCGGGGCCTCGGGCTTGAATTGCCCGTGCGAGACATCGTTGTAGGGCAACGCGCAATAGAACGGGTTCTGGCGCGGGGCGAAGTTAATCGGGATGTAGTCATGCCGCCGCGACGGGTCCGGGTTGTCGTAGCCGCCGTAGTTGCGCGCCCATTCCGAGTCCCACGAGCTCTTGTGATTCGGCACCGGATTGTTCGCGGTCGGTTGCTCGCCGATCCAGAAAATGGTTGTGACGATGTCCGTCTTCCACGGATAACGAGAAGTGGAAAAGCGCGAAGTCGTAGGGATGAAGACTTGTGGTTCGACTTTCAAGAGCGCCTGTGCGCGCAATTTCATCGCATATTTCGCGAAGTCGGCGCTACTCTCGTAGGGTGATTGGGCCCGGGAACTTGTCGCGGCCAGCGTGCCGCAAGTTACCGTGAGAGCCAGGATTTTTGCGTATCGCGCCAGCATTCTCGTCTTTCGTTCTAGCCAGTTTGACCGCGCAGGCAAGCCAGTTTCATCACTTCCTTTTTAGCACGATCCGTTCCAGCAACGCTTAACCTCGGCTGAGAAGTGTGTCCTGACGAAAGAGATCATCCCTCATTAGGGGATGATCCATCGTATAATGCAAGCCGCGACTTTCCTTCCGGCTGAGCGCCGAATCGACGATTAGAGCGGCAACGGTGGCGAGGTTGCGCAGCTCGAGAAGATCGACCGTGACGCGGAAATTCCAGTAAAACTCCTGAATCTCGCGCTGCAGATTGCGCAAACGCGCGTTTGCCCGCTGAAGCCGCTTGTCAGTGCGCACGATGCCGACGTAGTCCCACATCAGGCGCCGGATTTCGTCCCAATTGTGGTAGATCACGACCAGCTCGTCGACGTCCTGGACATCGCCGGCTTTCCATTCCGGCAGCGAAACGGAGCCGGCTGGGTGCGCCGGCGGTCTGACCCTGACGAGCGCCTCACACGCCCGGTGAGCCAGGACCAATCCTTCCAGGAGTGAATTACTCGCGAGGCGGTTCGCTCCATGCAACCCGGTGCAAGCCACCTCGCCGATCGCATACAATCCCGGCAGGCTCGTGGCGCCATCCATGTTGGTCTTAATTCCGCCGCATTGATAATGGGCCGCTGGCACGACCGGGATCGCCTGCTTCGCCATATCGATTCCGTAACGCAGGCAGGTCTCGAAGATGTGGGGAAACCGTTCCTTCAAAAACTCCCGCGGCTGGTGGGTGATATCGAGATAAACGCATTGCGCCCCGGAGCGTTTCATCTCGGCATCGATCGCTCGGGCGACGATATCGCGCGGCGCCAGCGCGCCTTTCGGGTGCGCCTGCGCCATGAAATCCTCACCCTTGCTGTTGCGCAAAATTCCACCCTCGCCGCGCACGGCTTCGGAAATCAGGAACGAGGTCGCCTGCGGATGAAAGAGGCAGGTGGGATGAAACTGAATGAACTCCATGTTGGCGATAACCGCGCCGGCTCGCCACGCGATCGCCACGCCGTCGCCGGTCGCGATGGCGGGGTTGGTCGTGTAAAGATACACCTTGCCGCATCCGCCGGTCGCGAGGGCCAGGCGATCGGTTCGAATGGTTTCCACCACGCCGGAAATTTCATCGAGCACGTAAACCCCGAGGCAACGATCCTCGGTCGCAAAGCCAAGTTTCGCCGCCGTGATCAAATCGACCGCGACGTGATTCTCGAGCAGCTCAATCTCCGGCAAACTCTGGACCGCGCGGAGGAGTGTCGTCTCGATTTCGTAGCCGGTGAGGTCGTGCACATGGAGGACGCGGCGTTTCGAATGGCCGCCTTCGCGCCCGAGGTCGAGCTCGCGATGCCCGGAGACATCCCTCTCGTCAAAGTGCAAGCCGAGTTCCATCAGTTCACGAACCCTCGCCGGGCCTTCCTTCACCACCGTCTCGACCGCGACCGGATCGCACAGGCCCGCCCCCGCCTCGAGCGTGTCGCGAATGTGCAGCTCGAAGGAATCTTCCCCGCTCGTTACGCAGGCCACACCGCCCTGCGCCCAGGCAGTGTTCGAGTCCACGCCTTTGCGCTTGGTGATAATCGCCACCCGGCCGTGCTTCGCCGCCTTGATCGCAAACGTCAGACCGGCAATCCCGCTCCCGATCACGACGAAATCAAACTGCCTCATCCGAGGAGAATGTTATCGATCAGCCGGGTCCTGCCAAAAAAGACCGCGACCGCGAGAAGCGAACGGGGCTCAATCGTTAGGCGCGGTTGCAAGTCATCCGCCCCGACGATCTCCGCGTAATCGATCCGGGCGAGGGGCGCCGACGCGATTTTCTTACGCGCCGTCGTGAGGACCTCTTCAGAGGATTTCTCGGACGAGTTCGCCGCAACGAGTAGTGCGTCCCGAATCACCGGTGCCTGGGTGCGTTCTTCCGCACTGAGATACTGGTTGCGCGAGCTTAGGGCGAGACCATCCCGTTCACGGACGATCGGACCGGCGATAATCTCAATCGGGAAATCGAGGTCACGCACCATCCGGCGAATGATCGCCAGTTGCTGGAAATCCTTCTCGCCAAAAACAGCCGCTTCCGGCGCGAGGAGATGAAACAGCTTTGTCACGACCGTGCAGACCCCGCGGAAATGGCCCGGCCGCGAGGCGCCGCAGAGCGGTTCGGAAAGGGCCGTTTCCTCCACGAAGGTGGAACGATCCGTGGCATACATCTCGTTGGGCAGGGGACGAAAGATCAGGTCCACTCTCTCCGCGCGGCAGACTTCCTCGTCCGCCGCTTCCGGTCGCGGATAGCGAGAAAAATCGGACCCGGGCTCGAATTGTAACGGGTTTACGAAAATGCTCACCGCCACTTCGCCTTTCGGGCCTGCGCTTTTCCGTGCGAGGCGAATCAGTGAAACATGCCCCGCATGTAAAGCTCCCATCGTCGGAACCAAAACGCGGCGTCGCCTTTGGTTGCGCTGGTCCGCACGCAGTTCGGCAACGGTGGAAAGGATCCTCATCGCGGCCGGGGACGTTCCAACCAAATCGCCTGCCGGGCAAAACGAAAGCGACGATGCCCGAAGTTGCGCCATCCGGCGGCGTGCGCGAGTTCGGAAAGCTCACGAAAAGAAAAAGCGCGTTCCATCGAGACGCGCGCGTCGTTTCGCGTCATCGCTTCGCGAAAAGCAAACGTGGTCATCAGATCGACGCCAAACTTCGCCCAGCGGCCCCGACGCAAATCCGCCACCAGCACATTGCCCCGGGAAAGTTCGCGACAACGGCGGAGCAGCACAATCGCTTCTTCCGTTGTAAAATGGTGCAGGGCGAGGGAAAAGAGCACGAGGTCGTACGATTGCGCGCTCCCGAAGCTGTGTATGTCCGCGCAGTGATAATGGATTTCGGGAAATCCTTTGCTTAGGTCCTGCGCAATCCGGATCGTCGATGCCTGCAAATCCACCGCGTCGATCCACACCGAGGCGCCGATCCTGTGGACGAACTCCACCACCAGTCGCGGGATGTCGCCCGAGCCGGTGGCGAGATCGATCATGCGCAGGTTATCGTTAGGCCGAAGCCAGCGTTGCAAGAAATGTCGTACCAGACGGTAACTGCCAAAGTAGCGATTGAGCGTGCGCAGATTCCTAAGGTCAGAGATCAGCTCCGCCGAAACCGGCTGCGGCCGATCCATCCATTCCGGTTCCGCGGGGTCAAAGCGCCGCTTCAACTTGGGAGGGGCCTTTGTGCCCCCATCTCTTGGAGCGCGTTTCCTGATCGGGGCTCAAAGACCCCTCCCACATTCAGATTCATGAGAGGAACTTCTGCCACGATTCCGGCAGCGCCGCCGTCTCCACCTCGCTCGCGATCCGACCTTCAGACTCGGCGCGGAACGAAGTGCTCGTGCCGTAAACCATGATCAAATCCTCCGAGCCCTCGACCCGGATGGCGTGCACCACGCCCGGCGGAATGACAATTGCGGCATTGTTAGGCCCGCGATGGTCATCACCGTCAATGAAGAGTCGCATCGTCCGGCCCGGCAGACCGGCGCGCGCTTCGCGCAGGATCATTTCAGCGCACCCTTGCACGAAAAACATCACATCCCATTGCTCCTCCTCGTAAGGGCGCAGTGAAAAATTTTCCGGCTCATCAAGAAAGAGACGCCGGAACCATTCGTCCGGTGAGGTGCCGTCCGGCACGCTCGGCGGATGAACGTGAAAACCTTTCGCTGTCTGCGCGAACATCCGCGCGGCCGACCATTGCTGCGGCCAGAGACCGATCCTTGCCAGAGGTCCTTCATCACGTCGCGCGAATTCGCCGAACGATCCGCGATGCCGTTGCGGGTAAATCGTGCGCGCGTACACCTCTACGCCCGGGATCCAGACGGCGGCGATCTCCGGCACGCTTCGGTTGGCCTTGGTGAGTTTGCCGGCGTCGACGCCGATCTCGGTGATCTGCTCGGCAAATGAACGCACGCGGTAATCGCGTAGCTGCAGCGCGCGGCGCGCAGCCGGCTCCAGCCCCTGCCAATTGTCATGGTTTTGCTTCATTAGGAAAAAGGCGGCATTATTCGCCTAACGAAAAATCGGCACGCTCGCGGGAAAGGTTCGGGTTGTAAAAAGGATCGTGCGCGACCATCTCCGGCCAGCGTTCGCGCAGGACCGCCGCTTCGCTCGGTTCCACGCTCGCGCGGCGGGAAGCAGACTGGTCGTGGTAGAGTTTGGCAAATGGTGTGTAGACAATGAAGTAACCAGCCTGGCGCATTTTAAGGCAGAGATCGACATCATTGAAGATGACCGGCAGATGCTCTTCATCAAAGCCCCCGACTTCTTGGAAGACTGCGCGCCGGGTGAGGAGACAGGCGCCGGTGACGGCGCTGTAGTTGCGCGTCACTTGCAATTGACGGCAGACCCCGGGCGACTCCGCCGGAAAGCGGTAGAAGGCGTGCTTCACCATCCCGCGCACCCCGAGGACCACACCCGCATGTTGGATCGTTTCGTCCCGGAAAAGCAGGCGCGCGCCGACCGCGCCAACTTCCGGACGCTGGACATGCTCGGCCATCGCCGTGAGCCATCCGCTGGAAATGACTTCGGTGTCATTGTTTAAGAAGAGCAGCCACGGGGCCTCCGTATTCTCGACCGCGAAATTATTGATCGCGGAATAGTTAAAAGGTCCCTCGTAGTGCAGGAGGCGATGGGGAAAATCTCGAAAAAAATCGCGCGCTTCCTCCGATTGACTGTCGTTGTCGACCAGAACGATTTCGTAATTTTCGTAGGAGGTCTTCACTTCCACGCTAGCGATGCAGCGCGCCAGCAGATCGATGCGGTCGCGCGTTGCGATGATGATGGAAATCTTCTTCTCTTCCTTCAGGTGTCGCCGGATGCGGAAGCCGTGCGTGTTCCAATCGATCGCAACATGACCGGGCTGCTGGTCGCGCGCGAGGAAATCGCTCAGGCTGCGGCGCGCCGCCTCAAGTGCGTTCGGTTTCGAACGAATGTTGGTCGAGGTAGAACCCTCGCTCCGCCGCCAATGGTAAAGGATGCGCGGCACGTGATGGATGCGGTTGGTGAGTGACATCAAGCGGAGAAAGAGGTCGTAGTCCTGCGCGAAATCGTAGGTCGATCGAAAGCCGCCGAGATCGCGCACAAGCGCCAGCCGGATGGTCGTGAAGTGACAGAGGTAGTTGTAAGAAAGAAAAAAATCCGGCGACCAATCGGGCTTGAACATGGGCGCTTCGAATCCGTCCTCAGTCAACTTGTCCTCGTCGGAGTAGATCAGATCCGCGTCGGGATGTTGTTGCAGGAGTTTGACCGTCTGAAAAAGCGCATCCGGCTCGAGCACATCATCATGGTCGAGAAGGCTCATCCACGTTCCGCGCGCCGCTTCGATTCCGACGTTTGAGGCGGCCGAGATTCCGCTCTTTTTTTCCAGGCGGAAGACCCGAATCCGCGGATCGTGCCGCTCGACCTTGCGCAAGGCCTCGCGCGTCGCGGGATTGGTGGAGGCGTCGTCGACCAGGAGCAGCTCCCAGTTTTCATATGCCTGTTGTTCGACGGAGGCGACCGCTTCCTCCAGCCAGGGGACGGGGGTATTGAAGACAGGGGTGATGATGCTGACGAGCGGTCGACTCGTGAAGGTGCGCGCTTCCGTCCGAAGCGCCGCCGCCTGTGCGGGCGTAACGCGATGGCGTTCGAACCATTTCTGGTATTCGTTAGGCGTGAGAGCCCGATTTTTCGGCGCCACCGGACCCCCCAGGCGCTTGCGCACTTCGCGAATCAGTTTTTGCGGCAAGCGGTAAGGCGCGAGAATGACCTGACCGATTTTGCGCTCGGGCGATTTTCGCAGCGCCTGTTTTTCCACCCTGAGCTGTTTCAGATCTCGCTTCGCCTGCTTGAGCTTGAGCACTTTTTCCTCGAGTCGCGCGATGTGGCGGTCGGCCGCTTCCAGCTCCGACATCCGGGTTCGCAAGGTGCGGCGCATCCGGCGGAACTGGGCATTGATCCGCGCGAAGCCGGTTTCCACTGCCGGCAGGAGTGTGTCGATGGAATCGGCTGTTTTCCGAGTCAACCGCACAGCTCCGGGCTCGATCTCGACCATGTCGCATTCGTAATTTGGGAAAAAACCCAGACTGGCCAGTTGAATCACCAGGCGCGGACGTCGTTTCGCGACGTCTGCCCCCGCTCCGGGAATGAGGACGAGGTTATCCGTCAGTTTCGTTAGGCGCTCGAGGACTGGACCGTCGTTGGTCGACTCGATCTCGGGCGGATAAAACCAAATGGCGAGGTCAAAGCGTGGCCCGCCTCCTTCCTGCCGAAGCGTGTCGAGTTCGGCGATCTCGGAGCAGTCTGGTGCTCTCGAGGCCGTCCTTCCGGCCTTGCTCACTGAATTGGGCGGCTTCGTTCCCAACGAAGAGAAGCCGGGCGGGCGCGAATTTGCGCGCGATGAGGCGCGCGAAATCGGAACGGATCGTCGGGAAGATTCGCGGCTGCACGGGAGCACATTATAATGATTGCAGCCGCTCGCAGGCAAAATTACGCTGTTGCTGCCTTCGTTCCACGTCTTCGGCGGCTGCCCAGCATGGTCGATTTTTGCGTTTACCTCTTCTACCGCGCCGCGCTGGGATTGATCACCGCGCTGCCTCTGCGGGTCGTTTTTTCCCTCGGAAAGACGCTCGGTTTTCTCGCCTGGTTGTGCCTGCCCAACTATCGCCGGTTGGCGCGCCGCAACGTCGAGATTGCCTTCGGCGAAGAAAAATCGGCGACAGAAAAGGACCGGATCGTTCGGCGCCATTTTCAAAATCTCGGCGCCAATCTCCTCAGTGGCATGAAGCTCAACTCGATGTCGGTCGAGCAGGTCGCGGCGCGTGTCGAGGTCGAGGGGGCAGACGAAGTGCACCGCCAACTGCGCCGGGGAAGACCGGTCGTCCTCGTGCTCAGCCATCTCGGCAGCTGGGAGTTGATCGCGCAATTCCCACCCTATCATTTTGGCTACACCCGCCTCAGCACGGTTTATCAAAAACTCGGCAATCGTTATCTCGATCGATTCGTTAGGCGACAGCGCGCCCGTTTTGGGATCGAACTTTTCGATCGGAGCGAAGGCTTTGCCGAAGCCATCCGGCTCTTGCGCGGCGGCGGCATGATCGGGATCCTAAGTGACCAGCACGCCGGCGATCACGGCCTCTGGACTCCGTTCTTTGGGCGGCTGGCCTCGACTTCGCCACTGGCCGCGCTGCTTTGCAAACGGACCGGCGCCGCTCTCGTTGCCGCGCCCCTTTTTACCGCCGGGCCCGCAAAGTGGCGGATGATATTTCGCCCGCCAAGCGATCAGCCCGACGACACCCTGGAGACGCTGACCTTAAAGGTGAACGCCATGATCGCCGACGAGATTCGGGGCGCTCCCGAGGATTGGTTCTGGGTGCACAATCGCTGGAAAACACCGCGTCCCAACTGGCTCCTGAGCAAATACAAACGGGGGCTCTATCTGCCACCGACTCTTGAGCCCAAGGATTTGAAGCCGTTCAGAATTCTCATTCGCGGGAGCAACTGGCTGGGCGATTCCGTGATCAGCATTCCGGCAGTGCGCGCGATCAAACGCGGCCGGCCGGATGCGCACATCACATTGCTGACGCCGGAGAAACTTGCAGCCGTCTGGCGGCTAGTGCCGGAGGTTGATGTCGTGCTTTCGTTAGGCAAGAAGTCGCTCTGGTCGGCCGCACGCGTCTTGCAACGGGAGCCGGCTTTCGATGTCGGGATCGTTTTTCCGAACTCATTGCGCGTCGCGCTCGAGCTCCGGCTGGCCGGTATTCCGCGCCGGGTGGGGTACGCGGGGCATCGCCGGCGCTGGCTCTTGAACCAGATGGTGCGTCCCGTTGAACGCAAAGGACCACCGCTGCATCAGGTGGAACATTATCTCAATCTCGCCCGTTCGTTAGGCGTGGATGCCGAGCTGGGTGAAATTGCTCTGGAGCCGCCCTCGCCCGCGACTCCCGCCCCGGAAAGAATCGGACTTTGTCCCGGGGCCGAATACGGTCCGGCAAAGTGCTGGTTGCCCGAGCGTTTCGCTGGCGTGGCGGCGGCGATCGGCGGCGAGTGGGTTCTCCTCGGCACGGCCAGGGACGAAAAGGTCGGAACCCAGATCGTCGCGGCGCTGGGTAATGGTTGCCTCAATCTCATTGGCAAGACCACGCTTGAGCAACTGATCGACGAGCTCCGAAAGTGCCGGCTGCTTTTGACTAACGACACCGGCACGATGCACCTCGCAACATTGCTTGGGGTGCCGGTCGTCGCGGTCTTCGGTTCAACGGAGCCGCGCCTGACAGGTCCGCTGGGAACGCGAAACAGGGTCGTGAGGCATCAAGTCGAGTGCAGTCCCTGTTTCCTGCGCGAATGCCCGCTCGATTTCCGCTGCATGGAAGCGGTTACGGTGGAGGAAGTGGTGGCGTTGGTTCGTGAATCGTGATTCGGAAGAATGACCGATTTACGAATCTCGGACGTCACACCTTCATCACTTCCGTCTCCTTGCGCCCGAAGTGCTCGTCGATCGATTTTACGAAACGGTCGGTCAGTTTTTGGATTTCCTCTTCGGTGTCGTGAAGCTGGTCTTCGGTCGCTTCGCCGGCTTTCTCCATCTTCTTCGCTTCGTCCATCGCAGTGCGGCGATTGGCCCGGACCCGGACGCGCGCTTCCTCCGCCATTTGTTTGAGCGACTTGACCAAATCTTTGCGGCGTTCCTCGGAGAGCTCGGGAATCGGCAAACGGATGAGTTTGCCATCGACCAGTGGCGTGATCCCGATTTTCGATTCTTTGAGGGCTTTCTCGATGTCGCGCACAGTCGAAACGTCGAACGGTTGCACGACAAGCAGGCGTGGCTCGGGTGTGGTGATGAGCGCGAGCTGCTTGAGCTTCATCGCCGAGCCGTAAGCTTCGACGTCGACGTTCTCAACCAGGGCGGGCGAGGCCTTCCCAGTGCGCACGCTGGCGAACTCGTGAATCATGTAATCGACGCTTTTTTCCATCGCCATTTCGGCTTCGAGCAGGATTTCTTCGGCGGTCATAAAAGTGATTAGAAGAAAGCCGCGGCCGCTCGGAATCGCAATTGTTAATCGGAGACGAGCGTGCCGATTTTTTTCCCGAGCACGGCATCGCGGACGTTGGTCGGCTGGTGCATGTCGAAAACCAGGATTGGGATCTTGTTATCCATGCAGAGGCTGAAGGCGGTCGAGTCCATCACCTGCAACCTTTTCGTCAAGGCCTCGGTGAAACTGATTTTCTCGTAACGCTCGGCATCGGGATGCAGGTTCGGGTCGCGATCGTAGATGCCGTCGACCTTGGTCGCCTTGAGCAGGACGTCCGCGCCAATCTCGCTGGCGCGCAGGGCGGCGGTGGTGTCGGTGGAAAAGTAGGGATTGCCGGTCCCGGCGACGAAGATGACGACGCGCCCCTGTTCGAGATGACGAATGGCGCGCCGCAGGATGAAGGGCTCGGCGACGTTCTGCATTTCGATCGCGGTCTGGACGCGGGTGATGACGCCGCTTGCTTCGAGCTCACTTTGCAAAGCGAGGCCGTTGATGACGGTGGCGAGCATGCCCATGTAATCGGCAGTCGTGCGGTCCATCCCGCGATGGCTGGCGGCGAGCCCGCGCCAGATGTTGCCGCCGCCAACGACGATCGAGATCTGGACGCCGAGGTCGTAGATCTCCTTTACCTGGCGCGCGATCTCCTTCACGATCTGGGGCGAAATCGTTTCTTTCGCGCCGGTTTCGCGTAACGCTTCGCCGCTCAATTTGAGGACGACGCGTCGGTAGGCGGGCGTGGTAATTTCCATCTCGGGCGGGATGATTGATCAGAAATGCAGTCTTGGGGAGGAAAAACCGCGTAAAAATTCGGCTGCCTTCATCCGGCGCTTTCCTTCCAGTTGCACTTCCTCGAGGCGCAGGGCACCGCGACCGGTGGCGACGAGCAGCTCTGATTCGTTAGGCGTGATCATCGTTCCAGGCTCGCCCACGCTTTGCTCACTCACGGAGACGCGAAAGATTTTTAGGTTGCGCTCCGCTCCCGAAGGAATGGCAAGCTGGGTGAAGGCGCCGGGCCATGGATCGTAGGCGCGAATTTTTCTTTCGATGACGACGGCCGGCTCCTTCCAGTTAATTCTGCCGTCTTCACGCGTCAGCCTCGGCGCGTAGCTGGCCTGGGCGGAATCCTGCGGAATACGGGGGGCGTTCCGGTTGGTCGAGCAGGTCGAGCGCACCGAGCAGGGCCTCGGGCGCGAGCTGGGCCAGGCGATCGTGGAGCGATCCGCCGGTTTCGTCAGGCAGGATCTGCAGTTTCGTTCTGCCAGAAGGATATCGCCGGTATCGAGACCTTCATCCATGTACATCACGGTGATTCCCGTCTCGGTGTCGCCCGCGACGATCGCCGCCTGGATCGGCGCGGCTCCGCGATGCCGCGGGAGCAGCGAGGCGTGCAGATTCAAACAGGCGACCGGCGGAATATCCAGCACGCTCTTGGGCAGGATCTGGCCGTAAGCCATGACGGACGATGACGTCGGGCGCGAGCGCGCGAATTTGCGCGACGGCTTCTTCGTTTCGAATCCGCGCCGGCTGAAAAACCGGTACGCGGTTTCCCCGCCAATTCTGCCTTGATCGGCGGCGCATGAATGCACTGGTCGCGGCCGAGCCGGTTTGTCCGGCTGGGTGACAACACCGATCAGTTCATGTGCCGGGGAGCGAAGGAGCGCGCGCAACGTCGGCACGCCGATTTCGCCCGTGCCGATAAAGACGGTCCGCATTCCGCGCTACGGCATCAGGACCTGCGGTGTGACTGGAGCGCCTCGAACGGCGCGGCGCAGCGGCGCGCGCCATCACTTTGTCGCCGGCGGTCACTTCCCGCTGACCAACGGACGATGCACAGTTGGTGCAGAGATAATCGTAGATCTCGCGATCGGGCAGGACGAGAAGGAGGCGTTCGCGCACCGGCATCGCCGCCTTGCACTTCTCGCAATAGAGGCTGGAGGCGGTGAAATTCTCAAACTGCTGCTGGCTCATGTTCGCCGTTCGCGACGGTCTCGAGAATGTGATAAAGCACCTTAGCCGGGGGCTCGGTCGCGTCGACTATCTGGTACGCGATCGTCGGTAATGTTCGAGAACCGGCTTCGATTCGTTTTCGTAGGTCGCGAGCCGGCGATTGATCACTTCCTCGTTGGCATCGTCGAGCCGATTGTCCTTTAGCGCGCGCTTCTTCAAGCGCGCGAAAAGTGCGTCGCGATTCGGACAGGAGAGGTGAAAGACTTTCTTCACGTCGATCAGCTTATCCATGATCTCGGCCTGGCCGACATTGCGCGGAATGCCGTCGAGTATGAGGACATCGATGTCTGGCTTGAACTGGTGCGCATCGACCGCGGCGTCGATCCGCGCCTTCCAGAGTTCCACCGTGATATCGTCCGGCACGAGCTCGCCGCGGCTGGAATATTCAAGAAAGGCGCGACCGAGCCGAGTGCGGGTATCGATCGAGCGAAAGACGTCGCCGCAGGCGCAATGAAAAAAGCGGGGGATGGATGCCGAGCGAGCGACCCTGGGTGCCCTTGCCGCTGCCGGGCGCGCCGAAAAGAAGGTAGGTGGTGTATTTCATTGGAAGTGAGCGCGCTTATATCCGAAATCGAACGACGGCACAATGCGGAAACGTGTCCGAAGCGGACCTCTGGCCGCCGGGCGGTCAGTTGCAGCCTAACGACCGACGGCCTTAGCTGGCGGTCGCGGCGCCCGCCGAGATCGACATTGACCCGGCGACCGGCGCGATCGAATCGCACCTGGCCGTCGACGAGGGCGAAAATCGTGTAGTCGCGGCCGAGGCCGACGTTCTTCCCGGGCAAGAACTTCGTGCCGCGCTGGCGGATGATGATGTTGCCGGCGACGACCGTTTCGCTGCCAAATTTTTTCACGCCGAGCCGCTTGCTGACGCTATCGCGACCGTTCTTGACGCTGCCTTGTCCTTTTTTATGAGCCATGAGGAGAAGTGGATTGAGTTGAGAGGCGCTCGTCCTTTCGGCCGCGGCTTTCTTCGTTTTCGAGCCGAGGCTGATGCCCGGTGATCTTGACCCGGGTCAGTTTGCGGCGGTGACCGACGGTGCGGTGATAACCTTTGCGCCGACGATATTTGAACGCGATGACCTTCTTGTCCTTGCGCTGCTCGACCACTTCGCCGGTCACGCTGGCGCCGGCGACCAGAAGGGCTGCCATGGGTCATTTTATCGCCGTCGGCATGCAGGAGCACTTCGCCGAAAGTCAGTCTTTTGGCCCGCGTCGCCTTCGAGCAGATCGACGTCGATCGTGTCACCTTCCGCGACGCGATATTGTCGGCCGCCTGTTTTGATAATTGCGTAAGCCATGGCCTTGGGAAAAGTCGGAGAAAGTCACACGAACCGCACGCGTTTGACAAGGGGAAATCCCGGCCTGTCGGACCGGCGGAGCAACGGAATGCCGAGCGGAAATGAAATGACGAATCAATGACGAAGCACGAAGACCGAATGAGCTACCACCGATGAGCTCATCGGCATCGTCATTTCTCCGCACCCTCGACGAGCAAAGTGATCTCACCCTTCGCGGGATGCGCCGCATAGTGCGCGAGTAGTTCCGCGGCGGTCCCGCGCCGGAATTCCTCAAACTTTCTTCGTCAGTTCCCGCGCCACACAGAGTTGCCGTCCGGGCATGATCTCGCGCGCAGGCGGCAAGCGTCTTGTTAATGCGATAGGGCGACTCGAAGAAGACGGTGGTCTCAGCACGCTCCGCGGCCGCCGTCAGTTCCCGCTCGCGCTGTCCGCTTTTCACTGGGAGAAAGCCGCGATAACAAAATTGCTCGAGGCGCAAAACCCGAGCCGACCAGCGCGGTGGTGATGGCCGAGACTCCAGGAACGATCGTGAAGGGCAGATCGCGCTCGATGCATTTGCGGATCAAGCGCGCGCCGGGATCCGACAGCCCGGGCATGCCGGCGTCGGTGATCAGCGCCACGGTCTCGCCCGCCGCCAATCGCTCGATCAACTCGGCGGTGCGCATCGCCTCGTTATGCTCGTGATAACTGACGAGCGGTTTTCGGATTTCGAAATGCCGGAGCAAGTTTCCGGAATGCCGCGTGTCCTCGGCCGCGATCAGTTCGGCCGACTTGAGGATGGCAAGAGCGCGCAAAGTAATGTCGTCGAGGTTCCCGATCGGCGTGCCGACGACGTAAAGCATCGCCGATTATGTGCCGGGGAAGGCCACGGTGCCAGTTGGCAAGGCGAATTCTTCGCCCGTCCGGTCTACCGCACCACCGTGAACATCAAATCATTCGCATCGCCCTTGTAGTTGGCCTGGAAGTTGGATCGGCCGATCCCGCCTGGCAGGCTGCTGAAGGTGTCGCTGAATCGGATCGGCCCGAAAAAAACCGCGCTGCTAATGTGCTCGCGCGTGCACGGCCGAACGCCCCCTTGCGGCCTTACCTGAACCTCGTCTGATCGTTAGACGACGGTTAGCGCTGCTCGGAATTTGGCCTGGCGGCCTTCGAATCGAAATAGAGCACGACAAAAATTGTCGCGAGCCACGGCCGCAAGACGGCGTGCACGAGTGTGCTGAGAAATGTCGTCAGGCCTGAGAGAAAATCAGGCGCATTCGTCGTTGCCATCGACTGGAGCATCGAGGCCGCCTGCTCAACGCTGGTCACATCGCGCATCCGGAAAAAGATCACGGGCAACTCGATGGCGGCGTTCAAGCCGATCATAACCAGCAACCAGACCGACGCGATCAGCGCGCCGCGATACAGCGGCCTTTGCATGCGGGGGAGTTCCGTCCAGCTGCGCGCCAGGTCCTTACTTTCCCGCAGCGCTTCCATCACCTCCGCTCCGCCGAGCGCGCCGGCCTGCTGCCAGAAGAGAAAGTTAATGAAAAGCCTGGCCACCATGTAGGCGGCGAAAACCAGCAGGCAGAGCATGAGCAGGAGCGAGCTGATCGATGCCGCCCCGGCCGAGAGTGATAGGGCGACGAGCAGCGGAATAACCGTCCAAAGAAAATAGCTGCCGTAAACGACCAGCCCCAGGACAAACATCCGGGTCCACAGCGGCTTCGCGCGTCTCAGAACGTCGCCCAGACCGGGGTCGCGTCCGGCGTAGAGATCCGCCGAGAGCAGTTGCATCCCGGCGAGCGAAAACGGCCACGCGATTACGAGCAGCATCAACATCAGAAAAGCGACCACCGCGCTGACGATGACTGAAATCGGCGGCCCGCCTGCCTTGGGCGTTTCCAGAAAGGGCGCGGCGAGCTGGAGAAAAAACGCCGGGACGGCAACAAGCAGCGCGAGTGCGAAAAACCGCCTGAATCCACGGCGATAAACACGCCAGCTGGCGCCGAAAATTTCCCCGAAACTCAGTCGCCTGACGACAGGCGGAACCGGCGCGGGCACGGCCACTTCGTCGGCAAAAATCTCCGGCAGCTCACCGGCCATGATCCAGCGCTCGCTCCCCGGTTCGCGGATTTCATTCTCGCGGATCAGGCGGCCTTCGCGTTTCCACTCACGCAATTCATCGAGATCGACGGGGCCGTATTCCTTGCCCTGAACTCGCACGATCCAGGTATCGGTTTGATTTTTTTCGACAGGATTCACAAGGATGACGAGGATTCAGGAAAGCGCTGTTGCACGTTCCACTTCCCGTCCTGACAATCCAGTAAATCCTGTTCCCATTTTTTGTGAAACTTCTCCTGATTGACGGCCACTATTACGTTTACCGATCTTACTTCGCCATCCTCCATCTTTCCAATTCCAGCGGCGAGCCGACGAACGCGATTTTTGGATTCACCAAAACACTGCGGCTCATGCTGAAGCATCTTCAGCCTGATCTCGGAGCGGTCGTCTGGGATCGCGGTCTGCCGCAACGCCGGACGGAACTCCAACCCGGTTACAAGGAGACGCGCAAGGAAATGCCGGCCCCAATGGTGCCGCAGCTCGACATCATCCAACAACTAACGCCGTGGCTTGGTTTCAAGAGCCTTTCCCTGCCCGACACGGAAGCGGACGATTTGATGGGCTGCTATGCCGTCAAGGCACGCGAGCGCGGGATCGATGTGGTTTTGGCGACGAACGACAAAGATCTCTTCCAACTCGTGAATTCGAACGTGAAAGTTTACAGCACGGCCAAAGCCGATCTCGCCTCGCCCAGGGACGCCTTCGCCTTGTTAGGCGAGGAAGAAGTGACCGCAAAATGGGACGTGCCGCCGGCGCTCATCGGCGATGTGCTCGCCATTGCCGGCGACGCGGTGGATAATATCCCCGGGATCGGCATCGGGCGGAAGACCGCCGCCAGTTTGCTGCGCGAATTCGGCAGTCTCGACGCACTTTTGAACGGGGTCGATCAAATCAAAACGCCCAAGACGCGTGAAAAACTCGCGGCGGGTCGGGAGCGCATCCTGCAAAACCGCAAGATGGTCGAGCTCGATTGCCATTTGGAATTGCCGATACCGATCGACGACCTGCGAATCACGCCCGACTACCCACACCTGATCGAATCGATGGAGCGTTACGAGTTTAGATCGCTTCTTCAGGAAGTGCGCGACGAAGCTACCCGGGCTAGTCGTCATATCCAGGGCGAACTGCTGTAGGCGCCTCGCTTCCGGGCGACATCCGGAGCGACCGCCTGGGAGCACGTCGAAAAATCTTTTGAACGCGGCCAAGCGCCCGCTGTCTATCCCACTGGTTAAGGCGATTCGGGCGGTGGCACGTTCTCGCATTCGAAGGTTTCTCCGCGTGCCCTGCCCGGATCTTTTTTGTACCGGCGGCTTGTTGCCCAGCATTCTTCCCGCATTGTTCCTACCTGTCGGCCGCGCTGTCCGTGGCGCCGTCGACTTCCAGCCATGGCCACGAATTTCACCGCCGATGACCTGCAACTGATCGACCTTGCCCTGCGTGAGGATATCGGCAGCGGCGATGTCACAAGTGAGTATTTCGTCGGCGAAAACGACCAGGCTTCGGCGCGCATTATCGCGAAGGAGCGCGCGATCGTTGCGGGCGCGGAAGTGGCGGCGGAGGTTTTTCGGCGGGTCGATGCCGGGCTGGGCATCGAGATCGTGCATCAGGATGGCGCCACCGTAGCTGGTGGAACTGCGGTGCTTGAAGTTCGCGGCCGCGCGCGTTCGATTCTCACCGCCGAGCGGGTTGCGCTCAATTTTCTCCAGCATCTGAGCGGGATCGCCACACTCACGCATCAGTTCGTCGAGACGGCCGGTCCTAATGGGGCAAAGATCCTGGACACCCGCAAGACGACGCCGGGCCTGCGCAGGTTTGAGAAGGCGGCCGTCTCCGCGGGCGGCGGGACGAATCATCGATTCGGCCTCTTCGACATGGTGTTGGTGAAAGACAATCACCTTCTGGCGCGCGATGGGCTTTCCCACTTGGCCACAGCGATCGAGCGGGTGCGGAAGGAGCGACCCGGCCTCAGGATCGAAGCGGAGGCCGACAATCTCGATCAAGTCCGCTCTCTGCTCGAGGTTCCGGGCGTGGAGGTGATCTTGCTCGACAACATGCGCGGAACGCAGTTACGCGAGGCGGTCGCGATCGGAAAAGGCAAGGTGAAGTTCGAGGCGAGCGGCGGAGTAAATCTGCGCAACGTGAAGCAGATTGCCGCCACCGGAGTGGATTTTGTTTCGATCGGGGCTTTGACGCATTCCGCGCGCTCGATCGATTTTTCACTGGAGCTGACCCATGTCGCGCCCTGATCGCGCGGTGCCATTTTTCCCTCCTGCTCCAGAGATGACTCGATCAGGCGCAGGAGCAGGAAGTTGAACCTTTCCGATCGCCTCGTCGCCGCCGAAATCCGCGCTTCGTTAGGCAAGCTTATCATCGGCCAGCGCATCATCGTTTTGGAATCGACCCGTTCGACGAACGATTTTCTCCTGCAAATGCTCACCCCGGACGTGCCGGAAGGTTTTGTCGTTTTTGCGGAACATCAAACCGCCGGCCGCGGCCAACGCGGGAATCGCTGGGCCTCGGCCTCGCATCTGGGACTTTGGTTTTCGGTCCTGCTTCGCCCGCGCCTGTCGCTGGCGGAATCGGCACGCCTAACGAACTGGGCGGCGCAGGCGGTGGCGTCGACGATCCGGAACGAAACCGGGCTCGAGCCGAGGATCAAACCGCCTAACGACGTCTATCTTGACGCTCGCAAAGTCGCTGGGGTGCTGGTCGAGACGAAGGCCGGTCTGGGCAAGGAATTCGCGGCGATCGCCGGCATCGGGGTGAATCTCAACCAGGCGCCGGACGATTTTCCTGCGGAACTGCGGGAGCGGGCTGGTTCACTCGCCACGGCGCTTGGGCGAAAGATCGAACGTGGACCTTTCGCAGTCGCGCTCCTGCGCGAGTTGGAGCGAACGCGTCACTTGATCCGCTCGATTCAGGCCTCCGCGCCGACCTCGGCCAGCCATTGTCGATAAATCTGCGGCGAGATTTCCGACGGCTTGATCTCGCTCCGTCCGCCCCAGAAGACGTTCGTGTAGGTAACTGGAATACCCTTCGCTGCGAGGTGGCGATCGATCGCCGCCTTGTGCTCGAGGAGGAGCGCTTTGTCCGTCCCGTGCGCGACTGCCATGATGTTGACGTTGCGAAATTCCGGTCCGGCCTCGCGCCAGTAACAATGGGTCAGGATTTCGTGCCGCCCGACTTCGCCGCCTGCCTCCATTTCACGGCCCGGCGGCACGGCCCAATGGAAGAGCGCGTTGAAACGGGTTACCCGCACTCCGGTTGCCGACGGCTTTACGTGCTCTAGGAACGTTGAGAACCGCCCAATGATTTTGCGTTTCGTCAGATCCTCCGCGACCGCGAAAAACTCCTCCAGCGAAACGCCCGCCTCCCTCGCCCGCGCGACCCACGGCGACTCGTGAATTTCCTCTGGCTGGAACTCGCGCTTGAGCGCCGTGAGAACCGTCCACTCCTTGTCAGTCAGGACCGCAGGTTGCACGACAATCATCCGCGCCGGTTCATCGGCCGTGGCTCCGGGCTCGATTTTTTTCCGCCTCACGTGTCCCACGCCTAACGCAAAGATACCCTTCGCCGGCATGAGACGGAAATGTTCCGCGCCGACGATCCGGGATAGGATTTCGCCATGCCGCTGGAGCGAAAAGCCGTGCGGCACTTTCAGGGTCGTCCAGAGTTTGTATTCGGAGCCCGGCGTGACCGCATCGGTCGAGCGCAAAACGACGTGACCGGAAAATGGATCCCGTTGCGACATCGAATCGAAGGCCGCGTCGATCTTTTCTGGCGGCACTTTCCAGGCGGTGAGGGCGCCATCTGCGAGGTTGGTCGCGAGCAGCGTTTGACGAACGCGCCGAACCGTTCCCGCCCGCAGCATGGCGATGATTCGCTCCAGAACCGTCTCGACCGGCAGCCCGGCGCGTCGTGCGATCTCGGCAAACGGCTCGCGGACAAAGCCGGCGATCTGGTCCTCGGAAACGGCGAGGATGCGCGCGTTTACCGGGTCGTTGTGCTCGACCGGAATCGTTTCGTTAGGCAAAGTGCTCATACGGAAGTGCAGCAGAAGACGGCAAGAAAATGGCAGGCGCTGCCCAGAAGCACAAACAGATGCCAGACGAAGTGTGTATAACGGCTGCCTTTGCTGAGATAGAAGAAAACTCCACCCGTGTAGGCGATGCCTCCCGCGACCAGCCAGGCCAGACTGGGAAGCGGCACATGCAAGATCAGAGGCCGGAACGCAATCAGAATCAGCCAGCCCATCCCGAGATAGAGCGCCATGGAGAGCTTCTTCCTTCGCTCGGCGCCGTGAACGATTTTCAGGATGACCCCGAAAATCGCGATAGCCCAAACCAGCACGAGAATGGTCCAGCCCCACGCGCCGCGCAAAGGCCCGAGCGTGAAAGGCGTGTAAGTGCCGGCGATGAGCAGGAAAATCGCAGAATGATCGATTACCTGGAATACGGACTTGGCTGTGCCGCGCGGCCAGGCGTGATAAAGCGTTGAACCGAGATAGACGAGCAGCATCGCAGCGGCGAAGACGGCCGTGCCGATAAAAAAGAAACGATCCCCATGGCGCCAGGCGGCAAACATGAGAATCGGCGCGCCGATCAAAGCCGCGACCAACCCGACGCCGTGGCTGATGCAGTTGGCGAGCTCTTCGCCGAGAGATTGATCCCATCTGGGATCATGACGAGCTGATTCGATGGCGTTCATGTCTTGCGCAAATCGCGCGGACCTAACTCTTACGCGTGCCCCGCGATCTCGAAAATGAAAAGAGTTGCGGAGCGTGCCGCTCTCTTGTGCGACTAAATTGGTCGAATGCCAACGGCGATTTTCTTCGATGCCGCCGGAACGCTCATTCGCCTAACGAAAAGTGTTGGGACGAACTACGCGCTGGTCGCGGAAAGGCAGGGGCTCATCCTCGATGCTGCGCAACTGGATCGGGCCTTCGCCGCGGTTTGGAGGGAAATGCCGCTGCGTCCCGCGACCGGCGAACCGCGCGAAGACGACGACAAAGATTGGTGGCGCGACCTGGTCGAGCGCCTGCTCGATCGCGTTTCGCCCCAGGTTGAAGCGATCGTTCGCGATACTTTTTTCGAAGCCGCCTACGGGCACTTCGCCGAGGCCGGTGTCTGGGAACTGTATCCTGAAGTACCCGAGGTGCTCGAGGCCCTGGCGCCGCGTTTCGAGTTGGCGGTGGTTTCGAACTTCGACGGCCGTCTGCGGGTCATCTTCGAGCACCTTTTGGTCTCGAAATATTTCCGGCATCTTTTTATATCCAGCGAACTGGGCGCGGACAAACCCGATCCACTGATCTACCGGCGGGCGCTCGAAATCAGCGGTCTTACGCCGGAGCAAGTGTTGCACGCGGGTGACGATCCGGAGCGCGACTGGGCGGCAGCACGCGCTGCGGGGCTCGAAGTTTTTCGTCTCGATCGCCGCCAAAATACGTTGCGCGACCTTGGGAGGTTGCTGTCGTAGGGCAAGCGCAACCTCCAATCCAGCTACGATCGCGGCGACGATAACGATCTTAACGCTGCCAATCGCGAGGCAGGCCCAACGCCATGCCTTAGTTGTAGCCGGCGCGGGGCATTTTGCGAGCCGGCCTGGGTCATGAACAGGCTGGAAGCCCGTTCGCCGAGTCGGGCAGGATGTCTGACTTACAAAAGCGTCGACATAACGGCGATGGTGCGCTTGCCACTTATTCGCGGCGCTGTTTCTCGACCAGCGTCTTGAGCTGGCGCTCCATCGTTTTGAAAGCGTCGTTGATCACCTTGCTCAACGGCTCGTGCATCTCGTGCACTGCCTGTTTTTCATCTGCCACCAGCTCGTGGCCGGGCGGAACAGTGACGTCGATCCGCACCCGGAATGGATTGCCGGAATGCTGTGCGTGGTTGGGCTGCTCAACGACCACGTCGCAGCGGCTGATGTGATCGCAAAAGCGATCGAGCCGCGCGGCTTTGCTGAGAATGAGTTCGTCGAGCTGGTCCGATTTCTCGACCCCGCGATACGAGATTCCAACGGGTAATTGCATGCCGGATTATACCCCAAGAATCAAAGCGGCTGAAGCGATCGAAAATGGGTCGGCAATTTGGACGACTCAGTTTTCACGAGATCGGATTTCACGTGCTCAACGACGCGATTGCGAATCGGACTGGGCAGCAACTCGGTAATGCTGGCATGGATCGACGAAGGCGCGGCGAACGACCAGCCCTCGACGGATTCCCGCTTCACGATGTCGGCAATATGCTCGGCGAGCTGTTTGCAGATGCGACGCTCGTTTTCGGTTTCGAACGCGGTGCGCTCGGCGATGGCGTTGGCGTGGCGACCATTGCCGTCGCTGACCGGGAAGCGACCTGCCTGGTCCGTCAGCTTGTCGTCGTAACGCCCGTGAGCGTCGGTGATGTCAAACGCCTGCACCAACTGTAAACTGGCGCCGCGATTCGGCGTGTCAGTGACCCGGTATGCTTTTACCCCGCCGCGATCGGCGACAATGATGAGTGAGGTCGGTGCCATGAATTCAACATAACAGGATTGTGTGCCGGGCGCATCCCGCGTTCACTCTTTGGCTGGCGCCGACTCGGTTGGCGGCGCGGGCTCTTCTTTCACTTCCTGCGGCGCGGCCGCTCCGACGTTTTCTGTTTGCGCCTCGCCGTCGTGTGGCGCCTGGAACCGCCGTTTCTTCCACGACTCGTGGCGCGCCTCCGCGGTCGATCCGGTGATCAGTTTGAGCAACATCGTGGCGCGGTTTTTGATCTCCAGTTCCTCGCCGGAGACATGATTTGTGGGGTCCTTCAGGAAGCCATCTGGCGAAGCGGTGTCGAGTAAAAGCTGCCACGCGACATTTTCCTCGCCGGGCAGGACGAATTGCAGCGGTTCATGATGCGCGTTGAACAGGAGCAGGAAGGTATCATCGCGGAGCGGTTCGCCTTCAAAGGTCTGCACGTCGATCGTGTCACCGCTCAGGAGCATGCCGAGGCAGCGGACGAATGGTGAATTCCACTCGTCGTCATTCATCTCGTTGCCGCCCGGGTTGAACCACATCACGTCGCGAATCTCGGAGCCGCGAATCCGGCGGCCCTGGAAAAATTTCGGGCGCCGGAAAACGGGATGCTCGCGCCGCAACTGTATGAGGCGTTTGCTGAATTCGAGGAGCGCCTTCTGCTCGTCGTCGTGCTGCCAGTTGAGCCAGCTGATTTCGTTATCCTGGCAATAGGCATTGTTGTTGCCCTGTTGCGTGCGCGCCCATTCATCGCCGGCGGTGATCATCGGCACGCCCTGGGAAAGGAGGAGCGTCGTGAGCAGGTTGCGGCGTTGCTGGAGGCGGAGTTGGAGAATTTCCGGATCATCGGTCGGCCCTTCGACGCCGTGATTCCAGGAGTGATTGTTGTTGTCGCCGTCGCGGTTCTCTTCGCCGTTCGCCTCGTTATGCTTCTCATTGTAGCTCACGAGGTCGTTGAGGGTGAAGCCGTCGTGCGCGGTGACGAAATTGATGCTCGCGTAAGGACGGCGGCCACTGTGCTGGTAGAGATCGGGGCTCCCCGTCAGGCGATAGGCCAGCTCGGCGATCCGGCCCTCGTCGCCTTTCCAGAAACTGCGCACGGCGTCGCGGTATTTTCCGTTCCACTCCGCCCAGAGGACCGGGAAATTGCCGACCTGGTAGCCGCCTTCGCCCACGTCCCATGGCTCGGCGATCAGTTTCACCTGCGAAATGACGGGGTCCTGGTGAATGATTTCGAAAAAGGCGTGCAGTTTGTTCACACCGTGCGCGTCCCGCGCCAGGGTGGAGGCGAGATCGAAGCGGAACCCGTCGACATGCATGTCGAGCACCCAGTAGCGCAGGCTGTCCATCACGAGCTGGAGAGTGCGCGGATGAAGCAGGTTAAAGGTGTTACCCGTGCCGGTGAAATCCAGGTAGAAGCGCGGATCTTCCGGCATGAGCCGGTAGTAAGCCTGATTATCGATCCCGCGGAAGCTGAGGGTCGGCCCGAGGTGATTGCCTTCCCCGGTGTGATTATAAACGACATCGAGGATCACCTCGAGGCCGGCGGCGTGGAGATTGCGCACCATGGTTTTGAATTCAGTTACCTGGCCGCCGGTTTCGCCGCTCGAGGAATACTTCGGGTCGGGCGCGAAAAAGCCGATCGTGTTGTAACCCCAATAGTTCGTCAGGCCGCGATCGACCAGAGTCTGGTCGTTGACGTGATGATGCACCGGCAGCAGCTCGACCGCGGTGACGCCAAGTTCTTTCAGATATTGAATCGACGGCGCGCTGCCGACTCCGGCGTAAGTGCCGCGGATCTCCTCCGGCAACTGCTCGTTCAGTTTGGTGAATCCCTTCACATGCATCTCGTAGATGATCGAGCTGTGCAGCGGCGTCCGCGGCGGGCGGTCGTCGCCCCAGTCAAAGCTGTTGTCGATCACCATGGCCTTGGGCAGGCCCCAGGCGTCATCGCGAAAGTCGGGTGCCATGTCCTCCGCGGAGTCGCCCACGACGTAGCCGAACATTTCTTCCGCCCAATTGATTCGGCCCGAGATCGCCTTGGCGTAGGGATCGATGAGGAGCTTCGAGCTGTTGAAGCGCTGCCCGCGCTCCGGATCGTAGGGCCCGGAAACGCGGAAGCCGTAGAGCTGCCCGGGGCGAACGTCAGGCAAAAAAATGTGCCACACCTGGTCGGTATGCTCCGTCATCGGGATGCGGATGTTTTCCTGGGGCGCGTCGAGCGAATCGAAGAGGCAGAGATCGACCGAAGCCGCCGTCTCGGAAAAGAGGGCGAAGTTTACGCCGTTGCCGAACCAGGTCGCGCCGAGGGGATAGGGATAGCCGAGCCAAACTTTTACCGAAGTCATAAATGCGGGAGCCGTTTATCCCATTTGGGAGAGAGACACGCAAGCTGCGTCCCGCCTCGTCCCGAACGCAAGGGTGGTCCCTCCGCGAGCGCCCCGAGCCTACCAATGCCTTGGCGCCCGCCTTCTGACCGATCTACATGTCCAGTCCAATAAGCCGGAAGCCAACTACGGCCCGACAAATTTTGCGCTTGCTCCCGGCAGCCCGTTTCTCAACAATGCCGCCTCTCGCATGAACCCCTGCGCTCCCTCGCTCCCCGCCGCCAGGCCCAAACTCCTCGACCGCGTCCGCTGGCATCTGCGGGTGAAACATTATTCCCTGCGCACCGAGCAGGCCTACATCGATTGGATTCGGCGTTACATTCTTTTCCATCGTAAACGCCATCCCGAAGAGATGAACGAGGAACAGATCGGGCAATTCCTCACTTACCTCGCGGTGGACAAACACGTCGCCGCCTCGACACAAAACCAAGCCTTTACCCCGTGAGATAACCTCGCTGTGGGCAAGCACTATGTATACGTTTTGCATTCTTCAGCGGATCGGCACTTCTACGTCGGGCTTACGAATGATTTGCCGGCACGATTTTCCTGCCGACAAGCTCTCGCGCGATCCTCGGAGCGGCGAAAAGCGTCGCCATCACAGGAGCGAGAAGAACCTCCAGAATGCCGTCAAGGCGGCGATTCGGCGGGCGCGGGTGACCAAAACCGCGAGCTGCCATACATTCCGCCACAGCTTTGCCACCCACCTGCTTGAAAGCGGGCTGGATATTCGTACCGTTCAAGAGTTGCTTGGGCACAGGGACGTTTCCACCACCATGATCTACACCCATGTCCTCAATCGGCCCGGGCTGGCGATTCGCAGCCCACTGGACGACGCTCGGGTCCGCCGAGAATTTCCGAATAACCAGTTGGACGAAACTTTTTCGTCTAATTCTCGTTAGATGCTGAGCGAAATGATCGAGCGGTTCGGTTACGAATCGCAGTTCTGGGGGCAAGTGCTAAGATCGTCATATCATCCATGAGTCTTGCCGATCTCGCATCACTTGCCAGCAGTGTCGCCGTTGTGGTTTCGCTTCTCTTTCTTGGCCTGCAGATACGGCAATCCAATCGCAACCAAAGATCGTTAATGCAACAGGGGCGAAGCGCGCGCAACGTCGAACTCCTCTCTCGCCTGAGCGATCCCAGGGTTAGCGACGTCATATCGCGCGCCGCCAACGGCGAAACTCTGACCGATCAGGATTGCTTCGTGTTGTACAGTTACATGACCTCGGTGTTCTGGAGCTACGAAGACTGCTTCTTTCAGTTTCATTTGGGCATGCTGGATCCCACGAGCTGGGCGTCCGACGGTACCGTCTTGAGGCGCTTGCTCGGCAACCCTGCCTATCGCGCGGTTTGGAGGTTCGCGCGGGGCGGGATCGGTGATGAATACAGGTCCTTTCTCGATGGACTCGCCGCCGAATCCAGGCACAACCCCGTCCCGCCCAATTTGCCCAACACGCTCCGGCAATACATCGCGGAAGAGAGAGAAGCGCTCCAGAGGTCGCAAGATGTTAGGCCTTGATTTCACGGCGCACAAAACATCTAACCAGGCGATGGAGCGAACGGCCGACCGCTGTACGCTTCACTTTTGAGATGATTCCCACACTTCCACTCCGATTGACGCGCGCCCTCGTCCGTCGTCGCTCATCTTGTTCTCGTTAGGTACCGGAAACTCAAATGAACTGGGAAATGCTCGCAGCGCTTGGGCAATTGGCGGCGGTGTTCGTTGGAATTCCTTCCCTCATTTATCTCGCTGTCCAAATCAGAGAACAAACGAAGGAACGACGACAGTCGGCGGTGAACGCTCTTACCGTCCAGTGGGGCGATCTGACATGCGCTCTGCACGATAGCGCGGAGCTCAGCGCAATTTTTCTTCGCGGCGTACAATCTTTCACCGATCTCGATCCTGTCTCAAAACTCAGGTTCAGCGCGTTCTTCAACCGTTTCTTCAACCACTTCGAAGCAATGTATTTCTCCCATTTGGACGGCATACTCACGGCATCGGCATGGGGCAAGATCGAGCGGACGCTGAGCGATTTCATTGCCTATCCCGGCATACAACAATGGTGGAAAGAGCGAAGACACTGGCACACGGAAGAGTTTGGCCGCGTCGTGGAGGAAATCATTGCGAAGGGCCATGAGCCGAAAGCATACGCGACCTACAATTTAGACGCGATACCGAAAACCTAACCAGGCGATCCAGCCAACCACTGGCCGTTCCGATGCCCCTTTAAATTTATGAAAACACGTCCATTGCAAGCCACACTCGCCGTCACCAGCGGTGGCTGATCTTGTTCTCGTTAGGCTAAAGAAGATCGCATGAACTGGGAAATGCTTTCGGCAGTTGGGCAACTGATAGCGGTGCTTATCGGAATCCCTTCTCTCATTTATCTCGCGGTCCAAATCCGAGAACAAACCAAGGAGCGACGCCAATCGGCGGTGAACGCTCTGACTGCGCAATGGGGCGATCTCACAAAGGCGTTACATGAGAGCACTGAGTTCAGCGCGCTTTACCTTCGCGGCGTGCAATCGTTCAGCGATTTGGATGCGGCGACCAAACTTAGTTTTAGCGCCTTTCAAAATCGCTTCTGCCATAACTTCGAGGGAATGTATTTCGCCTTCTGTGACGGCATCCTCCCTCCACCATTGTGGGGCGAGATCGAGCGAACCATGAGTGATCTTCTTGCCTACCCCGGCGTACGCCAGTGGTGGGCAACGCGGAAACATTGGTACACGCCGGAGTTTGCCGCGTCGTGGATGGAATCATCGCAAGGGGCGATGAGCCAAAGATATATGCAACCTATGACCTTCCTGACATCCCGAAGGCCTAACCATGCGATCCAGCCAACCGCTGGCCGGCGTAGGACCTTTCTTTGCTCTATGAAAACACGTCCATTGCAATTCACGCCCGCTCCCGCCAGCGGTGGCTGATCTTATTCTCGTTAGGCCTACAATGGCGTCATAACACGCATCGCATGTCAGAACGAAGCGACCTCTATCACAGTACCTACAGCCACTTCAACGAGCGTGTTCTCGAAGCCGTTCGAAAGGAAACCTTCGGCCTCGACATCGGCCAGAACAGCTGGGTGACGGTGGATGAATATGATCATTTTCTCCCCTGGCTTGGATTGACGGCTGAAAGTCATTTGCTTGAGGTCGCTACCGGGTCAGGCGGCCCCGCTCTTTTACCTCGCCAAAAGGACTGCGTGCCGCGTCACTGGAGTGGACGAGAATGAGGAGGGCGTGACCACAGCTTCGCAGATGGCGGACAGCTCCAATCAGAGTAGCCGAGTACGCTTCACGGTGGCAGATGCAAATACACGCTTACCTTTTGACGACAACAGTTTTGATGCCGTCCTGTGCATCGATGCGATGAATCATTTGCCGTCTCGTTTAGCTGTGTTGCGGGAATGGCACCGTGTCCTTCGCCCGGGGCATCGAGCTCTTTTCACCGATCCAGTTGTGATTACAGGACCAGTGACAAACGACGAACTAGCGTTGCGCAGCTCCATTGGCGTCTTTCTATTCGCGCCGCCTGGAATTAATGAGCGGCTTATCGAAGAAGCAGGTCTTCGGTTAGTACGACCAGGAAGATTTCACCGCTAGTGCTGCTCTGGTTGCGGGCCGCTGGCATAATGCGCGAGCGCGTCACAAGAATGACTTGCTTGTAGTCGAAGGCGAAGAACGGTTCCAAGGTTTGCAGCGCTTCTTCGCTGCGGTGCATCAGCTCACGAGCGAGAGACGACTATCAAGGATTGCGTATTTGGCGGAGAAGCCTGGTGCCTAACGTCGCGATGGAGCCAACGCCGCCCGACTTGTTAATGACCTCGCTTACAGTTCAACCCGCAGTAAGCAGCCTGCCGCGCTCTCGGCGCCGTCGCTCATCTTGTTCTCGTTAGATGCATCTAATCGAGCTGCTCGCCTTCGGCGCGATTCGGTCCCTCCGCGCGGAACACGCTTGCAAGATCGACACCAGCCAATCAAGCTTTTGGCCATGAAAATTTCATTTCAAATCCGCACTGTTATCGTTGCGACCTTCTGTTTGCTCCAACAGGCGACGGCGCAGGACCCAGTAAAACAATCACCGGATAAATACAAAGTAGTTCTAAACAATGATAAAGTTCGTGTACTCGATGTCCGCCTGAAACCGGGCGACAAATCACCGATGCATTCGCATCCGGATCGCCTCTCCTACGTCCTCAGCGGCTCCACGGTCAAGCTTACTTCGAAAGACGGCAAAACGACCGAGGTAAAAACGAAGGCGGGCCAATGCGCGTGGCACAACGCAGAGTCGCATGCAGTGGAGAATATCGGCAAGACACAAGTCACACGTGCTGGAGATTGAGCTGAAACGTTAAGCAGGTGCACGGCGACATGGGGCTGCGTGGCAGTGTTGATCTGGATTGCCAATGGGTGGTTTCGAGCCTAAGCATCTAACCAATCGATGGAGCGAACGGCCACCCGGTGCATGTTCACATTTCAAATGATTAAATCGCTTCCACTTCGGACCAGGCTCGCTCTCGGTGGCCGTGGCTCATCTTGTTCTCGTTAGGTCCATCTCCATCGGTCGTGAAAAGCCAGTTGCGTTGGAGCAAATGGTAACTGCGCAGGACTTTGCCGGGCGCGTTGTCATCGTCACCGGCGCCTGGCGCGGGCTCGGGCGGGCCACGGCGGAGCGCTTCCACGAACGCGGCGCTGCGGTGGCAGTGAATGTGCGGGACCGCGCGCGTGCCGAAAGTCTCGCCGCGTCGATCGGCGAACGCACGCTAGCCGTGCCGGGTGACATCGCTGCGCCCGGTGCGGCGGAGGAGATCGTGCGGATGACAGTTGAGCGCTTTGGCCGCATCGACGTGATCGTGAACAACGCCGCGCTCGCGCTCTCCACGCGGTTTCCTGATCTGACGGCGGAGGAATGGCGCACGGCACTCGAGGTCAATCTCACCGCGCCATTCCTGCTCACGAAGGCGGCACTTCCGGCGATGCGGGCGCAGCGCTACGGCCGCATTATCAATATCTCCTCGTCCGCCGGCCGAATGGTCAGCACCCTGGGCGGCGCGCATTACACCGCATCAAAGGCGGGCCTGCTCGGCCTCACCCGCGCCGCGGCGAAGGAACTCGGCAAGTTCGGGATTACCGTGAACGCCGTCTGCCCCGGGATGATTGATACGGAGCTGACGCGCGAGCACGCCAACGACGAAACGCTGCAACGCCTCGCCGCAAGCTACCCGATCCCGCGCATCGGCACCGCGCGCGAGGTCGCGGACTTGATTTGCTTCGCTGCCTCGGAGGCCGCCGGCTACATCACCGGCGCATCATTCGATATCAACGGTGGCGACTTGATGATGTGATGAAAGAGAGCACGCGGGTCCTTCTCGCTCTCGTCGCCGCGATCCTCCTCGGCGTCGTCATCGCGGCATCGGATAACGCCTCACTGATCCGCGCCGCCGAGGCGATCGCGCCGATCGGCACGCTCTGGGTCAACGGCATTCGCATGACAGTAATCCCTCTCGTCGTTTCGCTGCTGATCACCGGAGTGGCATCGGTGTCGGACATCAAGTCGATCGGCCGGCTCGGCGGACGGACGCTCGTTACTTTTGTGCTGCTTCTCATTGGAGTCGCGACCATCGCCATTCCGGTCGCGCTGGCGTTGTTCGGGCTCCTTCCGCCTCACAGTGTCCTGGAACTCCCATGCCGGCGCAGTCGAAGCGGCGAATGAAATCTCCGCGGGAGGACAGGCGCAGACGTTCTCGGCGTGGGTTGTCTCGCTCCTCCCCGCCAACCCGATCGCCGCCGCCGCGAGCGGGGCGATGATGCCGCTGATCCTTTTCACTTTGCTCCTCGCGCTGGCAATTGCGCGCTCCCCCGAGGCATCGCGTCAGACGCTGACGCGCTTCTTCCGCGCTCTGAGCGACGCGATGCTCGTCCTCGTCCGCTGGATCATCCTCGCTGCGCCGCTCGGAGTATTCGCGCTCGTCCTTCCACTGGCCGTCCATGCCGGCGCAACGCTGGCGGGCGCGATTGGCTTTTATGTCGCGGCCTACTCGGCCGCGAGCATCGCCGTAACGCTGCTGCTCTACCCCGTCGTGGCAATCGCAGGTCGGATTCCGCTGCGCCGCTTCGCGCGTGCCGCCCTGCCGCCGCAGCTCATTGCCTTCAGCTCGAGCTCGTCGATCGCGTCGCTGCCGGCGCTCGTCGAGACGGCCGAGAAGAACTTGCAATTGCCCGAGCGGGTCACCGGATTTGTCCTGCCTCTGGCCGTCTCCACGTTCAAGATTGCAGCGCCGGTCTCGTGGACGATCGGCGCGCTTTTTGTCGGCTGGTTCTACGGCGTGCCGCTCCACGCCGGCAGCGTAGCGACGGTCGCTTTCGCTGCAGTGTTCCTTGCGTTCGCCGTGCCGGGCATTCCGCGCGGCGCGTTCATCATGCTGACTCCACTCTTTCTTGCCATCGGTCTGCCAGCCAAAGGAATCGGGATCCTGATCGCAGTCGACGCGATCCCCGACGTCTTCGCCACGGTGCTGAACACAACCGGTCATCTCGTTGCAGCCGCGCTCGTCGCGCGAGGCTGTGATGACCGCGTCGACCAGGCTGCGCCCGGATCGGCTGATCTTGATTCTCCGTTAGGTCTATGCGGCCGCACCAAGTCAACCGAACGGAAGCTCTGGTGCTAATTGTTGTCGCGGTCGGATGCTTTGTCGGGGCGTGGTTCTCATATAGCGGCCACCCCGTGACGGGCTCTAATCTTTACGCCCCTGACATTCCAGGCTGGGTGCATTTGTTCCTATTCGTTTTTATCGGCGTGATCGTAAGGCTTACCTATATTAGCAGCCGGCGCCGTAGAATCGAGAAAGACAATGGGAGTGACGTAGCACGAAAGACCTAACCAGACGCTGGAGCTGACTGCGAGCCGGCGTACGACCTTGCTTTTTATGACTTCAACCGTTTTACCCGTTGCGGAGCGCGCTCCCGCTCGCAGCACCTCAGTTTTGTCTCGTTAGGCCCATACGTGCGCGCCTCATCGATTCAACGTTTCTATCACTGGCTCTTCACGGTCCCATCGGAGCCGAGGCCGTTGCTCAGTATCGTCGGTTGGTGGGAGCTGCGCCGGATTCCCTACAATCTTATTGAGTCCGACAATGGGGGTCAGGCAAAGAATCATGACTGTTTTCCATCGGACCAGCATCCAGAGCCGGGCATGGACATCCAGCCCGATCTTGATCAGCGCCGGTGTAAGCTTTATCTTCTTTCCGGTCCGCTCGAGTGAGCAGGCGTATGGCAAACACAATCGAGGGTGGGTGTTTATGCGGTGGCGTCCGCTATCGTCTACACGTTAGGCCAAAGCAGGGGAGTGACTGCCATTGCGAAGATTGCCGGCGGGCTAGTGCTGCTCCGTATGTGACTTGGTGTAGCGTTCCCAGCAAGGCGATGGAGGTTCTGAGCGGTGAGCTGCGTAGAGTCTCATATGCAGACCGATTACGTTCGTTCGCCTCTTGTTGTGGCACGCCTCTCTTTATCCAGGACGAAGTCAGTGCTGAATGGATTGACGTGACCGTAGCGTCGCTCGATGACCCTAAGCCCTTCCACCCGGAGGCCGCGATCTGGACAGAAGACAAACTCCCGTGGGTAAAGCTCGATCCGAGTCGGCCTGCTTTTCGCCGGAGCAGAGATGAAAACGCCTAAACAGACATCTGAGGCTGTCCGTCAGGGATTTTGAGTCCTGCAAGACCGTTTTCCGCTGCTCTCCGAGCAGTCATCCGGATCGTCGCGTCACAAGCAGATAACCGACGTGCGGAATCGACGGGCGTTTAACCGTCCGGAAAGGCGCGACTGACGCATTCTGCAGTTGCGGCAGCAGTTCATCGATCTGGTTCGTGGGTACGACGAGCGCGTCAAGCGCGCCGGCATTCCACTGCTCGATTGCCTGATCAACCTGGATGAAATGGAGTTTCTGCAGGTAGAGGAGCATTCCCTGGCTGCCGCCGCCCTTGCCCTCAATCACCTCGAAACGCCAGTGATGAGCGGCGATCTCGGCATTCACGAGGTTGCTGAAGTTTTCCAGGTTGTCAGCATGATCGCGATAATTTGAAACGATCTTGCCCGCCGCGTAGCCGCCGCTGAAAACGATCGAAAAAAGCAATCCGGCCGCGCTCCATTTCAAAACTCGCGCGCGTGTCTCATCATGCTGCAGGAGGACCGCAACCTGCGCCGCGAGTAGCAGGCAGAGCGGCGGCAGCACCGGATAAATGCGATCGACCCGCTTCGATGGGACGAGCGACATCAGGATGAGCCCGCCGATACTCCAGAAGAGCAGCCAGAGCGTTTCGGGCGCGGTGTTACGGAGAAAATGGCGCACACTGCCGCTCGCACGTCGGGCGGAAAAGAACGCGAAGACGATCATCAGCACCGACCACGGGGCGAACTTCTGTAACAGGTGTGGTAGATAAAAGAGGAGCGGCTGCGCGCGATGGACCGTGCTCTCAAAACGCCCGAGGAATTCCTTCTCGAAAACCACGTGATAAAAGGCCGGGACAAACTTGATGCCGAAGATGGTCCAAACCAGGATGACCCCGAGCGAAGCCAGCCAGGGCCACCAGCCGCACCATGCGCTGGTGCCGCTCCGTTTCGCGACGAGCAATTGAAAAAGCACGATGCCGGGCAGGATGAAGGCGAAGTTCATCGGCCCCTTGATGAGCATCGAGGCGGCAAAGAGCGCGAACATTTCCCAGCGATCGCTTCGCTCCCACGCCTGCCGGAGGCGGATCTTGTGCCAGATCAAAAGTCCGGGGAGAAAAAGGAAGAGTCCGAGCGGCATATCGGTCCGCACCAGTGTCGCGAGGCGCAGGCTGAGCAGGTTGAAGCAGATCGCTCCCAGGGCGATGAGGGCGGGCGCCGCTCCGTAGGCGGCCCGCGCAGCACGGAATAAGACGATCGCCATTACTACGGCGGAGAGAAAACAGGGGAGCCGCCAGGCTACGTTCCACGAGCGGGTGATGAGAAACGTCGCGGCCGAGGCCCAGCCGACGAGCGGCGGCTTCTGCGCGATCAATCCATGGGGCGTATGCTGAAAGAACCAGTGGCCTCCCTTGATCATCTCAAAGGCGGTGTAGGCCTGGAGCGCCTGATCGTAATCGTCCAGGTTCCAGGGGAGATTCGTTAGGGCAAAAAAGCAGATGGCGATGCCGCCGATCAGCCATACCGTGCGCCGGCTCTCCAAAAAACTTTTGGCCCATGTTGTATCGAACGTCATCCGATTATCCTGCGCGTCGTCTGCTCGTTAGCATCGCGCTCTTTGTCTCGCACGGCTAAAGTCTGCCGGAGCGGAAAATAAGATGTGCGGTATTGCGGGATTCACACAGCTCAAGGGGCCGGCGGTCGACGCCGAAGAATTACTTCGGCGCATGACCGCTCCGCTAACGCCGCGCGGGCCGGACGGGGAGGGATTTCATCTTGGGCAAGGCATTGCGCTCGGTCATCGACGCCTCAGCATCATCGATCTGGAAACCGGTGGCCAGCCGATGCAGACGCGGGATGGGCACTATCACATCATCTATAACGGCGAGATTTATAATTACGTCGAGCTGCGCGCCGGGCTCGAAAAGCGCGGCTGCGTTTTCCAGACTCACTCCGACACCGAAGTCCTGCTCCAGCAATTCGCGCTCGATGGTGTGGCGGCGTTGCAGCTCTGCAACGGCATGTTTGCGTTCGCGATCTGGGATCGCGCGGAGGAGCGACTTTTCCTGGCGCGCGACCGCATCGGAGTGAAGCCGCTCTACTATTGCGTGCGGGATGGCGAGTTGATTTTCGCCTCGGAACTCAAGGCGTTGCTGGCCCATCCGCGCGTCACGCGCAGGCTTCAGCCGCTCTCGGTCAGCAAATATTTCACTTACGGTTACGTGCCTGCGCCGCACACGATTTTCGAGGGAATCTACAAGCTCGAGGCCGGCGCCTATCTCTTCTTCGATCGCAACGGGCTGCGCCTCGATCGCTATTGGGACATCCCGCTCGAGGACAATCCAATGAGCGATCGCAACGTCGATGAGTGGGCTGAAGATCTGCTCGCCATCCTGCGAGACTCGGTCAAGAAACGGCTGCGCAGCGACGTGCCAGTGGGTTTGTTTCTCTCGGGCGGAATCGATTCCAGCACTATCACCGCGCTTGCCGCCCAGCAATCCGGCAGCCAGCTGCATAGCTTCTCCATCGGCTTCGATGACCGGAGCCACGACGAGTCGCCCTACGCGCGTCGCGTCGCGGCCATCTTTGGCACCGAGCATCACGAAGAGATTCTGACCTTGCAGCACGCGGCGGACTTGTTTCCCAAAATCATGCGCGGATTGCACGAGCCACTGGCCGATGCCTCCATCATGCCCACTTACGTGCTGAGTCGGCTGGCTTCGGAGCACGTCAAAGTGGTGCTGGGCGGAGACGGCGCCGATGAACTCTTCGCGGGATACGCTGCTTTCCAGGCGCACAAGCTGGTGCAGAACCTGTCGTTCCTGCCGGCCGGTTGGCGCGACGGGTTGCGTCATGTCGTGCAGCGCCTGCCGGTTTCGCATCGTTATGCGAGTGCCGAGTTTCTTATGCAGCAGTTTGTCAAAGGTCTCGGCTTATCGCCCGAAGTGCGCTTTCTCCTCTGGATGGGGTGCTACGGGAACTCGGAAAAGAAACAGCTTCTCTCCGCCGGCTTTCAGGAGCTCCTGCTGCGCGAGGACGCCTTCGAAGACATTACGGCAAACATCCGGCGGAGCGGGTTGAAGGGAGACTTCCAGCGCCTCCAATATCTCGCCATGAAGCTTTACCTGCAGGACGACGTCCTGCTCAAGGTCGACCGGGCGAGCATGGCGCATTCGCTGGAAGTGCGTACTCCGTTCCTCGATCGGGACGTGGTTGAATACGCCTCGCGCATCCGGCCCGCGGACAAACTGCGCGGCCTGACAACAAAGTATGTCTTGAAGCGGGCGGTGCGGGGACTTTTGCCTAACGAAATTATCAACCGGCGCAAGGCCGGCTTCATGATGCCCGTCGCGCTCTGGTTGAAACAGAACATGCGTGAAACGGTCGAGGATCTTTGCTCGCCGACGGCGCTCGCGCAGACCGGTCTCTTCGATCCGGGCTTCGTCCGCCAAATCCTCGATGAACACTTTCAGGAGCGGCGCGATCACCGGAAGCAAATCTATCCGCTCCTGTGCTTCATGGCCTGGTTTCGCAATCACGCGCCGGGCGCCGGCATCTAAAGTCGAGCCGTTCCAGGAAGCGACACAAATTGTCGTCGGCGATATAGGTTCTCGTTTCACGTCCGACATGAAAATCATTTGACCGCGGGGGCGGGCGCCACTTACCAATCAAAGACCGCTCTCATGACTTCTTCTGATCCCACTCCGCGCCGGACCCGCGGCGAATCGACGCTCGCCTTTAGCATCATGTTTTTTTGCGGAGCGCTGCTCAGCTTCCTGCTCGGCTGGGCCGACGGCGTGCGCCACGACAAGACCGTCTTCCACATTCCCGAGACACGCAGCTTCCTCGTCGTCACGGCAATCTTCGCTGCCTGTGGATTGATCCTGCTCGTCTGGGGTCGGGTCACGAAGCGCTCGTAGGTCGCGACCTGGCCGGAGGGTTCGTCCTCCATCCGTCGGCCACTTGCGCTATTTTGTGATATTGGTAACATTGTCACAATGAAACAGCAACCTGCCCCGAAAAGAGTCGAGCGCGTCCAGATCGGCGCGCGGATGGAAAAGACGCTGGTGAAGGTGCTCAAGGCGCTGGCCGAGTATCTCGATCTCTCGTTAGGCGATCTGCTCGAGGGCATCACCCTCCACGCCTTGGAAGGGAAGTCCGCCTTCAGTCCCAAAACGCTCGGCCACATCAAAAAGCTGCGCACGATCTACGGTCTCGATCTGACCGCAAACGACAGCCACCGGCTGGTGGAGGAGGATCATGTCGGGGACTGACCCGACCGGCCTCCTGGCCGACTTTGAGGAGAACCGGATCGATCCCGCGGGATTTCCGCACCGCGAGCATGTCCGGGTGAGCTACGAATTGCTCGAGCGTCACGCTTTCCCAGAAGCACTGCTGCATCTGGCACGCGGTCTGCGCCGGCTGGCGGCGAAGGCGGGGCGACCGGAGGTTTATCACGAAACCATCACGACCGCTTTTCTCGCCCTCATCGCAGAACGGCGCCTGCGCGGGTGCCATGCGAATTGGGAAGAGTTCGCGGCGCGCAATCCGGATTTATTTCGCAAAGAGCTGCTCGCGGAAATCTACGAACCAGCCCTGCTGCAATCGGACATGGCGCGACAAACGTTCATCCTGCCGCGACGGGCGATGCATTCGTAGCGCTCCCGCCCTAATCATTTTCCCCTTAATAAATGGGCCGCTCGATGGGTTAGAACTGGTGAAGATGCTTACCGCGCCGGGTTTCTCGCGCTCGTGCGCAAAGCGCAGGAATTGACGACCGGGATGTAGAAGGCGAGGGGGAGTTTCCGGATTTCGCGGCGCCGCGTCAAATGTTCTCCGCCGTCTCAGCCGCGACCTGCGGTTTCACCCGCGTGGCGAGGAAGGCGCCGAAGAGCAGGATGGCTGCGCACCAGCCTTGTGCGACGGAGAACCGCTCGTGAAAAATCCAGGCGGAAAGCGCGAGCGCGCCGAGCGGGCTGAGCAACTGCAACGTTTGCGAAAGCGCAACCCCAATCTCGCGGATGGCCACGTAATAGAGAACATGCGCCATGCTAATGCAGGTGATGGCGGAAATGACGAGAATGCCGTTAACGTGCGCGCTCACCTGCAGCGGCGTGTCGAGTTGGCCGAAAATCCAGGTCAGTGGCAGGAGCATGAGGGAGGTAAGAAAGCTGATCACTCCGAAACTGCGAATGGTGCCGAAGCGGGCCGATGGCCGTTTCACAAGCACGCCGTAAAGCGCCCAGCAAAAGCTGGCGGTGAAGCCAATGGCAAGTCCGCCTAACGAGACGGGGCGCGTCTGCCAGCCCGGCTGAAACCAAAAGACGCCGACTGCGCCTAACAATCCGAGGAGGGTCCCGATCTGGAACTGCCATTGCCGGATGATCCAGCGTTCCTCGGGGAAAAAAATGAGCGCAAGGAGGGCGGTGATGATGACGGAGGAGCGGATGAAGACGGCGTAAACGCCGGGGCCCATGTAATGAAGCGAGACGACCTGCGTGATCTGATGGACGACGTTAGGCAAGGCCGGCAGGAGGCAGAGCCCGACTACGTTCCAGTCGAGGCGCGGCCCGCTCCGGCGAAAGCGATGAAGCGCGAGCGGCAGGATGGCGAGGCACGCGATCGAGTAGCGGTAAAAATTTTGCGCGAACGGGTCGTAGAAGCGGTTGAGGTAAAACTGGAAGAGCGAGGGCGTCGACCAGATGAGGACGGTGGCGAAGACCGCAGCGTAACCCTGATCTTTGCGCGGGGATCGCACCCGGTGTCTGGTCTCGATCGAAGGCATGGAAAAGCCGAGATTGAGCCGCGTAATTTCTTCGGTGACAAACGAATTGTTCTTCAGATACGTTTCAAGAAAGAGAAAACCATGAATATTTTGAAGAATTCAAAAAGAGCGCTGGCAGCTGTCACGATAATTTTTTTACTGCTCTGTCCGGCTGGCTGGGCCAAGCAAAAAGCGAAAACAGGCGAAAAAGCGAAGACAGACGAAGCGGCGACGCACTTCGCGGCGGGGGTGCAGGCGGCAGATCAGCGTCAGTACCATCAGGCAATAATCGAGTTCACCAAGGCGATCGAGATTGATCCTAAAGATATCCCTGCGATCGAAAATCGTGGCTACATGTATCTTGCCCTGCAAAAAAATGCCGAAGCGATGGCGGATTTCACTCGAGTAATCGAGTTGGCGCCCGGGCAGACCACCTCTTATCTCGGCCGGGGCCAGGCGGAAACTGAACTGAAACAATTTGAGCCCGCGCTGACCGATCTCAGCAAGGCAATCGAGCTCAAGCCGGACGATCCCAATGCTTATCGCTTTCGCGGCTTCGCCAATATCGGGAAAGCCGATTGGAAGGCCGCCATCGCCGACTACGACAAGGCGATCGAGATGAATCCACAGGACGAACAAGCGTACATTCGGCGCGCTTTCGCCAAGCGAAGCGACCACAAGTATGACGACGCGCTGGCGGACTACAGCAAGGCGATCGAGATCAATCCCAATGATTACGACGCGTTCGATAAGCGGGGCTACAGTTATTCCTTGACCGACCAATGGGCGAAAGCGATCGCGGATTATCAATCGGCCCTGGCGATCAAACCCAACTACCCGATACGGTCGCCGGTTCCGTTTCGCTCAGCGGCAGATTGGCCCCGCCACCCGTCGCCGCGTCGACTCCAAAGCCGACTCCAGAGCCGACGCCAGTTCCGCCTCTGATCAGCCCAACCGGCTGGGTTGGCATCGGCGCCGGGGCGGTCGTCCTGCTCCTGATTATTGTTGTATTTGTGGTTCGTGCCAGGAGCGCGCGCGCCTGATTGATCAGAGCTGCTTCCGAGCGAGAAATTTCTTTGACAGCGCAGAGCGGGCGGTTAGCTTGCCGACGCTTTTTCGAAGAACGAGGAAAAGTCCCATGGTCGTTCAAGCAGTTTGACCGGCTTTGGGACTTTCGCTTCTAACAACGACGAGCAACCGGTTTGGCTCCGCCACGAGGCGGGGCCAGCCAGAAGAATGAACAGCGGCCCATGTAGCTCAGTTGGTAGAGCACGTCCTTGGTAAGGACGAGGTCACCGGTTCAATCCCGGTCGTGGGCTCCAGAGCGAGCTCGCGACCGGAAAATTAACCTAACGAAAAGACAGCACTCAAGATTTAATTAAAACCCAAGGAGAAATTCCAGATGGCTAAAGAAGCATTCAAACGCGACAAGCCGCACGTCAACGTCGGCACGATCGGACACGTCGACCACGGCAAGACCACCCTGACCGCCGCGATCACCAGCGTGCTCGCCAAGAAGGGCATGGCCGAAGTCGCGCGCCTACGATTCGATCGACAACGCGCCGGAAGAAAAAGAGCGCGGCATTACGATCAATACCGCTCACGTCGAGTATCAGAGCGACAAGCGCCACTACGCCCACGTCGATTGCCCCGGCCACGCCGACTACGTCAAGAACATGATCACCGGCGCCGCGCAGATGGACGGCGCGATCCTCGTCGTGAGCGCTGCGGACGGCCCGATGCCGCAGACCCGCGAGCACATTCTGCTCGCGCGCCAGGTCGGCGTGCCGGCGATCGTTGTTTTCCTGAACAAGGTCGACATGGTCGACGATCCGGAACTTCTCGACCTCGTCGAGATGGAAGTGCGCGATCTGCTCACCCAGTACGAATTTCCGGGCGACAAGATTCCGATCGTCAAAGGCAGCGCGCTCAAGGCGCTGAACGGCGATGCCGGAACAGGAGAAGCAGATTCTCGCGCTCGTCGCCGCGGTGGACGATTACATCCCGGTGCCGGAGCGGCCGATCGATCAGCCGTTCCTCATGCCGGTGGAAGACGTGTTCAACATTGAAGGCCGCGGCACCGTCGCGACCGGTCGTGTCGAGCGCGGCATCCTCAAGAAGATGGAGGAAGTCGAAGTCGTTGGCATCAAGCCGACCGCCAAGACGACCGCGACCGACATCGAAATGTTTCGCAAGCTGCTCGACGAAGCGCGCGCCGGCGACAACGTGGGCGTGCTGCTGCGCGGCGTGAAGAAGGAAGACATCGAGCGCGGCCAGGTCATCGCCAAGCCGGGCACGATCAAGCCGCACAAGAAGTTCAAGGCGGAAGTCTACGTTCTGAGCAAGGAGGAAGGCGGCCGTCATACGCCGTTCTTCACCAATTACCGTCCGCAATTTTATTTCCGGACGACCGACGTGACGGGCAGCGTGAAGCTGCCCGGAAGGCGTCGAAATGGTCATGCCGGGTGACAACGTTGCCGTCGAAGTGGAACTCGGCACGCCGATCGCCATGGAGAAGACGATCCGGTTCGCCATTCGCGAAGGCGGCAAAACCGTCGGCGCAGGTCGCGTGAGCGAAATTCTGGACTAGTTTGTCGGAGGCAATTTACGCCAGTAGCTCAATTGGTAGAGTAGCGGTCTCCAAAACCGTCGGTTGGGGGTTCGAGTCCCTCCTGGCGTGGTTGGCACGGTCAAGGAAAGTGTAATTCGAGAATTGTGAATCGTTCCATCGTTACAAGCGGCAGCCGATTTACGAATCTCGAATCTCGATTCTCGGCCTAACGACTCATCAACCCATGCTTGCTAAAACCAAAACCTTCCTCTCCGAAGTCCGGCTGGAGCTGCAAAAATGTTCATGGCCCTGGGATCCGAAGGAGAAGGGAATGAAACGCTACAAGGAGCTGACCGATTCCACCCTGGTCGTGATCATTGCCATGCTGCTGCTCGGCGGCTACGTCGCGCTCTTCGATTTCATTCTGGTTAACGTGATCCACTTCCTCACCCGCTTGTAATCATGGCCCACGCTCTCGCCGCCAAAGATCAATGGTACGTAGTGCACGTGCTCTCCGGGCAGGAGAACAAGGTGCGCGACAACATTGAGAAGCGCGTCAAGACGGAGGAAATGGGCGACGTCGTGTTCGAGGTGCTCGTGCCGACCGAGCGCGTTTCCGAGATCAAGCGCGGGAAGAAGAGCGAGACAACGCGGAAATTTTTCCCAGGTTACCTGATCGTCAACATGCACCTGCTCGATGAGGAAAATCAGCTCATCGGTCGGACATGGTATTTCATTCGCGAAACGCCTGGCGTGATCGGTTTCGCCGGCACGAAGGATCGTCCGATCCCGATGCGTCAGTCGGAAGTCGACAACATGCTGGCGCAGATGCGGGAGCGGGAAGAGAAGGTCAAACCGAAAGTCAGTTTCGAAGTCGGCGAGACGGTCAAAGTGGCGGACGGCCCGTTCCAAAACCAGAGCGGGATCGTGGAAGAGATCGACCCCGAGCGCGGAAAATTGCGCGTCTCGGTCACGATTTTCGGTCGCGCGACACCGGTGGAACTCGAATATTGGCAGGTCGAACGCGGATAAAAATCAGCTTTTAAGCTTTAAGTGATTAAGCCTTAAGCGAAGAGATCGCTGCTCACCTAAAACTTAAAACCTAACCCTTAAAGCTTTTCAAAATGGCTAAAGAAATCGTTGCTCACATCAAATTGCAGATCCCGGCCGGCCAGGCGAATCCCGCGCCGCCCGTCGGGACCGCGCTCGGACCGCGCGGCGTCAACATCATGGCGTTCTGCAAGGAATTTAACGCCGCCACCCAGAAGCAGGCCGGTGACATTCTCCCGGTCGTGATCACGGTCTTCAAAGACAAGATCGTTCACCTTCATCACCAAGAGCCCGCCCGCTGCGGTCCTCTTGAAAAAGGCCGCCAACATTGCCGCCGGCTCGAAGGAGCCGAACAAGACGAAGGTCGGCAAAGTGACGCGCAAACAGATCATGGAGATCGTGAAAACGAAGGCCAAGGATCTGAATTCGCGCAACGACGAAGCTGGCTTCAAGATCATCGCCGGCACCGCCCGACAGATGGGCCTCGAAGTCGTCGACTAGAACTCGACCGGGAGCGCGGGCTGCCAGCTTGCGTCACACCGAGAGCCGGGGCGTTCGATCAATGGCCGACCCTTCGGGCAACTCTCCCGTGGCAATCGGGAAGGACAAGGTCGGGTTTGTGCATCACGCCTATCGCAAAGGGGGTCGAGACATCATTGCCGCGGTCGTTTACGGGGTGATCAAACGCCTTGGCGGCATGGACGTCTTTTCCGATTTGCGCCTGTGCACCGACGGCCGCCAGCAGCACAATTGCGTTCGCAGCCGATAGTTGTTGTTTCAGGTCTTCCTCTTTGTCTTAGACCGCCATGGCGTTGTCGAGTTGAAGTCTTTTGCGCGGGGTCCCGTCGCGCGTGAAATCGACCGCCCGCGCACGCGACTTTTTTGCCGTTGTGGATCGGATGGTTGGACGGTAATTTCCGACATGAGCACCGCTGTTGCCGAAGGCACGAAAACCGAAACGAAACCGAGCCAGCTCGATCAACTCAAGAAGTTCACCAAGGTCGTGGCCGACACGGGCGACTTCGAGTCGATCAAGGACTTCAAGCCGCAGGACGCGACGACCAACCCGAGCCTGATCTTCGCCGCTACCCAGAAGGAGCAATACGCGCATCTCTTGGAGGAAGTGGTCGCCGATCGGAAAGGCGACGGCCTGAGCGGCGCGGCGAAGATCGAGGACATTATCGATCATCTGCTGGTCCAGTTCGGTTGCGATATTCTCGAGATCGTGCCGGGCCGTGTCTCGACCGAGACCGACGCGCGGCTTTCCTTCGACACTGAGGGATCGATCAACAAGGCGCGGCATTTGATCGAGCTCTACGAAAAGCGTGGTATCGACCGCAAACGAGTCCTGATCAAAATCGCCTCGACCTGGGAGGGGATCAACGCCGCTGAGCAGCTGCAAAAGGAAGGGATCAACTGCAACCTGACGCTGCTCTTTTCGCTCCCGCAGGCGGTGCGTTGCGCGGAGGCCAGGGTGCAACTCATCTCGCCTTTCGTCGGACGGATTTACGATTGGTATAAAGCGGCGAACAAGCGCGACTACGCGGGTGCCGAGGATCCCGGCGTGCAGTCGGTGCGGGAGATTTACACCTATTACAAAAAGTTCGGATACAACACCGAGGTGATGGGCGCGAGTTTCCGTAATGTCGGACAAATTCTCGAACTGGCCGGGTGCGATCTGCTCACGATTAGTCCGGAGTTGCTCGATAAGCTGTCGAAATCGCAGGAGCCGATCGAGCGGAAGCTCGATCCCGCGAAAGCCAAAGAGGCCGACGTGCGACGGCTCGAACTGGATGAGAAGACCTTCCGCTATCTCCTGAACGACGATGCGATGGCGACGGAGAAAACGGCCGAAGGAATCCGGAAATTCGCGGCCGACATCGTGAAGCTGGAGAAGTTTGTCGCGTCGAAGCTGTAGCGGCGTTCTGCGACCGTCCCAACCAGAACGAAATAGCGCGACGCGATCGACGCTCGTGGAGCGCCGTGGCAGAAGCATGTTCAACGTCGTCCTGGTCGAGCCGGAGATTCCGCCCAACACGGGCAACATTGGCCGGCTTTGCCTTGCCACCCGCTCGACCTTGCATCTCGTCAGGCCGCTCGGATTCTCGACCCACGACCGAACTCTGCGGCGCGCTGGTCTCGATTACTGGTCGGAGGTCAATCTTTGCTACTGGGATTCGTTAGGCGAATTGCAAACCGCGCAGGATCCGACGACGCGTTATTTTTTTCTCACCACGAAATCCGATCGCCCATATCACGCGGTCCGATTCCAGCCGGGAGATTTCCTGGTTTTTGGACGCGAAACAAGGGGGCTTCCCGAGGCCCTCCTGCGGGCGAATGCCGAACGTCTGCTCACCATACCAATGCACGGAACGCGCAGTCTCAATCTCGCCACCGCGGTTGCAATCGTTCTTTTTGAAGCAGTTCGGCAGCAGGATCAGAACGGGCTTCGAGGTTAAAGGAGCGGGTCGTTTTGAATAAACCCCGGGACCGCAATGTCGAATTCAGAACAAGGCAACGAAACCATGAAAAAACTCATACTTCTAACCGTCGCCCTCGCCCTGCCGTTGGCGCAGATCGCAAGGGCGGACGAAAATCAAGACCAGAAAAAACACAAGCGCACGGCCGAGGAACAACGCCGGGAGGACGCGGCGAAGAAGGCCACGCAGGTGCCACACCACACCGTTACCAAGGCGGTCCAACCGGTGCACCACACAGCCGCGCCCGTCCCTCACAGCACGGGGAGCGTCCCACACGCCGTCGCCCCTGTGAACCGCCAGCCAGTGAAGAGCGAAGCCAGCCTGGAAGGACGCAATCACCAGCGCACAACGGTCTCCAGCCAGACCAACATCAACCGCGCGCAGTCGACGACCTCGGTTCAGCGCTACGGGGGACATTACAACTATAATCGCAACAGCTATTACGTCGCGAGCCGCTATGTCGTCCGCACGCCGCACGACCGCGTCTGGTGGAGGACCCACTATAACACGACCTACGTCCTCTTCGGCGGTGGCTATTATTACTGGTGGAACAACTATTGGTATCCGGCTTACGGCTACAGCCCGATCTACAATAACTACGTCTACAATGAGCCGATCTACGGCTATAACAATCTGGCCCCTGGCCAGGTGATCGAAAACGTGCAGCTCGCTCTTCGCGATCAGGGGTATTATCCCGGCGCGATCGACGGTATTATTGGTTCGCAGACCCGTGCCGCGCTCGCTGCCTACCAGCGTGACCGTGGCCTCATCGTCACCTACGCGGTCGATGAGCCGACCCTCGTTACGCTCGGTTTAGCCTAACGAAGAGCCGGTCACAAGACTCGCCGCGCGAGGACTCCGGTCCCGCGCGGCTTTTTTCGTCGCCCAAAATGTGGGAGCCGCCTCTGTGCGGCGATGGTTGCTCGGCGCCTCTCCCTTGCGGCCACGAATGAGTTGGCCAATGCTGCAGCCCGATGTCGCATCCACAGCTTGTCGCGCGCGATTTGCGCCGCTCCTTCCAGATTGGCCCGCGCCGCATCGAGGTGCTGCGGGGCGTTTCCCTCGAGGTGGAGCGAGGCGAGAGGATTTTCCTTTGTGGCGCCTCGGGCGCGGGCAAGACCACCTTACTTTATACCCTCGCTGGTCTCGAGCGGCCGGAATCCGGCGAAGTGGAGTTCGAAGGCCGGAAGCTGTATCGGGCCGGCGAATCGGCTCTCGCCAGGCTGCGCAACGAGAAGATGGGCTTCGTTTTTCAAGGCTACTTTTTGCTCCCGGAATTGACCGCACTCGAGAACGTCATGCTCCCCGGGATGATCGGACGCCACGCCAGCCGGGAAGCCTGCGCCAGGAGTCTGGCAGCGGTCGGCCTCGGCGAGCGGGAGAATCATCTCCCACCGGAACTTTCCGGCGGCGAACAGCAACGGGTGGCAATCGCCCGTTCCCTGACGAATGATCCCGACATCATTTTCGCCGACGAACCGACCGGCAATCTCGACTCCAAGACCGGCGACGCGATCATGGATCTGCTCCTCGACCTGGCCCGCTCTCGCAACAAAACGCTCGTCGTCGTAACGCACGACAATAATCTCGCGCAGCGCGGCGATCGCACCCTCCGAATCGTCGATGGATTGCTAGCCTAGCGTCCACGGTTCGCGCGTTTCGTTTCTCCGCTTGAATTGCCATCTGAACCACCGGAAGATTTTCCATGCTGACCAAAGACGTTGAAGCCGCCGCCGTCGCCACGCCACCGCCCAAATCCGATTCCGTACAGAAAGCTGCCGCTAAGTCCGCAGCCGCGAAATCGCTCCAAATTTATCTCGACGGAGAATTCTACGATCAGGCGGAGGCCAAGGTCTCGGTTTTCGATCACGGGCTCCTCTATGGCGACGGTGTTTTTGAGGGCATTCGCTTTTACAACGGCCGCGTCTTCCAGATGGAGGCGCACATCGATCGTCTCTGGGAATCGGCCCGTTCCATTTGCCTTGAGATTCCGATCTCGCGCCAGGAAATGGACGAAGCCCTCCTCGAGACCATTCGGCAAAACGGTCTGCGCGACGGCTATGTGCGGCTCATCGTGACCCGCGGCGTCGGCAACCTCGGCCTCAATCCCGTGCAGTGTAAGCGACCGAGCATCATCATCATTGCGTCGACCATTGCGCTCTATTCGGAGGAAACCTATCGGCGCGGCCTTACCGTTGTGACCGTGCCGACCCGTCGGATGGGTCCGGCGACTTTGAACCCGGCAATCAAGTCGCTCAATTATCTCAACAACGTTCTTGCTCGGATTGAAGCGAACCTCGCGAATGCAGATGAAGCGTTGATGTTGAACGACGCCGGCAACCTCGCCGAGTGCACGGCCGATAATCTTTTTGTCGTGAAACGCGGTCAGATCATGACTCCGCCGATCAGCGCCGGCGCGCTGCGCGGGATCACGCGCGGGGTCGTGTTCGACATCGCAACCGAACTCGATATCAAGATTTCCGAGCCGGAGCTGACCCGCCATGACCTCTACGTCGCGGATGAGGCGTTTCTCACCGGCACCGCGGCCGAGGTCATTCCAATGATCAAAGTCGACGGCCGCACGATCGGAGACGGAAAACCGGGGGAGATCACGAAGCGCACGATCGCGCGTTTCCGCGAGTTGACCAGGGAGACCGGGACGCCGATTTTTCCGGAGTGACCGACGCGCCGCGCAACGGAAAAGAGAGGGCGCCGTGCGGGCAGACTGCCCATTGAATCTTTTCGCCAATTTGTGGTCTAATTGATCAGCCATGCTGTGCGACGTTTGTAAATGCAATGACGCGACAGTTTTTCTGACGCAGATTCTGGAGGGCAAAATGCAGAAGGTGAACCTCTGCGACGCCTGTTCCAAAGAGAAGGGCGTGCAGGATCCGACCGGTTTCGCTCTGGCCGACTTATTGTTAGGCATTGGCGCCGCCGAGGAGATTGAAAAGGGCGCGCCGAGCCAGAAATGCCCGGTCTGCGGTTTTACGCAGGCTGATTTCAAAAAGACGGGACGGCTCGGTTGCAGCGCCTGCTATCAAACGTTTGCCGAAGGCCTCGAGTCGCTCCTCAAGGCGATGCACAAGGGGACAGAGCACGTCGGCAAGCGGCCGGAGCGCGCCGCGCGGCAAATTAAGCTAAGCGACAAGATGCGGACGCTGAACAATCATCTCGAGAAGGCCGTCGCGGAAGAAAATTACGAAACTGCGGCCAGCCTGCGCGACCAGATCAGGCAGCTCGAACACGAGATGGCGAACTAACGATGAAATTTTCCCAGATCATGTCGAGCGGCGGGGAATGGCTCCTCGGCGAAGGCCCTCATCACCAGGTCGTGGTAAGCAGCCGGGTGCGGCTCGCGCGCAACCTGCGCCATCACGCTTTTCCCGGTTGGGCGAAAAAGGCTGAGCGGACCCAGGTGCTCGAGCAGATCAAGCCGCATGTCGAAGAGCTGACGGAAATGCAGGACTCGTTTTCGGAATCGCTCCAGGACCTTTCTGCGCTCGAAAAGCAGGTGCTGGTCGAGCGTCATCTGATCAGCCGCGAGCACGCCGCCAAGGGCGTCGGCAGCGCGGTGATCATGAATCGCAAGCAGACGCTCAGCATCATGATCAACGAGGAGGATCATCTGCGGATGCAGTCGATCCGTTCCGGACTGCAATTGAAGAGCGCCTTCAAACTGGTCGACAAGGTCGACAGCACGCTGGAAAGCAAACTCGACATCGCCTACGACCAGAAGCTCGGCTACCTGACGGCCTGCCCGACCAATGTCGGCACCGGCATGCGCGCCTCGGCGATGCTGCATTTGCCCGGCCTGGTCTTGAGCGACCTGATCAACCAGGTCATCCAGGCGGTGAACAAGATCGGGCTCGCCGTGCGCGGCCTCTATGGCGAAGGCACCGAGGCGATGGGCAACCTTTTCCAGATCTCGAACCAGACCACGCTCGGCGAAAAAGAGGACGAAATCATCGCTCGCCTGACCAAGGTGATCGAAACGATCATCGAAAAGGAACACGACGCCCGGCAGATGTTGATCCAGAAAAAGCCCGACACGCTCTGGGATCAGATCGGCCGGGCATACGGTGTGCTCACTTATGCCCATGCGATGACCTCGAAGGAGGCGCTCAATCTGCTTTCGGTCATGAAACTCGGCGTGGATCTCGGGGCGTTCCCGGAAGATCGGCGGTTGCCGGTCGATGAGCTCTTCATCGAAACGCAGCCGGCGCACCTGCAAAAGACTTCGCAACAGAAACTAAACGCCGAAGAACGCGACTTTCTGCGGGCCGAAATCATCCGCGATCGTTTGAAACTCTTTCCTAAACCTGATATGGGTAAAGTGGCGCGGGAACCCGATGGCGAGCACGCCTGCCGAGCCCAACCATAATGAATAATTTTACACCTCGGGCGCAGCAGGTCCTCGCGCTCGCCCGTAAAGAAGCGGATCGCTTCAACCATAATTACGTCGGGACCGAGCATCTCCTGCTCGGGCTGATCAAGCTCGGCCAGGGCGTCGCCGTCAACGTCCTCCAGAAGATGGGGCTCGATCTTGAGACCGTCCGGATGGAAGTCGAGAAGCAGGTCGGCTCCGGCCCGGAAACGAAGATGGTCGGCAACATTCCCTACACCCCGCGGGTGAAGAAAGTGCTCGCGCTCGCCGGCAAGGAAGCGAACGCGCTCAATCATTCCTACGTCGGCACCGAGCACATCTTGCTCGGGTTGCTGCGCGAAGGCGAAGGCGTCGCCGCCCGGGTCTTGAAGAGTCTCGAAGTCGATATCGAGCGGACCCGTAACGAAATCCTGAAGGAGCTCGATCCGAATTTCACGCCGCCGGAAAGCGATCCGGAACTGGGCGCCACCGGCGAGCCGTCCAAGAAGGACGTCAAGACGCCGGCCCTGCGCGCCTTCGGCCGCGACCTGACCGATCTCGCGAAAAAGGGCGAGCTCGATCCGGTCATCGGCCGGCACAACGAAATCGAGCGCGTCATCCAGGTGCTCTGCCGCCGGACGAAGAACAACCCGGTGTTGTTAGGCGAAGCCGGGGTCGGCAAGACCGCGATCGTCGAGGGCCTCGCGCAGGAGATCGCGAACGGCAATGTGCCGGAACTTTTGCGCGAAAAGAAAGTCGTCACGCTCGACCTCGCCCTGATGGTCGCGGGCACGAAGTACCGCGGTCAGTTCGAAGAGCGAATCAAGGCAGTCATGGACGAGATCCGCCGCTCGAAGAACGTCATCCTTTTCATCGACGAGTTGCACACCATCGTCGGCGCCGGTTCCGCGGAAGGCGCGATGGACGCTTCCAACATCATCAAGCCGGCGCTGAGCCGCGGCGAACTGCAGTGCGTCGGCGCGACCACGCTGAACGAATATCGCAAATATATCGAGAAAGACGCGGCGCTTGAACGGCGTTTCCAGACGGTCAAAGTCGAAGCGCCGACGGTCGACGAAGCGATCCTGATCTTGAAAGGGCTGCGCCCGAAATACGAGGCGCACCATAAAGCGAAACTAACTGACGAAGCGCTCGAGAGTGCGGTCAAACTTTCCGAGCGTTATATCACGGGCCGCTTCCTGCCCGACAAGGCGATCGACGTGATGGACGAAGCCGGCGCGCGCGCGCGGATCAACGCCATGACGCGTCCGCCGGACGTGAAGGAAATCGAAAAGGAGATCGAGGAGATCCGGGTCGACAAGGAAGCCGCGATCAAGGCACAGGATTTCGAAAAAGCCGCCGCGCTGCGCGACAAGGAGAAGCAGGCGAAGGAAAAACTCGAGCGCATTCTGACCGAGTGGCGCGAGCAGCGCGAAGAAAAGGAAGTGCTCGTGACCGCCGAGGACATGATGCACATCATCTCGAAGGTGACGGGCGTCCCGCTCCAGAAAATGGAGCAAAAGGAAACCGCGAAGCTGCTCGCGATGGAAGCCGATATCAAGCAGCGCGTCATCGGCCAGGACGAAGCCGTCGGCGCGATCAGCAAGGCGCTGCGCCGTTCCCGCGCCGATCTGAAGGATCCGCGCCGCCCAATCGGCTCCTTCGTTTTCCTCGGCCCGACCGGCGTCGGCAAAACATTCCTCGCCCGCACCCTGGCCGAGTTCATGTTCGGCGACTCCGACGCGCTCATCCAGATCGACATGTCGGAGTACATGGAAAAATTCACCGCCTCGCGTTTGATCGGCTCGCCTCCCGGCTACGTCGGTTACGAGGAGGGCGGCCAGCTTTCCGAGGCGGTGCGACGGCGGCCCTACTCGGTCGTGCTTTTCGACGAGATCGAAAAAGCGCACCCCGACGTGATGCACCTGCTGCTCCAGATCCTGGAGGAAGGAAAGATCACCGACTCGTTAGGCCGGAAGATCGATTTCCGCAACACGATCATCATCATGACCTCGAACGTCGGCGCCGAACTGATCAAGCGCCAGACGACGATGGGCTTCGGCGCCCCGCGCGACGAGGCAGACTACGACGTGATGCGCGATAAGATCCTCGAGGAAACGAAGCGCGTCTTTAAGCCGGAGTTCCTGAACCGGCTCGACGAGATCATCGTCTTCCACACCCTCGGAAAACCCGATCTGATGAAGATCGTCGACCTCGAGGTGAACAAGGTGAAGCGCCGTTTGCAGCTGAAGGAAATCGAGATTTCGCTCGACCAGGCGGCGCACGAGTTTGTGATCGAGAAAGGCTACGATCCTACCTATGGCGCGCGTCCGATGCGTCGGGCGGTGGAGCGTTATCTCGAGGATCCGCTCGCCGAGGAACTGCTTCGCGGGAGCGTGAAAGGCGGCGACACGGTGCAGGTGACGGTCGAAAACGGGAAGCTTGTCTTTAAGGTCGCCGAACCGCACGACAATGCGGCTGCTAACGCGAGCTAGCGCGCGTTCTTCACGCCCAGGAATTTGAGAGTTGTCATCCCGAGCCGCGCAGGCGTCGAGGGACCTCTCCAGCACAGGCCGGGTGTTCCAGCTATTCGATGCCGCTTAAAAGCTTGTGAGGTCCCTCGACGCGCTTCGCCGCCTCGGGATGGCGAATACGAAAAAGCGCCATTCGTTAGGCGCGAGGATGGGCCTCGGCATAGGCCTTCTTTAGCCGTTCGGTTGTGACGTGGGTGTAAATCTGCGTCGTGGAAAGACTGGCGTGGCCTAACAACGCCTGCACGCTCCGCAGGTCCGCCCCGTTATCGAGCAGATGGGTGGCAAAACTGTGCCGCAGCTTGTGCGGGCTGAGTGCGATCGGGATCGAGGTGTGGCGGAGATAGCGTTTCAGAATCAACCAGATCGAGCGCGGCGAAATTCTCCGGCGGGCCTTGTTCAGGAAAAGGGGACCGCTGTGCACATTGGCGGCTGCCCGATAACGCGAAACCGCTTGCAAAGCCGGCGCGCCAACCGGGCAGACGCGTTCCTTGCGGCCTTTTCCCATAACGCGCACCGACTCGGTGTAAATGTCGAGATCGTTCACATCGAGCGACGCGAGTTCGGCCAGGCGCAGGCCGCTGCTGTAAAAAACTTCCATGATCGCGGCGTCGCGTTGCGGCATCCAGACCGGAGCGCTCTTCGGCTTTTTCACCTGGAGGGGCGCGGCAAGCAGCTCGCTGATCTGCGCCTGGGTGAGGACAAGCGGCAGCTTCTTCTCGGACTTAGGCAGTTGGACTTCGCGGACCGGATCCTTCGTCACGCGATTTCGCGCCACCAGAAAACGGTAGAAACTGCGCAAGGCCGAGAATTGCAGCCGGATGTAGGAGCGCTCCTGTTTCCGCTTCATCAAATCGAAGAGATAATCGCGAAAGTGCTGGGATCTGCATTTCCGCCACTCCGGGGCGTTGGTCTGCGCGCGAAAATCTCGCAGCGCGTCCCTGTAGATTCGCAAGGTGCGCGGCGAAGCATTGCGCTCGATCTCGAGGAAGCCGAGAAACTCTTCGGCCAGTTTGTCCTTCGCCGGACGCGCGTTCGTTAGGCCGGAAGCAGCCCGTGCGCTACTCCGGTTTTTCGATTTGGTAGCGGTTGGCACCTGTGCCGAGGTATTGGCTCTTGAAGATTGGCCCGGGATTGGTCGAGATCAGCTCATAACCCTTGAGAACAAACTCCGGATAAATGCTGTTGCTTGCTGGTTCGTAAACCTTCTCCCCGCTGAAATGGCCATAGAGCTTGTATTCGTAATTGTTGTCGAAGCCGAAATTCACCTGTTCGCGGTCGGGCGCGAGCTTCTGGTTTTCATTCAACATCACGAGCTGTGCCGTGCTCCAGGGCTGACCGGGCCGGCGGACATAGCCCCAGAAGTGATAGTCCGGTTTGTAATAGCGCCGGCCGATGTAGTAATTGCCCGGCGGCTCCGACTGGATATGGGCCGCCATCGCCACCTGCGCCTGTTGAATGCCCTGCGGCATCGTCTCGCAGCCGACGAGAAAACAGAGACTAACGAAAAACCACAGGTAATGGAGCGAGCGAAATTTCATTGGACGCAGCGGACGGGTTCATTTATCGCAGCTTCTCTCATCTGGCAATGAGGTCGATCTTCCGGGCGGGAAGATTGCCGCTTTCAATTCACGTTTTGCATCGTCACTGCGCGCTGGCTACACTCTTCCGCCCACCATGATCGAACTGGAAGTTTACGCCGCCGGTGTGCGCGACCTGAACAAGATCCTCGAGCTGGATGAACCGACCACCATCTTCCGTGAAACCCGCGGCATTCTCGTCAGACCTGGCGTTGAGCCACGGTTCGCGGTGCACGTCCTCCCGGGTCGCGCCCGCGCTCCAAAACGCCGTTGCTGCTTGCCTGATCTGGCGCGCGCCGTGCTCCGCGCTCAGGATTGAAACCTATGTTGGCCCGCTTCTTCATTGCCATCGGAGCGGCCGTCCTGTCGTTTTTCATTTATCTCGGAGAACTTGTCGTGCTCGCGGCCGAGGCAATGCGCTCGGCGGTCACACACCGGCTGCGCTGGCGATTGTTCCTCCGGCAGATGGTCGACATCGGATTGCTCTCGCAGTTGGTCGTGGTCATTACCGGCGGATTCACCGGAGCGGTTTTCGCGGCCCAGACTTATTTCCAGTTCAACAAACTTGGCGTCGCCTCTGGGGTCGGGTCGGTGGTCTCAGCGGCGCTCTTCCGCGAGCTCGGTCCGGTCTTGACCGGTCTGATGGTGAGCGGCCGGGTGGGGGCCGCGATGTCGGCCGAGATCGGAACGATGAAAGTGACCGAACAGATCGACGCGCTACGTGCCCTCGCGGTGCACCCGGTCGATTATCTGGTCGTGCCGCGGATGCTCGCCATGATGGTGTCGATGCCGTTGCTCGTGGTGGAATGCATCGGCTTCGGGCTGGTCACGTCCTATCTCGTGTCGGTCCATTTGCTCGACATCAGCGGGCCGTATTACATGGCCAACATGGAGCGTTGGACGATGATGCGCGACATCATCATGGGCCTGACCAAGGCATCTGTTTTCGCGATTCTGATCGTCTTCATCAGCTGCCACAAAGGATTGAACAGCCGCGAAGGTGCAGTCGGCGTGGGGCGAGCGACAACCGAAGCGGTGGTCAACTCCTCGCTCGCGATTCTGATTTTCAATTTCTTCCTCACGATGATGTTAAACATCATTCTTCCCGGCAGGGTGGTAATGGCAGCGGAAGTTAAGAATGAGAATCGAGAGTGAAAATGCGGCCATGATCGAAGCCCGACCGATTCCGGCGTCCGACGAACGCACCAGCAAGAGTCGGTCTCAGCCAGCGCCGATGATCGCAGTTCGGGGACTCGAAAAGCGGATCGGCGCGCAGGTAATCCTGCGGGGAGTCGACATAACCGTAGCGGCCGGCGAGACACTCGTCATCATCGGCCGCAGCGGCGGCGGCAAAAGCGTCCTCCTGAAAAACCTGGTTGGCTTAATGCAGCCTAACGAGGGCGAGATTTGGATCGATGGCCAGAGCATCATCGGGCTGAGCGAGCGGCAGCTCGCCGCCATCCGGCGCAAAGTCGGCATTCTCTTCCAGGGCAGCGCGCTCTTTGATTCGATGACCGTCGAGGAAAACATCGCCTTCCCCCTCTACGAAGCGGGCGAGCGCGATGAGCGCGTGATCGAGCGCAAGATTGCCGAGATGCTGGAGGTGGTCGAACTCGAAGGGCAGCAAAAGAAAATGCCGGTCAACCTGAGCGGCGGGATGAAGAAGCGCGTTGGTCTGGCTCGCGCCATCATCAATCAACCCTCCTGCATTCTCTACGACGAGCCGACGGCTGGCCTCGATCCTGTTGTCTCCGATAGCATCAATCGGCTGATTCGCAGGCTGCAGGAGCGTTACCACGTCACAAGCGTGGTCGTCACCCACGACATGAAGAGTGCCTTTCATGTGGGCGATCACATTGCCTACCTGCACGAAGGCCGGATTTACTTTTGCGGTACCCCGGCGGAACTTCGGGCTTCGTCGGACCCGCTCATCCAGGATTTCCTGATCGGGCGCTCTACCCTCGCGGACTAAAGAAATGAACGAAGGAGATCATGGGCTGGAACTAAAGGTGGGGATTTTCGTCTTCGTCGGACTCGCAATTCTGGCCGCGCTGGTGGTGGAGTTCGGCCGGCTCGGCGAAGGCTACAAGACCTACTACGACGTCACGGTGCACTTCGTCGACGCGAGCGGATTGCTCAAGGGTTCCGATGTCCTGATGGGCGGCGCGAAGATCGGGCGCGTCTCGGGCGCACCGAGATTGGTAACGACGGGGCGCGGCGTGGAGGTGCCGTTGCGCATCTACGACTATGTGCACATCGCGAAAGGAAGCGCATATACGATCGGTAGCACGGGCTTGTTGGGGGATCGGTTCGTCACCATCACCCCGCCGCCCGGAAAGCAGACGGCCTTCATCGCCCCGGGCGCGCGGATCGAGGGAGAACGGGAGAAAGGTCTCGATGATGTCACGAAAGAAGGCGGCGCGTTGATCAAGGATCTGCGCGGGACGGTGGCGAAGGTCGACACCCTGGTCAGCCGTCTGAATGATGACGCCCTTTCCAAGGCGAACATGCAGCATCTGCAGCAAACTTTCGACAACCTGAGCAATACGACCGCCGCGCTCGCCGAGTCGTCGAAGAAAATTGATGGCGTAATCGAGAAAGCCGACGGCACGATGGGCTCCGCGAAAGAAGCGGCCGACAAATTGCAACTCGCCGCGGGCGACGCGCGCAAGACCATTCAGGCCGCCGGGCGGCTCGTGAACGAAGCGACGTCCGGGAATGGTTTGCTTGCCATGTTGCTCACAAACGAGCAATTGGCTAACGATCTGCGTGCCCTCATCAGCAATCTCCGCCGCCACGGAATCCTCCTTTACCGGGATAGCGCTGCGAAAGTGTCGCCTCCGCCGCCCCAGAGCACGCCGGCCCGCCGCGGCACTCGTTAGGCAAGCATGACTCCGCAGCTGACGCTTAATCTTCTGCGGGTGCTCTTTGTCACTTTTTGCGGTTTGGTCGGGTCGCTTATCTCGGCCGAGGCGCAGGGTAACGTGGTTCCTGGTCTGCTGATCGGTGTCGTTTTCGGGCTCGGCCTGGTCCTGGCCGACCGGCTGCTCAAAGGGTTGTCCCTCCGCGCGTTTTCCTCCGCCACCCTGGGCTTGTTGCTCGGCCTCTTCTTTGCCAATCTGCTGCTTGCTTCCCAAGTGTTGCGCTATCAACCGGAAGAGACGCAATGGATCGCGCGCCTCGCGGTTTACTGCGCCTTCGGTTACCTCGGCACGATGCTCGCGATGCGCAGCAACCGGGATGAATTTTCGCTCATCATTCCCTATGTCCGTTTTGCGCGGGAGACGACGCAACACGAGCCGCTCGTGGTCGACACGAATGTCATTATCGACGGACGCATCGCCGATCTTTGCGCGACCGGCTTTCTCAGCCGCTCGCTCATCGTTCCACGGTTTGTCCTGAGCGAATTGCAGCTCCTGGCCGATTCGCGCGACGAGATTAAAAGGGAACGCGGCCGTCGCGGGCTCGAGATTTTGAATCAACTGCAACGCTCGCGCGAGGTTGACCTGACGATTCATGATGGCGGCGTGGACGAAAGCGATATCCCGACCGATGCGCGATTGGTGCGGATCGCCAAAGTGCTCCAGGCGCGGTTGCTGACCAACGATCAGGCGCTCTGCCAGGTGGCACGTTTGCAGCAGGTGCCGGTGCTCAACCTGAGCGATCTTTCGCAGGCGTTGCGGCCGGTGGTCGTGCCCGGCGATGAGCTCGAGCTCAACCTCGTAAAGGAAGGGCGCGATCCGCATCAGGCGGTCGGCTACCTTCCGGATGGGACGATGATTGTCGTGAATCAGGCGCGACCACACATCGGGCACGTGGCCAAGGTGGTGGTCTCAAGTGCGCTGCAAACTGCGGGCGGTCGGCTGATCTTCGCCGAGTTGAAAGAGAACGCCCGGGTCCGTTCACCGCTCCAGGCGCGGGCGAGCGGTTCGGAAGTCAGCCATCCTGGCTGACCCGGCTGACAGGCTTCCAGCCTGTCAGCTCTTGGAGTCGGCAGACAATATGCCCGCCGGCCGAGCCAGGCAAGATGCCTGACTTCCGCAGCCCGCCGCCCCGTGCCTAACGGAGCCCGACCGCGTGCCGGACTCGCGCCATCACTCCATCCGCGATCGCGTTCGCGCGTTCGGCGCCCCTGGCCAGCACTTCGTCGACGTAACCGGACTGCGCGAGAATTTCCTCTCGCCGTTTCCGCATTGGTGCGAAAAACTCCCACAGCTTTGTGAAAAGCTGTTTCTTGAAGTCACCGTAGCCGCTCCCGCCCTTCTCGAAAGCGGCGCGCATCGTCGCGGTTTCATCCGGTGAGCCAACGAGCGTGTAAAGTTGAAAGATGGTCGAGGCATCGGGATTCTTGGGCGCGTCAACCGGCGTCGAGTCGGTCACAATGCTCATGACGCGTTTCCGCATCTCTTTTTCCTCGGCGAAGATGTCGATTGTGTTGCCGTAGCTCTTGCTCATCTTCTGGCCGTCGAGGCCGGGCACGGTCGCGGTCTTCTCGCGAATCCGTGGCGCCGGCACCTTCAGGATTTCGCCGTAGATTTCGTTTATCTTGGTCGCCAGATCGCGGGTCACCTCAACGTGCTGCTTTTGATCGCGCCCAACCGGCACGACATCGCTGTCGTAGATCAAAATGTCCGCCGCCATCAGCACCGGGTAGGTGAACAACCCGACAGAAGCAGCCAGGCCGCGCGCCACCTTGTCCTTGTAAGAATGGGCGCGATCGAGCAAACCCTTCGGCGTGACGGTGCTCAGGATCCAGGCCAGCTCGGTCACCTGCGGCACATCGGACTGGCGGAAGAGCGCTGCGCGGTCCGGATCGAGCCCGCAGGCGAGGAAATCGAGCGCGACGCGTCGCGAATTTTCGCGGAGCGCTTTCGGATCGCGCACACTCGTCAGGGCATGATAGTCGGCAATGAAGTAGAGCGCCGCGCCCTGCATCTGGAGCTCGATCGCCGGCCGCATCATTCCGAAATAATTTCCGATATGAAGAATGCCGCTCGGCTGAATGCCGGAAAGAATACGCATGATTGGTGCTGGAACGTTCAACGTTTGCCGGGGAAGCTTCAACCGCGAATGGCGACGCACCCCGGCTTGGTTTCAACCTGCTCCGTCAAGGACTGTTTCGTAGAGTTCCACCAACTCCTCGTAGGGCGCCGCCGGTGAGATGGCTGAGCTCGGGGTAGTGCGAATCGATCTAATGGCTTTGGTAGGGTTTCGGCCCGTCCCGCTCGCTTTTCTGTCCTCCCACCATGAGAAAAGAGCCGAACCAAATCGCCCCTCGCTTGCGTCCTGTTATTTATTGGCCCGCGCGATTTCTGCGACACGCCTCACACATTTGACATTTACTCGCGTGTGCCTGGGTGATTTCTGACTTCGACCATGCAAACCTGAAGGGAATCCCGATTCAAGGGTTGCCTTACCGCGCCACGACCGGCTCGGCGAAGCCGGTGGTTTCGGCCATGACTTCGTCGGTTTGCGTGACCCGGACGACTTCTTCGATCGTCGTCTTGCCTTCGAGGACTCGGCGCCAGCCGTCCTGGCGGAGGGTCTGCATGCCCTGGGCGATGGCGCATTGTTTCAGTTCGCCGCCGTCCGCTTTTTTCATGATCAGACGCTTCAACGGTTCGGTCACCAGGCAGATCTCGTAGATCGCAAGCCGACCTTTGTAACCGGTCTGGCGGCAATTTTCGCAACCCACGCCGCGCTTGAAAATCGCGCCCTGTTCGAGGGGGAAGCCGATTTCATCGAGATACTCTTTCGGGTACTCGACCGTCTCGGCGCAATCGGGACAGATGGTGCGGACGAGGCGTTGGGCAAGGAACGCTTTCACGACCGAGGCGAGGAGGAACGGCTCGACTTCCATGTCGATGAGACGCGTAATGCCGCCGACCGCGTCGTTGGTGTGCAGGGTGCTAAAGACAAGGTGACCGGTCATGGCGGCGCGGATCGCGATGTCGGCGGTCTCGACGTCGCGAATTTCTCCGACCATGACGACGTTCGGGTCCTGGCGCAGGATGTGGCGCAGGCCTTTCGCGAAGGTGAGGTCGATCTCCGGTTTCACATCGATCTGCGAGACGCCGGGGAGGCGATACTCAACCGGTTCTTCGATCGTGATGATGCGGCGCTGGACGGAGTTGATGCTGCTGAGAAAACAATAGAGCGAAGTCGATTTTCCGGAACCGGTCGGACCGGTGACGAGAATGATGCCGTTAGGCTGGGTGAGGAGCCACTTCATGATCCGGGTATGCTCCGGGCTGAGGTCGAGCCGTTCAAAGCCGAATGATGTTTCTTGATCGCGGCTGAGCAAGCGCAGGCTGATGGACTCGCCGTTGACGGTCGGGATCGTCGAAACGCGGACGTCGATTTTCTGGTCGGCGGCTTCAAGGTTGATGCGGCCGTCCTGCGGTAGACGGCGCTCGGCGATGTCCATGTGCGCCATGACTTTCAAGCGCGAGATGATGGCCGATTGCAGAAGGCGCAATTGCGGCGGGACGGCGACCTCGTGCAGGATGCCATCGATGCGGTAACGAATGCGCAGATCGTTCTCGAGCGGCTCGACGTGAATGTCGGTCGCCCGCTCGTGGATCGCTTCGCGGATGATCTGGTTGACGAACTTGACGACCGACGCTTCGGGATCGTCGGCGTTGAGGTCGGTGCTCACCTCGATATCCTGGAGGGCTTCAAAGGAGCGGTTGGTCTTGAGGATTTCGTCAAAGGTTTCTGCCCCAACGCCGTAGAGCGTTTTCATGGCACGGAGGATTTGTCCGCGGGGCGCGAGGACCCATTCGGCGGACTTGTCGAGCAGTTGTGAAACGAGCTGGCGCCCGGTCGAGTTAAAGAGATCGAAGGTCGCGAGCACGATCGACTTTTCCTTGATCTCGATCGGCAAAATCTGATGCTGGAAAACGAACCGGCTGGGGAGCACGCCTAACGTTGCCCGTTCGATACGTTTTGAATCGACCGTGACGACCGGGACGTTGAAGAAATCGCCGATCGCGTTGAGGAACTTCTGCTCATCCACCTTCCCGGAGTTGAGGACTTCCTCCGTCCACGAGTTGCCATTGAGATTGGCGGTGAGCGCGGTCGCGTCTTCGCGCGAAGGCACGCCGCTGGCCAGCAGGATATCGATGAGCGATTTGCTGAGGGCGGGACTCATTCTGCGATCTAAGGCAAATGGAGCGCCCTGCGAACCCCGAGAGTCAGCGTACCGGTGACCCGCAGGGAGTAGTTCTTCTGCATGCGCGCGATCGCGTCCTGGACACTGTTGGAGAAGACTCCATCGATCGGGCCACAATAGTAGCCCTGACGGCTCAGAGCAGTTTGGAGTGCGCCAATATAGCCTGGATCGGAGATCAGGCTTGTTCCCGAATCAAAATAATAAGCGAACCGATACGAATGGCGTCGCTCGAAATCTGTCCGATTAAATGAACGTCCTTGGTGGAGAAGGCCGTACTCATCGTGAGCAGCCAGCGGGTCAGCGTAGGGGTCGTAAAAGAAAAAGGGCGAGTCCGAGTCAGCCCAGGAAAAGAGCGGCAGCAGGCAAACCGAAACAAAGGCAAGAATTAAGAGGCATTTCATGCTGAAGCGTAATTATCTATCTTTGGATTGGAAGATCGGGCGGCGGCAATTGTTTTCCATCGGCCAGCGGCGGACAATCAGGACAATCGTCTTGTTCCAGTTCCGGCCCGAAATGGGTCCGGTCCTCGTTTTTTTGACGCAGGCGATACAAGTCCAATTTCGTCAGGGAGACTTCGGGTCGCATCAAAACAATCAGCTCGGTCCGCATTTTGGTTTTGGATGTGCTCCGGAAAAGAGCCCCAACCACCGGAATACGGCCTAGAATTGGGATTCCACTCCGATTGTCCTGCTTGTTGTCCATGATCAGCCCGCCCAGAACAATGGTGGAATTGTTCGGGGCCGATACGGTTGTGCGGATATAACGGGTGGCAATATTCGGAATCGCATTGCCATCGACCACGGTGGTACCAGCGACGCTGTCCACCTTCTGCAAGATATCGAGTGAAACTTCGTTTTGGGAGTTAATCAGCGGCACCACTTCGAGCTGGAGCGCCACTTTTTTGAACTCGATAGTGGTACTTTGCGAGATTCCGCCGGTAACGAATCCGCTGCCGGTGGGAGATGAAATCGTATTCGACGGAACGGGGATTTCAGTTCCTGACGCGATAATCGCCTTCTTGTTGTTGCTCGTGAAAACCATCGGCCGGGAAATCACTTTGAAACGCCCAGTGGAATCGAGCGCGTGCACGATGGCTGAGAGGTAATTGCCGGCAGCGACATAAACGTTGGTGCCGGTAGCCACGTTTTGAATAATGTTGCTGAAGTTAATCAGACCGGCTGGGTCAACAATTCCACCAGTAACAGGGGCGACGGACCCGACAGGGGAGGCGGCAGGAAACGGGATGGCCACGCCGGTGTTGCGCGAGATGCCCACCACCTGGTTTTTGTACTTCGCAAAATAATCGACGCCGAATTCCTCATCGTTGTTCAGAGTCAACTCGCCAATCACCGTGCTGAGCGCGACCTGGGGCGATCTCACATCCATTTCGTCGAGGATTTTCTCGACCTTCACCACCACTTCGCGATTGCCAAGCACAATGATCGTGTTGGCGCGCGAGTCGGCGATTAACTTCGTATTGCCGACGGTGACCGCCTGCGGTGTGGTGTCGATTGGTTCGGTGGAAAGCTCCTCGCTCACCTGTAGCGTACTCTCGCCTTCCGTTGTCCCGGTATTGGTTTGAGCGCCCGGCGTTGGATTGGCGCGCGGATTATTGCGCCCCTGCTGCTGCTGCTGCGGCGGGGTTACGCCCTGGCCCTGCTGGTTCTCGCTTCCTGGCTCCGTCAGTGCCTGCACCAGCACCGGCAGGACATCGCCGGCTGCGATATATTTTAAGGGTCGCACCACCGGCTTGCCGAACTCCACGTTCGCGTCGAATTCCGCGATCAGTTTCTCGATGAAGGGAAGGTTAATCGGCCGGGTAATGACCTGGATGCGATTTGTGCGCACGTCGGCTTCGAGCTTGATCTTGCCCACGATGAGCGATTCCTCCGAAAGCACTGCGCCGCCCTCGTCCTCGATTGGCTTCTGGCCGGCCGGCGGGATAATACCGCGGATCCGGCGGACCCCCCCGGGTTGCGACGTCTGGTCGTTCTTCTCAAGAATATCCTTCAGCATGTCGACGACCTTTTGCGCATCGGCGCGCTCGAGTTTGATGAACTTGCTTGTGACGGTGGCGGGCGCGACGTCGATCTGCTCGACCATCTTGACCAGCTTGCGCAGCACATCCGCGCTCTGTGTGACAAGGAGACTCGAGGATTTCGGCAGGGCAAGGATCGGCGCCTGGCCGCCGATACCGGCGAGATATTGCGAAAGTACCTGCTGCAACTCCAGTGGGTCAGCGTAATCGAGGTGAAAGAGGTAACTCACGACCGTCGCGCCTGAAGGAAGGTCGGCCGGGTCGGATATGATTGGCACGGCCGCGGCCCGCGGGTTTTTGTTGATCCCAATAACCTCGATGATCTCGCCCTCTGACGGGACGAGTGAGTAGCCGTTCAAGGCCAGGTTCATCTCGATAATGCGGATGGCTTCCTCGCGCGGGATGGGCTTGGCAATGAAAATGTTGACCTTGCCTTGGACATTGTTGTCCATGACCAGCTTTTTGCCGGTGAGATTTTCGTAGAGATGCAGGACGTCGAGCACGTCGCTGTTGGGATACTGCATCGTCACCATGTCGCTGGCGCGAGTTGCCTTGCCCGGTCGCGCTTGTCCACCGGCAGCGCCTGGCGGAACAAAAGGCGTCGGCCCGGGGTTTTGGGCAGAGGCGGTAAAAGTGAGAACGATCAGCGGAACGAGGAGAAGACAGAGGCGGCGCAGCACGCGCTTTATGTAATTGGTCGGCATCTTAAGGTCAACTAGTTAGGCACAACCGAAGCTCGACGTGCGATAGAGATTGGCCCAGAGTTGGAGCGTGTTGCGTGCCTCCGTATTCCTTTTCAATCTCCTGCTCATTCTCTCCCTTCAGCCGGCCATGGTGAGAGCAGGCGGCGCGCCCGCCGCCATTCGCGCCGTACTTGACGCGCAGGTCGCGGCTTGGAATCTCGGCGATATCGACGGCTTCATGGAAGGCTATGCGCGCTCGTCCCAAACGGCGTTCGTTTCGGGCGATGAAGTGACCCACGGCTGGCAAACGGTACGCGATCGTTATGCCAAAAAGTACGACGGTCGCGACAAAATGGGCCGGCTGACCTTTTCCGACCTAACGATCACGTTGCTGTGCGACGATGCCGCGGTCGTCCTCGGGAGCTGGGGTTTGGAGCGCAAAGGCGATCATCCAGCAGGGGAAGTTTACGTTGCTCTTCCGCAAGCTTCCGGAGGGCTGGCGAATTGTGCTGGATCATACCTCGGCGGCTGCGCCGCCGCAGTGAGAGGAATCCGAGAATCGAGATTCGTTGGACCGTGAATCGTCCGGTATCCCTCTGACGGTCAAGGTCACCGATTCACGATTCCTTCCGCCCATCCCCGCGCAGCCGCGCCAGCAGCTTCCCGTGGATGCCATCAAAGCCGCCGTTGCTGAAGATGGTCACGACGTCGTTAGGCTGCAAGAGCGGCAAGATTCGCTCCACGATCGCAGCGGCCCCCGGTTCGTAGAACGCCATTCGACCTGCGTCCGTGAGTGCCGCGACCACGGCTTCGGGATGGAGGCGGTCTGCGACCGGGATTTGTTCGAGGGCCGCGACCTGCGAGATGAATACGCCATCTGCGAGCTGCAGCGCCTCGGGCAACTGCCGTTGAAAAACCGCGCGCCGGGTGGTGTTCGAGCGTGGCTCGAAGATCGCCCAGAGCCGCTGCCCCGGGTAACGCCGCCGCAGGGCGCTCAGGGTTTCGCGGACCGCCGTCGGATGATGACCGAAATCGTCGATCACAGTCACGCCGCGCTCCACTCCGCGTAATTCCTGCCGGCGCGCGATGCCTTCGAAGCTCGTCAGGGCGGTCTGGATCACCTCTGGGGCGACGCCGTAAAAGCGTGCCGCCGCGGCCGCCATCGCCGCGTTGCGGACATTGAACTCGCCTATCAGGGGCGAGGCGAAGTGGGTCTCGCCGAGGGTGAAATGGGAACCCTGCGGCGTGTAGGAAACATCCCGGATTCGCTCGGCGCAGTTTTCCGAGAAGCCGACCTCGACGATAGGAGCGAGGCAATTGCTGCGCGACCTCGACACAGTTTGGGTCGTCGCCGTTGAGCAGGATCATTCCGTTCTGTGGCACGATGTTGACCAGTCGGCGAAAGCTCAATTTCACCGCCTCGAGATCAGGGAAGATATCGGCGTGATCGAACTCGATATTGTTGATCACGAGCAGCTCCGGCAGGTAGTGAATGAACTTGGAACGCTTGTCGAAAAACGCCGTGTCATACTCGTCGCCCTCGATCACAAAATGCTTCGAGTCGTTAAAGAGCGCGCCCTGCCCGAGGTTGCGTGGCAGACCGCCGATCATGTAGCCGGGCTCCAGTTCATCGACGGTCAACATCCAGGTTAGGAGCGCGGTGGTGGTTGTCTTCCCGTGCGTGCCAGTCACGACGAGATTGTGCCGTCCGCGCAGGAAGTATTGCTTCAACACTTCCGGGAGCGAGAGGTAATAAAGCTTGCGATTCAGGACCGCCTCCACCTCGGGATTGCCGCGCTTGATCACGTTGCCGATTACGACCACGGCCGCGGGATCATCCGGCAAATTCTCCGCCCGGTAGGGCTCACGCAACCCGATCCCCTTAGCGCGGAGGAAATCCGACATCGGAGGATATACCCTCTCATCCGAGCCGGTGACGTCGAAGCCGCGCTCGCGCAACGCCGCCGCGACCGAGCCCATCGCCGTGCCGCAAATTCCCAGGAAATGGAGATGTTGTGGCAGCCGATTCACGCGGCATCTCTAAGCCGAGCCCGGCAATTTTGCCAGCAAGAGACATTCTCATTGCCTAACGTGGAGCGGCCCTGGCCGGCCGTGCTCGTGATTCATGGCGGGTCATTTTACGGTGGCGATGCAAGCGATGCGGGCGTGATGCAGTGCGCCCGGGATTTGGCCGATGCGGGCTACTCGCGTTTGCGATCAATTATCGGATGGCGCCGGCCCAGCTCCATTCCCGGGCAGACATCGTCAGGCGTTCCTCGCCACAGCCTTTGCTCTGCCCGTGCCAACGCCAACAACAACTCCGTCTGCCGCCCCGACACCAACGGTCAGCCCCAGCCCCAGCGCCCACGCCTGTCTCAACGGCGACCCCGCACCCCCGCGCCGCCTGTCAATACGCTGCCAGATGCTTCCACCCGGGCCAGCGGCGGCAGTGTTCGGATTGATAATTCCGCGGACCGGTTTCGACCCGCCGTCGTTCCGGATAGTGAAACCGCCGAGCGACGAGCATTCGCGACACTGGAAACATCCTTAGAGTATTGGCCGAAGGTTAAAGAACGGCGTAATGGCCTTCCTCAGCTCCGTGCCGAACGGGCGCGGCGGCTAGTAGCGGCAGTCTGTTAGCGAGGCATGACGCGTGGGACGGGGAAGGGATTAGGCCCACATGAACGCCACAGCCAGCGTGCTCGCGCGTATCGTTAGGCCGGGTGGGGGAATCGCGTTGCGTGCCGCAGGCGCTCGAGCAGGTTCGCCTTGCGCAGGTTGGGATCGTCGCAGCGCAAGTAGTGCTGTTCCATGAGCGGACTGCGCGCGACGATCCACCCGTCCGGGCGCACTTCTTCCACCCGCCAATACTTGTTCGTCAGGTAATAGTAAAACTCGCCGTGCCTTGCCGGATGCACATCGTAGGCGTCGCGGCTTGGACAGGTCGAGGTCTCGTTCATTCGATAAACGATCGGAGCGCCGGCCTCGAGATTTCGCCGCAGAAAGCGCCGCCTGGGAAAAAGGTGGTTACCCGCCAGAGCCAACCCGACCAGAGCCGGCCCGACAAACAGGAAGCCAAGGAGCGCGAGCATAGCCATGGCTCCAAATCAGCATGGGTCGTGCCGGGGCGATTCTCGGCCGCTGAGTTATCCTTGGTTCCGATCGTATGGGATGATGTTGTCCCACTCGTCGGCGGAAGAACGGGCCACGAAGGCCACGACTGGCTCGGTCTTGCTCAGGTTGAAGACCTCGTGCGGCACGCCTGGTTTGATATAAATGAAGTCACCTGCCTCGTTTTCGATCGCCTGTTTCAAGCCGGGGCCGAATTCGTGCCGCACCTTTCCTTCAAGAATATAAAGGATGAGCTCGAAGCCGACGTGGATATGGGCGTAAGCCACGCCGCCCGGCGGGATGGTGGCGACATTGGCGGAAAGTTTGGTTGTGCCGACGTTCTTCGCCGACATGCCCTGCTTGTAATGAATGCCGTTCCAATCGCGGCGCGAGCCTCCGCCGCGAATGGTCAGGATGCCGTCGTGATCTTCGACCGCGTTCAGTTGGATGTTGCCTTCGTTCATAAGAGTATTTCAAGAGAACGAGCGCAAGCCGCGGATGGCGGCCACATAATCGTCGGCTTTGAAGATCGACGTGCCGGCGACGAGAACGTTTGCGCCATTCTCGAGGCAGATCCGAGCCGTATCCCTATTGATCCCGCCGTCGACTTCGATGTCGTAATTCGCGCCTAACGAATCGCGTATTTCGCGGCCTCGCCGTACCTTGGTCATCATCTCGGGCCGGAAGGATTGTCCACCAAACCCGGGATGCACCGTCATCACGAGGAACAGGTCAACGTTAGGCAAATGCGGCTCGACCGCGGCGAAGGGTGTCGCCGGATTCAAGGTCAGGCCGGCGCGGCAGCCGCGCTCGCGAATTGCGCGGAGCGTTCTTGCGACGTCGTGCTTCGCCTCCGGCTCCACGTGCACCGTGATCGAATTCGCGCCCGCCTCCGCAAAACGCGGCACATAATGATCCGCGCGCTCGATCATCAAGTGCACGTCGAGCGGCAGACTCGTTAGGCCGCGAACCAGCTGCACAATCGCCGGGCCGAAAGAGATGTTGTCGACGAATAGCCCATCCATGATGTCGAGATGCAGCCAGTCGGCGCCGGCTTCGATTACGCGCTGCAAATCATCCGCCAGATGAGCGAAGTTCGCCGCGAGGATGGAAGGAGCGACGAGGACCTTGCGCGTAGACATGCTTGCACGATTCTCACCCCGGCAGGACTTCGCGGTCAACTCCGGCGCGTGCCACGGGCACCGTCAAATCCCTTGACGCGCGGTTGCGCCGTTCCAAGATACTTGGTTTTTCGCCTGTCCCGACGTGCGGCATAGCTTTCGCTTTGGAAGGGTCGGCCGGCGTTAACGTAATTCTAAGGCTTCTCTCATGTTAAACAGACTTTTCGGTTGGTTCTCCAGCGACATCGGGATCGATCTCGGTACCGCCAACACGCTCGTTTACGTCAAGGACCAGGGCATCGTTCTGCGCGAGCCCTCGGTTGTGGCGGTGCAAGCCGGCACTACCAAAGTGCTCGCGGTCGGCGACGAAGCGAAACGCATGCTCGGGCGCACCCCGGCCAATATCGTCGCGGTGCGGCCGCTTAAGGACGGCGTCATTGCCGACTTCGAAGTGACCGAAGCGATGCTGCGTCACTTTATTACGAAAGTGCACAACAGTCGGGTGCGCGCCCGGCCACGGGTCGTGATCGCGGTGCCTTCCGGCATTACCGAAGTGGAAAAACGCGCCGTTCGCGAATCGGCCACTCACGCCGGTGCGCGCGAAGTTTATCTAATCGAAGAACCAATGGCGGCGGCGATCGGCGTCGGGCTTCCAGTGCAGGACCCAGCCGGCAACATGATCATCGACATCGGTGGCGGCACGACCGAAGTGGCGCTGATTTCCCTCTCCGGCATCGTTTTCAGCCGCAGTGTGCGAGTGGCGGGTGACGAGCTCGACGAAGCGATCGTCCAATACATGAAGCGTGCCTACAACCTGATGATTGGCGAACGGACCGCGGAAGAAATCAAGATCCGGATCGGTTCCGCATATCCGAGCGACAAGGAAACGAGTGTGGAAGTAAAAGGCCGCGACCTTGTCGCCGGCCTGCCCAAGACCCTGACGATCACTTCGCAGGAAGTGCGCGAAGCGTTGCTCGAACCGATTTCCACCATCGTGGATTCGGTCCGAATTACGCTCGAACGTTGCCCGCCGGAGTTGTCGGCCGACTTGGTCGATCGCGGGCTCGTCCTCGCCGGCGGTGGCGCTTTGCTCCGCGGGTTCGATCGTCTTCTGAGCGAAGAAACCGGCCTGCCGGTGCACGTGGCGGAAGATCCGTTGAGCGCAGTCGCTGAAGGCACCGGCAAATGCCTGAACGAGATCAAGTTTCTCCGTCAGGTCGCGACCGCTGATCGCCAGTGGCGGCAGTGAGAGAATTGCAAATCTCAAATTGCAGATTGCAGATTAGCCGGTCGCTCAAATCTGGAATCGAGAATTTGAAATCTGAAATGGCATGAGTCGCAGCAGCATCCTCGCGATCGTTATCTTCGCTGCGGCGCTTCTCGCGTTGCTCAGCCTCGGGCCGCAGGCGACGCGCATGATCCAGGCGACGTTTTACCAATTGGTCTCGCCTTTTCTCAAGACCGGCTCTGGCCTGGAGCGGCAAATCACTTCGGTGCGCGCGGGTTTGAAATCGCTCGACGAGCTGGAGCGCGAAAACGCCGAACTACAGGTCGAGAACCGTTCGCTCAAGGCGACGAACGCGGCGCTGCTCGACGTCGAGCACGAAGTCAACCGCCTCCGACACGCCCTCAATTACCGAGAGCGCTCGCTCTTCAAGCTAGTTCCGGCCGAAATCATCGCGCGCGATTCATCGACCTGGTGGCGCACCGTTACGATCAATCGCGGGGAGGAAGATGGCCTTGAACCCGAAATGCCCGTGCTGACCGATGAAGGCCTGGTCGGGCGTACCACGACGGTGAGCGAAAAGGTCTCCGTCGTCCTGCTCGTCTCGGATGAGAATTGCCGGGTCGCAGTGAGCGTGGAAGGCACGCGCGAACAGGGGATCGTGACCGGCGAGCGCGTCGCAGGAAGTGTTACCCCAATGCTCGATCTAAATTATTTGTCGAAACAGGCGCAACTGAAGCCGGGACAAAAGGTCTATACCTCGGGCGTCGGCGGAGTTTTCCCCTCGGGGCTTTTCGTTGGAACCGTGCGCAGCTTTCAGGTCCGGGCGCTTGACAGCCTGGCCAAGCTCGCGCCGGCGGTGGATCTGGCGAAGCTGGAAGATGTGTTTGTGGTCGTCGGAAGAAAATGACGAAATCCGAACCAATTCCGAAGGACCCATCTCCAATCGGCCCGCAGATCTCGGGGCGACCTGCCGATTCTGATTTCGTCCTTCGAACTTCGTCATTCTCATGCGAGCCCTGATCTTCTTCTTCCTTCTTGTCGTAATCGTCTTCGTCGCGCAGATCGTCGAGATCTTCATTCCGCCTCTCGGCTGGATGTTTAACGCGCACGTTTACATCGTGCCGGTGATTCTCTTCTACGGGGCCATGGCGCTCCCTTTTCCGCTCATGCTCGCCCTTGCTTTCATCGCCGGCTTCCTCTGGGACGCCATGACTGCGCAGGTGCTCGACGCCCATGTTGAAATCTCATTCGGATGGACGATACTCCTCTACGCGGTGCTCGCCGCCATCATGCACGGTCTCAAGCCCCTGTTTAGTCGGGGTCGCTGGGAAGTACATTGTGTCCTCAGCGGCGTTTGCACTTCTCTCATCCTCCTTTCTCAATATCTCATGATCTCGTTTCGGCGTGGCTCGATCCTCTTCAACCGCGAAGTCTGGTGGCAAATCGGCGGCCCCGGTCTGCTTGCCATGTTGATGGCGCCGCTCATTTTCTGGTCGCTCCACTGGCTTGCGCGCCTAACGAATAATCCTTATCTTCCGCAGGAGGACGATTTCAATGAATATGCGCCGCGCTAAGCCCACCCTGCGCATCCAGTTTCTCGGGTTTTGCATGCTCCTTGGTCTGAGCGCCCTTCTCCTCCGGCTGTGGTGGGTGCAGGTGGCACGCGGTTACGAATGGACGGCGCGTATCCAGAGTAGCTCCGAAGCGACCGTCCGCATTCCCTCCGTCCGGGGCGAGATTCGCGATCGCAACGGTGTTCCTCTGGTGCAGAACCGTGCCAGTTACGAAGTCGATTTCTATCTCCCGGAAATGGTGAAGGGCTACCGGCAACGCTACGGTCGCCCGCCGGAAACGCAGTATCGCGCCACCATCAGCGGGATGCAGAAGGATCTGAAAGAACCGGACATTGTTCGGGTCGTGAACGACGGCGTGGTGCCGCGCCTTGAGGAGCTCGACCTCGCGCGCGACTACAACGCGAACCAACTCCAGAGGCATTATCGCAACGACACCGAAGTTCCATTCTCCTATATCAGGGACATCGATTTCGCGACGATGGCGAAATTCTCGGAGCACGATGTCGGTCTGCCGGGCGTAGACATCGCGATCAAACCGGTGCGCTCGTATGTCTACGGTGCGCTCGCGTCCCATATCCTGGGCTACGTCGGTGCGCCCGACGACACCAACATCGCGGAAGCACGCAAATACACTTTCTATCAAGGCGATGTGGACGGGAAATCGAACGTCGAAAAGGCGATGAACGAATACCTGCGCGGCCAGCCCGGTATCCGCGTCCTGCGGCGCAATGCCAAAGGAACGATCGACGGTGTCGTCAGGGAAGAACCGCCGAAGCAGGGCGCCAATGTTTACCTGACGGTTGACGCCCGGATCCAGACAATCGCCGATGAGGCCCTGCGCGTCGTCGGCCGCGGCGCCGCAGTGGTGGTCGACCCTAACAATGGCAATGTCCTCGCCATGGCCTCGGTCCCTTCCTTCGACCCGAACACTTTCATCCCAAGCATCAAGGCAAAAGCTTGGAAAGAACTGTGTAACGACCCGGCTCATCCGCTGATCAATCGCGCACTTAGCGGTTTCCCGCCGGGCTCGACTTTCAAAATCGTGACTTCACTCGCGGGCCTGAGCAAAGGCCTGGCGAAAACGAAATTTACCTGCACCGGCGGGGTGACCTACGGCGATCACTATTTCCAATGCTGGATCAACGAGAAGGGCGGTCAGCACGGCACCCTTGGCTTGAGCGATGCGATCAAGGTCTCCTGCAACGCGTTCTTCTATCAATACGGGAACGCGGCCGGGATCGACGCCATCGATACGACCGGCGGTGCGCTTGGCCTGGGCAGACCGACCGGCGTAGAACTCACCGGGGAATCGTCCGGCGTCCTGCCTGGACCGGATTGGATGCGGCTCGAGCACCCTAACGAAAAGTGGTCGTCGGCCTACACCGCCAATGTTTCGATCGGTCAGGGCTACGATCTCGCCACCCCCCTACAGATGGCGATGGCCTACTCGACGATCGCCAACGGCGGCGTCTCTTATTACCCGCGGATCGTCGATCGCGTTCTCAACCAGGATGGCACGCCGGTCCTGAATTCCGACGGCCACATTGCCGTCCCGCAGACGCCCAAACTGCATGCCGATTTCCGGAATACGCTCTCTCCAGAGGACATCGAACTCGTTAGGCATGGTTTTTGGAAAGTGGTCAACGAAGACGGCGGTACCGCCAGTGTGGCGCGGCTGGAAAATGTGCAGGTCGCGGGTAAGACCGGCACGGCGCAGGCGATGTTGAACGGCAAGAAGGACACCGTTTCCTGGTTTTGCTGTTTTGCGCCCTACGATCACCCGCGCTACACGATTGTGGTCATGGTGCAGGGGGGCGAACACGGCGGCTCGGTCGCGGCCCCGATTGCCACCCGCATCCTCGAGCGGACGCTCGCGATGGACGAAGGCAAATTCGAACCACAACTTGCCTGGGTTGCCCCGGCCCACAAAGACAACCCCTTTGCGATGATCAAGGCGATTAAATTTAAGGACACGCTGTCCGACAGCGGGGACGACGAGGAGAACGGCAGCGGCAGCAGCGCCCAGGTGATCGAGGGCGCCGACATGGCGAAAACCGGTGATGCCCCCGACGTCGAACCGGAAGCGGACGCCCGCGGCAAAGTAAATAATGCGCGTCCGGCCAAAGCTCTGCGGGCCGTCCCAGTCGCAACCCCTCCACCGCAACGTCCCCGCGGTTTCTTTGAGCGGATGTTTAACGTTCATCCGCGCCCCGCCGCTCCCGCGCCGACTCCCACGAGACGCGCGCGACCGGCTTCCTAAATGAACCCATGAAGTTAGAACCGGAATGACCGCGATGACTTCGAACAATTTGCATTCCTATGATCGAACACGTGAAACGGATTCTCGGCCTGCGTCGCAAGACCGGCAACAAACTGATCATCAGCGTCGAAAAACTCGAGCGCCGCGTCGCGCTGCTCGAGGATGGCCAGCTCGAGGAATATAGCGTCGAGCGCGACAACTCGACCGCAACATCGTCGGCAGCGTCTACAAGGGCCGGGTCAAGAACATCGAGCCCGGCCTCAAGGCGATGTTCGTCGACATCGGCTTCGAGAAAAACGCCTTCCTCCATTTCTGGGACGCGATCCCGGCCGCGCTCGACAGCGGCATCGAGGAGATCGAGCGGCCGGCGACAGAAAGCAGCCCAAGAAAGCGCCTCACGGCCAAGGACATTCCCAACATTTATCCGGTGGGCTCCGAGGTCATCGTGCAGGTGACGAAGGGACCGATCGGCACCAAAGGGCCGCGCGTCACGACCAATCTCAGCTTCGCCGGCCGTTACCTGGTGCTCATGCCGTTCAGCGATCGCAGCGGCATCTCGCGCAAGATCGAAGACCCGAAGGAGCGCGACCGCTTGCGCAAGATTCTGCGGGAACTCGACATTCCGGAAGGCATCGGCGTCATCATCCGCACCGTCGGCGAAGGTCAGCGCGCCCGCTATTTCGTGCGCGATCTGCGGTTTCTCGCTCGAGCAATGGGCGCGCATCGAACAGACAGATCAGGGAACTGCCCGCGCCGGCCTGCGTCTTCGAGGAACCCGATCTCGTCGAGCGCACGGTGCGCGATTTCCTGACCGACGAAATCGACGAGGTCATCTGCGACGACCAGGCCGCGGTCGAGCGCATGATCGCAGATGGTCGGCCAGATCTCGCGTCGCGCCAAGAGCCGGATCAAGTATTACGACGGCACCGCGCCGATTTTCGAGACCTTCGGCGTGCAGAAACAGATCGACGACGCCTTTCATCGCCAGGTCTGGCTGACATGCGGCGGCTACATCGTGATCGACGAAACCGAGGCGCTCGTCGCGGTCGACGTGAACACCGGGCGCAACAAAGGCGGGCGCGACGTGGAGAAAACGATCCTGCAAACCAATCTCGAAGCGGCCGACGAAATGGCGCGCCAGATGCGCCTGCGCAACATCGGCGGGCTGATCATCGGCGACTTCATCGACATGAAGAACCGCAGGGATCAGCAGGCGGTCTACAGCCGGATGCAGCGAGCGGCTGAAGCGCGACAAGAGCCAAGACGCACGTCCTGCCGATCTCGTCCGTTCGGCCTGATGGAGATGACGCGGCAGCGCGCGCAGGAAAGCCTGAGCGATTCGATTTATCAAAACTGCCCGTATTGCGAAGGCCGCGGCAAGGTCAAGAACGACCATGAGCACGAGCGTGGAAGTGCATCGCGCCTTGAACACCGTGATGCGAAAATACCAGGACACGATTCACGACATCCGGGTCATCGTGAATCCCGGACGTCTTGAAGCGCTTGAAGGAAGAGGACGAAGAATTGCTCGTCGAACTCGAGCGCCGTTATGCCGGCCGGCTTATGTTCCGCGCCGACCCGACCTTTCATCACGAGAAATTCATCGTCACCGACGCCAACACTGGCGCCGAGCTGAAGGGGTGATGTGGATGCCGCCGGGAGATCCGGGCGATCCTCGCTCGAGTTTTTCAGAGCGGCGGGACAGCGGAGTCTCGTTAGGCGTCAGACCAGAAACGAACTGATCTCAGCGAGCGGCTTGCGCTGGATGTCGGGCACGCGCGCTTCTTCCGCCGGATGCCCGACGACGAGGAGGAGAAACGGTTTCTCATGCGCGGGCCGGTGCAGAAGCTTGTTCAGAAATCCCATCGGGCTCGGAGTGTGAGTGAGTGAGGCCAGACCCGCTTCGTGGATTGCCGCGACGAGGAACCCGGTCGCGATTCCGACCGATTCGGTCGCGTAATAATGCTTCAGCTTTCGGCCGTCCGGCAGGATGCGATAGGGCTGCGCGAAGATCGCGATCAGCCAGGGCGCGATCTCGAGAAAAGGTTTGTGCGCGTCGGTCCCGAGCGCGGCCAACGCCTCCAGCCATTCGTTAGGAGCGCGGTGTTCGTAGAATTCGCGCTCCTCTGCTTCTGCCGCGACTCGGATCTCATGCTTGAGCGCGGGATCGCTCACCGCCACGAAATGCCAAGGCTGCAGGTTGGCCCCGTTCGGCGCGCTCCCCGCCATGCGCAAACAGTGCTCAATCACTTCGCGTGGGACCGGTCGATCAGAGAAGTCGCGCACCGTGCGTCGCCGCGCCATTTTCTCGTGGAAAAGTTTCGCCCGCGCGATCAGTTGGTCGTCCGCCAGAGATTCCGGCGGCGGCAAAGGAATGAAGTTCGGTTTGCTCACGGACAAAATCGTAAGCTGAGGTGGATGCAATTGCGATTCCGGCGCGAGACGCGAAATTAGCGCGATGTCTTTTGCCACCATTCTCGATCAGCTGCCGACGGCGAAATCGCCCCTGCTCCGGCGATTCGCCGCGCTCCTTGAGCCTGACGATGATGCACGTTCGAGCGCGTGGCGCAGGAGGCGCGCGCGCTCACTCGGCAAAACTTCGGGCGCACGATGCGGATGTTTGCGCCGCTTTATTTGAGCAACGAGTGCATCAACAACTGTCGTTACTGCGGTTTCTCGCGCGACAACCCAATACTGCGCGTCACCCTCGCGGTCGATCAGGTTGTGGCGGAAGCGCGCCATCTCGCGGCGCAGGGTTTCCGGCATGTGCTGCTGGTGGCCGGCGAACATCCGAAACTCGTCAACGAAAGCTATCTCGCCGATTGCATTCGGGCGCTCGCGCCGCTCTTTCCCTCGATCTCACTCGAGCTTGGGCCAATGGAAACGGCGGGATACAAGCCGTTGGTCGAGGTGGGCGCGGAGGGCCTTGTCGTTTACCAGGAAACATATCACCGCGGGGTCTATACGCAGGTGCACACCTCGGGTCCGAAGCGCGATTTCAACTGGCGGCTTGGTTGTCCGGAGCGCGCTTACGCGGCTGGTTTTCGCCGGATTGGAATTGGCGCCTTGTTTGGCTTGGCGCCCTGGCGACCGGAAGCGATGGCGCTCGCCGCGCATCTTCAATATTTGCTCAGACATTGCTGGCAAGCCAACTTCACCGTCAGCCTGCCGCGGCTCCGGCCGGCGGCGGGAGAATTTGTGCCGCCCTACTCGTTAGGCGAGCGCGACTTGGCGCAGCTCGTTTGCGCCTTTCGGATTTGTTTCCCGCAGGTCGGCATCGTCCTTAGCACGCGCGAACCGGCGCCGTTGCGCGACGCGCTGGTGTCGTTAGGCGTGACCATGATGAGTTCCGGCAGCCATACCGAGCCAGGTGGCTACACCGGTCAGGGGCGGCACGCGGTGCACCAGACGGTGCGCGGCCGCATTCTGCCGCCCGACGCGGGCATCGATGCGCTTGCCACCGGTCAATTCGAAATTAGCGACGAACGTTCCCCGGCGGAAGTCGCCAGCGTTCTTCGCCGGCGCGGGTTCGAGCCTATCTGGAAGGACTGGGACCAGGCGCTGGCCGCGCCATGAGGATTTTCGTGAACGGCGAGCACGCCGATTACGACGACGGGTTCACAGTTGAAGATTTGGTTCTACGCCACGCGCTGTCGCCGGAGACAACGCTGATCGAATTAAACGGGGTCGCGCTGCATCGCCGCGAGTGGGCCGGACAGGTGTTGCGAGAAAACGATCGCCTTGAAATCCTGCGCGTCGCCGCCGGCGGATGAATTCCTAACGAACGAGGGGAAGGCGCTCGTCTGCCATCCTCGGCCGCTCAGGCAGGGAACGCGGAGCGAATCGTCCAGAACTCGCTTAGCCTAACGATCGATTAGAGCAACGACAACTGTTCGTTAGGCCGACGGAAGGCGGCGGTGGACAGCGACGGCCGTTCGCCGATTCCCGCGCGTTTGCAGCCAGCCTCGAAAAGCGCGCGGATCTGCTCGGCAAAGATGCCTTCGCCGCGCATGCGCGATTTGAAACGCGGATCGTTCAGCCGCTCGCCGCCGCGCAGATGACGAATGCGACCGAGCACCTTCTCCTTGCGATCGGGAAAATGTTCCTCCAACCAGCGCTCGAAGAGCGACGCGACCGCGTAGGGCAGCCGCACGACGATGTAACCGGCAAACTGCGCCCGCATCAGCACAGCCTGAAGGATGGCCGGCACTTCATGGTCCGTCAGGCCGGGAATGATTGGCGCGACCATCACGCCGACCGGCACGCCTGCCTTGCGCAGTTGCGCGATTGCTTCCAGCCGCGCGCGCGGGGTCGAGGTGCGCGGTTCGAGCACGCGTTGGAGTTTCGGGATCGAGCGAGGTCACCGAAATGTTGACCGCTGCCGCCTGGTGAACAGCGAGTTCGCCTAGCAAATCGAGGTCGCGCGTCACGAGCTGGTTCTTGGTGATAATCGCGACCGGATTGCGAAATCGCGCCAGCACTTCGAGACAGCGGCGGGTGATCTGCAACCGTCGCTCGACCGGCTGATACGGATCGGTCACGCCGCTCATGACCAGCGTCTGCGGTTTCCAGCGTCGGCGAAGAGAGTTCTTTCGCCAGCAGCTCGGGCGCGTCTTCTTTCACCATGATGCGGCTTTCGAAATCGAGTCCGGCGGAGAATCCGAGATATTCGTGCGTTGGCCGGGCGTAACAATAAATGCAGCCGTGCTCGCAGCCGCGATAGGGATTGACGCTCGATTCGAAACCGACATCGGGGCTGTCGTTATGTGCGATGATCGTCCGGGTGAAATCGCGGTAGTAAATGGTGCGGCGGGCTGGCCGTTCCGAGTCGTGTTCGTCCTCCGGATCAGGCTCTATGTGGAGCGCCTCAAAGCGGTTGGCCGGATTCCCGGAAGCGCCTCGTCCGTGGATCGGTTTGGGCTGCGCTATTGGTTCGTCCGCACTCCGCACCTAACACGTTCGACTGAACGTATGCAGTGTCCAGTCTGGATTCTCAATTTGTCATCCCGAGGCTGGAGGAGCGCACCGAGCCGCAACGGATGCGAAGCAACGGCCGGGCTTTCAAATCTCACCAACCCGGCTCGATGCCTTTCAGGCCGCTGAGCAAGGTCCCTCGCCGTCTGCGCGGCTCGGGATGACAATAAATGGAGGAGGCGCGGGCGCGAGGTGGGTATTCTCAGCCTTTTTTCACTTCTTTCGCCCAGGTGTCGCGCAGGGTGATGGTGCGATTGAAAACGAGTTTGGCCCGGCCGCGAGTCTGGATCGAGCGCGAAATAGCCGAGCCGCTCGAATTGATAACGCAATTCCGGCTTCGCGTCTTTCAAGCGCGGCTCGCACTTCGCGGTGACGATTTCGAGCGAGTGCGGGTTGATGCACGGATTTGAAATCGCGTCCGTCCTGCGTCCGGCTCCGGCATCCGTGAAGAGCCGGTCGTAGAGCCGCACTTCGGCGTCGATGGCGTGCGCGGCGCTGACCCAGTGGATCGTGCCCTTGATCTTGCGGCTGCGGTCGGCGCCGCCGGTTTTGCTGTCGAGATCGGCGGTGCAATGCAGTTCGGTGACGTTGCCGCGCGTCCTTGACGACCTCGTCGCACTTGATGATGTAGGCGTATTTCAAACGCACTTCGCCGCCGGGTTTGAGGCGGAAATATTTCGGCGGCGGCATTTCCATGAAATCGTCGCTGCTCGATGTAGAGCTCGCGGGTGAACGGAATCTTGCGCGTGCCGGCAGTCGGATCTTCGGGATTGTTGATCGCGTCCAGTTCCTCGGTTTTGCCTTCGGGATAATTGGTGATCACGACCTTGAGCGGGCGCAGCACGGCGAGCCGCCGCAGCGCCGTCCGGTTGAGCTCCTCGCGCATCGCGTGTTCGAGCACGGCGATGTCGGTGATGCGATGGATATTTCGTCATCGCCGATGCGGTAGGCAAAATCGCGCAACGCGCTCGCGGGCACGCCGCGCCGGCGCATGCCGGAGATCGTCGGCATGCGCGGATCGTCCCAGCCGGTGACGAGCTTTTCGTTCGACCAGCTGCATGAGCTTGCGCTTGCTCATCACGGTGTAGGTCGAGATTCAGCCGGGCGAATTCGTATTGATGCGGCAGCGGACGCGGCAGATCCGAGTGCCATCAGAATCCAGTCGTAGAGCGGCCGATGCACTTCGAATTCCAGCGTGCAGATGTGAGTGCGTGATGCCTTCGATGTAATCGCTCAGGCAATGCGCGAAATCGTACATCGGGTAGATGCACCATTTGTCGCCGGTGTGATGATGCGCGGCGTGGCGGATGCGATAGAGCACCGGGTCGCGCAGCCAGATGTTCGGCGACGCCATGTCGATCTCGAGCGCGCAACGTGCGCGCGCCGTCGGGAAATTCGCCGGCCTTCATCCGCGTCAAGCAGATCGAGATTTTCCTCCACGGAGCGGTTGCGAAACGGTCTGTCCTTGCCGAGCGCGGCGATATTCGTCGTTTCCTCCGCCGTCAGGTCGCAGACGTAGGCCTTGCCCTTTGCGATGAGCTGCTGCGCGAACTCGTAAATTTGATCGAAATAATCCGAGGCGAACATCGGCGTCCCGTCGGCTTTCAATCCGAGGTTCTTCTCTGCCCAGCCGTCGATCAGCCAATGGATGTCGGCCATGATCGAATCGACGAATTCGGTTTCCTCTTTCTCCGGGTTGGTGTCGTCCATCCGCACGTTGCAGATGCCGCCGAACTCGTGCGCGATGCCGAAGTTGAGGCAGATCGACTTGGCGTGACCGATGTGGAGGTAGCCGTTCGGTTCGGGCGGGAAACGGGTGTGGATGAGCGCGTGCTTTCCGCTGCGCGCATCTTCTGCGACGATATCGCGGATGAAATCGGAAGGAGCGGCCGGGTCGTTGGCTGGTTCAGACATGCGGTGGCGCGACGTTAACCACGGCGGGGCCCGTTGTCATCCCGGGGACGATGCGCCATGAAAGAGTTTTTCGATCTTAACGATCTGCGCGACTGGGAAAATGCAACGCGCGAGATCTCGCCGCCGATCCGTCTCGGCGTGCTGGGCGATCCGGTGGCGCATTCCAAGTCGCCGGCAATGCAGAATGCCGCTTTGGCAGAAACCGGCCCGGCGATGCAGTATGCGCGTTTTCAAATCGCGCCTAACGAACTGGAGGCAGCCCTCCGGCGGATGTGCGAGCTGGGTTTTGTCGGTTGCAATCTGACCGTGCCCCATAAGATCGAGGCGCTCGCTCTGGTCGACGATGTGGAGGAACGAGCGCGCAAGATCGGGGCGATTAACACCATCGTCTTTCGTGGCGGCAGGTCGTTAGGTTGGAACACCGATGCGCCCGGTTTTGCCCGTGCCATCCGGGAAGTTTTCTCGGTTGACCTGCGCGATCTTCGCGTTCTCCTCCTCGGAGCGGGTGGGGGAGCAGGGCGCGCCCTGGCTTACGAATGCGCCTGGGAAAATTGCGAGCGGCTTGTCCTCGTCAATCGCACTCTCGAGAAAGCGCAGGCTCTGGCGCGCGAACTGGCGACTTACTTCAGCGGCCCGCGCGTGCTCGGACCGGAAGCGCGGCTCGAGGCGGTCCCGTGGGAGGAAAGTGCGCTTCGTCCGCAGATTGGCCGGACCGATCTGGTAATTCACGCCACGACGCTCGGCTTAAGACAATCCGATCCGTTGCCGCTCCCGGACTCGCTACTTGCACCGCACCTTATGATTTACGATCTGATCTGCAAGGAGACGCCCACGCCGCTGCTCGTGGCCGCGGAAGAGGCAGGCGCGCGCGGCGCCAACGGCCTGACGATGCTGTTGCACCAGGGCGCGCTGGCTTTTGAACTTTGGTTCGATCGCCCGGCGCCTCGCGCTGCCATGCGGGCAGCCCTCCAGCCCAGTCGCGATTCCGGTTAGGCGGCGTTCGCGATGCGTCGGCGTGCGTGCTGCATGGAGAGAACGACATTATCTGAAAAGATCCTCGCTCCCCGGCTTTCGAGGAACTGGCATAACTCTTCTGTGTAGAGGCTACCGTCTTTTTCCCGGTTGAAGCCGAGACAGATCCGTCCTTGCGGCGTGAGGTGAGTCTCCAGGTCGTCGAGGAAAAATTGCCACTCCTTTACTCGCCAAAGGTTCGGCGACTTATGTCCATTGAAGCAAATCATGAAGGCGGTGATGAGATCGAATCTCTCCCCCAGGTCTGGCAGCGGCACGAAAGGTTGCACCCGCCAGATAACTCGCTCGAGCCCGAGCATGCGCATGAGTTCCCCGAAAATCGGTGCTTCATCAATGTCCAGACCAACCACATCGTGGCCGAGGCAGCGGGAGATGAAGAGGAAGTATCCCGCTCCGCAGCCGAGATCGAGAATTCGCTTGGGAGATCCGCGATCCAACTCCAGGTCGCGGACTCGCCGCAGGTTGATCGCCATCCACGTTTCCAGGTCGAGATATTTGAGCCAGGCGCTGCCCGGCTTTTCAGTCACATAGCGCCTGCGGATCGTTTCGAATTGTTCCGCGTCGATCGCCTTGATCAAGCCGTCGGGGTCCAGTCGGATACCCCGCCGCCAGTCGAGCAGCTTGCGACGGAGATGACGCTGTGCGCTCTCGAAAGCCTGCCCGCTTCTTAGTTTCCCGACCTTGTGTGATAATCGCATCGTTCCTGTTTGCCCCGCGCAATATGATGGCGGGCGAGGCGCAGGCAACCCGGGATCGACGGTTCACGAGATCGTCATCCTCCCGTTATGATCGTGAGCGCAACCGGAGTTTTCGCATCCAACCAGGAGACGGATGAATCACGTCGAGACCACTTCGAAATCCTTCGGTCTTTCCAAGGGTGGTCGCCGCAGCAGTTTGCGAGCTGTTTCGCGGATGCGATCGCGGAATTGCGCGGCCTCGCATTCGCGGAGCTGGCGGTGATAGCCTTCCCGCCCAGCCTCGAAACAACCCATCGTGGCGCCGTAGGCCCGGCGCACACCTTCGGGCGCGGCGGCTGGCAGGGGTTTGCTGGTATCGAGTCGCGCGTAGCGTTCCACCCAGCGTGGCTCATCGCTGAGCAGCGTTGCCGGCAGATGATGATCGACAAATTGGCGCCCCGGCGAACCCGGCCACAAATCGTGCACAAAGACGGCGGACGGTTTCCCTGCCTCTAAAAGCCGGAACGCGAGTTTCAGGGCGCGAAAATCCTTCGGGCCGTCAATTAGGACGACGTCACCGGATTCAACCAACTCGCGGGAGGAGCAGAAGCGAATCGCCAAAGCGACATTCCACATTCTCGCGTCCACGCAATCGCTCTGCGGCCACCGCCACATCGGGAGAGTGCGCGTCTGACTCCAGACTAACGATCGAGGTTTCGGGAAAGAGACACGAAAGGACCAGGGTGCTTTGCGCGCGGGCCCGGCCTGACTCGATGATCCTCGTCGGACGCAAGGACGCGATCAGGGAGAAAAAAAAGAACAGCTCGCTGCGTCGAATCCCTTTGCTCTCATGCGACAGTCCGCTGGTCGTCTCGAGATAGCGGGGCAGAAGAAGCTTCGCTTCGCCTAACAATCGGATCCATCTCGCATCTGTCGTGTTCATCTACTCCCGGAAGCGACTTCTTCCCTGCCGCTGCGCCGCGGCGGTTGACGCGCCTTCCAGCGAACGATACACCCTTCCGCATGACAACACGCAAGGCGGGCAGCGTGCGATATGGTCCATGGCTCGTCGGGCTCGGCGCGGCGCTTTGGGGCACGGAAAGCGCGTGGCGTATTCCGCTGAACAAGCTTTTCGATGCGGAGGTCATCGTTTTTTGGGAACACGTCCTGATTCTCATCACCTTCCTGCCGCTTCTCATTGCCCGACTCGCGGAAATTCCAAAGATCGATTGGCGCACCTGGGGTTACCTCATTTTCTCCGGCTTCGCCGGCTCGGCGGTGGGGACGATCTTCTTTACCCTCGCGCTCAAGAATGGGAACCCGACCGTCGTCAACGTCGTCCTCAATATCCAGCCTGTGCTTTCGACCACGGCCGCCTGCCTGCTCTTCGGCGATCTGCTGGCGCGGCAATTCTTTCTTTACGCCGGGATCGCGGTCGTGGCCGGGATCTTTGTCTCCGTCGAACATCCGTCGTTGATTGGTGTGTCCTTCAAGGAGGCCGGGCTGAATCTCGGCACGGGCTACGCGCTCATCTGCGCGCTCTTTTGGGGACTCTCGACCGTTGCCGGTCGGGGCGTGATGACTGGAATGTCGCTTCGATTGGCCTCGAGTCTGCGGGTGGCGGTCGGGTTGGTCTGCATGACGATGATTCTCCTCGTGGCGGGCAAGCTGAATGGCGTCGCTCTCTGGCCGGCAGCCGCCCAGGCCCAGCCCGCGAAGGCGATCGGCGCGCTCGTCCTTCTCGCCACGCTCTCAGGCGGCATCCCGCTTCTGATTTACTTCGAAGGACTTCGCCTAACAAGAGCCTCCACCGCCGGTTATTTTGAAATGATGCAAACGCTCGCCGCGGTCTGCATCACCTGGGGATTCTTTCACGCCGCGCTTCATCCGCATCAGGTGGTCGCGGCGATTGTGCTCATGGGTGCAGTCGCCATGGTGCAACGGGTACAAAGCGAAGTGAGCGACGCGCCGGAGGCGTTTCCAATCGACAAAAGGAACCGGGCAAAAGCAGTGGATTGAAGTACCCCCAACAATCCATGCAGTCCTACCGCCGGCCTTCCCGAGGATTTGTCGTGGCCTCCGGTTGCGCGCATAGGCGATCGGCACGTTGTTCCCGGTCACCATGAAATTGCCTCGCTGGTCTTTTGTCGTCTTTGGTCTCCTGGGATTACTCATCATCAATCTGCGCGCCGCGGAACTAAAGCCGGCGTCGGCCGCCGAAAAGAAGCCGGTCTTCAACGAATATCACGGGACCAAGGTTGAGGATGACTATCAATGGCTCGAGAACGATGGCGATCCGGCGGTCAAGGCCTGGTCGGACGCCGAGAACGTGCGCACGCGCGCCTATCTCGACAGCCTGCCGTCTCACGCGGCCATCGAGAAGCAGTTGAAAGCCTGGTACGCGAAAACGTCACCAAGCTATTCCTCCATCACGGCGCGGCCTGGGGCGTTGTTCGCCATGAAATTCCAGCCGCCCAAACAGCAGCCAATGCTCGTCCGGCTCAATTCCGCGAACGACTTGAAATCGGAGAAAGTCTTGGTCGATCCGAACCAGATCGACAGCAAAGGCACGACCGCGATTGATTGGTTCGAGCCTTCGCTGGATGGGACGAAGGTGGCCGTCTCTCTCTCCAAGGGCGGGAGCGAGGATGGAACGTTGCATTTTTACGATGGCAAGAGCGGCCAGGAACTCGGCGACACGATCGCTCACGTGCAATATCCAACCGCCGGCGGAAGCGCAGCCTGGAACGCAGATGGGACGGGCGTTTATTACACCCGTTTCCCGCGCAAGGGCGAGCGGCCGGAGGAAGATCTGAATTTTTATCAGCAGGTCTATTTTCATAAGCTCGGGATGCCGGATACCGCCGACAGTTACTCGATCGGGAAGGACTTTCCGCGCATCGCTGAGATCAAGCTCGAGTCATCCAGCGACGGCAAATATGTCCTGGCGTCGGTGGCAAACGGTGATGGCGGGGATTTTGCCCATTATCTGCTCGGCCCGGATGGCGCCTGGAAACAGGTCACGAAGTTCAGTGATGGGGTGAAGCTGGCGCGGCTCGGGCGCGATAATGCGCTCTATCTCCTTTCGCGCGCGGACGCTCCACGCGGCAAGGTGCTGCGTTTGCCGCTCGACACACCGGAGCTGTCGAAGGCCGTCGAGATTGTCCCGGCGAGCGAGGCGGTCGTGCAACAACTGGAGCCGGCGGCCAAGGCACTCTACGTCGTTGACTTGTTAGGCGGGCCGTCCCAGGTGCGCCGCTTCGATCTCGACGGAAAAAACGCTACGACGATCCCGATCCCGCCCATTTCCAACGTGCAGGAATTGGTGGCGCAAGAAGATGGCTCGCTTCTCTTCCGAGACATGAGTTACACTGAGCCGCCAGCCTGGTTTGAAGTTGGAGCCGACCAGACCGAGCCGAAGAAGACAGCGCTCATTAGCACCTCGCCCGTCTCATTTTCCGACATCGAAGTCACGCGCGAGTTCGTCGACCTCGAAGGATGGAACCAAGGTCCCGCTCAACATCATGCATCGCAAGGGAATGAAGCTTGACGGGAATAATCCAACACTGCTCTACGGCTACGGCGGTTACGGTATCAGCATGTCGCCGACCTTTGATTTTACCCGCCGCCTCTGGTTTGACCGCGGCGGCGTCTATGTCGTAGCCAACATCCGCGGTGGCGGCGAGTTTGGCGAAGAGTGGCATAAGGCCGGTAACCTGACCAACAAACAAAATGTCTTCGATGACTTCGCGGCCGCAGCGCAGTATCTCATCGAGAAGAAATACACGAACTCAAGCAAGCTGGCCCTGCTGGGCGGAAGCAACGGCGGCCTGCTCATGGGTGCGATGATCACCCAGCATCCGGATCTGATGCGCGCCGTCGTCTCCGCGGTCGGCATCTACGACATGCTGCGGGTGGAGTTGGCGCCGAACGGTGCCTTTAACGTGACCGAGTTCGGCACGGTCAAGAACGCGGACCAGTTCAAGGCGCTCTACGTCTACTCGCCCTATCATCACGTCGTCGACGGCACGAAGTATCCCGGCATCCTGATGCTGACCGGCGCCAATGACGGCCGCGTCGCGCCCTACCATTCGCGCAAGATGACGGCGCGTTTGCAGGCGGCGGACAAATCCGATTATCCTGTTCTCCTGCGCACGTCGACCAGTGCCGGCCACGGCATTGGCACCGCGCTCAGCGAACGGATCAAACAGCAGGCCGACATCTATCAGCTTCCTTTTCGCGCAACTCGGGATGAAGCCTGCGAAATAGAGCGGGGCGTTCCGACCCTCGGCCTTGGAAACCAGTGCTGGCGTAACGATTCTGTTACGCCAGCGTTCTTGAGGGATCGGCGATCGGCGCAAAGAATTGGGTGATGAACTCAATCCGACTCACCAATCCTCTCTCCCGCGCCCAGACGAAACTGGCAAAGCCGGTCCTGCTCTCCTGCCTGTTCGTCTCGTTCGCTTTTGCAGCCGGCGATTCATTCGGGGGCGAGTTTCAGCCAAATCCAAACGCGGGACCGGGGGACGTAATCGTGCGTGGCAAATTTGGCGGCAACATCTTTGGTTTCGAGGTTGATCCCAACGGCACCGAAGGTTTGCTCTGCGAGGCGGTCGGAAATCCCGATGGCACCGTCTCGGCGGCGGTCGAGACTTTTAACCAGGCGACCGGCAGGATCATCAGGGTTCTCGGCAAGACGAACACACAAGATGACCTTATCGCCTGGAGCGTGGCCGGCTCGATCGGCCTGTTCGAGCATGAAAAGGTGAGAGGACTTTTCGATATCAAGCGCACCTTCCACATCATCGACCCGCTTGCCGGCAATCAGGTGAATGGGAGTTGGACGCCGCCGATCCGCCCAAAACAGATCGTCAACCAGGTGAAGCCAGCTCTGGATGGCAGCCCGAATGTCGCGGTTTACGCATTGTCCGTGAGCACGAACCTCAATCCGGTCGTTTTTAGTTCCAACCTCAGCGACAACACCTTTGGGCCGGCGATCGAGATTACTGATCCGAATTTCACTACGGAAGCCCCGCCCATCATCGCGTTCGATCCTGTTGGGAATCAAGCCATTCTGGGACATGACAAGCCTTCGCCCTTTATCGAACCGCCTCTTATTGGCTTTGTCGATCTGGCTACTGGCTCCTTTGAAGTAAAAACCGGCCTTGGTCTGGGAGTCATCAACGGTGTGGCGGTGGACTCAGAAGATGGCATTCTTTGTACCGACACTTCATTCGACTCCGCCGTGCAGTTCTATGACCTGAGTGACTTCACTGGCAGTGGCATCAGCGTGCTCCTCCCCGGCGCCGACCCGCAAAACTCCACCGCGAGCGGCGCGGACATCGAATTCGATCCGATCAACAAGTTGTTTCTGGTGGCGCAAGAGTTTTTCGACGGATCCCTGACGGACGGGAGCGGCATTCAGGTCTATGACCTTGCCGGCAATCTTGTCGAGTCGATCGACGGATTGAATTTCCAAGGCGGTTTCAACGTTTTCCCGATTCACATCACGCTCAATCCGGGCCGCCGAGTGGGCTTCGTCGACGGCCCCGACCTAACGACTTCGATTCAGTCGTTTAATTACTAATTCGGAAGTGTCGGATCACCCGAATCCGTGACATCTGTGACATTCGTGATGACGGTAACGGGTGAAGCTCTCTCACAAATTTGAGGAGGCGCTCGTCTATGCGACGCGCATCCACGGCGGACAACTGCGCAAGAAAACCAAGATTCCTTACATTGGTCATCTCCTCGGCGTGACCGCGATCGCGCTGGAATATGGCGCGAACGAAACGGAGGCGATCGCGGCTTTGTTGCACGATGCGGTGGAAGATTGCGGCGGATCGGAGCGGCAGCGCGAGATCGAGAAGAAATTTGGAAAGGAAGTGGGCGAGATCGTGGCCGGCTGCACCGACACCGATGAAACACCCAAGCCGCCGTGGCGGGCGCGGAAGGAGAATTACATCGCGCACTTGAAAACCGCCTGCGCTTCGACGCGGCTCGTCTCGGCGTCCGACAAGCTGCATAACGCGCAGGCGATCGTGCACACCCTGCGGGAAGCTGGCGACGAAGTATGGGAGCGATTCACGGCGGGGAAGGAAGGCGCGCTCTGGTATTATCGGTCGTTAGTCACGGCCTTCCGCGAGCATGGACCAAGTGCGCTGATCGAGGAGCTGGATCGGGTGGTGACGGAGATGGAGCGGCTGGCGAAGTAGCAGACGTCGGAGAACTTCAGTCCGTGAATTCGTCCACAGATTCCACGGATTTTCACAGAGAAACCGGACGATGCGTTCGCCAAAGTCTGTTCGCGCCCGGTTGTGCAGAATTTTTTCTTGTAGCCGCGCGCAGTGCATCATATCCGTGAGGTGTTCTGGGGGGACAGTCGCCCTTCATATCCTTCGGATGTGGGGCGGTACTCCCGAAAACCTTTCTCGCATTCGAGCCGGACGATTCTCATCGTAGCGCCAATTTCGGCGTGTCGTCTCAATTCCATCCGCTCCCGCCTAACAATCGCTTCTGAGTGGATGCGCGATGGAGGGAATTGTTCGAGGGAGCGATCGTTGGCCGAGTGGACGCTTTTTCCGAAAACCGTTAATCGAAACGCTCGGTGCGATGCAGGAGCGTTTCCCACCAGGAGCGATGGTTGAGGTACCAATCGACGGTACTGGCGAGACCTTCGCCCAGGTTATGCTGCGGGTGCCAATCGAGTTCGCTCGTCGCGAGTGAGGAATCGATCGCATAACGACGATCGTGACCGAGCCGGTCGGTGACGAACGAGATCAGACTGTGGGGTTTGCCGAGCCGGTCGAGAATCAGCCTAACGATCTCGAGGTTCACCATCTCGCTGTCGCCTCCCAGATTGTAAATGCGGCCCGGCTTCCCTTCGAAAAGGGCGGCGACGAGCGCGGCGCAGTGGTCCTCCACGTGAATCCAATCGCGCACGTTCATCCCGTCGCCATAGACTGGCAGCGGCTGATCGCTCAGCGCCTTGATGATCATGAGCGGGATCAATTTTTCCGGGAACTGATAGGGGCCGTAGTTGTTTGAGCAGCGCGAGACGATGACATCCTGGCCAAAGGTGTGGTGGCAGGCGAGGGCGAGGAGATCGGCGCCGGCCTTGCTCGCGGAATAGGGGGAGCTGGGCGCGAGCGGTGATTGTTCCGTAAAACGGCCGGTTGCGCCTAACGACCCGTAAACTTCGTCGGTCGAAACCTGGAGGAAACGCTGCACCTCGTGGCGGCGGGCGGTCTCGAGCAGCACGCTCGTGCCGACGACATTGGTGTGGATGAAATTTTGCGGCGAATTAATGCTCCGGTCGACGTGCGATTCGGCCGCAAAATTGATGATGGCGTAAAATTGTTCCTCGTGCAGAAGCGTGTCCATCTGGTCGGCATTGGCGATGTCGGCTTGGAAAAATTCGTAGCGATCGCCGTGCTGCTCGACGATGCCCTCGAGGTTGGCGAGGTTGCCGGCGTAGGTGAGGGCGTCGACGTTTGTAATGAACGTCGGCTTGTAATGTTGCAGAATGTAACGAATAAAGTTACTCCCGATGAACCCACAACCGCCCGTAACCAAGATGCGCATCGGAGCGCTACCTAACAGCGGAGAGGAAGCCGCGCGAGGAGAAATTGAGACGCCCGCGCCCCCGCTCGGGGAGCGGCTCGCCCGGCTCGACTGGACTTTCTGGGGGATCATCGCGCTGGGTGCCTTTCTCCGCTTCCTCCTCCTGAGCATGAAGCCGCCGCACTTCGACGAGGGGATCAACGGCTGGTTCGTCGACCAGATGATGAAGAGCGGATTCTACCGCTATGATCCGACCAATTACCATGGGCCGCTCCATTTCTACATTCTCTTTCTCTCGGAGGCGCTCTTCGGCCGCCACATCTGGGCGCTGCGAATGCCGGTGGTGCTGGCGAGCATCGGGTCGATTCTTGTCACGCTGAAATTTGAGCCGCTGGTCGGCCGCCGGGTCAGCCGGATCGCCGCGCTCGCGATGGCGGTTTCGCCCGGTTTCATTTTCTACGGGCGCTACTCGATCCATGAAGTGTGGCTCCTGCTCTTCTCGATGCTCTTCGTCCTCGGCCTGCTCGGGCTCTGGCGCTTCGGGACGCGCGGCTACCTGTGGTGTTTCGGGCTTGGCATCGCGGGAATGATCCTGACCAAGGAGACCTACATCATCCATATCGGGTGCGCGGTGATCGCCGCGGGCGTGCTCTGGTTTTCGCATCGCCTGACGCCGATGTCGGAAGTGAAGCGAGCGCGTCAGCAATGGGATCTGGCGGATCTCGCGATCGTGGCCGGCACCGGCATCTTCTTCATCGTCTTCTTTTACTCCGGCACTTTCCTCCACTGGTCGGGCGTGAAAGGGCTCTACCTCACTTTCGCGACCTGGTACCAGACGGGCTCGAAGGGCAACGGCCACGAAAAACCGTGGCCGTATTGGCTCGAGCTGGTCATGCGCTACGAATGGCCGGTCTTCATCGGACTGATGCTTTGCCTGGTCTGTCAATTCTTCAGGAACTACGTCATCCGTTATCTCGCGATCTATGGCGTGGGGATCTTTGCCGCTTACAGCATCATTCATTACAAGACGCCGTGGATCATCATCAGCATCGTCTGGCCGCTGCTCTTCGTTTTCGCCGCGGGTGCGGCCGCACGCAAGATTCCGCGTAAGGCCTTCTATGTGGTCGGCCTCGGTCTGGCGGGATTTGGCCTGGGCGCGGTCTTTAGTTACCTGATTCAGGCCGACGCCGTGCATCAGCATTGTTCCTGGGGAAATTACTTGGGCGAAGCGGTGAAAATCACGCTCGCTGCAGCCAGCACCAGCGGAGACTGCGGCGACATGGGCTGGCGTTTGTTTGGCTGCGCCGTGGCTGGCACTCTCCTCGGCGCCGGGGTCGGGCTCTGGATGGGCGATTCGTCGAGGCCAAGCGAGAGGGTGATCCGCGGGACACAGCGCGGCGCGGTTGGGTTGTCTCTCCTCGTGTCGTTAGGCATGGCGAGCTGGTTGAATTATTTCCACTGCTCGACTGACACCGAGCCTTATGTCTACGTGCAGACCTACAACGACATCGAGAAGCTGATGAAGCCGGTCATGCGGCTGGTGCGGAGTAATCCGCTAAACTATCGCATGACGGGTAACTTCATTCGCACGAGTACCTATCCCTTTCCATGGCTGCTGGGCGATTTCCCAAATATTGGCTACTACGAGGCGAACAATTCCCCCGGAAAGATGGACGCGGATTTCCTCGTCGTGCAGTCGGATCGCATCGCCGAGGTGGAAAAGAAGTTGCATGAAAAGTATTTCACCGCGCCCATGACAATCCGGCCCTACCAGGACCCCTCTCGGCTCTATCTCAACGTCAAAACCTTTCGCAAGGTCTTTCCTGGCAGGAGACCGGACTTCGTCGGGCAACCGGCTCCGACTCCTGCGCCACCGCAATGAAGTGGTTCTCGGCGGGGCTGACTTTTGTCAACGTCGCAACGATCACCGGCTTGATCCTTGGCATCCTCGGCGGCGGGCTCGATGAAGGCTTTGCCGGACTCGCGCTAGTTCTCGGGACGGCGGCCGCGGTCTGGGCCTGGATTGGAACCTCAAACTTTTCCGTGCGGAAGAAGGTTGTGATTCCACCGGCTGCTGCACTGCCGAAATCGAAGCGCGCCCGGCGCCGGCTCAAACTGGAGGCGCAGCCCGTCGCACCGCCGCCGCCGCCGCGGCGCTGGCATTTTTGGACCTGGGCAGTGGGCATTGTCTTTGCGCTGTTCGCGGTGCGCTCGTTCTGCTGGGTCCTGTGGGTGGATGGAAATAATCTCAAGATCCAGTCGCCTAACAATCTCGGCGATCTCGCACTCCACATCACCTACATCAAGTACTTCGCCAACGGCGTCGCGCTTTGGCCAGACAACCCGATCTACGTTTTCAGCAAGCTACGCTACCCGGCCGGGATCGATCTTTTCAACTCGCTCTGCATCCTGCAGCACATCGATTTGGTTCGCGCACTTGTCTGGACCGGCTTGCTCGGCTCGGCCGCGACCTTCTACGGCTTCTATCGCTGGGGTGGCCCGTTCGGAGTTGCCGGATTTCTTTTTAATGGCGGCCTCGCCGGCTTCGAGTTCTTCCGCCACTTCGAATTCGCCGATTACCATGGCGAGAAGATCGCGTGGAAAAGCATTCCGCTCACGATGTTCGTCACGCAGCGCGGGTTGCTCTATGCGATTCCGGCTGGCCTCCTGCTGCTGCTGCATTGGCGACGAAAATATTATCCCGGGAAGGGCGACGAACCCGTTGGCGGCCAACGCGGACTCGTGCCCTGGTGGGTGGAGTGGTCGATCTACGCGACCATGCCGCTTTTCCATGTGCACACCTTTCTCGCGCTCTCGGCCGTGCTGGCCTTCTGGCTGATCATCGGCACGTGGGAAATGCGGAAGCAGATCGCGATTCTCCTCGCCGCCGCCTTTCTCCCTGCGACCGGAATCGTGTGGATGATCACCGATCATTTTCAGGCGAAATCGATTCTCGCCTGGGCGCCTGGTTGGTTGCAAAGCGATCCGGGGTTCGCTGTTCCGTCGCTTGATTTCTGGTTCGTCAAGATCCCGTCAAAGCTCGGTTTCTGGATCTACAACTTTGGCCTGATGTTACCCCTGATGATCGCGCTCGTCGGCGTGATCGGCTGGCGGATGTGGAAAAGCCTTAAAGCCTCCACAAACGCAGGTAATCCTGCTCCTGATTCTGAACCTGCTCCGACTCAAGAAGCGAGCACGAGCACGAGCGAGAAGCGAGCGCTCGATCCCGCAACGCTCCGCGCCTTTGCTTTCGTCGCGCCCGCGGCGGGGATTTTTCTCTTCGCACTTTTCGTGAAGACTGCGCCCTGGGGATGGGACAACACCAAGCTCATCATCTGGGCTTACTTTATCTGCCTGCCTTTCCTGTGGCGGGAGCTGATCGCGAAATTGCTTATCCCCGAGCGCATCGGCGTTTGCTTCCTCCTTTTCGTCTCCGGGTTCGTCTGTCTGATCAGTGGACTCAAGGTCGGCTCGCCGGGATTTGATATTGCCGATCGCACGGAGATCAATGCCGTCGCGACCGTCTTGCGCGCCATCCCAATCGAGGAGCGCTTCGCGGCCTTCCCGACCTTCAATCATCCGCTCCTCCTCGACGGTCGCAAGGTTGTGCTCGGTTACCCCGGCCATCTCTGGACCCAGGGCTTCGGCGATTATGGGAAGGTCGAGCAACAGTTGCAGGCCCTCATGCTCGGCGCGCCCGACTGGCGTGAGCGAGCGCGGGCTTTGCACGCGCGCTACATTTTTTGGGGCCGCGAGGAGAACCGCGCCTACGCATCAAGCTCGCAACCGTGGCGGGGGAATGCAGCAATCGTGGCGAGCGGGTTCTGGGGCACGATTTACGATCTGGAACGCGCTGCGCCCGCCGCGCGCCAATAGCTGCGGGCGCGAGTCGTCAGGCCCGGGCGATCGATCGAGGATCATCTGCCGCAGCGATGCTTTTTGCGCCACGTAAGCGGCCACTTCCGGCGGGTTAATCATGATGTCGTCCGGCAGAAAAACGAGCAGCTTCGTGCCCGGATGCTCGTGCGTGAAGCGGACGATGTTTTCCGCGATAATCTGCTCCGCTGTGAGGTGAGCGCGGTAAAGACGTGAGGGGCGGTAGCGCCGGAGTCGCGGCGAAGTGGAAACGCGATCGGCGAAGTCGTCGTATGCTTCCGGATGCGGCGGCTGGTAATCCCGCGGAAGGAGCGCGCGCTCCTCGGCCGAGAGTGTTTCACCCGTGCGGATCCTATGCAAAAGATCTCGCGGTGCGCCGAGTGCGACTTGGAGAAGGCCCGGTCGCAGCGCCTGGCGCAGCCAATTGTCGCGTGACGACACCGCGAGATGGTCGAGGAGTTCGGGCGCGGAGATTTCCTGGCGCTGCCATTGATCGAGGAGTGGTTGCTGCGTCGCCGGCAGCTCGGCCCAGCCCATCGCGACCCGGCCGGCGCTGCCTTCCAGGGTCTCGACGACGACGCGCCAGGCGGGCGAACCGTCGGTGGCTGGTCTTTTCGTTAGGCCAAAATAAATCACGTCGGCCTGCCGCAGCCGGGCGGCGGATGTTTCCTCGGCGGTGGGCGGGCGCGGTGCGACGCTCACCGCAAACCTGGGCAAGGGCGGTTTGCCGGGCGTCCCGCAGCCGCTCGTCAGGGCGGCGGCCAGCAGCAACGACCACCGCTTCACGCTTCGCGGCGACGGCTGCTCTGCGGACGGGCGAAAACCGGCGGGGTCATGGCCGGCGTCGGCCGAAGATTTCGCCGCGTGCGCCAGCCCGCGGCGACGATCTGGCAGCCGATCGCGAAGGTGCGCCGCCAGGACACTCCGGAAACTTTTTGCCGGCCGGCGATCCGTCGGCGCTCTGTCACCGGGATTTCACAGATCGCGGCGCCGAGTCTGGCCGCGGCAATCTGCGCTTCGATCGTCCAACCGAAGGTCATTTCCTGCGGGGCAATTTTTTCGAACAAGCTACGACTCATAACGCGCAGCGGACCGAGATCGCTGAAGAACCGGCCGCCCAGGCAGCCGGCCCAAAGTCCGAGGCCCGCGTTTGCGATCACATGTTGCAGCGTCATCGCGCGCCAGTTGCGCAGCCGCCGCGTGCGGCTGCCGAGCACAAGATCGTAGTCCTGCTCGAACGTGATCGTGAGTGGGCGCAGATCCCGCGGATCGGTCGCACCGTCGCCTGCGCAAAAGATGTAGGCGCGAATCGACGGGAAAAGACTCTTCGTCAGGTCGATCGCCGCCTGGCAACCGTGACCGTAGCCGCGCCGCTCGGTTTCGGCGACGAGCACGGGACGTTCGCGCGCTACTTCCGCTGTGCGATCCGTGGTGCTGTTCACGCCGACCGCGATAACGAATTTCTCCGGATCGACCAACGCGAGAAATTCATCGAGCACCGGCCCGATGCAGGCGACCTCGTCGCAGGCTGGAATGATGATGGCGAACTCGGGCAGCCGCATCGCGTCGATTTTCAAGTCCTAAGAGTAGCGCAGGCCGGTGCTATTCCAATGCGCGGTCAGAAGATTCCGGCGCAAGGCCGAGCACGAGTTGGCCTTCCACCACTGTTTTCCCGCCCACGCTTGCGCTGACCTTGAACTGCCACAGCTCGCCCACGTGCGCGAGCCTCTCGGCCCGGAGCAAGATATCCTGCTCCGGCCGAACAGCCGCGAGAAATTTCATCGCTCGAATCGCGGAGAGCAGAAAGAGCGGACGCGCATTCTCCGGGAAGCCGGAGGCGGCGGCGATGCCAGCAGTTTGCGCGAGCGCCTCGGTCAGAATGACTCCGGGGACAAGCGGATTGCCGGGAAAATGCCCGGCAAACATTGGATCGTCGCTCCGGAAAAGGGCGGAGCACTCGGCGCTCCGGCCCGGCTCACAATGGAGCAATTGCCTGACGAACACGAATGGCGGCCGATGTGGTAGCTGGGCGAGGTGATCAGTGATAGGTCACAAGGGAATCGTTCGGTCCGTGATGCGACTATTCACCGCTGACGGATCGCCATTCACTTCCTCCCTAGCCATTGACGAAGTAAACAAATTTCCAACTCCCATTCACCCGCCGGAATCCGGCGCGGTAGCCGGTGTAATCAGCGCTCGGATTGGCGAATTGTGGCGGAGCCACCATGAACGAATCCTTGAGCACGAAACGCTCGGAGAGAATTCCGTCGAGTTCCATCCAGAGACCGTTGTCATCCCAGTATTTGAAGACGCCCGGGCCCTGCCGGTCTTCGGCCGGGGTCGCGCCGAGGACGTAAGCGAAGTCCGGCGTCATCATCGAGGCGATCGTGTTCATGTCGCGTGACTTGACCGCTTTGCGCAGCCGTCCGATGAACGCCTGGAAATCAGCGTCTGCATTTTCTTCCGGTTGCGACTCCGCGGTGGTCGCCGGCTTCTTGGGATTTTTTTTCGGGGGGTCGTCGGGCAAGCGGTAAAGGCCAGGGCAGTAAGCAGGAGAAGGCAGCCAGAGATTCGCGTTTTCATCGTCAGGAAATCAGTCTGTAGACCTGACATAATCACGCCCGCGGAACAAGTGAAGCCTCATGTTGACAGTCCGGCACCCGGTGAGAGCGGAGGCGTTTCCGGAGCGGATGTTTGATAAAGACGAAATAGAAAACGTTGAAGAGATCGCGCCAGCTCGACGACGGACTCGTTAGGCGAAGCGGCCCGGCGCGCAAGACCTGGAGCACGGCCTCGACCGTCAGCTCGGGCGGGCGCGGCATGCTGGTGTAATGGCTGCCAAAGGCCCGGAGCCGATGCGCGTCCGAGGTGGCAAGGAGCGGTTTGTCAAAAATTGCTGCCACCTTGCGGGCGCGCCGATTGAGGTCGAACCAGCCCTTGTGAAAATGGCAGATCTCAATCGCATCGAAGCAATCGATCTCTTCGAAGAGGCGTTCGCCAATCGAAGCGCCCAGGATGAAGAATGGATGCGGCACGAAACAAAAGAGCGATTCGCCGCGGCGGGCGCGCAGGGCGCGGAGATCGGCAAACGTGCGCACGTCGGCGAGTTCGTTAGGCCGGGTGTTGAGCAGGACCACATCCGCACCTTCGAGGCGCAGTTCGGTCGCCGAGATCAGCAAGATGCCCATTTCCGCGGCCTGAGCGAAGACCTCCGCGCGATCAAAGACCTTGTCGTGCAGGGTAATCGCGAGCGCTCCGAAGCCGAGCTCGCAAGCTCGTTGGAGCAACTGCTGGGCGGAATAATCAAGACGATCTCGCGGATCATCGAGGGTGTGAATATGCAAATCGACCTTCATCCACTCCCGACCGTCCTCCGGCTCCTGCGCTGGTCGCCCTTTTGGCATCGGCAGAAGCTAGACGCAGATTTCGCGCCTCGCCTGTGACTTCTTCATTACAGAGCGGTCGCAGCAGGACAGGGAGAGACCCGGCTTGCTTTCCGCTGCACCCTATTCAACGTTCCTCACCGCGCTCGGGTGGTGAAATGGCAGACACGTACGTTTGAGGGGCGTATGCCGAAAGGCATGGGGGTTCAAGTCCCCCCCCGAGCATTCTCTTCGTGCTCCTGCTCGTCCTCGATCCCTTTTCTCTTCCCGCTGGAGGATTTCGATTGCAAGCGCGAGATCAGAGGATCCCGCCTAACCGGTCTTCGCCATCCCATGTTTCACCGCCTGCTCGCGGCCTGCCAGTCTGACGACGACGAGAAACCAGAGCAGAGCGAGAGGAAGAAAGGTCGGCAGCCAGAGCCGGTCGCGCGCGAGAAAGGCCAGGGCTATCAACATGTAGCCAGCGCTGAAAATGATCGTGCCGAGGACGAGATTCGTTTTCGAGATCATCCAGACAAAAGAACCGAGCAGCGCCGCCGCGAGAGTGATGATCCAGCCGATCGCGGTCGGCGCAGGATGCACGTAGGCGTTGTTTTGAATGGTCGCGATCGCGGTCGAGAAAATATTCGGGGGCTGCAGCGGATCTTCCGGGATGCGCACAAGGACGATTTGTTCTTTCAGGTTCTGCACCTTGCTTGAGATCGGGCGATTCTTCTCGTGATCCTGCGCGGCAAGAAGCAGCCCGTTCAACGTCAGGTGGTGCACGCCTTGCCAGGCAGCGGGATTGATCGTCATCGTCCCATCGGGATGGAGCGGGATTTGCCATCCGTTAGGCAGACTGATCCGCTCGCCAAGTTCGACTCTCACGTCCGCCGGGGTGGCCCGAAGCCAGAGCATGATCGCCTGGAGGACAAACGAGGGCACAATTTCACCGCGATATTCAAAGAGCATCGGAACCCGGAGGCGGTTGCTCAATTCGTTAGGCAAGTTGATGAATCCCGGCGTCGAGATGAGTCGGATGTCGTCATCCGGCCCCCGGCTGACGCCTGTGAAGCGCGGGAGTTCGCCGCGACTTCCCGTCACGTTTGGCAGGGCGCCAAGGTCTTCGGGCTCGGGGTCGTGCTCGCCCCTTCCCCCCAGCTCGAGGCCGACAAGCAGCTTGGGCACACGCATCGCCTGGTCGATGAAAACCTGCTCCTGCGCCTTGTCGCCCTTGCGCCAGATCAGGATCGGTTCGATCCCGATCACGGCTGGCTGAAATTCGAGGATTGCCTGGAGAAAAAGTGCGTACTCGAGCGGCGAAAGCGAGCGGCGCACCGCCTCGCCTTTAGGGATTGGTTTTAACTCGTCGGGCGGCGTAAGGCGTAGAATATCGTCGCGCCCGAGTTCGACCAGGGTCACCTGCGCGGTAGGCAGCGCAGGCTCCGCATGCTGCAGGAACCAGTCGAGAAAGATGCCCTCCACCTGTTGCAAGCGAGGATCGCGCAGGATGAACGCGCCGAGCAGGATGACCACGAGGAGAAGCCACGGCGAAGGACGGCGCATTTGGCGCAGAAGCTAGGGAGCACCCGCCGCAAAAACAACTGAAATTGCGGTGCATGCGCTGCGGTGTTGGGCGAGTTTCAGGAGCAATCTTTAGGTAAAATGAGGGGCTGGAATTTCCTTGAGATAGTGTCGTCGCTGCGCTCGGGCTCGGGCCGTGATCGCTCGATTCCTTTGTAGCCTTGTGTTTCTCGGTCTGGTGCCTCGTGCTCTCGCTGAAGAACCGGCCGCGACCGCGTCACGATCGGCCCATTCTGCCGCCCCAACCGAGTTTGATTCGGTTATGGTCGTCCTGCTCGTGCGGCCGCCGAAGCCGCCGCGGTTCGCGAAGGCCGAACTCGATCAGCTCCAGGAAAAGCATCTCGCAAATATTCGTCGTGTTGCAGAGGAGGGAAAGATTTTCAAGGCCGAACCGGTCGAGGATTATTCCGGCCGCAACGTCCGCGGCATGTTCATTCTCAAGACCAATTCGCTGGCGGAAGGGCGCGCCTCGATCGCGACCGATCCGCCGATAAAAGCCGGCCGGCTCGAAGCCGAGTATCTGAAGTGGTATGTCAAAAAAAGGCAGTCTGAAATAGCTGCGCCACCAACTTTTTCGCTTCCGCTCATGATCTCACTTGGCGACGAGCTTGCCTAACGAGTCGCAGTCCGGATGAAAGGCTGGGTTAAGACTGCTAGTATTGCGGAATGCGCTTATGGAATTTCCTCGCGACGGCGATGTGTGGATTGGCATTGGCGACGACTCCCGCCGCCCCGCCTAAAACGCCTTACAAGCAAATCACGGAAATCCCGATTGGCGGGGAGGGTGGTTGGGATATTCTCACGATCGATTCCGCGGCCCACTGCCTTTATCTCTCGCACTCGACGAAGGTGATGGTGGTGGATTTGAAGAAGAAAGCCGTCGTCGCCGAGATCCCCGACACGCCGGGCGTGCACGGTTTTGTGACCGTGCCGGAGCTGGGGCGTGGTTTTTCCACCAACGGCAAGGAATCGAAGGCGAGCGTAGTCGACTTAACGACGCTTCAGACGATCACCAAAGTTGAGACAGGAGCGAATCCTGATGCGCTGGTCTACGATCCGGGCCGCAGTGAGGTTTATGTATTTAATCACACGGGCAACTCCGCGACCGTGATTGATGCGAGGACGGCCAGAGTGGTGAGCACGATTCCGCTCGGCGGGAGTCCGGAGTTCGCCGCGGTCGATCGCGCGGCCGGCCGTGTTTATTGCAACATCGAGGACAAGAATGAAGTCGTCGCGATCGATACGACGAAGCATGAGGTGACGGCGCGCTGGCCGGTCGCTCCGGGCGAAGAGCCGGGCGGCATCGCGTTTGATCCCGCGCATCATCGCCTGTTCGCCGCTTGCCACAACAAGACGATGGTGATGCTCGACACGGGGAGCGGCAAGGTTGTCGGCAGCGTCGCGATCGGTTCCGGAGCCGATGGATGCGCTTTTGATGAAGTGACCAGGCTTGCCTTTGCTTCCTGTGGCGAGGGCACGACCACGATCGCAGAAGAGGAAACACCGGAGAAGCTAACGGTCGTGCAAACGCTCCAGACCGCGCGAGGTGCGCGCACCATGGCGCTCGATCCTTCGACGCATTGGATTTATCTGCCGTCGGCGAAGTTTGAGCCGGCACCGTCCGCACCACCCGGCGCGACTTCGCAGCGTCCGACGATCGTGCCCGGCAGTCTCAAACTACTCGTCTACGGCCCGGAGGAATCCGCAACTCGTTAGGCAAGATTGTGGCGTGGTGGTGTGTGCGCTCTAATCTTCCCAGTTCTCCTCCGCCATCGAGCCTTCCGCTCCTGGGTGTCGACCGGCTTCACGCGAAGAAAAAAGAATCGCCACGACAATAAAGAGCGCGAGGACGAGCGACGACTCGATGCGCCCAAGATGGAGCCCGCCGTGTGAGACCGGCTTGGTGAGCAAATCCCCGAGCGTGGCCCCGAGCGGACGCGTGAGAATGAAAGCCGACCAAAAGAGGATGGTGTGCGACATGTCCGTCCAGAAATATGCCGCCGCGACCAGCGCCAGAGCGCCGGAAAAAACCAGGGCACCACCCTCATAGCCGAGACCGGTGGTATCGGCGACGCAGTCGCCCAGTGCCGTGCCAAGCGTGTTGGAGAAAAGGATTGTCGTCCAATAGAAGCACTCCGCTTTGCGATTGGTGATTCGATTCACCGAGACGCTGCCGAGGATGAAACGCCACACGATGAGAACGATTAGTACCATCGCGAAGAGCAGGACGGAGGACCAGAAATAGCCCAGCCCCTGGCTGCGCGTGAGATAATCCGACATGGTCGTGCCGACCGTGGTCGTCGTAACAATAACCGCCCAGTATCGAAACCGGTGATACGAGCGCGCCGCTACCTGTGCCGCCGCGGTGGCGAGGAAAATTGCGAAAAAAATACCAGTGCTCGCTACATATCCGAACTTCAGTGTCATCGAGAGCGCGTCGCCGCCGGTTTCGCCGAGCGTCGTCGCGCAAATTTTGATCAACCAGAAGATCAAAGTGACCTGTGGAACCTTGCTCAAGAGCTCCGTGCTCCGAAAATCTCGCTCCAAATGCATTCGCGACTTTCGCGGGGAAAGCCCCGCTTGCTATTCGATTCAGATGGTGGAGCGACAAATCGCACTCTTTTTTGCAGTTTTCGACAGCTTTCTCTTGTCAGAGTCGGTCCGCTGGTTCATGATCCAATTGTTCTGGGGGGAACAGCCGCCCTTCATGCCCTTCGGGCGTGGGGGGCGGTAATTTTTTAAGGTTTCCCGATCACTACCTGCGTTTGGTCTGCGCTTGGTTTTGCAAGGTTTTGGCAAGATGCTGATGTCATGTCGCTGATCGCAATCACCCGTGAGGTAAGCTCGAGCATCAATCATTGCGAGCTCTCGTTTCATGCGCGGCAGCCCATCGACGTCGCTCGGGCGATCGCGCAGCATCAGGCGTATCAGGCGTGTCTCGCCGAACTGGGCGCGCAGGTGGTTTGTCTTCCCGCCGAGACGGGACTTCCGGACGCAGTTTTCGTCGAGGATCCAGCGGTTGTTGTGGACGAGGTTGCAGTCATCTCCAATATGGGCGCGCCAAGCCGGCGGCCGGAGGCTCAAAGCCTGGCCCGGGCGCTGGCAAGATTACCGGCCGCTCAAGTTTCTGACCGAACCGGCAACATTGGAGGGAGGAGACGTGCTGCGTGCAGGTCGCCGGCTATTCGTCGGCTTATCGCAACGCACCAACCGGGAGGGCGTCGATCAACTCAGTGATGTGCTTGAGAGTTATAACTACAAGGTGCGATCGGTCAGGCTAAGAGACTGCCTCCATCTTAAGAGCGCCTGCTCTTACCTCGGCGACGAGACGTTGCTGGTGAATCGAGACTGGATCGATATCGGGCCGCTGAGGGAATTTGAGTTGCTCGACGTTGCCGAGGAAGAACCGGCCGCCGCAAATGTGCTCTTGATGGGGAACGAACTGATAATGCCGGTTTCCTTTCCCAAAACCCGCGCCGCACTTGAAGCGCACGGGTTTCGCGTCCGAACAATCGATGTGTCGGAACTGCAAAAAGCTGAGGCAGGCGTGACTTGCTGTAGCGTGATCTTTCATTGACAGAAGTCGTGACCTTGAAGCGATCGCGCCGGAGGATGGTTTGACTTTCGCGAGCGTCGGGTGGATCAAGACGCGACGGCTGCTTTATGACTGGGAAACCGACTTTCGCTGTTGTGGTTCCGTTCTTCAACGAGCGGAGCAACGTCGAGGCCGTTTGTTTGGAACTGAAAGCGGTTGTCGAAAAGGAACTACCGGGCTGCGAGATAGTCTTGGTGGACGATGGGAGTAACGATGGGACGGCCGCGGCACTCGACGAACTGGCGCGGCATTGGCTTAACTGCCGTGTCTATCATCTGCAGGAAAACCAGGGGCAATCAGCGGCGTTGCTTTTCGGCTTCGGAAAAACAACCGCGTCCTTCATCGTGACCATGGATGGCGACGGCCAGAACGATCCGCACGATATTCCAAGGCTGCTCGCACGGCTGGACGAGGCCGACATGGTGATTGGTGCCCGGGTTTCGCGACAGGATTCCTGGGGACGACGCGTCGTCTCGCGGGTCGCGAATCGAATTCGTTCCCGTTGGCTCGGTGACGGTGTGTCTGATGCGGGTTGTGCCTTGAAGATTTTCCGGCACGAAGTGACGAACGCGTTTATTCCGATCCGCACGCTTTACTCCTTCATGCCGGCGTTCGCTGTAGCGGGTGGTTTTCGCGTGGTCGAGGTGCCGGTCGCCCATCGTCCACGTCAGCATGGTAACTCCAGGTATACTTTGCGGAGTTTTCTCTTTCTACCCATTGTGGACTTCATTGGTCTTGTCTGGTTCAAGGCCCGACGCTGCAAAACAAGACCATATCGCGAAGTGAATGGCGGCAACGGGGGATTAATCGAAGCGTTTGACAAAAGCGCCACTCGCAAGTCCCTGGTCATCGCTTCCGTCCTGGCTCTTCTAGGGATATTGCCGGCTTTGATGGTCTTTTCACGATCTGCCTCGTCCAGCCCTGACTCTGGCCGAGTCAGCCTGGCTCGAGCCGAGCGCGTCGCATTACGCCAGGTGCACCACGGGAAGCTGACCACTGTGGAGTTGCGCCAGGAGGAAGGCAGATTGATCTGGCAGGTTGACGCTCGGCGACCGAAGCCTGCAAACATAACTGAGATTGATATCGACGCCCTGACCGGTTTGATGATCGCCACGCGAACCGAGTCTCCGGAGGAGGAACAACGCGAGTTAGTCGCTGAAGATGCTCCGGCTCGTTCGGCTCGCCATCTTCCATGACGGTCGACGCCTCCGAGCGTGCCTACGCTCGAGCTGCGCTGCTTCTGGTGCTGGTGGGAACCGCGCTGCACCTGACCTATAGCACTCACCTTGAACTGGTGGGTGACGAAGCCTATTACTGGCTCTGGTCGCGCCGTCTGGATATCTCCTATGTGGACAAGGGCCCGATGGTGGCCTGGTTTATTCGAGCCGGTACAAGTGTGTTCGGTCAGACTGTGTTTGGAGTCCGGTTCTTTGCGGCTATTCTCGCCGGCGGAACAGGGGTCGGTCTTTATTGGTTAGGCAAGGAGCTTTTTTCTTCCCGGGTTGGATTTTGGGCGATCGTCGTGGCGAGCGTGATGCCCTTGTTCTTCGTCGGCGCATCACTCATGACCATTGACACAGTTTATGTCTTTTTTTGGACCTGGGCTGCTTGGGCATTCTGGCACGCCAAGGACGAGACTCGTCTGCGCTGGTGGGTGCTTACGGGTGCGCTGGTCGGCCTTGGGCTTTTATCGAAGTACACCGCCGCCCTGGAGCTTTTCTCTTTTGCCGCTTTTTGCCTTTGGCATCGGCCGAGTCGCGCCCATTTTCGGCGCCCCACCTTTTGGATCATGACTGTTGTGGCATTGGGTTTTCTCATTCCGACACTTGTTTGGAATATCAGAGAAGACTGGCCGACGACTCACTGGCTCGTGCAGCGCGGCGCTTTGAACAAACATTTTTCCCTCCATCCTTCCTATGTTCTGTCCTTTCTAGGAAACCAGGCCGGAATCGCGTCGCCGCTCCTATTCCTCACTTTGATTTCTATCCTCTGTCGCCCTCGACTTCTACGCACCGGCCAGCCTTCCAGCGGCTACGCGGTGGCGCTCTTTCTGCCACTCTTCGGACTTTATCTGCTGCTCAGTATTCACTATCTGGAGCCGCCTAATTGGCCCGCCGCAGCCTACATAGGAGGAGTCGTTCTGCTGGCAGCGAAGGGAACCGAGTTAGCCGATAATCACCGATGGATAAAGTGGGTCGCGGTGGCTGCTATTGGTCTTGCCATCGTAGAGAGCGGTGTGCTGCTTGAGACCCGCTGGTTGCATCTTCCCCCTCGGACGGACCCTCTTAATCGGGCCCGCGGCTCAAAAAGTCTCGCTGCCTCGGTTACGGAGATCAAACAACGAACGGCTGCGGACTTTATTATCGCGGATAACTATATGACGGCCGCCTTGCTCTCTTTTTATTTGCCAGGGCAACCGGAGGTCTTCGTTCCGATCACCGGACATCCATTGAATCAGCTCGAGGTCTGGCCGAACTACGAGCAGATTCACCCTTCCGGCAACGCGCTTTTTGTGACCAAGCGGAGGCGTAGTACCGCGTTCCGTAAAATCGCGTTCGACCTGGATCCAACCTCTCGGAGTCACGACCGTAACCGATCACGGCCAAACCATTGCACGCTACCATCTTTTCCTGTGCGGGAGGCCAGCCGCGAAAACGAAAACTTTGTGACGGGAGAAATCTGTGGGGGTCGCCTCATTTCTTCCCCTCATCTTCAGCTGGCACTTTTGTCGCCTGCCAGCTCACGGCCTGCCATTTCCCGTCGCGCTTCAGAAAGGTGCCGGTGTTGAGGTAGTTCGTGACCTCAGTCTTTTCTCCCTTCTTGGTCGTGCCGACCAGGCGAAAAGCGATGATGGCGGTCGTGCCGTACTGCTGTATGCGAATGTCTTCGGCGCTAAAGATCGTGGTTTCGTCGCCTGGCTTGGGCGGCCCTTCTTGGCGCACGCCGCGCAGGATGTCCACTTTGCCCATCCGGGTGCCATTCGAAGAGGTGTAGACAAGATCGTCGGCCCAGAAACGATCGTGTGTGGCGATGTCGTTGCGCGAGGCGCCGGCCAGGAAATCCTGGAGCAGCTTGGTGAGTTCGGGGGCGTCCGGCGCGCTCTGCGCCTGGAGGCTGCAGGAAAGAGTGAGGAAGAATGTGGCAACGAGTAAGGTCGTTTTCATGATTCCAGGTCGGATGAGTTACTATCTTTCTGAAGGCGATTCGGTTCGCGCGGAGCGTCCATCCGCCGGCGCGCTTCGCGGCGGGCGAGCCAGAGGCAGGAGAGGGCGAAGGCAATCATGGCCACGCCCCAGATGAGGTTGATGTTGATCCCTAACGACCGCGCATCGACGGCCGATGAGGCCCGCAGCCCGGCGATGACGAGGAGCAGACCGACGACGGCAAAGAGCCAGCCCAATGGAAGACGGAGATCAAAGAAGCGCATGCCGATTACCAGAAGATAATGTTCAAGATCAAAGCGAGGAAAAGGACAAACCCGCCGAAGGCCGCGGGACGCTTGTACCAGGCGATGTCTTCCTCGGTAGCGCGCGGAGTGAGAGAAGAGACCAGGCCGCGCAGTTGTTCCTCGGACTTCTGCTGGCGCGTACCTAACGAAACGACAATCGTCACCATGAAACAGGTGGTCCAGGCGAAAATCGCGGTCCAGAAATTCTGCGCCATTTCGCTCGGATAAATATGCAGGACGTGACCAAGCCAGCCACCCTTCGCCAGGGTGATGGCGCCGTGCGGCTGGGTCAGGCCATGATGGAGCGCGGCGGCGAGAATGCCGCTGACCAGGCCGAAGAAGGCGCCATGCCCGGTCGCCCGCCGCCAGAACATGCCGAGCAGAAACGTGGCGAAAAGCGGCGCGTTGACGAAAGCGAAAACGAGCTGGAGCAAATCCATGATGTTGTTGAAGTGGGCGGCGAAATAGGCCGCGGCGACGCTGACCGCGATGCCGACAACAGTTGCCGCGCGCCCCATCCAAAGGAGCGCGGAGTCGCTCGCGTTGGGTCGCAGGTAGGCGTCGTAAATATCGTAGGTCCAAACGGTATTGAAGGCGGTCACGTTGCCCGCCATCCCCGACATGAAGGAAGCCATCAAAGCCGTCAGCCCAAGGCCGAGAATGCCGGAAGGAAAGTAGTGCCCAAGCATCATGGGGATGACCAGGTCGTAATTGGGCGATCCATCCGGTTTCGCGGGCAGGGTAAAACCGCTCGTGCCATGACGCTGAGTGAGCGCGATGGCGATCATCCCAGGCAGTATGACGAGAAAAGGAAAGAGCATTTTCGGAACGGCGGCGACCAGCGGCGTGCGACGGGCGGCGGCCATCGATTCCGCGGCCATCGCACGCTGCATGACAAGGAAGTCCGTGCACCAATAGCCAAAGGAAAGGACAAAGCCGAGACCCATCAACATGGTAAACCATTGCACACCCATCGGATTATCCGCGGCGCTGCCCATGAACTTCCACGAATTGGTAAAGGCGCCCGGGGCGAAGCCTTGTGCAGTCGAGACTTCCGCAAGACGAGTTTGCAACCCGGTCCAACCGCCGACATCGCGCAGCCCGAGAAAGACAAGTGGAGCGAAACCGGCCACGATAAGAAAGAACTGCATCACCTCGTTATAGATGGCTGAGGTCAAGCCGCCTAACGAGATATAAAGCAGCACGATGCTGGCGGTGAGCCAGATACTGAGGTTGAAATCCCACCCGAGGAGCAGATTCAAAAGCAGCGCCATGGCGTACATCGAGATGCCCGAGGAAAAAATGGTCATGACCGCGAAGGTGCAGGCGTTGAGCGCGCGCGTTTTTTCGTCGAAGCGCATCTTGAGATACTCCGGGACGGAGCGCGCTTTCGAGCCGTAGTAGAACGGCATCATGAAGATCGCGACGAAGACCATCGCCGGAATCGCGCCAACCCAATAGAAGTGACTCGTCATGATTCCGTATTTCGCGCCCGAGGCGGCCATGCCAATTACCTCCTGCGCCCCGAGATTGGCGGAGAGAAAAGCGAGGCCGGCCACCCAGGTCGGAATCAAACGGCCGGATAGAAAGAAATCCGTGCTCGTGTGCATGTAGCGCTTGAGTACGAACCCGATGCCGAGAACGAAGGCGAAATAAATGACCAGAATCGCGCCGTCAATTAGACCGAGGTGGATCGGTTGCATCAGAATCAGCGCGGACGCGATCCTCCGCGCGGAGTTTTCCCTGGCCACGTCATCTCGGCCATTCTGATCAACTAGGAAGGAAGGCGCACGATTAAAGTTTTGACCGGTCAGCCCAAGGGGCTGTCGATTCTCACGGCCGTTCTTTTAGCTCCTTCATGACTTCAGCCAGATTTTTGCGATTTCCCCGTCGCGATCGATCAAGGCGGTCGTTGTCTTACAGGAGTTGCCGGTAAGGAATTAATCGAACTACTGCAACTGACCGCCTGGCTAGTCGTGGCCGCCGGCCGACTTGCGCGCAGCTTTTGCCGTGGCGTTCGCCACGTGATACAATCAGGTGACGCTAACCGGTGCTTCAAGGTTGAGCGGTGCAGCCATCGCTTATCCAATCTTGCCCGCGACGAACTTCTCCAACTTGACGATATCGGCGGCGAACTTGCGAATCCCTTCCGCGGTTTTCTCCGTCGCCATCGCGTTTTTATTGACGAGGTAGCGGAATTTCTTCTCGTCGATCTCGAGGCGTTTTACATCTGCACGCTGCGCATCTTCCGGCGCTAGTTTTCGCTCCACTGTGCGGTGCGATTCGGAGAGTTCTTTCATTAGCTCGGGACTGATCGTAAGCAGGTCGGAACCGGCGAGCTCGAGGATCTGTCCGATGTTGCGAAAGCTCGCGCCCATCACTTCGGTCTCGTAACCAAAGTGTTTGTAGTAGGTGTAAATTTCCCGCACCGATTGCACGCCCGGATCTTCCGGCCCGGTGTAATCGCGGTTGTTTTTGGCTTTGAACCAATCGTAAATGCGCCCCACGAACGGCGAAATCAGCTGCACCTTTGCTTCCGCCGCGCGCACCGCCTGGGGGAGCGAAAAGAGCAGCGTCATGTTGCACGTGATTCCTTCCTTCTGCAGTTGCTCCGCCGCCATGATTCCTTCCCATGTGGAAGCGATCTTGATCAGCACGCGTTCGCGCTCGATTCCCTGTTCTTTGTAAAGCGCGATCAAACGGCGCGCTTTCCTGATCGAACCTTCCACATCAAAGGAATAGCGGACGTCCGTCTCAGTCGAGACGCGGCCGGGAACAATCTCCAGCATCGCGCTGCCGAATCGCACCAGGAGACGATCGATGATGTCTTCGAGCTGCGCCGCGCCGCTGAGTCTGGATTTGCGGCGATCGGCCAAGACTTCTTCGAGGAAGTGCCCGTAATTTTGCTTCTGTGTCGCCGCGTAAACGAGGCTCGGATTAGTCGTCACATCCTGTGGTTTGAATTGACGAATGCTCTCGAAGTCAGCCGTGTCGGCGACCACCGTGGTGAATGTTTTGATCTGTTCGAGTTGGTTCAGATTCGTATCAGTATTCATAAGAGTGGGTCGTAAAAAACATTCAATCGGGGGTTTTATGCCGGCAGTCTTCCTTTCAGGTTTTCGCGGTTGAAAGGCCCGGTCGCCGCAATCAATTTCCGCGCGGCCTCAACTTGTTCCCAAACATTCCAGAGCAACACGCCACAAACGCGCTCCTCCTTCAGATAATAGACGACGCCTTCCTCGTTAGGCCGCTTCCAGTCGGCGAACGTCTCAAGGCGCGAATCGACTTCGCCGATCGCTTCGTATCCGAGCTCGAACATGTCGGAGTAGAAAAAGGGCAGATGATCGTAAGACTCTGATTTCCCAGCCATGTTCCGGCCAGCCAATCGTCCCATCGAGTTCGCATTGTCCTCGTGTTCAACTCGCATGCGTTTTCCGAGCGTCGGGTTATGGAACGCGGCCACGTCTCCAGCTCCATAGATATCGGGATTAGTGGTGCGCAGGAACTCGTCAACCACGACTCCGTTTTCCGTCGTTAGGCCAGCCGATTCTGCAAGCTCGATGTTCGGTTCGATCCCGATGCCCGCGACCGTGGCATCGACGACGATTGTCTTCCCGGAAGTCGTTTTTAGCGCGCGTTGATTACCGCGCGCTGCGGAGGCAACGACCTTTTCTCCCGGACAACAGCTCGACTCCTTTTGTCTTGTAAATGCCGTCGACATACCGGGCCAGATCGCGCGGGAAAAGGCGGTCGCAAATGTCGTGACCGGGGAAAATCATCGTCACTTTCTTCCCATTCATGGCGAGGGCCGCGGCGATTTCGCTCCCGATGAACCCGCCGCCGATCACGGCGAAGCGGTCGGCCTTTTCGGTCAACGCACGCAGGCGCCGGTAATCGGCGAGAGTGCGATAATAGATAATCTGATCGTCATTAAACGGAAGACGACGCGGCGCGCCGCCGGTGGCGAGCAAGAGCTTTTCATAGGAGAAAACGTTTCCCTGACGGTCGATCGCTCTTCTTTCCTTGGGAACGATCTCCTTGATCATGCGATCCAAATGCAGCTCTGGCGCCTTGCCTTTCGTCTTGCGCCAAATCGAATCGAGCGGCTCGCCCTTCCAGAGTCCTTTTGAAAGAGGGGGACGATTGTAAGGAGCGTCGGGCTCCGCGCTAATGATCCCGATGCTGCCAGTAACATCGACTTCGCGGATACCATCCGCAGCAGCGGCGGCGGTCATTCCGCCACCAATGATTAGGTATTGATAATTCGTCATTTGTTAGCGCGGGGAAATTGCTGACTGAGCCGCGCCAGCGCCAGGGCCGCGAGAAACAATCCGAAGTCGCGCAGCGCAATATCAAAATAGCCGGGAATGAGAAGCAGATTCGCGATGATCACAACCAGCCACGCTGCGACCACCCAGGCGAAGATGCGCGGCTTCCACGCTACGCCAATGCCAGCGACGATTTCGATCACGCCAACGACCAGCATCAAATTATGGCCGCCAATTGGTGAAAGTCGGGCGGCGACTGCCGGCAGATACTGATCCCAGTTGACGAGCAGATGGAAGAACTTGTCCAGGCCGGCGAGGATCGGCGCTGCGATAAATCCAATCTGCAGGATGCGGAATGCCTGATGAGCCGGCGAAACGGTGGCCCGGTCCGATGATGTATTTATTAGGGTCGTATTCATGATTGCACAGTGCAGATCGAATCTTTGTGGATAATAGTCAAGAAAACTTTTGACTTATTGGTGAGAATAATTCTGTTCGTCAGAACATGTTCGATACGAATTCGAATCATTGCCCCGCGATCAACGGAGCGGTTGGCTTTCCCTGCGCGGTAACGGGCGCGCTCGCCGGTGCAGGCTTCCGGTCTTTCGTCGCGGATCTCCATCGTCCGTTAAGAACCGTCGTCGTTCTGCGTTGCTTCGAAATCATCGGATTTCAAAACGGCAGGCAGGCGAAACGCCATGGATGCAGTGCTCTTGCACCGGAGTGCCTATGATCAGCGAGAGCAGCGTTTCCGCGATGAGACAGGCTTCGGGGTGATGAGTCGTGACCGCAGCAAGTGGACAGCCGTTGCCGCGAATGAAATGCTTGCCTTCGCTCTCGTGAAAGGTAGCGGAGCCTCCGAGGTCCTTCAAAATCCGGAGCGCCGCTTTGATCCTCTGCTTGCGCGTTTTGTCTTCAACGTCCAGCAGGTGATTGGCAGCCAGCATTTTTCCCACGTCTCTCATCGCCGCGCGCAGTTCTTTTGGGCTCAGCCTCCTCGAGAGAACACCGAGCAGGAGATCGAGAAGCGGTCCGTAGGCCTTCGGGAAAATCTGCTCCGACTCGACCGTAAGGGCGTAGGTGACGTGCGGCCTCCTAAAGCCGGGCTGCGTGCCCGCCTGGCGAACAAGTCCGTCTCGCTCCAGACTCGAAAGGTGGGCCCGGACCGCGTTGTCTGTTAAATCCAAAACCGCGGCGAGATCGTTCACCGTCTGCTCCTTTGCCCGGAGCAAATCGAGAATCCGTCCGCGCGTGCTTTCGAGTATTCGTTTGCGCCATCCTGTATTTTTCACGTGAGCAATCCTAAAAGTGAATTCTCAATAACTCAAATGTCGATTGGACTTATTGGTTTTGCTTGATATTCGGCCGGTGTTTCGGGAGCTGCCCGAAATGAGAGGGAGCCGGAAGAGAGAGTGATCGGCAGGACGAGCGCGGCCGCGACCGAGCGGCGAATCTGTGTTTCACCGCCTGCCAGACCGCGCGAGCGTCGGCCCATGTACTGGCTGGGGTCGAAAGAGAATGAGCACTGCCTGAGCGGCAGCCAGTTTCAGGCTTTTTGCGCGACCGGTTCGTCGGAATAACGGAAACCGCGGGCGCGTAGTTCCTCTTCGCGGTGATAGCGTTCGCGCGCCGATAAAATGCTGGAGCGCCCGAGATAGCCGACGACCTTTTTCTCATTCGCCCGCTCCACGACCGGCAGCCGGCCAATGTTGTGTCGCAGCATCCGCGCGACGGCGTCGTGCAAAGTTTCGTCGGGATAAGCAACGCGAAGGTTGGTCGATCCCGCTTCAAGGACTGTCAGCGTTTCATCGTGCGAACGGTCAAAGGCACGCACGACGTCACCGCGCGTGATGATTCCGGTCAGTTCGCCTTTCTCATTCGCCAGCAGAGTCCCCTGGTGCGAGCAGACCAGGGGATCGCCGCTCGCGATCCGCGCCGCAAAGCGCGGCAGCGGCGTCGCCTCGGGGATGAGCGGTGGATCTGCTTCCATGACGTCGCCCACTCGCATCATTTCCAAAATGTCCACGCTGTATTCGCGCGCGATATGCTGACCGCGGCGCGCCAGTTTTTCGGTGAGGATGGATCGCTTCATGAGCAGAACGGTCACGGCGAGTCCGGCCACCGATCCGCAGAGCAAGGCCGGCAGGGCGTTGAGGTCGTGCGTCAACTCGAGCACGAAAAACATGCCGGTAAGCGGCGATCGCATCGTGCCACCCATCATCGCCGCCATGCCGACCATCGCCCACAAACCGACGTCGCCGACCGGAATCCAACTGGCCCAACCCCGCCCCGAGCGCACCGCCAATGATGAGCAACGGCGCGAGCACGCCGCCTGAAGTGCCGGAGCCCAGCGCAATCGACCAGACGACAGCTTTGCCGATCATCAAACCAATCAGGGCGGCGCCAAGAATTTCACCGCGCAACAGCCATGAATCAATTCATAGCCGACGCCGAGCACGCGCGGATCGATCCAACCACCGAGCCGACAAACACCGCGCCGATGGCCGGCCACCACATCCAGTGGATGGGGAGTTTGAGAAAGATGTCTTCGCAAAAATAGACCAGCACCGTGAGCAAACCCGAGCCGAAGCCGACGACAATCCCGATGACGCAGGCGAGACCGATCTCGCTCGAAGCCTAACGGCCCGTGTGGCGCGACGGGAAATATCGGTCCGGCGCCAAGCAGCGGAACGCGCAGCAACGAGGCGACGACCGAGGCCACCGTCACCGGAATGAAACTGCGCGGCTTCCATTCGAAAAGGAGCAATTCGACCGCGAGCAACATCGCCGCAATGGGCGAGGCAAAAACCGCGGACATGCCGCCGGCCGCGCCGGCCACGAGGAGCGTTTTGCGTTCCGCGGCAGTGAGGTGAAACAACTGCGCGAGGATGGAACCAAACGCGCCGCCCGTCATGATGATCGGACCTTCCGCCCCGAACGGTCCGCCCGTGCCGATGGAGATGGCGGATGAAATCGGTTTGAGCATCGCCACTTTCGGCTGAATCAAACTGCGCGCCGAGGAGAATCGCTTCGAGCGCTTCGGGAATGCCGTGGCCGCGGATTTTTTCCGAGCCATAACGCGCCATCAACCCGATGATGAGCGCGCCGACGACCGGTGCCAGAATCACCCAGGCACCGAGATGGTGGTGCTCCAGTGAACCGAGCACCGGCGAAAAGCGCTGGAAGAAAACCAGGTTGGTGATTTCAGCAATGAGCCAGAGCAATGCCTTGGCAACAAGCGCGCTGATCACGCCGACGGGCAACGCGAGCACGACGAGGAGGAGCATGCGCCGATCCGTGCGGAAATCACCGAGCAAAGTCTGCGACGTTTTATGGCCAGCCATTAAGGTTCGCTGCGTTGATAATCCGCAGGCGAATGCCGGCAACATCTGCATTTCGTTGCTTTCGGCAACGGTTACCTTGTCATGCGAGGTGTATTTACGATGGCGCACCATTACCGTCCGGGGCGGTGATTCGATTCGAATCGGGCATCACTAAACTTCCGGCTCGGCGACCGCCACTTTCGGCAGCACTTTCACCATCCAGATCAGCATGGCCCCGATCCAGGAGAAGGCGGCAGCAACGAGGTGAATGGTGCGCCCCGCGGGAGCGAGCTCGGCCACGTAACGGGAGATCATGGCGAGAAAAATGAGCACGCCCGCGACGATGAAAAAGGTCAGCCGCCGTTCGAAGAGATGCGCATTTCCGCTGTGCCCGAAGATGACGCGGATCGAGACTGTCAGAACGATGAAACTGAATCCGCTGATGAAAAGGATGTGGAGCGCGCCGAGTTGATACTGCGGCCAGACTGCGTCGATCGCGAGTGCGAGCACGACAGCGGCTAAGCCGGTGCGCATGCAATTGGCCAGGAAACTGCGGCCCCGGCGCGGCATCCGCGTCGCCAGGTAAACCAAAACCGCTCCGGTGCGCAACCAGGTGGCGGCCGTTGACCAACCAAAGGTTTCCGCCACGAACGTTGCATCAATCGTCAGGCCAATCGTCAACGCGAAAGCGGCACGTGGCAACCATCTGAGCGGAAGGAGACGCGATTCCGGCAAATCGTCCGCCCGCGAGATATTGAGCAGGCGGGCGAGGAGATAGGGGGCGACCCCAAGCATGGGTAAGAGAACGAAGCCTTGCTCGAGCAAGTTCGCGCCGATGCGATAGGGTGCGGCGTAGAGTTCGTTTTCATGCAGCGCGAGGAGGAGCGCACCAATCACTCCATTGAGAAGGCCGAGGGCTACAAGCGCGAAATTCGACGGCGGCGAATCCGTGCTTTGCAGGAAACGTTTGCCGAGAATGACAGCAAAGGTCGCTAGACAAAGCGCAAACAGAAAATCCCCGGCGCGATGCGAACCGCCGAAGTGCAAGCCGGCCGCGAAGAGATCGAGCGTGACGAGACTGAGCACTTCCGCGCGGGAAAAATGAGGCGCGGACGTAATCCGCGGCCCGGCCGTGCCGAGAAAGCCGATGATGAACGAGGCCATGAAACCTTCGATCATGAGGCGCGCGTGCAGAATGGAGGGATATTCCGCGAAATCGCCGGCGTAGTAGAGCGGCCAGAGCGAAACGCCCAGCACAGCGAGGAGCGCGCCGATCGGAAAAAAAATCCGAAATGGCTCCTCGCAATAGTTGATCGGGAAAAGGGCGTTCTTGTCAGGCATGCTTGTTAGGCGTGCCCGCCCCGGCGTCATCGCCTTCCGTCGACACCGTGATTTCGCCCCCATTTTGCCGCAGGGCCTCCTCCAGTGCGCGCCAGGCGAGCATCGCGCACTTGACCCGTTGCGGGAACTTTCGCACGCCACGCAGCAGGCGAAGGTCGCCCAAGGTTGGCATTCCCTCATCGACTTCGCCGGCGACCAGACCATGGAAGGCATGCAGGATTTCTTCGGCGGCCGTGCGCGACTTCCCTTTCAATTTCATCGTCATCATGGAAGCGGAGGCCTGGCTGATGGCGCAGCCGTGGCCGCTGAATTTGATCTCCGCCAGACTTCCATCTGGGCCGAACTTCACTCCCAGATCAATCTCGTCGCCGCACGACGGATTGTCGCCGTGCACATGCACCGACGCGTCGGGTAGTTCGCCGAAGTTTCGCGGTTTTCTCGAATGATCGAGAATCACTTCCTGGTACAGCTCTTCGAGTTCGTTCATGAAAAGAAACGGACTGCGGCGCGCAGGATTTCCATCATGCGATCGATCTCGGCGATTGTGTTGTAAAAATAAAAGCTCGCGCGGGTCGTGCCAGGGAGACCGAACTTTCGCATCAGGGGCTGGTTGCAATGGTGCCCGCCGCGCAGAGCCAGGCCATGTTGATCGGCGAAGGTCGTGAGGTCGTGCGGATGTACGCCCTCCATCACGAAACCGACCAGCGCACCACGTTCGTTCTGCGGCCCGAGTACGCGCATTCCGGGCAGTTCCACGAGCTGCTCCGCAGCATAAGCGGCCAGTTCCGAGTCGTGTGCAAAAATCGCCGGGCGCCCGAGGCTCTCAAGATAATCGACCGCCGCCGCCAGCCCGATCGCTCCGGCGATATTGGGCGTGCCAGCTTCGAAGCGGTGCGGGCGCTTTTTTGTAGGTGCTCTTCTCCAGGGTCACGCTCACGATCATTTCGCCGCCGCCTTGCCACGGCGGCATCTTATCGAGAATTTCCGCGCGACCGTAGAGCACGCCGATCCCGGTCGGTCCACACGTTTTGTGTCCGGAAAAGGCGAGGAAATCGCAACCCAATTCCAGTACATCGATCGGCAAATGACCGGCGCTCTGCGCGGCATCGACCAGCGTGAAGGCGCCGACGGCGCGCGCCTGCCGGCAAAGCTCGGCCATGGGGTTGATCGTGCCTAACGAGTTGGAGACATGGGTGAAGGCGAAAAGCTTTACCTCCGAGGTAAGCAATTGCGGAAGCTGATCGAGTGCGAGCGTACCGTCCGCACGCACGGGCACAAAGCGGAGTTGCGCGCCGGTTCGTTCTGCGACCAGCTGCCACGGCACGAGATTGCTGTGATGCTCCATCTCGGTGAGCAGAATGACGTCGTCGGCCCCGAGAAATCTTCCGCCCCATGCCTGCGCGACGAGGTTGATGCTCTCGGTCGTTCCACGGGTGAAAATTATTTCGTCCGCGCTCGTCGCACCGAGATAATCGGCGACAACCTGCCGCGCGTTCTCGTACGCTTCAGTCGCGCGCGAACTGAGCTCGTGCAGGCCGCGATGCACATTGGCGTTCTCGTGCTCGTAATAATTGCGCAGGGCATCGAGCACCGCGCGCGGCTTCTGCGAGGTGGCCGCGTTGTCGAAATAGATCAGGGGCTGACCGTGCACCGTTTCGCCCAGGATCGGGAAATCCTGACGGAGCGCCGGCCAGTCGACGGAAGGGCGGAAAATTTCGTGCACCACCCAATCTGCGACGGCAGTCGTGGTTCGCCACTTCATTTCGCGCCGTGCGGCCGGGAAGAGACTCTGGATTCGCCGCGCGAGCCTTCCGGGGGCCGCGCTTCCGCGCGTCCGGTCTATTGCAGGTGGACTTTGGTTTGGGTTCAAACCGCCCACGGCAACACCGGGCGATAGGCTTGCCTCGACACGCGGCGGGCATGGGTGTTTCCAGATGAACCTTCGCCGCTGCGGCAAAATTCGCCCCGCTTTTGCCAAGGGATGGTGAGTAGGAAAGCCTGACTGAACGGAGTAATTCGCCATGAAGCGAATCATGCTTGACGCAGAGCGCCCGACGACAACAACATCCAACGGGAGAGCCGTCTACAGCCAACTCAGGAACAGGATCCCGCCCAGTCGTTCGTTTCCGGCCACGATGCCGCTGGGCAAGTTTCTCTTCGAATACCTTTATCGTTGTGGCGTCCGCCACAGTTTCGGTGTTCCAGGCGACTTTGCGCTGCCGACTTTTGCCTGGCTCGAGAAATCGAAAATCGAAAGTGTGACGATGACGCATGAACCCGGCGCCGGGTTCGCGGCCGACGCCTACTCGCGCATCAACGGCGTCGGCCTCGTCTGCGTTACCTACTGCGTGGGCGGGCTCAACGTCCTGAATGCCATCGCCGGCGCCTATGCGGAAAAATCACCCATCGTCGTCATCAGTGGCGCACCCGGGCGAAAGGGTCGCGAGAAGGACCCTCTGCTTCATCACAAGGTCAAGACCTTCGAAACTCAGCGCCGCGTCTATGACGAGGTCACAGTCGCAAGCACCGTGCTGCTCGATGAAGAGCGCGCCGCGGCAGAGATCGTTCGTTGCGTGGATGCCTGCCTGCGCTACAAACGTCCGGTTTATATCGAGGTGCCGCACGATATGGCGGGCCGGCAAATTCCCATCGCGCTCGCGCCACCAACGACAGCGGAGGCATCCGATCCACCGGCGCTGGCCGAGGCAGTGGAAGAAACGCTGGTGCTGCTGCGCGCGGCGAAACGTCCGGTGATTTTGGCCGGCGTCGAGCTGGCGCGCTATCGCCTCGCGCACCTCGTCGTGCAGATCGCGGAACGGATCAACATCCCGATTGCCACCGATCTTCTAAGTAAGAGCGCAATCCCGGAAAATCATCCGCTTTACCTTGGTGTTTACGGCGGGGCGATGAGCAGTGATGAGCACGTGCGAAAGTATCTGGAATCGTCCGACCTTGTTCTCATGCTCGGCACCTTTATCACCGACATGAGCATGGGTTTCTACACCGCGAAGCTCGATCGCGAACGGACGGTGCTCGCGACAACGGAACGAGTCAGCGTGCAGATATCATCGCTACGAATCGATCCAGTTTCGCGATTATCTCGAGACGCTGGCGAAGGCAGAAATTCGCTCGAAACCGTTCAGTCATCCCAATCCGCACGCCGCGCCCACACCGTTGCAAGACGGGGAACGCTCCCAGCCGCTTAGCGTCGTCGATTTCTTTCGCATTCTCTCGCTTCATCTCGACGAGAACTGTTGCGTCATTGCCGACATCGGGGACGCGATTTTCGGCGCGGTCGGGGTTCGCAGCGAACGGCAGGCGCAGTTCATCGCCCCTGCTTATTACATGTCGATGGGCTTTGCTGTGCCCGCGAGCATCGGGGTGGCGCTGGCCGCGAAAAAACTTCGCCCCTATGTCGTGGTTGGCGACGGTGCTTTTCAGATGACCGGGTACTGAAATTTCAACTGCCGTTCGTCTGGGACTTAACCCTGTAATCTTTATCCTGAACAACGACGGCTACGGCACGATGCGAAAGATCCACGAGGGCAAATTCAACGTCATCACCCAATGGAACTACCGAAAGATTTGTGAGCTGGTCGGGGGAGGGGAAGCGACTGCTGCGACCACCAAAGGCGAGCTGGACGAAGCCATCCGTCGAGCGCAGGACTCCGGCAAGTTAACCGTGATCGAAGTCAAAGTTCCCCGCGACGACATCAGCCCCCAGCTCGCGAGGATCGGCTTGGAAGTGGCCAGGCTGCGTGGTTGGAAAGTGCCAGCGCGAGCCGCGAACGATGGCAACCGGGCGTAGCTTCCACGCGCGAAAGCGGAGAGCCGGCTGTGTCAGCCGCCGGATCCCTAACCGCCAGGATCGGTCTGCAGCGCGCTGATCTTAATCCGAGTGATCACTCCTGCAAGTAAGGGGCCGTCTTAGCCGAAATACTGGCCAGTCTTTGTGCCTGTGGCGGCGTCATCTTTGCCGCTTCCTGCTGGAGCTTCGCGGAGCCCTCCCGGGTGCGTTTGCCCAGTTCGATGTAACGGACGGAGACACTGACGTCGCCTTCCTTCATCTGCTTCGCCGCGCGGACAAATTGGTTCGAGACTTTTTCGTACTCGTTGAGCTTGATGTCGACTTCGTTCGGCGGGGCGGGAACATTGGCCTCGCTCGATTCCTTGCTGCAACTGATCAGCCCGGCTGCGAGCAGAACGCTCAGAGCGAGAGGAGCGAAGATTGGGAATATTCGTTTCACAAGTTTTTTTGCGGGATCAAGATTTTACCTCACGGGGCCTCGGTGACGCAACATTCATGGGTTCCGGGACCGCCGATTTGTCTGGGATTGAAGGAAAAAAGTCAGGAATTGCAGGGATCGCCGAAGAAACAACTCGGCGGAGTTTGACGCGATTGCCATCCGATCGCTCAATCGCTAATTCGGGCTAATGAGGTGAATTCCGTATTGTCGGATTGGAATCAGGAAAGCAGAATGAAGAAATCCGAGAAGCCAGGAGTTATTCTTTTCCTGCTTTCCTCTTTTCCTGATTCCACTCTTCCTCTCCTGGATTCGTGGCTTCCACGATAACCACAGGCGTCCGATCGCGGCATTTTTTCCTTCGCCTTTCAACGGACGTGGGCGCACTCTATCGCATTATCAAAATGGAGCGGAACCTATGAAAACAAAACTTTCTCCTTCTCGTAAAAGTCGGCTTGCCGGCAACGGCGCTTCTGGCGTTAGCCGACCTGTCTCGAGCAAAGCGCGGCGCATGTTGATCAACGGCCAGTGGGTCGAGGCGGCTTCCGGTGAAACCTTTGCCACCTTTGACCCGGCGACGGGCGAGGTGATTTGCAACGTTGCGGCCGGCGACCAAAAAGACATCGATCGTGCGGTCAAGGCGGCGCGCGCGGCCTTTGAGTCCGGGCCATGGCGCAGAATGACGGCGTCCGATCGCGGGCGGGCAATTTGGAAGCTGGCCGATTTGCTGGAGAAGAATCTGGAGGAGTTTGCCCGGCTCGAATCCTTGGACAACGGCAAACCGCTCACTGTCGCACGCGTGGCCGACGTTCCGCTCGCCATCGACTTGTTCCGCTATATGGCGGGATGGGCGACCAAAATTCACGGCAACACCTTTCCAGTTTCCGTTCCCTACGCACCTGGCGCGCGGTTTTTCAGTTACACGCTGCGCGAGCCGATCGGCGTGGTCGGGCAGATCATCCCCTGGAATTTCCCGTTGCTCATGGCGGCTTGGAAACTCGGCCCGGCGCTCGCCACGGGCTGCACGGTGGTGCTCAAACCCGCCGAGCAGACGCCGCTCTCGGCGCTGCGGCTCGGCGAACTGATCCAGGAAGCGGGCATTCCCGATGGCGTCGTGAACGTTGTGACCGGACTCGGCGAAACCGCCGGCGCCGCGCTCGCTGCCCATCCCGGTATCGATAAGATCGCCTTCACCGGTTCGACCGAGGTCGGCAAACTGATCGTTAGGGCAGCTGCCGACGACCTGAAAAAAGTCTCCCTCGAGTTGGGCGGCAAATCGCCCAACATCGTCTTCGAGGATGCGGATCTGGAAACGGCGATTCCCGGCGCGGCCAACGCGATCTTCTTCAACCACGGCCAGTGCTGTTGCGCGGGCTCATTGCTCTACGTGCACAAGAAGCATTTCGACAAAGTCGTGAGCGGCGTTTCCGCGGCCGCGAAAAAAATCAAACTCGGTCCCGGCCACGAACCAGACACCGAAATGGGTCCACTCGTTTCCGAGGAACAACTTTATCGGGTGATGGGCTACCTCGATTCCGGGCGGGACGAAGGCGCCAAGCCAATCGTTGGCGGCGACCGCGCCGGAAAGCGTGGGTATTTCGTCCAGCCCACCGTGCTGGTGAACACCAAGCCCGACATGAAAGTGGTCCAGGAGGAGATCTTCGGCCCGGTTGTCTGCGCAGTTCCGTTCGCTGATCCGATGGAAGTCGTGCAATCCGCGAACCGCGGCATTTACGGACTCGCTTCCGCGATCTGGACCCGTGATCTGTCAAAAGCACACCGCCTCGCGGCCGAGCTGCGCGCCGGGACCGTCTGGGTGAACTGCTATAACATCTTCGACGCCGCGCTGCCCTTTGGCGGCTACCGCCAATCCGGCTGGGGCCGCGAGATGGGTGCCGAAGCGCTCGAGCTTTACACTGAGACGAAAGCGGTCTGCATGCAGTTGTGAGCTTTCGAGGTAATGGCGAGGCTGGCTGGAGAGTTTTGGCCTTGATGGGGCAACCCCGTTCGCCGCGGCCGATTGAACTCGGAACAACGACGGCGGAGAAAGATTTCGCATTGTCCAAAGCCAGCGGCGTCACCTTGGCACGGAATTCGCAGCATAAATCTGTATGCTGGGAGAGGTCGGAACGACGTGGCGTCGGGCAGTTGAAAAAACGATTCGGGTTGTTGGGGAAACGTTGTCCCTTACGATCATGCTGGTCCTCGGCTTCGCTCCGGCTGCAGCGGCCATTGCGGTCGGCTGTCTGGTCAGGAGTGGGCTGATGGCGCTTGCGCTCCTGGCGGCAGCAGGCCTGATTGCCTTCGTAGGCTGGCGTCTCCGTTCCATCCGCGATGACCGAACTGATCGCGTCGAGCGCGTGCGATCGATTCAGCGCGGCGAAGCGGTAGCCCCACCCGTCGTCGTCGCGACGATGGCTCCGGTCACGAATGAGCTCGTTGCCTTCCATGACTTCAACACAGCGCGAAGGCGATTTGATCACTGGTGAAGCCGTTATCGGTGCCGTAACGCAGCCTACAGTCACAGGGCGAGGCCGGGTTTTCCGTCGTAGCGTAAGGCCGACCCCGCAGGGGGCGAGACAACGCTGAGTTGGCAGGCCGTGCTATACACGAGGCGCGCTTGTCCGTAGAACATCTGCATGCCGCGGCGCTTGCCGATTGGGATGAAGTTGCTGGTGGCGTTCTTTGTCTTCGGGGCCTGCGCTTGCACGATCACCGTCGCTGCCCTCCTTTTGCCGGGCGGTCTGCTCGACGCGGTCTGGCGGTTGAATCCGGAGGCGCAGATTGGATTTCAGAAAATCGGGCTGCGATTGTCGGTCCCGCTCATGTTGCTGGTGGGGACGGCGTGCGCCTGCGCCGCCTTGGGACTGGCGTTCCAAAAATCGTGGGGCCGGCACCTGGCAATCGGAATCCTGATTGTGAATGTCCTCGGGGACTCGGTAAATACTCTGGCGCGGCATGACGTGAGAACCTTGATCGGGCTTCCAATAGGCGGAGCGATGCTTTGGTATCTCGGGCGAAGGAAAGCCCCGCTCTGACGAGGTCCTTCAGTCGCGGGAGTCGACCCGGTTGGTCGCTGGCGCGCCACAGGATGCGTGCCGTTATTTGTTTCGGAGACCGAGGGGCATGACGGTTTTGCCGAAGACTTCATTGATGACTTGCGCGATGCCCGCATAGAAGGCAGAGAGACCGCAAAGGATTCCTTCGTAGCCCGTACCGTGTTTGAAGGCGGCACCGACTTCAGCCCATTCGCCGGTCGCCAGCAGGAAGAAGAGGAGGGTGAGCGATCCGAAGACGACCTGAAGCGCCCGGTTCAGGCGCATTGTGCCGATGAACATCATGAACGTGAATAACCCCCACAAGGCCAGATAGGCGCCCATCGCCGTGGCATCCGAGGCGGTGGCGACGCCTGTTTTTGGCAACAGAACAAGGACCACGAGTGACCACCAAAAGAAGCCGTAGGAGAGAAAGGCGGTAGCGGCGAAGGTATTTCCCTTTTTCCATTCCATCACTCCGGCCACGATCTGCGCCGCGCCGCCATAACAGATTCCCATCGCCAGAATCATGCTGTTGAGCTCGAAGAAGCCGGCATTGTGCAGATTCAGCAGCACGGTGGTCATGCCGAAGCCGAGCAACCCGAGAGGAGCCGGGTTGGCGGTCGTGTCGCGAACCTGGGTGACGGTTTCGTTCATGAGCAAAGGAGAGCGAAAAGCTGAAGCATTGGAAAGCTCATTCGTGCCCTGACGACCGCGCATCAGCGGCAGGGTCTTCATGTCAATCAAATCGGAGGTCCGAAGGGCGCACGCTCGACTTCTGGGTCGCAACCAGAGATAATTCGACATGCTCGAAAATCTTTATCCGCACTTGCTCGCGCTTCATGGATTACTTCGCTGGGTTGCTCTCGCGGCGGCAGTCGCCGCGATTTTCGTCGCGTTCTTAGGCTGGAGTGGGACAAAAGCGACAGGGACAAATCTCCGGCGCTTCAGCGTTATCTTTGTCATCGCGATGGATCTCCAGCTGCTTCTCGGATTGCTCCTATTGGGCGCCAGCCCGATTACGCGCGCGGCGCTGTCCAACTTCGGCGAGGCGATGAAGAATCACGAGTCCCGCTTTTTTACGGTGGAGCACACGACGCTCATGCTGCTGGCGGTCTTTTTCGCGCATGTCGGCGCGGCCTTCTCCCGCAAGGCGCGCACCGACCTCTTGAAGTATCGCGTCGCCGCCATGGCCTACACGCTCTCCTTGCTCCTGATGCTTGGCGGGATTCCGTGGTGGCGTCCGCTCCTGCGCTTCTAGCGGCGCGATATCGTTATTCGTTAGGCAGCCCCGGCCTTCTGCGGTCGAGCCTCGCTGCGGCTGCTCAAGAAATGCGCAGTGATTCCCAAGCCATGCGCAGGTCGCCGCGTTGGATCGTGCGAGAAGAATGAAGGAGAGATGTCAAACGAGAGCGAAACTGACGACGCCGTACCGCAAGCGGAGAAAACGTGGCCCGCGAAACATAACTGGCGTTACATCGGGCGAGAAATGCCGGAGAAACGCGAGGTCGCGGAGCGCATCTGCGACTTCGACGAAATCTACGGACTTCTATGATGAAGCAACCGCCCGCGAGCAGGCGAGCCGTTGCATCAATTGCCCCGACCCGCCGTGCGCGCAGACCTGCCCGCTCGGCAACCGCATTCCCGTCTGGCTCGCTCTCGTCGCGGACGGCCGTTTTCTCGAAGCGGCGGAAATATCGCGCTCAACCAGCAACATGCCCGAAATCTGTGGCCGGGTCTGTCCGCAGGAACGGTTGTGCGAAGGGGCCTGCATCCTGAACGCGCGCTCCGAGCCGGTCGCGATCGGCGCGCTGGAGAAGTTTCTTAACGAATACGCCTTCGCCCATGGCGGCGTGGAGGTCACGCCGGTCGAGCCTAACGGATTCAAGGTCGCGGTCGTGGGGAGCGGGCCGGGCGGAATCGCCTGTGCGGATGAACTGGCGAAACTCGGCTATGCCGTCACCGTTTTCGAAGCGCAAAGCCGGCCCGGGGGCTTGTTGGTCAACGGCATTCCCTCCTTCAAGCTCGAGAAGCCGATTGTCGAACGTCGGCTCGATCTGCTCCGGAAACGTGGTGTTACGTTTCGCTGCGGCGTCAAAGTCGGTCGCGACATTTCGTTGGCGGCTCTGCGCGAGCAGTTCGACGCTGTTTACCTCGCGATCGGTGCGCAAAAGCCAAAGGAGCTCAAAATTCCCGGCGCCGATCTGCGCGGTGTCTTCAAGGCGTTGCCGTTCCTGATTCAAAAGAATCTCGAAGACACGATCCGAGGAGCCACTGATCGATGTGCGCGGGAAGCGCGTCGCGGTGCTGGGGGGCGGCGACACCGCGATGGATTGTCTGCGGACCGCGATTCGTTCCGGGGCGCGCGAAGTGGTCTGCATTTATCGCCGCGACCTCGAGAACATGCCCGGCAGCCGACGCGAATATCTGAACGCGATCGAAGAAGGCGCGCGTTTCATGTTTCTCACGAACCCGGTGGCATTGTTAGGCAACGATCGTGGCCAGGTCTCCGCCGCGCGCTGCCTGCGGATGGAATTGGGCGAGCCGGACGCGAAAGGCCGTTGCAAACCGCGCGAGGTTGCAGGCTCGGAGTTCGACGTACCGGTCGACGTCGTCCTGGTCGCTTTCGGATTCGACCCGGTGCCGATTTTTCCCGCCGGCAACGCCGACAACATCGAGGTCAACGCCTGGGGAGGCGTGGTCGTCGACGCGAATCAAATGACAAGTGTGCCCGGCATCTTCGCCGGGGGAGATCTGGTGCGCGGCCCCGACCTGGTCGTGCGCGCCGTGCGCGACAGCCGCAAAGCTGCAGCTGGCATTCACGAATATTTGTCGTCGCAGAAGCTAGGAATGGAACAATGTGTTGGGCCAACCGGGGCGGGTAGTTTTGCCGACAGGTCTACTCTACTTTTGTAGAGGTTCCTGAGAAAGCCTACCTAGATCACCATCGCGGTCAGGATGGCATCGAACTTACGGATAGAGCCACTGCTTCTGCCAGCCGTTGGCGGTGCGGGTGTAGAGGATCCGCTTCGTGGCGCCGAAAGGGCTTTTGTTTCCAGAGTTCAATCTGTTCCGGTATGACGCGAAAGCCGGACCAGAACGGCGGTCGCGGCACTTTGCTCACGCCGAAGCGAACAAGCGTTTTCGCCACTTCGGTCTCCAGTTCAAAATAGCCGCGCATGGGTTGGGATTGTTTGGAAGCCCAGGCGCCGATCTGGCTCAGGCGCGGTCGGGTTGCAAAATACACGTCGGCCTCCGCGTCGCTGACGCGCTCCGCCCGGCCGCGAACCCGGACCTGTTTGTCGATCTTGTCCCAGTAAAAGCAGAGTGCGCTCCGCGCTTCCCGCAGCAGCGCGCTCGCTTTCGGGCTGCCAAGGTTGGTGTAGAAAACGAACCCGCGCTCATCCACGCCTTTGAGCAGAACCATGCGCGCGTCCGGCTGACCATCGACGTCGAGCGTGGCGAGCGACATCGCGCTCGGTTCCTTCAATCCGGCGTCGATCGCCTCGTCAAACCAGGTTTGAAAAATAGCGATCGGATCGTCGCCGAGCTGCGCAAGCTCGGCTGCTTGCGCGGACGCGCTACCCGCTTCGGAAATTTCAGCCATGGCGGGCCTTTGGCCGATCGCGAATGTAAGCGCGGATCGCCTCGAACTGACCGGTGCCATCGAGACCGGCTTCGGACATGACCATCGCGCCCGCGCCGCTGCCGAGAAAATGCCGGTAGCGGAAGGGATGCAGCGAGTGGGCGCGCCCGTAATCCGAGCGCACCCAGCGCGTCACGGTGGCGAGGGTAAAGTCGGTAATACCCATCGCTTCCTGTTGATGCGCCTCGGGGAAAATATACTCTCGTTCGGCCGCTGGCAGCAGGTCGAACAACTCGCTCGAGGTTACGACGTAGACATTGAGATCGAGTCCCTCGCGTTCCAACAGCGGGAGCGTTTCGGTAAGAAAGGCATTGGTCACGCCGGTGCCTTGCAGGACGAGCGTGCCATGCGACCTGGTGCGAGCAGCGCGCAGGCGGTAAACGCCTTTGGCCGCAGCGGCCGCAGGCGGCAAGCCGAGTGCCGCGCGATTGAGAACCAGCTCGGCCGGACGCGTGACGAACGGTGCGATAATGGCCGGTCGTTTCGCCAATGCGGCGGAAACCAGGAACCAAATCTCCTGCGGGTCCCATGGGGTCAGCGTGATCATTGTCCCGAGCGGAAAATTATCCTGCAGCAATTGCAATGACTGCGGGTCGGCATGGGTCGGGCCGTCTTCGCCGGTTTTCAATCCGGCATGCGCGCAGACGAGAAAGAAGGGGCGATAACTTCCGCCTTCGAGACCGACGCGCGCCTGGTTCCCGATCGCATGAAGCCGCGCGGCGATGTGGCCGAGCGGCGCACTAAACGCGCCGTAGGATGAGCCCGCACCGATATGGCCACCGAAGGCTGCGATGCCCGACAGCATCGCCATGATGGCGTCTTCGCAGATGCCGCCGATGGCGAGTTGGCGCGCGCCGGGATTCGTGTGGCGATTGTAGAAACCGCTCGGGAACTTGTCGGCCGTCTTGCTGATGCTGGTCGATCCCAGCAGATCGGCTGCGGCCACGACGAATGCGCCGTTGGTCGCAAGGTTGTAATAGTTCAAGACCCGGCCCAACTCTTCGCGCAGGGTTGCTTTTGTTCCCGGCTTAAGCGCGAGCTCATTGGGGGTCACTCCATCGGCTCCTTCTGCGGTAACGTAAGCCAGATCGACACGCGGCGCGTTTTCCCGGCGCTTACGCGCCCGCCGGTTCAACCGCGTTTGTGCGGAACGCAGTTGTGCGGCCAGAGCATCAACCATCGGCCGGCGCGCTTCCACCGCTTGGCGGGTGAGGCTGAGCGTTTTCCAATAACACTCTTCTACGATCGAGGCGTCCGCACCGCCTTTGCAGCGTTGTTCGCCCGGTGCGCAGCACGGCACGTGCACGGCGTCCTTCGGCAGCAGCGGCGCGAGGGCCGTGAAGAATCCGCTCGAACAAAGACCGTGGCCGGCCCCGTGCGAAGCCCGGCCTTCGATGCCGTATTGCCAGCCTTTAACTGTGCGATAGACGATTGCGGTCGGTTGACCGTTGTTGAGTTCCAATGCGAGACGTTGCGCGAAGGTGATCTGTTGCCAGTCGAAACCGTCCGGCACCATGATCACGTTCCAATCGTGCAGATACGCGAGCTCGGCCGGAGTCCATTGCACGTATTCGCCCGGCGTGTCGCCGTCGCGGCAGACGTGATTCGAATCGATCGACGCCTGATTCCAATCGACATGGAGGACGACGTTGTCGAGCGAGGCCGTGCCCGCGGCTGCCAGCGCCTCCGCCACGCGGCCCGGCGTCATTCCGCCTTCGCCCTCTATGATATGTACGCGCGGCGCCTTTTCGCCGTAAACATCCGCAGCCGGCCCAGGCCAGACCGAAGCGACGCAGCAATGCCGACACCCGAGGCACCGGTCGAAAGCCGCACGAATGGGGTGGCCGGCGTCGGATGTCCGTCGAGCGATTTGGCGCGGAACTTTTTGAAGAGCGTCGTATCGGCCGCCGGATTGCGGCGGAAGCCGAGCAAATCCTCCAGCCGGAATTGGAACTGTTCCTGGATCGGAAGCAGCTCGGGCGCGGCGATCCGGGCGATTTCATTGCGTAACGCCCACATCGCATAAAGGCCGAGCGCTTTGTGCCCGGCTGCATACGAGATGATGTCCGCATCTCGTCGGGCGGGATGCGCCAGATCGTAATCCATCATGTCGAAGAGCAGCCGCGCGACAAAGCGGCCGGACGAAATCGAGCCGCCCGGATGACCGGAAAGCGGCGCGTAGTTATACATGATCGCGCAGAGCGTTCGGTAAAAAAGATCGAATGTCTCGCAATGGTCGAGTGCCGACTCGTCGAGCGGTTCGCCTTCTTCGGCGATGCGATCGGCTGCGTTGATGAAGACGCCGCGACGCGGACCGAATGAAAGAATGTTTTCGTCGAGACGAGTTGGCTTGGTTTGCCTTGGAGCGAAGGTGGTTTGCATAAGAGTCTCCTGATTTGAAAAAGCTTATCTGGGCTCGACGCGGAGCGATGCGCCGCCCTTGCGTTTTGCTGTGCACTTCTTGCGCTGGGGGCCGGCGCGAGGTTGAGGACTTTCCTCTGGACTGATGACTTGCGTTCCGGGACGAGCGAATGGTCGTCCCGCACGTCGGAACTCGAGTGAAGTCAATGACGCGCGATGCCAACGCGCCAGCCGAGTGGGGAACCGGTCTTAGCCAGTTGCGCCAGCCGCATGCATGGCGTTAGCCAGGTCTTGAATCGGATCGATCTTCCATCGCCCGGCCACCGCTTCCAGCTCGGCGTTCAATTCCCAGCGGTCAGGCAGCGGGATCGCCCGTGTGCTCGGCGCTGCCGCCTTTCAACGGCATGCAGTTCGTGTTGCTCGCCGATCTCGGCGATCTGCGCCCATTCATCCGGGGTAAGAGTCACCTCGGGAAGAGAGGCCAGTTCCTCAACCTTCGCTTCGATCGGCTTTGCTGTTGCGCCGGGTTCCTGGATCAAAGTCGGAACCACACTCTGCACGGGGGCATGCTGAAGATTCCAGATGCAGGCGAGCTGCAACATCGTCAGACCATGCGCGTCGGCGATCACGCGCATCCGTTCGATTTTTTCGGTGCCGGTTTCGACCCAGCCTGCAGGGCGAAATGTGCGGTGATCGCGTGGCCCGAACCGGTGGCCCGGTTTCACATCGTCGTGGAACAGGCCGCCGTAATCGACCACCCGCGTCACGATTTTGGTTCCCGTTTTTTCTGCCGCGGGAAGGCAAAGGCTGCCCGGCCACGGCTCGAGGGGATTGAGGATGATCATGGCCCAGTCGACCAAACCCTGGAAACGCTCGAGACAGAGAATCAGGTCGAGGGTAAATCCGTTCGCCGGGCCTGGAGCGACGCCGAGTTGTGTCGTTAGGCCGGCGTCTTTAAGCTTCTCCATTCCCTTCCAAACGAGATCACTGGTGTATCCGGTGGAGTCGGGATTATGCAGGAGAAGAAGATCGAATCGGTCGGCGCGGCAGCGGGCGAGTGACTTCTCGACCGCCGAGCGCAGGTAGCTCGCGTACTCAGCCGATTTTCGCAGCGCCGAACTGGTGAAGCGCGGAAAGCCTTTCGAACCGTCGCGCTGACCATGATAAAAATCGTGTCCGACCGCGCCAACCAGGCAATAGCGATCGCGCGAAATCCCATCGAGCGCGCGCCCGAGCAGAAGATCGGCTTCGCCCGCCCCGTAAACATCGGCGGAAAAAAACGTCCGAATTCCTTTCTCGTAGGCGAGATGGATGAGGTCGATGAAGCGTTGATCGGGCACTGGTTCACCGAAGTGCATGAAACGCCCCGCGCTCCACATTCCGAAAGCGGTTCTAGTCAGTTGCATCGGCATAGGAACGGAAATCACCGCACCATAACACTCGCGCCGCACAGATCACAAACCCGAAGCGGAAACGCACGAATTGTAAGGGCGGGCGTATCGCCTGCTGGTTTGACACACGTGCGCCGTCCCATTCGGGCCGCTAATGCGGGAGGGCCCGGGAAGCGAAGATCGAACACGGCGGGGCCAGGGAAACCACAAAGGACCCTCCCAAGAATGATTGGAGTTTGCTTCTCACGCGACCGCTCTTATTTGGCGCCGCCGTCCGCGTCCCGGTTGCTCGGCGGCCCGCTGCCGCGCTCAACGTCGTGAGCCGAAGAGCTCGTGTCGGCGTCGCGCAACTGCTTCGCGAGCGCCTGCAAGAGCTTCCATCCGATGGTTCCGTTCCTTTCGACCAGCGGGCGGAATTCCCAGAACGTGAGCCCGTAGCAAACCAGGTCGGTCGCGGCGGTTACGGTGGCCGAGCGGGGCCCGCCGTCGATCAGGGCGACCTCGCCGAAGTGCTCGCCCGGGCCGAGGGTGGCGAGGTTGACGCCTTTGCTCGAGACCGTGGCCTCTCCGGAGTCGATGATGAAGAAGGCGGCGCCTCCCGAGCCCTCCATGATGACGGTCTCGCCCTTCGCAAAGCGCCGTTCCTTGAGCAGACGGGCGATCTGCTCGGACTGCCTCCGGTCCATGCCGGCGAAGAGCTCGACGCGCTGGAGGGCGGCGACGGGATCGCGCGGCGGCGGGCCGGGCGGCGGTGCCTCGCTGCGCGCCTTGCCCGGTGGTGACCGCGCGGCACTGGAGGAGGTAGAGCGTCCCATCCTGAAACGCCCATTCGATGTCGCGGCGCGGGCCGTAGACCTTCTCGCACTGCAGAGCGAGCTCGCCCAGGGCCGCGAGCTGGGCGTCGTCGAGGCAGAGCTGGTTCACCTGCGCGGGCGCCACTTGCTGCTCGAAGGTGCCCCCGTTCGGGAGCGAGCGAATGGCGATGCGCTTGCGCCCGGCCTTGCGCTCCAGCACCTGACCGGAGCGGTCGAGGCGAAAGTGGTCGGGGACGACGAGGCCGGCGACCACGGCCTCACCGAGGCCCCAGCTCGCTTCGATCAGGCGCTCATCGGCGCCGGTGACCGGGTGTTCGGTGAACATGACGCCGGCGACATCGGGGTTGAGCAGCGTCTGGACGACGACGCCAACGCTCGGCCGGGTGAACAGGCCGACACGCTGACGGTAGGTGATGGCCGAGTCCGAGTTCGCAGACCACCAGACTTCGCGGACGGCGCCGGGGACGTCGGCCGCCGAATGGACGTTGAGCACGGTGAGGTGCTGGCCGGCGAAGCTTGCCGCCGCGCCGTCTTCGTCGACGGCGGACGACCGGACGGCGAACGGCGCCGGCAAGGCGGCGATGGCCTTCGCCACTTTTTCGATCGCCTTGTCGTCGCCCGAGGCGACGGCCTCGACCAGGTCGCCCGAGAGCGCCACGCCGGGCGGGACCGGGAGGCCCTGGCGCGCGGCGTCGCCGAGCCCCACGGCCTTCGACCCAAAGAGCGACGTCTCGCGCGCCTTGCTGAAGGGAACGACCTTCTTCACCCGAGCACCGTGACCTCGCCGGCATCACCGTCAACGCGAACACGGACGCCATTGGCGATGCGCTCGGTCGCCTCGCGGGTGCCGACGACGCCGGGGATGCCGTATTCGCGCGCGACGATCGCAGCATGCGAAAGCAGGCCGCCGTTGTCGGTGACGATCCCGCCGAGCAGCGGCAGCAGGATGTTGAAGGCCTCGGTCGTCGACTCCGTGACGAGCACGTCGCCCTTGGCGATCTGGCCGAACTCGGAGGGCCCGGAGACGCGGCGCGCGGGCCCTTCGTAGACGCCCTTGCTCGCCGCAATGCCGTAGAGGACCTTTTCCTCGTTCTGCGCCTGGGAGCTGCCGAAGACGTGGCCCAAGGCCGATGAAGATCGCGCGCATGACGCGGCCGACCGACGGGGGCAGGGCCGCGAGGTCAGGCGGAGGCGGCGCGGGCGGGCCAAGCAACGGCGGGACGTCCTTGGCGGTGTAGGTCGCGCGGTATTCGGCGCGGCTGGCGAGCTCGTCCGCGGACGGGCCACCGGTACCGGCAACCAGCGCGCACATCTCGTCGAGGCTGGCGTCCAGCATCTGGTGGGGGGTGGCGATGCGGCCGCGACTCCGCGACCCGCCGGCCAGCCGCAAGCGCGGCGCGGCGCATCAGACCCGAGGCCCAGATGTCGCTGTAGACGCCACGCTCGTCGCGGAGGCGATAGGTCAGGCGGGCCTCGCCGAGCAGTTCGTCGAACTCGTCCTGGTGCGCGGCGGGAACCTGGGCGCGAACTTCGGCAATGCGGGCATCGACGTCCGAGGCGGCCTGCGCTTCTCCGGAAACGGCGATGCGGATGGCTCTGAGGAGCGCGTCCGGCAATTCGAGCGCCGTGGGCTCGGCGATGTCGAAGCCGTCGATGAGGCGGTTGCCGACCAGGTCGAGATAGCCGGAGACGGCCGCGCCTGCTTCGCCGCCGAGCGAACGCAGGCTCGCGAGCACCTGCGCGGGGTCGCCGCCGGATTCGAGGATCTTGCGGGCCGCAGGATCCTCGGCGAACGCCTTCTTCAGTCGCTCCATCTCGTCGGAGCCACCCGAGGACACCTCAGCCGAACCGCGCATCAGTCCCAGCAGCTCGGACGGCGGCAGGCCCGTCCAGTCGCCAACGTGAGCGAGAAAATCCCCGGTCGGGAGCACGGCACCGGCGGTGAAGCGCATGTGCTGGGCGATCATGGCCGAATGGTGGTCGCGACAGCGCGTCAGATAGGCGACCAGCTCCGCGTCGGAGAGGGCGTCCGGATCGACGGCCTGCAACTCCCGGTGCGTGGCAATGGCGGCTGGCTTGCAGTTCTCGTCCCAGTCGCGAAGCTGCTCCCGCCAGAGCTTCTGCGCGAAGACCTGTTCGGCGCGCTGCAAAGCGCTGCGGGGATTTCGGCGTCCGGCGCCGGCAGCACCTGGTTGTAGCCGAAGCCGTTCACGTAGCCGATCTGGAGACCGTCGATGAGCAGCCCGTAGAAGCGGGCGAAATCGTTGGTGCCCCTCTTGAAGGAGGGCGGATGGGTCTCCTGGAAGTAGCGCGTCATCGGGCGCGGGAAGTGCACGGGGTCCTGCTCCCACGATCCTGGGCCCGGCGGCTCAAAACGGAGTTCGGTCGAGGTGTCTGACGCAGTCATGGCGATTTTCCTTATCTGTTGCCGGTTGCGATATTGTTTTCTACGGCTTGCTCTCTCGAGGCGCAAACTAATTGCAGGCAATCGCCGCGCAGCCATCGTCACGTCCTCGTCTCGGATCAATGCAAGCTGGAGAGATTCCTACGGAGAAAAAGCGTCTTGATGAACAGTCGGCTCAGTCTGCCAAAGCCTGCTCGCCGTGGCGAGCGGACTCCCACCGCTAATCCTTTGATTTCTCGAGCTGGCGGAGTTTCAAATAGATCGCCAGCATCAGGAGTCCGATCCAGGCAATGCTGGCCGCCAGACCGGCCTGCCGGAATTTGTATTCTTGACGCGCCTTCTCGACGAGGGCGTCGGTCTGCTTGACCGCTTCTTCTCCGGGCGCGGCTACCTGCTGGAAGGTATCCCGGCTAAAGGAATGGACATAGGTTCGCGATTTCTTCAGCGCATCGGTGAGATCATTCAACTGGTTGCTGATCGGTTCTACATCCAGACCTTTGGCCGCCAGCTTTTCGGAGACAGTGGTGAACCTCTTCTGCGCATCGTCCATCTGAGTGATCGTGGTGTGAAAATAATTGGCGGTGGGGATGCACTTGGGGTCGTCTTTGGCGAATTGGCGATGGCAATCACCGCACAACGCGCCTGGCCCGGTCGCGAGCATGGAGTCCTGAGTCTTCGCGATGTTGTGGTTGCCATGGCACTTGCTGCATTCCGGCCAGTTATGCTGGTCGAAAGCCTGCTTATGTTTGCTGCCATCGAAGAGACTCGCATTGGCCGAGTGACAAAGACTGCAACTGCGACTCACGCTCGCGACGCCGGGCGGGGTGGCGGCGTGGTTTCCGTGACAATCGTTGCAGGCGGGCGCGCCCAGGTCGCCCGTACCAGCAGCGCCTGGCCGTGCACGCTCTTTTTGTAATCCGCGAGTTGATTGGTCGGAAGGGGCGCGCCATCCGGCAGGGTGAATCCGGCCATCGTCTTGGGATTCGAGTGACACGCGCCGCAGGTTTCCGGTACCCGCTGGGCATAGACTTTTGACTGCGGGTCTTTCGCCGGGCGAATGCCGTGGACTCCATGGCAGCTGATGCATGAAGGTGCGCGGTCGTCATGTTTCACGAGCAGCAATTGCCCATGCGGACTGTCTTTGAACTTCGCCAGTTGATCCGTCGGCAAAGACGGATTGAACTGATGCATGAAGGTCGGATCGGAATGGCAACGCGCGCAAAATTGGACGACCCAGGCGCGATTCTTGTCCCGGCCTTTATCCGGCCATTCCTTGACGAAATCGTGGCCAAAATCAGCGGTGGGATCGCCGCCGTGACAGCCAGCACACGAGAGCCCGTTGCGAAAATGAACATCCTCGACAATCTCCTTCAGGTTCATGTATCCCGGCGAATGATGTGAAGCGGGTGTGGGCGAGAAAAGGTCTTCCGGCGCCTGGACCTCGGGATCGGTGTGGCACAGGATGCAACGGTTCTGCAGGACCAGCTCCATCTTTTGTGGACGCAGCTGTAACTCCAAAAGTGTCCTTAAGTGCTCGGCCTTGGTAATGACTTCCTTTTGCACGGCCTGGTTCAGTAGTTCCTTCAGATTATCATTGAGACTATTGTAATAGGCCCACTCCTCCTGGGTGATAATCGGCTTGCCCACCTTGTCCTTCGCGTCGAGCAAGGCGGCTAGCGTCGGAGCGGTCTTGGCGGGTTTTTGCTCTGCGGCAAGGACGGCGGAGGGAACCAAAGCAAGGCCAAGAATAATGAGGATCGTTCTCAAGTGAACCTCACTCATCCGGTCGCGACCCCATGAAATATGAAGCCGCAATGACAATGATCGCCAGCCCGGCCGAAATCGAGCCGGCGAGCAGATAGGAAATCCCAATTAACCCGTGCAACACGATCTGGAGAAGCGCCGCACCGGTCAGAACAAACCAGCGATGTTCGAACCGCAAATATCGAAAAACAATGATCACGATCCCCGCCGCCAAAGTCCACCATGCACAAACCCGCGCGGATCTATGCGCCAAAGTGAGATCCGTGCCGGTTCCGGTTGCTCCGATGTCCCAGCCCATCAGTGTGAGGTAGACCAGGAACAGAATTGCCGCCCAGCCGAAGTCGCTGAAAGCCGGGGACGGCTTGTCCCGGGCGGCGCGTCGGTCGAGCCATGGGATGACGGCCCAGATGCCCAACAGGATCGCGATCAAAAACAGGCAGACTTGCGGTCCTTCGAGACCGAAAAGATGCGGCGGAAATTCCTTTAGCAATTGGTATTCCCACAGAAAATACCATTCCGGCTTGATGCCGGCGTAGGCCGGTGCCATCGGGTCCGCCTTAGAACCGAGTTCCCAATCCATACCCGGAATGCCTGGTCCGTAGGGAAGGAAGACCGCGAGCGTGACCAGCAACATCAAGGCCGCCAGCCACAACAACACGTCGCGCAGCGCGAAGCTGGGAAAGAACTTCATGCCGCGCGGGGCGACCTTGGTGGTGATAGGCGGCGCCATCCCTTGCCGCTGAATGAAGAGGAGGTGCATGCTGATGATGCCGACGAAGGCCAGGGGCAGGATCACGACATGAGCGGCGAAGAACCGGTAGAGCGTGTTGATTGTAACATCCTGCCCGCCGCGCAGGACGAGCAGGAGCCAGTCGCCCAGGAACGGGACCGAACGCACGATGTTGGTGCCGACGGTGGTGGCGAAGTAAGCCAATTTATTCCACGGCAGGAGGTAACCGGAGAAGCCGAACCCCAGCGTGACCAGAAACAACAGGTAACCAGATACCCACGTCAGCTCGCGCGGCGGCCGATAAGCCTTCAGCATCATCGTGCTAAACATGTGGAGGACGAGCGCAATGATCATGAGATGCGCGCTCCAACTGTGCACGGAACGGATGAGCCAGCCGAAGGGGACCTTGGTCGTGAGAAAATGGATGCTCTCGTAAGCGGTCGCTTCACCCGGCTGGAAATACATGAGCAAAAGCACACCGGTGACGACCTGGACGATGAAAAAGAACATGGTGATCCCACCGAGGTAGTACCAACCCATCCAGTGTGACCCAAGGGGCACCTGCTTGTGGCGCATGAAGTCGAGAAGCGGCGTTACTTGATAACGCCGATCCACCCAGCCGAGCAGCCCTCCGGCCGGTGCGGCCCCATTCTTGTCAGCTTTGTTCTTCAGAAATGACAATCCCCCCATCGGGCTGCCGCTGGACTGCATATTCGGGCAGCGGCTTAGGCGGCGGTCCGGATAAAACACGACCGTGAAGATCGTAGCGGCCGTCATGGCAGGGGCACCAGATGATCGATTGGGCCGGCAAAAATGTGACCGTGCAACCCTCATGCGTGCATTTGGAGCTGAAGGCCAAAAGCTTTTGATCGGGAGATTGCAAAACAATCACGCGTTGCCCGCTCACGGGGACGATGACGAATTTGTCCTGCTCCAGTTTGGCTGTCTCTTCGCGGGTCAAGCGCGTCGGTCCGGTCGGCCCGTTTTGCGGCAACGGCCTGAGATAACGGATGACCGGATACGCGATGCTGGCCAGCCAGCCGAGGATGCTTGCGCCCAGGAGAAGATCAATAAAGTGGCGGCGCGACGTTATTGAATCTGAAACCGCTTCAGCTTGTTGTTCCATTTCGGGTTTCTCGAGGCTGAAGGCTCATCCGCGGCAAAGAAATCTCATCTCATTGGCAGAAGGTTCTTCTTGTGAAAACAATCTCGACCTCACACCAGGAGAGGCATTCTTGGCGAGAAAAAAAGCTGCGCATTTTTTCGGAAACTTTCGAAAACGACAGTCTTCATTCTTTCTGAAGTCCGCCGGTATGGCACTCGGCGCAGGAAAAATCGGAATACTCCGCGTCGATGTGGATAAAATCGTACCCTTTCGCGTTAACTTGCTCGAGTTTTTCGCCGTTGCCCTGGGCGAGAATGAGATGGCATGACTTGCAGTCGCTGGCCTTGATCGACTTTTTGCCGTCGGCCGTATTGTGCTTGCCGTCGTGGCAACGAAAGCAGCCGTTCCAATTTTTGTGGCCGATAAAATCGGGGTGCGTGCGCCAGTCGAGTTTCTGTTCCGGGAAAAAGTTGGCGCGATAGATGGCCTGGGTCTCATTGATGATCGGGTCAGCCTGGACAGGGTTGGGATAAGCTTTGTGTAAAGCGAGCGCGATCTTCTGCAAACCCTCCGCCTTGGTTTTATAGGGCTGGACCAGCGCCGTCACGACTTTCGATTTCACCCAGGGAATGCTGGAATCGAGCCGGCCGGTGAGAAGCGAGAGGTCGACCGCGTCGTTTGGCGAGTGCACCTTGTGCGCCGGGCGGCTGTGACAATCCATGCAGTCCATCCGGCGAATCTCAAATTTGGCCGGATCGCCCTTGAAGTCCGGGGTCCGGTACTCGGTCGTGACGCCGCGCGGGTTAGTTATCCTGACCCATGGAATGGTGAGGAGCCGGTCGTCGGTTGCGATGTATTCGATCTTGTTCGCGATATTCATGTGAAAATGAATCCCGCCCTCGGGACCATTGGAAGGGTCGCCGCCGCCGACCCAGAGCAAGAGCCGAACGGTGAAGGGCGTGTTCTTTTCGTCGGAAAGGAAATGGCGAAAGGTGCGCTCGACGCTCCCGGCATATTTCTTAGGCCAATGGCACTGCTCGCAAATCGCCTGGGGCGGGCGCGGGTTGGCTTCGTTGACATAGATCGGGCGCTGATAATCGTCGGCGATCGTGTGATAGAGCTGCTTGACGCCATTCAGCTTGGTCCTGAAATAGGCGGTGGCGCCCGGGCCGACGTGGCAGGCGACGCATTCTACCTCGGCGTGTGCGAAATGCTCCGACGCAACAAACTCTGGTTGCATGGAATGGCAGGTCTGGCCACAGAACTGCTCAGACTCGGTGAACTGGTAGGTCTGGTAACTGCCGATGGCGGTGAGGAAGAGGAAGACAACGCTGGCAGCGGCGAAGATCGCCAGGATCTTGCGGTCACGAGGGCGCGATAGGTCGATCCTAAGGACGAGAGGAGCCTCCATCCGCACCGCCCGGCGCTCGGCTCGCCGGTGGAGCAAGGCTCCGATGACGATCAGAGCGATGCCCAGAAGAAGAAACAGTGGCGCTACGACGTAGGCGAGAATGCCGACATACGCATCGGAATGACGCGCCATGAAGTCGATCGCAAACAGGAGGAGAAAGGCAAAGAGCGCGGCGGTCGCAATGACCATGCCGGCCCAGCTGATCCAATTGCGAAAGTGGCGCTTCAACGAGCGTGGCCCCGCCGGATTATCCACCATCAGTCACTTGCCTGTTTCGCGTTGAGAAAATTGATCCGAGCGACAAAACACTTCGCGGACGTGTCCCACACGGACCGCCTCCGCTGTCTGGCCGTTGATGGATCGTTATTTTTTGAATGCCCGAACGTAGGCGACAAGGGCTTTGATTTCGTCTGCGGAAAGCTTGCCTTTGAATGCCTTCATCTTGTCCTTGCCATCCGTGATCAGCTGCGTGGCCTGGGCGTCGGTGAACCCTGCCTGGACTTTGGGATCGCGATAGTCTTTAAGGCCCAATTTTTTTCCCATCATCGTACTGCCGCTGCCATCTTTTGCGTGGCACGCGGCACAGTACTGATTCCAGTTTGCCGCGGCGTCCGCCGCAAAGGCACCGTTCGCGAAGAAGGCGATGGGTGCGATCAACAATGCTGTTTTTGTTTTGATTTTCATTTGTCGGTTTTCTTCGTTTATCAGTTTCCTGGCCGCTGCACTAGAAAATTTTTTGCGCTCCATGGCAATCACAACCGGGCTCGCCGCACCCTTCGATCTCATCGGCCATGGCACACAGCACTTCGAAATATAGATCTCTCGGGATGCCCAGTGCGTTCGCTCCAAAAATCGCTGTATCTTCAGGATCAGCGAACTCGCCATAATTAACCACGGCAAGCTGATACAGGACGAGATAGGGGACGCGCTCCAATTGGGCCGCGAAATGCGGATGCACGTGCATAGCAAATCCATCATCCGGTCGTTGTCCCCTCGGCGCGGCATAGGCGAACTCGCCAGCCTGTAACTGGGTGCAATCGAAGACGACTTTGCAAGGATAACGACAGCAGGTTCTGTCCTCGAGAATCTGCAAGAGCTCGTGCCATCCGATCTGGGGACCGTACTTTTGATATATCTCTGTCCCCTTGACCGCAGCATGATTGGTCACGAACGGTTTGGCGTCTTCCACGGTGAGTTTCTTTGCCATATCAGATTCAACCTGCCGGAGCGATGCCGACGCAACAGCTGGACCATGCCTGGCCTAGATAAGCAACCGGGATGGATTGGCGCGCCCAATATTGCAAAAGGCTGTGCATCTTTTGCGAGCCCGGCTCTCGTGGTGCGCCGCACGTCCGCGCAGACGCAAAAAAAGGGCCGCCGGAGCGAAGCTGCTCCAGCGGCCCAAACTGGTCAGACTTTGGATCCGATTATTTCTTCAGGGTGCGAACGTAAGCGACGAGCGCCGTGATTTCGTCGGCACTCAATTTGTCGCCGAAGGCTTTCATTTTCATCTTGCCGCCTTCCTTTATACCATTCTTGATCGCGTCCGCCGCCTGCGCGTCGGTAAAACTGGCCTGAACCTTGGGATCGGTCAGGTCCTTGGCATTTAGCATTTTTCCTATTTTTGTGTCGGCGTGCCCATCCTTCCCGTGGCACTGCGCGCAATGACTGTCCCAGTTCTGTTTGGCGTCGGCCGCGCGGACCGAAACCGCCGAGGCGGCAAACAAGCTAACGGTGATAATGACAATTAGTTTCATGATGGAATCTCTTCTCTCGATGGATTGATGAATTTAGTCCGGCGTTATTTCTACTGCTAGTCCTGAGGGAACAAACGTCAAGTTGCCGGCCTCGTCTTTCTGACGCGACGCGCTGGCGGATATTCGAAAACTTCGCCAGCGTTCGAGCGGCATCGCGGCTACGGCGATCAAGGCGAGCTGACTGATAATGAACCCGATCAGCCAGGGGAATGCTTTCTCCATGAATCCGTAGGAATGCAGGCCGACGCCGAGCATGTTGACCCCGAACCACGAGAAGCTGGTGATGACGTTGCCGAAGATCGCCATCATCATAAGACCGCGCTGGCGAATAAACCCGCCCCAGCGCGCGTGCAAAATGACCGCGCACCAGAGAACGATCAGCACGGCGCCGTTTTCCTTCGGGTCCCAACCCCAGAAACGTCCCCACGATTGATCGGCCCAGATTCCGCCCAGCACAGTGCCGACAAAGCTGAAGAGGGTGGCGAAACAAACGACGCCATAGGTCATGCGGGTGAGCGAATCGGCTGTTCGTTTGTTCAGTGATCGGGTGAAAACGCCTCGAATGACGTAGATGATGGCGAGCATGCCGGCCAGAAACATGGCCGAGTAGCCAGTCGTGATCGCGACGACGTGGGTGGCGAGCCAGATGTTGGTGTCGAGCACGGCCTGCAACATCTCGAGGGTGTCGCCGCTTCCGGCGAGATGATGCGCGATGATCAGGGTGATGAAACCGATCGCGCCAGCGCAGGCCGCGCCGATCCCATCTCGAAAGATTCGCTCGAGAATGAGTGCGACGATGACCGCGCCCCAGCCGATGAATATGGCCGACGAATAAAGATTGGTGACCGGCGGGCGTTCCTGAAGATACATCCGCGAAACGAGACCAAAGGTGTGGATCGCGAGCGCGAGCAGAAGCAGGTAGAAGGCGGAGCGGTTCAGCGTTCGACTCCACGCCAGCCACGAACCGCAGGCGAGCAGAAACGCCAGCACGTAAAGAACCATGCTGTGCGTGAACGGATCGATCTGATTGAAGAGAGCCTCGAACGAGGCTCGTTTCACCGCATTCGGGTGTCCCTTGACGAACCGACCAGCGAGGGCATCGACATCCTGATTAAAGGCTGCGCGATTGCCGGCGCGATAGGCGTCACCGATTTGCGCGTACATTTTTACGACCGGATGAATTTGGCCAGCCGCGATCGACTGCAGGAGGCTTTCGCCGACTGAGTGCCAATCGCCTTCTTGCGCGGAAGCCGCCGGGACGGCGAGGATGTAACCCATCTCGGCCATGTTTTGGTAGCGTTCGATCAATCCTGCCGTGTCATCGAGTTTCGTCTTATCGAAACTCTTCCCGGTTTCGCGTTGGCGTGCCGCCTTCCCAGCCGCCGGCAATCCCGCCGCGAAGGAATCCAGTTCGCTCGCAAAACTTTTCGCGTCTTCCGGCTGCAGACTGTTCCTTAGGCGCTGGTAAAGAACCAAACCATTGCGCAAGTTGAGAACGGCATTTTGATAGGCGGAGCGTTGGACCGATTGCAGTTTCTCGGAGAGGGCGCCTTGTTCGTCGATTTGTTTAAGGAACGGTGAGAGCTCGGTGTAACTGAAATATTTCCGGTCCTTTTGTTCCCATCCGAAGAGACCGAGGACGTCGGCGTTCTGAATGACGAAGACCGGATACTGGTCGGCGAATGGTGCGTTGAAGAGCGTGTCGGTCAGCCAAGGCATGGCGCCAAGTTGTTTGCCGTTCTTTAGGCCGACCGTTTGTTTGTCGTGAATGATAAGGAGAGAATTGCGCGCCACCGTATCCAAGGGTTTGACCCGACCGCCGACGAGCACCGGAATCTTGCCAAACCCGGCAAGATCGAAAGCGCCGGGCGCAGCCTTCGTTGGACGCCAGCTGGACGCGACCCAAAGGAGCGCGACGACGAAGAGAATCGTGGGGAAATAACGTTTCATGCGAGCGCAGTTCTTCGTCGCCGTGCAAATCCGACGAGATGGTAGCCGAATTGAACGAGTAACCCGACGCCGACCACCACGCAGGCGACGTAGGGCGCGAGGAAACTCGGGTTATGCACGACTTCCAGGATCGACGCCTGGTCGTCCTTCTTGAAGCCGGCCTGATAGAACGTCTCACCACGATAACGCAGGGGATGGTTCATGTAGATCAGGACGTCGCGCTTCAAGCCGCGCTCCGGATCCTTGAGCGTGATCTTGCTCGCAAAGTTTTTCGGGATTTCGGTGCCGGGATAGCGTTCGTGGGTGAACTTCTGCAGGGTAACACTGTAGGGCTGGTAGTATCTGGTTGGCCGCAGCGTGATTTGCCAGGTACGGCCGCCACTGGAAAACGCCTGAGAAGCGCCCAGCGCCTCCGAGACGAGCCAGGTACCGAGCGAATCGTTGAGTGCGCCGGCGGCGGACCCAATCGGCACAATTTCGATCAATGCGCTGGCGGTGTCGCGCTCATCGGGACCGGTGACGCGCGGAAGTTCCTCCACCGCAATCTGTGCGCCGATTCCGTCACTGGCGGCCGGACTCGACCTGGCGCCAGCCTTGCCTAGCATTTGCAGACGCGAATTCTGAAAGAAGCGCCGCACGACGATCTGGAAGGGCAGACCCAGGAGTTCGATAACGCGCCTCTTGCGCAGAAGCGTCCCGGGGATGGCCGTCACCTGATCAAACTCCGGTGCCGTTACGTCGGTGACCGCGAGTTCCACTTTTTGGGAATCCTCGGAGTAATTCCTTGTCTCACCCCCTGCCAGTTGCATGTGGCTCTCAACCGCGAACAGATCCGTGAAGAGACCGCCCGCGAGCATGATTATCAAGCCCGCATGAGTCAGATGAATCCCGAGCTTGCTCCAGGCCCAGCGGAAGCGTTTCCAGTGCGCGGCCACGAGGTTGATCAGCAACACCGCCCCGATCAGATGCCCGCCGGGAAAAACCGGGATTCTAAACCCTTCGCTGTCCGTTGGCCACCAGACAAACCAGCTCTGGAAATAGCGCTGCTGCACCTCGTGAATCCCGAAGTGCACCTGCGCCAGCGTCCCGGCAAAGATCAGGATCATGGCGGCGATCAGGCAGGTGATCGTCAGCTTCAGCGAGGTGATCAGGGCGAGAAATTTTCGCATCACGTTTTCAGACTCGGACGGCCGAAACAAGGTTCACGAATCCCGGGAAAATAGCAAAGTTCGCTGGCCCGCAACGATTCTGCCCAAGCCAATGCCCGATGGTACTTCAACGCGGCGAGAAATTCAGATCGGCAAACGCGACCGTCGAGATCGATGCAGCCCTTCGCCCGATCTCTCGCATCAAGCTTTCCAGCAACTAGAAGCCGAAAACAAGGCTGGAAAATATGGAGTGCGCTTGATAGTTGTCGTGACCTCCATACAGGCCGTCGGTGTAGTTGTAGTAACCATACTGCAGATTCAGACGAACGCTCTTTGTGAGTTGGCGGCTCACACTCGCCGTCACGCTATTCTCGGTTTGATCCGCACCGTAAGGCAGGCCGGCCAGTGAATTGTTCGTGTAATCGGCCGCCCGATAGTAGTTGTAGCCGACACGAAACTCGGTCTTGTCGTTCATCAGAAAACCGACGTTCCCTCCGATCGTCCAGTAATCGCTCTTAAAATTCAGCACCGTCGGGCCCAGTCCGGGGAGAATCACAATATTTGCGGCCGGAGTTTTCGTCTGGTTCAGAACATAGGAAAAGTCTCCCTGAAAGTAGAGCCGGGCGAGGGGATTCCACGTCACGCTTTCGCCGATCACTTGATTGCTAATCCAAGCGGTGTTCTCGGGATTAAGCAAAATCCCGTCTGGAATATTCCACTGGCCAATGACCTGGGAAGTCGTGTAGTCATATCGGGTGACCAGAGCGAGGGTGCCGAAAGACGACGGGAGGTTCGGTCGCCAAGTGAGCCGAATATTGAAGTCGTTCGTGCTCCACGTTTGAAATTCGAGGTTCTGGCCATCACCGTTGGAGCTATTATCGTATCGAAAGGTCTTGTAATAATACTGCCCAGCCAGGTTGAGCCGCGCCGAGGGATACCACGTGAAGCCGACCGTGTATTTTTGCCGGAGCAAATCGAGATTCTTGATATCGGAAAGCGGGGGCGTCCCGATCTCGCCTTCACTTTCGTGGATATCGCCATTTTGCTCCTCCCAATCGCCCCTCGCGTAAAAGAGCCAATCGGCAACACCGGTGAAACGCAACTCGAATGTCTCCGCAGCGGTGTTGAAGTTTTCAAAGCTGCTCGCCGCCATTGGAATTAGAGGTGCCGTCCGGGTAGTGGTGCTGAGAAAGACCGAGTTGCTTTGGGTATCTTCGTAGGTGTAACGGAAGGCGGTGAGAACCGTAAGCTCCTTCAATGGCAACCACATGAGATTAAGGTTGACCACCCATTGCTGGGCGTTAGAGGTGCCGGCAAGGTTTAGGTAACCGACGTCGCGACTGCCGAGAGTATCGATCGGATCGCTGTAGGAGGAGTAATAGAAAGGCCCGTAGATGCGCGATCCGCTCAGGTCGCTTGAGAGCGTCGTGTAAGAATAGGCCGTCGTTAGCCAGAGTGAATCGCTGAACCGCGTTTCCGTTGTCGCGTGCCCGCTAAACAGATCGAAATTGTTGCTTTCTTTGTCAGTGACGAACCGCTGGGTGGTTGAGCCGGCGCCGCGTTCGAAGTTGTAACCGTCGTTATTGTTATCGTGTTCGTAGCGCATTCCCAAACCGACATCGGTGTTGCCGAAGGTTTTGCTCGCCTCCAATGAGACAATGTCCCGAGCCTCATTAATGTCGCGGTAACTCGGCACAATTTTTCGAGTCGTGGATCCTTCGGGCGGCACGCCCGTCACGGTGGTGTCGCCCCATTCGGTCGAATCCTTCTGGCCCTGCCGAAACTCGTGCGAATAGCGAATGATTATCTCCGGCCAGTCTGGCAATTGCAGGCCCATTTCGAACCACGCCTCGCCTCGAGTAATGTACATCTCGGGGATGGGCGGCGGTAAAAACGTCCCGTCGGGTGGGAAGAATCCGCCATTGCCATCATAATAACTGCGGAACTGGTTATACCCGGCCTTGATATAACCCACGTCTGGCTTGGACAAGCTCAGCGTCAGGTCATAATCGCCGGTATCAAAAATGGCGTGCCCATCGATCGAGAACTGTCCGTTCTTGTCGACCGTTTGCTCGTAATGCAGATCGTGGATTCCGCCAAAGACGTCGCCCGACACATGATGCTGCTGCTCAAAAAGAGCCGTATCGCCACTGGTAATCAGCCCGCCGATTGAAAGCTCGATCCAATTTTTATATTCCGGCTCGGCTGCGGCCTCGCCCGCGACCGGTGTCGGACTGGGGCTTGATTTCGCATCGGTCGCATCGTCTGCGCGGAGAGGCACATTCGCCCAGAAAAAAGCGCAGATGAGGAACGGGAACGCGCGCGCCAGCGAGCGCGAAATTCTCGGGAAGAAAATGCCAGCCATTTTAATACCTCAGCGCTGGGCTCACCTGCGAGCCATGGATTGCTTCGTGACAGCCGGCCGACCAGCAGGTCCCTTGCTGCAAGAAGCTGGAGTGGTTAACGTCTGCGATGTAAATCTGACCCGGCGCGGTTTGCTGCTGGAAATGGCACTTCAGGCAAAGCGCCTGATTGCGGACCGTTAATAGCCGCTGATTGACCGATCCGTGCGGCGAATGGCAGACGACGCATCCTTCGCGCAGCGCTTCGTGCTCAAACACGAACGGGCCGCGCTGCGCTGTGTGGCATTGGAAACAGGTCTCGTTTTCGCCGAGCAAAGCGGTGCCGCCACCTTTGAGCGACTGGATGCCACTGGTACCGCCACCTTTGATCGCGTTTCCCTTGTGCGGGTTATGACAATCAATGCAGCTCACTTTCCCCTCCAGCACCGGGTGGTGATAAGGCAGCTCCATTGCCGCGCGCACCTCCAGGTGGCATTGGAAGCAAGCTTGCGGCGATTTGCCCGGGTTCACGATGGTGTGTAACCCACCGCCGCTTGCGACATGAAGACTGCCCGGCCCGTGACACGATTCGCAGCCGGCATCTTTGGCGTTGTCGCCGGGCGCCTTTAGGCGCGCGTGAGTGGCCGTGGCAAAATCGCGCGTGATATTCTCGTGACATGTAGCGCACTCGCTCGACCCGACATATGTCGCGCCAGGAATACTCGGCGGCGACAGGATCGTCCGGGTAGTGGTACTGCAGGAAAGCAGGATGACCGCGAGGACAGCGCTTCCTCCTGTGCACCAGAGAATTCTTTCTCGCTTCTCGCAGAACCATTGGATGAACTTTGAATGCCGCACAGTGGCCGCAGTGTTATCGGAAATCATTTCACTCGACTACGCATTTTTACGGAAAAAAATCCGTGTTGTTTTGATGGGCGATCCGCAACCCTTTCCGATGACCGTGTTATTGGTTAAATTTGGCCTAACGAGTCGAAGCAAAAGGCGCAGCGCGGACGATGCTAATGGCTGCACTCTAACAAACTCGATGCCGGTAGCACCTGCTGATGGCCTGCCTCCGCCGCGCGGTATTCCGTCGGAGATTTGCCAGAGAGCTTTTTGAAAACGCGATTGAATTGCGACAAGGATTGGAAGCCGACTTCAAATGCGATTTCGCTGATCCGCAAATTTGAATTGCTCAAAAGTTTGCACGCCTTCTCGACCCTCGTCCGGGCAACGTAATCGACAAATTTGGAGCCGGTCACCCGTTTGAATTCTTCGCTCAGATAATTCGGGCTGATGCTGACGAAGTCCGCGACTCTTGTCAGGGAAAGCTCCTCCCCCAAATGGTGATGGATGAAACATCGCGCTTTCCAGATCCTCGCCGGTTCCGCGTGGTCGAGACTCTGCATTGCGAAGTCTGGGGGTCGAGTTGGAGTTGAGGGCATCATTAGCATGCCTTACTTAGGCCGGATTAGCCGCAGGCGGCTCTCCATGGATTGTTAATTCCTCCTCAGTTCTTGTCGCGCGACGAGGGACGCAAAGCCAAGATCTGATGCAATTATGCCAAGCGATGGTGAGCAGCGGTAATGCTACCGTGGGAATAAATAACAAAGAAAGGAGGGGTTTGAAAAGTGAATCACGAATTAGCGGTGGCGGATAAACAAAGCACGCATGCCACAAACGTCATTGCCGCCGTCCTGAGCGCGATCATTCCTGGCCTTGGTCAGATCTACAAAGGCCATTTCGGGCCAGGCTTTCTCTGGATGTTGTTGGGGATGCCACTCGCGGTCTGGATCGGGATTTTGCTGAGCCTGGCTACTGCCGGGATCGGCCTGATCATCCCGGTGCTCTGCTGGGTGGCCTCAGCAGTCGACGCTTATTACAAGGTTGATCGCCGCCGCCGCCGCCATCATCACCTCGCGGAGCCGACCATCTACGACGACTACGACTGATCCACGAGTCCGGCGGGAGAGTGCATCAGTCGGGGGACTGGCCGGTTGAGGGCATTCCGATCGGCTCGTCGCCAACTTAGGTCAGTCTAGGGTGTGCGCCCCGCGTAATCGGACGGCGCGGTGGCAAAATTTTCCGGCCTTATGTCGATGGGCGTTGTCGTTAGGCCTTCGTACGTCTCACCCACGATCTGATCTACCACGTCTTTGACCTCATGCTTGCGTTCCCAGGCGGCCAGTTGCCGGTCCGCACCCGTTCCTTCCCGCATGATGCGCTCGATGTGCGCCATCTCGCGTTCGCTCCCGAGCTCGTGCACTTCCGGCGCGACGAACTCCAGGATTTCGTTGATCAAACTGCGCGTCTCGACCTCCCGGTTGCGACCGAAATCGATCAACTTCCCGTCGATCCCGTAGCGCGATGCGCGCCACCGATTTTCCTCGATCATGCGTCGTCGATAAATGCGGAACGAGGTATTTTGCCGCAGGAGTTTGTGCAGCTTCACCACCACCGCCTGGATCAGGGCGGCGAGTGCGATCGTGTCATCGACGCGGGATTGCGCGTCGCAGATTCGGAATTCGAGCGTGTTAAAGAAAGGATGGAGCCGAATGTCCCACCAGATTTTTTTCGCGTTATCGATGCAGTTCGTTTCGACGAGGATCTTCAGGTAATCGTCATACTCCGACAGACTGTCGAATGGGTCAGGAATGCCGGTGCGCGGGAAGCGTTCGAAGATATTATGCCGATAGGCTTTGAACCCGGTGTTCTGCCCGAGCCAGAAAGGGGAGTTGACCGACAAGGCGTAAATGTGGGGCAGGACGTAGCGCGCCTGATTCATCAACTGGATCGCTTCTTCGCGATCCGGGATTCCGACGTGCACGTGCAACCCAAAGATGAGATTGCAGCGCGCGATTTGCTGCATGTCGTTCACGATTGTGGAATAGCGGTCGCCCGCGGTGATGAGTTGATTCATCCAATGCGAAAACGGATGCGTCCCGGCGGAAGCGATGAGCAGGCCGCGCCGGGCGGCGAGGGTGGCCAGTTCGCTCCGCAACTCCATGACCTGCTCCCGCGCGAAGTGAATGTCGGGGCAAATTTCGGTTCCCAGTTCGACGACCGATTGATGCATCTCAGGCTTGACGTGTTCTTTCAGCGTTACCCTCCCGTCGTCGAGAATCTGCTGGACGTAGGAGCGCAGTTCGCGCGTCTCCGGATCGACGATCTGGAATTCTTCCTCGATGCCGAGAGTGAAAACGTGGTTGTTGTAGGTCATTCCTCCGGCTCAGATACGGACGCCACCGTGGCACCAGGGAGCTGGCTCTGGCGGCCGTCGAGAATTTCTCTTGCCTCATCCAGAGTCGCACACGTCGCGATGTGCACGTCCGGCCCGTAATGAAAGAAAGACATGATACGCAACCCAATGTCCCGTTGCGGGTTTGGAATCACCCGCACGACCGCGCTTACCTCCTTCTCGTTGCAAAGCCGCATGATGTGTCTGAGATGCGGTGCGCAAGCGACGTCCATCGATTCCAGGTCAGTGAAATCAGCCAACAGTCGAAAACCAGGCGTTAGATCCGTTAGGGCCTTGCTCACTTCCACGGCGCAACGCTCGACATCGGACGACCCGACGCCGGCACGGTAACGAATGACGAGCAGATTGTTGGCCGTATCGGCTTCGACCGCGTAGGCGAGCGGGCCAATCCCCGGAATCGCTCTAATCGGTTCCCAGGTTTGCCCGTTATCGGAAGAGGCGAAATTTTCGGGCCGAAAGACATTCGCGAGCACCTCGTGGCGGAGTTCCTCCAATGAATAGGGACCATAGCGCTGTCCGTTCCTGGAGACGTAAAATTGCATCTCAGGAACCGGGAGGAGGTGACCCGGCGGGATGGGCTGATTTCTTTGCGGCGCTCAACCGATTGCGGGCTGCTTGCAGACGGTGCACCATTACTTCACTCGTGCGTTTGAAAAGTTCATGGCTGAGAAAGAGGTCTTCATCGCGATGTTGCCGCAGCATGATGCCAGACAAGCAGAGGGCTCGACAAGGCTCGACCGCCCGGGCATCGAATTGCCAGACGTAGGGCGAGAAAAGCCAGGACCAGCCTAACGGTTCGCCTGTCGAAACCACGTCGATCATCATCGGCTTGCCGGCCGGTTGCGGTTCCTCCAGAACCACCTTGCCGCTTTCAATCAAATAAAAACCGTTTGCCGGTTCCCCCGCGCGGAAAATGATCTGGCCGGGTTCGAAGTGCGTGGCGATCGTGCAATCGGCCAGAATCCCAAGATGTTTTTCGCTCATCCCCGCGACGAACGGATGTGCGGCCAATCGTTTCCCAATGCTCTCCTTCCCTGCATCGCGTGGCGCTTCGGACGTCGTCGGAATACTCGTCTTCATATGAGATAGCGTGGGTGAAATGCGCCCGCGCTGCTTGCCCAGATTTGGCAAAAGCTGCTCGTTTTTTGCGCCCTGCCAAGCCGCGAACTAAATTTCCGCTTCACTCAAAGGATTTGAGGGACACGACTTTGGCCGAGCTTTGCTGGACACGAACTGCTACTTTTGTCCGCAACATGCGCAGTCTTTTTTTTGGCATCGCTCTGGCAATTCTACTTTTCGCAACCGGCCACGCCGCGACGGCGAAGAGCAAGCACGACGACGACGAAAACAAGCCGCTGCCCACGATCACGCAGAAAACGCGCGGGATGCAGGCGATGCCCGGCTACTTCAATCTCTATTGGGATGCAGGCGCCGGCAAAGTCTGGCTCGAGATCGACAAATTCGATTCCGAGTTCCTCTACGTCGTCTCGCTCGCGGCCGGCGTGGGCTCGAATGACATCGGGTTGGATCGCGGGGAATTCGGCGATCTCGATAGAGACACGGGCAGTCCCGAGCATCTGGTGAAGTTCGAGCGCGTCGGACCAAAAGTCCTGCTCATCGAGCAAAACCTTGCCTATCGCGCGAATACGAAAAACGCGGACGAAGAGCGGTCGGTTGCGGAAGCGTTCGCCCGCTCAGTCCTCTGGGGCTTCAAAGTCGAGGCGGAGGAAGGCGGTCGCGTCCTTGTCGATGCGACACGGTTTTTGTTAAACGACGCGCACGGCGTGGCGGATAAATTGAAGGAAAAGAAACAGGGAACCTACAAAGTCGATGACTCGCGCTCGGCGATCTATCTACCGTTCACGAAAAATTTCCCGAAGAACACCGAGTTCGAGGCGACGCTGACTTTTACCGGCGAACCAACAGGCGATTGGATTCGTTCCGTGACGCCGACCGCCAAGGCGGTCACAGTCCGCGAGCATCATTCATTCGTCGAATTGCCCGACGATCAGTATCAGCCGCGTGTTTACGACCCGCGCGCCGGCTATTTCCTGATGAGCTACGCCGACTACGCGACGCCGATCGAGGATTCGCTGGTCAAGCGCTTCATCATCCGCCATCGCCTGCGCAAGAAGGAGCCGACCGCGGCCATGAGCGAGCCGGTGCAGCCGATCATTTACTACGTCGATCGCGGCGCGCCAGAGCCGATCCGATCGGCCCTGATCGAGGGTGCATCATGGTGGAATCAGGCATTCGAAGCGGCCGGCTACAAGAACGCGTTCCAGGTGAAGGAACTGCCCGCAGGCGTCGACCCCATGGACCTGCGCTACAATGTGATTCAATGGGTGCACCGCTCGACCCGCGGCTGGTCCTACGGCACGTCGGTCATCGACCCGCGCACTGGTGAGATCATCAAGGGGCACGTGTCGTTAGGCTCGCTCCGTGTGAGGCAGGATTTCCTCATCGCGCAAGGTCTGGTCGAAGCCTATGCAAACGGCACGACACCCGATCCGCGCCTTCTCGAGTTGTCGCTGGCGCGGCTGCGGCAACTGGCGGCGCATGAGGTCGGGCACACGCTCGGTTTGCAGCACAACTTCGCGGCCAGCACGCAGGATCGCGCCTCGGTGATGGATTATCCGCCACCGGTCGTGACGATCGATGAGCAAGGAAAGATCGATTTGAGGCACGCCTATGCGACCGGCATCGGCGCGTGGGACAAGCGCACCATCCTCTATGGCTACCAGGATTTTCCGAACGGGACTAACGAGTCGGCCGGGCTCGCCGCCATTCTGCTGGAGAATGTCGCGAAGGGTTCTCGCTACCTGTCGGACGCCGATGCGCGTCCACCCGGAAGCGCCAGTCCCTTCGCCCATCTGTGGGATAGCGGCACTTCGGCGACCGACGAATTGAATCGCCTGATCAAAGTGCGCGCGCTGGCCTTGAATCGGTTGAGCGAAAAGAACGTTCCGCTCGGCGCGCCGATGGCCACGCTCGAAAACGTCCTCGTGCCAGTTTACCTGATGCATCGTTTCCAGGCCGAAGCGGCGACCAAATTGATCGGCGGCGTGAATTACACCTACGCCACGCGGGGTGACGGGCAGACGCCTAACGAACCGCTCGCGCCGGACCAGCAGCGCGCCGCACTTACCGCTGTATTGCAAACGTTGCGGCCAGATTTTCTCGAGATCCCCGTAAAACTGATCGCCCTCCTTCCGCCGCGTCCGCCTGGTTATCCGCGCGATCGCGAATCATTCGATTCGCACGACGGGATGGTTTTCGATCCGCAGGCGGCGGCAGAGAGCTGGATCAATGCCGAGCTTGATTTGCTGCTCAATCCGGAGCGCCTTTCCCGGATCGTGGCGCAGAACGCGAACACCGCGAACGGGCTTTCGCTAAATGAAGTTTTCGATGCGATTCGGCAAACCGCCGCGCGTAATTCCAACCAAACCGGTCCGCAAAAGGAAATCGCACGCGCGGTCGAAAAACAGTTCCTGAATCATCTCCTGCAACTTGCACTGAAGCGCGACACCGAGCCACAGGTCAACGCCTGCGCTTTGCGCCAGATTGCCGATCTCGAGACGAATTGGAAAGCGCGCTCATCGAGCGACCCGGCGGAGGTGGCGCAGAATTCGTATCTGCTCTCCCAAATCAACCAATTCCGTCGCGATCCCCGAGCGCTCGATATCCCGACACCGCCACGCATTCCCGACGGTTCGCCGATTGGCGCAGACGAATAGACGAGAGGGGCTGGTAGAACGAGACTCCGTCGAGCTGGGGGAGGGCGACTTTGCGGGTTCCACCCGGCACCTCCGTTCGACACATCGCCATGGTCGTCGGCACGCCGACGTTGATTCCGACCATCCCCGCTTTGATGAAGGCGGGGATATCGATCCCGGTCGGGCAGGCGGTGATGCATGGCGTGTCGAAGCAAAAGAGGCAGCGCGACGATTCAATCAGCGCTTGTTGTTCGCTGTAGCGGGGCTCGATCTCGGCGAAGCTGGCCGCCAGTTGCTCGGCGTTATGTTTCGGGCTCAGCAGCATCATAAAGCGATCGTCTGGAAGCGGGCGGCGTCTGAACGTCGTTTCGCGAAATACACTTTCATTTTCTCGGTGCAAGGCATTCGGAAGTAAGCCTCCGGCAGTTTTTCGTGCCGGTGCCCCGGCATGAGCACGATCGTTATCACGATGAGGAGCAGGAGGAGCTGGAGGTGGCTACTGGTTGACACTCCGGCGCGGTCTCCTAGCTTACTCCGGTCAAAAATGGGAGCCACGACTGCTTATCTCGAAAATCCAACGGATGAACTCCGAGTCGATGCCGAGCGTCTTGCGCACATCATCATGGAGATGCAGCGCTGCTTCATTCTCAACCTCTCGAAGGAACTGGCTCCGGGGAATGTTTCCTTCTCGCAGTTCTTCCTCCTCACCTATCTCGATCAACAGGAGGTGCTGACGATGTCGGCCATCGCCCACAAAATGGGGCATACGACCGCCGCTGCCAGCGGACTCGTCGCGCGGCTCGAAAATCTTGGTTATGTCATGCGTTCACACGCCTCGGACGACCGGCGCAAAGTGATGGTTTGCATCACTCCGCGCGGGTCGGCGCTAGTCCGGCGCATCCGGGAGGAGATGATTTGCAACCTCATGAAGATGATGGCGCACCTTTCGCCGGGTGAGCAAAAATCGTGGTTGCAAATTTACAGCAAGATATACGATTACTGCCAACATAAATGAGTCGTGACCCGGCGGGGGCAGTAATCTTTTCCGCCATTCAGCGCATCGAGTGCTTCTGCCGCACGCGCATTTTATTATGGCCGATGCGTCGCCAGTGCGCTGTGTTTCTCGGCGCGCTCGCGTTAGCCTCCAGCGCCGGAGCCGGGAGCGAGACCGCCACCGCTTCGAGCTCGGCACCCCGCTTTACCTTGCGCCAGGCAATCGAGAGGGCCTTCCAACACAATCCTGCCGTCCTGACGGCGCGCCAAGAGATTCGGCGCACCAAAGGCGTGCAGATTCAGGTGCGCGCGCAGGCTATACCGCACTTCGACGCCTCCGGCATGTTCAATCACCTCGATCCAAATCTGCGCGTCGGCAGCTCAAGTGCCTTCACGGTCAGCGATAATTCCTACAACGTCAGTTTGACCGGGTCGCAGCTCCTCTACAACGGGTCGGTTATTCCGGCGATCAAGGGTGCGGCGGCCGCCACCGATGCCAGTCTTTATAGCTTGCGCAACACGATCGACCAGGTGATCGCGACCGTGCGCCAGCAATTTTATCAAGTCATTCTTAACAAGGCGCTCATCGGTGTGCAGGAGGAATCGGTCCAACTATTGGAGGCCCAGCTGAAGGATCAACAGAATCGCTTCGAAGCCGGTACTGTTCCGCGATTCAATGTCTTGCAGGCGGAAGTCGCTTTGGCCAACCAGCAGCCGGCGCTGATTACGGCGCGGAATAACTTTCGCATCGCTCAGCTCCAGCTCGCCAGAACCATCGGGCTCGATTTCAATCCGAAACGGGGCGACCAGGCGCCGCTCGAATGCGTCGGCGAACTGACCTTTAATCCGCGCTATATGCCACTGACGACGGCGATCGAACTGGGCAAAGAGCGCCGGCCTTCCCTAAAGCAGCAGCGCGCGAATATTCTCGTGCAGGTGCAGCAGTTGCGTGCGGCCTATGCCGGTATCCAGCCGACCTTGAACATAAGCGGTGGACGCATGTGGGAGAGTTCGCAAATCTCGAGGGATCTGAGCAATGGCGTCGCCGGCTGGTTTTGGGGCGTAACTGGCAGCCTGCCAATTTTTGATGGCTTGGAAACCGTCGGCGCGGTAAAATCGGCGCGGGCGACGCTGAGCGAGGCGAAGATCACCTATGACGATCTTGTGTTGCAGGTGGAGCTGGAAATCCAGCAGTCGTATTCGAATCTTCAGCAGGATCGCGAGCTCTATGAGAGCCAGGCCAAGAATGTCGAGACGGCCGCAGAGGCGCTGCGTCTGGCGACGGCCCGGTTCGGCGTGGGCGCCGGTGTGCAGTTGGATGTCTTGAATGCTCAAGTCCAGCTTACCCAGGCGCAATCAACCCGGCTCTCAGCGCTCTACAGCTACAATGCCGATCTCGCCGAATTCGATCGTGCCACCGCCACCGACACGAACTACCACTACGACTTTGACGATCCGCTCACCCACACGCGGAGCGAGACGCGCATGACGAGAACCAACACGACGGAAGCGCCCAAGACCACGCCGTCGCCAAAATAGATTCAACGATGAACGCGCCCGTCGCGGAATCGGCGGTGGAGTTCTTTCCGGCGCTCACCGAGCTGTCTGTGGTCCGGCACGGATTTGTCGGCCGTGTCCCCGGGATCGATGTTGCGACCGATCGTGCCGAAGCGCTGAGCCGCCTCGATGCCGCGCACCGCACTTTGCGGGCGGGCCTCGGCTTTGCGGCCGACTCTTTCGCGACCGCGGAACAAGTTCACGGCGCGGAAGTGGCGGTGATCGACAGGCCGTTGTCTGGGGAACGATGCTTCGACGGCACGGATGGTCTGATCACGAACCAAGCTGGAGTCTCGTTGGGCATTTATGTCGCGGATTGTTGTGCGATCTTTCTTGTCGATCCGGTGAAGAATTGCCTTGGCCTCGCTCATTCTGGGCGGAAAGGAACCGAACTAGCGATCGTCGCGCGGGCTATTGCGAGAATGGGTGAACATTTTGGCTCTCTGCCGCGCAATCTCGTAGTCCAGCTTAGTCCCTGCATTCGACCGCCCCATTACGAGGTAGATTTTGCCGCCGAGATTGTCAGGCAGGCGCGCGGGGCAGGTGTGGAGCAGGTTCATGACTCCGGCCTTTGCACCGCCTGCGATTTGTCGCGCTACTATTCTTATCGAGCCGAGCAGGCGCGTACCGGTCGCATGCTGGCCTTGTTCGGCTTGCGTTAACGGCCACTCACTTTCAAGTTGACGCTGCGCTGCGCAGGCTGGTATCGGTCAGGCAAGTGAAGCGCTGGCAGTTTACCATCCTCCTCGTCATTGGCGTCGCCTGCCTTTGCCTCAGCCTTGTCACGATCGTCTTCGCCCATCAAAACCGGACCCTCCAGGCCGATGTGCAGGCCCAGCAGGTGATCATCAACAAAGGTGCGCTCAGCCAGCAGATCGGCACCAACCTCCTGCGCGAAATGGCCGCGGTCGCGCCGGCCGATGAGAAAATGCGCCAGCTCCTGCAGAACAGTGGCTACAACCTGACGCCGACGGCCAGCGCGACGCCCAGCCCCTAACGATGGAACGGGAGTCAGATATTCAACCGGCGACCCAGCCCGACGCTCCGGCCTCTGACATCTTCTGGCCTGTGTTGCTCATGGGTCTGAGCCTGGTCCTGGTTTTGTCCTGGGAAATCTGGATCGGCGCGGAGACGCGGCGGAGCGCTCAGCAATTACAGGAACAGCAGGTCAAGGTGGTAGATCAGGCGAAGCAAGTGCAGCTCAGCCTCGAAAAATTGGTGCGCGGGCTGGTCGACATTGCCAAGACTGATGAGAACGCGAAGAAGCTCGTCACCAAGTTTGGCATCAAGCTGAACAATCCGACCGTCCCGACCGTGACGCCGTCGCCTTAACGGTTATTCGTCTTCCCGCCGGGAACGTGTTCGCGGACCGCCGCAGATTCCGCGGCGCTTGGCCCCGGCGACGAAATCGAAAAACGCTTTTGCGGGTGCAGCCCAACTTTGCTTGCGCGCCCGGGCGAGCGCCTGACTCACATTCAGTCCGGTTTCGTAAAGCAACGCAAACGCTGCTCTGATCTCCGCGCGCTCTTCGGCGCTGAAGCCGGCGCGGCGCAAGCCGAGAACATTCAGGCCCACGACCCTGTTGACTCCTGCAGCGACGACAAAGGGCGGGATGTCTTTGCTAAAGCCAGAAATTCCCTGCGTGATCGCGAGCCGTCCGACGCGCATGAATTGATGAAAGACGCAGCCGCCTCCGAGGAAGGCGTTCTCCTCCACCGTCACGTAGCCGCCGAGGAGGCAGTTGTTCGCGATGATCACTTTGTTGCCGATCGTGCAGTTGTGGCCGAGATGCGCGCCGGCCATGAGAAAGTTGTCGTTGCCGATGCACGTGGCCGAACTCTGGGCGGTCCCGCGATGAATCGTGACGTGCTCGCGAATGACGTTGCCGTTTCCGATTTCGACCCAGCTGCTTGTTTCCGCCTTGAAACTCAAGTCCTGGGGGAAACCGCCGATGATCGCGCCGTGACCAATCTGGTTCTCCGTGCCGAGCCGAACTGCGCCTTCGATCACAGCATGCGACCGCACGATCGTGTGCGCGCCGATCTCCGCCCCGCCGCTGATGCAGGCGTAGGGCCCGACTTCCACGTCTTCGCCCAACCGCGCGCCGGGCTCGACAATTGCGGTCGGATGAATCTTCACAGCACGCCCATCTCCTTGAAGCTGAAATAGGGGAGCCGGCCTTCGCCGGGGGCGCCGACTATGACGTGATCGAGCAGCTTGATCTGGAGCAACTCAGCCGCTTCGCGCAGGCGTCTCGTAAGGCTATGATCGGCCTGGCTGGGGGAGGGATCGCCCGAAGGATGATTGTGGGCCACGATCACCGCGTAAGCGGAGTAAATGAGCGCCGGCCGAAAAACATCTCGGGGATGCGCGATACTTTCGTTGACGCTGCCTAACGAAATCTCTTCGCTCCGGATGAAGTTATAGCGCGTGTCGAGCAGGATGATGCGGAGCGATTCTTTGTGCAGGGCACGCAGCTCGGGACCGAGCAATTCGTAAACCTGTTCTGGTTTCTCGATCCGCTTTCCCGCGAAATTCTGCTGCGCCAGTCGCTGGCCAAGACCGAAGGCCGCGGCGAGTTGCGTCGCCTTCGCGAAACCCACGCCCTTGATTTTGGCCAACTCCTTTACCGAACAACGGCCCAATCTACCTAACGAACCATATTCTTCGATCAACTGGCGCGCCACCTCGACCGCATTCGCCCCTGGCACGCCGGTGCGCAGAAGAATTGCGATTAGCTCCGCATCGGTCAGTGCGCTCGCCCCGCGCGCCGCCAGTCGCTCGCGCGGCCGATCCTCCCTCGGCATCTCGCGAATTTTCAGCGACGCCGTCATTTCGCTCGCGGGGAAAATGCGGCCTCCACCAGCACCTCTAGCTGCGTAATTGTTCGAGCACCTCGAGCAGCGCTTCGCCCAGGCCGAAAAGAGAGTCGACGCAGCGGTTGGCGGTGAGCGGCGCGAGCTCGGATTGTGCGTCGCGAATCAGTTCCGCCGCGACTTCGATCGCGGAGCCGAGCGCGCCATTCGCAGGCGAGTTTTGCAACAACGCGGTCACCTCTTCGAGTTTGCCTTCCAGAACGAATGCGCAGCAACGTTCGCGATCGAAAGCAGAGGCCGACTCGAGCAAAGTCAGCACCGGCAGGGTCAGCTTGCCCTTGCGCAGATCGGTTCCGAGCGTTTTACCGGTTGCGCTTTCGGTCCCGGCGATGTCCAGGCAATCATCGTAAATCTGGTAGGCGGTCCCAATCTTCGCCCCGTAATTACGCAGTCGCCTGACAACGCCATCCGGCGCCCCGCTGATCACCGCGCCCAGTTCCGCGGCGCAGGCAAAGAGCGATCCGGTTTTCATCCCGATGATCCCAAAGTATTCGTCGCGCGAAAGCTGAAGATCGAAGCGGCGCTGCGTCTGGATCATTTCCCCGGAGCAAACCTCGGTCGCAGTGCGCGCGATCGTGCGACTGATGTTCGTGTCGTCGAAGTCAGTCGAGAGATTGAGCGCATGCGCGAACAGGACGTCGCCGAGCAGGACACTGAGCGAGTTCCCCCAGCGCGCATTGACCGTCGGCTGCGACCGGCGACGTTCCGCGTCGTCCATGATGTCGTCGTGCACGAGGGTTGCGAGATGGATCAGTTCCACGATGACTGCGAGATTGAGATGACCCGAGACTAACGAACCGGTCGCGCCGCCGCAGAGCAGGGCAACGAGCGGGCGCAGTCGTTTTCCTCCTCCGCCGATCGCATAAGCGACGTAGCCCTCGATCGCCGGATCGAAGGCCGTGGTCTGGGCGGAGATGCGACGATCCACCTCGTCGAGTTGCGCCTGGACCGGTTGGACCACGCGACTCAGCGCACCCGCCACGCCATTCGTCGCAGCGGCTGAGTTCGCGGAAATTTTCACAAGCGCAGGATAGAAGGTCGGCTTTTAATGTCAAAGCTACACGATGCCGCCTTACCGGCGATGCAACCATTCCACGGTCCCGTATTTTTCGGCGGCGAGAATGGCGGCACGATCGAGTATCTGCATTGAGATCGATGTTTGTTGGAGTCCGGGCGCCAGGGCAGCGACAAATCGGTCACGGAATGATTCGGAAAGCCCGGGCAGTTGGATGCTGCCCTGATGCAGAAAGCCGCCACGTGTGCGTCGCTGCGCCGCCCCCGCGATTTTTCGGCCCTTGTGCATGACGTCATTGCGCACTGGATTGGCGAAACAGGCGTCGGAGATTTTCGGTGCGGCCTCGGCAGCGAGTTGGGTCTCTGTTCCTTCCATTATGAGCGCATCGCGAATGGCGCCGTGGAGAGCGGCGTAGATGAAAGTCGGCCCGTGGGCTGATGCCGGATTCGATGCCGGAGTGATCAAGGTGTAGGTGAAATCTTCGCCGTGCCAAACGCTGCCCCCGCCGGTCCAGCGCCTGACGAGTTCGCGGGTTTTCGCTTCCCCCGCCACCTCGGCAAATTTGCCGAAGTAACCGAAGGAGAGTGATGGCCGGCACCAGCCGTAAAACCGCAGGACGGGCAGAGTCGCTTGCTCGAGCAGCGCCTCGTCGATCGCCATGTTCATCGCCGCGCCCGACGGCGCGCGATTGTAGCAGACGATCAGTCGCTCAAACAGCATCAGCCACGATTTGCTCGAGGGCGCTCCGCGGATCGGCGGCCGCGGTGATCGGGCGTCCGACCACCAAAAAATCGGCTCCGGCCTTGAGTGCGGCGGCAGGTGTCATGGTGCGCTTCTGATCGTTGGCTGCCGAAGCCGCGGGCCGGATTCCCGGCGTGACGATTTTGATCTTTGTGCCATGCGCGGAGCGGAGCAGGACAAGTTCGTGAGGGCTTGCCACGAGTCCGCCAATTCCGCTTTCCACGCCCAGTTTTGCGAGCCGCAACACTTGTTCCTCGATCGACGATTGGACTCCTGCTTCGTGCAACGTCGCCTCGTCGGCGCTCGTTAGGACTGTCACGCCGAGGAGGAGAATTTCCGGCGCAGCTGCTTGGACCGCGGCTGTCGCCATGGCGCGGCCTCCGCTCAGGTGAAGGGTGAGCATTTCCACGCCTAACGATCCCGCACTCTCGACCCCGCGCGCGACGGTGTTTGGGATGTCATGCAGTTTCAGATCGAGGAAAACGCGTCCGCCGAGGTTACGCAGCGCGCGCACGATGTCAGGCCCGGCGGCGGTGTAGAGCTGGAGCCCGATCTTGAAAAGTCCCGGATGCGGCGAGAGCCGGCGGACAAGTGCCAGGGCTGTAGCGCTCGTCGGCACGTCAAGCGCGATGATGATGCGTTCACGCGGATTGATTGCAGCGGCTTGCCAGTTCATGCGCTTCCACACAGGGTTGCGGAAACCTATGCAGCTTTTCGCGCCCGCGAAGATCAATTTATCATTCAAGATCCTGCGCCGGCGGGAGGACGGTTTCCACGAGATCGAAACCCTGATGGCTCCGATCTCGTTAGGCGATGAACTAGCGATCGAGCCTAACGATTCGGGTGCGGGACTTTCTTTTTCCTCGGATGATCCAACTCTTCCGGCCGGAGAAGAGAATTTGGTCGTGCGTGCGGCGCGCCGTTTTTTTGCCGAGATCCGGGAGGAGCCGCGAGTGCGGATCACCCTCCGGAAAAAAATTCCGCATGGTGCCGGACTCGGAGGCGGGAGCAGCGACGCGGCCAGTACATTGCTTGGCTTGAACGAACTCTACGGCGGGCGACTGGCGTCTCCACGCCTAACGAGTCTGGCGGCAGAGATTGGATCGGATGCTCCGTTCTTCCTGGCCCGTGGCGCGGCGCGCTGTCGCGGGCGGGGAGAAATCGTCGAGCCGGTCGGATCGCTGGCGGAGTTATCATTGCTCCTTTTGAAACCGGATTTTGGTGTGCCAACTCCGTGGGCCTATCAGCAGTGGCGCGATTCGCGCGAGCTGCCGGGAGTCGACTACGGGCCGCAGAAGGTTGGGGATTTGATTTTCGAGAACGATCTCGAACGGCCGGTCTTTGAGAAGCATCTCTTTCTCGCGCGGATGAAAGGCTGGCTCAGGGAACAACCGGAGGTCGCGGCGGCGCTCCTTTCCGGCTCAGGTTCGACCACGTTTGCGGTGTTGCGTGAGGCGACCGCAGCCGATGCGCTGGCCGAGCGTGCGCGCGCGGAGCTTGATCCAGAGCTGTGGTCCGCTGCCGCCGCGATTCGTTAGGCAAGCAGCTCATCCAGGTGGTCGACGCAAATCTGCGACCATGTTTCGAGATTCTCTCGCCGCTCCAGCAACTCGCTTTTTGTCAGGAAAGCGAGATTGGTGATCATCGCCTCGCGTTTCTGCACTTTCGGCTCCTCCAGACGAAAGACGTGCACCACTCCGAGATGGACGCGTCCGACTTCGGTCGTGTCATCGTTCAGCAGCGCGACGATCCGGTCTGCGAAGGGCGTTTCGATCTGCACTTCTTCGTTTACTTCGCGCTCCACGCCGGCGCGGTAGGCATGTTCGTCCCAGGCAAAGAGCGACTCGTCTTCGTCGTTCATATGACCTCCGATCCCGATTGAGCCTTTCGCGACGAGGCGTTGTTCGCCTGCTTTCTTTCCGCGGATGTAATGCAGGACGCGGTCGCCGCAAGCCAGGATGGCGTAGGGGATGATTTGTTTGTGAGTCGGGTCGTTTTCTGCGGTGGGGCGGGCGAGAAAATAATTGTTTCCGCGCACCAGCATGGCGTCGAGATACCGCTGCGGCTCGAAATTGAGTCCGTGGAAGATGCCGAGCTGGTCGAAGAGGCTTCGCCTGACAACGAGCACGTTTTCGTTAGGCGCGCTCATTCCTTAACAGCGAGTAATGCTCGTGATTGTTTTCTGAACATGGAGCGAGCCCGCTACGAGCGTGATAATGACAGCCGCAGAAAAAGTTAGAACGAAAAAGTCGCGCCGACCTGCGGTCCGAGCAGGTTCAGACTTGGATTGGGATCGGTTTGCCCGCCGTTGGAAAGATGCTGATAGAGCCCGCCGATTTTGAGCTTCCAATGGTCGTTCACCAGATAATCGACCCCGACCGCAGTCAGAATGTTGAAAGTGAAGTCCTGGCCCTGGCCTTGCCGAAACGCGTCCGTGCTGTCGATCCAGCCGAGGCCGGCTCCACCGGAGGCATAAGGCTGCAGGCGCCAGCCAGGCCGGACAAAGACGTGTCGAAAGCCGATCGACATGCCGAAGTAATGGTTTTCCGGCCCGCGAAAGATCGGCTCGATCACCCCGGTGAGGTAGATCTGGTTGTAGCCGCGAAAGACGCTGTCCTCGTCGCGATTGACGCCCCAGCGTAGCCGCCCGGTAAGAAATTGAGCGCCAATCTCGTAGTTGTTTGGATTGCCAAGAATCCCGAGCAAATACGCGGTCTCGGCCGCAAACTCGAGATGGGGCGGTTCGAAATCTTCCGGGGAAACGAGAGCGTTCGCCGGCGCGGGTGTTCTCGTCTCGCCGGCCAGGGCATTCATTCCGAAAAAAGCGCCGGCGCAAAGAAAAAGCGAGAGCAACGCGCGCGGCAGTTTCACAAGGGCGGAAGCATATTTCGTCTTCCTGCGATTGCAAAGGAAGCGCCGCCTCGCCATCGTGCAGGAATGAAAAAACTTCTTGGCAGTTGGGTGCTTGCCGTCTGTCTGGCCAACTCGGGTCTTGCCGCTGCGGCTGACGCGTTCCGCGGCACAACTCACGCAGGCGGTCTGGCAGGCGAGCGGCGGCGAAAATTGGGCGAACGTGAAAGCCATTGACTTCACTTTTGCGGTGGAGAAAGGCGGCCAGACGGTGCTTTCGGCGGAGCATCATTGGGATGTTGCTGCCCAAACCGACCGGGTAAAATGGAAGGACAAGGACGTAACGGTCAATTTGGCCGAGCCGGCATCGGACGAAGATGCGAAAGCGGCCTACGCGCGCTGGGTGAATGATTCCTACTGGCTGCTCGCGCCGCTCAAGCTCAAGCAGCGCGGCGTCAACGTGACCGATGAAGGCACGAAGGAAATCGACGGCGGTCAGCGCCAGGTCCTGCGGTTGAGTTTTGGGAAGGTTGGTCTCACGCCTAACGATCAATACAACTGGTATATCGATCCCCAGACCAAGCTCATGACTTCGTGGGATTACATGCCGGAACCGGGCAAGTCGATGCACGCGACCTGGACGGACTACCGGAAATCCGGCGGCCTGACGCTGGCCACGAACCATTTTACCGATGGCGGCGTGCGCATTCGAATTTTGAATTTGAAGGTGACGACGCTGAACTAACCACGACTCGCTGTCGAAGAGTGCTCCTTTGCCTGTCATCCCGAGCCCGCGGAGACGGCGAGGGATCTCGCAGCCACCTCGGGCGCACCCTGGTTTCGCGACGCTCAGCGTTGCTTGGGAGGTCCTTCGCCGTCTTCGCGGCTGAGGATGACAAGCTAGGAAGGCGTTTCCTTCATCCAGGATAAGAGGTCGTTCGGCAGCGGGCTTTGCCAATCAAGTTGATTGTCGATGCGCAGCCGCGCGGAATGAAGGGCATGCCGCGGCAGGAGAAGCTTGCGCGCCAGTTCATCCGTCCAGCCGGTTTCGATAAACCGCAGGTAGAGTTGCTCGTTGGGTCCATAGATTTTGTCGCCGACCAACGGATGACCAAGATGCGCGAGATGGACGCGGATCTGGTGCGTTCGTCCGGTGCGGGGAATCGCCCTAACGACGGCAAATCGGTCTGCGATTTGACCCGACCTGACGAACCGGCTTTCGACCCGAAAGTCCGTGACCGCCGGCGCCCCTTTGTGGTGGACCATTTGCCTGAGCCAGATGGCGGACGGCTCGTGTTCGCCCTGGCGGGCGAGCGGCGCATCGACCCTGGCCGTCTCCCACTCCGGCCAGCCAAACACGATGGCATAATACTCCTTCTCGATTTGCCGCCGCTCCATCGCAAGCCCGAAGCGGCGGGCGGTCGCGGCGTTCTTCGCGACCAGGACGAGGCCACTGGTTTCGCGATCGAGCCGATTAAGGATCGAAACCTGGCCGCCGTTCACCAGTTCGAAGGCAAGCAGCTCGCGCAAGGCCGCCCAGAGCGTGGGAGTACCGTCGGGTTTGCTCGGATGAATAAGAAGGAATGGCGGCTTGTCGACGACGAGGTAATCTTCCGTCTCCGCCACGATGCAAAATGTTGGCGGCATCCTTGCGCTGGCCGCAGGCGTAGTTAGATGAGCAGACGCCGGCATGATTTCGTTACAAAAGGTTAGTCGTTATTACCAGGCCGGCGAGCGCTCAGTGCACGCGCTCGAAGCTGTCTCGCTCACGATCGAGCGACACGAGTTCGTTGCGGTGGTTGGGCCGAGCGGTTGCGGCAAAAGCACCCTGATGCATTTGGTCGCCGGGCTTGACCGGCCGACGGCGGGCGAAATTGTGGTCGATGGTCTCAACCTAACGACCGCGGACGACGCGCAGCTGACCAACTTTCGCCGCCGTCAGCTGGGACTCGTCTTCCAGTTTTTCAATCTCCTCCCGACGATGAATGCGCTCGAAAATGTGAGTCTGCCCTTGCTCCTTCAGGGCGTTGCGCCCGACGAGGCGACGGCACGGGCGGAAGAACTTCTCCAGCTTGTCGGCCTGACGAATCGCGCCTCCCATTTCGTGCATCAACTGAGCGGCGGCGAGCAGCAGCGAACGGCGATCGCCCGGGCCCTGGTTCATCGGCCGTCGCTCCTCGTCGCCGATGAGCCGAGTGGCAACCTCGATACCACCTCGACCAGTCGCGTCCTCGATCTGCTCCGGCAGATCGCATGCGACCAACGGACGACCTTGATTCTGGTCACTCACAGTCCGGAAGTGGCCGCGGTTGCCACGCGCCATATCGAACTGCGCGACGGCAGGATCGTGAGTGATCGCCTACTGGCCCCTGCGGCCTGACTTTTCCCTGCGGATCTACAAGCTGGAACGCAGCCAGGTGGTGCCGATGCCTTGGGCGAATTGCTGGCGCTTCTTCTCCGATCCGCGCAATCTTAAGAAGATTACCCCGCCGGCGATGAACCTCGTGATCAAGAGTGCGTTGCCGCCGGCAGTCTATCCTGGGCTGATGATCGAATAGACCGTCGCGCCATTGTTAGGCATCCCGCCCACCTGGCTCACCGAGATCGTGCAGGTGGACGCGCCGCATCGCTTGGTCGACGGGACAACGGGTCGGCCCCTGTCGAATCTGGCATCATGAGCATTTCTTCCGCGCCCTGCTGGAAGGCGGGACCGCGGTGCGCGACCTGGTCACTTACGTGCCTCTGCTCGGCCCGTTGGGCATGTTTCTCAACCGGCTCGTCATCCGGCGGCAACTGGAGCACATCTTCGATTATCGGGCTGCTCATCTGCCCGGTGCCGGGGAGCCAAGCCGCGGCTTGACCCCGGGATTAAAACCGCTTTACCTAACGTTCTACCAACGCGGAAAGGAAGCGCCTTTTGGAACTCAAAGATATCAAAGCCATTGTCGATTTGATGAAGAAAAACGACCTCTCCGTATTCGAAATGGAGAAGGACGGCTTTCGCCTTAAGCTCCAAAAGGGCGCGGGAGAACAAACCATTTTCGCCGCGCCGGCCCTCCCGCCGATCGTCGCGGCGCCGGCCCCGCCCGCGGCGGCCGCTGGCAGCGGAAGCGCTGCACCCGCCGCCTCGACGGAAAACGCGAGCAAGGAAATTACGTCACCCATGGTCGGGACATTTTATCGGGCCGCCTCGCCGGAATCGCCGCCGTTCATCGATGTCGGGCAGGAGGTGAACGAAGATACCGTCGTCTGCATCATCGAGGCGATGAAGGTGATGAACGAAATCAAGGCCGAGGTCCGCGGAGTGATCGCCGAGGTCGTAGCGGAAAACGGCAAGCCCGTTCAGTTTGGCCAGGCCCTTTTCAAGGTTCGTTAGGCCGGGGTAGCGCAGGCTTCCAGCTTGCGTTTTGGTCCTCGCAGGCTGGAAGCTCGCGCCACTTACATGTTCGAAAAAATCCTCATCGCCAACCGCGGAGAAATCGCGCTTCGTGTCATTCGCGCCTGCAAGGAACTCGACATCCGCACCCTGGCTGTTTATTCGGAGGCCGATGTCGATTCGCTCCATGTGCAACTGGCGGATGAATCGATCTGCATCGGTTCCGCCCCGAGCGACGACAGTTACCTGAAGATCGATCGCATCATGAGCGCGGCCGAAGTGGGCGACGTCGATGCGATTCATCCCGGCTACGGCTTCCTGGCGGAGAACGCACACTTCGCCGAGGTCTGCGAGAGCTGTAAAATCAAGTTCATCGGGCCACCGCCGGCCGCGATGCGGGCGATGGGCGACAAGAATTCCGCCCGGGCCGCGGCGCGTAAAGCCGGTGTGCCGGTCACGCCGGGGAGCGATGGGATCGTCGAGAATGAGACTGAGGCGATCAAGGTCGCGAAACAGATCGGCTACCCGGTCATGATCAAGGCCGTCGCGGGCGGCGGCGGGCGCGGAATGCGGGCGGCGCATAACGAGGTGAGCCTCGTGCAGGGGTTTCACGGCGCGCGGATGGAAGCGGACAAGGCTTTCGGCAACCCGGACGTTTACATCGAAAAGCTGCTCATCAATCCGCATCACATCGAATTCCAGATCATGGCCGACCACGGCGGCAACACCGTGCATCTCGGCGAGCGCGATTGCTCGATCCAGCGCCGCAACCAGAAGGTGATCGAGGAATGCCCGTCGCCGCTGCTCGATCCGGCCTCGCGCCGGCGGATGGGGCAAGCCGCGGTCAAGCTCGCGCAATCGGTCGGCTACGTGAACGCCGGCACGATGGAATTTCTCGTCGATCAGGAGGGACATTATTACTTCATCGAGATGAACACCCGCATCCAGGTCGAGCACACGATCACCGAGGAGGTTTACGGCTGCGATCTGGTCAAGGAGCAGATTCACATCGCGGCGGGCGATAAGCTTTCGCCGCATGTTGCGCGGCCCATGGCTCGCTCGCACGCCATCCAGTGCCGGATCAACGCGGAGGATCCGGCCCGCAATTTCCAGGCTTCGCCCGGCCGGATCAATTTTTACTATGCACCCGGCGGCCGCGGGGTGCGGATCGATTCGCACGCCTACACCGGCTACACTGTTCCGCCTAATTATGACTCGATGATCGCCAAGCTGATCGCGATCGGGGCGACGCGCGAGTCCGCCATTGCCCGAATGCGGCGCGCGCTCGGCGAATATCTGATCGCGGGAATCAAGACGACGATCCCGTTTCACAACGCCATCATGCGCAACGCCGATTTCCGCAACGGCAATTACGATACTGGTTTCGTCGACCGGATCATGAACTCCGAGTCGTTTGATCTGCGGCCGTCGAACGGACGTTTGCGCGAATGATCGCGCCGGAGGTGAAGTCACTCGTTGAAGTGCGGCTCTACGCGATCCTCGATCTCGGCTACGTCGCACCGACAGATGCTGAGAACGTCGTCGATGAGTTGCTCCGCGGCGGCGCCGATTTGGTTCAGCTTCGCGGAAAAAATCAGACCATGGCTGAACTTGCGGGCCTAACGAAGAGGCTGCATGCCCTGACGAGCGCGGCCGGCATTCCTTTGATCATCAACGATCATGCGGAAATCGCACGTGATTTGCCGGTGGAAGGTCTGCATCTTGGACAGGACGATCTGTCAATCGCAGCCGCGCGCGCCATCGTCAGGCGCGAGTGCTGGATCGGCAAATCGACCCACAGCCTGGCGCAGGCCACCGCGGCCGTCGAGGAAGGTGCGGACTACATCGGATTTGGTCCGCTCTTCGCCACACCAACCAAGCCGGACTACCAGCCAATCGGTACCGGGGAAATCGGCCGCGTCCATGAGCTGGTCTCGCTCCCGATATTCTGCATTGGTGGAATCAAGCATTCAAATCTCCCCGCCGTTCTGGCCGCTGGCACAAAGCGTGTCGTCATCGTATCTGGTCTGCTGCAAAGCGCCGAAATCGCCGCTGCCACGCGCGCGGCGAAGGAGCTGCTCGATCAAAATCAGCCATCAGCCATCAGCAATCAGAAATAAGTCATGTCCGTCCTCGTCGTTGGTTCCATTGCGCTCGATACCGTCAAAACCCCGGTCGAGGAACACGCCGATCAGCTCGGCGGTTCCGCTTCCTACGCCGCAGTCGGCGCGAGCTTTTTCTCACCGGTCAATCTCGTCGGAGTCGTAGGCGATGATTTTCCCGAATCGGAATTTGAGTTTTGGAAGCAGCGCCGGATCGACGCCACCGGTGTGCAGCGCGTGCCCGGGAAAACGTTTCGCTGGTCGGGCGAATATGCTTGGGACCTGAACACACGTGAGACCAGATCGGTCGCGCTCAATGTCTTCGAAAATTTCGAGCCGGAGCTCCCGGAAAACTTCCGCGATACGAAGTTTGTTCTCCTCGCGAATATTGCGCCGTCGCTGCAATCCCATGTCCTCAACCAGGTGCGACGGCCGCACTTCGTTGTCGCCGATACGATGGATCTTTGGATCGAGACGACACGGAAAGATCTCGATGCGCTCCTTCCGCGGGTCGACTTGCTCATCCTCAACGACAGCGAAGCGCGCCAGATGACGGGCGACACCAGTTTGATCCGCGCCGGCCGTGCGATCAGGCGGATGGGACCGAACTATGTCACAGTGAAAAAAGGCGAGCACGGCGCGCTCCTTTTTGGTCCTGATGATTTCTTCAGCTGCGGCGCCTATCCGCTGGAGGACATTCACGATCCGACCGGGGCAGGGGACACCTTCGCTGGTGGTCTGGCCGGTTATCTCGCCGGTCAGGGAACCGAAGAAGTCAATTTCAATCTCCTCCGGCGTGCGGTCATTTTCGGCAGTGTCCTGGCGAGCTTCAACGTCGAGGCCTTCAGCCTCAACCGGCTCCGCCGCCTAACGAACGAGGAAATCGAAATGCGCTACGAGATGTTTCGCGTTATGAGCCAGTTTGAGGTTTTGCCGTAGGGGCGAGGTTCGGACAGTTTGGGGGCGCGACCGTTTCTCCACGATCTTCGCGGTTGCCTTTCGCGGTGCCGCACTCCTATTGATGCCTGATGGGAACCCTGCATCTCGGCGTTAACCTCGATCATGTCGCGACGCTCCGACAGGCGCGTTATGCCACGACGCCGGACTCGAAGAACTCGGAACCCGATCCGCTCGTCGCAGCGAGCCTCTGCGAACGCGCAGGCGCGAGTGGTATCACGGCTCATCTCCGGGCTGACCGCCGCCACATGCAGGATCGCGACCTGGAGCGACTGCGAGGCAACATTATGACGAAGCTCAATCTCGAAATGGGCAACACTCCAGGGCTCGTCGATTTCTCGCTCCGCCTGCAGCCGGACGAAGTTTGCCTCGTGCCTGAGCGGCGCCAGGAAATCACGACCGAAGGCGGTCTCGATCTCGTCAGGCATGAGCGAGAGTTGCGTCCTACCATGAAGCGTCTGAACGCGGCCGGAATTCGCGTCAGCCTTTTTATCGATCCGGCGCCGGAGCAGGTCGAGAAGGCGAAGGAACTCGAAGCCGACATCGTGGAACTGCACACGGGCGCTCTCTCCAATTCGTTTACGGAAAAGATCGAGCAGCAGGAATTGGAACGGCTGCGCGTCGCGGCGATGCGGGCGGCGGACCTTGGTCTGCAGGTCAATGCCGGCCACGGTATCAATTACCGCAACATCTCGCTCGTCCATCAAATCCCGCATTTGGTGGAGCTGAACATCGGGCACTCGATTATTTCCCGTGCGTTCTTTGTCGGGATCGAAACCGCGGTGAGCGAAATGCTCGCCTTGATGCAAAATTATCCGGGATGAGCATCATCGGGATTGGCATCGACCTGGTGGATTGCGCGCGCATCGAGAATTCGATCGAGCGGTTTGGCGACCGGTTTTTGCAGCGTGTCTTCACGGCGGGCGAGATCGCCTATTCGCAATCGATGAAATATCCCGCGCGCCATTTGGCCGCGCGTTTCGCTGCGAAGGAAGCGCTCTCCAAGGCGTTTGGCACAGGCATTGGCAAATCGATGGGCTGGCGCGACCTCGATGTCCAAAAGAAGGAGAGCGGCGAACCGTTCGTCGTCTTGAGCGGCGGCGCGGAGAAAATGGCGAAGGAACGCGGTGTCGACAAGATTTGGATCACTCTCAGCCATACCGAGCAGAGCGGAATGGCGACGATCATTCTCGAGGGGCGCGGGGATTGATCATGGCGGTTGGACGTTATTCGTAGCGCGTCTTTGTGGTCTCACGGTCGCGCTCTGGTGCGTCCTTACTCCGCTGGCCGCGGCCGCACCGACCGCGTCGCCCACGCCGGAACCGGTTGCAACTTTCTCGGCGGAACGCGCCGACACGGAGCGAAGCAGGATCTATCGGGCGGGATGACCTACAGCTGCTGGCTGGATGGCCTGGCGAGCGAGAGCGGCAGCGCGTTTCTCCGGCGTCCGGTCTTCGATCGGGTGACTTGGATGCGCCTGCTCGCCTGTGGCGCATCGCTCGCGGTGCTCGGCCTTCTCACCGATTGGTTTCTTCGGTTCGTTAGGCGCCGAGCCGGCGCGATCGAATCAAGCGAGCAGCAATCGTGGCTTGCACTCGGCGTTGCTGCCCTGCGCAAGCCGCTTGTTCTCATCGTGTGGGTGATCGGCGGCTTCCTCGCTTTCATGCCAATCGTGGCCGGCATCGTCTCGCGCCCCCACTGACTTTTTTTCTCCAACGCGCTAACTGCGATTCTTTATGCGGGGCTCGTTATCGCTCTGCTCTGGCTGGTCTTTCAGGCCATTCGGGCGGTCGAAAAGCGGATGCGCCAGTGGGCGCAGGGTTCCGGCAGCGTGTTGAACAATGTCATTGTGCCAGTGGTGGGTCAGACGCTGCGGCTTGGCGTGCCGCTCTTCGCCGTCATTCTTCTGGTTCCGTTGCTCGATCTGCCGAAGAAATGGGCCTGGGTCGCGGAAAAGGGTTTCGGAATTCTGCTCATCGTGAGTCTGGCATTCCTGATCATTCGCGGGGTACGCGCTGTGCAGATTGCGCTGCTGCGCGAGCATCGGCTCGATGCGCCTGATAATTACACCGCGCGGCGCATCTACACCCAGATCTCGGTCATCCGCAAAATCATCATCTCCGTCGTAGTCATCTTGGGGGTGGCTTCGATCTTGATGATGTTCGACGCCGTCCGGCAACTCGGGACGAGCATCCTCGCCTCCGCCGGGATCGCCGGTATCATTCTCGGTTTCGCGGCGCAAAAGACACCGGGCAATCTGCTCGCAGGCATTCAGATCGCGCTCAGCCAGCCGATCCTGATCGACGATGTCGTGGTCGTGGAAGGAGAGTTCGGTCGAATTGAGGACATCACGCTCACCTTCGTGAGTGTAACGCACCTGGGACCTGCGACGCCTGATCGTGCCGATCACTTATTTCGTCGAGAAACCATTCCAAAAACTGGAGCCGCAAATCGGATGAGCTGCTCGGCACGGTCTTCCTTTATCTCGATTACCAGGTGCCGTTAGGCGAATTGCGCGAGGAGCTGAAGCGACTGCTGGAGAAGAACCCGAACTGGGATGGCAAAGTGTGCGGCCTGCAGGTCACCGACACGAAACCAAATACGATCGAAGTGCGTGCGCTCGTTAGCAGCGAGGACGCGGGCAAGGGCTTCGATCTGCGCTGCCAGGTGCGGGAAGGGTTGATCGAATTTTTGCGCAGTCGTTATCCGGAGAGTTTGCCGCGGTGCGGACGGCGGTGATGCGGCTGAACGAACGCGGTCACTCTGCGCCGGGTCTGTAGCCGCTGCGCGGTGTCAAGCGCAAGGGCGATATCGCTAAATGAGCAAATTTCCCCGGACGAAAGCGACTCTCGCACTTCCGAGAGGCGGCCTATCCGCAACGGGCCAATGCAGAACGGCGCCGGGGAGGGAGCAGCGTGCCGCTTGCGCTTCCGACGCGAAAATCGTAGAAACGTTCATGTTTCAGAAGGACGCGATCGTGCGACTCCTGCGCGACAATGATCCCGCCACGGTCAGCCTGTTGAAGGAACAGCTGATCGAATCCGGGAGCGACGGGATTGCGGCCCTGCGGGATTTGCTCGCGCTCGACGATGCCGCGGTCACGGCCCACGTGCGCGAAGTGCTGGAGCGAATCGAGACCGGCGAGGCGCAGGACGACATGCTGCTCTGCGCGCATTTGTTTCCCGAGCACGGCGACATCGAGGCCGCCTGGTGGCTTTTGACTTCCTGCTTTGAACCGGAAGCGCCGATCACGAAGTTGCGACGCAAACTGGATGCCTGGGGAGGTCGCCTACGGTTGCTGGTCGCCAAGGCCGATTCGGCGCGCGAACGGCTCCAGGCCATCACAACTTTCATGGCGCAAGACCTCGGCTTTCGTGGCAACGCGGAACAGTATTACGACCCGAAGAATTCGATCCTGAGCGACGTGATTGAGACGCGCATGGGCATTCCGATTTCACTCGCGATGCTTTATGTAATCATCGGGCGCCGGGCCAACATGCAAATCGACGGGATCAATCTGCCAGGCCACTTCATCGCGCGCTATGAGCGAATTCTGTTCGATCCATTTCACCAGGGACGAATTCTTTCCCGGCCCGATTGCGAGGCTATTCTGGCGCGACAGCGCCTCAAGGCACAGTCGAATTATTTCGCACCCGCTTCGTCGCGACTCGTCCTGATGCGGATGCTCGCCAACCTCGTCTTCATCTTCGAGCGGGCCGGCGAGCGAGAGAAGCATCGGCTGGTTCTGAGCTGGCTCAAAGCGCTCGATCGCCACTGACGGGCCGCGGTGGTTCCTCCGCGGCACGGGCGCTCCCCGGAAGTAGCGCGATACGCCTAACGAGTGCGGTACGTCCAACTGGAGAGAAGGGCTTCGAGAGCCTCTTGCCGTGCGCGCTTCACACGGGCCTGGCTCGCCTCGGCGCGGTTGTGGCGAATGCGGCGCTGGAATTTCGGGGCCGCGATCTTATGGCCGAGTCGTTCGAGTGCGTGGACCGCGGCCCCGCGTAGAGACGCTTCCTGGTCGGCGCAGACTTCCAGATCGCGGCCTAACGAGTCAGCCAGAATCTGAAGCGATGCCGGAGATTGACCAATCCCGCCGGAGACAATGATTTTCTTAGCCCGGCCCATTGCGCTCTCGACCTGTTCGAGAATCTCAGACAAGCGGAGGCAAACGGCCGTGAGCGCTGCTGCGAGAAGATCTGCGGCCGTCGTGGCCTGGCTCAGCCCAACCACCGTTCCGGTGAGATCTTCCGGCCAGGTGGGGGCGCGCTCGGCTACCCAAAAAGGCAGAATCGTTAGGCGAGCGGCGCCGCGACCGGCGGTGCGGAGCGATTCATCGAGACGGCCCTCGTCGTCAGGCAAGCGCAGCTCGCGCCGGCCCCAGTCGCGGAGGTTGCCTGCGTTGCTTACCGCTCCTCCGAGCAGATGGCGATCCTGATCAATGACGAAATGAAAAAGACCGAACGGCAACAACGCATCGGCAGACAGAACGCCTCGCACCGCCGCGCTCGTGCCGAAGTTGATCGCGACAAATCCTGGGCGTGTCGCGTCCGATCCGAGGTTGCCTGCAGCGCCGTCGCCGATGGCGGAAAAGATCGTTTTCCCATTCGCGTCCGATGTGTCCTCTAACGGTCCGAGCTGTTTGCTCGTCAGGCCGGACACCTCCAGGAGTTCTGCGTCCCAATCACGCCGGGCCAGATTGTAAAGACCGGTACCGCTGGCCATGGAGTGACTGCACCCCGTTGCGCCAAATTTTTTTTCGAAGATCCACTCAGCAGGCGAGACCCAGCGGGCGACGCGGCGAAAGAGGCGAGGCTGGGTACGGCGCAGCCAGGCAAGTCTGGCCGGCCAGAAGGAAGCGCGGAGCATGCAGCCGGTGCGCTGCTGAATCGTGCGCTCATCCAGTTGTTTCCGCAACCGCGCCGCGTCTTCTGCGCTCCGCGTATCGGCCCAGGTGTAAATGGGTGTGAGCGGTTCGCCCGCGCGATCCACTCCAAGCATACTGTGCCAGAAGCCGGACCCCGCGATGACAGGCGCGCAGCTTTTCGTTAGGCCGCGTTGCGTTTGGCGGAGGCAGCATCGTGTCGCCCGCAGGAGAGCCGCCGGGTCGAGTTCCGCGCCATGCTCGACGGAATAGCGGACGCCATAAGCCAGGCGCGCCCGGGAACCGGGAACGACCCGCGCCATTTCGTCGAAGAGGGCACTGCGGACGGATGACGTGCCAAGGTCGATTGCCAGAACGAAGGAACGGTCGTCGGGTCGAGAGCAGCGAGGCATGAGGGATTTAAATCGTTTTAAGCTTCAAGTTTTAAGCTTTAAGTGCGGTGACCCGCGGAGTTTTTTTCCTAACCGGTGTCCAAGAAGGTCTTCGCCGCGCTCGACGACAGCCGCACCGGTCAGGCGATGTTTCGCCCCTTCTGGAGCGGGCCAAAGTGCCGGTCTTGTTGATCAATGCCGCCAAATAAGGGACGGTCTGGCCGCTTCCTCCGATTCCGGGAAAAATGAAGGCACTGTTTTTGACGAACGAATATCCGCCCCACATCTATGGCGGGGCCGGGGTGCATGTCGATTACCTGTCACGCGAGCTGGCGAAGCTGATGGATGTGGAGGTGCGCTGTTTCGGCGATCAGAATTCGCCAGCCACGAATCCCGCCGTGCGCGGCTTTGAAGCCGAGACGAGCCAGATATACCTGTCCCGAAACCGTTGCATTCGGTTTTCGGTGCGATCCAGCGCTGTGTCGACTTTAACACGCTCAAGATCACGACTGACGTCGTGCATTGCCACACTTGGTACAGCCATTTCGGCGGGATCCTGGCCAAATTGAACTACGGACTCCCGCTCGTCATAACGGTGCATTCACTCGAGCCATTACGGCCGTGGAAGCGCGAGCAGTTGGGCGGCGGTTACGATTTCACGGTCTGGCTGGAAAAGACGGCGCTGGAAATGGCCGACGCGGTGGTCGCGGTCTCGAACGGAACGAAGGCGGACGTGGAACGTCTTTTCAACATTGAGCCGTCGCGCCTGCACGTGATCTATAACGGGGTCGATCTCGAGGAATATCGACCGACCGATCGGACCGATGCGCTGGTGCGTTGTGGGATCGATCCGGCGCGGCCATATCTGCTTTTCGTGGGACGAATTACACGACAGAAGGGAATCATCCACCTCGTGCGCGCGATTCAGTTCATGGATCCCGGTTTTCAAATCGTGCTCTGCGCCGGGGCGCCGGATACGCCGGAGATCGCGGCGGAAATGCAGGCGGCGGTGAACGCGGCGCAGGCGAAGAGGAGCGGCCTTATCTGGATCGACGAGATGGTCGACAGGGAAACCGTACACCAGCTTTATGCGAACGCGGCAGTCTTTTGTTGTCCGTCGATTTACGAACCGTTTGGGATTATCAACCTCGAGGCAATGGCTTGCGAGACGGCAGTGGTGGCGAGCGCGGTCGGCGGAATCAAGGAAGTAGTGGTCGATGGCGAAACGGGATTTCTCGTGCCGGTGGAACAGATGACCGAAAGCCCGTTCGAGCCAACGAATCCGGAATCGTTTGAGCGCGATCTCGCGGCGCGGGTGAACGAAGTGATGGCAAATCCGGAGCTGCAAAAGAAGTTCGGACGCGCGGGTCGGATGCGGGCGGAAGAGAAGTTTGGCTGGAGTGCAATCGCGCGACAGACGATGCAGCTTTACCAATCTCTCCTGAACCATGGGAATCGTTAGGGACTGTCGTTATGCGCGAGGCGGTGTATCGTTTCGCGATGTTTGTTGACCGGATCAAAGTGGTGGCCAAGGCGGGCGATGGCGGGCGCGGCTGCGTCAGCTTTCGGCGCGAGAAATTTGTGCCTCGCGGCGGACCGGACGGCGGCGACGGCGGCAAAGGTGGCGACGTCATCCTGCGGGCCGATGAGCACACCGACAACCTCGCCAGTCTATTCTACGAGCCGCTGATAAAGGCAAAGAATGGCGCGCATGGGATGGGCAAACAGATGCACGGCCGCGGCGCACCCGACAAGATCGTCAAGGTGCCGGTCGGGACGGTGGTGTGGGAAGAGGCGGAAGTCGAAGATCAGAAATCAGAAGTCAGCAACCAGCAATCCGCAATTGCGCCGCTCGCGGACCTGGTTTTGCCTGACGACGAGTTCGTTCTCTGTCGCGGTGGCAGTGGCGGGAAAGGAAATGTCCATTTCAAGAGTGCGCGCAACCGCGCGCCGCGCCAATATTCCGAAGGCGAAGAGGGTGAGGAGGGAACTTTCATTCTCGAATTGCGTACGATTGCAGATGCCGCACTGGTCGGTTATCCGAACGCCGGGAAGTCGACTCTCCTGCGGCGGATCTCGGCGGCACATCCGAAAGTGGCGGCGTATCCCTTTACCACCTTGCATCCGATGATCGGGGTCGTGAAGCTTGACGATTATCGCCGTGCCACCGTGGCGGATGTCCCGGGCTTGATCGAGGGAGCGCACCAAAACCTTGGCCTCGGCCATGCCTTTCTCCGGCACATCACGCGGTGCCGCCTGCTCCTTTTCGTCCTCGACATGGCGGGGAGCGAAGGCCGCAATCCGGTCGAAGATCTCCAGCATTTGCGACGTGAGATCGATCTTTACGATCCGCGACTGTCGCAGCGCCCATGGCGAGTGGTGGCCAATAAAATGGATTTGCCGGAAGCGGAGGAAAACCTGGCGGCCTTGCAGCGGCGCTATCCGGAATTGGAGGTCGTGTCGGTTTCGGCCAGGGAAAATGAGGGGATCGAGAACCTCCAGCGCACTCTCGATTCCTGGTTGCTCGAAGCTGAACCGGAGATGACCGGCCGCATAGAATCTTCTTACGAAAAGGCCACGCCTGCGGGGAGAGGCGAATACAGTTAGACAAGCGGAATCGATGCGTTAAGAGTTCGAAACTTTTTTTGCCACTGAGAGGGAGTTCCCCATTATTATGTCTAAATTGGTAGTCGCGAGTTACTGCACCACGTTTCTGAAATCGGAGATGCTCCACATCTACCGGCAGGTTACCGGCCTGCGCGATGTGCAGACCTTCGTCATGACGAAGAAGGTCCAGAATAACGAGCGGTTTCCGTTCGATGACATCGAATTGATCCCCGCGCCGCGTCCGAATCTGTTCCGGCATGGCTGGTTGAAATTCGTCGAGAGAAAGCCACCGATCGTTTATCGCGGGGAATATCAACTCCTGTCCAATCTGCTCGAACGCCGCGGGGCGGACCTGATGCACATTTATTTCGGTCATACCGGAGTGCACCTGCTGCCTTTCATCCAATGCTGGAACAAACCGTGCATCGTTTCTTTTCACGGGGCGGACGTGATGTTGAAGGCAGAAAGCCCGGACTACGCGACGAAGTTACGCAAAGTCTTTCATTCGGTCCCGCTCGTCCTGGCACGTTCGTGCTCGCTGAAGCAACGTCTCATCCGGCTCGGCTGTCCGCCGGAGAAAATCCGCATTAATCGGACGGGAATTCCTCTGGCCCAATTCCCCTTGCGGCGGCGCGAGGCGCCGACTGACGGGCGCTGGAGATTTTTGCAGGCCTGCCGCCTCATCCCGAAGAAAGGCCTGACGACTTGTTTACGGGCCTTCGCCATATTCCAGCGCGAGAATCCGGGAGCGGAATTGCTCATCGCCGGCAAGGGGCCGCTGCAACCGGTCTTGGAGGCCCTGGCTAGGAACCTGGGGGTGGGGGAGCATGTTCACTTCACCGGGTTCCTGTCGCAGGAGGATCTGCTCAAGCTATATTACAGCTGTCACATTTTTCTCCATCCGAGCGAAACGCCGGCGGACGAAAACCAGGAAGGCATTCCGAATTCCATCCTTGAAGCGATGGCTACCGGCATGCCGGTGCTCGCGACCCATCACGGCGGTATTCCCGAAGCGGTGGAGGATGGCCGGTGCGGGGCGCTGGTGGAAGAGCGCGACCATAAAGCGCTCGCTGCCGAGATGAAGAAAATCACTCGCACCCAGCATTCTTTTAGCGAAATGGGTGTGCTGGCGAGCGAGTCGGTTGCGGCAAATTTCGAGCAGCGGATCCACATTGCAGCTTTGGAGGCAAGCTACCGCGAAGCGACGGAGATCGCAGACGAGGTTGAGGCGCGCGTTCTCCCTGCGGCACCGGTTCTCACGCCCCCATTTCGGCAGGAACGCGTGCCTGTAAAGTAGGGGCTCTGCGCGCCGGTTTTCCGCCCGGTTCTTGCCCCGCAAAAAAACCTGCCAAAGTCGCTTGTCAGCGCTGGCAACATGCTCTTCTGTATGCGCGACGTTAGCGGCCTTGAAGCGCACGCCTGTTCCGTCGGGAAGCAGGTCGCGTTTCACCGGCACCCGGCAGAGCCGCTTTCCGAACCCGCCAATGGTCTATCGCTGTCTTCGTTTTCTGCCGCTATTGCTGAGCGTCTTCGCCGTCCTCGTCTTCGGCGGTATTGCGCCCGACACGCGCGCGGCGGAGATCGCTCCGACGCCCGAGGGACAGGTGGAGAAGCACGAAGCGCTTTCCCTGAAGGCGGCGCCTCTGTTTACCATTTGGAAATTCGAGGTGACGAACTCCATGCTCGTGACGTGGGTGGTCGCAGCTGGCATCACCGTCTTTGCGCGGGTTGCGATGCGCAAAATCAAACCGGTCCCGACGGGGGCCCAGAATTTTTGGGAGTGGTTGGTGGAAGGGCTCTACAATTTTCTCGAAAGCGTGATCGGCGCCCATCTGGTGCGTAAAACCTTTTGGTTTTTCGCCACGATCTTCATCTTTATCCTGTGCCTCAACTGGTTCGGGCTGATCCCGGGTGTCGGAACGGTTGGGTGGGGACATCATGATCCGGTGACGAACGCCTTCCATGTCGACCGGCCGTTGCTCCGTGGCGCGAATGCCGACCTCAACCTGACCTTCGCGATGGCCCTCGTTTTCTTTGCTCTCTGGATTGTGTGGGCGCTGCAGGAAAACGGTTTTGGCGGATTCGTGTTGCATCTTTTTGGACCGAAAGGGGATTCCAAAGGCATTCTGAAAATCCTCATGATCGTCGTCTTCTTCATGGTGGGCTGGCTGGAGATCGTTTCGATCTTGTTCCGTCCGATCTCGCTCAGTTTTCGACTTTATGGCAACGTCTATGCCGGTGAGAACATGCTCGAATCAATGGCCCATCTGGTCCCGGCCCTTTCCTGGCTGATCCCGATCCCGTTTTACTTTATGGAACTCCTGGTGGGCGTTGTGCAGGCGCTGGTCTTTATGTTATTGACTGCGGTCTTCACGCTCCTGATCGCGCCGCACGAACCCGCCCAAGGAGCCCATCATTAACCAATTTCGGTCTCCGTCGCGGATGCCGCGGAGGAGGCCGACACAAACCAACCAAAGAAGAAAAATATGACATTACCATTATTGGCAGAGATCACTGGAAGCATTCACGTTGGCCTCGCCGCCCTCGGCGCGGCGATCGGTGTGGGATTGGTCGGCATGGGCGCGTCCTCCGCGGTTGGACGCAATCCCGGTGCGGCTACACCGATTCTCGTGCAGGCGATTCTCGCGATCGCCTTCGCGGAGGCGATCGTCTTTTACGCCCTTTTCCTCGTTCGTTAAGTTGCTCTGTGAGCCGGCCGGTTTTTTGCCGCCGGACATTATCCCGATGAATATCACAATCCTTGCGGCGGCAGGCGGAATGGGCGACTTGGTCAACCAGACGGCGGAGTCGTTCGGCTTCGATATCTGGATTTTCCTCTCGCAGGTCATCAGCTTTGTTATCGTCGCGCTGCTCCTGAAACAGTTGGCCTACAAACCGATTCTCAGAGTGCTGGAGGAGCGCCGGCAGCGAATCGCGGAAGGTCTTTTGAACGCCGAAAAGATCAAGCAGCAACTCGCCGAAGCCGAACAGCGTTATCAGGAAATCCTGGCCAAAGGCAACAGCGAGGCGCAGAAGATGATCGACGAAGCGCGGGCTAGCGCAGGCGTGATCGCGGAGCGCAAAGAGCAGGAGGCGATTGCAAGCGCGGAGCAAATCCTGGCCAAGGCTCGAGAGGCAAGCGCGCTCGAGCACGAGCGTACCATGAGCCAGTTGAAGCGGGAGCTCGGCCGGCTGGTCGTTGATACCACAGCGAAAGTTACCGGGAAAGTCCTGACACCTGAAGATCAACGGCGCTTGCAGGAAGAAGCCAGCCGGCAGGTCGCAGCGTAAGGGCGCTGAAAGGCAAGCGTGAAGATCAGCAAAGAAATTCGCCAGCTTTCGCGCGATCTCATGCGTGCGAGCTACGTCAACGGCGCGCTCGATCGGGAAAGAATCCGTTCGCTCGTCCGGGCAATCGTGGAAAAGAAGCCACGCAACTACATTCAACTCCTGGAAAATTATCGGCGTCTCCTTCGTCTCGAACTCGACAAACGCCGGGCCACGATCGAATCCGCGACTAAGCTCGACCCGGAAGCGGGCCTGAAAATCGTTATCGGATTGCAGCAAAAATATGGCACCGGCCTAACGACAGAATTTGTCCTCAGTCCCGCCTTGCTCGGGGGAGTGCGTATCCGGGTTGGGAGCGATGTCTGGGACAGCAGTGTGCGCAACCGGCTCGAGCGCCTGCAGCAGCAACTTTAACCTAACGAATTATCATGAGCAACATTCTGGAAGAAATCGAAACGCAAATTGCGGGGCTGAAAACCTCGACCACCAAGAGCAACGTCGGCGTGGTCCGCGAAGCGGGCGACGGCGTGGCCCGGGTCGAGGGCTTGAGCGAGGTGATGTTGAACGAGATGATCGAGTTTCCGAGCGGCGACTTCGGGCTCGCGCTCAACCTCGAGGAAACCGAGGTTGGTGTCATTCTGCTCGGCGATCCGACGAAAGTCTCCGAGGGCGATGAAGTCAAAACCACCGGCCGGCTTCTCCAGGTGCCGGTCGGCAAGGCGCTGCTCGGCCGCGTTGTCAATGCCCTCGGCCAGCCGGTCGATAACAAGGGACCGATTCAAACAGATACTTTTTATCCGGTGGAGAAGATTGCGCCCGGCATCATCAAGCGCCGGAGCGTAAGCCAACCGGTGCAGACGGGTATCATGGCGATCGACGCCATGATTCCGATCGGTCGCGGCCAGCGCGAATTGATCATCGGGGATCGCGCGACCGGGAAATCGACGATCGCGGTCGACACCATCATCAGCCAGGCACGTTTGAACAAGGCGGCGGAGGAGGGACGGCTAAAGGATCATCGGCCGCTCTATTGCGTTTACGTCGCGATCGGCCAGAAAAACTCAAACGTCGCGCGCACCGTCGCAGTGCTGGAGAAGAACGGCGCGCTGCCCTACACTACGATCGTTTCCGCGCCCGCCTCGGAAAGCGCGACGAACCAGTATTTCGCACCGTTTTCGGGCGCCGCGATGGGCGAATGGTTCATGGATAATGGGATGGATGCGCTCATCATTTACGACGACCTTTCCAAGCATGCCGTTGCTTATCGGCAGGTTTCGCTCGTCTTGAAGCGTCCCTCCGGGCGCGAAGCCTACCCGGGCGACGTGTTTTACCTGCATTCGCGGTTGCTCGAACGTAGCGCGCGCGTGACGGAGGAGGCCGGCGGCGGGTCGCTCACGGCGTTGCCGATCATCGAGACCCAGGCGGGCGACGTCTCAGCCTACATCCCGACAAACGTCATCTCGATCACTGACGGCCAGATCTACCTTGAAACAGACCTCTTTTTCCAAGGCGTTCGCCCGGCGATTTCAGTTGGTCTGTCGGTCAGCCGCGTTGGTTCCGCCGCGCAGATCAAGGCGATCAAACAAGTGGCAGGCAAGATCAAGCTCGACCTGGCGCAGTTCCGCGAGCTGGCGGCTTTCGCGCAGTTTGGTTCCGATCTCGACGCTGCGACCAAAGCGCGACTCGATCGCGGCCAGCGCATCGTCGAGCTCTTCAAGCAGGTCCAGTACAACCCGATCGCGGTCGAAGATCAGGTTGCCGTCCTCTGGGCGATGCAAAACGGCTATCTCGATCCGGTGCCGGTCGACCGAGTGAAGGAGTTTCAAGCCAAGCTTCAGGATTTTCTCCAAACTCGAAAAGAGAGCGTGCTCGCGGCCATTCGGACAAAGCGCATCCTCGACAAGGATTTGGAGGCCGCGCTGGCCGCGGCCCTGAACGAATTCAAGGCGATCTGGCAATAGCGACCCGAGGCCATGGCGAATACGCAAGACATTCGGCGCCGGATCAAATCAATCCGGAACACGGCGCAGATCACCAAGGCGATGCAGATGGTCGCCGCCTCCAAGATGCGCAAGGCGCAGCAGCAGGCGCTCGCGGGCCGTCCGTATTCCGAGTTGATGAACCGCGTGCTCGTATCGCTCAAGGGTCGCACCGATCCACTGCTCCATCCGCTCCTGCAGGTTCGGCCGACGCGCAAGGAGTTGGTCCTCGTGATCAGCACCGACAAAGGCCTGGCCGGCGCGTTAAACACCAACCTGATGCGCGAGGTTGCGGCCTTCGAAGCGGAGAAGACCGTTTACGTGAGCGCTGGCCGAAAAGCGCGGCAATTCCTCGCTCGGGCCAGGCGCGAGCTGCTGGCAGATTTCGAGCTCAAGGATGCTCCGACGATTCTTGAGACAAAGAACATTTCCAAATTTTGTGTAGAGAAATTTCTCACTCAGGAAGTAGACAAGGTCACCGTCCTCTACACCCATTTCATTAACACGATCAATCAGAAGCCGATTGCGCAAACGCTGCTCCCGATCAGTGAATTTGTCTTTCGTGCCGCTACGAAAGACGCTGCCCCGAGCGCCTCATCGACTGAGCCAATGCTCGAGTACATTATTGAGCCCAGCCCCCAGACGGTGCTGGATTTCATGCTGCCCTATTACGTGCAATATCAGGTTTACCAAATGGTTCTCGATGCGCGCGCCTCGGAGCACAGCGCCCGGATGGTGGCGATGAAGAATGCGACCGACAACGCCAACCAGTTCATCAAGGATCTTACCCTCGAGTACAACAAGATGCGCCAGGCCAGCATCACCACCGAATTGCTCGAAATCGCCACCGCGCAGATGGCGGTTGGTGGGTAATTTGTCCGGGGCATTTCCTCCGGAGGGAAAACAATCACCCAGCCGCGGGAACCACCGCAAAGCCGATTCTGAGAGCGTGATCCGGCGATTAGACTAGTGCGACATCGCTTGCCGACTCGATGGGCGGAAAAAAACCGTCCCCCTTGCGGGGGACGGTCTCACCCAACCCTAACCCATGAACCAAACTGCCTACCTCTCGATTTTCACCAGCGCCTCGAGTCGGGCGCTACGCCGCAAGAGGTGTGCGAACGCAACCGCGGCAAACAAACTAATGATCGGAAAAAGCGCCTGCAGTGCGGGGAGCGGCGTCAGCGTGGTGCCGATTTGAACGCCGTCGTTGAAAAAATGAGACTCCGAATCGGACCCCAAAGGGGAGCCGGTTTCGGTCGTGATAGAGGTAGTAAAAAGCTGAAAGTGCCTCGCGCTTAAATCGAACGGTTCCTTGGTATTGACTGGATTGGGTCGGAAATTCAGCGGCGTTATGGCGACCCCAGCAGACGCGACGATGCCGGCGCAAACGATCGCGGCGAAGGCGAAAAGGAACCGCCGGCCAACGGGTCGAACTAAAACTGAGCAGGCACGCGGCGAAGAAGGTTGGCTGCCGCTGCTAGCGTCCGAATTAATCAGACGATCGAATTTCATAAATTCGGTTTTCGCACAAATGGATTCTCAAGGTCTATAATTATTTTCAGGTCAAATGTAATTACTAGATCACCGCCGACTGGCACACGAGGAAAGCGGCTGTTTCCCTAAGTGTCTTGCCTCTCTCGCGTCGGAACGATCGGTTAATTTGACCGCGTTGGCGATCCGCTCCAGCGGTTCTCTCGTTGGCAGTTTTGTCGGTTTTTCAGCTCGGGCAGCCGAACTCGGCAGGGACCAGGAGGCTCTTTTCCCCAAGAGGTCAGCAGGTGATTGGCTGCGGGCTTTTGTGCGTCCGAAACGATCGCAGGCTTTTGCTTGAGAGAAGAATCAGTAGGTTGCGCCCCGAGGCGCATCGGCATTGTCTTCGAACCAACTGGCGTAGGAGAAGTTGTTGACATTCCCACTGCCCCCGCCCAGCGCCTGATCGTAATGAATGCTCGGGTTACCGCTAAAAGCCAGGTTTAGCGCGATCACCGCGCCGACAAAGGAACCATTACCCGAGAGGGTGCCGCTGTAACCGGGTGCGTCGACGGTAGCAATGAAGTTTCCATTGCCGGAAATCGAGAGCGTGTGGGATCCGACGCCGATGAAATTCGCGTTCGCGGCATAACCATCCAAGTTTTGATAGCCATTGCCGCCGATGCTGATGTTGCTGTCGACATACCACGTGACCTTAACGTTGGAATTTTGTACCACTTTGGCGTTCCCTCCAATCGCGAACGACCCGGTTACCCAGATGATAACGGCGTTGTCCGTGGTGCTCGGATTAGCCGGATTGATGGTAAAAGTATTGTTGGCGCCGAGACTGAAATTGCCGTTGACCTTGATTAGCGCAGGGTTAGTGGATGTTCCGGAGGTCACGGCAGCCGGTGCGCTCGCGTAGCTGGTGTAGGTGCCGGCACTCCAGGTTGGATTACTGGTGGCTGGGATGGTGACCGAGAACGGACTCGAGATGGTTCCATGAACATTCTTGGTGTTCTGAATGGCCGGGCCACTGTAGGCGACGTTGCCATATACGTCGTTGTTTTTTAGGTTCGAGCCCGTGCTATTTTCCATTCCAACGTCGCCGTGAGTCAGACGACGCGACGGGTCATAGAGATGGCTCGTGGAGTAAAGGCCGTTGCTCGAATCGAAGCTGTCAATCAACCCGCTTCCGCTCATGGTTAGCGCTTGCTGGAGCGTGACGGCGCGGCTCCAAATGCTTTTCGCGATCGGTTGGGCGATCACTTCTATCGTCCGTGCTGCTTGCGGTGTCGCCAAGGCTAACCCGCTTAGTCGATCGGTACGGAGCGAAATCTTTCGCAGATCGTTATCCCGCTTTTGATTGGAAACCCGGGGGGGACCAGGGGCAGCCGCCAGGCCGGTCGCACGAATGCGGTACCATTGGTTTCCATTGCTATCTATCGGAAGACCGGCCGTATCTACCGTGACCCAGAACTTGATCGTTCCTCCCCCTTCGCCAGCAACCTGGAGGGTCCGCCCGACATAGGCGTACTGACCGCTCGCAGGGGCCACGGTGGTGGCGCTGCCCCCGGTGGGTTGGGTTTTCGGAGGGCTGCCGGCGACAGTTTTCCAGCCGGTCCAAGTTTGCTTGTTCAAAGCATAGTAAGCGTTTTCCACCCCGCTCTCGGCACCAGAAAGCGCCGCCTGCCAGCTCGCGGTTTGACTCGTGGCGTTGGTATTCTGCGAGGTCACGTTAAGGCTAAGTGCGCAGATGAGGGATAGGATCGTCAGGGTAAGGATCGCGAGGAGAAGGACCGATCCCCGTTTTCCGAGTTGGTTTTGAGTTTTCATGGTTATTGACGTGATGCAGCGTTCCGCAAAAAGGTGTTCGTGAAGACTGTTGTGCCGTTGATCGGCCCCGGCCCCGCCAAGTAAACAAAGCGCGGTGCAAACGTAATCGTGCAGGTGACGCTCGAGGTAATGTCCTGGGGCAAGACGGTAAAGGAATCGACATTGGTTGCGATGGTCGTGAGTTTGACCGTGCTGGCTATTCCCGAGGGAGTCACTTCGCGGATGAAATTGCTGCCCTGGGTGTAATAGCGAACCGTCACGGTGCCGCTCCCGTACTGGATGTTACCGTTGGCGTCGAAGGTCGGGGTGATGGGGTTGCCGCTATTATCGTAGTAGTTTGGCAGAGTGAGCGTGAGGATGTTGTTTGCGACGGACGCTGAGAGCGATCGCCGGCAATCGAGCGCGATGTAATCGGAGACGCGGAGTTGATCGCCCTCCGCCACAGAGTATCCCTCCACTGCCATGAAGCTGCGTTGCAGAGCCGTGCCCGCCGTCAGAACCGCAGCCAGAATCAGTGAACCGCACCCCATTGCCATGAGTGTCTCGAGAAGAGTAAAACCGCGCCTGCTTGCGTGGTTGAAAACAGGAGGTTTCATTGGCCGATATTCCCGTGTCCAAAAAGCTCCGAAGATTGGCGGGAGCGCTGGCGACCATTGGCGCTCGTCCAAGTGAGAAGGATGTCCACCCGAAGGAGGTCATAGCTTGAGAGGTTGTCGTTCTCGGTCACGATCTGCGGATCGGTGTGTTGCGGATTGCGCAGCAGAACGGTTGGCGTGGGGCTGGGATTGGCGTAGTTGGCATCACTGGTGTCAAGGCTGACCGTGACCGTTTCGTTTAGGTTTCCGAGAGGCGCCTCAGAGCCGGTAGGAACCTTGATCGTGTTCTTCAGGGTGCCGGGAGTGGCAACATCGGTAAATGCCATTGCCCGCAGGGCCTCCTTGCGCTGCTGCAGCGCCATGATGGCGGCGGTGGTCTCCTTTTGGGACTTAAGTACGAAGAGAAGTCGTTGGTTGGTCTCGAACGCCGCCAGCCCGAAGAATAGGCAGATGGCGACGGTCACCAGCACTTCCGCCAGGGTGAAGCCATCTTCACGAAGGCGTCGGCGGGCGGTTCGCCGCCGAGCCCGTGATCTTAGAATCGAACGGAAAGGCATGAGGATATCCTGTCTCCTTTGGAAGCACGATCGGTACCATTCGGACCTTCCCGGAGTTCTGCACTCTGCAAGAGCGTGGCTTGAACCGGGCTATTTTGTCTCCCGGTCACTTGGAAGATTTGAACCGCCGACAGACCCACAGCGCCAGCGGCCGCGCTTCGACGATGGAATCCGACCTGCCAGGCCCTGCCTGCGACTTTCTCCGTTGCTCCCGGCTTCTGTCGCAGAAGATAACCGCTTATGAAATGAGTCTTCGTTCTGATCGGGGAATGGAATCCCCGCTATGCCGCACCGAGGCAACTTACAGCAAGCCTTCGCTTTTTTTGGGTTTTGTCCCTGGGGTCAGCCCGTTTTTTCTGCATTTCGTTTGGGCGAAGCCACCCTTTCGTCCAAAGCCGGTAGCGGTGCGGCCGCCTGACGCCTGCCCGGATCCTTCGTCAGCGAGGGGGAACAGAGATCCTCGCAACGTTCACTGCCACCGGCGCGCCATTGGTGGAAGGTCCGCACAGAATTTCCAATGGGAGGCGGCTGCTGCTTTCGAGTAGACATCCCGTCGGTGTGCAATGACGCCAACGACAATCTGTCGCGCAGTTTTGTCGGCAAAGTAAAGGCTTCGATAGGTCACAAAAACTTCCGCGGTCGCATCCGTCATGCTCGTGGTTGCGATTCTCGCAGAAGTCTCACTTTGTCACAACTTGCAACGCCAGGAAGGCCCCGGAGAGCGGTCGCCGCGGCGACCGGTCCGCAGAGTTCTGGGCGCTTGCCGCGGGGCGATTCATCGCCAGATTGCAGGCTCTCTTATGTCCAAATCGCTCGCTCATCTTCTCGCGGAATATGCTTGTTCTCTAAACTACGAAGATCTCTCGCCCGAAGTGGTGCACGAGGTGAAACGGCGGGTGATCGACTCCTTCGGCTGCGCGCTCGGCGCCTGGCACGAGGAGCCGTGCGTGATCGCGCGCAACGTCGCCTCCGATTTCTCGGCCAAACACGGCGCCACCATCATCGGCACCGATCATCAGGCGCCGCCGGACTGGGCCGCTTTCGCGACCGGCTGTTGCATTCGCTATTTCGATTACAACGACACTTATCTCTCCAAGGAACCGGCGCACCCGAGCGATAACATCGCCGCCGCGCTGGCAGTAGCCGAGAGCGTGGGTGCGAATGGGCAGGAGCTGATCACCGCGATCGCGCTCGCCTACGAAGTGCAATGCCGCTTTTGTGACGCCGCGAGCATTCGCGCGCGCGGCTGGGATCATCCGACCTATGGCGCGTTCTCGACTGCGCTGGCCGCGGCGCGCCTGATGAAGCTCGACCCGGAGAAGACGCGCCACGCGGTCAACATCGCGGGGGTAAACTGCGCGGCCTTCCGGCAGGCGCGGGTGGGGGAACTCTCGCATTGGAAAGGCGTGGCCTTTGCCAATGCGGCACGGCACGGGGTCTATGCCGCGCTCCTCGCGCGCGCCGGCATGACTGGGCCAGCGCCGATTTTCGAAGGCCAGATGGGGTTCGAGAAACAGCTTGGTGTCTCGTTAGGCAACGTCGGAGCGGCCTTTGAAAGCCCGGCCTCGCCTTCGGCTGCGTTACGGGCGCCGCGATCTTCGAACGAACAATCGAGGCAGAAAGGCCCCTCCCACATTCTCCACACCAGCATCAAGTATTGGCCGGCCGAATATCACAGCCAAAGCGCGATCGAAGCCGCGCTTTTCCTGCGCAAGGAAATCGGCGATCCAGCCAAAATTCAATCGGTCCGCATCGAAAGCCACGACGCCTCGGTCGACATCATTGGGAGCGAGCCGGAAAAATGGAAACCGGAGACGCGCGAGACCGCCGACCACAGCTTGCCTTACATCACCGCGATCGCATTGATCGACGGCGAAGTGACGGAGAAGCAGTTTCAACCGTCGCGCTTCACCGATCCGGCGATCTGGAAATTCCTCGAGAAGGTGACGGTGGAGCGCAACGACGAGCTGACCTCGCTCTACGCGAAGGCCGTCGCCAACATCGTGCACGTCACTTTGCAAGACGGCCGGGTGCTGACGAAGCGGGTCGACTACCCGTTAGGCAACGCCTTCAATCCGGTGAGCGACCAGCAACTGGAAGGAAAGTTCAACGCCCTCGTCGTGCCGGAGCTGGGCGAAGAAGGCGCGCGAAAAATCCTGGCGGCGGGCTGGAAGCTGGACGAAGCGAAGAATCCCAGCGAACTGATGAAACTGGCGAAAATGCCGGCCTAACGAATGAGTACGGCAACTGTCCTGCGAAAACTGATCGCCCGAGGCGTTGTGGCGATGCCGGGAGTGCCAAACGCCGCGATGGCGCGCCAGGTGGAGCGCGCCGGATTTGACGCAGTCTATGTCAGCGGAGCGGGGCTTGCCAATTGCACCGCTGGTTTGCCGGATGTCGGGCTGTTGACCCTGAGTGAGGTCGCGACCCTCGCCGGGTTCATTGCCCACGCCGTGAAAATTCCGGCGATCGTCGACGCGGATACCGGCTTTGGCGGCGCCGAAAACGTTGGCCGCACGATCTATGAACTCGAGCGCGCCGGATTGGCCGGATGCCATTTGGAGGACCAGGAGTTTCCCAAACGCTGTGGACACCTCGCCGGGAAGCGCCTGGTCGAGACGGAAGAGATGTTGGCAAAAATCCGCGCGGCCGTGGCGGCGAAACGCGATCGCGATTTTCTTGTCATTGCACGGACCGATTCGCGGGCGCTGGAAAATTTTGACGGCGTAGTGGCGCGCGCGCAGGCTTACGTCGCGGCGGGAGCAGATGCCATTTTCCCGGAAGCACTCCAGACGAAGGAAGAGTTCCGCGATTTCGCGCGGGAAGTGAAAGTGCCGTTGCTCGCGAACATGACGGAATTCGGAAAGAGTCCGCTGCTCCCGCGTGCAGGAACTGGGCGAGCTTGGTTATCGCATGGTCATCTTCCCGCAGAGCGCGTTTCGCGTTTCGATGAGAACGACGAACGAATTCTTCCGGGCCTTGAAAGAGGCCGGATCGGCCGAAGACTGGCTCGACCGGATGCAGACACGGAAGGATCTTTACGAGACGCTGAATTATGATCCGGCGGCGGAAAGCTGGCCGGGTTACCGCGCCGTAAAGGAGGAGAAAACGTCTAACGTTCAACGTTCAACGTTCAACGCTCAATGAAGGCATCGTGGCGCGGCTGTTTTTCTGTAATTGGACGTTGAGCGTTGAGCGTTGAACGTTAGACGTTGGACGTTAAGAATGTGAACCGCACACAGAAGAATTTATGAGCACAGAAACCAAACCAGCTTACAGCCCCGGCCTCGCCGGCGTGATCGCGGGTGAAACCGAGATCTGCTGGGTCGATCCCAATGCCGGTCTGATGTATCGCGGCTACGACATTCACGAGATGGCGGACAAAGCCAGCTTCGAGGAAGTCGCCTACCTGCTTCTCAATGGTCAACTGCCGACCATGGGAGAACTCCAACGCTTTCGAATGGAGATCGCGGCTGCGCGACCTCTGCCGAAGGAGGTGCTCAACATGCTGCGGCTCTTGCCGAAGAAGACGCATCCGATGGATATGTTGCGTACCGGCGTTTCCATGCTCGCGCCTTTCGATCCCGACTTGAACGACAACTCGCACGACGCCAACGTCCGCAAGGCGATCCGCCTGATCGCGCAGGTCTCGACGCTGATCATGGACGGCTACCGCATTCGTTAGGTCTCGATCCCCTGGCGGAGCACCCGGACCTGACCGTGGCGGGCAATCTTTTCTACAAGCTGAATGGCGAGGTTCCGCAGGATTGGAAAGTCCGGATGATGGACACGATCCTGATCCTCTACGCCGATCACGAGTTCAACGCCTCGACCTTTGCCGCGCGCGTGACGGCTTCGACCCTGGCCGACATGTATGCCGCTGTCACGAGCGCCTGCGGAACGCTCAAAGGCCCGCTGCACGGCGGTGCTAACGAAGAGTCGATGAAAATGCTCGACGACATCGGGACGCCGGATCGCGCCGAGAAATGGATGATGGACGCGCTGGCGAAGAAGGCCAAGATCATGGGCTTTGGCCATCGCGTTTATAAAAAAGGCGACTCGCGGGTGCCGATTATGCGTGAGATCGCGCGCGACCTCGGGAAGCGGGTCGGAAAGGAAGAGTGGGTACCGATTTGCGAAACGCTCGAGGCCACGATGGAGCGCGAGAAACATCTTTGCGCCAACGTCGATCTCTACGCCGCGCCGGTTTTCACCATGCTGGAGTTCCCGCCGGCGTTGAACACGCCGATCTTCGCCGCCTCACGCGTCGCCGGCTGGTGCGCGCACGTCGTGGAACAGCACGATCACAACCGCCTGATCCGGCCGCGCTCACTCTACACCGGGCCGGAGATGCGCCCGTACAAGGGGGTTTCGCCTAACGGGGCCAAAGTGTAGCGCGAGCATCCTGCTTGCGCCGGACAAGCGAGCAAGCTGGAAGCTCGCTCTATCATGAAATGAACGACAAACCATCGCTCCAGGAAAGGTACGCGCCTCACAACGCCTGCTGGGGTTGCGGCCCGGCCAACCCGGAAGGCCTGCGCATCCGCAGTTTTCCGGAAGGCGACGCCGTTGTGGCGGAATGGAAACCGGAGCCGAAATACGAGGCGTTTCCCGGCGTCCTGAACGGCGGCATTATTGGCACGTTGCTCGATTGCCATTGCAACTGGACGGCCGCGTATCATCTCATGAAACAGGCGGGCGAAGATCATCCGCCCTGCACGGTGACGGCGGATTACGCGATCAAGCTGCTCCGTCCGACACCGACGAACGATTCGATATTCCTTTCCGCGAAAGTGGTCGATTCGACCGCACGATCGCGCGACCGTTGAGGGAACCTTGACGGGCGGCGGGAAAGTGTGCGCAACCTGCCGCGGCACCTTCGTTGCGGTGAAGGAAGGCCATCCCGCGTACCACCGCTGGTGATTCCGAAAAGCGCGTCCATCCGGAGGGGCATGCTTCCGCATGTCCGGTTTCCAGCGGAATTACCTGCCCGAATTCCGTCGATGCGCGGTCGTGGAGTTCGCGCTTAGGCTGAGTTCATGAAAACAAACTACCGCGTCGTTCCCTTTGCCATACCGAGGTCGCGGAAGCGGCTCGCCGCGGCGCGAAGGTCGGCGCTTCAAATCACGCCGTCGTCGACAGTTGATACGCCGTCCACTTATCCATGCCGGCATTGCCTGCAATGGGCACAACCGGGCGAACGCGTCGTCCTGTTTCCGTATCAATCGGTCCCGTCGGATCGTCCCTACGGCGAAATCGGCCCGATCTTCGTCCACGCGAATGCCTGCTCGCGTTATTCTACGGCGGATCAATACCCGGCCGAATTCCGGCGTCATCGTGTGCTGCGAGCTTATAATGCCGCAGGCGACATGATCGATGCCATCGTGGTGGAAGACGACCAACCCGAACCGGTGATCGCAAAGCTGCTGCAAAATCCGGAGACTGCGTTTTTACAGGCGCGCAGTGTGACACGCGGGTGCTACACTTTTAGAATCGAGCGCGCATGAAAACTCCCGAGCTGCTTCCGCCTGCTGACACCATGTATCGCGCGCTGGTCAATCGCGACTCGAGCTTTGAAGGTATTTTCCTTGTCGGAGTGCGCACGACCGGCATTTTCTGCCGGCCGACCTGCAGCGCAAAAAAACCGGCCCGCGAAAACGTCGAGTTTTTTCCCTCGTCTAACGAGGCGCTGCTCGGCGGCTATCGTCCCTGCCTGCGCTGCCAGCCGATGGACCCGGCCCGTCCCGCGCCGCAACTAATTGAGCGACTGCGCGCCGAGGTGGAGAAAGCGCCCGACGGTCGCCTGACGGACAAGGAACTGGCCTCGCTCGCGATCGACCCCTCGACCGCCCGACGCCAGTTCAAGCGCTACTACGGCATGACCTTTCAAGCCTATCATCGCGCTCGACGAATGGGTCTCGCCCTGCGCGAAGTTCGGCGCGGCGAAAGCGTGGAGGAGGTACGCAACGGTAGCGGATTCGAGTCGGAGAGCGGGTTCCGTGAGGCGTTCACGAAGATCTTTGGCGATCCGCCGACGGCAGCAAAACGGCGCGATTGTCTCTTCGCGGAGCGTCTGACGACCCCGCTTGGCACGATGCTGGCGGTGGCAGATGACGACGGACTGCGTCTCCTCGAGTTCGGGGATCGGCGCGCGTTAGAACGCGAGCTTCCGATCCTGCGCCAGCGTCTGGGGAAAAGCGTGGTACCAGGGGAGCATGCACATCTCGCTGCGACGCGCGCACAACTGTCCGATTATTTCGCTGGGAAGAATCTCGAGTTCGACGTCCCACTCGCTCCAGTTGGTTCGGAGTTTCAACTGCGCGCCTGGGAAGTCTTGCGTTCGATTCCAGTCGCCGAAACGCGTTCTTATTCCTGGATGGCCGAGCGGCTCGGCGATCCCGGCGCACGCCGCGCGGTCGGGTCGGGCGAATGGCATGAACATGATGGCGATCGTCATTCCCTGTCATCGCGTTATCCGCGCCGACGGCACGCTGTGCGGCTACGGCGGCGGGTTGTGGCGCAAGAAGTGGCTCCTTGAACACGAACGGAAGTGGGTCCGAGAATCGTGATCGAGACGCGTGAATCAGGGCCGTGGGCATCATCGATTCACGATTGAAGGAATCTCGAATCTCGGCGCGCCAGCGCGCGCCCAGGAGGACTCGAACCTCCGACCGTCGGATTAGAAATCCGATGCTCTATCCGGCTGAGCTATGGGCGCCGTAGCACGAAAGTAACCGGGCGCCACTTCACTGCAATCCCCTTCCAGGCGCACGTTCGAGGCGTGACGGCAAAGGCTGTCGGGAGTCGGCAAGACTTTTTTGGCGGGTCGGAGGCGGGGGCAACAAGCACTCCGGCACCGCTTTTGGTATTGTTGGCAGCTGTCGACTTTGGCAAGATTGAACCTGTCGAAGTCATTAATGAATCCTTCTGCTTCTGGTGGTGCGGCCGATGCCGGCGCAGCAACTTTCGCTACGACTCACTGGAGCGTTGTCCTCACGGCCCAAGGCCGATCGCCCGCAGCGGACGCGGCGCTCGAAGCGCTTTGTCGGACCTATTGGATGCCACTTTACGCTTTCATCAGGCGGGAAGGTTATCCGGTGGAAGAAGCGAAGGATTTAACCCAGGAATTCTTCGCCCGCTGGCTGGAGCGGCGCGACTTTGATGCAGCGCGGCGGGAGAAAGGACGGTTGCGCTCCTACATGCTCGTCTCACTCAAGCATTTTCTGGCGAACGAGCGAAGTCGGGCGACGGCGATTAAGCGCGGCCGCGGCCAGCAGCCGCTTTCACTCGACGAAATTTTTGCCCAGCACCGGTTCGATCTGGAGCCGGTGGAAAGCCTGACAGCCGACCAGATTTACGAAAAGAGGTGGGCGATGGCGGTCCTCGATCAGGTTCTGGCGGGTCTCACCGACGAGGGCCCGCGCCGACGGGAGAAGGCTGTTGTTCGATCGGCTAAAGGTACTGCTCGTTGGTGAACCCGGGCATCCCTCGCAGGCGGAGATCGCAGACGAGTTGGGAATGACTGAAAACGCCGTGAACAGGCGTTTCATCGACTCCGGGTGCGCTATCGCGAGCTCTTGCGCGAACAGATTTCCCACACCGTTGCCGGTCCCGATGAGCTTGACGACGAGTTCCGCCATCTGATTGCGGTTCTGCGGACGTAACCTTGCCCCGAATCTTCTGCATTAACCATGGAGATGACCAAAGATCACGCCGGCCAGACGATGGACGGCGGCATCAGACTCTGCGAGAGCTGCGGCGCGAGAATCTTCGCCGACGCCCCGACTGATTATTGTCCGGCGTGCCTTTTGGAAACTGGTCTCGATTTGCTGAAGGATGATGAGGCGCATGAACCAATCCCGGGAGAGTTTGGCGACTACGAATTGCTGGAGCAAATCGGTCGTGGCGGCCAGGGGGTCGTTTATCGCGCGCGCCAGAAGAGTCTGAACCGGATCGTTGCGCTAAAGGTGATCGCGCTTGGGCACTGGGCGACCGAGACGCATTTGAAACGTTTCCGGCGCGAGGCCGAAGCGGCCGCCAGCCTGGAGCACCCACGCATTATCCCGATCTACGAAATCGGTGAGCGCGACGGCGCCTGTTACTTCAGCATGAAACTCGAGGAGGGCGGGCAACTCGATCAACTCGTTAGGCGCGAAGCTATCTCCTTGCGGCGCGCGACAGAAATCGTCGCCAGTCTCGCCCGCACCGTGCAGTACGCACATGAGCGCGGCATTTTGCATCGCGACATCAAGCCCGGAAACATCCTGCTTGATACCCAGGGCGAACCTCACCTCGCCGATTTCGGCCTGGCACGCCTGGTGGAAACCGACAGCACGGTAACTCGGACACTGGAGGTTCTGGGAACGCCGAGCTATATCGCGCCGGAACAAGCGCGGGAGAAAGCGCGCAACTCACGAGTGCGACCGACGTCTACGGGCTCGGCGCAGTTTTTTACCAATTGCTCACCGGTCATCCGCCTTTCGCCGGTGGCACAACCTATGAAACCATCCGTCTCGTTCTGGAAGCCGAGCCGCGAAATCCGCGCCTTTGGAATCCCAAAGTAGATCGCGACCTGAGCACGATCTGTCTGAAGTGCCTCGAGAAAGATCCCACGTGCCGCTATCCCTCGGCCCTCGCGCTGGCCGAAGATCTCGAACGCTGGTTGGGCCATGAGCCCATTCAGGCGCGGCGGACGGGGATTTTCACGCGAGGCCGCAAGTGGATTCGACGCAATCCCACCATCGGCGGCGTTGATTCCCTTGTCGGCGGCATTCCTGGCGGCCATTGGGATGCTGTTGGCAAGGCGCGCGCCCGAACTCCCACCCGCAGGCATCGCCGTGCTGCCTTTTGAGAATCTCGACGGCGACAAAGCGGACGCCGCGTTCGCCGATGGCGTCCAGGACGAAATCCTGACCGGGCTGGCGCAGAATCGCGGACCTGAAAGTCATCAGCCGCACGAGCGTGATGGATTACCGCGGAAAGCAGAACGCGCGCAACATTGGCCAGGCCCTGAAGGTCGCCTATCGTCCTGGAGGGAAGCGTGCGCCGAGCGGGCGGGCAGATTCGTTTGAATACGGAGCTGATCGATACGCGGACCGATCCAACATGTCTGGGCCGAGCGAGTACGACCGCGATGTGAAGCGACATTTTCGCCGTCCAGAGCGAGATCGCGCAGACGATCGCGGAGCAATTGCACGCCAAACTCTCGCCTAACGAAAAGGCGGCGATCGAAAAGCCACCGACCAAGGACCTCGTGCCTACGACCTTTATGTGCGGCGGTGGCTTTGATCGATCCGACCTTCGATCCGCAGAATTCCGACCGGATGACGCTCCGCGGGATAGAATTCCTCAATGAGGCAATCGGCACGCGATCCGACATTTCTTCTCGCCTATTGCAAGCTGGCTCAGGCCCATGATTTTCTCTACTTCCAACGGCGATAAAACACCCGAGCGACTGGCTCGGGCAGATTCCGCGGTGAAGTTGGCACTTCGATTGGGACCAGATTCGGGTGAAGCTCACCTCTCCCAGGCGCTGCACCTGTATTGGGGATACTCCGACTACGATCGTGCGCACGCCGAGTTGGCGATTGCCAGGCGTACCTTGCCTAACAATGCCCGAATCGCCAGGTGACTGGACTCATCGACCGACGGCAGGGCCGATGGTCCGAGGCCGTGCGCGAACTGGAACGTGCGGTCGACCTGGACCCACGAAACCCGCACCGCTCTGGACAATCTCAAGACGACTTACGGTTTCCATGCGCTCTTACGCGACAGGCCACGCACGTTATCGATCGCGCGTCTCGCGCTCGACCCAAAGTCCATTGAATTACAGTTTGGTCGTGCATGTCTCGACCTCGCCTCGCGAGCTGATACCCGGCCGTTACGCGCGCTACTGCGGAAGATTCTGGCAGATGATCCCTCCCTGATTGATGATTTGTCGGGCGCGAGCGTTCAGCTTGCCTTGTTACGAACGCGACTTCGTCGCCGCCGATCGTGCCCTCGCGCTGGCGCAAGGCGTGAAGATGAGCTCAGCAGGACGAATGACGCAGTCGAACTGAGCCGTCTATTTTGGATGGGTTTGGTTGCTCACATGAAAGGAGATCCGGTCGCGGCTCGCACCGAATTCATCGCAGCCCGAGCGGGGCAGGAGGAAAGTGTCCACGCGCGCGTCTGGTTACGGGCCTGCATCTCCAGCGTTGGGCATCATCGACGCTCACCTTGGGCGAAAACAAGAGGCACTCCGCGGAGGGCCACCAGGCAGTCGAACTTGTGCCGCTCGCAACAAATGCGCTCGAGGGTGCGGATGTCACTTTATTGTCTCGCGGTGATTTACGCGTGGACCGGAGAACGCGATCTCGCGTTTAAGCAGCTCGAAGATCTCGCGAAAATTCCGTGCGGCGTCCACCTACGGCGATCTGCGTCTCGACCTCTTCTGGGATCCACTCAGGGGCGATCCGCGGTTCGAGAAAATCGTCGCTTCGCTCGCTCCCAAGGAAACGACTTTCAAATAGCACCGTTTCCGCCGCCTTCGGCAAAGCCCCGGAAGTTGTCGAAGGAGGAAGCCTTCGTCACCTGCGCCACTCTTTCTTTGGCCAGTCGCGTAACCTTCGGCCGGAGTTCCTGCATTACCAGTGACGGTTAAACAACAAAACAAAAAGGAAACCAACATATGCACAATCAAACTCACTATTATCGAAAGACCTTACCGGCGCTCGTCGCGCTGGTTCTGGCCTGCTTCGGACTGACGCCGGCCACCCAAGCCGCCGGGCGTCCATCCATCGTTGGCTTGTGGAACGTCCATTACTTCCAGGGCTCGACGCAGTTGTTCGAGACCTATGACCAGTGGCACAGCGATGGCTTGGAATTCGAAGTCAATTCCATTGCCCCGGGCGCAGTCTGCCAGGGGACCTTCAAACAGACGGCCAACGGCACCGTCCATCTGTATCACGTCGTCTATACATACGATGCGAACGGAGTGTTCAACGGGCGCATTTTGGAAACGCAAACCAATACCGTCGGCGCCGACGGCAGCACCTATGGCGGCACCTTCGACCAAAAGTTCTACGACTTGAATGGGAACTTCCTGTTCGAGGTCACTGGCACAGTCACAGCCACCCGCATTACCGTGCAAGGCTGATTGCCTCCTCAGCCTCTTCGCAGGAGCCCCTCACCCGGGGGCTCCTGTACGCGCGTACCCAGACTGAGTCGCGCTGACCCGCTCGTAGTCGTGTCGCGCTGCCCTACAATTGCTGGCAGAAATCGCACGCCTAACGATTCGGGGGGTGGATGTAGAGGCGGGCGTGTCGCCCGCAGGGAGGGGGAGGCTTTACTGCCAGAAATTCGCGGGCAGGCCTGGCTCCGCGGCCGACACGGCCGCCGCTGAATTAATCGCGGATCCCGTTTTTTAGCTCCCAGACCTTGAGCGCGGCCAGGAGGAGGCTCTTGGTGCGGGATAGCGTGCCGACCGCGGGACGAATCTTTTCTTCATCAGCGTCGACCACAGGAGCCTTCTTTCGTGGGCGCCGGGCGGCTTTGGTGCGGTGCTTCCGGTCGCGGCCGAACCGCTGCCTCGCTCTTCTGGAGATGACCGCTTGGACTTAACGGTGTCATAATTACCACAAAGCAAGAGCAGCTTCTTTGCCAGCTGCGGCGACGCACGGTTTTCTCCGGAAAAGCGCTTGTGCCTCCGCCGATCTTCGGCGATTGCATCCCGGCATGGCGAATCGAAAACTGGGTTGTCTGAGCATTTTTTTGTTCGTGGCCCTTTGTGCCAGCGTGCTGGTGAATTTCATTCTCGCTGCGATCGCCTTCCGCCAGTTGAGGGTGGGAGGCGAGGTGGAAACCCGCCCGCGGTTTCGTGAGTTGATTCTGGAGAAAGGAAGTCGCGGAGCCGAAGAAGATCGCGGTCATCTCCCTCCGCGGTCTCATCAGCACTGGAGTAGCCGGCAACGTTGGCGAATCGATGGTGGACGACTTGCGCTGGGAGCTCGAGCAGGCGCGAAACGACTCCAATGTGCGTGCGGTCGTGCTGGAGGTCGATTCGCCGGGCGGCGAAGTGACCGCCTCGGACATGATTTACAACGCAGTCGTAAAGACACGGGCGAAGAAACCCGTGGTCGTCTACATGGAATCGCTCGCGGCCTCGGGCGGTTACTATGTTTCCTGCGGCGGAAAATACCTGATGGCGAACGAAACCAGTATCACCGGCAGCATCGGGGTCATCATCCAGACGCTGAATTACGAGCAGCTCTTCAACAAGATTGGGCTGAGCTCGGTGGTCTTCAAAAGCGGGAAATTCAAGGACATGCTCAATGGCGCGCGCCCGATCACGCCCGAGGAACGCGAATTGGTGCAGAGCTTTATTATGAAGACCTACGATCGGTTTCTCGGGATTGTGGCCAAGGAACGAAACCTGCCCGCAGAAACCTTGCGCAATGGGATCGCGGATGGCCGCATTCTTTCCGGACGCGACGCGCTCGAGTACAAGCTGATTGACGGTCTGGGCCAGCTTGAGGATGCCTACGCGAAAGCGAAGGAGCTCGGTGATGCCACCGATGCCAAGGTGGTCAAGTACGGGCCGCCTTTCGGTCTCGGTCGTTTGTTTCGGCTGTTGACGAGTGGCGGCGAGGGCAAGATCGAGCTCTCACTGCCGGATCAACTGACGCCGAAACTGGAGAGTGGACGCGCCTATTTTCTGCCCGGTTACTACGCCCCCTAGCAGCGCGGCGCCTGATGTTCGACAGCCTGATCCAGACGCTGCTCGTCGTCGCGGCCCTGTATGTTTACCTTTCACTCTATCGCCAGGTCATGGTGCGACGGCGCGGCATCATTAGGCGAGAGACAGCTTGGTTACCCGGAGGCGATCGCGGCGATCCTGCTCGTCGGCTGGTTTCTCCTCAATCTCCTCGCCGCCTCCGAAGTGCGACAATCCGGTTTTTCAGACGCGGGATCTTCTGCTCACGGGCGGCTTCTCACTTATGTCGTTACCCTTCTGACCGTGCTCCTCGAGCTCCGCGGCTTCAGTGTGACATTGTTAGGCGGATTTTCCCGGCTCGGCTTTGGCCGGATCGTGAGCACGGCGGCGGTTCTTCTTTTTGCCGCTTATCCGCTGCTCTTTGCGGCCGACGGGATCTCGCGTGGATGTTAGGCGGAGGTCGAGCAAACAACAGATCGTGGAGATGTTTACCGGCTCGGAAACGCTCCATGAGCGAATCCTCATCATTGTCCTCGCGATCACGATTGCTCCTTTCGCGGAGGAGTTTATTTTTCGCTTTTTTCTTTATGGCGTGCTCAAGCGCTACCTCGGACGCGGCCCGGGTCTGGTCCTGAATGCGCTCCTCTTCGGGGCGGTGCACGTCGCATCTACCGAGCCTTCTGCCGCTCTTTGTTCTCGGCGGCTGCTTCACCCTTGCCTATGAATGGAGCGGCTCGATCCTCGTTTCGATGACGATGCACGCGCTCTTCAATTTCTTCTCCCTCAGCGCGCTCGCCTTTCCCGATCTGTTCCCGCAATGAAATTGCGCGAGTTGGGTGAGGACCGGCTGATCGCGCAGCTGGTGGCGCGCCTCAAAACGCGGTCGGACGTCGTTGCCGGGCCGGGCGACGATTGCGCGGTTCTGAAGGGACCGGCGCATGACGCGTTTGCTTCTCCTGAAGACGGATTGCGTGGTCGAAGGCGTGCATTTCTTGCCTAACGAAAAGCCGACACGCGTCGGTTGGAAGGCGATGATGCGAACGCTGAGTGACTTCGCTGCGATGTCCGGTCTGCCGCACTATGCGGTCGTCACGCTGGTCGCACCAGCTGAGCGCGAGACACGCTGGATGACGCAACTTTACCGGGGCCTGGAGCGCGCCGCAGGTCGGTTCGATGTCGCGATTGTCGGCGGGGAAACGAGCAGCACGAGAGGACCGATCGTGATTTCGATCAGCGCTACGCGGTTCGGTCGAAAAGAAGCGCTGCGTCCTGCGAAGTGGTGGCAAGGGCGGCGACATCCTTTTTGTTACCGGTCGGCTCGGCGGTTCAGAACAAAGGCCACCATCTGAACTTCGTTCCGCGAATCAATGAGGCGCGCTGGTTGACCAAAAACTTCCGCGTCCACGCGCTGATGGATCTAAGCGACGGCCTTGGCGCCGACCTGCCGCGCCTGGCAAAAGCGAGCGGGGTCGGGTTTCGAGATCGACAAGAACGCTCTTCCTCGCGCGCGTGACTGCTCAATCGAAGCGGCGATCAGCGACGGTGAAGATTACGAATTGCTTTTCGCGCTTTCGCCTAATGTCGCTGCGGTTCTCGAAAAAAAATGGCGGAAAATGTTCCCGCGACTCCCACTGACACGCATCGGGCGCCTCAATCAGCAATCAGCGCTCAGCAGTCAGCAATTGCCCCATGGCTACCTTCACTTTCAATAGCGTGGAAGAAACGATCGCCTTCGCACGCGATTGGGCGCAGACCCTCCAGCCTAACGATGTCGTCGCGTTAGTCGGTGACCTCGGCGCAGGCAAGACGCATTTTGTCAAAGGTCTGCTCCAGGGTCTTGGAAGTGCGGAAGAGGCGACCAGCCCCACCTTCACACTCGTTCATGAATATCGGCGCGGCCGGCTCCCGGTTTTTCACTTTGATTTTTACCGGCTGAAAGAACGCTCCGAAATCGACGAGATCGGCTTCGACGAATATCTCGAGGAGCGCGGCGTGACCGTGATCGAGTGGGCGGATCGCTTTCCCCAAGTCTTGCCCGCGCGCACGCGCTGGCTGCAACTTGAGATGGGCGCTGAGACGGAACGCATCGTCACCGAGGAGAAAGAATGAAGGTGCTTGCCCTGGAACTTTCCTCGCCAGTTGGCAGCGTGGCGTTTCGTGACGAGGACGGACAAAGCGAGGTCCGGGCTTTCCCGGCGGATCGGAAGAACTCCGGATTATTCTACGAAAATCTGCGCGCGGTATATCGAGAAGGCGCTCCACCTGATCTCATCGTGGTCGGGCTCGGTCCCGGCTCCTATGCGGGAGTACGGATCGCGATTGCCACCGCGCTTGGTCTTGCGCGTCGCGTCCGGCGCGCGCCTGTGCGGCCTTCCCTCGATCTGCGCGATTGATCGGGCGGAATATCTGTTTGTCGGCGACGCGCGCCGGAATTCGTTTGTCTTCGCCGTCGTGGTGCGATGGGCAATGCGTGGAAGGACCGATGCTCGCGAGCGAGGAGGAGATTCGGGCGAAGCTACGCGATGCGCAGGCGTTGCCGGTCCTTGCGACGCAGCCACTGGAACAATTTGAGAAGGTGATCATGGAATATCCCTCGGCTCTGCGGTTGATAGAACTCGCGCGGCCGCACGAACGGGCAACCCGACGAAACGCTGGAACCGATTTACCTGCGCCCGCCGTACATTACGACTCCGGCAAGATGAATTCGTTAGGCACAGATCGTTGTTGGGCGGAAGTCGATCAGGCAGCGCTGCGCCATAACGCCCGCGTCGCCCGGGAGCGGGTTGGGCCGGAGGTCGCCCTGCTCGCGGTCGTGAAGGCGAACGGCTACGGCCACGGAATGGTCGAGGTGGCTTCCGCTTTGCGGGAAGAAGCGCAGATTTTCGGGGTCGCAAATCTGCATGAAGCGCAGGAGCTGCGCGCCAGCGGATTACCGCATCCGATTTTGATCCTTGGTCCCTCGCTCCCGCAGGAGCGGGCGGCGATCCGCGAACAAGGCTTCATCGCCTCTGTCTCGAGTTTTGAGGAAGCCCGCGCCTTCGCCGGCAATCAAGTGGGAATCAACTTTGCGATCGACACCGGGATGGGTCGCATGGGGTGCTGGCAGGATGACGCGATCGCCGAGCTGGGAAAGCTTTCGCAGGTGCCGGATCTCATCATCCACAGCATCTCGACTCATCTGCCGGTGGCGGATGAAGACGCCGCTTTTACCGAAAGCCAGCTCACCCAGTTCGACCAACTCGTTAGGCAAATGCGTGCGCGCACGCCCGGCTCCTTCAAAGTGCACGTCCTGCTCAGCGCCGGCATTCTCGGTGCCGCGAAACATCGCTTCGACATTGTGCGCGCCGGGCTCATGCTCTACGGCAGCGCTCCGCTCCCGGCGGAACAGAAAGTTCTTCAGCCCGTCCTGGCCCTGAAGTCACGCGTCGCACTCCTGCGCGGTCTTCCGGCGGGGCGCAGCATCAGTTATGGGCGCACCTTTATCACCTCGCGGTCGATGCGGGTCGCCACGATCAGTGCTGGTTACGCGGATGGTTTCCCACGCTCGCTCTCGAACCGTGACGCGTCGGTTTTGATCCGCGGTCAACGCTGTCCTGTACTCGGACGCGTTACGATGGACCTGACCATGGTGGATGTGACTCCGTTGCCTGACGTTGAGCTGGGCGACGAAGTCGTTCTGATTGGCAGACAGGGAGCCGAGGAAATTTTCGTCGCGGAGCTAGCGGCGCGCGCGGGAACGATCGCGTGGGAGATTTTCACCGGCATTGGCAGCCGGGTGCGGCGGGTGTACATACGTTAAAGCGATGAAATGGCCGCGCCTCGGCCGCCTTAATCCTTCAACTCTTTAACGCTGCAACGACTAAACAAAACCCATGTTCCAAATCATCTTCAACGAACTGAGCGCGGCGGAGATGGCGGCGTTGCCGAAGACGCTCCAGCTCGACCTCCTCGCCGAGTTCCAGATTTTGCCTGAGGACCTCGACAATCTCGACACGAGTCGCTTCGGGGTGATCGAGCGCGAGGGGAAAAAGCTCCATCGTTATCGCGCGAAAGATTACCGCATCTACTTCGAGCGCAGCCCGGAAGGCATCACGGTGCATCGTGTCCTGCACAAAAACACGCTGAGGGATTTTCTTTTCCGTAGCAAACTGCCGATGGCGGAAGACGATCAGCTTGGGAAGACACGTGAATTCTGGAAGCTGATCGAGCAGGGCGAGAAGACGCGCAAAGCCTAACCGGTCGAGCGGGACCTTGACACGGCATAATGAACCTGAAATAGCTCGGGTTCGACGCTAACCAACAAGAAAGAAACAAATGAAACGACTCACGCGCGCCTTCGCGCTCCTCATATTCATGCCGCTCTTGAGCGTGCATGCACAGCAAACTTCTGCTGCTGCCAAAGCTGCCGTGGCTCCGAAGCGGACCGATGTTTACCATGTCTTCTTCGTCAAATCGGCTCTCGGCAAAGCGAAGGAATTACAGGATTGGTTGAAGCAGCCCGATCCGGATCATCCCAATAGTAAGGGAATCGTCCTGCGCCATCAGGATGGTGACTCCTGGGATTTCGTGGCGATCGAGCACATCGGCGCCAAGGCGACCGTCGATATGAGCGGGACGCCGATGACGCCCCAACAGCGTACCCTGACCGAATGGCATAACGACACTTTTGTCGCCGGCCCGTCCTGGTCGGATTTTTCGAAAGCGTTAGGGCTCGATGACGCCGCGAAGAGTTCGGGCTCGGTCTACGTCGTCTCCGATTATCGGGCCGCGCCTGGTCATCGCGATGAGTTGGAGAAAATGTTGAGCGAAGCCACCCCGGGCGACACAGCTTCGGGTAATGTCCTCCTCGCTCACCTGGAGGGCGCGCCTTGGAATTTCCTCGGCATCGTCCGCTACGACAGCTGGGACAAGTATGCCGAAGGTGAGAAGAACAGCACCGCGCAGTCGAACAAGAACCAAGGCGGTTGGTTTGAGCTCCGTAATCACTGCGCCTTGCACCACGATACCCTGACCGATCGCGTCCTCCCGTAATTCGCGAGAGACAAGATCAAAGATTCCGCCGCGCGGCCGGCCGATTTCGTCGTCCGGCCGAGTGGCTGCAGCGGCGGTCTATGACCGCCGAACGCGCTGTTGCGATTGCATCTCGGCGGTCGCCGACCGCCGCTACAGTAGGAGAGCGTGCGACCGTTGGCCGTTTACTTCATCAAGAGCACCGAGCGGCTGCGCTTGATCTCGCGCGTGATCTTGCGGTGCATGTGCGCCGGCATTCCCGTCACGCGACGCGGCAGAATCTTGCCGCTTTCGGTGACGAACTTTTTCAGCAGATCGGGGTTTTTGTAATCGATCGCCTCGGCCGCGATGTCGATGCGGCGGCGGGGCATGGTGCGATTGGCGCGACGAAAGGCGGAACGGCGTTTGGCGGTTTTCGGTTGCATTTTACCTGGTCTCCCGGTGAAGCGTGTGTCGCTTCATGAAGGGATTATACTTTTTCTTTTCCAGCCGGTTTGGCGTGCGCGGACTTTTCTTGTTCCGCGTCGTCATATAGCGCGAAGGGGGTGCGCCGGCAGCTTTCGCTTCGGTGCATTCCAGCGTGATGATTTCCTGGGCCATCTTGGTTATTCCTTGGTCTCGGCGACCGGCTCCTCTTCCTCGCCTTCGCGGGCTTCGTCATCCGTGAGGCCAAAGAGCGAGGTGACCGACTGACGAACGCGCGACGCTTTGCTCTGTCTCTCGAGCTGCGACTGGCATTCGACCGTGTAACGGGCAAAGGGAATAGCCTCCAACCGCGCGCGCGAGATCGGTTTGCCCGACATCTCGCATTTGCCGTAGGCGCCGAGATCGATCCGCTTCAAGGCTTCGTCGATCTCGTAAAGGGCGTCCTGTTCCTGCGACAAGAGGCTGAGCGCGAAATCGCGGTCGTAGGCGTCGCTCCCGGCATCCGCCTGATGCATGCCGAAAGCGGAGGCTTCGCTGCCCTCGGCACGTGCGCGCAAAGTGTCTTGCGCAACCCCAGCCATGGAATCGACCATCGCGTCGCGCAGTTGCAAGAGCTTCTCCTTCTGTGACCGGGTAAACGGATCGAGCCGCCGCTCCCTGGGTTTCACATGGTTGCCGATAATCGTGAACGTCTGATTGTTCTTGCCGCTCGCCTTCCCGGCTTTGCTATTGGCCGATCGGACCGCCGAAACGGGTTGTTTGTGTGATTTGACTGAGGCCTTCTGTGACTTCGCGGGCTTGTGCAACTTGGCTGCGGGCTTGCGCGATTTGACAACGAGCTTGGGCGACTTGGCGGCCTTGCGCGGGGCGGCGGCGGCTTTCACTGCCTTTTTCTTAGCCGGGGCCTTTCGCTTCCTGGCGACAGATGCCTTCCGTATCGCGGCTTTCTTCGCGGCGGTTTTCTTCGCAGGTTTTTTGGCAGATGATTTCTTGGTTGAACGAGCCATAGAGAAGTTAGTCGGAGCTGCGTATCGCTCTCGTCCGGAGTGAAGGGAGGGTAATTAAGGGCAATTAATTTCCAGCGCAAGCGGTTTCGGCGCGATTTCGAAGGTCGCCTTTCGCCCGTCCGCGAGCCGATTTCGCTCAGGAACTGGCGCTCGAATAGTGCTGCAGCGCCCAGCGCCAGAAGGCGCGGCTGATCAGGGCCGCGATCGTGCCGGCGACGACGAGGTGAAACATCAGCCAGGTGGGTTGGCCTAACGATTTGATGAGCAAACGTGCCGGAATGTTGGCCACGATAACGACCGGAATAACCCAGCCAAAAACCCAGCGAAACACCTGCGGGAAAATGACATCGGGATAGCGCGCGATGTTGAGGAAGTTAAAGTAACCGTAGACGAGCCCCTGCGCGCGAACGATCCAAAAACTGACGGCGGCAAGCGTGAGCATGATCGAGTAATGGATCGCGATGCCGAACCCGAGCGCGACGAGATACAGCACGATCGCCCATGGGCCCGGGACGATGTGCAATTGCCGGAGCGAGAAGATGACCACGAACGCCCCAATGAGCGCGTTGATCACGCTATCGAGGCCGAATTGCTTGGTTGAGACCGCAAACTGGCTGTCGAGCGGCAGGACGAGAAGTGAGTCGAGTTTCCCGGTTCGCACCAGTTCGGGAATGTTGGCGACGTTGGTAAAGAAGAATGCCTGGAACAACTGCGCGATGATCTGGTGCGTGCCGACGAGCAGCACCACTTCCCATTTCGTCCAGTCACCGATCCGGTCGACCTGCCCAAAGATTATGCTGAAAAAAAGGATCTGACCGCAGAACCAGAGTACCTCCACGATCATCCAGAGAATGAAGTTCGCCTTGAAGCTCATCTCGCGGATAAGCGAGTTGCGCAGCATGATCGAGTAGATTTCGATGTAACGGCGCACCCCTCCTTGTTGTCATGTATTTGCATGTTGAGTCAAACACGCAGAGCTGGGCCGCAGAATCTTCCGAATGGAAGTGCGGCCAAAGCGGCCCCGGTTGACGGACGCCACGCTTCAGTCGATCAAGGCGCCAGGCCGATGAAGCGCTTCTACCCGTACCTGCTCGGTCTTGCGCTGCTTCTGGTGGCGTTCTGGCTCTATCGACACTGGAGTAGCTCCGGCGACGCCGTCTATCGCGCGACCGAAGTTTCCCGCGGCGCGATCACGCAGGCGGTGACTGCGACCGGCACTCTCAACCCCGTTGTGAACGTGCAGGTGGGGAGTCAGATTTCCGGGAATGTTTCGAAGTTGTATGTCGACTACAACTCGAACGTAAAAGCCGGGCAGGTTGTGGCTGAGATCGATCCGGCGGTCTTCAAAGCCGCCGTGACTCAGGCGCAGGGCGATCTGGCCAGTGCGCAGGCCGCGCTCGAGCTGGCCAAAATAAACGCCGCTCGCACCCAGGATCTGGTCAAGAAACAAAGCTCCGCCCAATCCGATCTCGACCAGGCCATCGCCACCCTCCACCAGGCGGAGGCGAACGTCATGATCAAACAGGGCGCGCTCGACAAGGCGAAGACCGATCTGGAGCATTGCACGATCACTTCGCCGATCGACGGGACCGTTATCTCGCGCAGCGTTGACGTAGGCCAGACGGTGGCCGCCAGCTTGTCGGCGCCCGTCATCTTCACGATCGCGAATGATCTCGCCAAGATGCAGATCGACACCAACGTCGCGGAGGCGGACGTCGGGGTGATCGAGCAGGGGCAGAAGGTTGATTTCACGGTCGACGCTTTCCCGAATCGCACCTTCCATGGCGACGTCGTGCAGGTCCGCAACGCGCCCACCACGGTGCAGAATGTCGTAACATACGACACCGTCATCGGCGTGAACAATGCCGACCTGAAACTCAAACCCGGGATGACCGCGAATGTCTCGATCATCGTCGCCCAACGCGATAATGTCCTGAAAGTCAGCAACGCGGCGCTGCGCTTCCAGCCGGCCGTGGCCGCGCCCTCTACTTCCTCGGGCGGTCCTTCCTGGCACCGAACTCAGGGTGTAAAATCGGGACCGCATCAGATCGAGAAGACGGTTTATCTTTTGCCTTCGGGCTCCAGCACACCGGAGCCGGTCAAGATCAAAACGGGAATCAGCGATGGCATTTACACTGAGGTCATCTCCGGGCTGAAAGAGGGCGATCACGTCGTTACCGCTGCGATGGGCAAAGCCGCGCAGGCGTCGGAAAGCAACAATCCATTCGGCGGCGGGCGCCATTTCTAGGGAAGACAGGATGGCGGATCAAGCGGTCGTTAGGCTGGAGGACGTTCACAAAATCTATCGGACCGGCGAGGTCGATGTGCACGCCGTCTGCGGCGTTTCGCTCGAGATCGCACGCGGGGAGTTCGTCGCTGTCATGGGCTCGAGCGGCTCCGGGAAGTCGACCCTGATGAACATCCTCGGTTGCCTCGACCGTCCGTCGCAGGGGCGCTATCTCCTCGACGGGTTCGATGTTTCAAACCTCGGTCGCGATCAGTTGGCCGATATTCGCAATCGCAAACTCGGTTTCGTTTTTCAGAGCTTCAATCTTCTCGCCCGCACCTCGGCGCTGGAAAACGTCGAGCTGCCGCTTCTCTACGGCGAGCATCGCCTGACGAGTGCGGAGTTGCAGGCCCGGGCCGAAAAGGTCCTCGCCTCGGTCGGCCTCGCCGGCCGCGAAGATCACCATCCAAGTCAGCTTTCGGGTGGCCAGCAACAGCGCGTGGCGATTGCCCGCGCCCTGATCAACGACCCGGAAGTGGTTCTGGCCGACGAGCCGACCGGCAACCTCGACAGCCGCACCAGCGTCGAGATCATGGGCATCTTCCAGGAACTGAACGAGCGCGGCATCACCATCATTATGGTCACGCATGAACCGGACATCGCCGCCTACGCCCGGCGCAACATCGTGATGCGCGACGGTCTGGTGCAGTACGACCGACTCGTAAAACAGCGGCTCTCGGCGGAGGTCGAGGCGAAGAAACTCTCCGAGATGGTCGAGACCGAGGCGCGATTATGAAGATCAACTCGACCCTCAAGATTGCCTTTCGCGCTTTGCGCCGAAACAAGCTGCGCTCGGTCCTGACTGCGCTCGGCATCATCATCGGAGTCGGCGCGGTCATTGCCATGGTCAGCATCGGCAACGGCGCGAAGGCGCAGGTCGAAGCGCAGATCGCGAGCCTGGGCGAGAACGTGATTTTGATTTTCTCCGGCAGCGTCACGGCGAGCGGCGTTCATACCGGTTGGGGCAGTGCCGGCACATTGAAGATCGAAGATGCCGACGCAATTCGCCGCGAAGTGCCCGGCGTGATCGCGGTGAGCGACGAAATCGTCTCGACCGGCCAGGTCTCGGCCGGCAATCAAAACTGGTTTACCCGCATCTATGGCGAATCGCCCGAATATTTCGACATCCGAAAATGGCCATTGAGCGACGGTGCGATTTTCAGCGAACAGGATGTGCGAAGCGCGAACAAGGTTTGCGTCATCGGCCAGACGACGGCGAAGCAGATTTTTGGCGCGCAGAATCCGGTCGGACAGGTTCTGCGGATCAAGGGCGTGCCTTTTCTTGTCACCGGAGTGTTGACGCCCAAAGGGCTGAGTCCGCAGGGCACCGATCAGGACGACATCGTTATCATGCCTTACACCAGCGCGATGAAACGGGTCGTCGGCGGCACCACCTTGCGCGGCATCGATGTGCAGGTTGCCACGACGGACGATCTCGAGCCGGCGCAACAGCAGATTACGTCGCTCCTGCGCCAGCGGCACAACATTCGTCCCGGAAGCGACGATGATTTCACGGTACGCAATCAGCAGGAGATCGCGGAAACAGCGACGGCCACTTCGAAGGTCATGACGTTGTTGTTAGGCGCGATCGCCAGCGTCTCGCTCGTCGTCGGCGGTATCGGGATCATGAACATTATGCTCGTGAGCGTGACCGAGCGTACGCGCGAGATCGGCGTGCGGCTCGCTGTCGGTGCCCACGGCCGCGACATTCTCACCCAATTCCTGATCGAAGCGGTGACCTTGAGCGCGATCGGAGGGGTGATCGGGATTCTGCTCGGGCTTGGCACTTCGCGCGTCCTTTCGGTTGTGGCGCACTGGCCGACGCTTATCTCGATTCCATCGATCGTGGCCGCGTTTTTCGTTAGCGCGGCGGTCGGGATCTTCTTTGGTTTCTATCCCGCGCGCGAAGCCGCCCGCCTCGACCCGATCGAGGCGTTGCGCTACGAATGAGGGACTGCGCCCGTTATCTCGCTCGAAGCGGCTACAGCTGATCGGCCATGATTTTGAAAATGATCGTGTTGTCGAGGAAACCGTGCAGCGTTTCCGTTCCTGGCCCGCTTCCCGCGGCGAGCACGTCGTCGACAGTGTTGCGGGCCCAGGGCGCGTAAACTGCGGCCGGTTCCTGTCCGCCGGCCGGAGCCGGACCTTCGCCGGGCGGAGCGGGATCTTCCGGGGCGGAGCCCGGCGGCAGGCTGCGAGTGACGATTCCATTCGGTCCCGTTGCCCACGTGAGGGCCGGTTCACCGGATGAATTGATCCCGAGCAGCGCAACCCCGCTGTCGCGTCGGAACGGGAATCCATTGAGCGAGAGCCCGCCGATGCCAAAATTGCCGGCAACCAGAATGGTTGATTTGTCACCGGCGTAATTCCCTGCGACCGCGATCGCCTGATCCAGTTGGAGCGTTTCCGCCAGGGTGCGCTCGCCGTGATTCTCGCGCGCGGCGGAACCCATCAGGCCGGCATCAACGATCAGCAGGTAACCACTCGTGTTCCATTGCAGCAACTGGATGGCGCGCCGGGTCATGTCGGCCAGCGACGGTTGCTCGCTGCCGGCGGCGATTTCGTTTGCGTAAGCCATCTCGCCTTCGCTGAAAAGGCCGAGCAACTTCGGCCGTCGCCACTGTGGGATGGCTTCGAGCTCGGCATTGTTGCGCACGATCTCGTAGCCGTTGCGTCGCATCTCCAGCATCAGGTCGCGCCCATCCGTGCGGCGGCCGCCTTTCGCTTCCGGTAAGAAAATTTGCCCGGCCGCCGCCGAGCGCGATGTCGATTTTTTTCTCGTCCGCCAGTTGCTGCGCGACGTCGCCTTTGCCGGTGGCATAGAACGCCGCCACCGTCGGATCCGTCAGCCGGCCGTTTGTCACCACGCCGATGGCGCGACCCTTGTCGCGTGCGAGATCAATGATGCTGCGCAAGCGTTTGTCGTTAGGCCCGATGCCGAGGCTGCGATTGTTGACCTTTACGCCGGTCGCAAGAGTGGTCGCGGCGGCGGCTTCGTCGGGCACCGCGAAGTCCTGCGAGTAATTCGTCAGCAGCGCCATCGCAGGCAGCGACTCGATCGCCAGCCGCGTGCTCGCCCCGCCTGCGTAGGCGCGGGTCGCCGCGATCCGATCAGGAGTCAGGCCTTCACCGACGAAGAGCACGATTCCGAACGGTTTTTGCACCACCCAATGGCGAAAATAGAGCACCCCAAAGGCGATGAAGACCGCCAGGCAGAGAAGCGCCAGGATCTGGTTGCGCCATTTCATCCAGTCGATAGAGCGAGGGGCAGGCCGCGTTGTCAATCCCGTAGCCACCGGAAACCGCTTGAGGGCCGGGCGCGCATCGGGAGATTGCGCTCTATGGCAAAGCCGATCGTTTTGGTCATCCGCGACGGATGGGGAATTAATCCGGGCGGAAAAGCGGAGCGGGAAAAGAACGGCGACGCTACCCTGCTCGCGCAAACACCGTTTCACGATCGGCTCTATCGCGAATATCCCTGCACTACGCTGAGTGCGAGCGGCGAAGACGTCGGACTGCCGGCGGGACAGATGGGAAACTCCGAGGTTGGCCATCTCAACCTCGGCGCGGGCCGGATCGTTTATCAGGATCTGACTCGGATCAACAAGGCGATCGGGGACGGCGAGCTGGAGCGGAACGAGGTCTTACAGGAGGCCTTCGCGAAGGCGCGCAACGGACGCCTGCATTTCATCGGGCTGGTTTCCGATGGCGGCGTACACAGCCACTATGAGCATTTGGTCGCGCTGGCCGCGGCGGCAAAGGAAGCGGGCGTGGAGCAGATTCTCGTGCACGCGATCACCGACGGGCGTGACACCTCGCCGACTGGCGGAGTGGATTACCTGACGACCTGCGCCGACGGGCTGGCGAAGAGCGGCGCGCGGATCATCACGGTTGTCGGCCGCTATTTCGCGATGGATCGCGACCGGCGCTGGGACCGGACGAAGCTGGCCTGGGACGCGATCGTGCTCTGGGACGCGGGGAAGTTCGCCGAGGACACGCCTTCGGTCGCGGTCAGCCGGCAGTACGCCAAGGGAAAGACGGACGAGTTCATGCCGGCGCTGATCTTCGCCCAGCCAAACGAACAGCGCGTCCACGATGGCGATACCGTCATCTTCTTCAACTTCCGAGCCGATCGCGCCCGGCAGCTCTCGCAGGCGTTTCTTTTCAAGGATTTCGACGGCTTCGAGCGGGAAGTCTGGCCGCGCGTGCATTACGTCACCCTTACCGAGTATGACGCGACTTATGAATGCCCGATCGTTTTCGGGCCGCAGTCACTCAAGAACATTCTTGGCGATGTCGTGAGCGCGGCGGGCAGGAAACAGTTGCGCATCGCCGAGACGGAAAAATATCCGCACGTCACTTATTTCTTTAACGGCGGGGTCGAGAAACCGGCGCCGGGCGAGGATCGCAAGATCATTCCATCGCCCAAGGTCGCGACCTACGATTTGCAGCCCGAGATGAGCGCCGTGCAGGTGACGGACGAAGTTTCGAGCCGGCTCGATCAATACGATCTGATCATCCTGAATTACGCCAATCCCGACATGGTCGGACACACCGGAGTTGTCGCAGCGGGCATCAAGGCGGTTGAAACGATCGACGCTTGCGTCGCTCGGCTCATTCCCGCCGTGCTGTCGTTAGGCGGGAAGCTTCTCATCACGGCCGACCACGGCAATTGCGAGCTGATGCGCAATCCGGACGGCTCGCCCAACACCGCGCACACGACCAACCTGGTGCACCTGATTTATGTCGCGGAGGACGCGAAGAACTTTCGGCTGGAGAGCGGGATCCTGGCCGACATCGCACCGACCCTGCTTTTCCTGCTCGGTTTGCCAAAACCGGCTGAGATGACCGGACATAATTTACTTTCGTCGGTCAAGTAGCGAACTCTTGTGATGGGCTGTCCGGAGAGCGGCATCTCGATTTGGATCCTTCGCTCTACGGGAACCCGGGGCGCAGACCTGGTCTTGCCCTAACGAATCGAGCTACCACGCAACGGAAGTCATCACGCCCCTAATGACCGGCGCCGTGTCCGTAAAGGACGCTCGCTTCGCCATAACTTTTCACGCCGCTCGACTCGACCCCATTCGGATTATCGGCGGTCGCCTGTTGATCGGCCGCGCACCCGCCGAGGATGCAACCGAGCCCTGCGACGAGCAGGCAAAGAGCAAATTGCTTCTTCATCTCGCAGAACGAGTCGTCCGCCCAACGATCGCGCGCAACTAGCGCGCTGGAGTCGCGGTCGGAGCCGGCGGCTTCCCGGCGTTGCCGATCGATTTCAGGACGCCGCCGAAGTCGCTCCCGGTCGAGAGGACCGCGGTCGTGTCACGCGCGAAAGCATCGCGCGCCACTTCCAGCCGGCGACTGAAGGAGTAGAGGCTCTCGGCCTCGGGCGAAGCATAGGCCGCGGCGTAAATCCGCGCCGCTTCCGCATCGGCTTCGCCCTCGGTCTTGAGCGCATTGCGGGTCGCGGCAGACTGAATGGAAGCAACGTCACTCTCCTTTTGTCCATTGATGTTGGCCGCTTCGCCGCGCCCTTCGGAACGGAACTTCGATGCGATCTGGTGCCGTTCGCTCGACATCCGTTCAATGATTTTTTCAGCGACGGCCGGGTTGTATTTGCTCCGCTTGAATCGCTCGTCGAGCAGCTCAATTCCGAAGCCCTCGATTTTCTGACGGGCGCGCTGGGTAATCTGTTCCTCGATCGCGCTCCGACCAAGCTCGATATCAGGCAGATTGCTCGGGAGCACGGTGCCGCTCTTCTCCAGCTCTTCGTCGCGCACCGGCTGGCGTCCTTTCGTTACCCTGACGATCTCGACCAGGTCGTTGGAGGCGACGGCGGTGCGGGTTTCGCTGCCGAGGATGTCATCGAGGCGCGAGAGCGCGCTGCGCTCGTCGTTCAAGCGATTGTAATAGAGAAGTGGGTCGCTGATCCGCCAGCGCGCGAAACAATCGACGATCAGGTAAAGCTTGTCCTTGGTCGGCGTTTCCGTCGGCGGGCCGTCCCAGGCGAGGATGCGATTGTCGAAGCGATGTACGGCATCGATCATCGGCAGCTTGAATTTCAGGCCCGGCGTTGTCTCGACCCGGACGGCTTTGCCAAATCGGGTCACAATTGCGGTCTCGTATTGATGCACGGTGAAAAGGAACGTGCCCCACTTCAGCGCCACGAGGAGAACGATGACTCCGATGATCGCGAGCACCGGATTCTGCATGAAACCGACGAAGCGAGTGGAAAAGTGCGGACGATAGATATCAGCCATGGTTCGTTAGGTTTCGTTAGGCAATTTGGATAGCCCCAGAGGGTGGGCGAGACTCCGTCGAGCCAGGGAAGGCGGGTTGCTGTTCGTAGACTCTTTTCCCCGGCTCGACGGAGTCTCGCCCCACCGATATGGCAGCATCGCGGCGCAGCGAGTCGATGATTATTGTCCAACTCTTTCCTCACGGTTGTGGCGCCGGGGTTGCGGCGGGCATCGGCGACATCAGCGGCAGGGTTTGCAGCACTCCCTTGATGCTGTCGTCGACGATCACCTTGCGATCGAGCGCCGGCAGGATCGATTGCATCGCTTCGAAGTAAAGTCGCTGGCGCGTGATCTCCGGCGCCTTGGCGTATTCCTTCAGGAGCAGGGTAAATTTCTCGGTGTCGCCCTTCGCGCCGTTGACGCGGCGAAAGGCGTAGGCCTCCGCCTGTTTCTCGCGCTCCTTCGCCTGGCCGCGGGCATTGGGCACCGCGTCGTTGTAGATCGCCCACGCCTGATTGATCGCAGTCTGCTTTTCCTGTTGCGCCTGGTTTACTTCGTTAAAGGCCGCCTGCACCGCCGGCGGCGGACGCACCGTAGCGAGCTGCACCTGCTGGATTTGCAATCCCAGACCGTACTCGGACGACAACTTCGCCAGCCGACCGAGCGCTGCCGTTTCGATGTCGTGTCGCCCGATGGTGAGGACCTCATCGACCGTCCGGTCGCCGATCACCTCGCGCATCACGCTTTCCGAGAGGTCGCGCAAAGTCTGCTCCGGCTCGCGCGCGCCGAAAAGATACTGCTTCGGATCGGTGATCCGGTATTGCACAACCCACGGAACGAGGGCGGTGTTGAGATCGCCCGTGATCATCGTTTCCGTGTCTTCCGGTTGCTGGTCACCTTGAAAACCGTTCGTTGCTCCCGGCGTGCTGAAGCCGAACTCCAGTTTCAACAAGCGCTGCGTCGGCACGATCCGGATCTCATCGACATAGGGAATGGCGTAGGCCAGGCCCGGCCCTTCCGTGCTGTGGTAGGCGCCAAAGCGCAGCTTCACACCGACCGAGTTCGTCGGGATGGAAACGAACCCGAAAAGGAGCGAGAGCAGCGTCAGCAGAATGCCGATGAACCCGATCAGCCCAAGGATGAAACGAAACGGATGAAACTTGAACCCCGGCGGAAAGGGCGAGGCGGAAGAACCAGATGAAGTGGTGATCTGCATCGTGGCGCCAGATTGCCGGCCTGCGACCAAGCTGGCAAGCCTTCTCTGACCGGGTGAAGAGTGCCTCCAACGTCAGCCAGCAATTGCGCCGGCGAACTGCACATGGGAACCTGGACGCACTTGAACCGGCTACTGCACAATTCAAAATGATGCTTTACTCAGGACTGACCCCACAGGAGACACAGGAGACCCCCGGGGAGTGAGCTAAAATCAGCCCGCGGTCAGTTCGCTCGGACCGCCAGCGGTTTGTCGATCCGACTGTGGAATATGCTTCGCTGGAAAATCTTGCGCAGGATCACTTGCACCACGTTGGCGATCACAGCCAGGAACAATGAAATGATGATCATGCCGAGGAAGGAGGTGATGTTCTCGCTCGCGCTTTCCCCGCTGACCAAGGCCGTCGAAAAGCCGATCACCAACACAGCAAAATACGAGGCAAAGGATTTGCCCGAGAAAACGCTTCGATTCAATCGGGCATTTCGAACACCGATGATGAGCATGTAGATGAAGAACGCAGTCGCACTAAATCCGAGTCCCGCGCTTTTGTCATCGCCCTTGCCGAAAATTCCGATCAGGAATGCACCCACGAGGATCGGCACCAGAATATAGATATCGTATCGTCCGAGCGGAAACCACCCCTCGGCGGCGACATGTGCGGGAGCGCCTGGCACGGGGGGCGGGAGGGTTGGGGGAGTAACCGGGGCGAGCGGCGGTGCTGGCGCTGCGGTTGCTGCTAAGACCGGGGCCGGCGCTGGACCGCCGCCGTGCAGCTTCAGCTCCGTGATGAGTTTGTCAACGAGCGAAGCCAGTCGGGTCTCGGGATTGGGGTGAATCTTGATCCAGTTGCGCGAAGCCATTTCATAAAGATAAGCACCCTTCGGTTCGCAGTTGGAGACAAGGACGGGGACGATCGGTTTTTGCAGATTGTCCGCAAGGGCCAGTTCCTTGATGAGTTGACGCGAGGCGTTGGAATGATCGGAAAACAAGATGACGAGAGCCTTGGCGGTGCCCAGTGCATCCACGATTTTCTCGCGCCAATCCTCCCCACCCTCGATCTCTTCATCAAACCAGACGTCGACGCCGCGCGCCGCGGCAGTGCTAACGAACCGCTCGGCGAGCGGGCGGTCGGCGCGGCAGTAGCTCAGAAAAATATCGCTAGCCATATGCGCTCGCTCCTCCGTTTGATGATTCGCTCGCCACTAATCTCCGCATCGTAACCATTTTGCGATACATGCCAAGCCCGGCGATTGGAGACAAACCCTTGTCCTGGAATGGCGGGTCGGATCGCTCCCGGTGCCGCACGACGAAGTGGCGTGCGCCACGGGCGTCTACTCGCTCGCCATTTTTCCGGGCTGGCAGAGACAGGAACTGGTGATCTTAAGGTCGGCGTCGGCCCAGATCTCTTTGAATTTCGCCTCGGTCGCTTTCACTTCCTTCGGGTTCTTGTTTTGGGCGCGCAGGCTTTGCGCCAGGCCGTAGAGCGACCAGCCGTTGTCCGGCAATTTCTTGAGGTCTTCACGGTAGACCTGCTCGGCCTCGGCATAACGACTGTTGCGCATGAGGGTCGCGCCTAACGAATGGCGGACCGGGATGAGCCAGCCGGGCGGTTCATCGTAGTGGAGCGCGTCCTCCAGCTTGATCGCCTGCGCGCAGCTCCGCGATCCCGGCGTCGAGCTTGTTCTCGCGGATCAGGATCTCGCCTTCGGTCATGTGCTCGGCGACCGCGAGCAAATCGACGGCGGTGTTATTGCCAAAGGTTTCCTCTTTCGGGACGAGCTTCACTTTCTCGAGAAAGATCGCCTGTTCCTTGCGCGCGCTTTCGGGATCGCCTTTCGCGGCATAGGCGATGGCGCGGGCGGCATGATGAAAGGCGCGCGTGCCCGTCATGTAGTCGGCGTAATTGTCGGGCTCGGCGAGGATTTTATCCCACATGCCGAAGCGGACCATCACCTCCATTGGCATGGCAACGAAGCCTTCGGCCTGGAGCGCATTTTCCTTCAGGAAATCGGCCGGCAACCCGGCGACCGCGGCGCGAATGTGTTTCATCGCAAGGTCGCGCTGGCCGGTCATCATCGCGGCGTAGGCCAGCATGTGGCGGTTGTGCGCGACGTAGACGTTAATGAAACCGACCGGCGGCCCAACGATCTTGCGATAGCGGCGATCGGCCTCGACCGCCTTCATGTTGGTCTCGACCGCCTCCTGCCAGCGCCCGCAACGAATGTCGATGTGCGATGGCATATGCACGTTGTGGGCGAGCCCCGGTTGCAACGTGCGCAGGCGATCCGCGGCTGCGTTGGCCCGCTCCGGATGCGGCGAGGCCTCGACCGCGTGGATGTAGAGATGATTCGCGAACGGATGCTTGGGATTGAGTTTCAAGACCGCCTCGAAGAGTCGCGAGGATTTCGTCGGTGCCCGGATTTGCCTGTCCTTCCGGCGTCCATTGATTCCACGGGCGCAAATCCATCATCGCCTCGGCGAATAATACGCCGACGTCCTGATCGTTAGGATAAGTCTGCCAGACTTTGCGCATCGCATCCGCATAGGCCTGATCGAGCGACGCGCGATCTTCCGGCTGCGGATTGGCATAACGATGACTGAGCGCCTCGATCAAATCGCGCTCCACCGGCGACGCGTCCTTCGCGTTCTCCTGCGCGAGCTTTATTTCCTTCCAGGCCAGCTCCGCCGCGGGCGGCGGAGACGAGCGGCAGGTTGATGTGAGGCCCGCAGGCGAGCGCGATGCCCCAGTGCGCCATGGCGCATTTCGGATCGAGCCGGGCCGCTTCCTGGAAGGAACGAATCGCTTCGCCGTGATTGAAGCCATGATAGAAAGCGAGGCCCTGATTGAAGTAGCGCTGCGCCTCCCGCGAATTGGTCGTGACCTTGCGCTTGTAGGTGCCAAGCCCGTCGAAGAACGGTTCCTTGGCGTTGAGAACTCCCGCGCCCGCGAGCGCAAACGCCAGCGTGAGAATGGTCCTGATGTGGGTGCTCGGTTTCATAAAGGCTGACAAAGGCAGGAACTGTTAATCCTCGTATCAGCTTTGGCCCAGACCCTTTTGAATTTCTCGTCTGTCGCTTTCGCTTCTTCCGGGCGCTTGTCCTGCGCGCGCAGGCTTTTGGCGAGGCCGTAGAGCGACCAGCCATTGTCCGGCAGGCGCGCGAGATCTTCTCGATAAACTTGTTCTGCTTCGGCGAATTTCCGGTTTCGCATCAGGACCGCGCCGAGAGAATGGCGCACGGGAATCAGCCAGCCCGGCGGCTCATCGTATTTCAGGGCGTCTTCCGCCGCGACCGCCGCGCGCAACTGAGCGATGCCCTCGTCGATCTTCCCTTCCGCGACCAGGATCTCGCCTTCCACCATCGGCGTAGCCACGCCAAGGATCGCTTCGCAGCTGTTGTTGCCCCAGATGAAATCATCTTTCGGCACAAGCTTCGTGCGCTCGAGGTAGATGGCCTGCGCCTTTCGCCCGTTCACTGCATCTCCCATGGCCGTGTAGGCGATGGCGCGGGCCGCATGATGGAACGCGCGCGTAAAGGACATGTAATCGGCATATTGATCCGACTCAGCGAGGATTTCATCCCAGCGCCCGAAGCGGAGCAGCACTTCGAGCGGCATCGCGACATATCCTTCCGCCAGCATGGCGTTTTCCTTCAGGAAATCCCGGGGGAATTCCGCCACCATGGCGCGAATGTGTTTCATCGCCAGTGCGCGCTGGCCGGTCATCATTGCGGTGTAGGCGAGCATGTGTCGATTGTGCGCGGCGTAAAGTGGAATCAGACCTTTCGGTGTGCCCACAATTTGTCGGTAACGGCGGTCGGCTTCGATTGCGTTGAGGTTGGTGTCGATTGCCTGCTGCCAGCGGCCGCGGCGAATATCGATATGCGACGGCATGTGAACGTTGTGAGCGAGGCCGGGTTGCAGCGTGCGCATGCGATCAGCGGCGGCGTCGGCGCGCTCCGGATGGGGCGAAGCTTCGAGCGCGTGGATGTAGAGATGATTGGCGAACGGATGTTTCGGGTTGAGCTTCAAGACGGCGTCGAGCGTCGCGAGGATTTCGACGGTCCCGGCATTCGGCTGTCCTTGCGATGTCCATTGGTTCCACGGCCGCAGATCCATCATCGCCTCGGCGAAAAGCGCGCCGGCATCTGGATCGTCAGGATGATTTTTCCAAACCTTCCGCATCGCGTCCGCATATGCCTGGTCGAGCGGGATGCGATCTTCCGGTTGCGGGTTGGCATAACGATGACTGAGCGCTTCGATCAAATCGCGCTCCGCCGGCGACGCGTCCTTCGCGTTCTCCTGCGCAAGCTTCAGTTCCTTCCACGCTAGCTCCGCTGCCGCTGGCGGGACGAGTGGAAAGTTGATATGCGGTCCGGAGGCGAGGGCGATGCCCCAGTGCGCCATGGCGCATTTCGGGTCGAGCCGCGCCGCTTCCTGGAATGAACGAATCGCTTCGCGGTGATTGAAGCCATGATAAAAAGCGAGCCCTTGATTGAAGTAGCGTTCCGCCTCGGGCGAGTCGGTCGTGATTTTGCGCTGGTAGGTACCAAGCCCTTGGAAGATCGGCTCCTTGGCGTTGAGAATTCCCCCGCCGGCGAGAACAACTGCCAGCGTGAGAATGACGAGTTTGCTGGTCGTGTTCATAGCAGCGAGTAGTCTTAAGCTACCGGCTCGATTCAAGTCGAAGCAAGCATTTCCGAGCGCGCCGCACTGCGCGATCACCGCATTTTTTTGAATCCAAAGCTCTGCGGGAAGCATCAGATCGATATGCTTCACGACTTCAAATTTGCGTTTCGACAGCTCGTGAAGGCACCGGCTTTTAGCGCGGCGGCGGTTTTTGTGCTCGCGCTCGGGATTGGTGCGAACACGGCCATCTTCAGTCTCATGAACACGCTGCTCTTCCAGCCGCCGCATTACGCGAAGCCGGGGGAGGTGGTGCAGGTCTTCTCTCAGGACAGGAAAAATCCGGAGAGCTTTCGCGGGTTCTCATATCCGACTTATCTCGATATCCGCGATCGGAACAGCGTCTTCTCCGGGGTGATGGCGCACAATCTCGCGATGGTGGGCCTGGGCGAGAAAAGCAACACGCGGCGCGCGTTTACCGACGTGGTGAGCGCGAATTATTTCTCGGTCATGGGAGTGAAACCAATGCTGGGCCGAGCCTTTCGGCCGGAGGAGGAAACGCCCGGTCGTGACTCGGCGGTTGCGATCGTGAGCTATAACTATTGGAAGCGGGAAGGGCTCAATCCCGCGCTGCTCGGCTCCATCATCAGGATCGATGCGCGCCCTTACACGGTGATCGGGATTCTCCCGCAGGGATTCACCGGCACGACGCAGATTTTCGCTCCGGAGATCTGGCTGCCGCTCGGGGTTTACGATCAGGTCGCGAACGATTTTGAAACCGAGAACAAGGACAAGCTGACTGATCGCGCGGGCCGGCAGTTCATGATCGTCGGACGGTTGAAGCCCGGGATAACCGCGACCGCGGCGGCGCCGGCCTTGAAGAACCTGGCGGCAAATCTCGAACACGCATATCCGGTCGAACAAAAGGATCAGACCTTTATGGTCGCGCCGCTCTCGCGATTTTCCCTGAGCACGAGCCCGAGCAGCGGCAGCAATATCAAGAGACTGGCGCCACTGCTTTTCGGGATGTCGGGCGTCGTCCTGCTGGTCGCCTGTCTCAACCTTGCCAACATGCTGCTCGCGCGGGGCGCGGCCCGACGCAAGGAGATCGCGATCCGGCTCGCGCTGGGGAGCAGTCGCTGGCGGGTCGTGCGTCAGTTACTGGTGGAAGGCTTTCTTCTCGCGCTGGCGGGCGGAGTCTTCGGGTTATTGCTTGGTCTTTGGTCGTCCGATCTTCTCGTGGCGTCGTTAGGCGGAAAATTGCCGATCGATCTCTACTGGCAAAGCGGGCTGAGTGCGCCGGTCCTCGTTGCGACGCTCGTCTTTTGTTTGCTCGGGACGCTGGCCTTCGCGCTCGGGCCGGCTCTGAAGTTATCGAAGTCCGCGGTCATTGGCGACTTAAAGGAGCATGCGGGAGAAGATACAGTCGTCAGGCGCGCAAGATGGCTGCCGCGCAATCCGCTTGGTCGTGGTGCAGATCGCATTTTCGCTCGCGCTGCTGACCGCGGCTGCACTTTTTATCCGCGGCGCAAACAAGGCGGCCAATGTCGATACCGGGTTGCAGACAAGCTCGAATTATCTCTTGGAAATCGACGCCAGCCTCGCGACCTACGATCAGGCACGAGCCAGGAGCTTTACCGAACGACTGGAAGAACGGCTCGCTGCCTTGCCCGGAGTCGAGCACACCAGCATCTCTTCCACGGTCCCGTTTGGGATGATCGACCTGGACAAATCGGTGCGACGCGCCGGCGTGAATCCGCCCCCGGACTCGAAACCCGCGACCGCCGCCGAAGGTCGCGCATTCAGTGCGACCTGGAACAGCGTGGGCGCGGATTATTTCAAGACTGTCGGTCTGCCTCTTTTGCGAGGACGCGCATTCACCGTCGACGGAGGCGATGCAGTCAGACTTCGCCCAGGGTGGCAATCATCGATGAAGTGCTTATCGAAGAAACTCTGGCCCGAGGGCAATGCACTCGGTCAACAGATTCGGATTGCGGATAAGGATTCATCCGAGGCCGGCGACTAACCAGACAAAGACGCCGATCGAGATTGTCGGCATCGTGCCTTACACGCCAGAACAGTCTGTTCGACAAGGATTCGAACGGCACGCTTTATCTCCCGTTTGCGGGCGGTTTCCAGAGCAACGTCTTCTTTCACTGAAGTTTGCGTCCGGGGCTGGCCGGGATGTAAGTGCGACTGCGGAGCTGATTCGGCGCACCGTGCATGAGGTTGACGGAGCGCTTCCCATTTTGAGCCTGAAGACCTTCGGCCAACATCTCGACGCCAACCTCGAGCTATGGATTGTGCGCGCAGGCGCGGCGTTGTTCAGTGTCTTTGGCGGTCTCGCTCTGGTGCTCGCGACGGTCGGCGTTTATGGCGTGAAGGCTTACTCGGTTGCGCGGCGGACGCGGGAGATTGGCATTCGCATGGCGCTGGGCGCGCAACGCGGGACAGTGCAGCGGATGATCCTGCGCGAAGGCGCGGTAATGCTGGCGGGCGGAGTTTTGCTCGGCGTGCTTGCTGGCGGCTGCAACGGGCAAACTGATCAGCGGAATGCTCTACAATGTCGGCGCGCTCGATCCGCTGGCTTTCACGATCGCGCCGTTGGTGCTCGCGGCAGCGGCGTTGCTCGCGACCTGGCTACCGGCGCGGCGCGCTACGCGAATCAGTCCCATGGTCGCACTGCGGACGGAATAGATGGCAGCCGCGGAGTCGATCGGCGTACACGAAACCAGGCGAACCGGTTGAAGGATTGAAGGGTTCGAACCAGTTTGCTCGATGCCCGATCAACCTTCCGGCATGACGAGGCGGGAAGCGACCCGCCTGCTTGGTGGCGCGGCCGCGCTGACGCTCCTTCCTATCTCGATGAACGCGGCGGACACGCCTAACGAGATATTGAAGCGCGCCATTCCTTCCACGGGCGAGAAAATCCCCGCAGTTGGACTCGGCACGTCTGGCACTTTCGACGTCGGCGATTCCGCCGGCGAAAGAGGGCCGCTGAGGGAAGTGCTCCGCCGTTTCGTCCAGCTCGGCGGCAAGGTCGTCGATACCTCGCCGATGTATGGCCGCGCCGAGAGTGTGGTCGGCGACCTGACGAATGAACTGAACCTGCGCGATTCGCTCTTCCTTGCCACCAAAGTTTGGACGACCGGAAAGCAGGCCGGGATCGACGAGATGGAGCGCTCGCTCGCGCGACTGCGGACGAAGCGCATCGATCTTATCCAGGTGCATAACCTGGTCGACCTCGAGACCCAGCTCGCAACCCTGCGCGCCTGGAAAGAGGAGGGCCGCATTCGTTATCTCGGCATCACGCATTACAACGAGTCTTCCTTTCCGGAGGTGGAGAAAATCCTGCGACGCGAGAAGCTCGACTTCCTCCAGATCAATTACTCGATCGCGGAGCGCGAGGCGGAGAAAACGATCCTGCCGCTGGCTCGGGAGAAGAGCGTCGCGGTCCTGATCAACCGGCCGTTTGCCCGGGGCGATCTCTTCTCGCGTCTGCGCGCCAAGCCGCTCCCGGAGTGGGCGGCGGAGTTCGATTGCAAATCATGGGCGCAGTTTCTTCTCAAGTGGATTCTGGGGAATGCTGCGGTGACCTGCGCGATTCCAGCCACGAGCAACGTTGCGCATTTGGAAGACAACATGGCGGCCGGCGTTGGCCGGTTGCCGGATGAGAAAATGCGGCAGCGGATGGTGGAATTTGTGACGGCTGCCTGACGAGATGAGTGAGTTGCTTCGTCTCGCGATGTGGTCCGGGCCGCGCAATATCTCGACCGCCATGATGCGGTCGTGGGGGAACCGTACGGACACCATGGTCGTGGATGAGCCGCTTTATGCGTTTTATCTTAAGGCGACGGGGAAGAAGCATCCGGTGGCGCAGGAGGTGATTGCTCATGGGGAAACGGATTGGCGGAAGGTGGTGGCAGCGCTGACGGGATCGGGGCACAAAGGCCCCTCCCACATTAGGATTTTTTACCAGAAACAGATGACGCATCATCTTTTGCCGGAAATGGGGCGTGATTGGCTTGCTGGCCTAACGAACTGTTTTCTGATCCGCGATCCGGCGGAGGTAATCGCTTCCTACGTGAAGAAGAATGATGATCCGGCCCTCGAGGATCTCGGGTTTGTGCAGCAGGCCGGGATCTTTGATTGGGTGCGCCAGCGGTCGGGAGCTGCGCCGGCGGTGATCGATGCGCGGGATGTCTTGCAGGACCCGGAGCGCGTCCTGCGGCTGCTATGCAAAGCAGTCGGCGTCGAGTTTGATCCGGCGATGCTGAGTTGGCCGCCAGGGTTGCGCGAGACCGATGGAGTGTGGGCGAAGCATTGGTACGGAGAAGTGGCGAAATCGACGGGCTTCGCGACGAATCGCACACGGACCGGCGAGTTGCCGGCGGCCTTACGGGAAATCGAAGCGCGCTGTCGGGAATGCTACGAGCAGCTGCACCGGTATCGCCTGCATTGAACTGCGAATTACGCAGATTTCGCTGATAAGATTGGAGTCATCCGCGCCATCCGTGTAATCGGCGGTAAGAAAATGCTGCAACAATTTAACGAAAGGAACCGCAACCTGATGGTGAACATCAACGGCCGGCTCGTGCATCGGGACGAGGCGGGAGTAAGTCCATTCGATTCCGCGGTGCAGGGTGGCGATGCGGTCTGGGAAGGTCTGCGGCTTTACGACGGCCGCATCTTCAAGTTGCACGAGCATCTCGAGCGACTGCGGCGTTCCGCCACCGCGCTCGCCTTCGCGGAGATTCCGCCTAACGAAAAGCTGATTGAGGAAATCAAGCGCACCCTCGCGGCCAACCAGATGCGCGATGGAGTGCACATTCGACTTACCCTCACCCGCGGAGTGAAGATCACCTCCGGGATGGACCCGCGTCTCAACCAGAGTGGCCCAACCCTGATCGTCCTTGCGGAACACAAGGCGCCCGTTTACGCGAAGAGCGGTCTCAACCTGATCACGAGCAAAATGCGCCGGCCGTCCCCTGAAATCCTTGATCCGCAGATTCATCACGCCAATTTGCTCAACTCCATCCTGGCCAAGATCGAGGCGAACAAGGCCGGCGCAGAAGACGCGATCCTGCTCGATTTGCGCGGCTTTGTCGCGGAAACGAACGCGACGCATCTTTTCCTCGTTAGGCGGGGCGAAGTCGCGACCAGTCGCGTGCTCGCCTGTCCCGAGGGGATCACTCGCGCCACCGTCCTGGAAATTTGCGCGGCGGAACAAATTCCGCACCGCGAAGCCGACCTGACGATCGATGAGTTCCGTTCCGCCGATGAAGTCTTCTGCACCGGTACGATGGGCGAACTCGCAGGTGTGACAAAGATCGACGACCGCACCATCGGCAAGGGCGAGATCGGCCCGATGACGCAAAAGTTGAGCGAGCTTTATGCCCGACGCACGGCCAGCGAAGGCGTGCGGGTAGTGGAATAGGCTTTTCGATTGAGCTCGCTTCCGGCATGATCGGGCAATGGAAATGCCGAAACCGAGTGATGGTCATCGCAGACTAGAGAGACTGGCCGGCCGCTGGGAAGGTGAGGAAAAAATGGAACCCTCGCCGTGGGATCCGCAGGGCGGAACGGCTCTGGGCCGTGTCACGGGTCGGATGGCGCTCAATGGTTTTGCCCTCATCTTCGACTACGAGCAGGAGCGTAACGGTGTCGTCACGTTCACCGGTCATGGCGTTTACACCTACGATCCGAAGGAGGACCTTTACACCCTGAGTTGGTTCGATTGCATGGGCGTGCCCCCGGAGATCTTCAAGGGAAGGTTCGAGGGCGATCTCCTGCAGCTCTCCCACGGCGGCCCGACGCACGTGCGTCTGACCTACGACCTGAGCGAACCGGACTCTCTGAAAAACCGCATGGAAATGTCCGAGGACGGCGAGACTTGGAATCGCCTCTTCGAAGGGCGATTGAAACGCGGTTGAGATTACGGAGGGACGGGCTTCCGCGTGTCTCGGAGATGCGGAAGCATGTCCCTCCCCCTAACGACTATTCCGTCCGCAACGCGATGACGGGATTGAGTCGGCTGGCGCGGCGGGCGGGGAAGAGACAGGCGAGCAGCGCCGCGGCGCCCAGGATCACGACCGTTGCTCCGAGCAGGAACGGGCTGTGGGCCGAGACTTCGTAGAGCTGGGAGGCGATCAATCGACCGAGCGCGAGCGCTGCCGCGAGACCGATCATCAAACCGAAGAGGACCGGTCTCATTCCCTGGCCGATGACGAGGCGCAAGACGTCGAGGGTTTGCGCGCCGAGAGCCATCCGCACACCGATCTCGCCGGTCCGTTGCTCGACCGTGTAGGCGACTGCGCCGTAAATGCCGACCGTCGCGAGCAACAAGGCCACGCACGCGAAAACGCCGAGCAACATCATCATGAGCCGCGCTTCCCCGAGCGCCAGCCGAACAATTTCGTCCATCGACTGCGGCTGGGCGAGCGCCATCGTCGGATCGATCTGGTTGAGGGCGCGCTGCACCAGATTCGTGACAGCGGCGGGTTTCATCTGACTCCGCACCGTGATGCTCATGAAAGGAAAATTCTCCTGCGCCCATGGTCGGTAAAACTCCATGTCGTTAGGCTGGGCGACCTTGCCGGAACGCACATCGCCGACCACGCCGATGATTTCCGTCGGGGTGCTGGCGCTCGTGACGAGCAGTGTTTTGCCGATCGGATTCTCGTTCCCGAAGACTTTGTGCGCGCCCGCCTGGCTGATCAGCATCACGTTGGGCTGACCAGCGAGATCGTGCTCATTAAAATCGCGTCCGGCGATTATCGGAATTCCCCAGGTCCGAAAATAACCGGGCATAATATCGTGGGAGGGCGCGGTAGCGCGCTCGGGAATCGGCGGCACGTTGCCATCGGGCCGCGCATACAACGTCGCGCCGTTTCCGCCGGTGAGCGGAGCGTCACTGCTCACCGTTGCGCCTTCGAATCCTGGAATCGCACGGACGGCGCGTTGGAGTTGGTCAGCGAAGCGGGCACGGGAAGGCTCATCGGGATAGCGCGCCTGCGGAAAAGTGATGAACCCGACCCACAGACGATCGGGCCGGAAGCCGAGCGGTTGCTGACTTAGCCTGACGAAACTTGCGATGAGCAAGGCCGCGCTCGCCAGCAACGCGACCGAGAGGGCGACCTGCGCACCGACAAGGATTTTACGGAAGCGCTGCTGCCGCAAGCTGCCGCTGCTCCCGCGCCCGCCTTCCTTGAGTCCATCGACCAGGTCGGCACGCGAGCTTTGCCAGGCGGGATAAATTCCCATCGCCAAACCGGTGAGAAGCGAAAGAGCGAGCGTGAAGCCGAGCACCGGCAGTGAGACGCTCACGTCGCTGGATTCGATGGGGAGAAAGTTGGCCGTGATTTTCGGAACGAGCGGAATCAGTTGCCAGGCGAGAAACGCGCCTAACGATCCCGCAAGCACACTGACAAGAAGACTTTCCAGGACAAAAAGTCGCAGGACGCTCGTGCGCGAGGCGCCCAGGGCCATGCGGAGGGCGATCTCGCGGCGCCGCCCGCTGAAGCGCACGAGGAGAAGATTGGCGACATTGCTGCAGGCGATTAGGAGGACAACGCCAACCGCGCCGAAGAGGGTGGCGAAAGCCGGTCGCAATTTGCCAGTCGCGTCCTCCGGTAACGGCGTGATGATGGTCCTCAGGTCGGCGTCGATCTTGCCCGGGTTTTGGCTGCGATAACTTCGCTCGAGCGACGGCAAGGCGGCCCGGGCCTGGTCGATCGTCAGGCCAGGTTTCAATCTTCCGACCGCCCGCAGGAAGCCGGTTCCGCGCATCATTCGTTCGTAGGAGAATCCGGCGAGGACAAACGGCTTGGTTGTCCAAACCTCATTGCCATTCGGTCCGACCCACGGGACCGGCATGTCCGGCACCACGCCGACGATGGTGTGCGCGACGCCGTCGAGCGTGATGCTGCTCCCGACGACCTTCGGATCGCCCCCAAGCCGGCTCTTCCAAAAGTGTTCCGAGACAAGCGCGACATCGGCGCCTTCCTCTTCGCTGGGCAAAAAATTGCGCCCGCGAATCGGCTGCACCCCGAGGACATCGAAATAATTCGCCGTTACCCGAAAGCCGAAGATCTGGACCGGATCGCCCCGCCCCGTCAGCGTCAGGGCGACCGGATTGTCCGCCGTGAAGCCGTCAAAGATCGTCTGGCCTTCGCGATAAAGCTGGAAGCGCGGCGCCGAGAGCGGCCACTCAATCGCCTCGGCGGTTTTGTCGCCGGAATAAAAATGGACGAGGCGACCGGGATCCTTGAACGGAAGGCTGCGCAGAAACAGATCGTTGACCAGGCTAAAGATCGCGGTGTTCAACCCGATCCCAAGTGTGAGGGTGACGACCGCCAGGAGAGTGAAGCCGGGCGATTTGATCAGTTGTCGCAGAGCGAAACGAAGGTCGGTGAGCATACGACTGGCAAGGTTGGGACGCACCGTCGGGCGCGTCTGGATTCAAACAACAGACGTCGCTGCTGTCGAGTTTTGTCTGTGGCACGCGCCCTGGCGTCGACGCCCGCATTTTAGCGCAGGTAACTGTTTGGTTCGACGAGTTCAAAGCCGGGCGTGTTTTGGACGAAGTGCCGCAGCCAAAAAGCGTGGCCGGCCCCAAAAGTGACGAGCACGCGATCACCGGGTCGCGCGATCTGAATGAGTTTCGCGAAAATCTTGGCGTTGCGTTGATACCAGGCCGCGTTCAATTCCGCTCCCGGCTGTTCCTTTTCATCTCCAAACGCGAGCAGCCCGTAGTAGAAATTCTGCTGATCGGCCAGGATGCGGGCGGGCTCGTTTTCGTTCGCCAGCATGATTCGAATGGGCGTGGTTTTCTGCGCGGCTTCCATGTCTTTCACCGTTCGCTCGACGTTCTCCTGCAGGCGGGCGAGCGCGTCAGTCTGACCGTGCGCCCTGGCGTAGGCGTCGACTTTATCGAACGGAAAATAATCGATCGTCTTGCTCTGCTCATCGATGCCGTAGACGATGTTCTGACCGAGCTGATGAGCGAGACGGAACGCGATTTGCACCCGTTCGTCCGGGTTCGTCGTCAGTTCTTTCGGCGAATAGTCAGCGAACTTATTCGCCCCGAAGTCGACGCGATCGGACAATGCCTCGATCGCGATTTTGGTCGGATTGAACTTCGCGAGACGCGCCGCGACGTCGGCCAATTCGGCCTGCTTGGCCGGCGTGAGCACGCTGTCGACCTTCATGTTGTGCAGGTCGAGGCCGGGATTCCCAAAGTGATAGGTGCCGAGGATCATGACCTGGATCGGAGGCGGACTCGGGACTGGAGTTTGACCGGGCAGGCTCGTGCCGAAGAAAGCGATCAAGCAGACGCTGATAATGAATTTCATGGATCGGTGGGCTCGTTCGATGAGATGCAATCCGCGCTGGATTTGGATTCATCTTTCTTGGACGTTGAGAGGTGAGTGGTTCTCCCGCGAACGCGGGACAGCGCCCGGCGTCGGATTGCTGTTCGATGGTCGGTTGAACTTGGCTAAAAACCCTTTATCAACCGGCGGATTGCATCGTGATTACCTGCAGCAAGAAACTTCAGGGAGTCCTTCTCGGCGCGAAAGACAAGCCGAATGTCGATTCCCGCCCGGCATTCGAAATAGTCTTGTCGCAGGCGGCGAATGCCCAAACCGGAATGAAAATGCGGTTTCCCAAAGCCGTCGCGAACCGCATCGATCGTTCGTCCTACTTCGCGCCGCCGCGATTTCGGGAGTTTCCGAACGTCCCGTCGAAAAGATTCTAAAAGGTCAATCTGCAAGATCGGCCTCGAGATTGCCGCTGTATTTCTTGATCTTGCCAGTCCTCCGTTCGCGAGTGATCTGCCGATCGGCGCGTTTTACGAAGCGATCCAGTTCCTTTTCGGTGACGCCATACTCGCGAAGGGCGTAGTCATCGGCGTGAACGGTGACGGGGCGGAGCGCGATGACTTTGTCGCCATGAAGAATTCCGATGTTTTCGCCCTTGGCTGCACGTTTCAAGAGGGACGCAAGATTGGCTCGAGCCTGGGTAGGAGAAAGCGTCATCATGCGTCGATATTACGACGTTATGGCGAGCAGCTCAAGTGCCACCCCCGCCACCACACCTGGCAACGCCGTTCCCCGGGCACGCGAAAAGGTGACAGCGGCCGTCGCCCGCTGCTACGGTGCGCGAAATGGAAGCGGACGATTGGGCATCACTGAGCGATCAGGAACTTCTCGAACGCCGCATCTCCAAGCTCGGCTTGCGGCTCGAAGGCACCCCGCTCGAACCGCTCATCCGGCAACTTTACGACGAGCTCTCGGCCGCGAATTGGTGCTGCATCCGCCCTGTCACATCGGCGATGAATGGTTCGTGCCGGTCGGCATCCCGGCGATTTTCATTCCCTTTTTTCTCGTCCACGATCGACTGCGCGCGCTGGAAAAGACGATGATGCTCGAGGTCGAGGGCGGGACGCCCGAGTGGTTCATGAAACTGATGCGGCATGAGGCGGCGCATGCCTACAGCTATGCCTATCAATTGCCGCGGAAAAAAAAGTGGCAGCAGACTTTCGGGCGGACGTCGCGCGAAGAGACGCCGAGTTTTTATCAGCCGCGCCCGTTCAGCCGCAGTTATGTCGTGAATCTCGACGACTGGTATGCGCAGAGCCATCCGGACGAAGATTTCGCCGAGACTTTCGCGGTCTGGCTCACGCCGGGGCTCGACTGGCGCGAGCGTTACGCGGGCTGGAAGGCGCTGCACAAACTCGAATACGTCGATGAACTGATGCGATCGCTCGCAGGGAAACCACCACTCCATCTGCCGGAGTATCGCGTTGCCGATTACGACTGTCTGAACCTCAAGCTCAAGACCTATTACGCGCGCAAGCGCAAACTTTACGAGGATACTTATCCCGATTTCTACGACGCTGATCTGCGGCAGCTCTTTCCCGCCGCCGCGGGACCAGGGGGCATTACTGCGAGCGCTTATCTGCGGCGGCGGCGGCGGCGGCTTTTGAACTCGGTCTGCCAGTGGACGAACGAGAGAAAATTCCGGGTGAACAAACTTCTCGCCCGACTGATCGATCGTTGCGACCAGCTCGATCTCCACGTGCTGAACGACGATCCGCAGCAGGATTTTCGCGTCACCTCTTTCATCACGACGCTGGTGATGAATTATCTTTTCACCGGGAAGTTCAAGCGCACCAAGTACGATGAAAAAGAAACTCAAAGTCCTCGCGCTTTTCGACGCCATCGGTCCCACTACGATCGACCAGGACCTGAGCAAGGAGCTGAAGACGCGAGGATTGGAAAACCGAGGCGAACGTCCTCGCCGCGCTCGGCGCGCTCGGTTACGCGACCGAGCATCTCGCCATCTTCGACGACCTCGATCTCCTGCGGCAAAAGCTGGAGACCTTCGCGCCGGACGTTCTTTTCAACCTCGCCGACCAGTTCAAGAACAACCGCGGATTCGACCAGAACATTGTTTCGTTGCTCGAGATGCAGGGCGTGCCTTTTACCGGCTGCGGCGCGACCGGTCTTGGTTCTTTGCAAGCACAAGGGCATCTCGAAAAAAATCCTCAGCTATCATCGCATTCACACGTCCCGAACTTCGTCGTCATCCCGCGCGGCCAGCGGATCGCACGGCCGCGGCAGCTCGAAGTTTCCGCTCCTGGTCAAGCCGGTGAAGAGAAGAAGCGTCCCACGGCATTTCGCAGGCCTCGTTTGTCGAGACCGACGAGCAATTCCGGGAGCGCGTCGCGTTCATTCACGAGAAACACGACGGCGATGTCATTGCGGAGGAATACATCGAGGGCCGCGAACTCTACGTCAGCCTGATGGGCAATCTGCGCCCGACCGTTTTTCCGATTCGCGAGCTGGTCTTCCGCGAAGTGCCGCCGGACGAGCCGAAGATTGCAACCTATCGGGCGAAGTGGGACGAGGAATATCGCAAACGCTGGGGTTTGCAGAATCAGTTCGCCGAAGGGCTCGATCCGGCGCTGGTCGCGCAGATCGAGCAGACCTGCAAACGCATCTACCGCCTGCTCACGATCGACGGTTACGCGCGCATCGACCTGCGGCTGACCGCCGACAACAAGGTTTATTTCATCGAGGCGAATCCAAATCCGATCCTCGCGGAGGACGAAGACTTCGCGCTTTCCGCGGGCAAGGCCGGTCTGTCGTATCCGCAGTTGATCGACCGAATCATCCGGCACGGAATGAAGACGGTCCGGGACTGACCGGGTATTCTCGTTAGGCCAATCGGTCGCAGCGGTAGAGCCCGGACCTGCGGAAGCAGGTCCCTCCGGAGGGAAGCGCTTCCGCGCGTCCGGTCTCTCGCCGACGGGCGGCGCTCTTGGTTTAGCCGATAACGTCGACTAGTGAAGTAATCGAAAGTCTGCCGGAAGCGACCACGCGCTTGTCGGTAAATCGCGATCGCCGGAGCTGTTGAAAAGACTACCACCGCCGCCGGTTTCAGGTTCGTTCAAAGCGACTTTCGCCGGAGGCGGCTCGATCGCGGGCTGACCTTTTCCTTTCAACTCTTCGTTCAGCTTTGGCAGATCGTTGCTGAGTAAGCCCACGAAGTCCTTAACGATATCATCCAACTCGCTCTGGAGCGAAGCGATCCGCGCGATTTGGTAGTCGGCCGGCTTGCCTTCGTAACTCAGGATCGCGCCGTATAGCTGATCGGTATGTTCGCGCAGCCGTTCTTCACCGGTGATCGCGCCGCCTTCAGTCGTGGCCACGATCTGTTTGCGCACCGCGTCCACCTTTCCGTCGAAATCGGTGACTGCTTTGCGCGTCCTTCATCGGAAGCCGAGGGCTTCTTGCTCTTCGCCAGGCTGCGCGCGCAAGGCCATGATCCGATCCATGAGCGCGCTCTCGTCGCCGAACAAAGTCCATGACTTGCTCGGCCGCGTCATACTGCGCTTTGCGATCGGCTTCGCTGAACTTGTCGCGCCTGTCGAGCCCCACGGTCAGTTTCATCTCATACGGCTTGCCGTTCTTAGTCATGCGCACGGTGTAAGTGCCCGGTAGGACTCGCGGACCGGTGAGGCCGGAAAAGGCGATCTGCGCGGCGGGCGGCACCCGCGGCGGTTTCTCGTGCATGCTCCAGATGACGCGATTAAGTCCGGGACGTTTGCTCGCGGGCAGGCGTGTCGATCACTTGGCCCGCGGGATCGAGCACCTCGATCTTCAGCTTACCGAACAGATGTCGCGACTTTTGATAATAGGTGATAACCGCCGCGTCGGGCGGATTATCGCCAGTGAAGGCCGCGGCCGCCCTCGGGCCAGCCGCCGTTACTCTCGATTCGTTGCTGCTGAACTGGTTCCGCCGGGACGAAAGTGGCTTCTTTGCGTTAGCAGATCAGGCGTCAGCGAGCGCAACGGCGTGATGTCGTCGATGATCCAGATTCCGCGCCCATGGGTGGCGAGCACGAGATCGTTCGTCTCGCGGTTGAATCGCGAGATCGCGCACCGCCACGGCCGGGAAATGGCTGCCCTTGAATTGGGCCCACGATTTACCGCCATCGATCGAGACGTAGAGTCCAAACTCGGTGCCAAGAAAGAGCAGGTTCGGCTTGACGAGGTCTTCCTTGATCACGTGCGCATAGCCGCGAATGCCTTTCACATCCTGCGGAGTGACCAGCGGTGTCCAGGTCTGGCCGTAGTCAGTGGTTTTGTAAACATAGGGCGCGAAGTCGCCAAAGGTGTGGCGATCGAACGCGGCGTAGGCCGTGCCGGCATCGAAGTTGCTCGCCTGCACCCAGCTGACCCACGAGTTGTCGGGCAGGCCGGGAACATTGCCGACCACGTTGTTCCAGGTCTTGGCGCCATCGCGCGTGAGCTGGACATTACCGTCATCCGTCCCGACCCAGATCAGGTTCTTGTCCTTGGGCGATTCGCTGATGGAAAAAATGGTGGTGTGCATCTCCGCCTCTGAGTTATCGACGGTGACGCCGCCGGATTGTTCCTGTTTCTGTTTCTCCGGATCGTTCGTGGTCAGGTCCGGCGAAATGCGTTCCCAGCTCTGGCCGTGGTCGCGGGAGCGGAAAAGAAATTGCGCGCCGATGTAGATGGTCCCTTTCTCGTTAGGCGAAGCGACCAGCGGCGTGTTCCAGTTAAAGCGCAGCTTTTCCTTGTAATTCGCCTGCGGCTGAATGATGCGCGCTTCGAGGGTGTGACGATTTACCCGGCCGACGATGGCCGCCCTGATATTCCGCATAGAGATAATTGGAATCGGCCGGGTCGGCAAAGGTGTAGAAGCCGTCGCCGTTGAAGAGATTTTCCCAGTGCGAGTTGGTGATTCCGCCGGGGTATTCCGAATCGCCGACCCAGCAGCTGTTGTCCTGGAGCCCGCCGTAGACCTGATACGGATCGGCGTCATCCACGCTCACGTGATAGAACTGCGAGATCGGAAGGTTATTCGCTTTCCACCAGCGGTTGCCGCCGTCGTAGGCATACCAGAGTCCGCCGTCATCGCCCGAGATCACGGTCTGCGGATTGGTCGGATCGATCCAGACGACGTGCACGTCGCCGTGCGCGCCGTTGAAGCCGCCGACGGTGGCAAAGCTCTTGCCGCCGTCCTCGCTCAGGATGAGGGCGCCGTCGGTCTTGAAGACGCGATCCGGATTTTTCGGATCAACGATCAGGTTCGCGAAGTAGAACGGACGCCAGACCATCCAGTGGCTCTTGTCCCGCTGCTGCCAGGTCTGCCCACCGTCGTCGGAAACGAAGAGCGCGCTGTCGGTGGATTCGACAAAGCAATAGACCCGCTTCGGATTCGAGGGCGCGATCGCGACCGCGAGCCGGCCATAGGGTTTCTTCGGAAAACCCTTGTTGGCTTCCGGGGTCACTCTCCTTCCAGGTCGTGCCGCCGTCGGTCGTGCGGAAGAGCCCGCTGGCCGACGGATCGTTAGGCGTAGTCGCCGCCGGAGCGATAGGTCCAGCCTTTGCGCCGGAAATCCCAGATCCCGGCGAAGAGGATGTTCGGGTTCGTCGGATCCATCGCGATGCGTCGAGGCGCCGGTGGAAAGATTGGAGCCCTTGAGAATCAGGTTCCACGTCTTGCCGCCGTCGGTCGTCTTGTAGAGACCGCGATCGGGCGAATCGCTCCAGAGCGCGCCCGGCACCGCCGCATAAACCGTGTCGCTGCTCTTCGGACTAACGATGATCTGCGAGATGCGCTCCGAGTTTGGCAGGCCGGACTTGTTCCAGGTCTCGCCGCCGTCGGTCGATTTGTAGATGCCGTCGCCGATCGAGACGCTGTTGCGGGCCCACGCTCACCCGTGCCGACCCAGACGTTCTTCGAGTTCTTGGGATCGAGCGCGATCGCGCCGATCGATTGCACCGGTTGTTCATCGAAGACCGGCCGATAATGGGTGCCGCCATCTTCCGATTTCCAAACGCCGCCGCTGGCCGCGCCGACAAAGATCGTGAGCTTGCCGGACGGTTCGCGATGGGCGGCGAGCGCGGAGACGCGGCCGCTCATGGTGGCGGAGCCGATGTTGCGCGCGCCGAGGCCGGAGATGGTGGCGGAATTATAGGGCGCTTGCTGGCCGGAAGCCGCGCGGCGAACGAAAGCTGCAATGCCAGAAGAAAGAATTAATGAAAGTCGCATGGCGAGTAAGAGATTGAGTTATTTGGCGGCTTTGGCAGGGAATTCGAAAATGGAGTCATCGACCGGGATGTTGGCTTCCCCTTTTTCGACGATGATCTTCTGCTTGTCGGTCGAGCCTTTGTTCCCGGCTTCGATTGAGAACGGGAAATAGACGCCGTTGACTTTCTCGTAGTCGCCGAGGTCGGTTTCGACTTCGACCTGCGCGCCTTGCTCCATTCGTTGCTCGATAATTCGGATCTCGAGAAAATAATCCGGATCGAGATAGACGTAGCTGATATCGCCGTTCTTGCGGACGACTTTCAACTTATGGGCCGCGTGCCTTCGACGTCTTCGGTCCCGAGATAGGTGATCGTCTTACCCTCAGCCTTCCAATTCTCCAGCGGCCCGCCGATCTCCGCTTCCTCGATCAGCGACTTCGCTTCGTCCGCCGACATTTTTTCCGGATCCTTGCGGCCTTGGAATGGGAAAATCTTCCAGCCATTTCCGTGCCGTTGTACGCCTGCACCAGGTTCATGCCCTGCAGGACGGCGTCGGTGCGAACCTTGCCCGGGCGCTCTTTCGTTTCGGTATATTTCAGTTCGAGCTGGCCCTGGTTGACCAGCATTCGGCCTTCGAAGCGGATCGTCTTGATTGCCTGAGCGCGGCTGCGCCGCCCTTGGCTTCGAGGTTCTTAGCTACAAGTTCATCGACAGTCGGCGTGAGCGCGGGGTTTGGCGTTAATGGTGGAAGGAGGAGCCCGATAAGGGCGGGAATGAGAAGAGAGTAGCGCAGATGATGGTGGAGTTGGCGAGGCTGGGAGCGACGCGGCGCAGCCTGATGCAAAGCGCGTGCCATGGCAAGTGCAAGGCAGGGAGCGTGCTCGATTCGACGAGCGGGAAAAATGGAAGAAAGCACTCTTGCCTAACGAATTCGCCTGTCCCGATAAGCGAGATCAGTCCGCGTCCGAATTTGGGACGGTTGACGCATCTGAATTTGCGCCTGTGATCCGGATGACGCCAGATCTCCACAGATTCGCGCCCGGTCTTGCCGCGAGCCGAAGAATTTGAATTCGCTAACGATCGTAAATCGTCAGGCTTAAATCCGGATCTGTTGAGATAGCCACCCCGCGGGCGACTAGCCCATGTAATAGCCGCCGTTCACGTTCAGAACGTGACCGGTGATGTAACTCGCCATCGGCGAGGCGAGGAAGAGCGCGGCGTCGACGATCTCGTGCGCGTCGCCGAGCCGGCCTAACGGAATCTGTTTCTTGAAATTTTCCGTCACTTCGTCCGGCATGCCTTTGCTCATCCCGACGTCGATGAATCCGGGCGCGATCGCGTTCACGGTGATCTGCTGACGGGCCAACTCGCGCGCTGACACTTTCGTCAGGGCGATGATCGCCGCCTTGCTCGAGGAATAGTTCGCCTGACCGAACAGTCCCATCTGGCCGCTGACGGAGGAGAGATTGATCATGCGCCCGCCCTGGCGCGCAGAACTGGCAGCGGCCTTTTGGGTGACGTTGAAGGTGCCGGCGAGATTGACCCGAACGACGCTTTCGAATTCTTCGAGGGTCAGCTTCTTGATCGTCCGGTCGCGGATGATTCCGGAATTGTTCACCAGCACGTCGAGTCCGCCGAACTGTTCCTCGATCTGCTTCATCATCGCTTCGACCTGGTCCGGTTTGGTGACGTCGCATTCGATCAGCGAGAGGATCCTTCAACGTGGCGGCCACGTTCGTGCGTCCGCCTTGTTCTGTCCCGCCGGATCGTCGATGAAATTCACGACGGACATCTGCGCGCCGCGAGTCGCCAAAGGCTCTGATCATGTCCGCGCCGATGCCGCGCGAGCTACCGGTGACGAGGACGACTTTGCCGTGAAATCGAGAGGATCGATTCGATACGCGCAAGGCGAACCGGCTGGAAAACCCCAACCGTTCACCCGCAGGGCGTCCGAGGGACTGGCAGGAAAACGTTACCACGCAAGGCAATGATTTGCCAGCCCTGCTGCGATTCACCGGTGAATGCTTCGCCGACAGCGGCAGGGTGAGTCCTGCAGCTGAGTCCAGGTGACGCCGCGCAGATAGCGAGCATGTCGAGGACGCCGACACACCGCGGTAACGATGGGCGACTCCCGTGGTTGAAATCTTCCCGGTACGCGAGATTTGTCGTTAGATAATTGCGTGACTCATGGCTGTCACCCGTTCGCATTCTCACCGCCGTTCCGATTTGCGACGGGCACGACAGCGCGATCAACACGATCAACCTCGAGTTCATCCGTCATGGGATCGAGGTGGTTTATCTCGGGTTTCATCGTTACGTCGGCGACATCGTGCGCGCCGCCATCCAGGAGGATGTGGCTGCCATCGGGATCTCGAGTTACAACGGCGGGCACATCGATTTTTTCGCCGAGGTCGTCAGGCAATTGCGACGCCAGGGCGCGGGCGACATCGCGGTCTTCGGCGGCGGCGGCGGCACGATTACCCCCGACGATGCGCGGATGATGAAGCGCAAGGGCGTCGACCAGATCTTTTTCGCCGGCACCTCGCTGACGGAGATGGCGGATTATGTCCGGAAACATTACGGCAAAGCGCATCGGCAAACGCCCGCGCGCAAAGTAGCGCCATGATCTCGCACTCGCGCGCGAGCTGACTCGAAATCGAGGACTCTTTCGCGAACGGGAAGGCGCCGAAAAGAGAGCCGAGAATCGAGAGCCAGAAGCGCGAAAGCGCAAGGTCATTGGGTTCACCGGACCGGGCGGCGCGGGCAAGACGACCTTGATCGACGAATTGGTCCTGCGATTTCTTGCAACGCAGCCGAAGGCGCGGATCGCGATTTTGTCGCACGATCCGAGCGTAATCGGCGAAGGCGCGTTGCTAGGCGATCGCGCCACCATGATCAATTCGCAGGACGATCGCGTGTTCATGCGCAGCATGGCGACGCGCGGGCAGGCCGGCGGCTTGTCGCCGGCGACCGAAAGCTGTCTCGCCCGCCTGACGAACGCGGATTTCGACTACGTCTTCATCGAAACCGTCGGCACCGGCCAGGAGGCGCTGCCGTTCCGGAGCAAGTTGATTGATCAAACCGTGCTGGTGATGAATCCGGATTACGGCGCGCGATTGCAGTTGCAGAAGATTGTCATGCTCGACGTGGCCGACATCGTGGTCGTGAACAAGACCGATCTCGATCGGGCGAAGGCCGCGCTCTTGCGAGATCGAGCATCGGCTGACGCAGAACAAACGAGCTCAGCGGATCGTCGCGACGGTCGCGAAACGTCATCGCGATCCGGGCGTGGATGAACTTTACGAGATGATCACGACAAGAGTCGCCTCGAGCGGCGGTCGGTGACCGCCGGAAGAAGCAGTGGCCTAACGAAAACAGTCGGCGCGGATAAAGCGCCGTTAACGGAGTCAAATTATGAGCAAGCTGGGAGCAGTCGTTGAATGCGGTGGAGAAGCACGAGCAGATTTGTCCTCGATGAAGTGAAACGCGCACGGACGGACGCGAAAATTCGGGCGCGAACTGATCGAGCGCTGGAACAAGATCAAGAGCGACATCCCGATTTCCCGCGCGCCGACTGGTTTGCCGTTGCCGCGTCTCGCCTCTGCCCGAGATCGATGAAGCGGGTGAGATCGCGCGTTATCTTTTCGGCGACGGTTTGCCCGGCGAGTTCCCTTATCTGAATGGCGCCTATCGCGAGATGTATCTCGAGCCGTTGCAGGAGAGTTGAGACGGGCAGCTACGGCAATAGCAAATCGCCTAACGGATCCAACGGACGCTCGCGAAACGCAACGGCGCCAAGGACAGCCGCCAGCAAGACCAAGGCGGTAGCCGCCAGGAAGAACCGACCCGGCTTTTCTCCGGCCTGATGCTCGCCGAGGACACGAACAAACGTTTCCATTTCCTGAGCGCGCACCAGCGTTCGAAACGTCTGAGCACCGCTTTCGATGGCCCGACCCTTTACGGCATCGATTCGGATGCCGACGGCGTGATGGGCAAAATCGGCGAGGGCGGCGTCGCGGTCGACACGGTCGAGGACATGGTCCGGCTCTACGACGGCTTCGAGCTGGGCGCGCCGAATTTTTCCGCTTCGATGACGATCAGCGGCCCGGCGCCGATCATCATGGCGATGTACATCGCGGCGGCGAAACGCCGCTTCGGTCCGAAGGTGGTGCCGAATCTGCGCGGCACGATCCAGGCCGACATTTTCAAGGAAGTCCAGGCGCAGAACGAAACGATTTTCCCGATCGAGGCGTCGCTTCGTTTCCTCTGCGACATGATTGAATGGACGACCGCGCACATGCCGCGCTGGTATCCGGTTTCGATCAGCGGCTATCACATCGGCGAGGCCGGCTCGACCCCGGTGCAACAGGCGGCCTACACGCTCTCGAACGGTTTCGCCTACGCCGAGATGCTGGCGGCGCGCGGCGTGCCGGTCGATCAATTCGCGCCGCGGCTTTCCTTCTTCCTCGATTGCGGACTCGACGTCGAATACATCGCGCTCTCGCGGGTCTCGCGAAAGATCTGGGCGATCGGGATGCGCGATGTCTTCGGGGCCAGTCCGCGCGGCCAGATGTTCAAGCTTCACACCCAGACGAGCGGCCGCTCGCTCATCGCGGCGGAGTTCAAAAACAACCTAACGAGAACCGCGGCGGAGCTGATGCTCGCTTACATGAACGGCACCAATTCCTGTCATTCCAACAGCGCCGACGAGCCGTTCACGACCCCGAGCGAAGAATGGATCCGGCTGGCCGCGCACGGGCAGGCGATCCTGCTCGAGGAATCGGGCATCTTTAAACACACCATGAACATGCTGAGCGGGTCGCCCGGCATGAAGGCGGTCGAGCGCGCCGTGGAAAAGGCGATCCTGGATGAGTTTCGCGAGATCGAGTCGTTAGGCGGAGTGATGGGCGCGGTCGAGAATCGTTATCAACGGAGCCAGATCCAGAACGCGGCCCATCGTTACGAGCAGCAGATCTACGACGGGACACGACCGATCGTCGGGCTGACGCGGTATCGCGATCCGGATGAAGAAGCCGCCGGAGATCGAGCTCGCGCGCACCCCGCGCAAGAAACAGCAGTTGCAGGTTAATCGTTTGAAGAAGTTCAAGAAGAAGAACGCGGGCAAGGCGGAAAAAGCGCTCGACAAACTGGCGACAGTGGTGGAGAGCGACGAGAACACTTTCCCGGCCCTGCTCGAAGCGGCGGAAGTCTGTTCGTTAGGCCAAATCAGCGACCCGGCTGCAGGAAGTCGTCGGCCACTTTCGCCCGATGGTGTAGCGGAGCGACAAAGTGGGAGGGGCCTTTGTGCCCCGATGGCAGCAGACATGTCAGACCCCCATTCCAGAAACCTGCGTCTTCACCGCCTGAGGGATGCTCCCTCGACGTTTCTTCGTCACAAAATCTCTTCGACCCAAAGAAGCCAGTCTTAATCAGACCTCCGCCAAGCCATGGTGAAGCGTTCGCCTTCGCAGTTCGGCACGAACGCATTTACCTCCGCGCGTTCGTGGTCATGCCAGATCATTGGCATGCGTTGCTTGGACTTCGCGAGCCATGGACGCTACCGAAGTTCATGCACTCGTTCATGAGTCATGTCGGAGCCAAAACGACGGTCTACCTGGCGAAGCACGAGACCGCCTGGCAGGATGGCTATTACGAGACGCTGATTAAGACTAAGACCGCGCGGCAGTTCTCCTATGTCGCGATCTATCTTGTTACCGATCCGTGGCCCTGGGTGTTTGATTCGTAGGTTCTGAGTGCCCGGCGATCGGGGCACACAGGCCCCTTCCACATTGATTCTAGCGCGCGGGGCTTAAGTGGATGTTTCCTTGTAGAACACGACGCAGCGTGGATCCGCGACACGGGTTGGCTTGATCGACATCATCACCCCGCCGGCCCGCGCTTGATCGTGCCGGTGCCGGCGTTGTTCGAGGTGTCGGCAAAGGATTTGCGCTCAAAAGGCAAGTCGAAAATTGCCTGACGATGAAGGAGGTGCGGAATGGCTTAGCTCTCGTTAAACCGACGCGGCGAGTGCTGGCGCGGGTGATTGGGAATTGAAATTGGCAGGATCGCGGACGGCGTTATGATGCGCGCACTCATGGCTTCTCCGCGATCAGACGCTGGGGAAAGTGCGCGAACTCGAATCGCGTGGCGACTCCTGCCGTTTCTTTTTCTCCTTTACGTCTCGAATTATCTCGACCGCACCAACATCGCCTACGCGACGCTGGGAATGAAAGGCGACCTGGGTCTGACCGATTCGGTCTTTGGCACGGCGAGCGGAATTTTCTTTATTGGCTATCTCGGACTGCAAATTCCCGGGGCGCTGCTGGTGGAACGCTGGAGCGCAAAGCGCCTGCTGGCGATCACACTCATTACGTGGGGTGCCCTGACGACCCTGACCGGTTTTGTGCGCACTCCGCTGGAGCTTTACGGCGCGCGTTTTCTGCTCGGCGCGGCTGAGGCCGGATTTTTTCCCGGCGTCATAGTTTATCTTTCCCATTGGTTCATCGTCCAGGACCGCGGCAAAGCAGTGGCGCGGTTCATGTCCGCCATTCCGATCGCCTACATTCTTGGCGGACCGCTTGCAGGTGCAATTCTGGGCGTCGATTGGCTCGCTGTTCCCGGGTGGCGATGGCTCTTCCTCCTCGAGGGCGTGCCTGCGATCCTGCTTGGGACGGCAACATTCTTTGTCTTGCCCGATCGGCCTGACGAAGTGCGATGGCTGCGAGCGGACGAACGCCAGTGGCTCACGAGTCGCCTCGGGGAGGAACGGCAGGCCAAAGCGCATGTCGAACACGTGAGGGTTGGGCAGGCGCTCCGCCATCCCACGGTGCTATTGCTCACGGCCGGGCTGTTCTTTTGCTATAGCGGCGGCTACGCCTTTTGGTTTTGGTTCCCGACGATGCTCCAGCGGCTGACCGGCTGGACAGATGTGCAGAAGATCGGCTGGGTCGGCGCGATTCCGTTTGTCGCGGGCCTGATCGGGATGCTGTTGCTGGGATGGAATTCCGATCGCACGGGCGAGCGCCGCTGGCATTTTGCCATCCCGCAACTAACCGCTGCACTGGCGCTCAGCGCCTGGTTACTCGCTCCGCATTCGGTCGTAATGCTCATCGTGGTTTTCAGCTTGATCGGGTTCGGCACAACCGCGTATCTGCCATCGTTCTGGGCTCTGCCCTCTTCACTTCTTGCCAGTTCCGCCGCGGCCGCCGCGGTCGGCTTCATCAATTGCACAGCCAGCATCGGCGGATTCGTGGGTCCCAAAATCATCGGCAACCTCAGCCAGAGCACCGGCTCGTTCCGCGCGGGATTTATCTTTATGATCGCGTGCTGGGTAATCGCGTCGCTGCTCGTGCTGCTCTGCCCGCGCGAGGCGGGTTCCTATGTGGGAGGGGCGTTAGAGCCCCGATCAGATGGATGATCAGCGGAGAATCGCTGCACTAAGGCAGTTCCCACATTCTCAGCTCTTGAGCGCAACCCCGAACGGGGCGGCGGTCTTGGCGCGGATGTCGTCCACCGTGGCGCCAGGATGCAGCTCGGTCAGGACGAGCCCGCCGCCTTCCTTCACCTCGAAGACGCAGAGATCGGTGATGATGAGATTGACCACTCCCAGACCCGTGATGGGCAGCGTGCATTCTTTCAAAATCTTCGGGCTGCCATCCTTCGACGTGTGCTCCATTACTGCGACGACGCGCTTCACGCCGGCAACAAGATCCATCGCGCCGCCGGGGCCTTTGACCATCTTGCCGGGGATCATCCAATTCGCGATGTCGCCTTTATCGGTCACCTCGAATGCGCCAAGAATGGCGAGATCGATGTGGCCGCCGCGAATCATCGTGAAGGAATCTGCGCTCGAGAAAAAGGCCGAGCCGGGCATCGTCGTGATGGTTTGTTTGCCGGCGTTGATCAGGTCGGCGTCGACGTTCTCCTCGGTCGGGAACGGGCCGATGCCGAGCAGGCCGTTCTCGGATTGCAGGGTGACGTTCATGCCTTCGGGAATGTAATTCGCCACCAGCGTCGGGATGCCGATGCCGAGATTGACGTAGTAGCCGTCGCGCAACTCCCGCGCCGCGCGTTTCGCCATCAACTCGCGGATCGGATTTTCTTTCCTGGCGGCGGCGCTGCCCTGTACGGTGCGAAACTCGATCCGCTTTTCGTATTTTTTTCCCTGGATGATGCGATCAACGAAAATGCCCGGCGTGTGGATCGAGTCGGGATCGAGTTCGCCGTTCTCGACCAAATGTTCGACTTCGGCCACGCAGACGTCACCGCAGCTAGCGATCATCGGGTTAAAGTTCCGCGAGGTTTTTCGAAAAATGAGGTTACCGGATTTGTCGCCCTTCCAGGCTTTAACCAGCGAGACCTCGGCGTTGATGCCGGGTTCGAGGACGTATTCCTTGCCGTCGAAAACTTTCGTCTCCTTGCCCTCCGTCAGTTTGGTGCCAAAGCCGGTGCGGGTGTAAAAACCCGGGATGCCGGCGCCGCCCGCGCGTAAGCGCTCGGCCAGCGTACCCTGCGGAATGAGCTCCAGTTCTAGTTCACCGGCCAGTACCTGGCGTTCGAATTCCTTGTTCTCGCCCACGTAGGAGGCCATGACCTTCTTTACTTGGCGAGTGGTGAGGAGAACGCCCATGCCGAAATCATCCACGCCGGCGTTGTTGCCCACGATGGTAAGGCCCTTCACGCCACTGTCATGCAATGCGGCGATGAGATTTTCCGGGATGCCGCAAAGACCAAACCCGCCCGCGGCGATCGTCATGTTGTCGTGAAGGAGACCAGCCAGCGCGGCCTTGGCATCGGAATAAACTTTATTCATGGAGGGAGAGTTTAACCACGGATTACGCGGATGGGCACGGATGAATTCTGCATCTGTCGCGCGCCGCGCGATTCGGCGCCGGGGAACGCACATGCGATATTAGATCTTCCTCGCCGAAACGACTCTTCGGTTTTCAAAACCTGAGCCTGGCCGCTGCCACCGTTGCCCGGGCGCTAGTCACGAAACACGAGCCGGCCTGCCGGGAAGATCCCGCCTTTTCCCTTGTCGACGGTTGCAACTTCGTTACGTTGGGGCTCCCGCGCGCTGGGGTTGCTGAATTTTCGAATTTCGTCCGGTGATTTTCATTTTCAGCGACTTGGGTTGACCCGCTCCTGCGCGCTTTCCATAAGATCGAAAATCGAAATTCTAAGATTGAAAATCCAAGCATGAACACTGGTAGTATCGTTCAGGTAATCGGTCCCGTCGTCGACGTGGACTTCGGCGATGCCGGGAAGCTGCCCGGTATCTACAACGCGCTCGAGATCGAGTTCGAAGTGAACGGCAACCCAACCAAGCTCACTCTCGAAGTGCAACAGCATCTCGGCGACAGCTGGGTCCGCTCGATCGCGATGTCGGGGACCGAAGGTCTCAAGCGCGGCATGAAGGTGACCGACACTGGCGGACCGATCTCCGTCCCGGTGGGAGAGGGGACCCTGGGCCGCATCTTCAATGTTACCGGCGAGCCGGTCGATAATCGCGGTCCGGTTTCCTATACCAAGCGCTACCCGATTCATCGCAAGGCACCCAGTCTGATGGAGCAGGATGTGCAGGCGTCGATCCTCGAGACGGGCATCAAGGTCATCGACCTGATTTGTCCTTTCACCAAGGGCGGCAAAGTCGGTGCGTTCGGCGGCGCCGGCGTCGGAAAGACGGTCGTGATTATCGAGTTGATCAACAACATCGCCAAGAACCATGGCGGTTTCTCGGTGTTCGCGGGCGTGGGCGAACGCTCGCGCGAGGGCAACGATCTTTACACGGAAATGAGCGAGGCGGGTGTCATCGATCAAAAGGACCTGAGCAAGTCGAAGGTCGCGCTGGTTTACGGTCAGATGAACGAGCCGCCCGGCGCGCGTCTCCGCGTCGCGCTCGCGGCCCTCGCGATGACGGAATACTTCCGCGACGAACGCAACCAGGATGTTCTCCTCTTCATCGACAACATCTTTCGTTTCTCACAGGCGGGCTCGGAAGTCTCGGCATTGTTAGGCCGGACGCCGACGGCGGTCGGTTATCAGCCGACGCTCGCGGCCGAGATGGGCGATCTCCAGGAACGTATCACCTCGACGAACAAAGGCTCGATTACTTCGTTCCAGGCGGTTTACGTGCCGGCGGACGATCTGACCGATCCGGCGCCGGCGAACACTTTTGCGCATCTCGATTCGACCATTGTGCTTGAGCGCTCGATCGCGGAACTCGGCATTTATCCAGCGGTCGATCCGCTCGCGTCGACCTCGAAATCGCTCGCGCCCGAAGTGGTCGGCGAAGAGCATTACAACGTCGCCCGCGGTGTGCAGAAGGTGCTTCAGCGCTACAAGGATTTGCAGGACATCATCGCGATTCTCGGCATGGACGAACTCAGCCCCGAAGATAAGCTGACCGTCTTCCGCGCGCGCAAGATTCAGCGTTTCCTCAGCCAGCCGTTCCACGTCGCCGAGGTCTTCACCGGCACGGCTGGACAATACGTCTCGATTGCGGAGACCGTCCGCGGCTTCAAGGAAATCCTCGACGGCAAACATGACGATGTGCCCGAGCAGAATTTCTACATGAAGGGCGGCATCGACATGATTAAGGAAGGATAGGGGAGAGTTTAAGTGTTAAGGAATAGGCTCAAAGTGGTCGTTGGGCGTGATCGTTTTCCCTTAAAACTTAAAGCATAACGCCTAAAGCTGACGACATGAACACCTTGCGTTTGGAAATCGTCACCCCGGAGGCGAAAGCCTATTCCGAGGACGTCGAGATGGTGGTGCTTCCCGGGATGGACGGCGAACTCGGTGTTTATCCGCAGCACGTCCCGGTGCTGACTTCGCTCAAGCCCGGCGAACTTCGTGTTTTCAAGGGTGGTAAGGAAATGTCGCTCGCGGTTGGCGAAGGTTTCGCCGAGATCACGGGCGACTCGATTTCCATCCTCACCGACATGGCGCTCGAATCGACCGCGATCGACGAGAGCGCGGCCGAAGCGGCCGTCGCCCGCGCGCAGGCGGCGATGAAAGGCGATCTCGGCGGCGAGGAAGTCGCCGCCGTTCAGGCGTCGCTGCAAAAAGCGCTCGCGCAATTGCACGTCAAGCGCCGTCACCGGCACTGATTCGCGGAGCACAGGCCGCCGGCCCCGTAAGCGATGGCTACTCGCAGGCGCGAACTTTCCTGCGCTCCTCACTTCCCGTCGTCCTGATCCTGCGCTAAGTCTTTCGCGCAAATGCAAACGCCAGACGCACTCGGGATCATCGCCGGCAGCGGCGTTTATCCGCTCCTTCTCGCCGACGCCGCGCGCGTCGCCGGAGTGAAAAGAATCATCGTTGCCGCCTTCACCGACGAGACGTCCCCCGACATCACCAACCGCGCCGACCACATCGAATGGCTGCGGGTCGGCCAGCTCGGCAGGCTGCTTGAATTTTTTTCGCGATGCGAAGGTCAGACACGCGATCATGGCGGGGCAGATTGCGCCCGGGAACCTTTTCAGCCTGCGCCCGGACTTCAAGGCGATGTTCCTCCTCGCCCGACTCAAGCAGCGCAACGCCGAATCGATTTTCAGCGCGATCGGCGACCAGCTCGCCGAGATTGGCGTCGAGCTGCTTCCGGCCACCACCTTTCTCGATCATCTGCTCGCGCCTCACGGTCACATTGCCGGTCCGAAACTGAAGGAGCGCGAGGAGGAGGATATCACCTTTGGCTTCGGAATCGCGAAACAGCTCAGCGCGCTCGACGTCGGTCAGACGATCGTGGTGAAGAACGGGACCGTGCTCGCGGTCGAAGCGTTTGAAGGAACAAACGAAGCGATCCGACGCGGCGGGTCGTTAGGCAAGAAGAACGCCATCGTGATCAAGGTGACAAAGCCGAACCAGGACATGCGTTTCGACGTTCCGGTCGTCGGCCCCGAAACCTTGCGTATCGCGGACGAAGCGAAGGTGCGCGCCATCGCCGTCGAAGCCGGCCGCACGCTTCTTCTCGAGAAAGCCGCCCTCCTTGACCTCGCCGAGCGCTCGAAGATTTCGCTTGTCGGCCGCTAAGATCACGCACGCTTCCAGTTTGCATTTATCGATTCGCCGAGTGGGCAGCTCGCGTCCGTCCGGAACAACTTCCTCGTTGCAAATCGGCATGCGAGACCCGAAAATCGGGATTCTCCCGCGGGGTCTTAGCTCAGTTGGTAGAGCGCCTCAATGGCATTGAGGAGGTCAGGGGTTCGAATCCCCTAGGCTCCGAATCCTTCTTGAAGGTGATCGCGGGTCCTGAGTCGAACAGCGGTTCCTGAGTCGAAAAGATCACGCGCTCCAATGGAAAGGAAGGTTTCGCAAATGTGCCGGACAAGAAGGTCCGTTGGGCATGGGTTTCAAGTATTGGCCTGTGGCGCAGAATCCCTGTCGGGTTGACTTGCATTTCCTCGCATTAAAGAAGAGCCGGTTTCGCTGTTCGCCAGGCAATTCTGCTACTTCGCGCTTGTCGCGCGCAAACAGCCGGCGATATCGTGAGGCAGCCCCACTTCCATGAAGCCGATTGTCCTCATTCACGGTTACAGCTCCGAAAGTCCGACTCCCGATCCGACCTCGATCGAGAATATCTATGGCGATCTGCCGCAGCGATTGCGCGAAAGCTACGATGTCGTTGAGGTTGATTTGTCGCGCTACGTTTCGCTGAACGATTCGGTCTCGGTCGCCGATATCGCCCGTGCCCTCAATCGCGCCCTGATCGAGCAGCACCCGGCTTTGCTTGAAAGCGGATTTCACGTTGTCATCCACAGCACCGGCGCGCTCGTCATCCGCACCTGGATTCGCCTTTTCAGTCCGCAGCCTTCGCCCGTCGGGAACCTCGTTTATCTCGCCGGCGCGAATCTCGGCAGCGGTTGGGCCAGCATTGGCCAGGGCCAGGTGGCGCGCTGGGGCCGTTTCGTTTTTGAACGCGGCGCGCAACGCGGTGTGAAAGTCCTCCAGTCGCTCGAACTCGGTTCCGGGCCGACGATTGATCTGCATCTTTCCTTCACCCGCCCGGGCGCGCGCATGCTGGAGGATTACAAGGTCCAGGAATTCATCATCATTGGGACACAAGCCGACCCCGATTGGTTTGAGTTTCCGATTCGTTATGCGCACGAGGACGGGTCCGACGGCGTTGTCCGGGTCGCGGCGGGCAATTTGAATTTCAATTACCTGGTCGTCACGCCTAACGAGTCGGCCGCGCTGCTCCGGTGGCCGGACATTCAAACCGCGGTCCAGGCGGCAGCTGCGAGGACCGATTTCCCGGAATATTATTCAGTGACGGAACAATCGTTCGCGGGGAAGGATCGACCGCTGGTGGCTTGTGGCATTCCGTATCGCTGCGCGCACTCAGGCGATAAGCTGGGCGTCGTTTATGGCACTGTGCCGCGTGAGCAGGTCGAACGGATGTTGAAGCTCGCGCTCGAAACGCCCGAGCAAACTATGGCCGCCTACCAAAGTGCGGTGGCTGCCTTCGATCGCGAGACGGCGCTCACCTTCGAGTCGGCCAGGACGATGCAAAAGCCAGGGCTGTTCAATTTTCTCGACGACCCGCGGAACCAATACGATCCGCACGCTCAGGTCATTTTTCGGCTGCGCGATCAGGATGGTTTGCCGATCCCGATTGGCAGTTCGGACATTTTCTTTGTCTCGGAGCAGGGAGTAAAGGGGACGGTCCCAATCCAGTCGATCATCGAGCATTCCACCGTGAGCGGAGTTACGCCGAACGTTATCGTCTTCTACCTGCGCACGCAAAAATTCGACCGGCGGGCGAAAGGTTGGGTCGATCAACTGGCAAACGTGAGCGACTTCGAGATCGAGATCACCGCCATCGAGCCGGCCGCGCCGACTCAGAATCCGTTGATTTCCTATTTGCCGTTGCGAATTGCGCTCTCCGGCAAACAAGTGCAGACCCTGATCCAGTCGCATCGCACGACGATCATCGACGTGACTTTGCTCCGGTTGCCTTCGCCGGATGTCTGCCAGTTGATCAAATCCTAGCGCATCCTGCGGGCGCGTGTATTTGACTCTTGCGCCGTCTCCATCTCCCTTTAACGAGTTCGCGATTCGGCGATTCCTTGCCGTCGCGTCCACTAAAACTCCATCTTCTTATGACTCTTTTTCCACCTTCGTCGTCCCGCCTTCGGGCGCTCACTCTCTGTGCTCTTGCTTCTGTGTTTGCTTTCGCGCCCGCGATTTTTGGTGCGGAGAAAGAGATCGAATTTCCGGACGCCAGCCAGCATGCGACCACTACGCAGCGAGTCGGCCTGACGGATGTGAGCATCGATTACTCGCGCCCCGACATGCGGGGTCGGGAGATTTTTGGCGGGCTGGTTCCCTACGGCCAGGTCTGGCGCACCGGCGCGAACGCTCCGACCAAGATCAAATTCAGCGACGCGGTCAAGATTGGCGGCCAGGATCTGCCCGCCGGAGAATACGCCTTCTACACCATCCCGAACGAGGATGAGTGGACGATCATCCTCTCCAAGAACTTGAAATTGTGGGGCGCCTACGGCTACAAGCCCGATGCCGATGCGCTGCGGGTGCAGGTGAAACCAAGCACGCTCGCCAATCCGGTCGAGACCTTCACCATTAGCTTGGATGATCTGAAGGACAACGGCGCCACGATTTCGCTCGAGTGGGATAAAACACGCGTGCCGGTCGAGCTGACAACGAATACGATTGAAAAGGTGAACGCGGAGATCAGCGACGCGCTGAAAGATCCGAAATCGCTCAAACCGATTTTTTATTATCAAGCGGCCAGCTTCTATTACGACCACGACAAGGACCTGGAGACGGCTTTGAAATGGGTCGACCAGGCGATCGAGAAACAACAGCCGCCGCGTTATTTCCTCTATTACAAGAAGGCGCAGATCGAAGCGAAGCTGGGGCACAAGCCGGAAGCCAAAGCTGCGGCGGAGAAGTCGATCGAGTTGTTGAAAGCCGGAAAAACGCCCGACCCGTCTGCGATCCGCAACAGCCAGCTAATCATCGACGGACTGCAATAGCGAGCCGGGGCCGGCAGGTTTCATTGCGAACCGTTCTCGGTCATGTTTCCGCTCTCGCGCTGCCTCGTGTCTTTGTTTGCGGTCGTTAGTCTGGCGAGCGCTGGTGCGCGCTGCCGAGGCACCCCAGTCGATGGATTCCGCGCACATTCGTCTCGCCCTTGAGAAGTTGAACGTGCTCGGCCGCGTCCTTTACGTCGCCGCTCATCCGGACGACGAAAATACCGGGCTGATCGCCTACTGGGCGAACGGTGCGCTTTACGACACCGCCTACCTGTCGCTCACGCGCGGCGACGGCGGACAGAATCTGATCGGGCCGGAGCTGCGCGAGCAGCTCGGTGTCATTCGCACACAAGAGTTGCTGGCGGCTCGCCGCATCGACCACGGCCGGCAATTCTTCACTCGCGCGAACGACTTCGGTTTCTCAAAATCCGCCGAGGAAACCCTGCGCATCTGGGACCGCGAAAAAGTTCTCGCGGATGTCGTCTGGGTGATCCGGGAATTTCGACCCGACCTCGTCGTCACCCGTTTCCCGACTGAAGACAGCACGACCCATGGGCATCACACCGCCTCGGCCCGTCTGGCCGGAGAGGCTTTCAGTGCGGCGGCGGATCCGAAGCGTTTTCCAGAGCAGTTGAAATATGTCCAAACGTGGCAGCCCACCCGTTTACTCTGGAATTCCTGGGCCGCCTTTCGCGCGCGTGAGCGCAACGAGCCTATCGACACGACCGGCTTGATCAGCCTCGAGATCGGCGGCTATCAACCGCTCCTCGGCAGGTCGTATCCCGAGATTGCCGCCGCCAGCCGCAGCATGCACAAAAGCCAGGGATTCGGCGTCGAGGTCCAGCGCGGCGAGCGAAAGGAATACTTCAAGTTTCTCGACGGAAAACCTATCCGGGAAGGTGAAGGAATCTTCGACGGTATCGATACGACCTGGTCGCGCGTCCCGAAGGCGTCGGCGATCAGCGACAAGATCCGTGAAATCCTCAGGAATTTCGACGATTCACAGCCATCCGCCTCGGTTGCCGACTTGCTCGAGCTTCGCAAAATTCTGCGCGACCTGGGCGATGATCCGTGGGCGACGAAGAAATTGTCGGATCTCGACGAAATTATCGCTGCCGGTCTCGGCCTGCACCTCGAAGCGGTGACCGAAAAACCTGCCGCCCAACCCGGGGAAGATCTGACTGTCGAGGTCGAAGCGATCAATCGCTCGCCGGTGAATGTGACCTTCCAATCCGTGCGGGTGCTGAAGAATGGTGCCGTGACGCCGGTCGGAAAGAGACTCTCGCCTAACGAACTCGTGACGCAGAAGAGCACCGTCACCCTGCCGAAGGATCTGCCCTTTTCGGAGCCCTACTGGTTGCGCCAGCCGGGCACGATCGGGACCTACACGGTCGCGGACCAAACATTAATCGGCCGCCCTGAAAACCCGCCGCCGTTTCCCGTCGAGGTGACGCTCGAGATGGGTGGCGAAAAAATCACCTATTCGCTCGAACCGCGGTTTCGCAAGGTGGATCGGGTCGCCGGTGAGGTGAGTGAGCCGCTGGTCATCGCGCCACCCGCTTTTGTCGAACTGCCGCGGCCGGTCTTTGTTTTCGGCAGTCAAAAGGCGAAGACGATCAATGTGCGTGTGATCGCCTCGGCCGAAAGGTTCGCCGGAGATGTCGCCTTGGAGGTGCCGGCCGGCTGGAAGGTGCAACCCGCGTCTATCCCGGTAAAACTCGAAGGCCCCGAAAGTGAAACTAACGGCACGTTCCAAATCACGCCGCCGGCTGAGAGCGGTGAAGGGACCTTGCGCGTCGTCTTTGTTTCCGTCGCTGGCGAGCGGACCGGCGCCTACGGCCGGCAGCGGATCGCATATTCACACATCGAGCCGCAAACGCTCATCTCGCCCGCGGAAGCGAGACTCGTCAGGGCAAAAATCGAGAACAAGGCGGCTCATGTCGGTTATATCCCAGGCGCCGGGGACGCTATTCCAGAGAGTCTGCGCGAAATCGGCTCCGACGTCACGATTCTCGTCGACCAGGATATCAAGGCGCCAAACCTCGCGCGCTTCAACGCGATCGTCCTCGGTGTGCGCGCCTACAATGTGCACCCGGAACGTATCAGTGCCTGGTATCCGGAGCTGCTCGCCTACGCGCGCCAGGGCGGCGTCGTGGTCATTCAGGTACAACACCACGCCCGGGCCCAAGCCTGAGGAGCTGCCGCATCCATTGCACGTCTCCCACGATCGGGTGACGGACGAAAACGCCGAGGTGCGCGTTCTCGCTCCGGATCATCCGGTCATGAATTTCCCAAACAAAATCACCGCGGCCGACTTTGCCGACTGGGTGCAGGAACGTGGTCTCTATTTCCCCGATCAATGGGATGCCGCCTGGACGCCGATCCTCTCGAGCAACGATCCGGGCGAAAAACCGCTCGACGGCGGCCTGCTCGTCACGCGCTGCGGCAAAGGCTGGTTCGTTTACACCGGTTACTCGTGGTTTCGCGAGTTGCCCGCCGGCATGCCCGGCGCCTACCGGATTTTCGCGAACATGATTTCGTTAGGGCATTCTGAGAAATGAGGCAGGCCAACGATCCCGTCCCGCTCTTTGGGAGCTGGCGTAATGCCTATTTCTCAATTGTGGTCGTCTTCGTCCTCGAGGTCGCGTTCTTCTATTTCGTCAGTCGCCATTTCTCGTGAGCGGACTCGATTACGCCGTGCTCTTCGGCACGCTGCTCGCGATTGCGATTTACGGCTGGTGGAAGACGCGCTCCGATCACGATCTCGGGCATTATCTGCAGGGCGATTCGAGTATTCGCTGGGGCACGATCGGGCTTTCGGTCATGGCAACGCAGGCCAGCGCGGTCACTTTCCTTTCCACCCCGGGGCAGGCCTACGAGAGCGGAATGAGCTTCGTGCAAAACTACTTCGGCCTGCCGTTCGCGCTGATTGTCGTCTGTGCGGTCTTCATCCCGATTTATCACCGACTGAAGGTGGTAACCGCCTACGAATATCTCGGTCAGCGTTTCGATCAGAAGACCCGATTGTTAGGCGCATTTCTCTTTCTCGTGCAACGCGGACTGGCCGCCGGGATCACGATTTACGCGCCCGCCATTATTCTCTCGGCGCTCCTTGGCTGGGACTTGCGCCTCACGATCCTGCTCTCCGGTCTTTTCGTCGTTATTTACACCACGACCGGCGGCACCACTGCGGTTAGCCACACCCAGAAATGGCAGATGGCGGTCATCCTCGCCGGGATGGCGGTCGCGTTCGGCATGATCTTGCATCATCTGCCGCCAGACGTCTCCTTTCTCCAGGCCATTGCGGTTGCGGGCAAGATGGGCAAGCTCGACGCGGTTGATTTCTCGTTCGACTTCCAGCGGCGCTACACGTTTTGGTCGGGCCTGCTCGGCGGCTTCTTCCTCGCGCTTTCGTATTTCGGGACCGACCAATCGCAGGTTCAGCGCTACCTCGCGGGCGGTTCGCTGACCGCCGGTCGCCTCGGTCTGCTCTTCAACGCCGTTCTCAAGTTGCCGATGCAGTTTTTCATTCTCCTGACCGGCGTGATGGTTTTCGTTTTCTTCCAGTTCGAAAAGCCGCCGCTCTATTTCAATCAGCCAGCCTACCAACGCGCAATGCAGAGCGAGCAGGCCGGCAAACTCGCTTCACTTCAGTCGCGCTATGATGCGGTCTTCGCGCAAAAGCAGACGGAGATTCGCGCCCTGACGAGTGCGCTCGATTCCCATTCCGCGCCGGCGATCGCTGGTGCGGCCAAAGCCGTTCGGCAGGAGCAGAAAAGGGTCAACGCGCTGCGCAACGAAGTGAAGCAAACCTTGAAAGCCGCCGATCCGAAAAATGAAACCGGCGACGCCGACTACGTTTTCATCACCTTTGTCCTCAAGTATCTCCCGCATGGAATCATTGGGCTTCTCATCGCGGTTATCTTCTGCGCCGGGATGTCTTCCAGCGCCTCGGAATTGAACGCGCTCGGCTCGACCACGGTAGTGGATTTTTACCGGCCGCTTCTCCATCCTCACGCGAGCGACGAGCATTACCTGTTCGTCTCGAAACTGCTCACCGCCGCCTGGGGCGGCATCGCCATTTCCTTCGCTCTCTTGGCCAACCTGGTCGAGAACCTGATCCAGGCGATCAACATTCTCGGCTCCATTTTTTACGGCAGCATTCTCGGGCTTTTTTTCGTCGCGTTCTTTCTGCGTGCCGTGCGCGGCTCGGCCGTTTTCACCGCCGCGTTGACCTCGCAGGCGCTCGTGCTGGTCCTCTTTTATACAACCAAGATCGGTTATCTTTGGTACAACCTGATTGGCTGCTTCGTGGTCCTCGCCCTCTCCGTTCTGTTTCAGACGACGCTCTTCCGCGGGCAACGCGCGGCCTGACGAAATGGCAACGCCGATCATCTGCTTCGGACAACAACCGTGCGGGATTTTCCCACGCCGCTTCCTATATGCGAAGATCCAGACCGCACGGCGGCTGCAAGGCGAGATCGGGGGCGAGATCGTTTTTTTCTGTCACGATAGCGATCACGATCCGCGCGAGACGATCACCATTCTGCGCGATCGACGTAGCGGCCGCGAGCAGCGATTCAACTTCCAGTTTGCGAACAAACTGCAAAAACAGTTTTCGCCGCTTTTTGCCAAGCGCGTCCTGCCGGAGTGGCAGACGAACACCGCCCGGCAGCTTCCCAACTTTGTTCCGCCGCCGCTGGTTCAGGAATTTGCCCAAGTCGCAGCGAACAATGTGGCCGACTTTTGCCTCGAAATGTATCGGCGTCTCGGACTGCTCGAAGGACTGCGCGTCCTGCGCTCGGGCGATCCGGAGCTGCGGCGTCGAGCGGTGGCGGTCGACGACTACTTCGTCGACGTGATGTACGAGAACGAGCTCGTGCGCGCGCGCAAGAGTCCCGATGGCCTTCTGCTGCACAAGGGTGGAAATTCCTACCTGAAACTGCCGCCGCAGGGATACGACGCTGTGCAAATCAGCCCGACCCGCGACACGCGGTTGCGCTGGATGCAATCGGTCGTTCACTGCACGCATTACGTGGCGGGCGCGAGCGAGATCAAATATCTGAACACGGAAGATGCGCCTGGCGTCCAATTCCTCGCGCGCGACGAAATATCCGAGTCCGACCGCGCTTATCTGCCCGATGCCTGAAACAAAACTTCGCATTCTTGCCGTCGGCGCGCACCCGGATGACATCGAGTTTGGTTGCGGCGGCGTCCTGCTCGGTGAATTGGCGCGCGGGAGCGAGATCTCGCTCTGCGTCTGTTCCCGCGGGGAAGCGGGAAGCAACGGCACGCCGGACGAGCGCGAAGCAGAGGGGCGCCAGGCGGCGCAGATCCTCGATGCCACAATTGAATTCGTCGATCTGGGTGGCGATTCACATTTGGAAGTTTCGGCTGCGAACAACATCGTCATCGCGCGTCGAATCCGCGTTGCGCGCCCCGACGTTTTGCTCGCGCCCATTCCGTCTCCCGATCAGCACCCGGATCACATCGTCGTCAGCCAGCTTTGCCGGAATGCGGCTCGTCTTGCGCGCTACGGCGGACTGGCCGAGCTACGCGATCTCGCTCCGCACGCGATCAAACATCATTTTGAATACGCCGTGACATCGGGCGCCGAACCGACTCGCAAACACTCGACCATTCGTGTCGATATCAGCGCGCAGTTCGGGCGCTGGGTTGAGTTGATGGAATGCCATCAGACGCAATTGCGCACCCGTCGCTATCTCGAATTGCAAACCGCTCGTGCACACGTGTGCGGCCTTGAAGCCGGGGTCGAATACGCCCAGGCGCTCTATGCAGTGGATGACATGATGATCGAAAGCCTGGTTGAGTTGCCCGGATCGGTTCGTCTTTTCTAGAATGGACCGCTCGAGGCCGCTCAAGATCGGGATTACCTGCTACCCGTTGATCGGCGGGAGCGGCATCCTCGCGACCGCTCTTGGCTCGGAGCTCGCGTTGCGCGGGCACGAAGTGCACTTCTTCAGCTCGGCGTTGCCGGTTCGCCTCGATCTCGCGCAACCTCGACTTTTCTTTCACCAGGTCGTGGTGAACGAATACAGCCTCTTTACCTATCCCGATTACACGCTGCCGCTGGCGGTGAAAATGGCCCGGATCGCGCGCGAGGCGGCGCTCGACATTTATCATGTGCACTACGCGGTGCCGCACGCTACCGCGGCTTATCTTGCGGTGCAGATGCTTGGCGCTTACGACGCGCGGGCGCCGAAGATTGTTACCACGTTGCACGGGACGGACACGACTCTGCTCGGCCAGGACCCAAGCTACGGACCGGCAATCGAGCACGCGCTCTCGCACTCGGATGCGCTGACTACGGTTTCGGAGAGTTTGCGACAGGAAACGCTCGCCACCTTTCGGCTGAATCGACCGGTGGAAGTCATACATAACTTCTTCGTTCCATCCTCGCGCCTGCGCAGCCGCGAGGAAGTGCGACGCGAGCTTGGCCTAACGAACGACGAGTTTCTCGTCGTGCATATCTCGAACGTTCGGCCGTTGAAACGGATCGATCTGCTGCTGCAAACTTTCGCCGCCGCCCGCAGCGCGCGTCCGCTGCGCCTGCTCATTCTGGCTGGGAGTTCGTTTTCCGCCTACCAACCTCTCCTCGATGAACTGAAATTGCGCGAGCGTGTCATGGTGAAGGAACAGGTGCGCGACGTTGAGGAGTATCTCAACGCGGCTGATGCCGGACTCTACACTTCGGAAAACGAGAGTTTTTGCCTGAGCATTCTCGAGACGCTCTTTCATGCCAAACCGGTGGTCGCATTTCGGGTCGGCGGGATTCCGGAAGTGGTGATCGATGGGGAGGTCGGCTTCCTCCATCCCTTTGGAGATGTCGAAGCTCTCGCGCGCTCCCTCACGCTGCTGGCCGAGTCTCCCGCCCTCGCGCAACAACTGGGTGAACGCGGCCGGCAACGCGCCGAGGCAAATTTCACGGCCGATCGGATCGTACCGGAATACGAGGCGCTTTACCGGAGAGTGCTTCGTTAGTCTTTGGCGCCGGGCGATTTTTGCTCGGGCGTTTTCTCTCGCCCTGCGTGAGCCAGGCGTTCGCCATTTCCTTCCACAAAATATGTGGTCGTTCCGACATTCGTTAGGCGAAGTGTCTGGCGCCAGGTCGCATCGCCCAGATCACGTTCCGCAATCAATTCGTGGGACTGGACGGAGGGGCTCGCCTTCGCGTCGCGGAACGCTTCGCTCAAGGCCCGGCCGTCCATCGACGTTGGTGTCGGCAGGCCAAGGAGAGAAAGAATCGTCGGCGCGAGATCGATGTTGCCGCTCGGCGTTTCGTCGTTCCAGCCGCGGCGAAAATCGGGCCCGCTCGCGATCAGGGTGTTGTGCATGTCGAACCGGCTCAGACTGGCATGCGTGCCCTCGTCAAGGTTTCTTCCGATGTCCGATGCCAGCTCGCCCCGCGTCCCGAATTTGCTAGGGCGATCGTTCCAGCGCGAGGAGACGACGACGTCCGGCGCATCCGGGGTGTCCATGTGGAGTTGAGCGAGGGTGAAAGTTCCCTCTTGCGCCATGCGCGTCAGGATCACGCCCGCAAAATCGGAATGCTGCAGGTAGTCGACCAGGCGCCGAATTGCGTCGGCATCATGCCCTGCGACGTAGAATTCGATGCTGCCGCCCAGGCTAACGACCAGCACCTGGCCCGGCTTCGGCGCGCCGCCGAACTGGCGGACGGCATCGAATCCCGCAGCGCGCAGGCGCTCGGCCGCGTCAAGTGCCAGATCGATCGTGGAGAACCCGTGATCGGAGACCACGAAAATGTCGGTCGTTGCGAGGGCATTTTTCGCTTTCAAGGCAGCGATGACTTTCGCGAGGTTGTCATCGCAGCTCTTGATCGCGGCCAGAGACGTAGGCGAGCCGGGCGCGGTTTCGTGCTGGGAAAGATCGGGCTCGCTAAGCCAGAGGAGGGAAAACTTCGGCACGTCATCTTTCCAAAGCACATTAGTCAAGGCGCGGGTCGTCCAGGCGTCTTGCCCGGTGTTCGGGAACCCTTTGCGCTTTGGGAAGGGCCCGATCACGGCCGTAATGCCCTGCAGCGCACTTGCGGGCACGGTTTTGCCCCGGAACAGCACCACCGAGTCGCGCGCGACCGCGTTTTCGCGAATCCGGGAGCGGTCGAATAGTTGGGCGACCGGCTTCGAGCCTGCGATCACGGTGCGGATGCCGACCTTGTGGAAGTCCTCCACGAATGTCGGAATGGCGATGAAGCTTCGGCTGATGGGCCCGCCGTCGTTGAGCCCGGGAAAATCCGATGTGTCAAAGGGCTTGTGGGGATCGATCTCGGGCCGGAACTCCTGGTTCGCAATGATCCCGTCGTGTCCCGGATAATCGCCGGTCGCGATGGCAGCGCCGTTGACGTTGGTCGAGCTGGGAAAAGCGGGATGGTTTTGCCGGAAGAAGACGCCATCGCCTGCCAGGGCCGAGAGGGTGGGCGCGTGCTCGGGCGTTACGAAATCCGGTCGCATGCCGTCCCAGACCAAGATGACGAAGTGCTCCGCCTTGCCTTGTTCATCAGGCGCGGCGGTAGCGCTGAGCGCGAACGGAATAAGCGCGGTAAGGATCAAACAGCGGAGTCGCATGGAGCAGGAAGTTTGCACTGCTGTTGAGCGATTTCGAGATGCCTTTCGTGAAGATCGGGTGACAGGCGGGAAAATCGTGATTCGTGGATAATGAACCGTTAACCGGTCTCGATTGAGGCAGCGCTTCGCGGTTATGTTAGGCTCGGGTTTAATGGGCGATGCCACGACTAACCCCCAGCGCTTTCGCTTCTCCGCGGCGCGACGGTTGAAGCGAAGTGCGGAGTTTGAGCGGGTCCGGCGGGACGGCCAGACGGTCCGCGGGAGTTTACTGATGCTCGGAGTGTTGCGATTGGAAGGGGAGGCGGCGTTTCGGGTTGGGTTTGTGACTACTCGGCGGATCGGTCGAGCGGTAGTGCGCAATCGGGTGCGGCGTCGCTTGCGCGAGGTCGTGCGGCGGAATCAGTCGGCACTGGTGGATGGCGTTTGGCTGGTGGTGATCGCCCGGCCCGCGGCCGCGAAGGCGGATTTTGGCGCGCTGGAGAAGGAATGGCGACGGCTGGCACAGCGGGCCGGGCTAGTCCGCGACACGTCCGATTTCTGATTGGGTAATCGAACGCCACTGCCTGGACATGCGGAAGCATGTCCGCCCGGAAGGACGCGCTTCGGCGCGTCCAGGATGCGGAGCACGATTAGGAGATGGAGTTTGCGCCTCGCGTGGCGCGCTTCTATCCTACCGCCCTGACGATGGCTTTGCTCGTTCGTTTCCTCATTCGCGTCTACCAACTGACACTCTCGCCTTTCCTCTCGTGGCTCGGCGGACCGTCCGATGGCTGCCGGTTTCATCCGACCTGCTCGGCCTATTTTCTCGAGGCCGTGGAACGGCACGGCGCGCTCCGCGGGAGCTGGCTCGGGTTGAAGCGTATCGCGCGATGCCATCCGTGGGGCGGACAGGGCGATGATCCGGTGCCGGAGCAATGTGGGAAGGGCCTTGCCGCCCCGATCGTCGCCGCGCAAAAGCGGTTCCCACCAAACAGGGCCCCGCATTCCAGTCGGCAGGCCCACGGCCTGGCTTGTGAATAGTCCCGCCCAATCAGTTTATGGACAGACAAGCCTGGATTGCCGTTACGATTTGCATTGTTGGGTTGCTCGCATGGCAGGTCTATGTCGCGAAACATGCGCCGCCGGTGGCGCCGAAGCCGCTCGTCGCTGCTAGCCCATCCGTCCCGCCGGGGACCACGGCGGCCACTTTTTCACCAGCAGCCGCCACCCCTGGTTCGACGGAGCCTCGCCCCACTGAGCCGGGTGCCCTGCCTAACGAAACCACGTCGGCTCCGACCCCGACGCCTCAGTCGTTTCTGGAGAAGACGACGACCCTGCGCAACGCCGATCTCGAGCTCCTCCTGACGAATCGCGGTGGAGGCATCGCCGAGGTGATCCTGCCGAAACACAAAGGCGAGAATCATCAGCCGGTGAAGTTGAATGCGCGCCAGCGTTTGCCGATCGGCGCGCTGATCGAAAAACCGTCGGCTCCGGCGTTGGAGGAGTTTTCCATCGTGCGCGGGGAGGGGAGCGTGCAGTTCGAGCGCGCCCTGCCTAACGACGTCACGTTGCGCAAGAAATTTTCCCTGCCGGCTCCGCCTAACGAGAAGGGCAGCTATGTCGCGCAGACTGGAGCTGGACTTCCAAAATCGCGGTCCCGCGATCTACATGAACCCCGGCTACTTTGTTGCGCTCGGCTCTGCGGCGCCGATTCACAGCAACGATCTCCCGAGTTACACCCGCGTGACCTGGTGCATCGACGGCAAGACCAAATCGACCGATGTGAGCTGGTTCTCCGAGCAGAATTATCCGTTCGTCGGGGTGCAAAAGCGCGCCGCCCAGCAGTATTTCGACGAGAAAGTCAGCAACGCGGAGTGGCTCGGGGTGAGCAACCAATTCTTTGTCACGCTCATCACACCGCTCAACGCCAAGGCAACGGGGGTCTGGGCGCAGCGTTTCGAGTCGCGCAAGGACGAGAAGGGCAAGATCGATTACGGGATCGAAGGCGCGATGGGTATGCCGGGTTTCGCCGTCCAACCCGGTCAGACCGCGACCCTGCACTTCCAGCTCTACGTCGGCCCGAAGCTCTACCATCGCCTTGCGGAATTGACGCACGACGAGGCTGAGATCATGGACTTCGGCCTGTGGAAATTGGTCAGCGAAGCGCTGCTCAACATGATGAACCTGATCCACGGGTTCGTCGGCAACTACGCGGTCGCGATTCTCATCCTGACCGCGATCATCAAGCTCATCCTCTGGCCGCTGCAAACCAAGGCGAACAAATCGATGCGCCGCATGGCCGCGCTCTCTCCCAAAATGCAGGAGCTCAAGGAAAAGTACAAGGACGATCCGACGAAGATGAACGCCGAGGTCATGAAGATGTACAAGGACTACGGGGTGAATCCGGTCAGCGGTTGCCTGCCGATGATGATCCAGATCCCGATCTTTTTCGGTCTCTTCACCATGCTGCGGCAGGCGGTCGAACTGCGCAACGCGAGCTTCCTTTGGGTGCGCGATCTTTCCCAGCCGGACACGATCGCGCACATTCCGGGACTCGGTTGGCCGATTAACATCCTGCCGCTCATCATGGCGGGCACCAGTTTCTGGATGACGCACATCACGCCGAAGAGCGGCGACTCCACGCAGCAGCGCGTGATGATGTTCATGCCGCTGATTTTCGTTGTTTTCTGCTACAACTTTGCAGCCGCCCTCGCCTTGTATTATACAACTCAGAACCTGTTTACGATTCTGCAGTTGTATCAGAATCGGAAGCAGCCCCTGCCGAAACTGGAGAAGGTGAACCAACCGGCGAAACGGAAAGGAAAAGCACGCTGATGAGTATCGACGCCAAACCGATCGCAAATGCGAAGGAGCTGCTCGATACCATGCTCGGCTATCTCGGTTTCGTCGTGCAGATCGAGGAAACGCGCAGCGAAGGCGGCAATTCGACCCTGCAGATTTACACGGAGGAAGCGGACCGCCTGATCGGCCGCGACGGCGAAACGCTCGATGCGATTCAGTTCCTGCTCAATCGGCTGCTCCAGGCGAAGGACCCGAGCGTGCCGAAATGGATCGTCGATTGCGAAATGTATCGCTCGATGCACCAGGACAAGCTCGTGCAGCATGTCCGCCAGCTGGCCGAGCGCGTTCGCATTTCGGGCCGGCCGTTGCAGCTCGAGCCGATGAATTCCTATGAACGCCGGATCGTGCACGAGGCTTTCAAAGACGATCCGGAAGTGGGAACGTGGAGCCCTTCCGACTCGGCGCGGATCAAGCAGATCACGCTCATCCGGCGTCCCGCGAAAAAAGAAGCAACCACCGATTAACCTCGGAGGGACATGCTTCCGCATGTCCGGGCGCCGCGGCGCGTTCCTCCACCATGCGCCGCAAAAATGTCTCTGCGCGGTGACTCTCCGTGGCGCGACAAACTTGAATCCACCTCTCCGCCGCACGACGATCTCGTTAGGGTGAACCTGGAGGAACGGGAGCGGGCTTTGCCGGATCGGGGCAGCTACTGGCTGACGCGCTTTGTCATCCTGCGCCTGCTCGGGATCGTTTACGCGATTGCGTTTCTTGTTGCGGCAAACCAGATCCTTCCCCTCATCGGCTCCGACGGGCTGCTTCCGCTCGGCAACTTCATCGATCGTGTCCACGCGGCGCTTGGTAGTTCGTTAGGCGCTTTTCTTCGGCTGCCTTCCCTTTTTTGGGTCAATCATTCCGATGGCGCTCTTGTCGTGACCGCGTGGATTGGCTTCGCGCTTTCCTGCGTGGTGGCCTGCGGTTATGCGAACGCGTTTCTCCTCACGCTCCTCTGGATTCTCTACATGTCGTTCGTGCACGTCGGCCAGGATTGGTACGGCTACGGCTGGGAAGTGCAGCTGCTCGAGACCGGTTTCCTCGCCATTTTTCTTTGTCCGCTTTTCGACGGACGGCCGTTCCCGCGCCGTCCGCCGCCGCGGGTCGTTCTCTGGCTTTTTCGCGCGCTTATTTTTCGCATCATGTTTGGCGCCGGCATGATCAAGATGCGCGGCGACGAAAGCTGGCGGAACCTGACTGCGCTCTACTTTTATTTTGAAACGCAGCCCATCCCCAACGGGCTGAGCCGCTGGTTTCATTTCCTGCCGCACCTCCTCCTGCGCGCCGGAACTCTCTTCAATCACTTCGCCGAATTGGTCGCGCCCTGGTTTGTTTTCTGGCCGCGTCTCGCGCGCCTTATTGCCGGCGGCTTGATCATCGCCTTTCAGATTACGATCGCGCTCGGCGGCAACCTGTCGTTTCTCAACTGGCTCACCATTATTCCGGCCCTGGCCTGCTTTGACGATCGATTGTGGGCCAAACTGTTACCGCGCAGCCTGACGCTGCGCGCGGAGATCGCGCGCGATGCGGCCATCGTTTCACGTCCCATGCTGACCACGAGCTGGGTGATCGCCGCGCTCGTCGCGGTCCTCAGCATTCAACCGATCCTGAATATCTTCTCGCCGCACCAGATCATGAACACGTCGTTCGATTCTCTCGATCTGGTCAACACCTACGGCGCCTTCGGCAGCGTGGGGAAGGAGCGTTACAATGTTGTTTTCGAGGGCACGACGGCCTCCAACCCTGACGATCTCGCCGCCGAGTGGAAACCGTATCCCTACAAGGGCCTGCCGGTCGCACTCAACGGGCGCCCACCGCAGATCGCACCCTATCAGTTGCGGCTCGACTGGCAGATGTGGTTCGCGGCGATGGGTTCGCCTAACGAATACCCCTGGACGCTTGCATCTGATCTGGAAACTCCTTCACAACGACCGCGGGGCGGTCGGATTGTTTCGCTCCAACCCGTTCCCGGGCGAACCTCCGCGTTACATCCGGGCCGTCCTTTATCGTTATTCGTTCGTCAGCCCAAATCCGCAGGGACTCTGGTGGAAACGCGAGCGACTGGGCCTCTGGCTGCCGCCTTTGGATGCGAATAATCCGAATTTTAAACAGGTGCTGCGCCGCGCCGGCTGGCTGCACGACTATTGATGGCGCCCCCGGGACGAGCGGAAGCTCGTCCCTTCGGAGGGACATGCTTTTGCATGTCCAGGGCGCGCGCGTTTGCTTATTTTTTGCCGCTGGATTTTTTCTTCGGAAGATTCTTGCGCTTTGTCCCGGCGATGTCCTTGAGCTGCATTTTGCTCATCGATTTCGCCATGCTCTTGGACGCCCCTTTGAGCGACGATCTCTTCCGCTCGCCCCGTTTTGCCGCCAGCGCCGCGCCGGCTGCCATCTGCTGTTTTTTGGATTTTGCTGGCATACAACTGATCTACGCGGCAACTGCCTCGCGCGGCCCTCTTTCCCTCGCAGTTTTTACGGTGAGTCATGATTTCCGTTGCCGCCGCGAGAAGCCTGCTCCATACTGGCCGCTCATGGGTCCCAAGTGGAAATTTCCCCTGGTTCTGTTCGCCTTCCTTGCTTTTTCCGGGATGATCTTTGCGGACTCCGACTGGCAGGTGATAAAAGTCCGCGGAGGCGACTACCTCACGGTCGATAACATCGCGAAGTTCTATGGATTGCCGACCGGCGTCGCGCCGATCGACAAACATCTCCGGATCGGAAACAGCCGGAACTCCGTCGAATTCCAGCTCGACAGCCGCGAGGTCCTGATTAACGGCGTGCACAACTGGCTCTGCTTTCCGGTCACGGAAAAAAACGGCCAGTATCTCGTCTCTCGCGTCGATCTGGCCAAGACCCTCGAACCGGAATTGCGCCCGCAGATGATCAATAATCTCGGCCACTTCACGACTGTCGTGCTCGATCCGGGCCACGGCGGCTACGACAGGGGCGCGATCAGCCCCTACGGCTACGAAAAGAATTTCGCGCTCGACGTTGCGCTCAGCATCAAACCGCTCCTCCAAGCCAGAGGGCTGAAAGTGAAAATGACGCGCGACAGCGACATCTTTGTGCCGCTGGAATTGCGCGCGCGGATCGCGAACGCGACGAGGGACTCCGTCTTCGTCAGCATCCATTTCAACGCCGCCGACACGAACCCGACGGCAAGCGGTTTCGAAATTTACTCACTCACACCGCGCGGCGCGCCGTCCACTTCGGACGACGCGCTCGCGCTACGGTTTCTGAATATGGAGGCCGGCAGCCCGGTTGATGCCCCGAGCCTTGCGCTCTCGATGAGCGTCTTCCATTCGATGATCGGCCATTTCTCGGAATTCGATCGTGGAATCAAGCGCGCCCGTTTCGCCGTCCTGCGCCGGACGCAAATCCCGGCCATTCTCATTGAAGGCGGTTTCCTCACCGAGCGCGGCGACAGCCGTCTGATCGCGAAAAGTAACTGGCGCGAAAAGCTCGCCGATTCGATCGCGACCGGGATTATGAACTACAAAGAGCTGGTCGATAATCATACGCGCCCGATGATGGTGGCGGATTATCGGCGCGAATTCGAAGGCCAGCTTGTCTTGAAAGACGCGGTTGCTCCGGCCAAACCGGAAGCATCGCCCGCATCGGCCGTCATCCCGACGAGTAACTGACGCGCCGTGCCGGCGCATTGTAGTTCCTCCAAGCCGCCTTGCCCGTCCTTCCGTCGTGCCTCGGAATGGAGTTGACCGCGTCGCGCCGGGTGCTCAGTTTGCGCCCTAACCAATGAACAAAGGATCATCCATGAAAAGACTAGTCAGCTACACAATGATTGCCTTGCTCGCGACGATCGCCGTCTCGATCGCCGCTCCGAGCAAGGACGAGATGATGGCCAAAGAAGAAGCGGCCTGGCAGGCATTCAAGGACAAGGATGCCGCCGCCTTTCAGACAAGTCGTCGATGGCGACATGGTCGGGGTTTACCCCGCCAGCATCTCCGGCATGAAGCAGGAACTGGCCGACATGAAGAAGTGGGACATGAAATCCTTCAAGATCACCGATTACAAGGCCATCTCGGATGAACCGGACGTCATGGTAACGAGCTACGTCGTCACGCTCGAAGGCACCTACGATGGGAAAGACGCCTCCGGCACCTACAACGCCGGGTCGGTCTGGAAAATCGAGAATGGCAAGTGGCTCGCCATATTTCACACCAACGTGAAGCAGGAACCGGCGGCCAAGCCCGCCAGTTAGTCTCGCCCAGGCGGGGCAGTCGCGCAGCACGTTCTCGACGAGGACTCGCCGCTGACGAAGGCGGTCGCGGTGGGGGAATCGGTTTGACCATTTCAAAACGGTTCCGCAGACTCTTTTCGTAACTCAAACGAAAGGATCAACCCAATGAAGAAACTGATTACCTGCACGCTGGCGGCACTCCTCGCGACGATCGCGATCTCGATCGCCGCGCCGGATCAGGCCGCCCTCGAAGCGAAGGAAAATGCCGCCTGGCAAGCCTTCAAAGACAAGAAGCCCGATGACTTCAAGAAGGTCGTCTCGGCGAACATGATGGCCGTCTACACCGACGGAATCCTCAACATGCAACAGGAGCTCGACGCAATGACGAAGACGGACATGAAATCGTTTTCGCTCAGCGATTTCAACGTCGTGATGACGGACAAAAACACCGCGCTTGTGACCTACAAGGCGAAGGTCGAATCGAGCATGGGCGGAAAAGACACGTCGGGCGATTACAACTGCGGCACGGTCTGGCAGATGAAGAAGCGCGAATGGCATGCCGTTTTCCACAGCGATATGAAGGCGGAACCTGCCGTGCCAACCGACGCGCAGAAGAAGGAATAGCGACCTCGCAGCCCACCTCGGAATCTCGAAGGCAGCGTGCCGTTTTGGATACGCTGCCTTCCGATGCGTTGACTTCCCTGGCGCACGTCCTATTCTGAAAATGACAGAGCGGGGGAGCCAATGGCTGAGAGGTCCGAGAAAAATCGGACGACCCCTTAAACCTGACGCGGGTAATGCCGCCGTAGGGAGCGAGGAGTTCCAAGTCCAGCCATGCGTTTTCCGCGCATGGTTTTTTTGTTCAGTACGCCAAAGACAATGAATCAGGAATTAAGGAACGCAGGAATGGAGCTTTGGCGACATGGGCCGGAAGCGGCGCGGAAGCGCCGATGGCCGGCCAAAGGTAACAATCAAGACAAATTCATCCCTTCCTGCTTTCCTAATTCATCATTCTCATGATCGCAGACAAAGACTCACTCGAACCCAAATCCTCCGACTACGTGATGCCCAATTCGCAGCGCGTTTATGTCGCAGGCGAAATCCATCCCGAAGTGCGCGTCCCGATGCGCGAGATCAGCCTCGCGCCGACGAAGGATTTCAACGGGAACCTCGAGCCTAACGAATCGGTCCGCGTTTACGACACGAGCGGCCCGTGGGGCGATCCGCAGTTTGTCGGCGACTCAAGCAAAGGCATTCCGGCCTTGCGCGAGGAATGGATCCGCGGGCGAGGGGATGTGGCCGAGTACGAAGGCCGCGAGATCAAGCCGGAAGACAACGGCTACCTCACGCGCGGCCACGAAGAATTCGCCAGCCAGGCCGAGCGCAAAAACCGCCTCGACCATTTCCAAGGCGCGAGAAGGAAACCGCTCCGCGCCTCAGCGAATCATCCCGTCACCCAACTCTGGTATGCGCGTCAGGGAATCATCACGCCCGAGATGGAATTCATCGCCATCCGGGAAAATCACCGGATCGCAAGTCAGAAGGAAGAAGGCAGAGGGAAGAAAGGTGCTTCGGAACTTCTTAATTCATCCCTCTTACCTCATACTTTCGCTCGCGATCATCTCGCGCATCAACACCAAGGGCAGTCGTTTGGCGCCTCCATTCCGAGCGAAATCACACCAGAGTTTGTGCGGGCCGAGGTTGCGCGAGGACGAGCGATAATTCCGGCCAACATCAACCATCCCGAGCTCGAGCCGATGATCATCGGCCGCAATTTCCTCGTCAAAATCAACGCCAACATCGGCAACAGCGCGGTCGCCTCCTCGATCGAGGAAGAAGTCGAGAAAATGCGTTGGGCCACCAAGTGGGGCGCCGACACCGTGATGGACCTCAGCACCGGCAAAAACATCCACGCCACCCGCGAATGGATCATCCGCAACTCGCCCGTGCCCATCGGCACCGTCCCCATCTACCAGGCCCTCGAGAAAGTGAACGGCCGCGCCGAAGACCTCACCTGGGAAATCTTCCGCGACACCCTCATCGAGCAGGCCGAGCAAGGCGTCGATTACTTCACCATCCACGCCGGCGTCCTCCTCCGCTTCGTTCCGTTAACAGCCAAACGCATGACCGGCATCGTCAGCCGTGGCGGCTCCATCATGGCGAAATGGTGCCTCACCCATCACAAGGAGAGCTTCCTTTACGAACATTGGGACGACATCTGCGACATCATGGCCGCCTACGACGTCAGCTTCAGTATTGGCGACGGACTCCGCCCCGGCTCCATCGCCGACGCCAATGACGAAGCGCAATTCGCCGAGCTTAAAGTGCAGGGCGACCTGACCGAGCGCGCCTGGGCGAAGGGCGTGCAAGTCATGAACGAAGGCCCCGGCCACGTCCCCATGCATTTGATCCGGGAGAATATGGAAAAACAGATCGAGTGGTGCCACGAAGCGCCCTTCTACACCCTCGGCCCGCTCACCACCGACATCGCCCCCGGTTACGACCACATCACCAGCGGCATCGGCGCCGCCATGATCGGCTGGTATGGCTGCGCCATGCTCTGCTACGTCACGCCCAAGGAACACCTCGGCTTGCCTAACAAAGACGACGTCAAAACCGGAGTCATCACCTATAAGTTGGCCGCCCACGCCGCCGACCTCGCCAAAGGCCACCCCGGTGCCCAATACCGTGACAACGCAATTTCCAAGGCAAGATTTGAGTTCCGTTGGAACGACCAGTTTAACTTATCCCTCGATCCACAAACGGCGCTCGAATATCACGACGAAACTTTGCCCCAGGAAGGAGCGAAAACCGCACATTTTTGCTCGATGTGCGGTCCTCATTTTTGTTCCATGAAAATTACCGAGGACGTGAGGAAATACGCGGCCGAACAACAGCTCTCGGAGCACGACGCGTTGCAGGCCGGCTTGGAACAAAAATCTCGGGAGTTTAGCGAAGCGGGCGCCGAGATTTACGCGAAGGCGTGAACCTGATAATGTTGCCGAGATGAAGGCCGCGCTTCCAGAACCCGAGATCATCACGAAGAAAAGGAAAACCAATCTCAGTGATTCTGCCAATCAAACAGTATCAGGAGATGCTGGAGCGCCTTGAAGACGCAGACGACGTCGCTTGGTTAAGGAAGGCCCGTCGGAAAAAGGTTCACTACCGGCCGCTCGAAGATGTGCTCGCCGATTTCGCCAAGAGCTGCGGGATGTATCGGGTCCTCGTCGAGCGCTCGTCCGAGAAGACCTAAAGCGCCTTTCCGCTGGTATTCGATCTCGCGTTGCGACTGCGCTCCGAGGTCTCGCTGAAAAACCCACGTCCGCCCGGCCACCGCAAATTCGCTGGCACAAACGCGACTGGCGGATCCGGGTCGGTGATTAACGGATCATCTACGCGATCGCCGAAGTGATTCGAGTTGTGCGAGTTCGTCGAATTCGTCATCGTCGTGATGTTTACCGTTAACCAACATGATCGCTCTTGCTTCTTCCCTCTCAAAAGCGCGCTTTGAATCGAGCCGCTGGGGATCGAGCGACATAGATGGACGAGCCGCCGTAACGCAGCCCCGCAAGTGCGGGACGAGGCCGGGCTTCCCAAAGAGGAAAGAATTCATGGCGAAAGGGACGGAGGTCTACGCGAAAGCGTGATCCCATCTGGGGAGCGCACGCGACTCGCGTGCTGATGACGGCGACCTCGCCGTCATGAACTTTGCAAACCCACCCGATATGAGCGAAGAGCCACCAGCCATCCCTCCTGGCGGATGTTCTTCGCGCAGCCAATGAACTCTTCGCGGCACCCGTGCGCGAAGATGCGCCAATTTATCCGCAAGCGAGCAAGGGAGGCCGCGGAAAGCGCAGTCTGTATCCGCCTTGCTGTGTCGAGGCGGCGGAGCGGTCGCCGCGGCGACCTGATTGGAAAGCCCGGCCTCGTCCTGCACTTGCGGGGCTGGGTTACGGCGGCGACTCGCCGAACCAAACTGAATGAATACGAAACCGAGAGGTAAAAAAGTCCGGCTGATTCTCAACGGCAAAGCAGCCGGCAATGACGCGGTGCGGGCGGCGGTTAGCCGACAAAGGACGGCCGGGCATGCCATCGAAGTCAGCGTAACCCGGGAAAAGGGAGACGCGCGACGCCTTGCGGCGCAGGCCGGCGCAGTGGATCTGGTGATCGCGGCTGGTGGGGACGGTACCCTGAACGAAGTGGTTCACGGTCTCATGGATCTTTCCCAGGTCGCGCGGCCTGTTTTAGGAATCGTGCCCCTGGGGACCGCGAATGACTTTGCCACCGGATCTGGCATTCCGCCTGACCCTGAGCAGGCGATGGCTCTCTGCATGAAAGGGACGGCGGTGCCGGTCGACGTCGGTAAAGCCAATCAGTATTGGTTCCTGAACGCAGTCAGTATTGGCTTCGGCGCCGAGATCACGGCCACTACCCCGCCCGAGCTGAAACGGGTGCTTGGTCCTGTTGCCTACACCGTGATGGGTGCGATTCTGGCGACTAACCTCCATCTTTATGAAGGAAGGCTGATCCTGCCAGATCGCGACGTCACGGGCAGCGGCCTGGTCGTGATTGTTGGCAATGGACGTCAGACCGGCGGCGGTATCCGGGTCACGCCTCGGGCGCGCATTGACGACGGTTTGCTCGACGTCCTTGCCGTTCGAGTTATTCCTCCGCGGTCGTTGCTCAGCGCCGCCCGCGAGTTACAAGAGCTTTCACCGGACGGCGAATATGTCTCCTACTGGCAAGTCCCCTGGGCCGAAGTCCGGGCCGATAAACCAATTCCAGTCAACCTCGATGGTGAGCCAGTGCGGTTTTCAAGCGTCCGGTATGAAGCGGTGTCGCGGGCGATTCAGCTCATTGTTCCGCCGAATTGTCCATTGTTATCGGCGCACGAGTAAAGCGTTTGGGACATCCTCAACCGCATCCGGTCGAAAGCGTGTCAGCTTGGCCGTGTGCCTGACATTTAACCCACTGAGTGATCTGGGCAGCCAAGAGTTCCAAGCGAAACGGCTCGGCACCTTGCGTTTCGCCGCAGGTCGGAGGAGCTGACTTTGATCTTTTTGGGCTTCTTCAAGGAAGCTCACGATTTCGGTGCCAGCCCGACGCGCTGGCGCATTAAGCTGCGTGTCGAACAACAACTTTTTTTTGTAACAATTTCGTTACCGACTTTGTCTTGTGCTCGCAATGAGCGAGCCTCTAGTAATTGGTTCTTGGAAAACCAAGAGGTAATTTCCTAACAGGGGATCCAATATAAGAAAAGATGTCCATGAAAACTCGAAAAATCAGGCCTGAGACCGCTGCTCAACCGGTCCCCCGTTATTTTATACGACCAATCATTAGACAGCATTTCAGGTTGTTCGCCTTGGCGCAGGTTTGTGTTGGGCTTGCTGCGGCAATGCCCACCACAAGCAACGCTTCGCAGGCGTCCTCAGACAACGCCGCCGCCGAGAGTGACATGACGTTTCCCGCCGATGGGAGATGGAGCCCTACCGGCAATCTCCACACTGCCCGCGATATACACACGGCGACATTGCTTCCGAACGGGCTGGTCCTTGTCGCCGGAGGTCTTAATAGCCGGTCTGTCGAATCCCGAAGTGCCGAACTGTACGATCCGACGACCGGGACGTGGACTGTGACGGGGAGCCTCAACGAGGGGCGGTTTTATTACCCGGCGACTTTGCTGCTCAATGGCAAGGTACTTGTGGAAGGCGGAGATGGCCTAAGCGGCGAGCGCGCGAGCGCCGAACTCTACGATCCAGCCACCGGAACCTGGACTCTCACGGGAAGTCTCAACGTCGCACGCCAATTGCATTCGGCGACGTTGCTGCCCGACGGTAGGGTGCTTGTGGCCGGAGGGTTTGATAGTAATAATCTGATTACTTCCAGCGTGGAACTGTACGATCCGGCTACGGGGATCTGGACCGTCGGTAACAGCCTAAGCGTCGCCCGCTTTACCCACACCGCCACCTTGCTCCGCAACGGCAAGGTCCTTGTGGCGGGGGGATTTGGTGGCAGCGGCACTTTAGCCAGCTCGGAATTATACGACCCGACGACCGGAACCTGGACAGATACCGGCAGCCTTAACACCCCACGCGTTACTTACACGGCGACGCTGCTGCGCAACGGCAGAGTATTGGTTGCAGGTGGAATTAACATCGACGGCATTACCCCGAGCGCGGAGGTGTATAATCCAAACAGCGGGACTTGGACCACCACGGGCAGTCTCAACGACGGGCGCTACGCGCACACCGCAACCTTGCTTCGCAATGGCATGGTGCTGGTGGCTGGAGGGCTTGATGACCAAGGCACAGCCTCAAGCGCAGAACTGTATGATCCGGTGAGCGGGAGTTGGACTCCTACCGCCGATCTCAATACCGCACGCTCGCAGCACACGGCAACATTGCTTCCAAATGGCGCTGTCCTTGTCGCGGGGGGACTCGAAAGCAATTCCTTTAGTAGGACCCGCAGCGCAGAACTGTTCACGCGGCGATGAGGACATGAAAGAGTTGTTTGGAGGGACGAGCTCAGTCTCGTCCATGGACGTGCAGAAGCACGTCCCTAACGGTTCTGTTTGAAAAAGGAGAAGCGCTTGGGTCGATTTTTGGGGTCGACTTCATAGGATGAGGAATTCGGGGTCAGTGTGCAAATCTTGACGAAAGCACAGACGCTCTCGTTCACCCGCAGCAACGACCGTACACCAAATTGGGGGTCAGAGCTTACTATCGACACTCGCGGGTTGCGGCGAGTTTTCGACCCCGCCGCCGGCGCTGCACCGCAACCCAGCCGTCCTGGCCGATCTCCAATATCAGTATAGTTTTGCCGTTTCCGCCACGCTCAAGCTCGGCGGGGCCGAGAAGAGTGTAAAAGAAGCGCTGGCCGCGCTCGGCGCCGCGGAAAAAACGGCGCCCTGATTCTCTCCAGTCTCCTAAGACTGTTGAAATACTGGCATGGTCTGCGTTGCTGGAGGAAATTTTTCAGCCGACGGTGGCATTCGCAGATGAGATTCGCGAGTCGGGTTCTGGCACTTGTCTCGCATATACGCTTTAGTCCAGCGGGTCTGAAAAGCCAGTTGTCGCGCCCCCCTGACCCGAAAATGGAAAGAAAAATCATATGAGCAACATCGCTTCCGAAATGCTGGAGCCACGAGGGTCCACGGGAAAATTTGGCCGTTTTATGCCGGGCGTTGTCCGAGTTCTGTTGGGTTTGATGTTCCTCCTGTTCGGCCTGAACGGTTTCCTGAACTTCATGCCGGCCCCGAAGGACATGCCCCAGGAGATCATGACGGTGGTAGGATCTCTGACGCACGCCGGATACATCACGGTGGTGTCTGGCGCGGAAGTGGTCATCGCCGTCCTGCTGCTCTTGAATCGCTTCGTGCCGCTGGCGTTGGCGCTGCTCGCGCCGATCATCGTCGGCATCCTCACCTTTCACATTGCCATGGCACCGGCCACGATCGGGCCGGGCGTCGTTGTCGCAGTCATGGAACTCTACCTCGTGTGGGTCTATCGCGGCGCGTTCAAACCAATGCTCGCCGCCCGGGCGAAGCCAGGCGCGAACTGAGCACCAAACAGACTCCTTCTCGGTGAAGTAGGTAAAGCGCGACTCCGAATCACTCCCCCGGCGTCACTGCTTGATCGTCATCGGGCCGCGGCCTTTTCGCAACGCTCGAGCAGCTGCGGCGCTGCCATCCGTTTGATTGGCGATTGGGTCCGCACCCGCACCGCGGAAAGTGGCGACTAAGGAATTGGCACAGCGACCTTCCGATTGATATGTTTGCCTGATGTCCCAAAGCGTTCGCGAAGGCGTGACCTAGATAAGTTTTTATGCCAGACCGCATCTACGAATTCGTCCAGCTTGACGTCTTCACCCAGACGCCGCTCGCGGGGAATCCGCTCGCCGTTTTCCCCGACGCGCGCGGTCTGAGTGATGGGGAAATGCAGGCGGTCGCGCGCGAGATGAATCTTTCGGAGACGACCTTCATCCTGCCGCGCGATCCCGCCACCGAAGCGCGGGAAGGAAAGAAAGTCCGCATCTTCACTGTTGCGGAAGAGTTACCGTTCGCCGGGCATCCGACGCTCGGCACGGCGCTGCACTTATATGCCTCGCAGTTTTCTCCCGATTCCGAACAACCGGCCGAGATCACGCTGGATTTGAAGGCAGGAAAAATCCCGGTGCGTTTCACCGCCAATTCGGAGAATGCCGGCCGTAACCGGGTAGACGGTCAGGTGTTCGGCGAAATGCGCCAGCGCGATCCAGAATTCGGAGCGACGCTTGTCGCGCGAAGAAGTCGCTCGCGTGATTGGAATCGCGGCGGACGAGATTCCTCCAGAGTGGCCGGTTCAGATCGTCTCGACAGGGTTGCCATTCGCGATTGTTGGCATTCGCAGCCAAGAGATTCTGGCGAATCTAAGCTTCTCTCACGCGCAGGCCGCAGAATTTCTAAAAAACACCGAAGCCAGGTTCTTTTACCTGCTCTGTCCGGATCGGCACGAGGGCCGGCGGGAAGCCCGGGCGCGCATGTTTTTTTATGGCGGTGAAGATCCAGCTACGGGATCGGCGGCCGGCTGCGCCGCGAGTTGGATGGTCCAACACGGCATCGCAAATAGTGATGAACAAGTAGTGATTCGACAGGGCGTCGAGATGGGTCGTCCGAGCGAAATCCATGTGCGCGCCACACGCGACGGCGAACGTGTCACAAACGTTCGCGTGGGCGGATACGCCGTGGAGGTGCTCCGCGGAACCATGAGTCTTTAGTTTTCGTAACGACTCTCGATTCCCGATAGGGAGATAGACCGCGTCGACGTCAGCGTCTTGAAGTTGGGTCCCCGGCGCTAGTAGCGCATCGTCATCGGCCTGCACCCTTTTCAACGCTCGAGCAGCCGCGCGCTTCCATCCGATCCACCCAGGCCGCGAAGGCCGGTGTCGGACCGCGCCAGCGCCACGTAAAAGCATTCGCTTACGTGGCTGGTTAATCGAACGTCGGGGTATCATGATCGGAGCCGCGTGAGGCGAAGCCATTTACGCGAAAACATCCGCTCTCCTTCTACCGCGACGCCGCGTGAGGCGAAGCCTTTTACGCGGACGGTGTATATCGATTATCAATATGTTACTTGACGAGAATCGATAAATAGTTTATCGATATTCAATGAACAAATTACCCGCCGCGCTGCCAATCGCGCACATCGTACTACGGATCCTTATCGTCCTGAACTGGCTAATGGGCGCCGCGATCCTCGCCCTGCTGGTGGTCATGCCGAACGAGCAATGGATCATGAACGCGTTCCACCTCTCTCCGTCGCCAGATGCAAGCTGGCTGGTCACGGGACTGCGCACAGTCGCCGTGCTCGGCCTCGCCACAATCCCGCTGAACTACGTCGTCCTCAAGCGGCTGCTCGCGATCGTTGGGACCGTTCGTGAGGGCGACCCGTTCGTCGCCGCGAACGCGTCCCGTTTGCAGACGATCGCCTGGTCACTGCTCGCGCTGCAGCTTTTCAGCCTCGTCATCGGCGCGATCGGCAAGGCCGTTTCGACTCCGGCGCACCCGCTCCATCTCGATGCCGGCTTTTCGATCAACGGCTGGCTCGCCGTCCTCCTCACGTTCCTGCTGGCCCGCGTGTTCGCGGAAGGCACGCTCATGCGCGAAGACCTCAAAGGGACCGTGTAACATGGCCATCGCGATCAAGCTTGACGACCTGCTTCACGACCGGCGGATGACGCTGACCGAGCTCGCGGATCGGGTCGGCATGACGCTGGCCAACCTCTCGATCCTCAAGACCGGCAAGGCGCGCGCGATCCGCTTCTCGACGCTCAATGCGATCTGCGGAGCGCTCTCGTGCCAGCCTGGCGACATTCTGCGGTTTGAAACGGACGCAGAACGCGAGCCCGCGTCCAACAAGGAGAATTTCAAATGAAACACACCCGTAAAATTGCAGCCCACCATCGGCGAGATTCGGCGAGCTTGCGCTTTTTCTGTTCAAAGCCGGGGCGTCTTGGCACAATCGAGGGCATGAAGACGACGAACTCAAAACATTCGACAAACCGGCTCGCTTTGCTCATCAGTCTAATCTCGCTCGCCTGCTTTGTGTTTTCACCGCAAGCGCATGCGACCTGCGAGGAAGGCTGCGATACCGTCAGCTTGGATACGTTTCTGGGCGACGATGCGCTTTCCAGCAACACCACCGGACACAACAACACCGCAATCGGCTACAGAGCGATCTATTCCAACACGGTCGGGAGTCAAAACACGGCCATCGGTCACTCGCGCGCTCTACAGCTCTCCTTTTGGTAACTCTAACACCGCGATTGGCAATGCGGCGCTTTATAGCGACACTTACGGCGTCAACAACGTGGCCATTGGTGTTTCTGCGCTCTATTCCAATAGTACCGGCTACCAGAACACAGCCACCGGAACTCTCGCCCTCCATACCAACACCATTGGCTATAACAACACAGCCGACGGTTATTTTGCGCTGCAAAGCAATGGCAGCGGGTGCAGCAATGCGGCTGCGGGTTTTTGTGCTCTGGTTAATAACTCAACCGGCAACAACAACACGGGTGACGGCTATGAAGCCCTCCAGAACAATACTACCGGCAATACCAATATCGCGTTGGGTTTTCAAGCCGGTCAAAATCTCACGACCGGTGATAACAACATCGATATTGGCAACCTTGGGGTGAGTGGAGAGTCCAACACCATCCGCATTGGCACCGCCGGAACGCAGTCGGCGACCTTTATTAGTGGGATAAGTGGGGTCCCGCTGACCCATGGCACTGCGGTAGCAGTCGGTATCACTGCCGATGGACAGCTTGGAGTAAGGGCTTCTTCGGCGAAATTTAAGGAAGCGGTCAAACCGATGGACAAGGCGAGCGAAGCGATTCTGAGTCTTAAACCGGTCACATTCCGCTACAAGAAGGAGCTAGATTCGAAAGGAACGCCGCAGTTCGGGTTGATCGCAGAGGAAGTGGCAAAGGTGGATCACGACCTGGTCGTAACCGACGACCGGGGCAAGCCCTTCACCGTGCGTTATGAGGAAGTCAACGCGATGCTGCTCAATGAGTTTCTCAAGGCCCATTCGAAGATCGAAGATCAGCGGGCGCAGCTGCAAAAGCAGGACAAAGAGATTGAAGAGCTCAAAGTGGCCGTGAAAGAGCTTCAGGCGAGTCGGTCGAACTAGACACGGCGTGATGACCTAGCAAGGGAGACGAGGAAGTAGAGCTTCCAAGACAAGTGCGTTCTCAAGTTGGATGAGGTTGTCCGATATGAAAGACAACCTCAAAAAATACTTGGCTCTGAACCCTTCGTTGACGTCATCGGCGCGATCGGCAAGGCCGTTTCGACTCCGGCGCACCCGGTCCATCTCGATGCCGGCTTTTCGATCAACGGCTGGCTCGCCGTCCTCCTCACCTTCCTGCTGGCCCGCGTGTTCGCGGAAGGCACGCTCATGCGCGAAGACCTCAAAGGGACCATGTAACATGGCGATCGCCATCAAGCTTGACGACCTGCTTCACGATCGGCGGATGACGCTGACCGAGCTCGCGGATCGGGTCGGAATGATGCTGGCCAACCTCTCGATCCTCAAGACCGGCAAGGCGCGCGCGATCCGCTTTTCAACACTCAATGAGCAATCACTCGGGGTCAGTCTGTGAATCGCGGCAGAATTCGGAAGATTGCTTCTGGCGATCACGGCGGTCGAGCGGATGATAGAGCGCCCAAATTCGACCTAAACTTTGTGCGCCATCGCTTTCTTCTACCGCCCGTTTAAACCTCCTTTCGAGCCAACTTGCCGCGATTCACAGACTGACCCTCAGACCCGATTCATGGCGTGGTAGATCGCGCCCGGATACTCGACTCTCAGCTTGCGGGCCACGAGGCGACAATAACCTGCGCCTCCTCAGATATCAATATCAAGAACCGACCCCTTTATTTTTCGAACCGGGCAGGTTCGCTTGATTCGTCAGGGCTACAATCCTGCCGAGACCACGTTCCGCCGGGACTTCGTCCGTTTTCTTGAGACTCTGTAATGGCACACTTTTGCTACTAACACGTCGCCAGTTACTCCATCTCGTAGCAACCCAGGTCAACATTTGAACCGACTGGGAGCGGCCTGGAATTGTCGTCGATATCACGCCGCGGCGCCGAGCTATTATTGCCTGCATCGAGGCATGGAGAACCGGCCTGCAGATGCAGGTCGACCTGAGAAGCAAATAACGGATCGGCATTAAGATTATTGCGATCAGTTGTCCCATCTCTCACATCGCTGAACCCAATCCGCGCCGGCTTTGAAAAACTGTCGACTTCGTCGCCGTCAGACGGATTCCAGAGAATGGAGTTCACCACAGTTGCCGTCCGTGGGCTCAGAGAAGAGAAAAAGATCGCGGTACCGGCAACCGGCGCAGCGTCTGTTCGTTTGTTGTAGGCGATGGAGGAAGAGGAAACCTTGAGGGTAGTGCCTTCGCCGTAAAAATAGACCGCCGCCCCGAGTAAGGTGAGCGTGCTATTCTGTGGAGTCGAGGAGTTATTAGCGATCTTGCAATTAAGGATGTCGAGATTGGAAAGATAGCTGAAAACGGCCGCGCCTTTGATGGCGGCAAATCCCGCGAGGAGAGGCACACTGGTCTGTGCGCTGTTCTCCTCAATCTTGACCGACTCGAGCGAAAGATCGCTGGCGAAACCATAAATCGTCCCCAGGGCCACTTCGCCCACGCTGATTCGGTTACCCTTTACCTCGGTCCTCCTGATAAGCGCCGGCGCGCCATCAAGATGAATGGCCGCCCCGTCGCCGCTGGTGACCGCCAACACGGTGTTGAAAAGGAATGCGCAATTTTGAATCACGTTCTGAGCACCGACTGGCGTTCCCACGATACTCACTCCGGCGCCGCCTCCGTTGTTCTGGATCGCAAAGCTGCTGGTGATCACGTTTTCGCGAATGACGCATTTGGAAAGCTGCAGGACGCCGTTGTTCATGAAAATACCGGCACCCGTTTCTCCCGTGTGCGCAGGCACGTCGAGAAAGCCGTGAGTAATGACAAAGCCCGATATCTCGGCGGTGAAGACTGTGTTGCCTTCGGCCTCGATGTCGACGACGCGGCCGGCCGACCCGCCGTCGATCGTCGGCCTGGTGACATTGGCGGGATCGCTCAACAAGTGGAGATCGCTAACCTGCGGCCAGACAAGGTTCTCCATGTAGGCGCCTTGAGCGACGAGAATGGAATCGCCCGACACGGCGGCATTGAGCGCGCTCTGGATGGTTGGGAACTCCGACGGCACGTGCAGCGTGTTGGCGCGAGCGGCGGTGCAACAGCAGATGAAGAATGCGACGCAGGCCAGCCAAAGGATGGCGTGCGAAGATCGACGGTTCGAGCGTCGGTATGAACGGATTCCGGATTGGTAATTTTGCATAAAGTTGGGTTGATATAGCTTTTATTGGCGTCTCGGAGCGCAACCAATCGCGCGGTTGCTCCTTTTGCACAAGCCGGACAATTGTAACAAACCTGTTAACAGATCCTGAAAACCCCAGCGTCGCTACGCGATCACGCATTGCGTTCCAAATTACGGCGGAATTCGCGGCCATTATGGGCGACGATCTAATCTGTCAAGATTTGCACACTGACCCCAATTTCATTCCCTCCCGGGTATTGAATTCGAAGGGGGCGGGCCATCGCGATCGATCCTGTCCGAATGGCGAAAATCTGTCAATCCTTAGGACTGACCCCGAATTACGCTCATTAGCTTCTTGTTCTCTGCGATGGAACCCGGCGTTGTCTCAATGGCGGTGATGACTCCTTTGCTATCATCAATCACCCGGTGATTGCAGTAGTTTCATTTTGGTTCTCCGAGTTGAGGTAACGAAGCCGAGAATGGGCGGCGCTGCGCGAAGGGTCAAGCTCCAACGAATGAAAGAACCGACGTGCGGCGATCGTCTCGTCCCGAAAGAGCTCGATCGGCCCTAACGACAAAAGGATCCAGGACGAAGACGGCAAATTCTTCCGAGCTTTTCAGCGGCGCTATGGGACGTCGGCGAAAGACGATTTAAGAAAAAGCATTTACGTGCTTAGACTAGTCGCCTGACCGCAACGGCGACAACGCCCCCGAACAGAAGTAGCGGGAAGTCTATTCGGCTCCGGACCTTGATCCGCTCCATGCCCGCTCCTTCGCGCATGTCATCAATTATCAGGGGCTTGGTTTCGAATAACAGTTTGCGGGCCTGCCGCTCCAAGTCGGGATTCTTTTGAACCTGTTCCGGCGTGAAATTCTTTGCGAGAAACTCCTCGACCGCAGCTGACTTTCTCCGCCGCTCGTGGAATTACCCGGGCCCTGATCGTCCTCCATGCCGAGAAGCATCGGCACGACGAAGGCGACACCGGCGCTCGCGGTGACTGCTTCCGCGACAGCCCCGGCGCCGAATGTGGGCGAGCGACTCCGATACTCTCATCGCGCTGGCAAAATCATGAATCTCCGAAATTGCGTAAAGCACGCCGGCTATGCTCACCATCGCGAATAGCCTGCCTCCGACCATGGAGCTGTGTTCCGTGAACTCTTGAGATTCCGCTGCGGATGAACCTTCTGCCGTCGCTTCTGTCACCGGGGCCCCTTGTCCCGAGGATTCTTCTGCAGGCAACCTATCTCCCGTCTTTGCTCGCCACAGTGTCCGACTGTTTTGCGGACCTAAACTCGTCTTCGACGTGTCGCGTCTCAGGGGTATTCTTCTCGGTGCCAGACTCCACGCTGGCCTTCGGTGGCTGATACAGCTCCAGCTCCTGCAGCCTCGCACCGCCACCTCCTGTGCTTTTCCCTGAAGCTCTTCCAATTGGTCGGCAAGTTTACGGGGCGCGGGGTCAGGGCAAGGGGGTCAGTGTGCAAATGTTGACAAACCGCAGCGGTGATCGGTAGTGCCTGCTTGCATGTTGGCGCATATACGTGAGTCACGTATGTCATTAGCCCGAAGTCGGAAAACGCATCGTCAAATGAGCTGTCGAATCCGGAAGCGCGCTTCTCGTACGGCCGGTGCCGACGATCTGGTGGGGCGCTTCTACGAATGGCGACGCAAGAATGATTTCTCGCAAAGCGAGGCCGCGCTAAAATTGAAGATCTCCACGCGCACGCTGCAGGAGTGGGAGCAGAATCGCGCCCGTCCGCGCGGCTTGGCGCTGTCCGCGATCAACCACTCACTTCGTTCCTAATCCGAAAAAGTTGGCCGCGCCCGCGGTCTCCTTCAGATCCTTTCCCAAGCCCGCTCGGCCACCGGGTCGCGGCCTTCGTCGAATTCGATGTGGTCGATGAAGGTTTCTATCGGTTTGCCGGTGAGGCCGCTCTCCTGGATGCGCTGCGGGAGGAGGTGGCTGCGTTCGTCGCGCCAGCCGAGCTTGGCGATGAAGCGGTTCCAGACGTGACACTCCTCGTCGGTGCGCGGGATGCCGTGGGCGTGCGCCCAGCTCAGGACAGCGTCGTCGGACACGCCGGTCAGTGTTCGACTCTTGATCTCTGAATAGGGGACGCCGAGGAAGCGGCAGCAGCGGCCGTCGAGGGTAAACGGGTGCGGCTCGCCAAGGTACTCCTGGTATTCTGCGGGCAGGCGGCCGGCAGCGTGCAGGCGAATCTTGTCCAGCATTCGCCCGAAATAAATCAGGCGACCGACTTTATCGTAGCAACTGCGCAGACCAGGAACGTTTGCCATCGGTCAACATCGATCAGAGCTAGCGCGCTCGCCAGCTTTGGTGGCCGAAGAAGAGATGCGGGCAGAAGTTCACGGCGCGTGAGCTGGCTCCGCTGGCGGAGAGCGCGTCCGAGGCGGCCACCTGAATCAAGGCAAGCGTTTCCGCGATGCGTCGGAACTGGATCGGCATCGCAAAAGAATGTAGGTAGTGACGCCGCGAAGGCATAAATTGAAGGGTTATGGCAGAAGAAGAAAAGACCAGGATGCGTTTGGAGATCGCGCACGTGCTCTTCCTGGACATCGTCGGCTATTCCAAGCTGCTGACCGACGAACAATCGGAAGCGCTTCAGGAGTTGAACCACATTGTCCGCAGCACCGAGGCGGCGCGCGAGGCCGAGGCGGCACGACAGCTCACCGTCTTGCCGACTGGCGATGGCGTCGCGATGGTTTTCTCGGGCTCGGTGGAAGAGCCGGCCGAGTGCGCGCTGGAGATCGGCCAGGCCCTGCGCGCGCAGCCAACTCTCCCGGTGAGAATGGGAATCCACAGCGGCCCGGTCCATCAGGTGAAAGACGCAAACGGACGCGATAACATCGCCGGCGTAGGGATCAACATCGCGCAGCGCGTGATGGATTGCGGAGACGCGGGCCACATTCTGGTTAGCAAACGGGTAGCGGACGATCTGGGACAACACCGTCGCTGGCAGCCGTATCTTCATGAGTTGGGCGACGTGGAAGTGAAACACGGAATCGTTGTCTCGTTAGTTAATCTTTATGCGGACGCAATTGGCAATCCGGCGCCGCCGAAGCGAATCGGCAAGGTGCGCGCCGGCATTTTTCGCTCTCGGGCCGCGACGCGCCAAGGACTCTCTCCGCTCGCCAAGGCGATCTTTATTCTCGCCGTGCTGTTCATCACGTTTGCGATCGTGGCGATGATTTTCGCGCCCGCGATTGTGCGCACGCTCGAACGACGCAACGCGACGCTGACGCCTCAACCGAGCCCCACTGCGTCCCTTTCGCTGGGCGATACGATCAAGAGCGCGATCCAAAAGGAAGTCGCTGAAAAGTTGCAGCGCGATCTTCTGGGAAAGAAGAATGCGCAGGACCAGGTCGACGAAAACAAATCGTCCCCGACGCCTGCTGCATCGTTGCACCCGTGAACGTTTGCGAAACTAATCCTGGGAAGCAGATGTTGGATGGGCTCGGACCTTACTACCGACACAAATGCGGGCGTCCGCCGGAATACGGCGTCGCTGTGGTCTGGGAGTCAGACAATGGGGGTCGGGCATCAAAATCTTGACGGATTGACCCCTGTTCTCGACGAAATCGACAGCTGCGCGCGCAATCGCCCTGTCAAGAGTTGATGCCAGACCGCAAATGTGCCAAATGTGCCGCGCTCTTGACGGCGGGCGAGATCATCATCGCCTCTAAGCGCATCGAGAATCTCGGGCTGGATGTTTGCCGTGTTGCCGCCCCGCTCGGCCTGTTCGCCGTCGCGGATACGCTCTCGACCACGCCTGCGAACGGGATGAGAATGAGGCATGATCGACCACATGATTTTCACAGTCCGCGATCTCGGCCGAAGCAAAGCCTTTTACGAGAAGGCACTGGCGCCTCTCGGGATTACGGCGACGTCGGAATTTCCCTGGGGAACGAAGCAGGCGCGCGGCGTTGGTTTCGGAGGTGAGGATAAGGAGTTTTTTATCGTCGAAGGGATCCCGATCGAGCCTTCGATTCATGTCGCATTTCGGGCGAAGACGCGAGCGGAGGTGAGGGCGTTTTACGAGGCGGCCCTTGCTGCTGGTGGCCATGACAATGGCGCGCCAGGATTAAGCCGCGAACATCATGCCGACTATTTCTCAGCCTACGTCCTCGATCCTGACGGCCACAACATCGAGGCTGTCTGTCACGAGGCAGAATGACAGGTCTTAAGAACGGAGGCGCAACGATCCTTCACCACCTACGACGCAGACATCATCTTCGTCGCCGCGGAGAATGGGCCGACCGCGGGCATTCCTGCAATCCATTCGCATCTGCCGAAACGCGACTGGCGTGTTTAAGGGCGAGCATCTCCTCGTCCGAGCAGCCTCTCAGAGCACTCCGGGAATGAATCGCTTCACCCGGTTCGCATATTCCTCGTAGGCAGAACTGAAGGCGGTGCGGAGCAGGCGCTCCTCGATCCGCACCCGGATGGCAGTGCCCAGCGCATAGAGCGGCACCGCGATAAAGAGACGGGCCGCATGCCCGAGCCCGATTGCCAGCGCGATCATCATGAGAAACATGGCGGTGTAGATCGGATGGCGAATCCAGGCGAAGGGCCCCGCGGTCACGAGTGCGTGATCGCCTCGGGTACGGGCAACGATACTCCAGTTTCGTCCCATCGTCCGAGACGCCCATGCGAACAACCATACCGTCGCAGCCATCAAGAGGGCGACCGCTGCCGCCTGCAACCAGCGCCTTTGCGCTGAGCGGATCGAGCGTGGCGCGCTGGATGCCAATGCTGGTGAAGCCAATTGCCAACCCCTGGATCGCCACGCCGACGATCGAAGCGCGCGAACGGCGAGCAGTTGTCTCTCCTTCAGCAGAGGCGCGTACACGTTGCGCGGCGACGAGCACGGCAAGGAAGGCGAAGAAACCAACTCCCAGCACGAGAAGTCCCGGCAGCCCGACGGGATCACCGGCCATCGATAGCGCATCGCTCATCGCTTCGCCTGCCGGATCGCTTTGTCGTCTAAACGCCACATCTCTTTCACAAACCTCGATCTACACATTGATTGCCTGTTCGGCGACTGAAAGAGCAAATTATGATCTTTGTTTCAAGTTCACCGGCGAAACAGGGTTCACCTATCCATCGGTGACGGGTTATCCCGCATCGTCTTCCAAGGCATCGAATTGCGCCTCTCGTCAGCTTTTCGCTTTGCCGAGCGCGGCGTGCAGACGTTTGAGGCTGGCCTTGGGCCACAGCTTGCCCGTGTCGTAGTAATCCCGGAACGACGGCGTCGTCTTTGGCAGCTTGAGCCATTTTACCTTCCAGCGAGTGAAGATGTGCGCGTCTGGCTGCAACGCCCCGGCGTCGTCGAGCGTTCCGACGCGGACAAAGCGGAGATTCGGCTTGTGTCCGTAGTCGCTCCACAGAGCGGTCTGACATTTGCCGCAGCGATAGATGTCGTGCGGCCCATGCTCGCGCGGCACCGGCACGGCGACCGGCTTCCCGCGGAGCAGCTTGATCGCGTGGGTCTCGATGATGGCGTTGATCACGAACGCGCTGCCCGTCAGCCGCTGGCAGTCGTCGCAATGGCAGCAGTTCACGAACATCGGCTGGACGAGGAGCTCGTAGCGGATCGATCCGCAGGCGCAGCCGCCGGCGAGTTTCTTGGCCATGGTGATTCGTGTCTCAGAGAGCCGTGAGCAGCAACCGAAAAGTTGAGAAACGGGGGACGGAACGGGGTCGGCGGGGCATCATCGCCTCCAATTGCATCCGGCTCTCAAGTTCAGTGCGGGAACGGGAAAACGGGCGGTTGTATCTAAAGATTCAAGATTTCAGTCCGGAGTAAGGAGCGGAGAACACCGAGTGAAGTTGAGGGCAGCACGATGCGCATGCTTGTCGAAGCGCAGGGTGATGGTTATCAACGAGCATGAATCTGAAGCTGCGGCGGGGCACGCCAGATGATGCGCAAGCGTGCGGCATCATCTGTTACGAAGCGTTCAAGCACATTTCCGAAGCGCACAATTTTCCGCCCGATTTGCCGTCGCCCGACGTTGCGGCTGGATTGCTTTCGTGGATGCTCACGCATCCGAAGTTTTACTCCGTCGTTGCGGAGATCGACGGACGAATTGTCGGCAGCAATTTTCTCGACGAGCGCAACGCCGTCGCCGGCGTTGGTCCGATCACGGTTGATCCAACGGCGCAGGATCGCGCGGTCGGCCGGCGTTTGATGGAAGCTGTGCATGAACGAGCGGTGTCGAAGAATTTTCCGAGTGTTCGGTTAATCCAGGCTGGATTTCACACCCGATCGCTCTCGTTGTACGCGAAACTGGGCTACGACGTGCGTGAACACCTGGCGTGCCTGCAAGGCAAGCCGCTCAATATTTCCGTCGAAGGGCATGTGGTTAGACCAGCGACTGAATCTGATATCGAGTTTTGCAATCGCGTCTGCCGAAACGTCCATGGGCATGATCGCAGCGGAGAGTTGCGCGATGCCGTGGCGAAGGGTTCGGCAACCGTGGTGGAGCACGATGGGAGAATCACGGGTTATGCCACGATCGTCGGTTTCTTTGGTCACGCGGTGGGCGAAACCCGCGATGACGTAAAGGCGCTCATCGCCGCGGCGAAGGAATTTGCCGGTCCCGGCTTTCTTCTACCGACTCGCGACGGCGAATTATTCCGCTGGTGCCTGGCGAACGGCCTGCGGGTTGTGCAGCCAATGACACTGATGACTAAAGGGCTCTACCAAGAGCCAGCCGGCGCGTTTCTGCCCTCGATTTTGTACTAGGCGCCAAGCGTTTTGCTGCCACATCAAGGGGGAGGGGAGCAGAATGGGGTCGCATCGATCGCGGTCGCTTTCGCGATGGGGATCGGGGATTTAAGCGCACGTCTCGTCCGGCATTCCGGAAAGATAGACCTGCAGCGCTTTCATCCCGAGGAAGGCCGAAATATCTTGTCGCGCGCCGCACGGTGGTGACGAATCACAGGTTCGGCCATGTCGCCAGCCCGGATCAGAGCTTGCTTTCCAGGATCTTCTTGAGCGATGAGCCGTCGTCATAGCGAATGTCGCTGATCTTCCAGCCGTCGCCTGAACGCGTGAGGACGTAAACGATACGGGTGGATTGGCCGAAATTCTTGAAGCGAACGGTGATCCGCGTTTCCGCTTTGGCTGTTTCCGGCGGCGAGATGGCGAAGTCCTTGATTTCCATGTCTTGCGCATTGTAGAGCGGATCACTGTCGAGGCGGCCAACTTCGCCCTTCGCCTCGCGCCGATCTCTTAAGTAAAGCTTCAGGAGCGCGGGGTCGAAATAGCGGTCCAGCAGGGCCGTTTCATCGAGCGGGTCGTGTTTTGAGCGGTGTGCCTGATAAAACTGTGTGACAAGATCTTTCGGTGACAGGTCTCCCGCGATCGAGATCGCGGCAGTGAGAAGGCTAACGAGCAGGACGAGCAGTGAGCGCATGCACGTTCTTACGTGTGTCGTGGTCCCGCGCAAGCGCCGCCGACGTCCTTCGGGGACCAGGATTCGCGGGAGCGGTAACCCTTGGCAGGACGCAGGCCGATGCCTAAAGTAAGTGCATGAAGCAAGATTGGCAGCGGGAAACAGAAACTGTCGGCGGAACAGCGTGACGAATTACTCGAAACGTTGAAGTCGCGTTTCGAGAAGAATATGGACCGTCATAAGGGTCTCGAATGGGCCAAGGTGAAGGCGAAGCTGGAGGCCAAGCCCGGAAAGTTGTGGTCACTCCATGAGATGGAAAGAACCGGCGGTGAGCCGGACGTGGTAGGTCAGGATAAGAAGACGGGTGAATACGTCTTCTTCGATTGTTCAGCACAAACTCCCAGCGGCCGCGTAAGCCTTTGCTACGACGATGAAGCGCTGGAGGCGAGGAAAGAGCACAAGCCCAAAGGCAGCGCTCTCGGCATGGCCGCGGCCATGGGTGTGGAACTCCTGACTGAGGAGCAATACTTCGAGCTGCAAAAGCTGGGAGAATTCGATACGAAAAGGTCGAGCTGGATAAAGACGCCCGCGGACATCAGAAAGCTCGGCGGTGCGCTCTACTGTGATCGCCGCTACGGCCGCGTCTTCGTGGGGCACAATGGCGCGGACTCCTACTATAGTGGCCGGGCTTTCCGTGGCTCGCTCAGGGTCTGACTTTTCGCGGATCGCTGGGTTTTGTCCTGAAGCGAGCACTTGTGAAGGCACCAAGGATCAAAGAGCGCATGCGACCAGCTCTTCTTTTTCCAGATAACGCCGCGCTAGCGGTCGCAGGATAATTGTGCGCGGAGGATGCACGCGATCGATTTCATCCTGGTGCTGTTGTCGTTCGTCTACGCGGCGGCGGTGACAAATGTTCTCTCGATCGCGGGCGAGATCTACGTGCAGCGATTTCATTCCGAGGAAGGCCGAAATTCCTCACCGCTGGCGCCAAGAGCCGCCTGATTGACACTCGCTTTGCCGTCACAAAATTGTCACTTTACTTGGAGATCGATCTAGAGAATTTTTGTCAGCGCCAAGTCGGTTAGGCGGCTCCGCAAGAAGAGCTCCACCTGACCCGCTTTCCGTCGGGCAACCCGCGAGCGAAAGGTCCGCTCGCACAAGTGAGGTTTAATTTATGAAAAGTCCCAGCGCCACGCGGGCCGACGACAAGGCGATCCGCCCCTTCCAGGTCAACATTCCGAAAGAAGCGGTCGTGGACATGCGCGAACGCATCGCGGCAACAAAGTGGCCCGACAAGGAGACAGTCACGGATGCATCGCAGGGCGTGCAGATGGCGACGATGCAGATGCTCGCGCGCTATTGGGCAACTGATTACGACTGGAGCAAGTGTGAGGCGAAACTGAGGGCGCTACCGCACTTCATCACAACGATTGATGAATTAGATACCCACTTCATTCTCGTCCGCTCGAAAAATGCGAATGCGTTGCCAATCATCATCACGCACGGCTGGCCCGGTTCGATCATCGAGCAACTGAAGATCATCGATCCCCTAACGAATCCAACGGCGCACGGCGGGAAAGCGGAGGACTCCTTCGATGTCGTGATTCCGTCCATGCCGGGCTACGGGTTTTCCGGCAAGCCGACCGCGACGCGGCTGGGATCCCGTGCGCATCGCGCGTGCCTGGATCGTTCTGATGAAGCGGCTTGGATACACGAAGTTCGTCGCGCAAGGCGGCGATTGGGGTGCGCTGATTACAGACTTGATGGGCAAAGAGGCGCCTCCGGAATTGGTCGGCATCCACACGAACATGGCTGGCGCGGTTCCACCCGAGATCGACAAGATGGCTTTTGCCGGTGCGCCGACTCCATCGGGTCTCTCAGCTGAGGAAAAATACGCGTACGATCTGCTCTCCTTTTTCTACAGGAAGGGGCTCTCCTACGCCCAGGAAATGGGAAATCACCCACAGACACTCTACGGGATCGCGGATTCTCCCATTGGCCTGGCTGCCTGGATAATTGATCACGACATCCGCAGTTACGAGCTGATCATCCGCGTCTTCGACGGGAAGCCGGAGGGCCTGACGCGAGACGACATTCTCGACAACATCACTCTCTACTGGTTAACGAACACGGGTGTCTCTTCGGCTCGTCTCTATTGGGAAAACAAGCTTGCCTTTTTCGCCCCGAAAGGCGTTGCCATTCCAACTGCCGTCAGCGCCTTTCCAGATGACATCGATGTCCCCCCGCGGAACTGGGCAGAGAAGGCTTATCCCAAACTCATTCACTACAACCGACTCCCGAAAGGCGGGCACTTCGCCGCGTGGGAGCAACCGGAGCTATTCGTTAACGAAATGCGCGCCGCGTTCAAATCGCTGCGCTAACTCAACCGAAAGGAATCTCAGTATGCCATACGTCACAGCTGGAAAGGAAAACGGAGCTAACATCGACATCTATTATAAAGACTGGGGCAGCGGGCAGCCGATTGTGTTCAGTCACGGCTGGCCACTCTCGGCGGATGATTGGGACCCACAGATGCTTTTTTTCCTCGGCAAAGGTTACCGCGTGATTGCGACTGATCGGCGCGGACATGGCCGCTCGACTCAAACTGGCGGCGGACACGACATGGACCACTATGCCGACGATCTGAAGGCCGTGACCGATCATCTAAACCTGAAAGACGCGATTCACGTCGGCCATTCGACCGGTGGCGGGCAGGTGGTGCATTATCTCGGCCGTCATGGCGACAAAAACGTGGCGAAGGCGGCGATCATCAGCGCCGTGCCGCCCCTGATGGTGAAGACCTCGGCCAATCCGTTAGGCCTGCCCAAATCGGTGTTCGACGATCTCCAAGCCCAGCTTGCCGCCAACCGGGCCAAGTTCTATTACGATCTGCCGGCCGGCCCGTTCTACGGCTTCAATCGTCCGGGCGTGAAAACGATTGAACCTCTCGTTTGGAATTGGTGGCGCCAGGGCATGATGGGCGGCGCCAAGGCGGGTTACGACGGCATCGTCGCGTTCTCGCAGACCGACTTCACCGAGGATTTAAAGAAGATCTCAGTGCCGGTTTTGGTCATGCACAGTGAGGACGACCAGATCGTGCCCTATCAGGCCGCCGGTCCACTCTCAGCCAAGCTTCTCAAGAACGGCACCCTGAAGACGTACAAGGATCTACCTCACGGGATGATCACGACGCACGCCGACATCATCAACGCCGATCTGCTCGCGTTTATTAAATCCTAACGAAACCAAGTTTCACCAAATGAGACCTGCAAGACAAAAAATCTCGAACGTGAAAGCCAACATCAAAGTACTCCCAGTTCAGGCGTCACCTTACAACAAAATCTCAGACTGATACTTGAAGGAGGAAGCATCATGAAACAGCTCACTTTCTTACTAGCTACCGCTGCAACACTGGCTGGCGTTGTCGCGCTTACAACGGGCATATCTCGAAGCGCTGCTGCCCACGAAGTCCCCGACCCATCGATCACTCACAATGCCCGCGACGGCGTCGTTAGGCTCTATGGTGCCGGCGGACCAGACACGGCCTTCAAACGAGTGGCTGAGGTCTTCACCAAGGAAACCGGCATCGAGGTCGAGATCGTCGGCGGCCCCGAGCCTATTTGGTCCAGGAAGGCCCAGGCAGATGCCGACATCCTGTGGGGCACCGCGGAGGAAGACATCACCGCGCTGCTTGAAACCTATAAGGACTTCGCCTGGGAGGATGTAACACCGATCTATTTCCGGCCCGCCATCATTGCCGTGAAGAAGGATAATCCCAAGCACATCCGCGGCTTCGAGGACCTGCTGAGGGATGGCATGAAAATCGTGGTCACCGAAGGCGCGGGTGTTGCCAACACCTCGGGCACCGGCACATGGGAAGATGTCGCGGGTCGCGAAGGCCGTCTCGAGGACATCAAGCGTTTCCGTAAGAACATTGTCGGCTTCGGAAAGGGGAGCGGACCGAGCTACAAGATGTTTATAGAAAAGGATGCCGACGCGTGGATCACATGGCCGGACTGGCCCATCACTCATCCCGATAAGGCAGAGTTCGTGCAGCTCTCGAAAAGCCGCGCGATCTGGCGTGATGTCAACGTCTTGGCTCGCCCATGACGCCGATCCGCAGGCCAAAGAGTTTCTAAGTTTCCTGACCAGCGATCGAGGCGCCGCGCATAATGAAGACCGAGGGCTGGGTGCGCTGAAGACACTCGTTGCGCTTAGGACTCGGGAGATCGCGGTGCCAACCAATCCTATGAAAACAATATTCGACGATCTCATCAAGCGGGGAACGGGCTTCGTCAACGGCGAGTTCTTTACCAAACTGGTCTATAAAGGCGTTGGGTAAACGGCTGCGCATTTGCACGGAAGCAAGCGCGGCGTGATTAACCCAGAGGAGGAAAACATGGCAAATCCCATTCTCGTCACCGGTGCAGCGGGCCGTGTTGGCGCGGTAGGGCGCACGGTCACCGAACTGCTGTTGAAGCACGGCAAAGCGGTTCGCGCGATGGTGCGAACTGAAGACGAACGCGCGCAGGCGTTGCGCGACCTGGGTGCGGAGGTCGTGGTCGGCGACCTGCTCGATCTCGATTCGATGCACAGGGCGATTGCCGGTTGCGAGACGATATACTTCGGCATGTCGATTTCGGATGCCTATCTCGCCGCCACGGTCAATACAGCGGCGGTGGCCAAACATCACGGTGTGAAGGCGTTCATCAATATGTCGCAGATGACCGTCTCTCAAATGAGCATTACCGAAACCACCGCTAGCCCGCAGCACAAGCTGCAGTGGCTTTCAGAGCAGGCGCTGAACTGGTCTGGTCTGCCGGTCGTGCACGTGCGGCCGACTGTGTTTCTCGAAGGCTTTTTCCTGACTCTCACTCAGGATTCGGTCAAACAATCAAATCAGATCAGATTACCGTTCGGCGAGGGCAAGACTGCACCGGTCGCAGCAGAAGACGTAGCACGTGTGGTTGCTACGCTGCTCGAAAACCCGCAGTCTCACATCGGCAAGATTTATCAGCTGACCGGACCGCAGTCCGAGAACATGCATTTCTATGCACAGGAGTATTCGAAGGCGCTTGGCCGCACTATCACCTATCAGGACATTCCGGTCGGGCCTTGGCGGGATGCGCTGCTCGAGCGCCGCTGGCCAGTTCACGTCGTGAACCATCTCGCGGCGATGGCCGATATGCACCGCGCGGGACGGTTCGACAGGATGTCGGATGAGGTGTTGATGTTAACAGGGCAACGGCCACTGAGCGTGCAGGAGTTCATCAGGAAGAATGCGGCAGCATTCACCGCGTCGGTAAAAGCGGCCTGACAAAGAGAACAACCAAATGTCCAAACCAATCGGAGACAAGAGGAGAAATCAAATGCATCCCTTACGCAAACTACGAGAATCTGGCAAATCCACACCCGTCCAGGTGAGCGCGCTGCTTGCCGAAAACATCGTATTCAACAGCCCGATCCTAGTCCGGCCGATGGAGGACGTGAGGTCATCGCGGCGATTTTTGCTCAGTCGAGCTCTACGCGTGGTTCTGGTAGCTATACAGCGGAGTTTAAGCTCGATGAGCGCACCACGTTCTTGCGCTGGGTCGGGACCATGGATGGCCACAAGATCGAGAGCTTGGAGGTCATCGTGGACAACGAGCAGGGGCTGATCGTGGAGCGCACTATTGCCCTTCGGCCGTTTCCGGCGGTGAAACTATTCCGTGACGCCATGTATGCATCGCTCAAGGATAAGCTGCCGCCCGATGTTTGGGATTACCCGACGCCGTAGGACTATAAAGGCGTTGGGTATCGCCTGCGCATTTACACAATCTATGAAGAACCAAATTCTCAGGACTAACAAACACACAGGAGCAACAAAATGAAAATCGTGGTTATCGGCGGAACGGGCCTTATAGGCTCAAAGGCGGTTAGCATTCTTCGCCAACGCGGTCATGAGGTAGTGGCGGCATCACCCTCGAGCGGCGTGAACACGCTCACGGGTGAAGGATTAGCTGAAGCGCTAACAGGAGCTCAGGTGGTCGTTGATGTGGCGAACTCACCTTCCTTCGAAGACAAGCCTGCTTTGGACTTCTTCGAAACGTCAGGTCGCAATCTTCTTGCCGCGGAAAAGACGGCCGGCGTGAAACATCACGTGGCGCTGTCGGTGGTCGGCACCGATCGCCTGACTGGAAGTGGTCCCGGTTCCTTGAGTGGTTACTTCCGCGCGAAGATGGCCCAGGAAAATCTGATCAAGGCTTCCGGGATTCCGTTTACGATCGTGCACGCAACGCAGTTCTTCGAGTTCGTGAAGAGCATCACTAAATCGGCGACCGGCGGTTCAGAGATTCGGTTATCATCAGTCCTTATGCAGCCAATGCGTTTCGGATGATGTCGCTGCCGCGGTAGCAGAGGTAGCTCTTGGGCAACCGATCAATGGCATGATCGAAATGGCTGGGCCTGATCAGATCCGGCAGGATGAACTCGTTAGGCAGTATCTAAGTGCGACGGGCGACGCGCGGAAGGTGGTCACCGACGACAATGCGGGCTACTTCGGCATAAAGGTGAATGATCAAAGCCTCGTTCCTGGAGATAATCCCCGCCTCGGCCCAACGCATTACGAGGACTGGCTCAAGCCGCCAGGCTCCGAAACCAGCTTAAGAAGAACAAACCAGGAGAAGGAACATCACAATGAAACGAATCCGAACTTCAGAATCAGTCGGGCTGTTGCGCCTGACACTTATTGTTTGCGCACTGGTGGCCACAGTCGGCGTGCGCTCGGGGATAGCCGCTGACGAAGGTCCAAAGGTTACAATCGTCTTCGACCACCCGCTGCCGAATGTGCCCGGTAAGAGTATGAAGGGTATCCTGGTCGAGTATGGTCCGGGCGTTGCGACGGGGGCCCACATCCATCCCAAATCTGCTTTCACCTATGCAACCGTTCTCGAAGGAGCGGTCCGAACCTCGATCAATGATGGGCCGGCCGTGGTTTATAAAGCGGGGACAGACCTTCCCGAGATGCCTGGTGATCGACACACTGTTGATGAGAATGCGAGCAAGACCGAACCCGCCAAGCTGCTGGCCGTGATCGTGGTGAATACGGACACGAAGGAACCACTGTTAACGCCAATCCACGACCAAAATGAGGCAGCTCTTCAAGGGTTCTGGTCCAACGAAAAAATCTCAACGAACCGAGACCTTCCCTCCATTCACGAGCTTGACGTCTGGTGTGATGACGACGGAATCACCGTCTTTCAATCCTTGCCTCACTTCGATTCCGGTTTCCGTAGTTAAGCCGCAAACGACGCTGACCCGTCGAACAATTCCTTCGCGAACAGTCCAGACATAAGCTTCGCCCTCATCGTGCCTGACGGCACTTTTGGGAACTGTTATAACCGGTTCCAGTTTTCCCGGCGACCTGATTTCCAAAAAACTTACCTTGACGCTCATCTCCGGCTTGATGATCTGCAAATCCGGCCGAGCGATCTGGACCTCGATTTTGACCGTGCCCTTCTGGCGGTCGGCTGCGGGATAAACCTTCACCAAAGCTGCATCAAATTGCTTGTCGGGATACGAGTCTAACACAACAACTACCGGCGAACCGATACCCACCTTCGCAATATCAGCCTCATTGATGTCCACTTCGGCTCGCATATCATCCGTGTCAGCCAATTGGGCGATGTCAGTCGAGCCTCCGCCCGCCTCAATCTGACCGCCAAAATTGATGGTGTCGCCCAGTTCCCGATATTTCTTCAAGACAATGCCGTTGATAGGCGAACTGATGACGCACTGGTTCACATTGAATTTGGCGTAGTCGACTGCCGCCTCATCACGTTCAAGTTCGGCTTGCCCAACTCCTGCGGCGGTGATTGCAGTTTCAAAGTCATCCTTCGAAATAGCACCAGTCTTGATCAGGTAGCGCGCGCGGTCGGCTTTGTCCTGAAGGAGATGAAGGTTGGCTTTGGCAACGTCTCGACTAGCGATAGCCTGGCGCAGTTGCGCCTGATAGTCCCGATCATCAATTCGCGCCAGAACATCACCAGCTTTGATGTGCTGCCCCTCCTCGATGGGTTCTTCCACAATCTGTCCCAGGACTTTTGTGCCGATAATGATGTATTTGTGGCGGGTGACTATATAACCAGAGCCTGTCAACAGCACGCTGGACTGGCGGTCCGTCCTCGCCACTACCATCATCGTTTGCACTGTGGGCGACCGGCCAACCGTCTTGGCGTAAATGACATAGCTTGCAGCCCCAAGAACTGTTAGGAGCAACATCAGGATCGCAATTGAAACCAACCGACTGCGCTTGCGGCGCGGTTGCTCCTGCGGGCGCACAATGCGCAGTGTTTCCAGTTCGTGATTCGTTCGCATGGCTTCGATGGCCATGACTCAGTTCCTTCTCAAAGCGTTGACTACACTCACGCGCATGGCCTGTCGCGCCGGCAGCCAGCCGCCCAATGCGCCAATAACAATCGCAAACACGAGCGCTTGAATCGCGATAACGGGGGTTACATGAAAATTAAACGCAAGGGTTGGCGCCGAAACGGCGCCGCCATTGAACTTGGTCGAGAGTCCGTTGACAGGCAGGGCGAGAATCACTCCGATGATGCCGGCCGCGAACGCCAGCGCTGAAGACTCCGCAAGGAACGATGTCATGATGGCTAGCGGGCTGAATCCCAATGCCCGCAACGTCCCGATTTCAGTCGTCCGCGCCGCCACCGCCGCGTACATCGTATTCATTGCAGCAAAAATGGCAGCGAAAGCCATGATTCCCGCCACCAACAGTCCGAGCGCCCGCAGGTTGGCGGCTATTCCCGATTGCTCCTTGTAATACTCTGACTCCGTCTTGGCTTGTAGGTTGATGCGTGGATCATCGGCACATCGCTGAATCAGCGAGTGAACATCCGCGCCGGGAACGAGCTTGAGACGGATGCTGTTGAAACTCGAACCTCTCCGGGAATCCTCCTGAAAGCTATGCAGGTCGCCCCAAACCTCCGATTCAAACGAACTTCCGCCGGACTCAAAAACGCCCACCACTTTCCAAATGCGTCTGCCAACTTTCAGGTCCGCCCCCAATGAACAGCCCGGGTATCGATTCAAAATCAATTTGCCGATGATGACTTCATTCAGTCCAGGCGCAAACATTCGACCGGCGATAATTCGCACTTTTTCATGGGTTTGGGTGCTCACGGGCAGCACTCCGCGAATGGGAAGGTTGTCCAAAGTGTCGCCGGCGGGCATGAACACCTGTTCGGCGAGTTCAGGCGAAACAAGCGGATTTCCCGCGCCATCGCGTTTGATGGCCGGTAGAAATTTGAGCGCGTCCAACTGGTCGAGCGTGATAAACGAATTGGCCTCTGAGTCCGCGCCGCGTCCGATAAGAATCATGTTGTCCGGCGAACTGCTATCCTTGATCGCGGAGTCGAGACCTCCGACAATCGCCATTCCCGCAACGAAGACGCCGACGACGATGGCAATCGCGCCTACGGTCATTGAATTGGACACGCGACGGATGAGCAGGCTCCGGCGATTGTATTTGAAGGGAATGGCCATATTAATCCACCAGTCTGAGGGTCTCAACGATGCTGCGTTTCGCGGCTGCACGCGCGGGAACATACGCGCTAAACAAACCGATAAGCGCCGCCACGCCCAGGGTCTCCGCCAACACAAAAGGAGGAACATGCAATGAGACAAAAGGGCCAAGGGCATCAGCGTTGAACGCGAAAACCTTGAACAGTCCAAACGCCACCCCGCAACCAATCGCTCCTCCCAATAAAGCAACAATCAACGATTCGCCCACAAGCAGACTCAAGATCACTCCCGAGGGAAATCCTATCGAGCGCATTACTGCGATTTCGCTGCGACGCTCGCGAATGGACATCGCCGCCGTGTTTGCCGCGACCAGCCCAATTGCCACGACGGCCACCAGGCCGACAAACTCGGCCAGTTTCATAAAAATACGGTAGCGACCCAGAATGCTGCCCAATGCCGCTGCTTCAGAAGCGCTTCGTGTTTCTGCCGCAGAATTGGCGAATTGGTTATCAAGCGCGGCACAAACTTCAGGAACCACCCTTGAATCATCCACCCGAACCCAAAATTCATGCGCGATTCCAGGGTTACCGGCGGCTTCCTCAAAATAGTCTAGTCGGAAGATTAAGAAGCTTGGAACGGGTCCCTTGTCGATAGTACCGACAATAGTCAAAGTAACATTGAATGGATATATGGTTCCCCGGAGTTGGATTGGCTGACCGACATGGAGATTGAAGCGGCGCATTGTGCCTTGCGCGACCAGACAGGCGGTCTTGATCTTTTTGAACTCGTCCACGCCGGTGAGACCCCAATCGGACCACATGTCAATCTCCTTCGCTTCTGTAGCAACACTTGGAA
>CAVZNJ010000021.1:0-66625 GCA_963776615.1 uncultured Verrucomicrobiae bacterium
TGCGCCTGACTCGTTGGTCTTGCTGATGCTGGCGGCGAGCAAGGCGGCGTTCTTCGCTCCGGGCGTGCCGATCGCAAGCGTGCCGACCGCGACTCCGGCCGGCATTTGCGCGATCGAGAGGAGCGAATCGAGTCCCTTCAGCGCGCGAGATTCCACTGGCACACCGAGCACCGGCAGCCAGGTCTGCGCCGCGACCATCCCTGGGAGATGCGCCGCGCCGCCTGCCCCCGCGATGATCACCTGCACCCCCCGTTCGGCTGCTTCACGGGCAAACCTTGTCATTAAATCCGGCGTGCGATGCGCCGAGACGATCCGATGTTCGTTAGGCACGCCGAGTTCGCCGAGCAACGCCACGCAATGCTGCATCGTCTCCCAATCGGATGCACTCCCCATTACAACACTAACGAGAGCAGGAGATGTCTTCGTTTTCGGCATAGAGTAATCTGTGCCCTTTTCTCTGCGACGCAGCAAATTGCAAAGACGTTTTTCTGCGAATACGCATGCCCGGCGCTTCTGCCCCTCCAAACTTGCTTTGCACGATGACACCGTTAAACCCCATGCCAGGATCGCGCGCGACCTGCCACGGACATGGAATCAATCCGACGGCGCAGACGGGCAGCATGCGTGTAAAGGTCCTTGGTAGGCGATTCGAGAGAGCTAAATCCAGGCCGAGCGTTTGCTTCCAGAGAATCGTTGGGACTATTAGCGCCAATCAGGTAACGAACGCAGGGATACCAGTGATCTCCTGGCCGAGCACCAGCAGATGAATGTCGTGGGTGCCTTCGTAGGTCTTGACACTTTCCAGATTGCACATGTGCCGAAAGCATTGGTGTTCATCGAGAATGCCAACGCCGCCAAGGATATCACGCGCGGCCCGGGCAATATCGAGCGCCATTTCGACGTTATTCATCTTTGCCATTGAGATATGGAAGTGCCTTGCGCTGTCGGCGTCTTTCAATTGCGCCAGGCGATGCGCCAGCAGTTGAGCCTTCGTGAGCTCGGTAAGCATGCGCGCCAGTTTCTCCTGGACGAGCTGAAAGCTGGCGATGGGACGGCCGAATTGAACCCGACGCATCGCGTATTGTCGTGCTTCGTCGTAGCATGCCATAGCGGCCCCGATCGCACCCCAGGCGATGCCGTAGCGCGCGTGGTTGAGACAAGACAGGGGCGAGCGCAGTCCTTCGCTCCTGGTGAGCAAGGCGCTCTTCGGCACGAGGCAGTCGTTGAATTCGAGTTGTGCGGTCAGTGCCGCGCGGAGCGAAAGCTTGCCTTCAATAAGTGTAGCCGTGAAGCCTGGCGTCCCCTTCTCGACGAGGAAGCCACGAATCGCTTTCGCGCTTTCCGCGTCGTTGCTGGCTCCGTCGTCAACCCTGGCCCAGACCACGGCGACATCCGCAATCGTACCGTTTCCAATCCATTTCTTCACTCCATTCAGCCGATAACCGTTACTGCTCTTTTCCGCCCGACAGCGAAGGCCCGCCGGGTTAGAACCGAAGTCCGGCTCGGTGAGAGCAAAGCAACCGAGTTTGCTCCCCTGCGCCATTGCGGGCAGCCAGCGGGCCTTTTGTTCTTCCGATCCGAAGAGGTCGATCGCCGTCATGGCCAGCGAGCCCTGGACGGAGGCGAAGGTGCGCAGGCCGCTATCGCCGCGTTCGAGTTCCCGCATCATGAGTCCGGCAGCGACGCTCCCCAGGCCGGCGCAACCATGGCCCTTGATCGCCGGACCAAAGACGCCGAGTTCGGCGAGCTCCGGCACGAGTCCAATTGGAAAAGTACCGTCCCGATAGTGCTGCACGATCATCGGTAGGAAGCGCTGACTTACCCACCCGCGCACGCGGTCCCGAATGAGGCGCTCATCCGCCGTCAGCAATTCATCAAGGTGGTAGAAGTCGGTCGCTTCGAATGTTGACATTGTTTTCAATATGAACCAGACCGTGAATAAACAAATCGGCACCTCACTGCCTTAGCGCATTTGGTTGATCACTCTTGCGGCCCTGGCGTTCACACACCACGCCCGGCCGGCAACGATAACGTGTTTACCTACCAGATTCTTCAAATAGACTTGGCGCCCCGATCGATTGAAAATAATCCAGATCAAAGTAAAGCCGAATGCCAAGGTCAGTCGTTTCGAAGAAACGAAGGATGGCTCATGGCTCGCGCTTCTAAAATCACCATCGGTCGACGGCAAGGCAAACAGGGCATTGCTTGGGCTGATTGCAGGGCATAATTCGTGTCCCAAGTCTTCGATTACCATCAAAAGCGGCGCAGGCGGTCGCTTCAAGCTGGTGCGAATCGATATTTAGGCCCCTACAGTTCAGGCGAAAAAAAGCGCTGCGACTAGAGCCCAGCGGCGCGAAACTCCAGGCGCTGCGGTCGACTTTCCAAGCATCGGCGATTCCCGATCCCTCGATAGTAACCCACGCGCATGATGCCGCACACGACGAGGACTACCTCTCCGAGAAGGATGAAGAACCTGATGAGTCAGAACGCGTCTCGCCCCGACGCCATGGTTCCCGATCGGCGATCGATTCGAGCCAGAGCGGCTTGGGTTCGCCACGAGTCATAACGATGGCGCCGGACTCAGTGAGGGTTTGTCCTGCCATCCAAAGGAGAAAAGGTCGATCTGCCAGAGGCCATTCCGGCGCGCGATGTCGAGGTAGAAATGCGCATCGGCCGCAGGAGGGACGACATGAGAGGTAAAGCGTGCCTTTGGATCCTGGGCGCCCGGATCGGAACCATATGAGACCAAGCCAGCCAGCTTGACCAGCGCAGTCGGAACACCCAGTTTCGTTAGGCTGGCGATAACGTATTACTGTTGGTTGGGTAGATAACCGGGCAAACCCCTTGGGCTGAGATTCGTGGCGAAATATTTCGCGTCGTGCTCGTAGAGCAGCCTCTGCATCGTGCGCTCGGCATAAGAACGCGTATCCTCCTGAGTCGATTCGGTGTAGCGCCAGGCCAGCCAGGCGCAAACAAGCACAATCGCTGTGTGGCAATGACCAGCAGCAGGATTCCCTTCCCGGTCAGCGCTGTTTCCGCGACTTCCCTGCACCGAAGGCCGCGCTCCTCTTTTCCATTCGCGAATAGAAACGCCAGCTCGCGACTCATTTTCGAGGCCTTAGGAAACATCGCATGATTGCGGGCTGATCGCAGCCTTATAGTTTGCTCCATGCGCATCGATAGGTTCACCCAAAAAATGCAGGAGGCGGTCCAGGCATCGCAGGATGTCGCCTCGGAGCTCAATCAGCAGGAGATCACAAACGAGCATTTCCTCCTCGCGCTGCTCGATCAGACCGACGGAATCACGCGCCCACTGCTCGAAAAGATGGGCGTGCCGGCGGAGGCGCTACGCGAGCGACTGCGCACCGCGCTCCAGAAGTTGCCCCGCGTCACCGGCGGGAGCATCGAACATCGCCTGGGGAACGACCTGCGCAGCGTGCTCGACGGCGCGGAGAAGGAAATGGCGAAACTGAAGGACGAGTTCGTCAGCGCGGAACATTATCTTCTGGCCCTAACGAACGCGAAGGTTCCGGCCGCGCGCGCTTTGCAGGAGATGGGCGTGACGCGCGACAAGCTGATGCAGGCGCTCCAGCAGGTGCGCGGTTCGCAGCGCGTGACCGATCAAAATCCCGAGGGCAAATATCAGACGCTGGAAAAGTACGGACGCGACCTGACCGAGATGGCGCGCCGGGGAAAGATCGATCCGGTCATCGGGCGCGACAACGAAATCCGCCGCGTCATGCAGGTGCTCTCGCGCCGGACGAAAAACAATCCGGTGCTGATCGGCGAACCGGGCGTCGGCAAGACGGCCATCGTCGAAGGGCTGGCGCGCCGGATCGTTTCCGGCGACGTCCCGGAGTCGCTCAAGAACAAGAAACTCATCGCGATGGACATCGGCGCGATGGTCGCGGGCGCGAAGTTCCGCGGCGAATTCGAGGACCGGCTGAAGGCGTTCCTCAAGGAAGTGACCGACTCGGAAGGGCAGATCATTCTGTTCATCGACGAGCTGCACACGATCGTCGGCGCGGGCGCGGCGGAGGGCTCGGTCGATGCCTCGAATATGCTCAAGCCGCAGCTGGCCCGCGGCGAGTTGCGCACGATCGGCGCGACGACGCTCAACGAGTACCGCAAATACATCGAGAAAGACGCCGCGTTGGAGCGCCGCTTCCAGCCGGTGATGGTGGATGAGCCGAGCGTGGAGGACACGATCGCGATTCTGCGCGGATTGAAGGAGCGCTACGAGGTGCATCACGGCGTGCGCATTCAGGACGCGGCGCTGGTCGCGGCCGCGATCCTTTCGCATCGCTACATCAGCGATCGCTTTCTGCCGGATAAAGCGGTCGACCTGGTCGACGAAGCGGCCTCGCGTCTGAAGATCGAACTCGATTCGATGCCGACGGAGATCGACGTGATCGAGCGCGAGATCATGCAGCTCGAGATGGAACGGCAGGCGTTGAAGAAAGGAAAAGGACCCGGCAAGCAAGGAGCGCCTGACGAAGCTGGAGAAGGAACTCGCCGAGCCTGAAGGAAAAGTCAGGCGGCGATGAAGGCCGAGTGGCAGAAGGAGAAATCGGAGATCGACGCCCAGGCGAAAGTGAAGGAAGAACTCGACAGCGCGCGGACCGAACTCGAACGCGCGCAACGCCGCGGCGAATCTGGGCAAGGCGAGCGAAATCCAGTACGGCCGCATTCCCGAGCTGGAGAAGAAACTGCGCGAGATCGCAGAAAAAGAAGCGACCGACAAGAAACCGCGCCTCCTCCGCGAGGAAGTGACCGAGGAAGACATCGCCGAGGTCGTCTCAAGCTGGACGCACATCCCGGTTTCGCGCCTGCAGGAAGGCGAGCGCGAGAAGCTGGTGAAAATGGAAGAGCGCCTGATGAAGCGCGTCATCGGCCAGCACGAAGCCATCGTCGCGGTTTCGAATGCCGTCCGGCGCGCTCGCGCCGGTTTGCAGGATGAGAATCGCCCGATCGGCTCTTTCATTTTCCTCGGCCCGACCGGCGTCGGCAAAACGGAGCTGTCGCGCGCGCTCGCGGAATTTTTGTTCGACGACGAGAACGCCATGATCCGCATCGACATGAGCGAATACATGGAGAAACACACCGTCGCGCGTCTGATCGGCGCGCCGCCCGGCTATGTCGGCTACGAGGAAGGCGGCCAGTTGAGCGAGGCCGTCCGGCGCAAGCCGTATCAGCGTCGTCCTCTTCGACGAAATCGAGAAGGCGCACCACGATGTGTTCAACGTGCTGCTGCAGGTGCTCGACGACGGCCGCATCACCGACGGCCAGGGGCGCACGGTCGATTTCAAGAACACCGTCATCATCATGACGTCGAACATCGGCTCGCAGTTCATCACCGAGGAAGCTGTCGAGCGAAGAACGGTCGCGGCTGGTAATGGAAGCACTGCGCCAGCATTTCCGGCCGGAGTTTCTGAACCGCAGTCGACGAGATCATCATCTTCGATCGACTGACCGACGATGACCTGAAGAAGATCGTCGAGATCCAGCTCCGTCGCCTAACGAAACGGCTGGAGAGCCAGAAAATCACTCTTGAGTTGACCGATGCGGCGAAGGAACGGATCGCCCGCGAAGGCTACGATCCCGTCTATGGCGCGCGGCCGCTCAAGCGCGCGATCCAGAAGGAAATCCTCGATCCGCTCAGTCTCCAGATTCTCGAGGGAAAATTCCACGAAGGCCAGACGATCAAGGTCGACGAGCGCGAGGGGAAGCTGGTCTTCACATCCAAATAAGAATGCGCTGGCGGGATCTGGCGACGGATGTCGCGCTCTTGGAGTATCCGCTGCGCGCCTTTGGGATCGATTTTGGCCGCCTTGTGACACTTTTACGGCTGCAAGATGGACGACTCATGATCCACTCGAGCGCTCCTTTCACAGACGACGATGTGTCGGCGATCCGGCATTTTGGCGAACCGGCGTGGCTGGTTGAGGCGAACGAGATCCACGACACTTTTGCCCGCCAGGGGCAGACGGCTCTACCTGACGTTCCGTATCTCACTCCCGCTGACCTCCATCCGGCTCCGCCTGATTGGTCTGGTCAAGTCGAGGTCACGAGAATCGACGGCCTGCGCAAGATCAAACGAACACGCTTTCTTTCACCGCGCGTCGCGCACGTTGATTCTGGCCGATCTCCTTTTTCATTTTCCGCCGGCGACACACGGCTGGCCTCGCTTCTTCGCGCAAAAGTTCATGCGCCTGCCGCGGCTAATCGGGATCAGCCTTTTCTTTCGCCTCCTGATCCGCGACAAGGACCTCTTCGCGCGGTCGATGCGGGACCTGTTGAAGTGGGATTTCCAGCAGATTGTGGTCGCCCACGGCGAACCGATTACGGTCAACGCCAGGGCAGTCTTCGTTCAGGCGCTGGGCGAGTTTGGCTTGACCCTCGAACCTTGAAATCGAAGGTGTCCATGCGACTGATGCCTATGCCAAAGACTATCCTTATCCATATCGCGTCCGCGCTTCTCGCAGCCAGTCCGGCCTTCGCTGGCGACATGGCTTGTTGCGCGACCAAGGCCGGCAAGATGGAGTGCTCGCAGAGTCTACGCGAAGCTCAACCTAACGCCGGAACAAAAGACGAAACTGAATGCCTTCCAGGCCCGTTGCGAGAAAGACGGCTGCACGAAAGAGAGCATGGAGAAGTTTTTCCAGGAAGCGAAAGGCGCCCTCTCGCCCGAGCAGTACGCCCAGCTAAAATCTGGGTGCGCAAAATGCAGCAGCACACCGAGTAGCCTGGCAGCCAAGGGCCCTGACGGTTTCCCTAAAGCCACGGCGCGAGTCGTTGTTCGAGCGCCGGGGTTAGCTCGATCCGGCAGATGTCGCCGGCCTCGATCCGCACGGTTTCGCCATCGCTTCTCGTCATCATCAGCGTGACCGGTTGCGAACCCGGTGAGGAAGCGAGAATCTCGCGCACCGTCTCGGAGTTCGGCGGCGCCGGCCCCGGGCGCGAAACGAAGCGTCACCGACGCGCCCTCTTCTCGCCCGATGAGCCATTTCCATTGTGGTTGCCGTTGGTGTCGTTAGGCGAAATCGCCTCCGATTTCAGTAACTTCACCTTCTGCGCCGTCGCGCGAACGTTGTCGTCGCGTTTGTCGATCGTGCCGCGAATCGCGAGCACAGCGCCGGGTTCGAGCGCGTTCGAGACCGGGACGTAGGTTTCATTCCAAAGCACGACCTCGAGCGTGCCGGTCAGATCTTCGACCAAGACGACGGCAAACGGTTTGCCTTCTTTCTTGGTGAACTTGCGGTCGACCTGCGCGATCGCGCCCGCGATCGTGAAGCTCGCGCGATCGTCCAGTTCGCCTAACGACGCGATGGTCTGATATTTTCCAGCTCGCGAAAAGATGCGCGTAGGCATCGAGCGGATGGCCGGTGACGTAGAAGCCGAGCAGCTCTTTCTCGAAGGACAATCTTCTCACGCTCGCTCCAGGGCGCGAAAACGCGCGTTCGGACGCGGCGCGCTCCGGCGCGGAAGTTCGTCGAAAAGCGAAACCTGGCCGGCTGCGCGATCGCGATGAGAAGCGGCCGCGGCGAGCGAGCGTCTCTTCGATGCAGGCGAAAAGCTCCGCCCGATCGCGTCCGAGAAAATCGAAGGCGCCGGCTTTGACCAGGCTCTCGATGATCTTGCGATTGGCGATCCGTGAATCGACCCGGCTGCAAAAATCCTCCAGCGAGGTGAAGTCCCCTCCCCGCTCCCGTTCCGCGATCGCCGCTGCCATCGCGCCTTCGCCGACGTTCTTGATCGCGGCCAGTCCGTAGCGAATGGCTCGGAGGGACGCGCTTCCATCGGTCGCGGCTTCTTTCTTCAAACGCACGCTTCAGAGCACTGCGACGTCCCCGTCGAAGCGAACGTCCTCCGGCGTGAACTTCAGGCCGCTCCGGTTCATGTCCGGCGGGAGAATCGGAATTCCCATCCGCTTGCATTCGCCGACGAAGACCGAAATCTTGTCGGTGTTGTTGATTTCGTTGCTCAGCAACCCGGCCATGAATTCGACCGGGTAGTGCGCCTTCAGATAGGCGGTCTGATAGCTGATCACCCCGTAGGCCGCGCTGTGGCTCTTGTTGAATCCGTAACCGGCGAATTTCTCCAGCAAATCGAAAATCGCGTTCGCCTTCTTCTCCGGAATCTTGTTCGTCTGCGCGCAACCTTCGACGAAATTGGCGCGCTCCTTCGCCATCTTCTCCTTGTCCTTCTTTCCCATCGCGCGGCGGAGCAAGATCGGACTGGCCTAACGAATAACCGGCGAGCCGGTTGGCCGCCGCCATCACCTGTTCCTGGTAAATCATGACCCCGTAGGTGTCGGCGCAGATTTCCTCGAGGAGCGGATGCTCGTATCTGATTTTCGTCAGGCCTTTCTTGCGCTTGATGTAATCGCCGATCAGGTCCATCGGACCGGGACGATAAAGCGCGATCAAGGCCATGATGTCGTCGAGCTTCTGCACGTCGAGCTGCTTCGAGACGCTCGTCATGCCGCCTGATTCCATTTGGAAAAGGCCGATCGTTTCGCCCCGGTTGAAGAGGGCGAAGCTGGCGGCGTCATCCAGCGGGATGTCCTTGAGCGAAAAGTCCGGCTCGCGCTGGCGAATGAGCGCGATCGTGTCCTCGATCACAGTCAGCGTCTTCAGCCCGAGGAAATCCATCTTCAGCAGGCCGAGATCGTTCAACGGATTCATCGCGTACTGGGTCACGACTTCGTTGCCCTTCGACGTCGCGGCAGAGCGGGATGTATTCGGAAAGATCGCGATCAGCCGATGACGACACCGGCGGCGTGCACCCCGGCATTGCGGGAAAGACCTTCGAGCACTGTGGCGTATTCCCAGAGCTGGCGCGTCGCCGGCTCGGTCTCGATCGCTTTCTTGAGTTCGGGCGTTTTCTCGGCCGCGGCCGCGAGCGTAATGTTCAAGCTCGTTCGGGATCATTTTCGCGATCCGGTCGCTTCGCCGTAACTCAGGCCCATCACGCGCCCGACATCGCGGACCACGCTTTTCGCTTTCAGTTTTCCGAAGGTGATGATCTGCGAAACCCGGCGCTCGCCGTATTTTTGCCGGACGTATTCCAGCACTTCGCCGCGGCGCGATTCGCAGAAGTCGACGTCGATATCCGGCGGCGAAACGCGCTCGGGATTGAGGAAGCGTTCAAAGAGCAAGCCGAACTGGAGCGGATCGATGTCGGTAATCTCCAGGACGTAGGCGATCAGCGAACCCGCCGCCGAACCGCGGCCCGGCCCGACCGGAATGCCGTGTTGCTTCGCGAAATGGATGAAGTCCCAGACGATAAGGAAGTAGCTGACGAACCCGGTCTTCTCGAGGACGTCCAGCTCCTTCGTAGGCGGGCGCGCAGCTCGGGATCGCTCGTGGCCCGTTCGCCGTAGCGTTTGCGCAAGCCCTTCTCGCAGAGCTCGCGCAGATACTCGACGGCGCGTCTTGCCTGCCGGCGGCTCGTATTCCGGGAAACTTCGAGGTGCCAAATTCCAGCTTCAGGTTACAGCGTTCGGCGATCGCGAGCGTGTTGGAGATCGCTTCCGGATGATCCGGGAAAAGCGCGCGCATTTCCTCCGGGCTCTTGAAATAAAGCTCCGGCACATAACGCATCCGTTTTTCGTCGTGCACCATCTTGCCGGTGCCGATGCAGATCATGACGTCGTGCGCTTCGTGATGGCTCCGCTCGAGAAAATGGACGTCGTTCGCCGCCACCAGCCCGAGCCCGAATTCGTGCGCGATCTGCGGCAGAACACGGTTGCATTTCCGCTGCGCCTCGATCCCGTGATCGTGCAATTCGAGGAAGAAATTCTCCGCGCCAAGGATGTCGCGAAAGTCGCCGCGCTCTTCCCGCGCCTTCGTCGAGCTGATCGGCCTGGATCGCCATGTTGATCTCGCCCTTGAGACAGCGCGCTCATTCCGATCAGACCCTGCGGAATGCGCGGCGAGCAGCTCCTTGTCGATCCGCGGCTTGTAATGCATCCCGTCGAGATGCGCGGTGGACATGAGCTTGACGAGATTGTGATAACCGGTCTCGTCGCGCGCGAGGAGGGTGAAATGATAAGCCGCATCGCGCTGGGAGTTCGGGCGGTCCTTGATCGACCCCGGCGCCATGTAGGCTTCCACGCCGATGATCGGTTTGATCCCGGCCTCGGTCGCCGCCTGGTAAAATTCGATCGCGCCATGGAGGTTGCCGTGATCGGTGATCGCGACCGCCGGCATCTCCATTTCCGCCGCCTTTTTCATCAGCTCCTTCATCCGCACCGCCCCATCGAGGAGCGAATATTCGGTGTGAAGATGGAGATGAACGAAGGAATCGGCGGGCATCGATCGCATTATAAACTGCGCGCCGGAGGCGGCAAGAAATCGGCGCTTGCGCTCCACCCGCGATCTCTGATTCTCTACTGCGAGTTCGTTTGAAAATCCGTCGGACGCCACCACTGTAACGCCCATGAAAAAGCTCGAAGCGATCATCAAGCCGTTCAAACTCGAAGAGGTGAAGGAAGCGCTGGCCGAGCTCGGCATCGAGGGCATGACGGTGACGGAGGTGAAAGGCTTCGGGCGCCAGAAAGGGTCACACGGAAATTTATCGCGGGAGCGAATACACGGTCGATTTCCTGCCCAAGGTAAAAGTGGAAGTGGTGCTGGCCGACGACATGGTCGACAAGGCAGTGAGCGTCGTCGTGAGCGCGGCCAAGACCGGCAAGATCGGCGACGGCAAGGTTTTCGTGCTCCCGGTCGAACACGCGGTGCGCATTCGCACGGAAGAAATCGGCGAGAAAGCGGTGTGAGGATGGACGAAATTGTATCAAACACGAGAGCCTGAATCGACCCGAATAGCGGTTGTTCGGCGCTATCGGTTCATGATTCAACACTCTACGATCAACCACATCCACAATCCAGCCAACCCATGCCTAACGAGAAGAAAACAACCGTCGGACGTCAGCAAAATGATCAAAGACCACGAGGTCAAACTCGTGGATTTCAAGTTCACCGATCTGCCGGGCGCCTGGCAGCATTTCACCACCACCCTGACCGAGTACAACGAGGACATTTTTACCGAAGGCCTCGGCTTCGACGGCTCGAGCATCCGCGGTTGGAAGGCGATCAACGCCTCCGACATGCTCGTCATCCCCGATCCGGCGACGGCGTGGATCGATATTTTCAATGCCGAGCCGACCCTCAGCCTCATCTGCACCATCGTCGAGCCGATCACGCGCGAGCCCTACAATCGCGATCCGCGCGGCGTCGCCGAAAAAGCGGAAGCTTATCTGCAAAGCACCGGGATCGCCGACACCGCCTTCTTCGGGCCGGAAGCGGAATTTTTCATTTTCGACGACGTGCGTTTCAATAACAGCCGGCAACAGCTGCGCTCATACTCGGTCGATAGCGCCGAGGGACATTGGAACAGCGGGCGCGAGGAATTTCCAAATCTCGGTTACAAGATCCGGGCAAAGGAAGGTTACTTTCCCGGTCGCCCCCGCGGACACGCTGCAGGATATCCGCAACGAAATGTGCCTCGAGCTGGAGAAAGCCGGCATCCCGATCGAGCGCCAGCATCACGAAGTCGCGACGGCCGGCCAGGCCGAAATCGATATCCGCTTCGCGCCGCTCGAAGACGATGGGCGACTACATGCAGTACTACAAATACATCGTCCGCAACGTCGCGCAGAAGCACAACAAGACGGTGACCTTCATGCCCAAGCCGCTCTTCGGCGACAACGGCTCGGGCATGCACACCCACATGTCGCTCTGGAAAGACGGCAAGCCGCTCTTCGCCGGCAACGGTTACGCCGGCCTGAGCGACATGGCGCTGTTCTTTATCGGCGGAATTCTTGAAACACGCGCCGGCTCTGACCTGCGATTACGAATCCGACGACCAACAGCTACAAGCGGCTCGTGCCCGGATTCGAAGCGCCGGTCAATCTCGCCTACTCCGCGCGGAACCGCTCGGCCGCGATCCGCATCCCGACTTACTCGGCGAATCCGAAAGCGAAGCGAATCGAGTTTCGCACGCCCGACGCGGCGGCCAATCCGTATGTCGCCTTCTCCGCGCTGCTCCTCGCCGGTCTCGATGGAATCCAGAACCGGATCGATCCCGGCGATCCGCTCGACAAGAATCTTTACGAGCTTCCGCCGGAAGAACTGGCGAACGTGCCGAGCGTGCCCGGATTCGCTAGGCGGCGCGATCGCAGCGCTGGAGAAGGACCACGCGTTTCTCCTCCGCGGCGACGTCTTCAATGCCGACTTCATCGACAACTGGATCGAGATGAAGCAAAAGGAATACGACGCCCTGCGGCTCCGCCCGCACCCGTACGAGTTCCAGATGTATTACGACGTCTAATGCGAGACCACCTCGAGAAGGAGCGCGGAAGCGCGTCCTTCCGGGCCCTTACAGGAGTGCAACGCCCCTAGGCACGCGGCGGTCGAGACGAGCGCACGGGGAAATGTCTTGCAACCGGAACGCGATCGTCGGATGTTCGAGTTCGTTATGAATCTTCTCGCCTTGCTGTCCAACTTCGGCGGACCGGATCTGATCATCATCCTGTTGATCGTCCTCGTGCTTTTTGGCGCGAAGAGGCTTGCCGGAGCTGGCCAAAGGGATGGGACAGGCGGTGCAGCGAATTCCAAAAGGCGAAAGACGAGTTCAGCGACGAATTGCACAATGCCGGCAACGACGACCGCCGCCGAAACCGGAGGTTCGTCAGGCCGATGCAACGGTGCCCCGAATTGACAACGCTCCGACGGCACGTGAAGTCCCGCCGGCCCGCGAGGAGCCAGTTCCAGAAGATCGGGCGTCGCCACGAGACGGCTGAACAGGCTGGCGCGTCCCAGAGCAAACCGTGTCGAGCAGGCCGGGTTTGCGTTTTTTCGGCAGATCCAAACGTGCAGCCGTCCTCGGAATTATCCGATGACATCCGCTTCCGTTTCGTCTTAGCATAGCGTCGCAAAAGTTCGAACCGATGCCCGAAACCGATCTTCGCGCTCAAATCAAAGAGATGCTGGTCAGGAATTTGATGCTGCAAACGCCGGCGGATCAGATCGGGAATGACCTTCCTCTTGTTGGGCCCGACGGGCTCGGGCTCGATTCGATCGACGCGCTCGAGTTGGTCGTGAGCATGGAGAAAACCTTTGGGGTCGGTGTGCCCAACTCCGAGGTCGCAAGCCAGGCGCTGCAGACGGTCAACTCGATCCACGATTACATCGTCGAGAAAGACCGAGCGACCGGCAGCCTGACTGTGCCGACGCTTCGCCGGCGCCGACCGCATCGGTATCGCAACGGCCTTCGCAGCCCGCGGCTACAGCGTCTCGGCCAGATTGATCGCGTCGATTAGCTGACGATACCGCCCGAACTCGTGGCGATGCGGCGTAAGAATCAAACGCGGCAGATGAGCCAGCTCAGGCTGATTTCGCTCCTGTGGCAGGGCAGCGCTCTGCGCGATTTCATCCTCGCGAAGCAAATCCGCGAAACGCAGATTTAAGTCACTTAGTGCTCTTTTTGTCAATGGCTTATGAATTCGAAAGACCAGCTGTGACCCGACCCAGCGCGACGAGTCGATAGTTTCGGTAGAAGAGCAGAATTTCTCCGACCGCTTCCTCAACGTTGTGCACGATTTTGATGAAGTTGAAAGTCGTCCTCGGAGATTAGGCCCTGCTGGAGCAGATGCTCGGTCAGGAAACGCATCCAGCTTTCCCAATAACTACCATTGGGCCGGTCGATGTAGACACGATCGGAATGATGAGCGCCTTGCCGGTCTGCATCAGGGTGAGCGCTTCGAATCCTTCGTCCATCGTCCCAAAACCGCCGGGAAAGAGCGCCACGGCGTGTGTTTCCTTCACGAAATTGAGTTTCCGGGTGAAGAAATAGTTGAAGTTAATCAGCTTCGGATCGCCGTGGATGATCTCGTTCGCACGTTGCTCGAAGGGCAGGCGAATGTTCAGGCCGAAGCTGTTCTCGCGACCCGCGCCGCGCTGCGCCGCACCCATGATTCCGTCGCCGCCACCGGTGATGACCATGAAGTTGTGCGCCACCATTCGGCGACCAAACTCTTCGGCCTGCTGCGCGGCGGGCTCTGTCGGGCGGTACGCGCGGAACCAAAGACGACGACCTTTTTCACGTCGCGATAAGGAGCGAAAACTTTGGCGGCATAACGCAACTCCTTAAGCGAACGATTCATTAACTTGAGGTCGCCGGTGCCCATCTTATCGCGCCCCATTTTGAGCGCGGTGATGATCAGCTCCTCGATCAGCTCCGGAGATTTCTCGACGCCCCAGTCGGCCACCAGTTCCCGGATCCGGGCCTCGAATTCCGGGTCAATGTTTGACGTCCGCCGGACCGGCTGATCCTGGATTGCGCTTCCGGTAAGATCTTGCACCCTATCAATTGAGCGATTTCTGCGCCGACGAACAGCGAGAAATCGTCGAAACCGTTAGGCAGATATTAGGTCGTCGAGAATTTCGTGCATGTGACGAATGGGCAAGCGAGATAGTGTCCCTCCACTTCGACAAATCCGCATCGTGCAATGCGGGAAGATCGTTGGCCGAGGGATTCGGCCAGTTTCCAGTGAAAGCTGCGATCCTTCCGACCGTGCCAGAGGCGAACCGGGACGCGGATTTCCTCGAGCGGAAAACCCCATGGTCGGGCGTAAATCTCGGCGTCGACCATCACACCATCGGCCGAGGCGCGCCAGGCCTGGCGTTGACTCTCGAAGCAGGCTTCGAAGGCGGCGATATCGCGCATCACGTTTGCGTCGCACGGCTGGAGAAGCTTGAGGAGCAGCGGTCGGAAACGAATCGGAATCTTCACGGAAAGAAAAGGCCGCACGGCGTGAAAGGAGTAGCGGAGAAGCTCGCGATGCCGCGGGTAGAGGAAGAGCAGCCAGCGATAAAGCGCCAGCAACCCGCTGCGATCGCTCAGTTCGGCCAGAGGCGGCGCGCCGCTCACCACCGCGATCGCACGCACTCGTTCCGGCAAAGCCCACGCCGCGACGAACGCATAAGGAGCGCCCCCGGAGATTCCCAGGATTCGAAATTCAGGGATGTCCATTTTATCGGCCAATTGTTCAAGGAGTGGCGGCCAATCGAGTAGGGTTCTTTCCGGACGAAACGACGAATTCCTGATCCCCGGTCGGTCTGGAGAAATGAGGCGAAGATTGAGTTCGCGTGCCGCGCTGTCGGTCAACTCCGCCATGGTGCGAGAGCTCGGCCAGCCATGACAGAAGAAGATCGGCGTTCCGGTTTTTGTTCCGTATTCGGAGACGGCCACTGCGTCGCCGTTCGAAAGCGCGATCATCGCTGGTTTGTTATCCATTTTTCCAGAGCCAACGGCCTGCTTTGACAACCAGTATGGTGCCTTTACGGTTGCGTCATGCCAAATATTACGCTCAAAAACATTCCCCGCGATTTACATCGGGCGCTCAAAAACAGGGCCAAGGCGCATCATCGGAGTTTAAACAAGGAGGTGATCGCCACCTTGCAAGGCGTAACGGCGGGAGGAGCGCCGGTGAATGTTGAGAAGTTGATCGCGGAAGCTCGTGAGATGAGGAAAAAATTCAAAGGCGCAACGAACCTCAAGGAAATCCAGGCCATGAAGATCGCCGGTCGCCGCCGATGATCGTCGTGGATACGAATATCATCTGCCTGCGGTGGCTTCCGGCTGCAGAGACGTCTCGGGCCGATGCGTTGCTCCAACGCGATCCGGATTGGAGCACCGCGATGTTATGGCGGTGGGAGTTTCGCAACACCCTCGCCGGCTACGTTCGCCGTGGATCCCTTACCGCCGCGGCGGCCACTGCTATTTGCGCCAAAGCAGAAGCGTCCATGACGGAAAACGAATTCCTTGCCCCGGCGCCAGCCGTCCTTGACCTCGTTGCGCACTCGTTCTGCACCGCTTACGATTGTGAATTCGTCGCCGTCGCGCGAGAGCGCGGGCTTCGATTGGTCACGGCTGACCGCGAGATTTTGCGTGAATTCCCGCACCTTGCAATTTCTCTCGACGATTTCCTCTCTCAATAGGAGCGCGATTGGACGTGATTAACGCACCGCGCTAGCTTCTGCCGTTTTTTATCCCATGCCGCAATTTTCCTATCGCGCGCGCAATGCCCAGGGCGAACTCGTCGAGGGCGTGCTTAATGTGACTGACCGATCCGTCGCCATCCGACAGATCGAACAGCAGAATTGCGTGCCGATCCGGGTCGAATCGATGGCCGCAAACCCGCAGGCGGTCGATGGCAAGGCAGCGCCGGCGACCGCAGCGCCGACCGGAAATCTGAAAATCCCGCATGGTCAATTGCTGATCTTCACGGAACAGCTCGGTCATCTTTTGCAGGCTGGGATGACGCTCGACGAAAGCCTCGGCGTGCTCGAGAAACGGCTGAAGCATCCGCGAGTGCAGCAGATGACCAGCGCGCTGCATCAGGCGCTGATCGACGGTCGCAGTTTCTCGCAGGCGTTGCGCGATTTTCCCCGAATCTTTCCCCCGCTCTACATCAACATGGTGGGCGCGGGCGAAGCGAGCGGCGCGCTGCCGGACATTCTGAGCCGCGTCGTCCAGCACTTGATGCAGGAAAAAAATCTGCGTGACCGCGTGCAGCAGGCGCTGATTTACCCGGCGTTTCTCGCCGTCGCCGGCTCGGTCCTGATCATCATTTTCATCACCTTCATGGTGCCGCAGTTGACCGGTTTCATGGCGGAAACCGGCGGAACGCTGCCGGTGCCGACGCGCATCCTGATCAATGTGCACCATATCATTACCGGTTACTGGTGGGTTCTGCTTCTCATTGTTCTCGGAGGGATGGTGGGCTTTCGAGCTTTCGTCCGAAGCGAGGAGGGGCGCCTGGCGTGGGATCGTCTCCGGCTGTCGATTCCGGGCTACGGGCGCATTCGCCGTCACCAGTATTACGCGCAGTTCTCGCGGACGTTAGGCACTTTGATGGAGAACGGAATCCCGCTGCTCAAGGCGCTCGACCTGGTGACGGAAATCGCGGCGAACAAATACCTCGAAGCGAAATTGCGCGATGTGCGGCGGGCCGTGATCGACGGGGCCAATCTCTCGAGCGCGCTTGCGAAAGAGCAACTTTTCCCGGATCTCTTCACCGACATGATGGCGGTTGGCGAGCAAACCGGTCACTTCGCGCAAACCATGCAGATCATCGCCGACGTCTACGAGCGTGAGTTGGATCGCACGGTCAATATCATCTCGGCCCTGATCCCGCCCATCATCATCGTGGTCATCGCGGTGATTGTCGGCTTTGTCGTTTACAGCATCCTCTCGGCGGTTTTTGAGATGACGCACAGTTTGCAGTTGCGACCGCATTAACATAATCTCGCCGGCGCAATGCTTCGTCGCTTCGTTCCGCTCGCATTTTTGCTCGCTGCCATTCGGCCGTCCATCGCCCAGCAGGCTCTGCCGCCGGAAGGAACGCAGGTACTCAAGCCGAGCCAATCAGCCGAGGCCGCGCCGGAGAGCGCCTGGCTCGATCTGCGGCAGAATAATCCCGCCCATTCGAAAGTGCAGGCAGCGCCCTCCTGGGTGGAATCGGTTTCCTTTGCCCCGGGCAAGGCGGAATCGGAGGTGGCAACGAAAAGCGTTTTTCGCGTCCGCCTGATCCGGCCTAACGACGACTGCCAGCTTCTGCTTTTCCGCCTTTATTTCGACGATCTGCCTGACGAACAACCGGAGCTGATCGCCTGGGATGAGTCGGGTAGCCAGGTCCTGCACTCCGGTTCGTTAGGTCAGAAGACGGGGCTCGCCACTTCCTCGACCACGGTGGTGCCGATGATTGGGGTGACTGCGATCGACGTCGAGGTTCCGGGCGACGGCCGCTCGGTCCGCGGCGCTTATCTCGATTGGATGAAGACCAGCCAGGTGATGCGTCCGATGCACGCCGAGCAGGAGAAGCTGATGGCCGATCCTTTCGGCGGGCCCGCCAGCCTTGAAGGCTGGTGAGGACGACTCGGAAGTTTTCGGAACGGTGACCGCGCCACTGACGACGGAGACGATCCCGATCGGGCCGAATATGCAGAACGGCGGAGCCTTTGAATTTGGCCTCGAGGCGCAACCGCTCGTGGCTCTGCTTACTTTCGAAGTAGCCAGCCCGCAGATCGAGAAGCCACCGGAGATTTACGTGAACGGTGAGGATTTGGGCTCGGCTTCGCTTGTCCTGCCCGATCTGGCTGACCCAGCTTATCGCGGGACTTTCGCTTTCCCTGCTGCAGACGATGCAATTTCAATACACGGGCTGGGTGCGGGCGCAAAAGATCGTGCCCGCCTCGTTGTTGAAGGCCGGGACGAATGATGTGATCATTCTGGCAGGCGCCGGAACTTCCGCCTCGGCGATAAGGGAAACGCAGATTCAATTGAAATATCTCTGGGACAAATCGGACTATCTGCTTGAGCCGTTGAAGTAACCCCGTCGCCGATTTTTTATGCGCAAGAATCAAAGTGCTTTCACCCTGCTCGAGATCATGATTGTGGTCACGATTATCGCGCTCCTCATGGGTGCAGCGATTTACAAACTGGGCGGCAATGTCGAATACGCGCGGCACGAGCGCGTAGCGGCCGATATTCAGAGCATTTCGACCCAGTTGAAACTTTACGAGGCCATGAACGGATTTTTTCCCACGACTGAACAGGGTCTGCAGGCGCTTGTGACCCAGCCGACCACCGAACCGCAGCCGGAGCGCTGGTATCAGCTTTTCAAGGAATTGCCCAAGGATCCCTGGAACAATAATTACATCTATCTCAATCCGGGCCGGAAGAATCCCTCCGGCTTCGATCTCTACTCCGCCGGTCCCGATCGCAAACCCGATACGCCGGACGACGATCCGGGCGGATCCTAACGACTAGTGGAGGGACTCATTGAGTTCGGAACCGGACGAGTGACACGATTCTCCGGTGGGCTCGCGTTCGTGTTGTTCAGTTTCTTCTGACTCCTGTACGTCGGATCGAGGTCCGAATCGTCGTCGCCGTCATCGGCCGCCGGCGCGGTCGGACTCTGGAAATTCTGCTGTGATGGGGCCCCTCGTTGCCGAATCACCGGTCGGGTATGAGGCGGTGGCGTGGGAATTTGCGGCACCGGCATCGGCCGCTGAATCGGCATCTGGGCATTGGTATTCGGTCGCGCAGGCACAGGCGGGCGACCGGAAATCTGTTGCGGCTGCACAGCGGGATTCTGAATCCCCTGGCTGAGGAGCGCTTCGTTAAAAGTGAGAGTCGCAAACTGTCCGTCCTTGGAAATTGTGACCTTGGTCTCGCCGACGCGATCCGACCACTGAATGTTGGAGATGGAATAACCGTCCACCGTTTCGCGGGTATTCAGGTATTCCTTCAAATTCTTGTCCGTCGTGGAAGCGATCGTGACGAAATCGCCGTCGGTGGAATGTGCGGCGTTGGCCACGTAAAGGTCCTTCGCGAAATCCGGCTTGCTGCCCACTGGCGCGTTGGCGGTCGCGACCGCAAAGGGAGAACGTTTCACCATCGGCTCATAATGCGCGAAGGGCTCGCTCTTGGGCAGGTCGTCCTTCCCCCACGCCGACGTCGTCAGGCAAAAAAGCAGCACGGTGCAAAAGCAAATCAGTTCCTTGGTTTTCATCATTTTTGAGGCCCCGGCGCGAACCATTTCGCAATCTTGAATCGGCCTTCCATGACTGTCGGATCGGTCGCGTTCACCATCAAGTTAACGTTTTCAAAGACCGTGAACGACTCTGGTTTTTGAGAGTCGTAAAGGAAATGGACGAGCGGTTCCCAGCCACTCTTGGTCTCGAAAGTGGCGGAGACCGATTGATGCGAGGGCGTGCTCTCGACCGGGCCGATCTGCGGATTCTCGACCTGCACTTTGTAGCGGTCGGCGATCTCTTTCACTCGCGTGAGAAGCGAGGACGCTTCCGCCGGATTGTTTGACCTGGGCTGCTTTTTCTGCAGCCAGTCGGCCCGCTGCCGCCACATTTCTTCCTCCGTGAGATAAAACTGTTGTTCCGTCCGCGCTGCGCGCTCCGACGCATACTCGTCGCGCGCCCCCGCGCTCATCCCGAGGAGCACATTCCAGATCGCGAGATTGATCAGGAGAAAGAGAATCCCAGCGACCGCAAGAGCGAGAATGCGTTCCCGTTGATTCATTCGGGCCAGCCAGTTCGCGATCATTTCGTTTTGCCCTCCAGGCGGAATTGCGCGTGATCGTTAGGCAGAATCCGCGGGGTTCCGAGGTTGAAGGTAAAATCCTGCAGGCCCGGATTCTTCTTTACCTTCTCGGCGAATTGGTAGGCGAGCGCGGCCGAGGGCGCTTCGCCCTGCACCGAAATATTGCGCGCGGATTGCTCGTAAACGGTGATCCGCACCTCGGGATTCGGCAGGCTCTCAAAAAGATGGAGCAGCACCTCGATCGGGTAATAATGTCGGATCGATCGCCGGCGAGAGCGCCTTCCAGGTTGCCTCGGCGCTCTTGATAAAATCGACCTTCGGCGCGTCGCGCTTGATCACCTTTTGCAGATGCCCGACCTGGAAGCGGATGATCGTGACGTAGAGTGCGAAGAGCAAAAAGGTCGCGGCGTAAATTCCGCCCGCCCAAAGCAGACGCTTGCGCCATTCCCTTTGCCTGACAATTGCGGCGCGTTGTTTGCGCCAGGCCTCCGGCGCGAGGTTCGAGCTTTACTTTGTGCCGGCGGCGCCTCTGTTCCCATCAGGTCGGGGCGCTGGGCGAAGACGCGCTCGACCGTGTCGCGCAACGGGAGGCAATTTTCGTCGAGCAGCACTTTGGGGAAAGAGGTGTCGATCCCCTGCAGCTCCGCGCTCAAAGCCATCTGCGGCAGGTCGCGTTGCAATCCTTCAGCCTCGGCCGCGTCGAGCGTTCGAGTGAAACTGAGTTTGCCGTTTTCGCTGATCGCCGAGACCAGCTTTTCGCCTTCACGATAGATGATGAGCGCGCGCCCGCGGGCGGCGTGTGAAGCGGCGCGCTGCGCGGCGTAGACCGTGACCTGACGCGGGATATGCGCCACTATTCAGGAGCGGCCCGGCGAGTTCGTTGAGACGCGCGTTGTGGACCGCGACGGAGGAGACGACGCTCTCGTTCTCGCCCTTTTCGATGACCTCGAAATCGCTCGTCACTTCCTCCGGCGGATAAGGGAAAGGACTTTCTCGACCTGGAGTCGCACCATGCCTTCAAACTCAGACGGATCGACTGTCGGCAAACGCAAACGCTGCGCGATCATCGCGTTCACCGGCAGCCCGAGGACAACTTCGTCGCCGTTGTGGAGCAGGCCGCGGCCTCCGTTCAGGTCGGCGACATTTCGCACCTCCCAGGTGCCGTTGCCTGCGCGGGCGCGGACCAGATTCCAACCGCGGCCAGATGGCGCAATAAAAACGGATTCGGATGCGGGTTCGATATTAGAGTTCCTTCCAACGAATCATCTGGGACGTAGGCGCTTTTCCGAATGATCATCTCGATCGTGCGCGTGACGTCGCCGGATTTACCAACACTAACGACTCGCACAACCGGGTCTTTGAACCCGATCAGGCCGGAAAGCTGCGCAAATTGATCCGGTGTGAATCCGAGTGCAAGCCTAACCTGATCGAGCGAGTCGAAGACCGGATCGTCCTCCGTGCCGTCGATTCCATCGGGACCGCGCCGGTAGTTGAAGGAAAGCGATCGACAATCTGTTCGTTGAAACCCGGGAGGCGAGAGGAGGACATCGCGCGAAGCCCAGAGCCAGATCGACCGGGCCGCTGCTGTAAAGCGTGAAATCTCCGTCCCAGTTCGGACGCGAGGTGAATTTCTCCCAGCCTTTGACTTGTTTCAGCTCCTCGATCGCTGGAGGAGCGCGTTCTTCGGCTGATAAGGTTGCGTCCGCTTCCGCGCCGTTGAGCCGGGGAATATCATCCGGATCGACGAAATCGAGCAGGCAATCCATCATGCGATCGCGCTCGTTAATATCGATCCCTTTGATTCGCGAGATACTTTCGCAGGATGTCGAGCCGCTGCGGATCTTCGCCCGTACACAATCCAGTTCAAATGCAACCGACCCCCTTCGCCCAACGATCCGCGCATCGATAGCTTTGATTCTTGCCTAACGACCCGTGCAGGACGGTCGAGCCCGGCTGCACCTGCGGATCGAGGGCAACTTCCGCGCCGGAGGAGGCCATGGCCTCGGCTTCCAGAGACGCGACTGGAGTTGCCGGTAAGCGCGATTCGCGAGTTGATATCGAGCGCCCATGCGATGATCATGGCACTAAGCAGGAAGAGGGCCCAGAGCGCCAGCATCAAGCGGCCGCCCGAACGATTCGGCGTCGGCGGGACCTTTCGTCTCTTAAAGCGGCGTCCGACGCAGCGGCGAGCACCGCTACCCACGGCGCCGAGCTGCCAACCCGGGTGATCGTTAGGCGAACAAGATGCGGCAGCGTCCCGCGGTCGGTCCAGCGATCGACCCAGGCGTTCAGACGCGGATCGAAATAGCGGATTTCCATGCTCGTCAGGTTGGTCAGGAGCGACACCCAGATCTTGTTGTCAGCCACCGGGACTGTCGTCGTCTTCCGATTCGCGCACCACGCCCAATTCCATCGCGTTGCCTTTTTCCATCGGGCGCAAACCGCAAGCGTGACGGAGTAGTCCCCAGAGGCGTAATGAGTGAGCAATCCCGGTCCGGCTCCGCAAATCCAGGTCATTTCATCGCGCGAGCGGCCTTCAAACTTAAACGGCTCGCCCAGGAGCGTACCTTGGCCGGGCGGCAGATTCTGCAACTGATCGGTCAGGACCCGCGAGAGTCCGGAATAACCGGCGTCGATCTCCGTTCAGCTCCGTGGACAAGACGCACGGCGATCAGGTTGGTGCTCACGAAACGAAAAATCGCCAGCGCCATCATGCCGAGGATCGCGACCGCCAGCGTGATCTCGAGCAGGGTAAAGCCGCCCGCCGCGCTCGCCTTCAGCCCGCACGGTAGACATAAAACACGAGCTGTTTGCTCTGCTTCACTCCGTCGCGCGACCAGATCGGCGGTCAAGGTGACACGCGTGATCCCGCTGATGATCGTGTTATCGGGTTCCTCGAATTCTTGGGCTCGCTCTTCTGGATCAGCTTAACGATTCCATAACCGGTATCGATCTTTTCCTCCTTCTAGGCGTCCGGATGCACCGGGCTCGCCTGAATTTCCGCCATTCGATTGGCGAGCACCAGCCGCACGCGATTATCTTCTTCGCTCAGCATGGCTGGCATTGAGGCAGTTTTCCACCGAGCGACCGAGCGCGAGCACGCCGATGACGAAGATCGGCCAGGCCGAGAAGCACTTCGTAGAGCGCGAAGCCCGGACGCGAGACTCTTATTTCGTCGACATAACGAACAATCTCGGGGCGCGCGGTGAGCGGCGAGTAATTCACTTCCCAGCGAACCGGCCGGCCCTTTGAATTTCACGTTCGCCGGCTCGCAGGCGCCCGAAGGCCAGAAGGTCCATTGCGCGAAGGGACCTTTCTCGAGCGCAGCCGGCAACCGCAGGATGTAGGCGTGACCCTTCTCCAGCGCGAGCGTGGCTGTGGGCGCGGTCGGAGTCGCCTTCCCTGGGCGATTCCGGACGCAGAACAATCGCCCTCTTTTGCCATTCGATCACGTAGGAACGGCGCTCCTGGACGCTGCGTTCCTGTGCCTTGCGCACAATTTTGTTCATCGCGTCGAGTGATTGCTTCAACCGGCGATCGGCCATTACGCCGCTCACGCTCGGGAGCGCGAGCAGGAGGAGAAGCGCGAGGATAAAAACCGAAATCGCGATCTCAATCAGCGTAAAGCCTTGGCGGCGCTTCATGGGCGAATTTTACGACGTTGATGGAAATTCACAACCGCACGCCCGCGGCCTGCACGACGTTTGACTCCAATTCTGGCCTCCTGCTTTCAGACTAGCGGATCCGCTTCCGCCCGTCGACCGAGCACTAGCGCAATTTACCGCTAGAGAATAGCAATCCGTCGACAGCGCGCCCCTCGCTTCGTGTGATAACATGGGTGCGTGATTTCGTCAGCTGCCCAGCCAGCCACCGCGCCGCCGATCGATGTAGCGCCTCCCGCGTTGCGGCTCCGGCCCATTCACAAACTCCTCCTCTTTCTTGCCGCACTCGGCGTGCTCGCGGCAATGACCTGGCAGGGACTTACCACCGGTGGCTCGCCCGATCCAACCCGCGCCAACACCAGCCCCACCGTCGCCATCCTCGATATCGGCGTGCTCGTATTCCGGGAAGGACTTGAGTGCATTCTTGTTCTCGCCGCCATCACCGCCAGCATGACTGGTCCCCGGAGCGCCTGTCGCCGCCCGGTCGCCTGGGGCGCCGGGCTCGCCTTCCTCGCCACGCTCGTTACCTGGATGATCGCCATCCGCATCATGAGCGCGCTCTCCGACAACGTCTCGGCGCTCAACCTGCAAGCCGCCACCGGTCTTCTCGCCGTCGTCGTTCTGCTCGTGATCATGAACTGGTTCCTCCACAAAATTTATTGGGGCGGTTGGATCCGCGCCCACAATCGCCGGCGCAAGACTCTCCTTACCAGCGGCCTGGCGCCCGAGGCTTCGCAGGCGCGTCTCATCTGGGGTCTGATCCTTCTCGGGTTCACCTCGCTTTATCGCGAAGGCTTCGAAGTCGTCCTCTTCCTGCAAACTTATCGACCTGCGCCTCGGTGGCGGCGTGGTCTTGCAAGGCGCCCTTCTCGGCCTCGCCCTCTCCGCTTTGGTCGCCATTCTTACCTTCGTCATGCAACAGCGGCTCCCCTACCGCAACATGCTGATCACCACCGGCGTTTTGCTCGGCGGCGTGCTCCTCGTCATGGTCGGTGAGCAGGCCCAGGAAATGCAGTTGGCGCATTGGATCTCTACCACGCCGGTGCCTTCGCTCGTTAGTCTCATACCCGACTGGGCCGGCCTCTGGTTCGCCATCTTCCCAACCTACGAGACTCTTATCGCGCAGTTGATCGCTGCCATCATCGTGATCGGCTCCTACTACGCTGCCCGGCGCGTCCGCTGCACCGCCGAGCCCGCCTAGTTCCAAACGCCGCCATTTCGTCCCATTGTAGGGCAGGCGCTCCCGTCTGCCTCTCAGCTTTCAGTTGTCAGCTTTCCGCATTCGGAAATTCTTTCCAACGCCGGCACCAGTTGATCGAACCGCTCGATCAGCCCCGTCGCTCCGAGCGCCTCCGCTGGTCGATCGCGAAACCCGAAAGTCACCGCCAGACACGGCAACCTCGCGGCGTTCGCCGTCTGGACATCTGTAATCGAATCTCCGACCAGAACCGCCCGGCCTCCGCCGGCTCCCTTGATCGCCTCCCGCAAAGGCGCCGCATCGGGCTTGCGCACAGGCAGCGTGTCGCCCCCGATCACGCTCGCGAAACGCTCCGACCATCCAAACGCCGTCAGCAATTTGTGGGTCAACTGTTCCGGCTTATTCGTGCAGATCGCGATCTTCGCCCCGCGAATTCGCAGAAGATCGAGCGCCGCCTCCGCCCCCTCATAGGGCCGGCTCCCATCCGCGATGTGCGTCTCATAATATTCGAGAAAAATCGCCAGCGCCTGCTCGACCAGCGCCGGAGTCACGACGCCGGTCGCACCCAGGCCGCGTTCCACCAGATTGCGCATTCCGCGGCCGACCATCTCGATCACTCGCGCGCCGGGAACCTGCTCCCGTCCGAGCCGGACGAGCATGTGATTGAGCGCATCCGTCAAATCCGGCGCGGTATTGGCCAGCGTCCCATCAAGATCAAAAACAACCACAGCAAAAGGAAATTGGCCCATGATTTTCAGCGACTCTGTACTCCGCGTCTCAGCTTTCGCATGAAGCAAGGCCGATCGCCAACCTGCGGCCTGCGGCGGCCTGCTCACTGCGCTTGGGCTGTAATGAGGCGCGCTCCTCAATCACGCGGCGACCGCAGACGATCGGCCGCGAGTGCCAACCATGGAATTGGTGTGCGGAGACGAGGTCAGTCTGTGAATCGCGGCATTTTACTTGGCGAGCTGCCTGAACGATGGATCAGGATGCCCTGTGCCGCGATTCACAGACTGACCCTCCAAGGACGCATCGGGTCCCGGCTCTACTCCCCTCAAAAAGGAGGCGTAGCCCGCGAGTAAATATGAACAGCAAACACAGCCTCCTTTTCAACCCAGTGCGCGCGCGCTCACCCCGCGCCCGAAGCCATAAGGTCTAGGAGTTTCCTCGCGCACTCCGTAAGTGAAAGTCATTCTTTATCCATTTATGGTGCTTGCTGCGTGCGGACTCGCTCTCAGCATCGCGGCGCATTGCATGGCTCTCTCCGGAGTTCCTATTCCCGGCGGCAAGCTTGTTTGGGGACTTCATATTGGCATCTTCGTCGTCTGGATTCCGACCGTGCTTACCTCCATCCAGACGACTCGCTATAGCGAACCGCAAAGACTTTTGGAAGGTTGCTCTTGCCGGCTGTCCTGTCTGGATGCGTCGCTCACTCTACGTTCTCTTTGGCTATGCCATCCTCAACTTCATCGTATTCATGGCCACTACCGCCAGCCAACCGAAGCAGCAGCAGACCGGTGATGCGCCACCATCTGTCGTTCGCGGTTTTTCCGGCCACTGGATGATTTTCTACGGCGCAGCCTTCGCAGTTCTTTACTCCCGGATTCACGCACCAGAGCTTTACCGCGAACGGAAGTGTCCACAGGGCCACACGGCTTCACCCACCGCTCGCTTTTGTTCCGAGTGCGGCTACGACTTTTCCAATGAGACTGGAAACGTCTAACCATACATCTGAGGTCGTCCGTAAATATTTTTGGTGAAGCTATTGCAGGAACCAGGCGGCGGGGGCAGGAGCAATTCATGGAAAGAAAGTCGGACGACACAGCAGTCGTCCCTTCAGGGGCAGACGCCGCCTCGGGTGTAGCGCGGGACATGACGGTGGTGTTCTTTTCCGCGCCAGCCGATTTTCGGAAATGGCTCCAGCGCAATCATGCGGCGGCGATGGAGCTTTGGGTCGGGTTTCAGCGTAAGCACACGGGCAAGCCGAGCATGACCTGGCCGGAATCGGTGGATGAGGCACTTTGCGTCGGTTGGATCGATGGAATACGCAAGAGCATCGATGCGGAGAGCTATATGATTCGCTTTACGCCACGACGGCGCGGGAGCATTTGGAGCGCGGTCAATATCAAACGGGTCGAGTTCCTGACTAACGAGAAGCGAATGCAACCTGCCGGGCTGGCTGCCTTCGCCGTGCGGGTCGAGAATAAGTCCGGCATCTATTCCTACGAGCAGCGGAGCGAGGAATTGCCCGAGCCGTACGCGAGCGGTCTGCGGAAGAATTCCGCGGCGCTGGAAGTTCTTCCAGGCGCAGCCGCCCTCCTATCGCAAGGCGATCGGTTGGTGGGTCGTGAGCGCGAAACAGGAGGAGACGCGGCGCAAACGGCTGGAGAAGTTGATCGCGGAATCGGCGCGTGGGCGACGCCTGCGCTAGAGCCAAACGAAGCGGACATTCCAGTTGAAGGGCGGCCGAACAGTTCCAAACTGTGCGATGCAAAAAAATCTCGGCGCCGCCCGGCGCGCCCTCTTGCCCGGCATTCTGACGTTTTGCCTGGCGCTTGGCCTAACGATCACCGTCGGAGCCAAGCCGAAGAGGAAGCATCCGAACTCGCCCAGCCCGACGCCCTCGGCAGCGCCCGCCCAGACCGCGGCGCCGGTGGCGACTCCGAGTCCGTCGCCGGCCGAGGCGAAAACGGAAGCCAAGCCACATTTCGACCCGAAGCTCTGGAGCGGCATGCAGTGGCGTCAGATCGGGCCGTTCCGCGGCGGACGCTCGGTCGCGATCGAGGGCGTCTCGGGCGAGCCCAACACCTATTACTTTGGCGGTGTAGGAGGCGGCGTGTGGAAAACGAGCGATGGCGGCGCGAACTGGAAGCCGCTTTTCGACAAGCAGCATTCGACTTCTTCGATCGGTGCGATCGCGGTCGCGCCGAGCGATCACAACACCATCTATGTCGGCACGGGTGAAGCGGCTCTGCGCGGCAATATTACCTACGGTGACGGCGTTTATAAGTCGGTCGATGGCGGACGAAACTGGCGCCATGTCGGTCTGAAGGACAGCCGCCACATCGGAGCGATCATTGTTAACCCGGATAATCCAAACATCGTTTTCGTCGCCGCGGTCGGACACGCTTTTGGGCCTAACGAAGAGCGCGGAGTCTATCGCACGACCGATGGCGGCGCGACCTGGAAGAAGGTGCTGGGCAAGGACCAGAACACCGGCGCGATCGATGTCGTTTTCGATCCGCATAATCCGAACACACTTTTCGCTGCGCTCTACGAGGTGCGGCGCCAGCCATGGTTTTTCTCCAGCGGCGGCGAAGGGAGCGGTCTCTATCGCTCGACCGACGGTGGTGATACCTGGCAGCATCTGCAGGGGCATGGGTTGCCGGAGGGAATTCTCGGTCGAATCGGCGTGACCGTTTCGGGCGCGGATTCGGACCGCGTTTACGCGATCATCGAAGCGAAGGAGGGCGGCATCTTCCGCTCCGACGATGGCGGCGATAACTGGACGAAGATCAACGACGATCTGCGCTTCCGGCAACGCGCCTGGTATTTCAGCAAAGTCTACGCGGACCCGCGCGCGATCGACACGCTCTATGTTGTGAACACCGGGCTCTTTCGCTCGGTCGATGGCGGGAAGGATTTCAAACTCCTTCCCGCCCGCCATGGCGATCATCATGGTCTCTGGATCGATCCGAAAGATCCCGGACCGAATCGCCAATGCCAGCGACGGCGGGGCGAGCATCTCGGTCGATGGCGGCGAGACCTGGTCGACGGAGGACAATCAACCGACCGCGCAGTTCTATCACGTCGCGGTCGATAACGCGTTCCCCTATCACATCTACGGCGCGCAACAGGATAACTCGAATCTCGGCGATCGCCAGCCGGGGTGAGAGTGGCGTGATCGAGCGCGAGGATTGGTTTCAGGCCGGCGACGGCGAGTGCGGCTTTGTCGTGCCCGACCCGCGCGACTGGCACATCATTTACTCCAATAACGAGGGTTACATTACGCGCTACGACAAATCGAAGGAGCAATACCAGGACGTGAGCGTCTGGCCGCTCGATAACTCTGGTCATGGCGCGAGCGATCTGAAGCATCGCTTCCAGTGGGTCTCGCCCCTTCTCCTTTCACCGCACGATCCCGATACGATCTACACCGCGGGTGAAGCGGTCTTTAAGTCAGCCGACCAGGGCCACAGCTGGACCGCGATCAGCGAAGACCTGACGCGCAACGACAAGAGCAAACAAAAACCCAGCGGCGGCCCGATCCAGAACGACATCACGAGCATCGAGTATTACGACGTCGTCTTCGCCCTTGCGGAATCACCTTTAAAAAAAGGAATGCTCTGGGCCGGGACCGACGACGGCTTACTCCATGTCACGACCGATGACGGCGCGACCTGGCAGCGGGTGACGCCGAACATGCCGGAGTGGAGTTGCGTGAGCCTGATCGATCCGTCGCACTTCGATGCGGCGATCGCCTACGTCGCGGTCGATCGTCATCGGCTGGATGATTTCAAGCCCTACATTTTCAAGACAAATGACACCGGTCGTAACTGGACCGCGATTACCAACGGCATCCCTGACGGCGCCTACGTGCACGCGGTGCGCGAAGATCCGAAACGGCGCGGGCTGCTTTACGCCGGCACAGAGCTGGGCGTTTACGTTTCCTTCGACGACGGCGCGCATTGGCAATCGTTGCAAATGAATCTGCCGACCTCGCCGATTCACGACCTGGTGGTAAAGGATGATGACCTTGTCGTGGCCACTCACGGCCGGGCGTTCTGGGTGCTCGACGACCTCACGCCACTCCGCCAGGTAAATGATCAGGTCGCGCAAGCAGACATAAAGTTATACGATCCGCAGACCGCGGTGCGCCTCCATTATCCGGACGAGGTCGATACGCATCAGGCCGCCGGGACCAATCCGCCGCCCGGAGCAATCATTGACTATTACTTTAAGGAAGCGCCGAAAGGTGAAGTCACGCTGGAAATTCTCGACGCGCAGGGCAAACCGATTCGTCACCTCTCGAGCAAGGAGAAGAAGGGGGATGAGCAACCGCCGGAATGGCCCGACCAGGTGCGACCAATCAAGACCATTCCCGCGAAGGAAGGCATGAACCGCTTTGCCTGGAACCTACGCTACGACGATCCGGTGCAAACACCCGGCGCCTTTTATGCCGGCGGCGGACCGCGCGGATCGCTCGCCTTGCCTGGTGATTATCAGGTCCGGCTGACGGCAAATGGCAAGACAGAAACCGCGCCTCTCCATCTTGCGATCGATCCCCGAGTCAAGGATATGGAAAGCGGCATGCGCCGATCGTTTGAGCTTTCCATGAAGGTCATCGAACGCATCTCGCAGCTCCATCAGGCAATCAATGAAATTCGAGAAACGAGGTCGCAGCTCGATTCATTGCGCAAGCGTTTCGCCGACAACGAGCGTCTCAAATCTGCGCTCGCCTCCGCCGACGAGATGGAAAACAAGATGTCGGCGATCGAGGAAAAGCTGATTCAGGTAAAGATGAAAAGCTCCGAGGGAAATTTGGTTTACCCAAACCAGCTGAACGAAGAATTCGATACCTTTAGCCAGGCCATTGAATCGGACGCTGCGCCAACTGAGCCGCAACTGGCGGTGTTCAAGATGCTGGACGATCGCCTTGAGGAACAGTTGAAAAACTGGGCGCAACTCAAGAACGAAGACGTGCCGAAAATCAACGAACTGATCAAGCAGGCGGACATTCCAGCCCTCGCGGTTCCGGCGACGGCGACACCAAGTCCCGCTCCGTCGCCCTCGCCCACCCCAATCATTCCGGTTCCGCCTAACGAGGCACAGCCTGCGACGGGAACGCCGCCCCCAAATTAGCCTGACTAAAAGGCACAGTGTTGGAACGGCGTTCCCGAAACAATGATGATCAACAGCTGAGAGAACTGCTAGGTTCCTGAGCGATGAGCCATTCGCACCACGAAGTTGATTTTGGGCGTGCCTTTGCCATCGGCGTGCTGCTCAACACCGCGCTTCATCGTCGGGGAGGTGGTCTTCGGTTTGCTTAGCCATTCGCTTTCGCTCCTGGCCGATGCCGGTCACAACCTCGGGGATGTGATGGGACTGCTCATGGCCTGGGCCGCGAGCAATCTCGTACGGCGTAGTGCGACCGAGCGTTTTACCTACGGTCTGCGTCGCACTTCCGTGCTCGCGGCGCTTTTCAACGCCATCCTCCTGCTCGTCGGCGTGGGCGCGATTTCCCTGGAAGCGATCCGCCGCCTCAGCCAGCCCGAGCCGGTTCTTGGCCTAACGATGATTTGGGTGGCCGGCGTCGGAGTCGTGATCAATGGTCTGACCGCCTGGATGTTCGCCCGCGGCCGCAAAGGCGATCTCAATATTCGCGCCGCATTCCTGCACATGGCGGCGGACGCGGCGGTATCGGCCGGCGTCGTGGTGACGGGTTTCGTGATTCTCAAGACTGGCTGGTCTTTGCTCGATCCGATCAGCAGCCTCGTGATCGTTGCCATTATTCTCATCGGCACCTGGGGACTGCTGCGCGACTCGATCAATCTTTTCCTCGACGCTGTTCCCCGCGGAATCGATCCGGGCGCAGTGAAAAATTTTCTCGAAGCGCTGCCGGGCGTCGCCACCATCCATCACCTCCACGTCTGGGGCTTGAGCACGACCGAGACGGCCTGCACCGCCCATGTCGTGAAGCGCGAACCGCAGCTCGATGATGAGCTCCTGAAACGGATCGCGCACGAGTTGCACGATCGTTTTGGCATCGAGCACACCACGATTCAGTTCGAGCGTTGTGACGGACCGGATTGCCCGACCGAGCACGAGACGCACGCCTCCGTCTCATGAGCAGCGTGATCCGCAAGGCGGTCGTCCTCGCCGCCGGCCGCGGCACGCGCATGCGCGACCTGACGAATGAGTTGCCCAAGCCGATGATCGAGGTGCGCGGCAAGCCGATTTTGCAGCACATCGTCGAGGGGCTGCGTGCCGCCGGGGTGGAGAAGTTTTTGATCGTTGTCGGCTATCGCGCTGAAGTCGTCAGGCAGGCTTTCCGCGACGGCGCGCACCTGGGCATGGCGATCAGTTACGCGACTCAGATGGTCCAGGATGGGACCGGACGGGTGGTTGAGCTGGCGCGCGAGTTTGCCGGCGCCGATCCGTTCGTCCTGAGCTACGGCGACATTCTCGTCGAGCCTTCGAACTATTCGCGCCTAACGATACTTCCGAATGAGATGGAAGCGATCGTCTCGGTCAGGCATAACGAGGACGTGAGCAAAGGCGGCGCCGTCTTCGTCAACGAGCGGTTTGAACTGATTGATTTGCGAGAAAAGCCGCAGCCTGGCGAGCCGACCAGTCCATGGTACAACGCCGGTATTTACGCCTTTCGTCCCAGCATCTTTGCTTTCACCGCCCGGCTCGAGCGCTCGCCCCGCGGTGAGTTCGAGCTGACCGACGCAGTCCGCGACCTTGCCCGCTCCGGTAAAAAAGTGCAGGCCCTCGAACTGATCGGCGACTGGGCCGACGTACGCGATCCCGAAATTCTCGCGGCACTGAATCAATCTCGAATTCCGACTCGTTAGGCGACGAATCCGCTTCGGGGAGCGCACGCGACTCGCGTGCTGGTTTCGGCGACCCCGTCGAAACGAACTTTATTCCGAACCTGCCAGCACCCGAAACACTCGCGCGACCAGCGATCAGCTAGGTGACGTCCTCGATCGTCTCTGTCTCTTCCGGTTCTTCACCGATCTCCTCCTCGATCACCCGCCGCCGTTTCGGCGAAATGAAGGGCCGTAGAAAACCGTAAAGCAAATAGCTGAGGAAGATCACGGCCGCCATCCATTGGTAGAATTTCACCGTCAACGCGAGCAGGGCGATGAGGAAGAAAAAGCGCGGAATCGAACGCGTCGTTCGCCAGTTGACCGCCTTGAAACTCGGATAGCGGAACTTGCTAAACATCATGAAGGAGAGGAAAAGCATCAGAACCGGAAGCGCGTATTTCCAGCGTCCAATCGTCCGCTGCCCTTCATCGAGCCAGAGCATGAATAAAGTGAGCGACGCAATCACCCCCGCCGCCGCCGGGAATCGGAAATCCCGTAAAACTCTTGTCGGATCCGCCCGCGGGTCCGGCCGCTGAGACGCAGTTAAATCGTGCCAAACGCAGCGCCCCGCAGGCCAGGTAGATGAAGGCGATCATCCAGCCGGCATTTTGGAATTCACCGAGTACGATCTGGTAGACGAGCAACGCCGGCGCCATTCCGAACGAGACGATATCGGCTAACGAATCAAACTCCCGCCCGAAGGCACTCTCGTGACCGCCGAGTCGCGCCAACCGGCCATCGAGCAGATCAAAGATGCAGGCCGCGAGGATGAACCAGATCGCGTCGTGAAAATCGGAGGCGGCCTCGAGCAGGTCGATCCGCTGCGCCCCGTCGTAGATTCGCAGGACGGCGGCAAAACCGCAGAAGAGATTGCCGGCCGTCATCAGATTCGGCAGGAGATAAATCTTCGGGCCTTGCTTGTCGCTCATGATCAGGAAAGGCGCGCAATGGCCGTCGCGCCGCCCGCGACACGCTCGCCCACTTGCACAAGCACAGTCGCACTCAACGGCAGATAGACCTCGGTGCGGGAGCCAAATCGAATCATCCCGAAGCGCTCGCCTTTGCGCAGGGTGTCTCCGACCTGTGACCAGCCGACGATCCGGCGCGCGATCGCGCCGGTGATTTGCCTGACGACCAGGGTGGCGCGCGAATTTTCGAAGGCCCAGGTCATCGATTCATTCTCCACCGAACACTTAGGATTACGCGCATCGAGGCAAAGACCTTCCCGATGTTCGCGGTAAATGATCCGGCCACCGATCGGGGCGCGGTTGGTATGAACATCGAAGACGGAAAGAAAAATCGCCACCCGCCGCATCGTTTGCCTGACAACTTCCGTTTCCTCGAGCTCGACAATTTCCACCACCACGCCATCCGCCGCGGCTAGGATCAGGTCCGGATCAGCCGGCGCGACGCGTTCCGGATCGCGAAAGAAAAAGAGCGTGTATCCGATGAAGAGAACGAAAAGCAGGGCTAGCCAAAGCGAAGCGAGCAGGCTCACAATCCCCAGCACGAGAAGCACGAGGAAGATCCAGCGTGCTTCAAAAAGCGTTTGGAAGCGCATCAGAGGAGGGAGTGTCGGGTCCCCTGTCGAATGGGTCAAGGCCGACCGCCTCAATCCGAAGTGCCGGCGCTTGATCCGGAATCTAACGACGCGGGTTACATCGTGCCCGGCCTTGGCGACGCCGGTGGTCGCTACTTCGGCACCGCGCAGGTCGCACCTGAAGCTCTATTTCAGGACCGCCTGATGAAACTCGTACCAATCATCCAGGTTGTTGAGATTGACTGCATCTTTCGGCCCGGCGGCATCATCGGCAATGCCATTCGCGCTCAGAACGCTCTTGCGCGTCTCGTCGTCGTGGTTATAACCACGCACCGCGGCATTGTGCTTGTCGATCGCCTCTTTGTTCAATGATTTGGCGTTCTTCTTTACCCAGGATTCGAACTGCGGATAAGTCGGCTTTTCCTGTTTGATGTAATTCCTGACCGCGTCTTCACCGAGCCCCAGCGCGGCACAGGTCATCGCGTCATAGCCGTGCCCGATCCCCGGATAGCCGGCGGCCAGCTTGCCCTGTTCTTCGAGGGAAACCTTTAGCCAGAGACGCGGCAGATGCAGAACGCCAAGTGGACCGGCGATGCCAGAACTGATCATTGGAACATAAGTGTTGCTCATCGTTTTATCCTTTCGCTTTGGTTGAGCCCCATCGAAACGGAACAGTGCTCGACGCGGGCGATTCGTTTCCAGACTACGGAGATGCCGAATCCGGACAACAAATTTCCACAACTGGACGCCGCCGGCTGCGTGTATTTGTGGCTTTGAATCTGCCCCGGCCCGGGAGAGGATGCAGGCTGTGAATCCGGATTTCGCGGAGCAGGAGAGTTGGTCGATCGAAGACGAGAAATTCGACCAGATTTACCCGGCGAAGATTCGAAAACTCTCGCCGCTCCAATGGACCCCGGTCCGAGTTGCGGCGGAAGCGGTGAAGTTCCTCGTTGCCGCCCCCGGCACTCGCGTTCTGGATCTCGGCTGCGGGCCGGGAAAGTTTTGCCTGGTCGCGGCCGCTCTCACGAATGGCCACTTCACCGGAATCGAACAACGCGTCGACCTCGCGGTCGCCGCCCGCGCCGCAGCGCAAGCACTTGGGTTAACCAATGTCGAGATTATGAAGGGCAATGTCACCAACATCGCCTTTGCCGACTATGACGCGTTCTATCTCTTCAATCCATTTGAGGAGAACATGGCTTGCGGACACAAGATCGATTCCGCGGTTCCGCTTTCTCCGATGTTGTTCAAGAAGTATAACAACCATGTCGCCGCTCAGCTCGGTCAGCGACCGATTGGCACCCGAGTTGTCACCTATGCCGGTTACGCCGATGAAATCCCGTCATGCTACGACTGCGAATCGGCCCTCTTTCGCGACGAGCTAAAGTTCTGGGTCAAGAGGCGAGATTACGATCCCGATCTCGAACGGCTCGGGCTCCACATCTCACGGAGCTATCGTGGACCCACCGGTTGGGCGGCGCCTCGGAGCGGCCCGCGTTTTTCTGCATAACTACGACAAGACATGAACGAATCTGGCCAGTTACCCGGCTCGATGGCGGTACCTGAAGCACAAACGGCAGAGCTTGAGAGGGCAACACTCCGAAAGGTGACGCGACGGCTCATTCCTTTCCTGTTCCTCCTTTACATCGTGGCGTGGCTCGATCGGGTGAACGTGGGCTTCGCCGCCTTGCAGATGAACGCCGATCTCAGGTTCAGCGCCGCGACGTTTGGTTTCGGCTCGGGCATTTTCTTTCTCGGGTATTGCCTCTGTGAAGTGCCGAGCAACCTCGTTCTGGAGCGCGTGGGCGCGCGCCTCTGGATTGCACGCATCATGGTGACATGGGGGCTGATTTCAGTGGCGCTCATGTTTGTCCGTTCATCTTCGACCTTCTACCTGCTAAGGTTCCTTCTGGGAGCCGCCGAGGCGGGGTTCTTCCCGGGAATCATCTACTACCTCAGCCTGTGGTATCCCGTCGCGCAGCGCGCCCGCGCCATCGCTATCTTTATGACTGCCGTCCCGGTGACAGGTTTAGTGGGAGGTCCGCTGTCTGGAGCCCTTCTGGGATTGAATGGCGCGCTCGGCTTAAAGGGTTGGCAGTGGTTGTTCCTCGTCGAAGGATTACCGGCCATCCTTCTCGGGGTAACTGTGCTCTTCTATCTGAACGACCGCCCTGAAGTCGCCCGCTGGCTGACGCCGGTTGAACGCGACTGGCTCGTCGCAAGACTTGCCGTCGAGCGAAACGCCTGCCAGGAGCAGAGGTCGATGCAGATCCGCCTGGTCCTCGCTGATCCCACGGTCTGGCGATTGGGCATCATCTTTCTCCTGGTTGCGACTGGGTTTTACGGCTACTCCTTTTGGGCCCCGTTGGTCATCAAGTCGCTTTTGGGAATCACCAACCTCGGTGTTGGATTTGTCCTCAGCGCGATCAGTGCCCTAACGATTATTGGAATCCTCCTGAATGGCGCTCATTCCGACCGCACCGGCGAACGATCCCTCCACGTTGCCGTACCGTCGCTCTTTATGGGTCTTGGGTTTGTCGGTTGCGCACTGCTCCATCAGCCGGTCCTGGCAATCGCCGCCCTCGCAATGGTGCCGCTGGGACACTGTTCGGCCTACGGACCGTTTTGGTCGATGCCAACTGAGTTTCTCACCGGCCCGGCTGCGGCCGCAGGGATCGCTCTTGTCACCATGATCGCCAACGTTGGTGGTTTCGTCGGTCCATGGCTTATCGGATTGCTCAAGACGCGCACCGGGACGCATCGAGACGCCTTCCTGTTCCTCGGCGGGTTGGCGATCGCAGCAGCCTTTCTGGCCTGGCGGATGGGTTTCACGGGGCCGCCGCAAAGTCATAACTCGGAGAAATTCTCCGCTTTAGGAAATCGCAGCGCCTGGAATTAACTCCGATTCTTCAGGAAAAGTCAGCTTTTTTCGCAGCTCCCTCCAGAGAAGAAAGAGATTGAGGCACGCCTGGAAAATTTGCGACACGACCGAGAGATACCAGACCTCGCGAATCTCAAACCCCGCTCGATGTGAGAGGATGACCAACGGCAAGGCAAACAAAACGAGCCGAGTCATCGAGCTCAGGAGCGGCGGCATGGTGTTGCCGAGACCCTGAAAGACACTTGAGGTGGAGAAGACAATTCCGGCCGCAACGAAATTCAACGCGACAATCCGAAAATACTCGCTCCCAAAAGCCATGACTCTTGGATCTCTCGAGAAACCGCGAATCAGCAGTCCCGGCAGATAGTGGGCGACCAGTGCCAGCACGATCATGATCGCCGTGGCCAACCCGATCGCGGCATAAACGGATCGCCGCACCCGGTCACCATGGCGGCCGCCGAAGTTTTGTCCCACCACTGGACTCACGGCAAAGCTCAGCGCCACGACCGGGAGAAAGAGCGCCTGCATGACGCGCGCCCCAATGCCAAAGCCAGCTTGCGCCGCCGGACCAAAGCTCCGGATAATTCCGTAAACGATGACGATGTAAAGGAAGAGCAACGCAAACTCGGCACCGGCCGGTAACCCGATGCGCAACATTGCCCACCACGTCTTGACTTGTGGTCTCCACAGCGCCGCTCGAAACCGCAGATAGTGATACTTCTTCTCGAAATAGATCACCATCAACACATCGGCGATCAGAATGGAAATGAACGTCGCGAGGGCCGCCCCTGTTACCCCGAGTTTTGGAAAACCCACGAGACCGAAGATGAGCAACGGTGCGAGCACCATGTTGAGCGCCACACTTAACACCTGCAACCCGACCGCCGGCTTTACAATACCGGTTGCGCGCAACGCTGAGCCGAGCGCGACCAGCGGGAACTGCAAGAGCATCCCGGGAATGAACCAGAGCAGATAACTCCGGGCCAGCGCCGCGGTCGTTGCATCGGCGCTTAATGCGTCACTATACGGCGTACGCAGGAGAAAGCCGATCACACCCAGCCCGGCCGCGACCACGACCGACATCACGAATGACTGATTGAAGACCAATTCCGCGCGCTCCTGATTCTTCTGGCCCGCCGCATGGGAGATGAGCGCGGTCGTCCCCACTCCGAGCATCTGCGTAAGCGCCAACACGATGATCGTGAGATTTCCCGCCAGACCGACTGCGGCGATCGCTTCCTTGCCGAGCCGGCCCACCCAATAGAGATCCGCCAACAGATAAAGCGTTTGCACCACCATACTCACGGCGAGAAAGGAGGCCATCTGGACGAGATGTTTTACGACTGAACCCTGGGTAAGATCTTTCATGGCATTTTCCGCGTGGACGGATTATGAGCAGCAACTATCGGAAACTCAATTTTATCTGACGGCGCAGTCGCGGGATTTTCCGGTTGGCCTCCTATTTGCACTACAAGTTGATCTCACGGTTGGCGCCTGGCATTTGTCTTTTTTGAGTTGCCCTCCTGCTCACACCAGTCTCGTCGAGTAGCCCCTGGATCAGTCATTCGCCACCACACGAGGAGTCTGCGCCCCAAGCTGCCGGCTCACCATCTGGATTTGCGCTGCCTGCGCTTGAGGGCCTCAATCGCCTTCTACTGCTCCGTGATCTTCGCCTCTTGTTGTTGATCCGCGTGTCCGAACTCGGCTCGCTGCGGAATTTCAGCGCAATCAACGCCGGCCGCCGCGCTTTGCAGCTTGAGTCTTCGCTTCCAACTCGTCCAGGCGTACCAAATACCGTTCGCCACTCACGGTCATCCGGCAGCGCCAGATCCACGTGAAATTAGGGTGGAGGCGGGACAACCGTCAGGGTCAGGTCGTTGCCGTCGCCGCCTTCGTAGTTTACGAGGAAGGTGTTGCTGCCAACGGTAAATATTGAGCCATCGGCGAGGTTACTAAAGGTGCCCGCGATGGGTGTCCCAGCCGTATTGTCAATTGCAGTGAAAACTGCCCCAGTCGAAAGCACGCCGTTGCCAAATTCCGAAAAAGAAAAAATCGCGCGGCTGATGATGATCACCCCATGAGTCACAACTTTAGTGGCAATGCCGGTATTACTATTCAACCCGAAGCTGTAGGTAGCGTCGGAATTGAGAGTCAGCGCGCTCCGGATGTTGAGGGTGCGAGGCCCGGCCCCTCCTTGCCCGGGAGAGAGCACTGCTCCGGGACCGTCTCCTGATCCCACAGTGACGGCCCCAGCGATGGTACCCCTCCCGCGGAGTGTGCCTCTGTTGACCTGCACCGCGCCGCTGCCCGTACCGGAACCGCTCCTGTTGCTGACGACAAGACCGCCACGGGCAATGGTGGTGCCGCCAGTGTAGGTGTTCGCGCCCGAGAGTATCAGCGTTCCGGTGCCAATTTTAGTGAGCGAGCCGTCATCCTGGATCACCCCGGAAAACGTCGTGCTCAGGTTGTTGCTGCCCACAGTCAGGTTGTTGGTTCCCAGAAACACATGCCCGCTGCCTTCGAGCGAACCTGTCGTAACTCCGGGACTGTTATGGCCACTCATGTTGAGTGTCCCCGAGAGAATGATCCGTGCCTGTCCACCGAGGCTATCCTGTAAGAAATACAGGTAAGCGTCTAATCCGCCGTTCGAGCCAGCTCAATGGTTATGGTCGAATTAGCGGCCGTAGAATTGACCGAGAAGGAGAGCTGGCCGCCGCCGGTTTGCGTCCCCGTTCCACCTTCCACGGTAAAGATCGACTGAGCGGCGGTCGCCTCGTCGCTAAATGAAACGGCTCCTCCGTAGACTATTCCGAAAAGGCCCGGGTCGGTTGCACCGTAACAGGTAAAGGTGGCGCTATTCGCGCTCGCGGTTCCATAGAACTGGGTGTAACCGTAATCATCGCCAAGATCAGAGGATCCAGCAGCATCGTTGAAGAAGGTCGCGTTGGCCGCGGTGCTGGCATCGCGGAAGGTCGTGCGCCCGCCATACCCGAAACCGGCGTGGTTGAAGAAGGTCGCGTTGGCCGCGGTGGCATTATTGTTAAATTCCGTCGCTCCCACCGGTACAGACTCGAACTCCGCCCCATAATTGGAGTATGTAGCATCCCCCGCACTTGCCTGATTGATAAAGGAAATCACAGCATCAATACCACCACCACCGACTTGCCGCACCGGCTGGGCCACGAAGTTTTGGGTTGCCCCGGAATTATTGAGTACTCCCGCGCCGCTGACCGTGAGAGTGTCGATCATATCTGTGATCGTGTAGGAACTGGCGCCGGACGGGAAAACGATGCTGGACACTTCGTCATCCGTCCCCAGGGAGATACCGGTCACGCTGGAAGTCGCGAATGTCGCTACGTCCGAGGGGCCATTGGGCACCGTCATCGGCGACCAATTGGCCGCGTCGCTCCAATCGTCGCCCGTGGGGTCGCTTCTCCACGTCGCGCTGCCAGCCTGACTGGCATGAATGCCGAACAGCAAAACAAGCGCCGGCGCAAGCCCGGCCGTGAATGTGGCTTTAATGATGCGCGATAGCGCACTCGATTTGAATGTCGCTGTTTGGTTTTTCATAGACAGTCTCCTTTCACCTGGGGGTTTTCCTGCGACTACAGGTCTGAAAGAGGGGAGGGAGGCCCCCAGGATAAGCGGTCCGCGCCAGATCCAGATCTATTTCTTGGTGGCGGATGGTGACGGAATAGGCGTTTTGCTGTCAATCTCAAAATTCGCTCAGTTCGACGTGCTTGTTCACTCTACCAACAAGACCCCAGAGCGGTTCCAAATCCGGATCTTCCAAGCCAAGCCGAATTTCTAGTTTGGCCAACCCTTAATCAGACGCTTTTTGGTCTTGCTTTTGGTTGTGCCGGTCTAGTCGCAAGCATAGAGAAACCGGGACGGGTCCGCGTCTATTTGTTATCGGACCCGTATTTTCCTATTTTCTATTTTCCGCTCCACCCTTGCCTGGAACGAAAGGACTACAGCTAGCGCGCGAGCTTTTCAATCTCTTCCACCCAGACCAGTTCGCAGGCGCCGTTGCCGGTGTCGGTGCGGCTGAGCGAGCTGCGCCAGGTGCCGATCTCCGGGCCGGTCGCTTCCACGAGCAAGCCGCGGAGGTGAATCAGCTCGCCCGTGCGAAGCGATTTGCATTGCGCTTCGATCGCCGGAGTCGAGGGAATGAGATGCAGGTTGGTGGCGTGCGAAACGATCTCGTTCGGATCGATCGGCGGCTGGTGCTGCCATTCGTACCAAAAGAAGCGCATGCTCTGTGTGATCGTTAGGTGATCGAGCACGGCCTGGTCCGACATCGGCCCCCAACCAACCGCGAGATCGACCGGCACGAGCGCAGCCGGTCGATCGTAGCGATAAATCTTCCGATGCAGGACGCGGGCATCGAGCGCGAAATGAGCCAGTGGTTTGAGATGGAATTTCCCATCGTCAAAAGGCAAGTCATCCGGGGTGATCTGGCTCTGGACCGGATCGGCCGCGATCAGGACGCCCGGCGGATAAGTGAGCGGCGCGTTGATCCGATCCCAGGCAAAGTAAGCGAGGACGGCAAGCGCGAGAACAGCGAGCGTTTTCAAAGCTGCTTCTCGAAGGAGCAGGATCGGTGCTACTGGTTTGCCGCTCCGCCCTCGGCTGGCCTTGCGCTACGGCTTCTCCAATACCCAAGCTACCCTGCGCTCAACCCGGGTAACGAGCTTTGCCAGTGCGAACAGCCGACCAAAAAAAAGCCCATTGCGGCCGTGAGAACATCAGACCCCTGTTCCCCCTCTCTATTGCCCTATTCCCCTGTTGCATAGAGGAAACCCACGAAGAAGCTTGGAAGTGGCCATGAAGATGACAGCGACAGGCTACTGGATTATGAATGTAGGCGGTGCGGATGAACTGGATCGCGGAAGAGCTGGAGATGAAGAGTGCCTCCAACGTCAGCCAGCAATTGCGCCGGCGAGCCATTCAGGCTCGAACCCGAACCCTGCCAAAAGCCCTGGCCCGATGGGAAAACAGTCATGATTCTTAGCCTGACCACCATTGCCCATGCAAGTCCGACATCGGCTCGTAACCGTGCCACTATTCATGTTTGCGCTCGATTGAGATGGAACGTACCAATAGTTTCAGATCGTCAAGGTATCTCACTACCTGATCCGCGTCTTCAGCTCTCAAACGTATTTCAATGGATAGGTCCTCTCCACGATCATCACTAAATAGAAATCGTAAGCAGGCGAGCGAATTAGCCAGATCGGCAGTTTGCCATGCCTGCCGACGTCAAACGAACCGATCTTTCTGATTTCGCTGGGTGTTGCCGCCGACTTTAAATAGGTCATTGACAAGGTGCCACGCGGGTCAACATAGGATGCCTTAATCTTACCCAACCTACCAGAAACGCTTGCATAGACGGACAGTTCGGCATTTCGTAAATCAAATGAATCCCCGGCAGGGATAAATGTAATGCCGGCACCGTAAGGGGTATCCAACAGTCGCCATCCGGTAGGAAGCGAAGCCAAGATTTTAGGATTCGGTCGCAAAGGTGGATCAAAGCCACTGGTGATTGGCTTAACGACAAACTGTTCCCCCGCGTGGATGGGAACCGTAAGCAAGATGAGAAAAAGTATTCCCAGGACATGCTGACAAACGTTCCTTTCGGGTCAGTCCTAAGTAAAGCATCATTCGCCTTGGTCTCAGCGCGATCTACATCACCATCCCGCCGTCGACCGTCAGCACCTGGCCGGTGATGAACTTCGCTTCCGGCGCGGCGAGGAAGGCGACGGCGGCGGCGATGTCTGCGCCTTCACCGAATTTTCCGAGCGGAATCTTGGACAGGATCGCTTCCTTCACCTGATCGGAAAGCACGTCCGTCATGTCGGTCATGATGAACCCGGGCGCGACGGCGTTGACGGTGATCCCGCGGCTGGCCAGTTCGCGCGCGAGCGTTTTCGTCAGGCCAATCAGGCCGGCCTTGCTCGCCGCGTAATTGGCCTGGCCTGCGTTCCCCGTCAGGCCCGTGACCGAGCTGATGTTGATGATCCGTCCGCTGCGCTGTTTGATCATCGAGCGCATGACCGCCTGGGCGAAACTGAAGGCGCCCCGCAGGTTGGTATCGACGACTGTGTCCCAATCCTCGATCGACATGCGCATGCTCAGGCCGTCGCGCGTCACGCCGGCGTTGTTGATGAGAATGTCGACGCGCCCAAAATCCTCGAGAATGCGGGCCGCGACCGCCTGCACGGCGGCGTGATCGGCCACATCGACCGCGTAGGCCCGGGCGGCATCGGGTCGGGTGGCGTTGATTTCATCGGCGGTGCGCTGGGCATTCGATTCGCTGCGGCTGACGGAAGCGACGCGCGCGCCTTCGTTAGCCAAACGCAGCGCGATGGCGTGCCCGATCCCCCGCCCCGCGCCGGTGACGATTGCGACCTGATTTTCGAATCTCATCGTGGCGTTATCCTGAAGGGTCGGCGTCGGGTGTCAAACTGGACATGCGGAAGCATGTCCCTCCGGAAGAACGCGCTCACGCGCGTCCAGATTCCTGCCGGACACTCGCCGTTCGTTTGGCGCGCTTGCAGCGAACACGCTAACCCCGATCACGGCTTGGCCTCGTTCTTCACGATCTTGCCGTCTTTCATGACAAAGAAGACGCGTTCGGTCGCGGTGATGTCGGCGGTCGGATCGCCGGGCATGGCGATGATGTCGGCGAGCTTGCCTTTCTCGAGCGTGCCAAGCTTGTTCGCGACGCCGAGAAGATCCGCATCGACCGAGGTGGCGCTGAGCAGCGCGTCGATCGGTTTCATCCCGAGGCCGACCATGAGCGCAAATTCCTTCGCGTTTTGCCCGTGTGGAAAGACGGCCGCATCGGTGCCGAAGGAAATCTTCACCCCGATCTTGAGCGCGTTGCGAAACATTTCCGAGCGCGCCTCGGTCGCGGCTTTGCCCTTGGCCTGCACCGCGGGCGGATATTGGCTGATCTTCTTCATCACCCATTCGGAGGCCATCAAAGTTGGCGTGAGATAGGTGCCCTTTTTCTTCATCAAGGCCAGGGTATCGGGTTTCATAAACGAGCCGTGCTCGATCGAATCGACGCCGGCGTTGATCGCTTCCTTGGCCGCTTCATCGCCATGGCAATGAACCGCGACTTTCTTCCGGAGCCGGTGCGATTCATCGACCAGCGCCGCCATTTCCGCCGGGTCGAACTGCGGAACGTCGACCTCATCGGCTAACGAGAGAACTCCGCCCGAGACGGCAGCCTTGATCACATCGGCGCCATTCTTCACCTCGAGCCGAACGGCTTTCCGAATCGCGTCCGGTCCATCGGCAATGCCGTTGGTCCAGTCCGGCTCTGCGCCGAAAAGCATGTCGCGAAATCCGTTCGTATGATCGAAATGACCGCCGGTAGCGCCGATGCCGTGGGTCGCGACGAGCATGCGCGGCCCGGGGATGATGCCTTTGTTGATGGCGTTGCGGAGCGAGACATCGGGAAAGTCGTGCGAATTGGGAAAACCGCTCCCGACGTCGCGCACGGTGGTGAAGCCGGCTTCGATCGTGGCTTTGGCATTCGGGATCATCTCGAGCGCGAGCTGGGAAATATTTTCGTCCAGCATGCGGAGACGCAGCTCGTTGTAGTTCCCGGAATAGTCGAAGGTCAGATGGGTGTGTGCGTCCATGAAACCGGGCGAGAGGGTGGCGTCGCCAAGATCGATAATCTGGGCGTCGCCGGGTATGGTGACGTTGCTCCCGGCGGCGGTGATGGTGTTGCCCTCAATCACGACCACGCCGTTCGGCACGAGCGTTTTCGATTTGCCGTCAAAAAGGCGGGCGGCTTTGAGGGCGATGACCGCCGGTGGCGTCTCGGCGGCGAACGCAGTCGTTAGGCAAAGAAACAGGCAAGCGATGAAAAGAGCGACGCGTTTCATGTCGCGGGTATAGGCAGGCTGGGAATAGATTGCAAGGGAAGTCAGACCGCCGGGATGACCAATTCGGTTGTATGTATCGATCCCGAAGCCATGAGCAGGCTGGACTTCAACTGGAACGAATCGATCTGCACCAGACCGGCATCGAAGTCGTTGTGCCGGCGGAGGAAGGGACGAATTGATTGCGCCGAAACATCCTGGCAACGCGCGAGGGTCAGGTGCGGATGCCAGGGTCGCAGATCGGCCTCGAGCCCGGCGGCGAGTGCGGCGTCGGTCACCTTTTTGTGCAATTGAAAAAGGTGCGGATGACCGTGGCCAACCCCGAGCCAGAGAATCTTCGGTCGCCCTTTCGCCGGAAAAGTGCCGAGCCCTTGCAGCGGAAGAAAGAACGCACCGAAATGGATGGCGAGAAGATTGACGCGTAACTTTTCCTCCGCCTCCGGATCGACGTTCCCGAGGAAGGCGAGCGTGAGATGAATCTGCTCGGCGCTCAACCATCGGACACCACGCAGATGTGGATCCAGCCTAACGAGTGCGGCGGCGATCGTTTCCGGCAGGTCCAGACTAACGAAGAGCCGTTTCGCACGCACCGGCGCGGCTTACGCTTCGTTGTTTTGCGCGATGGCGTCGTCGCCGAGGCGCGCGATCCAGCCGGGCACGCGCTGATTCGTCCGCGCGGCGCGACCGGATTTCAATTCGTCGCCTTCCACGCCGACCGGTCCGGGCAGCAGCCGGTTGACGAGTTTCATGAACTCGCCCGTCAGGCTGGGGAAAAGGGCGTTGCCGGCAATCGCGATCCGCGCGGGCAAACCGATGGTGAGCGACGATTGGCCGCGGCGGCAGGCCTCCACGATCAGTTGCGCGGCGCGGTCGCCGGCGACGGACGAGAGAGGCAACGCCGCGGAAAGCGAGAACCAAGTGAACTCGGCACCGTGATTACCTTTGAAGGTCGCGTTCAACTGTGAGCCGGTGCGCATAAGACCCGGCGTCACCGTCGTGACCTTGATCCCGTCTCGCGCCAGCTCCGTGCGAAAGGCATCGGAAAGTCCGACAAGCGCAAACTTGCTCGCGCTGTAGGGGGCCATGTGCGGCACCGCCAGCTTGCCGCCAATGGAGGAAATGTTGACGATACGCCCGCCGCCCGCCCGGCACATGTGCGGGATGGTTTGCCGGATCAAGTTGTAGGGGGCCCAAAAATGGAGGTGCATCGATTTCTCGAAATCCGTTCGCCGCATGTGCTCGAGCGGCCCGATCTCAATGATGCCGGCGTTGTTGATCAGGACATCGATCGCGCCGTAACGATCCATCACGGTCTCGATCGCGCCTAACGATTGCCCGCGATCGAGCAAATCACACGGCACGGCCAGCGCCTCGCCACCGAGTGCGCGCAGCTCGGCACAAGCGCGGGCCAGCTCCTCCTCGTCGCGTGCGAGGAGCGCAAGGCGGCCGCCTTCCCGCGCGATTTGGCGGGCGAGCGCCAGACCAAGCCCGCGCGAACCGCCAGTAATGACGACCGATTTCCCGGCAAAAGAAAAATCGCTTCGCATCAGACGCGACACGGTCCAGGCCGCAAGGCCGATCCCCCCGAGTGTGAGAAGAAATGATCGCTTCATATTGATTATACGTCTGCCTCCAACGCAACGGCCGGCTGCGCCTTGTCTCGCGCGGGCTTGTGAAAAGTTAGGGCGAGCGCGAAAGCGACGAGCAGGATCGCCCCGCTCGCAAAGAGTGGCGTGCGCGCGTAAAGGCGCAGCGGTTTCCCGAGATCAAACATAAGCAGCCAGCCGCCGAGGAGTGGGCCGATGAGCCGGCCGAGGCTGCCGGCGGATTGCATGACGCCGAGCGCGCGTCCCTGCCAGCCGCGATCAACCATTTGGGACGCGAGACCATTAAGCGTGGGCGTGGTGAGTCCGTTGGAGACGGCGACGGCGGCGCAAACCGCGAGTAACGCCGGCAGCGTGGGCACGAGCGGAAGAAGGGTGAGCGCCCCCGCAAGGAGGAGCAAGCCAGTGCGAGCGAGCGCGGTTTCGCCAAACATCTTGACCAGGCGTCCGATCAAGCCGCCTTGCAAAATGACACTGATGATCCCAACGAAGCCGAATACGTAGCCGGTCTGGCGCGCGTCGAATCCGAAATGCTTCTCGGTGAAAAGCGCGAATAGCGTCGTCATGATCGCGAAGCCGCTGATGGCGAAAAAATAGGTGGCCACGATCGTCCCGAAAAGGCGGCCATGGCCATGCTGGAAAACTTCCGCCAACCGGACGCGCTCGTGGGGCTTGGAGCGGTATTCGGCGGAAAGACTTTCCGGCAGGATGAAATAGAGCAGAACGACGTTCACGGTCGCGAGCGCGGCCGCGAAATAAAACGGCGCCGCATACGAAATGTGGCTCATGATGCCGCCGATCATCGGACCAAAGGTGAAGCCGAGACCGAAGGCCGCGCCAATCACGCCCATCGAGCGCGAACGATTCTCCGGCGTGCTGACGTCGGCGATGTAAGCCTGCGCCGTGGCGATGTTGCCGCCAGTCGCGCCATCGATGATGCGCGCGACGAAGAGGAGAGCGAGCGAAGAGGCCCACCCCATGATGAGAAAACCGATCGCCGTGCCGGCCAGACTCACGATGAGGACCGGGCGCCGTCCGAACCGATCGGAAAGGCGGCCGAGGATGGGGACGAAGATGACCTGCATCCCGGAGTAGATGCCGGTGAGCCAGCCGATCTCAGCCGGCGTGGCGTGAAAGTGTTCCGCATAGAGCGGCAGCACCGGGATGATGATGCCAAATCCCACCATGTCGATGAAGACGGTGAGGAAGATGAGGAAGAGCGGCGACATGGTTTAGGGATCGTGAATGTGAACCGTGAATCGAGATTGGTGAATCGTGAATCGTGGAAAAGCAAGCGCCGCCGGTCGCTGATAACGACTCACGGCTCACGATTCTCGATCTTCCTCACCCGTGCTTCCGGTTGAAGCGCGCCACCTCTCGCGCGGTCTCGCGATCAGTCGCGCGCTTCTTTAGATCGAGACGTTTGTCGCGCGCTTCCTTGCCCTGGGCAACGCCGAGCTCGGCTTTGATGCGTCCGTTCTTCCAGTAGAGTTTCAGAATGACGAGGGTCCGGCCCGCGATGTTGGTCAGGCCATAGAGTTTGTCGATCTCGCGGCGATGAAGGAGAAGCTTGCGGACCCGCTTCGGCGGCGGGACTTCGTGGCTGGCGCGTTCGTAGGGTTGAATGTCGGCCCCATAAAGAAATGCTTCGCCGTTTTCGATCCGGGCAAAGGCGTCGCCGATGTTGGCTTTGCCGGCACGGATCGATTTGACCTCGCTGCCCTTCAGCTCCACCCCGGCCTCAAAGCGCTCGAGAATGTGGAAATCGCGCAGGGCTTTGCGATTGAGAATGGTCTCGGCGGGCATGGTCGGCGCGGACCGGCACGCGAGAAGCAGTTACGCCTCGGCGGGCGTTTCTTTCAGTTCTTCGTAGGTCAGCTTGCCGGCGATGATTTCCTTAAGGGCGATATCTGTGAGGGAGGATTTGGGGGTGGCTTCAACGAGTGGGCGATGACCGATGCCAAGCTGTCGGACGCGCTTGGAGACGACGTTGATCAACAGTTGCTGGTTCGGGATCACTTTGGCTGCTTCTTGCAGGAGTTGAGCGGTCATATTTCTCAAGGAACGGACGGAGCGAGCGGACTCAGACGGAAATTGCAGGATCGACGGCGAGCCGTTCGTTAGGGCTGAAGAGGTAGAAACGGAAGCAAGCATCGTCGGGCCGGGCGGACTCGGATAATGCGTGCAGCGAGAGGCTTGTCAACGGATTTCTCGACCTGCGACCGAATCGCCTTGCCAGTGGCGGCGAAGTGCGCGAAGTAGGGGCGCTGCGCGGCCTCTGGCGGATGCGCAGCGCGAAAGTGCGGGCTGTGGCTCAGCTTGGTAGAGCGCTGCGTTCGGGACGCAGAGGCCGTGGGTTCAAATCCCACCAGCCCGATTTTTCTACCGCGCCTTTTTTTGACGGCGGAGAATTGAAGCAGACAATCCCGCTCCACCCGTTCCAGTGAATAGCTCCGTCCTCACCACGATTGCGATTACCGGATTCGGGATCGCGTTTTTCCATGCGGCCATCCCGACGCATTGGCTGCCCTTTGTCCTCACGGCACGGCTGCAACGCTGGAGCCGCGCCAAGACGCTCGCCATCACCGCGATTGCCGCCACCGGTCATGCCTCGTTTACCGCGACTCTTGGCTTGATCGTCGCCTTGCTTGGCATTGCCTTGAGCGATCGCATCGGCATCTGGTTCCCCCGAATTGCCGGCGGCGCCCTGATTGCCTTTGGGCTTTTTTATGTCGTCAGGCAATTGACCGGTCACTCGCACACCCATCTGCACATTGGACACCAGCACGCTCACCACGACCATGGGCACGACCACGACAGGAGACGACTGTCGCTCACCCGTTCCGATCTCGCGGCCATCATGAGTTTGCTCGCGCTTCTCACTTTTTCGCCCTGCGAAGCATTTGTCCCGATCTACGTTTCGGGAGTGCGCTACGGCTGGCACGGCTTTGCCTTGCTCACCATCATTCTCACTCTGGGCACGATCGCCGGCATGATCGCTTTTACTGCGCTCGCTCTCACCGGAATCGAACAAGTCAGGCTTCGCCTTTTTGAAAGGTATGAGGCCGGCGTTATGGGCGTCCTGTTGTGCGTCGTCGGCGTCCTGATTATTCTCTTCGAGAAATGACCAAAGATTCTCAACTGTCGGTCGGCGATCCCGCCCCGAATTTCACCGCCACGGCGGTCGGCGGGGAATATGGCGAAGGCGCCGTCGTTAGGCTGAAGGATTTCCGCGGCTCGCCGCTCGTCCTCTATTTCTATCCGAAAGACGACACCCCGGGATGCACTGCGCAGGCCTGCGGATCTGCGCGACGCGTGGGGCGAGTTCGCAGGCGGCGCCAGGATTTTTGGAGTGAGCGTCGACTCCGCGGCGAGCCACGAGAAGTTCATCGGGAAATATCAACTCCCCTTCCCGCTTCTGGCGGATCCGGAGAAGAAAATCGTCGCCGACTACGGCGTCTGGGTTGAGAAGAGCATGTACGGGAGGAAATACATGGGCACCGAGCGGACAACTTTCGTTATCGACGGCCGGGGCCGGATCAGCGCGATATTGCGCAAGGTGAAACCGGCGGAGCATGTCGGGGAATTGCGCGCCGCGTTGACGACCGCGAAATGAGTTGCCAAGCGGCCCGATGCCTTTACCTTCGATGCTCGCGACCGGATTCGGTCGCGCTTTGTGGTTTCAGATGCTGACCTTCGGCAATCCGAAATCGGCACCGTGAAAACTCCTCTATGGGCTCGCTGAAAAAACGACGAAAAGCAAAAATCTCCAAGCACAAGCGCCGCAAGCGGATGAAAGAAAACCGCCACAAGAAGCGCTTGCGCTACAAGTCGTAGGTTCGGCCATACTCGTTAGGCGGTGTTCCCCCGGCGCAATCGCACCGTTTGCGCCGATCTGACGCTGACCTTAAACTTTAACCAATGACGCGAGGGAAAAGCTGGGGCAGCCGAATCCACTCCTGTTTGGCGGCCGCCTGCCTGCTTGGCGCGACGGTTTGCCTGGCGAGTCCAGCAGAACCGCCAAGGCACAAATCCTCGCCGTCACCCGCGCTGGCGAAAGAATCGGGCAGAGATGACTCGCTCGCCCTGCATCCGCCAAAGGATCTCGCGCTCCAGCCCGAAGGCGAACGCAAGGCGCGTGCGCTGCTTGATTACGTGCAGGCCCTCGACCTCCAGGACAACGGAGAAAGCGACAAAGCCCTCGCAGCCTTCGAGCGCGTGCTCAATTTCGATCCGGGAGAAGTGGATCTCGCCACGCGGGTCGCCTTTCTCCTCACCCAGCAGGGGGATTATCCGCGCGCGATCGATATCTTGAAGGACGCGGTCAAGGCCCAGCCAAAGGAGCCGGGTCCGTATCTCCAGCTAGCCTACATTTACGCCAAGTATCTCAAAAAAATGGAGCCGGCGACGCGGTATGCGGAACAGGCCGTGGCGCTCGCGCCGGACGAGATTGAGGGTTACCAGCGCCTTGCCGAGGTGCAACTGACGGCCCGCAATCGCAAGGGCGCGCTGCGGACGCTTGATCGCGCGGCCAAGGTCGAGACGAACGATCCCTCCTTCTGGACCCAGCTCGGAAAGCTCTATCTCGCGCTCCTGGCACAGCCGGACAAGAATCCCACCCCGGAGCAACTGCAAAAAGTGAACGCAGTCTTTCACAAGGCGCTGGCTCTGGCGCCGAGCGACGCCTCGGTCCTGCGGGATGCGGCGGATTATTTTGCCGCCTCTGATCAGGTACAGGAGGCGATTCCGCTCTATCTGCGGGTGCTGGAACTCCAGCCTAACGACTCTAACGCACGGGAAAAACTCGCTACCGGTTTCATCCTGACCAACCAGCGCGGCAAGGCGATCGAAATGTTGCAGGAAATCATCCAGCAGCATCCGGAGAAGTATCAAACCTACGAGCTGCTGGGGCGAGTGCTGGAGGAAGATGCCAAAGCGCTCGTGCAGGAAAAAAAGCTGCCCGAAGCCAAGGCCGAGTACGCCAAAGCTGCCGCGAATTACGAGCAAAGTCTCCTCATCAACCCCGCCCAGCCGGATAACTATGTGCACCTGGCCGAGCTGCTTCTCTTCAACCTGAACGATGGCGAGCACGCGGTCCGGCTCCTGCGGGAAGCGCGCCATCAATTTCCCGACTGCGCCACAGTTAACCTATCTCCTCGCGGTGGCCCTGCGCGAAGCGAACCACGCCCAGGAATCGGTCGCCACTTTCGAGGAAGCGCTGCATGAAAGCGAGACGGAGGGCCAGGAGATTACCAACGGGCGTTTCTATTTCGAATATGGCGCGGCCGCGGAACGCGCCGGCCTCTATGACAAGGCCGCGGACCTTTTCAAGCAATCGATCGCGACCGATCCGGCGGACGCGGCCGAGGCTTACAACTATCTCGGCTATATGTGGGCCGATCAAAACAGCCACCTCGATGAGGCGGAGGATTACATCAAACGCGCGCTCGCGAGCGACCCGAACAACGGCGCCTATCTCGACAGCATGGGCTGGCTCCATTACCGCCAGGGTAAATACGAACAGGCTCTGGCGGAGTTGCTCAACGCCGCGGAGGAGCTCAAAGCCGACGATCCGACAGTCTTCGAGCATATCGGCGATACCTATGCGGCGTTGAACCAGGAGCCCAAGGCGCTGGAATACTGGCAGAAGGCGCTGGCGCTCGACCAGACAAACAAAAAGCTGGCGGCCAAGATCGCAGAAGCTAAAAGCAGGATAAGCAAAAACGATCCGGCCAGCGCCACGCCGCTCAAGTGAAACGATATCCCACGCCCTGGCAACGCAAGACGATGTGGGCGTCGCTTACGGCGATCTTCGTCGTGCTGCTCGTCTTTATCGTCAGCGCCGTCGTCTGGATTGGGGCGAACGTGATCGGCTTTCTCCAGCCGATCCTCATCCCGGTGGCGATCGCAGCGATCCTGGCCTACCTGCTCGATCCGGTCGTAACTTATCTCTCCCGGCGCGGCTTCGGGCGCACCAGGGCGGTGCTCTCGATCTTCCTCATCATCTTCCTCGCCATCGCGGCCCTGGTCGCCTGGATCGTCCCGACGATTTCGGTGCAAAGCGCCAGTCTCGCGCGCCAGTTGCCTTCCTTTACCACGCAGGTCCGCGACAAGGCGGTCGATCTGATCTACCAGTATGAACACACCTTCGGCCTTGGTGAAAAGGCAGGGAAAAACGGCGCCGCGACTGGTCTCGTAAACTGGCTCCTGGCCGAGCCAACGCAGGCTCCAAACACGCCTTCGCCCAAGCCGATTTCCAAGACCAATGCACCACCGCAAGGTAACGGCGAAATCATTCAGCCAGCGCCGACCAAGCTGACCTCGGCTGATCGGCAGCGCATCCAGGATTGGGTGCAAAAACAGCTACCTGCGCTGGAGAAGCAACTCCCCGATTTGATCACAAAACTCTGGGCGCTGGTAAAGACCAGTGTCGGCGGCTTTCTCGGCGTGACTGGATTTCTTCTCAGCCTCGTGATGGTCCCCATTTACTCCTTCTTTCTCCTCAAGGAACGCCCCGCCATCGAGCGACGCTGGCGGGAATATCTGCCTCTGCGCAATTCCCCGCTCAAAGACGAAGTCGCGAACACTCTTTCTCAGATCAACAGTTACATCATCGCTTACTTTCGCGGTCAGCTTCTGGTTTGCCTGGTTGACGGCGTTCTCATCGGCACTGCGCTTACCGTCTTTGGTTTGAACTTCGCACCGCTTATCGGGTTGCTGGTCGTTCCCCTAACGATGGTCCCTTACATTGGAATCATCATTTGCTGGATTCCCGCGGTCATTATCGCCGCGGCGCAATGGGGCGATTGGTGGCATCCCTTTTGGGTCACGGTGATTTTCATTGGTGTGCAGAATCTTGAGGGCCTCTTTTATGCCCCGCGCATCGTCGGCAACTCCGTCGGGCTGCATCCCATGACGGTGATTGTTTCCATTTTTATCTGGGGCCTGCTCATCGGCGGCCTGCTCGGTCCGCTCCTCGCCATTCCGCTCACGGCCACGATCAAGGTGCTCCTGGCCCGCTACGTCTGGGGCGAGCGTTTGCGCGAACAGGTGATGGAGAACATCGAGGCGGTCCCCGTGGTCGCGGAAGAACACGCGGCCGAGCACATTCGTTAGGCCACGGACCCACGGCGGAGCTGTGCGGCTCGACACCACTGTTTGCCAAATCTCGCCGCGCGGTGCAGAAAGCCAACAATCATGGTGGAGCAGTCGAGACGCTTTCGCCGCAGCAGGGTCCCATCGTGGCGCAGCCTCCGGTCGCGCGGCGGCCTCGTTCTCTCGCTTTTTGTCGTGCTCGGTTTTGGCGTTGGCCTTTTTGCCTTCTCCACTCTTCGTAAAGGTTGGAATCGCTGGGAGAAAACGCGACTCCTCGCGAAGGCCGGCGATCGCCTCAAGCAAGACAATCTTCCGCAGGCCGAGACACTGGCGCGCAAGGCCATTGCACTTGATCCCGATTCGCTCGTCGCCGCGCGCATCCTTGCCGAGACCACGGAAAAACAGAATCGCTCCGAGACCGTAGCCTGGCGTGCACAAATTGCGCGGCTTGATCCGGGTCTCGACAGCGAGTTGAACCTCGCCTCTGCCGCCCTGCGCTTCGGCCAGCTCGATGTGGCGCGCGCTGCCCTTGGTCGCGTCGCACCAGCCGATCGCGAGAAGGCTGCCTACCACGTGGTGGCGGGCTGGCTGTCTCGTGCCCAGGGAAATGTGGCGGAGGAAGAACGCCATTTTGCCGCCGCCGTCGCGCAAGAACCATCGAACGACGTCTACCAATTCAATCTCGCGGCACTGGAAATTCTTTCACCCGATCCGGAGAAGAACGCCGCGCGCGCGCAACCAACTCGAACGCCTGAGCAAGGTTCAGCAGTTCCGCACCGAAGCCCTGCGCGTCCTGCTCGATAACGCGCTCCGCGAAAACCAAACCGAGGCCGCCAATGGGCTCGCCCAGGAGTTGCAAATGAGCCCGCAGGTGACCTTCGCCGATTACCTTCTCTGCCTCGATCTCTACCGGAAACTCAATCCAAAGAAATTCGAAACGCTGTTCGACAAGGTAAAACCGATCGCGGCCCGCAATGGCCATGATCTCGCCCAGCTGATCGACTGGATGAACAGGAACAACCTTGCGAACGAAGCCTGGAAGTGGAGCGAGAAATTGCCCACCGACCTAACGAGTCATCCACCCACCGCGAGCGCAATCGCGGCCTCGCTCGTTCTGACGAAGAACTGGGCGCGTTTGAAACGCCGGACTCGCGGCGGCTCGTGGGACGATGACGACTACCAGCGTCTCGCCTATCAGGCCTATGCCACGCGCGAGGCTCGCCGCGGCGCGGCCGAAACCGAGTTCGATTCGCTTTGGGCCTCTGCGGTCAAGGCCGCCTCGGCGAATCCAGAACGCCAGCTGGCGCTCGCTCGCCTCGCCTCAAAGTGGGATCTGGCGCGTCAGGCGGAACCTCTCTGGCAACGAGTCTCCGACACTCCGGCCTCGCGGCGCGAAGCGCTCGACGCACTCTATAAGATTTATCGCGCGGCGAATGATCTCCCGAACCTTCGCGTCACCGCCCGGCGTCTGCACGAAGCGTCGCCGGAGGAGATCGCCCTGGCGGCGAACGCCGCCCGTTTTTCACTTCTTCTCGATCGCAATTCCGAGGAAGGCCGTGCCCTGGCGAAGCGGACTTACGAAAAGGCCCCTAACGATACAGCGGCCGCCCTCACCTATGCCTTTGCGCTCTACGGCGCCGGCCGGACGAGCGAGGGTCTCGATGTTTTACAAAAACTCTCGCCCGATCAGTTGCGCGACCCTTATGCCGCGGTCTACGCCGCACTTCTTTACGACGCCGATAATCAGGTCGAGGCCGCCAACCAGTACATCGCCCTTGCGAAGGCCGGGCCTATTTTCCCGGAGGAAAAACAATTGCTCGAGGAGATCAATACCCGTCGCCAGAAGACGAGCGTTTCGCCTGCGCCCACCCCGAGTCCCTCGGGGTCTCTGCGCTGATTCCTGCGCTTCCTACTCCCATGTCTTCTCAACGCCTTCGCTTCGCCCGGTCGAATCCTTCCGAGCTTTGGCAGGCGACGCCGATCGCGCATTGATGGCTGGCAGTGGCGACTGAGTGCTATAAGTCTTCGCGGCCGCGAAAGGCGCTGGCCTTTCATTGACGATCAGTAACGGCTGGGCGAACGGATTAACGAGATTCTTCGTGATGGGAATTCGCGGAACGCCGGGGCGGATCAATGGTTGAATCGTCGATTGCAGCAAACGGAAACTCGGCCGGATTGTCGGATAGGATGTTGGAACCAGATGGTTAAACCGCGCCTGAACCAGCGGCCTGCTGAAATTGGTGTCTTCGCCCAAAGCCGGCCGGCCGCCGATCGCGAGGGCAAAAATCACAAACGCCCACCGCAGACCGCGAACGCTTCTCATACATCTATTGTGGTCAGAATGCCTGCCAGAATGCAATACAATTGATGCCTAACCGCGGCTGCGTCCTGACGCAGCAGTAAGATAGCGCAAGCTTCAGCTCATGGTCTTGACCGGCGGCAAGCCGGGAGCTTGCGCTACCGTCTGGGCTCCGCGGAAACAGTCATCGCCTGCTCGACAATGAGCGCGGCCAGCTCCTGCGTCGCTTCGTCGAGCGCGGCATTGGCGATTTTGAGACGCGGCGTTTCGTGCGTCTGCATCGCTTCGCGAACCTCGTTCGCCGCCTGCTCGATCCTGCTTCGCTCTTCCGCAGAGATGCGCTCACCGGCGAGTTGAAACGCATTCTCGACCGCGGCCAGCATCTCCTCCCCTTTCAACCGCGTCTCGGTCCAGACCCGCTCGCTCATGTCTTCAAAGGCGTGCTCGAGCGAGTCCGCAATCATCGCTTCGACCGCTTCATCGGAAACGTCGACTGCGCTCGTTAGGGCGACGATCTTTTCCGAGCCGGTCTTCGTGTCACGCGCCAGCACTCGCAGAATGCCGTTGGCGTCGATCTCGAATTGCACTCCGACCCGCGCCACACCTTTCGGCGCAGGCTCGAACTCGATCTCGAATTCGCCCAGAGTCCAGTTGTCCGCCGCCATTTCCCGCTCGCCTTGCAGCACCTTGATCTTCATCGAGCGCTGATGGTTGACCGCGGTGGTGAACATCTCGCCCGCCTTGATCGGGATGGTGGAGTTGCGCGGGATGATGACGTTCATGAGGCCGCCGAAGGTCTCGATGCCTAACGACAATGGCGTCACGTCGAGCAGGACAACGTCGCGCACCGCGCCGGAAAGGATGCCAGCCTGGATGGTGGCGCCGAGTGCGACCGCTTCGTCGGGATTCTGCGAAATGTTCGGCTCGCGCCCGAAAAGCTCTGCGACAAATTGCCTGACGAGCGGCATGCGCGTCATCCCGCCGACCAGGATCACCTCGTCGAGCTGCTCGGCGTTCAGCTTCGCGTCGCTCAACGCACGCAGACAGTGCGTCCTTGTCCGTTGAATGATCGGGCGCGCGATCCTTTCGAGCGCGTCACGTGTCAGCTCATAGGTGAGATTTTTCCCCTCCACAAAGGGCACATCGATCCACACCGATTCCTCGGTCGAGAGCTGATGCTTCGCCTCGATCACCAGCTCCCGCTTTTGCCAGTCAGCAATCGGCAATGCACAATCAGCAATCAACGCTTCGTCCACGTCATCGCCGCCGAGACGAGTGTTTCCGCTCGTGGAGAGCACTTGAAAAACGCCGTCGTCCAACTCGAGGATTGAGATGTCGAACGTCCCGCCGCCGAGGTCGTAAACCGCGATCTTCGATTTTTCCCGTAACTTGTCGAGGCCGTAGGCGAGCGCGGCCGCCGTCGGCTCATTGATGATACGCTCGACGGTAAAACCGGCCGCCTCCCCCGCCCGCTTGGTCGCACTTCGTTGCGCGTCGTTGAAGTACGCCGGAACCGTGATGACCGCGCGGGTGACCGGGCGCTCGAGCGCGGCTTCGGCATCGCGTTTTAGTTTCGCAAGAACGAGCGCCGAGATCTCCTCCGGCAGGTAAAGCCGCTCGCGAACCTGGAGGCGCAACGGCTGGCCAGTCTGCCTAACGACTCGATAATCGGTCGGCAATTCCTCTGCCGGCAAATCTTCGCCCCGCAAACCAATCAGGCGTTTCGCAGAATAGATGGTCGTCCGCGGCTGCACCGCGCGCATCCGGCGCGCCGCCGCGCCGAGAATCGGTTCGCCTTCTTCGGGAAAATGCACCACCGAAGGAGTGAGACGGGCACCGTTTGCGTCCGCGATCAGGATCGGGAAACCCGCTTCCATCACACCGATGAGCGAGTTGGTTGTCCCTAGGTCAATGCCAACGATGTCGTTGTTCATCGGGAAAATTCCAACGGCCGAAAGTCGGGTCGTAACTTGCGGGCCGGCCGCACCGTCAGGCGGCCCTGACGAGGGCGACAACCGCAAAGATGATCGCCAGGATCACCAAAATGTGGATGGCCGCTCCGAGGAGATGCAATCCCAGCCAACCGATCAGCCAGAGAACGAGCAGAATGACAACAATAGTCCAAAGCATAACAATTTATCGCTCGCGACCGGCCTTTTGTCGTCTCCAGATTTCATCGCTCCCGACTCGCAACTGCGATTCCCATTGGCAAGGCCGCAATTTCGGCAACCGTATCGCTGCCTTGAAACTCCCGTTCAGTCTCTTCCTCGCGCTTCGCTACCTCAAACCGAAGCGCACCTTCATCTCCATCATCACCCTCGTCTCGATCTTCGGAGTGACGTTGGGCGTGACCGTCCTCATCCTCGTCATCTCCGTCATGACCGGTTTCGATCGCGAACTGCGCCAGAAGGTAATCGATTTCGACGCGCACATTCTCGTCACGACCGATGGCATCATGACGAACTGGCGCGACCTCACCGTCAAGCTGCGTCACACGCCAGGCGTGGTCGCGACCGCGCCCTACATCCAGGGACCGGTGATCGTCGAATTCCATAACCGCCGCCTCGCCCCGATGATCCGCGGCATCGATCCGGCGCAGGAGGAGGAGGTGATTCCGCTGCGAAAATTCGTCAAGCTCGGGAAGCTCGACCTCGAGGGCGATTCGACCGTGCTCGGTGTCGATCTCGCGCAGAAACTCGGGGTCACGGTCGGCGACAAGTTGACCGTTTATTCGCCGGGAAACCTGGGCGAAATCCTCGACAAGCTCAAAGAGCTCGACCAAAAGAAGGGAGCGGAAAAAGATAAGGCAATCGACCACCTGCGTGAGGTTGTGCTTCCCAAAGAGCTGACCGTGACCGGCATTTTCGAGACCGGCCAATACCTCCACGACTCGGAGTTCCTGCTCGTACCGATCTTCATCGGGCAGGAACTTTACGGCCTGGGCGACGCCCTTCACGGGATCACGGTCAAGACGGTCAATCCTTACGATGTCGACCGGATCAAGGCCTCGATCGAGAAATACCTCGCGCCCACAGAGTACGCGGAGACTTGGATCGAGATGAACAAACAATTCTTCGACGCGGTCCGGCTGGAGCGGACTGTCATGGCTTTCCTGCTCTTCTTTATCGTGATCGTGGCGGCTTTCGGCATTTGCAACACGCTCATTACCGTCACGGTGCAGAAGCGGCGCGAGATCGGCATCATGAAAGCCGTCGGCGCCAATTTCTGGCAAATCATGGGCGTCTTTCTTTTCCAAGGAATCGTCGTTGGCGTCTTCGGCACTATTACGGGGCTCGGGCTTGGCATGACGCTGATCCGTTTCCGGAACGAGTTCAGTCAATGGCTCGCCCGCACGCTGCACATCGAGATTTTCCCGCGTTCCGTCTACCAGTTCTCGCAGATCCCGGCCGAGGTGATTCCGAGCGATGTGGTAAAAATCTGCATCGTGGCGTTTATCATTTGTTCGTTAGCCGCGCTCATTCCGGCTTACTTCGCAGCGCGGGTCGATCCGGTGAAAGCACTGCGTTACGAATAGGTGAGGTCGACGAAATCCATCCTCGGCCCATGGCTGCTGCTCGGTATTGCCGTTTGCTCGTTAGGCGAACCCGCCTGTGCTGACCAATGGCTGACCTTTACGAATTGCCGCTACCTGCCCAATGCGGCGAATGACGGCGATAGCTTTCACGTTCGCGCAGGAGGCAGGGAATACATCTTCCGACTCTACTTTGTCGATACGCCGGAGACCGATGCCAGCATTCCGAAGCGAGTGGAGGAGCAGGCGAAGTATTTTCACCTGACCGTTCCCCAGACGCTCCAGATCGGGCTCGAGGCGGAGCGCTTTACGAGGCAAAAGCTCGCGCGCCCTTTCACCGTCCGCACCTGCAAACAGGATGCCCGTGGCCGGAGCCGGCGGCATCGCTATTTCGCCTTGATCCAGACGGAGAACGCGGACCTCGGCGAGATGTTGGTCGCGAACGGGCTGGCGCGCGTTTATGGAGCGGCCTCGGAGACGCCGCAAATGGACACTCCGGAAACGGAATGGCGCAAGCTGGAGCGATTGGAGCGAGCGGCGAAGCAAAAGCGGCTCGGTGGTTGGGGCATCGGCGTGGGTCGCCTGAATACCCGTGCGACGATGCCATCAGGCCGGAACCAGGATTACTTCGATGCTTTCGTTTCTCCGGTTGACGGCGCGCCACCACAACCTGGCGCAAGGCTCGACGTGAATACCGCGACCAGCCAGGCGTTGCAAGACATCCCCGGAATCGGCCCCGTACTCGCCTCAAGGATCATCGCCGCGCGACCATTCAAGAGCGTGGATGAGTTACAGAAGCTGAAGGGGATCAAAGCAAAGAAATACGCGCAACTGCGCCCGTATTTTGAGTGAGTCGGATTCACCAAAGGCGCGTGACGCTTTTTCCTCGCCATCGCGGGGCGCGTCTGATGTCATGGTGTCCTTGACGAACTAAATCCGCCGCGCCGAAGATCGGATTTGCGATCAACAACCGACCAAAAACGAAGCCCATGGCGACTCATGACAAATGCTGCACGATCGTTCCTTACTTCAAAGTACCGGCCGATAAGCTGGAGCTGTTCAAGAATTTTTGTGAGCAGTTCGTGGCCAGGACGAGTAAGGAGCCAAAATGCTTGTATTACGGTTTTAGTTTTCACGAAAATCAGGCTCACTGCCGGGAAGGCTATGTAGATGCCGAAGGCCTCCTCGCCCACCTTGAGAACGTCGGACCGCTTCTCGAGGAAGTGCTAAAATTTGTCGAGCTTACGCGTCTCGAAGTTCACGGCCCGGAGGAAGAACTGGCGAAGCTGCGTGAACCGCTCGCCAACTTGAAACCGCAGTTCTTCTCTCTCGAATACGGCTTTCGTCGCTGACCTGACTGGAGAATTCCAGACGAAGCCGGACGTATACGGCGTAGCCGTTGATCTGCGGGTAGCAATCGCAAGGTTTAGCGATTAACTTTTGTCATGATCGAGCAAAGGGACATCGCTGTTTGGGCGGTGTCCGCTCTTCTCGCGATCGGGATCGGCTGGAGCCGCTACGCCAAGAGGAAGTCGCGCAATAATCTCGTCAGAACACTCGCCGCGATGGACCCTGAGCGACGCGAGAAGATGCTGAGCCGGTTGAATCCGAAGGTCGCGATGGAGCTTCGCCAGGAATTACTGGAGCGTTATCGCATCATGACGTGAGTGGTCGCGGCGCAGGATTCTCCTTAGCGAGGGGATTGATCGAACGGACTGGCCAGGGGATTTGGGCTCGGGTGAGTTCCCGTGGCAGAGCGCGGAGCCGGGCTCGACGGGATTTCATACGAAACCTCTTTCCTGCTGGAGGAGCATCCCACTGCTCCGAGTCCAGCAAGGCTAACGATACAAAGAGCAAGAATCGAAGTTTTCATGTTTCAATGAACTGGCGCTACGTGATGATTCGACTGCGTTTCCTAAAGACTGTGCATGATGAGGACGCGCCCTGTAAAGAGATAACGCAACTCTTGCACAATTCGATCAGGGGCGCCGGTTGAATCGCCGGCCCAGCGGCGGCACTGCAAAAAAGTCTTGCCACGCCGGATGAGAATCGATTCAGTCGCCGCATGATGAAATCAACAACATTGTGCGGGATGCTCGGCGCCGTGGCCCTGGCATTCGCCGGAACGGCGCAGGCGGGATCAACCAAGGGCTATCAAGTTACCGGTCCGGTGGTGGAAATGACCGACAGCATGATTGTGGTGATGAAGGGCAAAGACCGCTGGGAAATCGCCCGCGACGCCAGCACCAAGATGCAGGGCGACGTCATGGTCGGCGCCAAGGTAACGATCATGTACACGATGACGGCGACCGAAGTAGACGCGAAGGCCGCAAAAGGCGCCGCCAAGAAACCATAGACTCGACTGGCTAACGCCTGGCCTTCCATGCTTGCGTTAGTCCTATCTCTGACGCGACACGAATGAAGGGAGCTACCGCGATGTAGCTTGCGGAGTAATTCTTTTTCCTAAGAGTCGCCAGATTCCTTTGGCGCGAACTGGAGAACACGTCGTGCCTGTGGAGATCCGGCATTGCGGCTCGAACCACCGCGCAAACTGAAGTTGCGGGACGCTTCGCTCTGCTCCGCGGCTACATCAACGCTAACTCGGCCGTCGCCATTTCCCAGCCGGCCGTCAGCCGCTCCAGTTCGTCGGTGACAGCGGCCAGCTCGCGGTTGATCGCGACGGCGCGGCCGCCTGGTTCGTAGGCGGCGGGGTTTTCAAGTTCCGCGGCCAATTCCTTTTGCCGGCCTTCCAAAGCTGCGATTTGCATCTCGAGATCGTGCACGCGTTGCTCGCTCTCCCGTCGCGCCTTGGCCTGCGCTTTGCGCGCTTCCGCTTCGGCCCGTTTCTGTTCCTTCTGTTCCCGCAGACCGCCCGGCCGGGGGGTTGAGACTTCTGGTTGCAAGTTCGTTAGGCCGTTGCCCGCCGTTAATGCCAGGCGCTCCGAAATCGCCCGCGATTTGTCGAAGTAATATTGATAATCGCCGGCGTAAGGCGTGAGCTTCCCGGCGCTGATATGCAGGACGCTTGTCGCGATCGCGCGAATGAAATGCACGTCGTGGCTGATGAAAATCAACGTCCCTTCGTACTGCGCGAGCGCGCCAATCAAGGCGTCGATCGAGCCGACATCGAGATGGGTTGTCGGCTCGTCCATCAGCAGAACGTTCGGCGGATAGAGCAGTAGCTTGACGAGGGCGAGGCGCGATTTCTCACCGCCGCTCAGGACGCCGACTGTCTTGAAGACATCGTCGCCGCGAAAGAGAAACGAGCCGAGAACAGTGCGAGCGGTTTGTTCCGAAACGGGATCGGGGACATCGAGCACGCTCTCGAGAACGGTTTGTCTGACGTTGAGCATCTCGACACGATGCTGCGAAAAATAGCCGACCCGGACATTGTGCCCGACGTCGCGCTCGCCCTTTTGCAGCGGCAGAACGCCGGCAAGCAATTTGAGGAGGGTCGATTTGCCGGCGCCGTTTGGCCCGACCAGGACGGTCCGCTGTCCGCGCTCGGCGGCGAAGTTTAATGCAGTCGTAGACGACCAATGAATCGTATGCATGACGCACATCCTTGAGGGTGATCGCGCGCAGCCCGCTGCGCGGCGGTTGCGGGAAGCGAAACTTGATCGTCTTCGCCTGCGCCGTCGGCGCGGCGATTTTCTCCATGCGATCGATCTGCTTGAGCTTGCTCTGCGCCTGCGAGGCCTTGCTTGCCTTGGCGCGAAAGCGGTCGGCGAATTGCTGGAGGGCGGCGATTTCCTTCTGCTGATTCTTGTAGGTCGCGAGCTGCTGTTCTTCGCGCGCGGCTTTTTGTTCGACATAGCTGTCCCAGTTGCCGCGGTAACGGAGCAGCTTCGCTTGCGCGATCTCGACGATGCTGCCGACGAGCGCGTTCAGAAATTCGCGGTCGTGCGAGATCATCAGGATCGCGCCCGGATAATTTCTGCAGATATTCCTGGAACCAGACTAACGACTCGAGATCGAGGTGGTTGGTCGGCTCATCGAGCAAAAGCAAGTCGGGCTCCATCACGAGGAGCCGCGCCAGATACGCGCGCATAATCCAACCGCCGCTCAAGACATTTGCCGGACGATTGAAATCGCTCTCGCGAAACGCAAGACCGGCGAGGATGCGCTTGGCTCTGGGCTCGATTTCCCAATCGTGCTCATCTTCCAACGCCTGGTGCGACTTGCCGCAGGCGAGCTCGAGGACCGATTCTTCGCCGGCCGCCGTCGCCTCCTGCGGCAGGTAGCCGAGAGTGGCGTTCTTTTCGAGAGAGATTTTTCCCGCATCGGGCGAGGCGTCGTTCAGGATGAGCGAGAAAAGAGTTGATTTGCCGGCGCCGTTCGGGCCGACAAGGCCAATGCGATCGCCACGGTTCACCTGGAGCGAAACATCCGCGAAGAGGACGCGCCCGGCGAACGATTTACTGATTTGAGAAACGGTGAGCATTAAATTGAATTGAGGCACGAGACGAAAGAACAAGACTTTCGTGCTGTAAAATGTCGGCGCGTTGGCGAATGAATGAGGAAACTCCAACCTGAGCACAACTCTGATGGATTCCGAGCCGCTATTCGCCGTCATTGCTTTCGTTCTGATTCTTGCCCGCACAGGTGCCGAGCTGTGGCTGAACTGGCTGAACCAGCGCCATGTGCAGGCGCACGCGAAAGAGCTGCCTCCGCCATTTCGCGGAATCTTCGATCAGGCGACATATCGTCGTTCGGCTGACTACACCCTGGCGAAAGGGCGCTTTGACAATTTCGTCGACGTGTTCGACGCCGTGCTGCTGGTTGCGGTGCTTTTCAGCGGGTTGTTGCCATGGGCGTTCGCAAGATTCAGCGCGGGCTTCGGCACATCGGTCTGGGTCATGGCTGGTTTTCTCTTTGCCGTGGGTGTCGCCCTGAGCATTCCTGAATTGCCGTTCGGCTGGTACGCGCAATTCAAACTCGAAGAGCGGTTCGGATTCAACACCATCACGATGAAGACCTGGGTGCTTGATCGCGTGAAAGGTTTTCTCCTCGCCCTCGTGCTCGGCTATCCATTGCTTGTGCTAGTCTTGAAACTGATCGAGTGGACCGGCGCGAATTGGTGGCTTTGGGCGGCGGCGGTCGTGATCGCGTTTCAATTGCTCCTGCTCCTCATTGCACCGGCGCTGATCATGCCGCTTTTCAACAAGTTCACGCCGCTGCCGCAAGGAAGGTTGCGCGACCGGCTCTTTGCCCTAGCGCGGAGGACCGATTTTCCCACGCGCAATATCGAGGTCATGGACGGCAGCAAACGCTCGCGTCATTCCAACGCCTTTTTCACCGGCTTCGGCCGTTTTCGAAAAATCGTCCTCTTCGACACCCTCGTCGCGCAGCTCGCCGAGCCGGAACTGGAATCGGTCCTCGCCCATGAGATCGGCCATTACAAAAAGCGCCACGTCCTTAAATTGCTCGCTCTCTCCATCGCGGGTGTTTTTATCGCTTTCGCCATGATTGCGTGGCTGGCCCGCCAGGAATGGTTCTATCGCGCGTTTGGCTTTGAGCATCATGCCGGATTTGCCGCGGCCAATGTTGCACCCGCGATGCTGCTCTTTGGGTTATTGGCGGGAACGATCACCTTCTGGCTTTCGCCCTTCACTCACCTCTGGTCGCGCCGGTTCGAATACGAGGCAGACGCGTTCGCTCGCATGATCATGGGCGAGGCGCAGTCACTCGTTCAGGCATTACGTAAGTTGAGCGAAAAGAACCTGAGCAATCTCACGCCGCACCCGCTCTACAGCGGTTTTTATTATTCGCATCCAACTCTGCTCGAACGCGAACGCGCGCTCACCTCCGAGCTCTAACCGCTAAAGGTCCGAGCCCACCTGTCATGGAGAATGTCCTGGTGGCGCTATTCGCCGCTTGTCGTGTTGTTCCGTGGGTTTGGCCCTCCGCAGACTCCTCAAGCGCTGGCGCCCGCCTTGCCTTTGGAGAAATTCCCCGGCGTCCTTGCCTATGGAAACCTGCCACTTGTCGCTCGTCGTTTGCCAGCCGGTGACATCGAGGAACTCAAGCGGGTGCAGGAAAGGGACTTCGTCAATGGCCTGTTCTTTCCTTGCATTAACGGAGCCGCCTCAGAGTTACCAATGCTCGTTCACGAAATCGCAACCACCTATCAGCTCGACACCAGCGGCGGGATCGGCCTTTTCGATTTTTCTGCCGGAGGCGCCGCGGTTCTGCTTGCGCTCGTCCAATCCGATGTGCCGGTAACCGCAGCCGCGATCCTGAACGCACCGTTGAGTGTGGAGGACAACGTAAGAAACTGGGAGCACGCACTGAAGCGGCCGTTCCAATGGGATCCTGCTTCGCGTGAAGCCGCGAACCGTTACAATGTCGCACGTCATGCCGATAGCATCACGAAGCGCAAGCCGGTGTCGGCCATAACTTCGGACCCGACACAGGTAAGGATGAAAAATCAAAGCGTGCCACGGATCAGATTGATCGCGAGGTGCAGCATTCGTTCCAAAGGTTTGTCGCAGGTCGCGGTAGCTGAGCCAAAGTCGTGAAAAACGAGCGGCCGACCGATGCGAACGCGCTCTGATCTCCGAGCCGTGGCCGCCGGAATTCATATCTGGAGTTTTCAGCGTTTGAGAGCCCGGCCATTCGCTTCGCAATCCGTTACGGCTTTAGACTGGTCGGCTCTTCACTGGCAGCCATGGCGTAGCGCAATAAGAATCCATCATGACCCAGCCGGCGCTCATCAGCGCCCAGGTGACCACGGTCTCACCCCACTGAAATGCCGTTAGAGAACCTTCCCCCACCCTTGGTATCCATACCAGGAGAAAGAAGAGACCCAACTGCAAAGTCGAAAGAGCCGCTGCCAACCGGGCCCACACCCCGATAATTATTGCGATGCCGGCCGCGATGAAAGTTGCGCCCGTAAGATAGGCCCACGCCACATGCCACGGCAGCCACCCGGGCACGAGCACAGCCGTTTGCTTTAGGTAAGTGAAATGAGCCAGACCAAATGGGATCAAGGCCAGACCGTAGAGCACCCTCGCGATGCGCAGACCGTTCTCGCCCGCGACGAAACCGAGCCTTTGCTTGTCCCAGTCAGTCGCAAACCAGATGTATAGCACCCACGCCGCGGCGAGCATCGCCGCGGTCTGACACGCGGCCCAGTAAACGTCGACCGTGAATAGCAAGACCAACTGAACGAGTAGACGACATAAC